>CAYGFH010000001.1:0-840518 GCA_964349125.1 uncultured Gammaproteobacteria bacterium
CCCCATATTTAGGGCTAAAACAGTACTTTGGGACTGACCTAGTCCCGATGTGTGATCCCGCAGAGATTCGAACTCTGAACCAACTCCTTAAAAGGGAGCTGCTCTACCGTTGAGCTACAGGACCTAAAACATATACTACTATTAACTATTCAAGTCTTTCACCGTTGTCCCCCAAGTGGATTAGCTATTTCATAGCGGCATACCCCAAGGGCACTACCTACTTCGTAGTGGCGGCTACAGGACCTACGAATAACTCCGCCCCACAACATGTGGTGCAAAGCAGCTTCAATTATAACAAAATTATGCAACCCAGACCAGACCTAGGAACAAAAACCAGGAAATCATCGTATATTCAGATCAGATTTTATCTGAGGAATCGCGGCTCTGGCTGCTTCGTACCCCTTCAGGATGATGTCATGCGGATGCAGGAACCCGGCCAAATTTATTGAGGATACTGACGCTATATCGGGTGTGATCGTGACATCGGCATCGTTGCATAATTCTTTGGCGAGATTGTACCTGAGCAGCCGGATAGATGCGATGCTGACATCCTTTATATTTGGCATCTTTGTCACACTGGGATTGGAGTCTATAAAATTATAACTGTCCAAATTGACCGCAATCACATATGTAGCCCCCATATCGTGAGCGGTATGTACCGGGACAGGGTGAGATGCTCCTCCGTCAATCAGGTATCTTCCTTCATGAAGCGCAGCGTCAAATATGGCAGGGACAGCACTACTCATCCGTATTGCCCGCGCCAGACTTCCTTTGGTGATGACTACCGTATCCCCTGCATATACGTCGGTGGCGACTGCGGCAAATGGTATAGGGAGTGATTCCATGGTGGCATGTTCCAGCAGCTTTTCCAGGAATGCTTCCATCGCATTACCATGGACCATACCGGTCAGTACGCCGACATCGGAAAAAACCAACAGCAAATCTTTATAGGTAAAGGCCTTTACCTTTTTTTCCACTTCTTCTATCGATTGGGTCACGGCAAACAGTCCGCCGATAAACGCACCTGCGCTTGATCCGGCTATATAATCGATAGGAATGCCGTGACTGATAAGTGCATGAATAACACCGATATGTGCAAGTCCACGCGGACCGCCACTGCCAAGTGCTAATCCGATACGCCGTGATGTAGAGTCGGTATTCATACTGCGATTGTCCGGTACTCCCGTACCTCATTACTCCATGATAGTATAACTATATGCCCAAGAGAAATACTGATCAAATTCACAATTTTTCTCACCTTCGCGAGCGTCCCGCTCCCGACGAACGGATCTTCCGAAACGATACTATTGACCGTATCACTGATGAAACTGCGAGGCAACTGGCGGATCCGCAGTTGCGGAAGCTATTTACCAATTGTTTCCCAAATACACTGGATACGACCGTGTACTTTACCGATGACTTGGGAGCCCCGGACACATTTATAGTTACAGGAGACATCCCTGCCATGTGGCTTCGTGATTCCACCAACCAATTTTGGCCATACTTACCGTATATTACTAAAGACGATGAATTAAACCAGATAGCCATAGGCCTCATCAACAGGCAGGCTCAGTGTATACACACGGACCCGTACGCAAATGCGTTTGAGATCAATTATGAAGTATGGGAGCGCAAGTATGAACTGGATTCTCTCGCGGCATTTCTGCGGCTTTCGGCCGGATACTACGCACAGACCCAGTCGCTCACCCCATTTGGGAAAAAGTGGAGAGAAGCTATTTCCGTGATACTGAACCTCTGTGTCCTCGAACAAAACACTATAAATAAAGACAACATCGAACTTCTCTACCACTTCACCACTAAATCCGGACATCTGCATCCGGCGATTCGCCTGCACGGGTATGGCTACCCGGGAAAGCACTGCGGACTGATACGCAGCGTGTTTCGTCCCTCCGATGATGAAGCGGTATACCCGTATCACATCGCATCCAACGCCATGATGGCAGTATACCTGGAGAAGGTGGCACAAATACTGGATTTGCTGGGTGAATTTGAGCTCCAAAAACTAAGCCTGCGTATCGCGCATCAAATCCGGGAAGGGATAGCAACATGGGGTATTGTCCACCATCCCATATACGGATCCGTATACGGGTACGAAGTGGATGGATTCGGTTCTTCCGGCATAATGGATGATCCAAACGTGCCAAGCCTTCTGAGTCTTCCCTATCTTGGGTTTGTGTCAGCCTATGACAGTGTGTATAAAAATACAAGGAAACTGATTTTGAGCGAGTGGAATTCGTTTTATGCAAAGGGACGGGTAGCCTGCGGTATCACATCACCCCACGTGGGTGTCTGCGATAAATTCTGGCCGATCGCAACTATTATGCAGGCAATGACGTCATCGGATACCAAAGAAATTCTCTCGTGTCTGGATATATTGAAGCGTACGCATGCCGGAACGTACTTTATGCATGAAAGCATTCATGTGGATAATCCCGATATGTATACGCGACATTGGTTTTCGTGGGCAAACTCACTGTTTGGAGAACTTATCCTACACATTTTGGACACAAATCCCCAAATACTCGATAGGTAACAGATGCAGGGGTTACCGCCGAAACAGGCTAGACATCAGCGTGTCAAAAATATGGTTGATGGCGTTATATATATGAGGCCATACTGATACGAGCCACTTACGGAACTTCCCTTTCGCGGTCATTTGCTCATAATATGGATCGATCGACATAGCCCAAGTCTATCAGAGTTTTTGGGAAATTGCTGTATTGCTACGAACATCAGAGAAGGGGGTATTATTCTCTATCTATAGATATATCCTTTGAAGAAGCCGGATCTTCGCGAGGCTCCAAATGCGTGGTAATCGTCATTTTATCAAAATGGCGTCTGAGCGACTGTTCCATTTTCTCCAATAAGTCATGACCCTTCTGGACTGTCCACTGCCCGGGCACCAGTACATGGAAAGTGACAAATCTGCGTGATCCTGACTGTCGGGTACGCAAGCCATGATAGGAAACGCCTTTTGAACAATATGTATCAAGGACTGACTTTACCTCCTCTATATCACTGTCAGAGATAGCCGTGTCCATAAACCCCTGCGCAGACTCTCTGATAATTGCCACAGCTGAAAACACTATGTTTAAAGATACGGCAATGGCGATAATGGGATCTAGTACCTGTATATCTGAAACCATCACCACACCGATTCCAAGCACGACGGCAACAGAAGTCCAGACATCTGTCATCAAATGATGCGCGTCACTCGTCAGTGTGATGGACCGGAACCGCTTTCCGGCACGAAACAGCGCAATTGCGACAACCAGATTTATCAGGGATGCCAATATGGAAACACCGATACCGACGACGGACAACTCAATCGGTATCGGATGAAGTATCCGCTGGATCGCCGTAGATGCTATTGTTCCGGCGGCCACAAAAATAAAAATACCTTCAGCGATACTGGAAAAATACTCGGCCTTCCCATGCCCGTACGGGTGGTGCGAATCCGGAGGGCGGGCGGCAATGGACAATGCAACAAGCGCCATCACACCGGCAAGCAAATTCACCAGGGATTCAATGGCGTCTGAAAGTAGTCCGACAGATCCGGTCAGATAGTATGCGAGTGCCTTTAAGCCGACTGTGGTAACTGCGGCCGCAATGGATAGCCACGCAAATGAAGACGGGGTGCGAAAAAGAAGCATCATATCATGATGTCACATTCTCAATATGATTAAAATAGACTACCTCACACTTCTCATTGAGCCCGATTCCTATCACATCTACCCTCATTGACGGAGAATGACTGGGGTGTTGAGACACATATATCTCTGCGGTGTGCACTACTTCCTGAAGCTTTTTTGGCGTTACTGCCTCCTCTGGCAATCCGAATTCCTGTCCCACACGGGTTTTAACTTCCACAAATACCAGGATGCCATTTTTCGTGCAAATAATATCAATTTCGCCGTACCTGGCACGGAAATTTCGTTGGAGTATACGATACCCTTCTTTTATGAGGTATTCTGAAGCAATTGTTTCCCCGGTGTTACCCAGTAACTTCCTGTGGAGAGGTTGGGACATATTCTTCTATTTTAGTTGCGGCTTTCCCTATACGGTCCCGCAAATAATAGAGCTTTGCCCGTCTTACTTGTCCTGCTTTTTTGATTTCAATTTTCTTAATCCATGGAGAAACAAGCGGGAATATACGCTCAATGCCCACGTGGCCTGCAGCCATTCGTCGAACAGTGAACATCATGTTTGCCCCGACACCTTTGATGGCAATTACGATACCTTCGTAAACCTGGGTTCTTTCGTGGACTTCTTCGTTCACTTCGCGCTTTGTTTTTCCGGCAACTTTTTCTTTTTCAATCAATTTGTAATGCACGCGGACAGTATCGCCGACGTGAAACATCACGCTTTTTTTTGATTCGCCTTCACCGGTTGTCCAAGTTGCTGAGTTCGCCATAGAAGAGTATTGTACCACGACTGGGCACCCTCAAACAAGTATCAGAGGCTAGCCATGTATTCCAAAAAAATCGGGTGCGGTACAATCGGGGTAGAACGGTACTCAGGATGGTACTGCGTGCCTACAAAAAACGGGTGAACAGACTTCGGCAGTTCTACGATCTCGACCAAATTTTCCACAATCGATCTTCCTGCCAGGATGAGTCCTGCATTTTCAAGCTGTGCTCCGTAGGCGTCATTAAATTCATATCTGTGTCTGTGGCGTTCGCCGATGATGCGTTCCTCAGGCTTATCATACGCACCGTAATGTACATACGCCTGATCGGAAATCGTGCCTTTCTTTACCTGGCACTCCCATCGTCCTAATCGCATAGTGCCGCCGTATGCTCGTCTTTTTAAAATTTCTTCCTGTCCTTCTATCATATGGATAACAGGATGCGGCGTACCAGAATCACACTCAAGAGTATGCGCGCCGGTAAGGCCAAGTACATTTCTGGCATACTCTACTACTGCAAGCTGCATACCGTAGCAGAGACCCAGGTATGGAATTTTCTGTTCGCGTGCGTACTGCACCGCCCGAATCTTGCCTTCGACACCCCGTGGTCCCCAACCAATGGGAACGATAATGCCATCGACACCGGTTATATCTTTGAGGTCACCTTTTTCCAGCTTTTCGGCGTTTACCCACCGGACATCTGTCTCAATCCCTTTTGCCCACGCAGCATGGTCTATAGCGTCCATAAGTGCTGCATAGCTGTCACGCAGTTGGTACTCACCCGTGGCAAAGTATTTGCCCACTATCGCGATAGTCTTTTTCTTCTGCTTCTTTACCAATATGGTCTCGACCATTGCTTCCCATTTGGAGATATCCAGTTTGTTAAACGGAAGTCCCAGCATGTTCAGAATCTTTTCATCAAATTTCTGTGCGGCCAGGTGTGACGGTATACCATACGGGCTTTTGAGATCGACACTGTCAATCACGTTTTCCGCATCCACACCGCAAAACAGCGCAAACCGATCCCTGCGCCTCTCGTCCATCGGTTTTTCCGCGCGGGCCACGATAAAATCAGGCTGAATTCCCATAGAGTTGAGCATTTTGACTGAAAGCTGCGTCGGTTTTGTTTTCGGTTCACCCAAATGGCTTGGGGTCGGCAGGTAGCTCACGTGTACATGGACTACCGTGTTTTTCCTGTCCCTTGAAAGGATTCGTGATGCTTCGTAATAGAGCGCGTTCTGGTATTCTCCCGCTGTGCCTCCCAATTCTATAACCACGACATCGCCCTTTTCTTTCTCTCCCGCGGCTTTAATGCGGTCAAGTATTTCGTCGGTAACGTGTGGGATGGTTTCCACATCTTCGCCGTTGTATCCGAAATTCCGTTCACGGTGTATGACAGCCTGGTAGACTTGCCCCATGGTGATGAAGTTGTGACGGTACATGTTTTTCCCGAGGAACTTCTCATACGTGCCCATGTCCATGTCCGCTTCTGTGCCGTCATCCATCAAAAACGCATCTCCGTGTTCAATAGGATTTATCAGTCCGGCGTCGATATTGAGATAGTTTTCACATTTTACGGGGGTAACATTATAGCCTCTGTTTTGGAGAAGAAGTGCAATTGACGCTGTTGTGATGCCCTTACCGAGTCCGGATATGACACCACCTGATACAAAAATGTATTTAGTGGGCATGGTCTAAGATACCAAAAAATATGACTCCCTGTCAAAGGGATAATTGCTGTGTCCCGAAATACCGGTCACCAAAATCCCCAAGACCCGGAACAATGTACGATAATTCATTGAGTTTCTCATCCAGGGAGGCAGTCACGATCGGAACATCGGGATGATTTGTTGATACACGGGTGACGCCTGCGGGCGCCGACACAATACTCACGGCCACCAGCCGTTTGGCTCCCCGTTCTTTCACAGCCCGGAGGGTGTCATCCATAGATCCACCTGTTGCAAGCATTGGGTCAACTACGAACACGATGTTAGTCGACAGAATTTTTGGAATCTTTTTATAATACTCCCTGGCTATTGCGGTTTTTTCATCCCGTTCAAGACCGATAAATCCTACCGATGCGTTTGGCAACATCTCGCGGGCGGCAAACAGCATCGCCAAACCGGCACGAAGTACAGGGACAATGATGACTTCATCTTTGAGCTCTTTGCCTACATACGAGCACAGTGGCGTTTCGATAGGTTTGTCCTGCAGGGACATTTGCTTCGTCGCTTCCAGTATCAGAATTTTGGATACCACGTCCGAGTGTCTTCTGAATTCTTCAGTCCTCACGGATTTATCCCTCAGCATAGTGAGTGAGTGTTCTATTAGTGGGTGGGAAACTATCGTAAGATTTTTCATATGTGTGTATTATAATCCTTTCGCCGCTAAATACTTTTTTCCATGCCCCACCGTAGTATTTATGGGCGTACCGTTTTTGCACAGAGGACAGTCAGGCTCATCGAACGCTTCCGCCCTAAGTACCCCGAGTGCGCTAAACGGAGCACCCATCATACTCTCATTTACCATGTCAGGATTGCGGTTTACCATCACCGATACAGCGGTCACTGTACCACCCGCCAACCTCACGCTATTGACGACTTTGAGCACTGAGCCGCCGGTATTTGTCAGATCTTCTATAACCAACACGTTTTTTCCCTGTATAAACCGGTCATATCCACGGGTAAAGACCTGATTCTTCTCACTGTCTTTTTCGGTATATACGCCAAATATTTCTTTGCCTTTGAGTTTTGACAAATGGTACGCAGTCCACTGCGAGAGGATAATCCCCCCGAGTGCTGGGGCCACAACGGTATCAATTTCCAACTCTTTATTTTTCTGTGCAAACATCTCCCCGACTTCGCTTGAGAGAACCGTATGGGGATAGAGCGCATCTTTATTTATATAGACGCTGCCATGTTTTCCGGAGGTATACACAATATGACTCCCTGTGATAATCGCTCCGACCTGTTTTAGCATTTCCACGATATCCTGCATATGGTTTTCCTTTCCAAATAAATTTATCTGTAGCTATTGATTTGATCCCGTAGCGTTTGCGTCTCTCCTCTGGCTTTCACCGCATAATCCATGCCGCTGCCGGCAAAGAGTATGCTTCTGGAGGCATTGATCATCGCATTGGCGCCCTGTGCATCCACTCCCGCTTTAACCGTCTTCTCGACATCTCCGCCCTGTGCACCAATCCCAGGAATGAGCAGCGGCATAGAGCCGACAATTTCTCTCACCTTAGCCAACTCCTCCGGCACTGTTGCTCCCACCACCAGCCCACAATTAGTATTGTAATTCCATTCTTTGGATACTTTCGCGGCAATTGTTTTGTATAACGGTTCGCCACCTACGTCCAAATCCTGCAATTCCCCCGCACCGGGATTGGATGTCCGGCACAGTACGATAATCCCTTTATCTTTCCGTTCTAAAAAGGGTGCGACCGCTTCGCGACCAAGATACGGATGTATTGTGATTGCATCAGCACTCAGGTAATCAAAGACAAATGCAGCGTATCCCTCATTGGTATTGCCGATGTCTCCACGTTTTGCATCGATAATAATCGGGATCTCCGGATAATGCGCCCGCAAAAAATCGCAGGTATTCTTAAGATCCTCTATACCTTCCGCACCTCGAGATTCATAAAACGCTGTGTTTGGTTTGTATGCACACACCAGATCCTGGGTGGCATAAATAATTGCCTTGTTAAATGTTGCCTGTGGTTTGGGACCGGTTCTCACCCGTTCCGGGATTTTGGCCATATCACTATCCAATCCCACACAGACAAGTGAGTTATTTTTTTTCGTGATGGCGGCAAGCTTTTCCTGAAATGTCATACTGTTAGTGCGCAGCTCCTATAATATCTTTCAGATTTGTTATCCCGTTTTTCTCCATGTACTCTGAAAGCCCTGTTTTTATTTCTTCAAAGACCCCGATGCCTTTAAAGTAGGTCGCTGTACCCACACCGACGAGGGTCGCGCCCGCCATCATGGCTTCAATCGTATCCTGAGTCGATGAAATACCTCCCATGCCGATTATCGGAATTTTCACCGCTTCGTAGATATCATAGATACATCGTATGGTCACTGTCTTTATACCCGGTCCGGACACTCCACCCCGCTTAGCACCAAGTACCGGCTTCTTGCGGACGATATCAATAACCATACCCGGGCCAACTGTGTTTATTGCGACAATTCCGTCTGCCCCAGCCGCCTCACATGCTTTTGCCACTTCGGCAATATTGGGAACATTCGGCGAGAGTTTTGCAAGCACCGGCACATCACCCATAATTTTTTTAACAGCGGATACCGCCGCCGCGGATGAATCGGCTCCCATCCCCATTGGTTTGCCCATATCATCCTCAACATTGGGACAACTCAGATTGAGTTCAAAAAGTGCATGTCCCATATGGGGCAAAAATTCAGTCGCAAACCGTTCAAAATCGACAACGCGTGTCGCAAATACGCTCACAAGGACAGGGACGGGCGAAGTCTTTATAAAATCCGCCACCAGTGGAACGCCTTTTTCTATACCGGGACCCCTGAGTCCTACTGAATTCAAAAATACATTTTCCGTTTTTAACACCCGGGGAAGCGGATTACCTTCGCGGGGCTCTATCGTTAACGATTTTGTGGTGATAGATCCGACACCTGATGCGGCAAATCTGTCATGATCTCGTGGGATTTCCTGTGCGATTCCGGAGGGGAGTACAAGGGGATTTGGAAATGGTACGCCACAATACTCTACTGATAAATTTGCCATACGTATCCTCCCTCAATTTTTTTTATACTATAGCACGACTCCTTTTTCCACAAGTGGTTTGCCGTACAATACTACCCGTTCCACTTTTCCGTATGCTTCCCATCCGTCAAACGGACTCCATTGGGATTTCGATTGATACCCCTCTTCCCCTATCCGAAATGGTGCATCGGGATCAAACTCAATATAGGTTTCGGGCTGATCCGGAAGGGAGAAAATCCGTTTTGGATTGTCATACAAAAGTCTGGCGACATCATCCAGTGAACACCTGCCCTGTTTCACAGCCAACAGCATAAGGGGAAGTGTTGTCTCAAGCCCTGGCACTCCGAAGTATGGAGTGCTACACTCCTTTTCTTCACGTGTATGCGGGGCATGATCACTTTCCACCAGGTCGATTGTTTTGTCCTTGATCCCATCCCATAAGGCCAGTTGCGTATCCTCATCAGCCAATGGAGGTTTTACCAAACCGTATCCACCTAATTTGGCGCCTTCGGATGCGGAGAGAAACAGATGGTGTGGCGTCACACCTGTGGAGATCGGCATTCTTTTCGCTTTGGCTGCTCTAATTTTTTCCAAATCATCCCGGTTTGCGATATGGCAGATATGCACCCTTCGTTTATAGGTAGATGCGATGGCAATGCCCATCTCCACCATATGCCCTTCGGCATGAAGCAATATCGGTTTATCACTGTTCCATGCCTGAAAGATCGCATCCAACTTTTTTTCATCATCCAATAAAAGCTCTCCCGTGGTATGCCCGCAATATATCTTTAGTCCGTACACGTACGGTCTGTTATACACCTCGGGAAACATGTCCAGGTTTTCTCCTGTCGATCCGAAGTACAGCCCGATATCGCAGAGGGCTTTTTTCTTTGCGAGGTGATATTTTTCCTCCAACCGGTGAAGTGTGACGGTGGGATTGGTCGGATTATTTGGCATGTCACAAACAAACGTAAATCCACCTGCCAAGGCGGCACGGCTGCCTGTAACGAAATCTTCCTTATGCGTCGCTCCTGGATCACGAAGATGGACATGGATGTCTATTAGTCCCGGGAATTTTTGTTGCGACATAGTTACTGGAGTATAGTCATAGCATTCCTGCAAAGTCAATTTGCCGACAGTGTATAGAGCATGGCTGCCAGGGCTTTCGTCCCGGCCTCCAAATCCTCGGGTGTTGAGTATTCTTCCGGCACATGTGCAGCTCCGTCATTTCGACTCGGCATAAAGAGCATAACTCCGGGAATTCCGGCCCTCACAACATTTTGCATGTCATGTCCGGCCGGGCTGTACGTTTTCATATAGGGTCCGATATTATTGGACACAATGGAGTGCTCGGCAATGGCAACCAGATCCGGGTTCATCACCGTGGGCTCCCCACTTCCGGCAAGTTCTGTGATCTTCACGCTATGTTGATTGGTGGTAATGCTCTGCACAAACGAGATAACTTCCGATACCGCATTCTCACGGGACTCAAGATCAATTCCGCGCATATCCACTCCCAGTTTGATACAGCCGTTCTGTACATTGTATGTGCCCACTGTTCCCACAACATCATGTTCACGGTAGCGTACTGCGGACAAGTTTACTTTACGTATAATTTTTGCGCTCGTTTGAAACAACGCATCCATGTGAGCGGCGTCATAAAATGTCCCGTCTGTATCCTGGCCTGACACCATGGAGATAGGAGATTGATCAAATTTGCGCTCAATGCCCGATAAATCAGCATTCTTCTTTTCTATAAATGAAAGGATGAGATCATGCGCGACTGATCGCGCTTCTGCGTCTCCGCAGATTTTGATCTGCATTGCGGTTTGTCCGGGTATCTTGTTCATCGCCTGACCATCCACAGTCACCCCGCCGATATGTACAGAGGAATTCACCCCCTGCTTTTTCAGATAGGCGTTAAGGAGTGTACAAAACCTAAGCATATCTCCGGCGGCCAGAAGCCCATCGGCGCGGTACTCACTCCCCATGGGTGTTGCTCCCGAATGTCCTGCTTTTCCGGCTATGTTTATCTGATATACGTCACCCGGAGCGCTGACTGGCTCGACCGGATTGTCGGGTGATATTGCAATTTCAAACCGGTGGGGTGCAGCGATGGCTTCAACTACTGCAATGGCGTTCTGCCCGTCATTTAACCGCTCATCCTGAATCACGTGCAGCTCCACTGCCGCGGCTATATCCTCAGACGTAAACCGCGGAGCCAAAACAGACTGCCTGGTAAAACCCGCAGCCTCTATCGCATCACCGAGACTGATATCGTCAGGACGCTTCGCTTCGAGTTCTCTTTCAGTCAGTCCGTGAAATATGCCCCGGCTGCCGAAGAGTGCAAAATTAAATCGATAGGACTCCTCCCCTGTGAGTGCCATCACCTGTATATTGCGTCTCGGCCGGATACCCATGGTGTGTAGCGCTTTTACTGACTCTATTGCTCCAATCACGCCGACACACCCGTCATACATACCACCTTTTGGAACTGAATCAAAGTGGGATAAGGCCAAAACACTGGGGAGATCAGACTCTGTCCCTTCGTACGTACCGATCAGTCCCAGCGGATGATCCTCCACGGTCATTCCTGCTTCCTGCATTTTTATTTTCAGGTGTTCACGGGCAAGAAAATCGAGTTCACTGAGGGCGGGTCTTGTCACAGAGAAGAAACCTGAGGGCAATACTTCTCCACCAATGGATCCCAGAGCCAACAGCTCCCTCTCCAACGCGTCACCGTGTATCTGCTCGAGACACAGGGAAAACGGTTCCTGTGCGTCTAATTCCATTGCCACCACCATACTAGGTACCTCTTATCACTTTGTTAGGACAAGCGCGAGCAGGGCCATCCGGACAAACATGCCATTTTGTATCTGCTCACGCAAATACACAGACCTCGGATCACTATCAACTTCGGGTAGTATCTCTCCAACCCGTGGGAACGGATGCATGAGGATACCGGTTTTCTTAAGGCGTCTCATCGTGTCATTTGATATCACGTATCTGTGCTTCAGGCGCTCGTACACATCCAGATCACGGAAGCGCTCTTTTTGGACGCGGGTGACGTAGAGGACGTCACAAATAGGCAGCACTTCATCGAGTGATTCAGATAACGTCACGCCGACACCGGCCTCTTTGAGCACCACAATGTACTCTTCGGGTAATTGCAGTTCTCCGGGGGCAATACAGTGAATCATTTTAGGCTTGTAGAGTGAGAGCAGCTGTATGAGTGAATGCACGGTCCTCCCGTTTAACAGGTCTCCCACGAGCGCAATGGTTGAGCCTGCAATTGATCCTATATGATTACTGATCGTATACATATCCAACAGCGCCTGTGTGGGATGTTCACCGTTTCCATCACCCGCATTGATAACAGGGATATCAAGCATTTCCGCCGCCACCGCAGCTCCGCCGATATGTGGGTAGCGGATGACCAGCGCATCGCTGTACGCTGCAAATGTGCGCACGGTATCCTCCAGTGTTTCTCCCTTGGATACAGACGAATAGGTTACTCCCTGAAGCGGTATGAACCCTCCACCTAACCGTTGCATGGCGGCAACAAACGATCCGAATGTCCGGCTGGACGGTTCGTAAAACAACGCCGTCATAATTTTTCCGTGCAGTATGTCAGTTGCGCCTTGTGTCTCTACAATACGCTGCATTTCCCGTGCTTTGGAAAGAATCAGGTCCACCTGTTCCCTGGTAAACTGACCTGCTGAGAGTACATCCTGACCAAACAATACGTTATCCATATGCCTCCTTTATAATACCCACCTTACTCAGATTTGCAACCCCGAAGGGGTAAAAAACTGATTAGGTGGGTCTATACCCAAAAACCCGCTATGATTCTACGTTTTTAGGGTGTATATACGAGCTCCACGGTAGTATACGCAATGTATCAAACGGATGGTGCGCCATGGATTCTATAAACAGTCCTGCAGTTTCACCGTTTGTAAAAATGGGGATACTGAGATCTATGGATAGCCGCCGCATGGTATACCCGTCACTCATACCCTTTTCCACTGTGGTTTTTTTGGTATCGGTGAACCGTTCGGGTATAACAACAGAGAAACTCAATTTATGCTCACGTAATAAATCCATATAATTCGGATGTTCCCCTGCATACAATTTTCCTACACGTACTGATGCGATACCCTCAGAGGATAAATAGTCATGTGTGCCTGCTGTTGCATAAATCGTAAAGCCCAGTGTGTGGAGTGTGCGCACTGAGGGCAAAAACTGTGATTTTCCCTTTTTCCCGCCGAGACTCAAAAACACTGACTTTTTTTCGGGATACTGCACACCCGTGGAACAAATTGCCTTCATATATGCCTCAAACCGGTCTCTGCCAAACGCAGCGACCTCTCCGGTTGAACTCATTTCCACTCGAAGTACAGGGTCGGCGCCGCGTAATTTCCTGAATGAAAACTGAGGAGCCTTAACACACACATGGGTAAGTGGGACTACGGCAACAGGCTGGTTTTCAAGTCCGAGGGCCACACGGGTAGCCAGCCGTATAAAGTTCACATGCATGGCTTTACTGACAAACGGCACACTCCTTGATGCACGCAAATTGCACTCAATCACATACAATTCCTCTTCAAATACCAGAAACTGGATATTGAAAGGACCGTGTGTTTTGAGTGCTTTTACAATCTTTTTTGAAGTTTCCTCAATGCGCGACTTCATAGCATCCGTCAGGGAAAATGATGGCAGGACAAGAGTGGCGTCTCCCGAATGCACACCGCCATGCTCCACATGTTCAGAGAGCGCGCTTACAAGCACCTGTCCTTTTTGGGCAACACCGTCAAAATCACACTCGGTGGCGCCCTGCATAAATTTCGTCATGACCATTGAGTAGGTCGAGACCTGTGCTTTGTTCGTATCCAGATAGTCACGCAATTGTTCCTCTGTCTCAACGACCAGCATCGCTTTCCCAGAGAGCACAAACGATGGGCGGATCAAGACCGGAAATCCGAGTTCGTTTGCACTTTTAATTGACTCCTCTACTCCATGCACCTCGCGCCATGCGGGTTGTGACACGGACAGTGAATCAAGCAGCTTGCTGAATTCCTGCCTGTTTTCGGCTTTTTGGATAGACACTGCCTGTGTGCCCAAAATTTCCCGTTTCGACTGCGCCAGTCGAGGAGCCAGATTATTAGGGATTTGCCCGCCGACAGATACGATGACGGGAGATTTTTCCACATCGAGAATATCACTCACACGTTCAAAACTCAGTTCCTCGAAATAGAGATAATCCGTGGTGTCAAAGTCCGTGGATACAGTCTCAGGATTGCAGTTGATCATCACAGTTTTCTTTCCCTCTTCCCGGGCTGTCTGAACGGTGTTTACCGCACACCAGTCAAATTCAACTGATGTCCCGATTGCGTATGGTCCTCCACCCAGTACCACCACCTTACTTTCTGTAGGATCAGGAGTATAGTCAGATTCAGTCGCCCCATAGGTCATATATAGATAGTTAGTCTTTGCGGGAAATTCCCCTGCCATGGTATCTATGCGCTTTATGACCGGGAGTATGTGCTCCTGAATTCGTCGTTTGCGTACATCCTTCTCCTCCACACCGAGGCGCCGGGCAATCTGTGTATCAGAAAACCCCTGCCGTTTCGCATCCGAAAGCAGTTCAGGTGTGAGCGTATTCGTTTGCGTCATATGTACGTATGTCTCTACAATGCGGCGCAGTGAATACAAAAACCAGGGATCAATGCCGGTAATCATGGCGATTTCCTCAACAGACATGCCCTGGATAAACGCCGCAGTGATGACAAACACCCGTTTGGGATCTGGCTTTCGAAGGCGCTCTTTGAGGACATCCAACGGGGTGGTAACGAGGGCATCATCAATAACACCGTCAAATCCCAGATTTAGTTCCCGCACTGCCTTTTGGAGCGCTTCCTTAAATGTCCGCGCGATACTCATGACTTCACCCACGCTTTTCATCTCACTTCCTATCGTCGGATCAACCATCTCGTACTTATCCAAATCCCACCGCGGAATTTTTACCACCACATAATCGAGTGCCGGTTCAAAAAACGCCGAGGTGGTTTGTGTGATTGCATTTCGAAGCTCAGGAAGCGTCTTTCCCACAGCAAGCTTGGCAGCAACGTAGGCAAGCGGATATCCTGTTGCCTTGGAAGCCAGTGCACTGGAACGGGACAGTCTCGCGTTTACCTCAATAATTCTGTAATCGCCGTTTTTGGGATTGAGCGCATACTGTATATTGCACTCGCCGACTATCCCAAGTTCACGTATGGTTCGAATGGCGATATCTCGCAGGCCATAATACTCCGCATCATTAAGCGTCTGTGACGGCGCAATTACGATTGATTCACCCGTATGGATGCCCACGGGGTCGAAATTTTCCATATTACAGACGGTAATGCAGTTATCCAACCGGTCTCTGACCACTTCGTATTCAATTTCTTTCCATCCCCATAAACATTCCTCGAGGATGACCTGTGTAGATGTGGCAAATGCGTTGGTGACCAGAGCAGTCAGCGTCTCTTTGTCGCGGGCAACACCACTGCCTGCTCCACCGAGCGCAAATCCGGTCCGAAGCATGACGGGATATCCAAGTGTTTCAGCGTACGCTAACGCTTCACTCATGGAGTACACGATCTTTCCATTGGCGGTCAGAAGTCCCTTTGTCGCGAGGCGCTTGGCAAACAATTCACGGTCTTCCGTGTCGATTACCGTCTGGATAGGTGTTCCCAGTACCTCCACTTTGTGAGACGCAAGAACACCCGACCTGTAGAGAGCTATACCGCAATTTAAAGCAGTCTGTCCGCCAAATGACAGGACAATACCGTCAGGTTTCTCTTTTGCGATCACTTTTTCCACAAACTCAGCTGTCACCGGCAAAAAATATACCTCATCGGCTAAACCCTCTGAGGTTTGGATGGTGGCGATATTCGGATTAATGAGAATGACACGGTGGCCTTCTTCCTTCAGTGCCTTTATGGCCTGGGTACCCGAGTAATCAAACTCACCGGCTTCGCCAATTTTGAGAGCTCCCGAACCCAAAACCACTATGTTTTTTTTGCGTTTCATTTTTTAAATAAAGAAAAAATCCACGCCGTATCAAACGGACCGGGATTGCCTTCAGGATGGAACTGCGTGCTCCACACTGTATGGTCTTTGCTGTATAGTCCTTCATTTGTACCATCATTGAGATTCACAAACCACTCCGCATACCCTTTGGGAATCGTGCTTCTCTCCACCGCATACCCATGATTCTGACTGGTCACATAGGCTCTCTCTGTCAACACATCCATGCACGGCTGATTTAATCCTCGGTGTCCGTACGGAAGCTTGTATGTATCCGCTCCGGACGCCAGTGCCACCAGCTGATGACCCAGACAAACGCCGATAAACGGTATATGGGAATTGATGACTGTTTTTATATTGCTTATCGTCACACCGCAATCTTTTGGATCACCCGGTCCGTTGGAGCAAAATACACCGTCAACCATCTTGAGATACCCTTCCGGATTCATATTCCACGGAATCCGGATCAGCTCGTACCCTTCCGTCAGCAGTGCGCGCATGATGCCATGCTTTACGCCACAATCGATGAGGAGAATTTTTTTCCCTATCGGATGCTCGGGAACATAGTGCAGTACATCAGGACAGCTCACAAGAGAAACTAAATGTTCACGTGTCTGTTCTTTAAATACATATGTTTTTTCGCGCGTAATCACGCCTCTCATACAGCCCTTTTCGCGGATTGTTTGCGTTAACGCTCTGGTATCCACGTGGGCAATCCCGGGCACTTTTTGTTCATACAGCCAACTGGAAAGCGATTCGTTCATCTGATAGTGGGAAGGAGTGTCGAGTCGCGATGATACAACCACGCCGCGAGTCCATACACTTTCAGATTCGAGGTTAGAGACGAGGTGCGCGTCCTGATACACCATTTTGGGGACTCCGAAATTTCCGATGAGAGGATAGGTAAATACGAGGATTTGTCCGGCAAACGATGGGTCGGTCAGACTCTGGGGATATCCGGTCATACCGGTGGAAAATACAACTTCTCCTTCGCCGGATCCGTCAAATCCGAACCCAACTCCCTCGATCGTATCGCCGTTTTCAAGATGTAAATAGGTTTTGGGCATCCTGAATGTTTATTCTATGGATCAGACAAATCCCTGTCAAGGTGAGGAATCGATATGTTGTCAGACGGTATGCAATTATTTTTTCTTTTTCTTCTTTGCCGGCCTTTTTGCCGTGACAACCGTTTTTTGTGGCGGAGCCTTGCCGACTTCCCGTTTGACCAGTGCGTAAAAAATATCACCCTTTGTCACCATACCGATCACACGATCATCTTCATCCAATACAGGAAGTTGGTTAATACTTCGTACGATCATACGGGAAAGTGCTCGCATAATCGGAGTGTCTGCGCGTGTGTAGACAACTCGCTTGCACATGAGGTCTTTGGCTCGTGTGTTTCCCAGCGCATGCACTTTTTGCTCCATGGCTTCAAAGTCATCCACTGAACCCAGGTCAGCAAAGTATTCCTGATAGTCGGGGTACAGCAATTTCAATAAATCCTCTTTTGTCACGATTCCGAGCAACCCATTCTTTTTATCTACGACGGGGATGGCGTTCACATGTCGGGAAAATAATTTCTTCCACAATTCCCGGACGGTTGCCTCCGGCTGAATCGTAAGTACGCTTGTTGACATGATCTCTTGTATTTTCATCATCGGTAAGTCTACAAAGCAAACTCCCGATTGTCAACACGAGAAAATTTAGTTAGGCAAAGTGGAATGGCGCTTGGATCTGCGCTGGAAGACCTTGAGTTCCAAAATGCTTCTGCGGAGCATTGCCTGTGCGTTGGAAAGTTCCTCACCCTTACCCGCCTGCTCAATTGCTTTCTTTGCATCTTCCGTAGCCTTCTTAAGCTCAGCTTCATTCAGTTCATCCGCATGCACGGCACGCGAAACGAGAATTGACACTTTGCCTTCTGAAATCTCCATAAATCCGCCACCGATTGCAAGAAAAAATTCCTTGGAGCCGGATGTGATCTTGATCTCGCCTTCCTCCAATGAACAAAACAGCGGTTCATGATGGGCGAGCACTCCCAGAGTTCCCGTCGAGGATGGGACGGAGACGGCATCTACAGTCTCTGAGAATGCGCGTCGTTGCGGCGTGATGATCTCAAGTAAAAATGTGTTCATATCGCTATTCGCTAATCGCTAATCGCTAATCGCTTGAAATATTTGCATCTCGGTTAACGATTAACGGTTTACGGTTCACGAAATTTATTTCACTTCTTCAATACCTCCAACCATGTAAAACGCCTGTTCAGATTTACTGTCATGTTTGCCATCAAGGATTTCTTTGAATCCGCGCACGGTATCTTTGAGTGTGACATATTTACCAGGCTTTGCGGTAAAGGCTTCGGCAACGAACATAGGCTGTGTCAGGAACCGTTGGATCTTGCGTGCACGGGACACCAACAGTTTATCTTCATCACTGAGTTCTTCCATACCCAAAATTGCGATAATATCCTGAAGATCCTTATAGCGTTGCAATACTTTCTGTACGCCCCGGGCTACAGAATAGTGTTCTTCGCCGACAATTCCCGGTTCAAGAATTCGTGAGTTGGAAGCCAGTGGATCCACGGCCGGGAACAATCCCTGCTCTGCAATTGACCGCTCCAAAGAAATGGAACTGTCGATATGGGCAAATGTGGCCACAGGCGCCGGATCGGTATAATCATCAGCAGGAACGTACACAGCCTGTACTGATGTAATGGATCCTTTGTTTGTGGATGTAATACGCTCCTGTAGAGCTCCCATTTCTGAAGCCAATGTCGGTTGGTATCCTACAGCGGACGGAATACGACCGAGTAGTGCTGATACTTCACTTCCCGCCTGAGCAAACCGGAAAATGTTGTCGATGAACAAGAGCACGTCCTGATTTTCTTCATCTCGGAAATACTCCGCCATGGTCAGTCCCGTAAGGGCGACACGCAGACGGCTACCTGGTGGCTCGTTCATCTGACCAAATACCATTGCGGTCTTCTCGATAACGCCGGAATCTTTCATTTCCCGCCATAAATCATTTCCTTCACGTGACCGTTCCCCGACTCCCGCAAATACGGATACGCCACCGTGAACCTCTGCCACGTTATGGATAAGTTCCTGGATAGTAACAGTCTTTCCGACTCCCGCTCCGCCGAAGATGGCAACTTTTCCACCTTTTACAAACGGTGCGATTAGATCGAGTACTTTAATACCCGTTTCCAGAATCTCTGGTTTGGTGCTTTGTTCGGTAAACTTTGGCGCATCACGGTGAATAGGATATTTCTTTGATTCGCCGATTGCGGCTTTGCCGTCGATGGTTTCACCGACCACGTTAAAAATACGTCCGAGTGTCTTTTTGCCGACAGGAACAGAGATAGGTGCTCCAGTTGCCACAGCGACATCACCACGCTTCAGTCCGTCTGTTGGACCAAGCGCCACCGCTTTCACACGGTCATCTCCCAAGTGGGATGCAACCTCGAGGATGAGTGTGCCTGATTCAACGAAGTTGCTTTTTACCTCAAGCGCTTCATAGAGGGCCGGAACTTCGCCTTCAGAGAATTGCACATCAACAACGACGCCAATGATCTGGATAATTTGGCCCTGTACCGCATTTTTTGTTGCTTTTACTGTTGTTTCTTTTTTCATACGACTCCTTTTTTTGAATACTATTATACTGACACAGTCATACTTGCGGTGATCAAATCCGTAATTTCATACGTAATCTTCTCCTGCCTTGCCTTGTTGTACACAAGGGTTAGATCATCAACAAGAGACAATGCGTTATCGGTTGCATTTCGCATGGCAACCATACGGGCCGAATGCTCACTGGCTTCCGCCTGGAGTACGGCATCACGGATCTGATTTTCCAAATAGTGGGGTAACAGTAAATCGAACACTTCGTCGATAGACGGCTCTATCTTCATTTCAGACTGTTTTGGTTTTTCAGTAAGGTCCAGTGAGTCCATGGATAGTGGGAGAATCGTTTTTTTCTTCGGTTCCTGCTTCACCACGTTGATAAATTCGTTAAACACCAAGTCAACGCCGTCGACAGCTCCGGATACAAATTTTTCACGGATTAATTCACCCAAGGCGGGCACCACATTCAGGAATGAACTGGACTGTGAAAAATCAGCAACCAGATCCCGTTTCTGATATGCGAGAAACGATGCGCCCTTTTTCCCCAGGGTTACCGTCTCAAGCTGTGTCGTTGCAGGATACTGCGACAGAAAAAATCGAAACAAATTTGTGTTTAATCCGCCACAGAGACCCTTGTTACTGGAGAGCAAAATCACCAGACGTTTTCCGGTCACATGATCATGCGCTTTTAACAGTGGGTGAGTCGGAGCGCTCGTGCGACTGGCAAGCTCGGCTACCATCTCAAATATCTTCTGAGCATAGAGTTTGCCGGACAATGCCGCAGCCTGCGCTTTACGCATCTTTGCGGCGGCTACGAGTTCCATAGCCTTGGTAATCTGTGAAATATTTTTCGCAGATTTTATCCGTCCTTTTATCAGTCGAATATTTGCCATAATTGCCTTTAGATTATGCTGTGAATCCTTTTTTGAAGTCAGAAACTGCAGCTTTCAGTTGTGTTTCCACTTCCGGTGTGACTGCTTTTTCTTTTGCGATAAGCGGCAAGACTTTCTTATGTGTCCGCTCAAGGAAGGTCAAAAATTCCTTTTCAAACTTTGAGACTGAGGCCACAGGCACATCATCCATATAGCCGTTTGATGCCGCCCAGATGCTTGCAACCTGTTTCTCGACACTCATAGGCATGTAGCGACCCTGTTTCAACAGTTCCATCATACGAGCACCACGGTCAATCTGTTTTTTGGTCACATCATCCACGTCTGTGGAAAACTGCGCAAATGCCGCGAGTGATCGGTACTGTGCCAAATCGAGCTTCAAACTTCCGGCGACTTTCTTCATAGCCTTGATTTGTGCTGCTCCTCCGACACGGGATACAGATACTCCGACGTTGATAGCCGGCCTCTGGCCTGCGTTAAACAGATCTGATTCCAGAAACAACTGTCCATCCGTGATGGAAATGACGTTTGTCGGAATGTATGCTGAGATATCGTTCGCCTGTGTTTCGATGATTGGGAGGGCTGTAATAGACCCGCCACCGTGTTTGTCGTCCAGCCGGCACGCGCGTTCAAGAAGCCGGCTGTGCAGGTAGAAGACATCTCCCGGATATGCCTCGCGGCCACTCGGGCGCTTGAGGACGAGGGATATCTGCCTATAACTCCATGCATGCTTGGTCAAATCATCGTAGACGATAAGTACATCTTTTCCTTTGTCCATAAAGTACTCGGCAAGTGCGGTACCTGCGTATGGAGCGATGTACTGGTACGCTGCGGAGTCACTGGCTGCGGCAGCAACGATAATGGTGTGCGCGAGCGCTTTGTGCTCAGCAAGCTCTGCTGCCAGTTGTACGATACGGGACTTTTTCTGCCCGATGGCAACATAGATACAGATAACATTTTCGTGCTTTTGGTTGATGATGGTATCAACGACAACGGAGGTCTTTCCTGTGTTTCGGTCTCCGATGATAAGTTCGCGTTGTCCGCGACCAACTGGGATCATAGCGTCGATAGCTTTGATACCGGTCTGAAGCGGTACAGTGACTGGTTGTCTTGATACGACACCCGGAGCGATTTTTTCCACAGGATACTGTTTTTTCGATGGGATAGCACCTTTTCCGTCAATCGGCTCGCCGATCGGGTTTACCACACGTCCCAAGAACGCATCATCAACAGGCATAGACAGAAGCTCGCCTGTTCCTTTTACTTCGTCACCCTGCTTCAGTTTCAGATAGTCACCCAGTACGATCGCACCTATGGAGTCTTCTTCCAAATTGATGGCAAAGCCGTAAATACCGTGGGGGAATTCCAGACGTTCCAGATAGGCGACTTCAGGAAGTCCGCTCACTTTTGCGACACCGTCCTGTATGGAGGTGATAACACCGACACGCTTGGACTGCATGTTCGGCTCAAAACTCTCAATCTTTTTTGCTAATTTTTTTGCGAGTAAACTGGTGACATCTGTTTTCATAATTATTGTTGTAATTGTGTTGCCATTTCTTCAAGTTGGCTCTTGAGGGATGTATCGACAATCCAATCCCCTACTTGTATTCGTAGCCCCGCGATGAGTGCACCGTTTACGGTGATCTCAAGTTCCACATCATGTCCCATGATCTTTGATAAGACAGATGCGAGTGATTTTTTCTCTGTTTCCGAAAGTGCAACGGCTGTAGTCACACGTGCCATTTTCTCCTCACGTGTTTGTGCGGTAACTTTTCCCAAAAACGCGGCAACTTTTGGCACAGACGATTTGGATTTGCCGTCACGGCGCATATACTCTACGACGCCGTCTATCAGTCCTCGCGCATCTTTAGACAGTGATTGTTTCATATTATGCCTTCACTGACTCCAGTTCTTTTATATGCTTAGCAATGAGTTTGTGCTTGTCATCTGCAGACAACACGCCGGTTAACAGGCGCTCTGAGATAGATACAGCCAAATCGATGGCACTTTTCTCTACACTCTTTTCCATTTCCACCCGTGCGGCTTCGGCATCTGCTCTTCCTTTGGCAATAATCACTTCAGCGTCTTTATGTGCCTGTGCGATTATTTCCTTTTCTTCTTCTTTTGCCTGTTTCCGGGCTTCCTCGATAATGTCAGACGCTTCCTTTCGTGTGACTTCGAGCATTTTCTGCTTTTTTGCTGCGACTTTCTCTTCCTCGGACTTCATATCCTCGGTGAGTTTGAGTCCTGCGGCAATTTCTTTTTTGCGCTTCTCGAGCATGTCGAGAATCGGTTTATACAAAAACTTGGACAGTACAAATACGATGATTGCAAAATTTACAATCTGGGCAAGTAACAGTCTTGGTTCAATTCCTAATTTTTCCATACAATTTTCCTTTCATTAATGATCTGGCAGAACAATGCCATTCTGCTCCCCCGCCGTAGCGGTGGGGAAGGAGAATATCACTGGACTCTTCACAAACAGTTCGTTATACGAACTTAATAATAAGTCCGGCCACTAACGCGTAGATAGCGATAGCTTCGGCAAATGCGATACCCAAAATCATACTGGTTCGGATTTCCCCTGCTGCTTCCGGATTTCGTCCGATAGCTTCCAGAGCTTTTCCTGCTAAATGACCAATAGCAAATGCTGGCATACCACCACCGATAGCTACTGTTAAACCAAACATAATTACTTTTATTGATGCTTCGTCCATTATAAACTCACCTCCCTTTGCCCTCGGCTTTGATAAAAAGCTGAGAGTGAAATACTATACATTGTATGTTTCTGACACTCTTGTTCGGATCATCCGTGCGCCTCTTCCCCATGTGACACCGCAACATTCAGAAATACTGCAGTGAGCATAGAGAACACAAGCGCCTGGATAAATCCGACAAACAATTCCATAAGCAAAAACGGCAACGGGATAACAAATGGCATCAAAAATGCCAAAACTGCCAGAAGTACCTCTCCGGCGAAGATGTTTCCAAACAAACGGAAGGCAAAAGAGATAATCTTTGAGATTTCACTCATAAGCTCAAGAATACCGAGTACGAACATAATCGGGTCACTGAAGTTGAAAAACTTCGTGCTGTAGTGGAATCCCAATATAGAAAATCCGAAATACTGGATGGCAAAGACAGCAAATATAGCCAGTCCGACCGTCATATTTAAGTCAGCAGTTGCGGCGCGAAGGAGAGGAACAAATTTTGGTCCTGAGTGCTCTGCAGACTCTTCTCCTGCAGCCGCTGCATGCTCTTCTGCCACAGCAGGAGCTTCCGGTTCTTCGTGTGTAGATTCAACAACAGGATTACCATGAGAATCTACAACCGGTACGTCATGTCCATCCGCCGGTCGCGTGGCTACATCAGCGGCTTTTTGCTCCGTGACAACTTCAGTCGTGTGCTCGGCCTCTTCAGTAAAACCGATTGTTCCGACCCCAGGCAAAAGTCCGATCCAGTTGGCCATAATGACAAATAGGAAGATACTGGCAACTACAGGGAAAAACTTTTTGATGTGGTGACCAGTGACGGAACCGAAAAAATCATATAAACCGCCCACGAGCAGTTCAGCTATGGACTGGATGTTGCTTGGAACCTTTTTCATATTGCGGGTTGCAAAAAATGTAAAGATAAACAGGACGGCCATGGTCAGCCATGTAGCCAGAAGAGAATTTGTGATAGGAAACCCGAAAAAATGCCCAATTACTTCAGCGGCCAAGGATATATGTAACATAAAAAAAATAATTACTGTTTTCGTTTTATCAGATCTCTTACGATTCTGATAAATCCGACTATTGATACAAGTACTCCAAACAAAAGCAAAGAGAGGGTCAGTTTCGGATATGTGGAGAATCGTTGATCCAGCCACATTCCTGCGAAAGCCCCTCCTGCGATTGGTGCTGCTATCGTGAAACCAAAATCGCCGGCGAATCCTACGTAATACCAGATACTGGATCCTGCTGGCTTTTTCTCTTCCCGTTTACGGATAACAGTCTCTCCACCTTCTTCAAAGTGGAGGGTAAATTGATCAAATTCGTCTCGTGTATGATACCGTTTCTGATATTTTACCTGTTTCATTGTAGGAAACTGACAACACTTCGTCAATATGTATCCATGATGTATCAGTTGGCTCACAATCAGGCTGTGATCCGCCGTACATCATCAGCAAGCAGTGTCATCCGTTCGTCTTTCTCGTCTATCTTACCACTTACGGATACTACTGTATCCAGCACCCAGTATTCCACTGTCTTTGCGTACGTCTTTGGGAATACCACTATTTCCACGGTACCGGTAATATCTTCCAACTTCACAAATGCCATTTCCTGATTACTGGCCTTCGTGGTGATCTTCTTCACCGCCGTAATTATACCACCTATTGTCACACGCTCTCCTACCCGAGTGGGAAGTACCTCAGAGATATTGGTAAATGACATAGTGGCAAGCTTCGCTCTGTAGGGTTCAAGAGGATGCATAGTGAGATAAAATCCAAGCAATTCCTTTTCAAACAGGAGAAGCTCTGATTGTTGAAATTCCTGCACATCCGGGAGTACATCAACCGCTCCGACAGATTCCTCTGTTCCAAATAATCCGACCTGTCCAGATGCCATTTCTTTTTTCAGTTTATGTGCGGAATCAATGAGCGTAGGGAGTAGGGACAGAAGCGCCGCTTTGGAACCGAATGCACTCATACTTCCTGTTTTGATGAGACTTTCCAGTACCTTTTTGTTTACTTTTGATCCGTCTATCCGGTGTACCAAATCCGTGAGACTTACAAATCTGCCGTCATTACGCGCCCTGATAATGCTTTCTATCGCGGCCTCCCCTACATTTTTTACTGCGGACAGGCCAAAGCGGATTTTCCCACCCTCGATGCTGAACTCCACTTCTGACGCATTTATGTCAGGAGGCAGGAGTTCAATATTCGTCCGTCTGCACTCGGCGACGATTGTCGACATTTTTTCATCACGTGCAGGACCTGTATTTGCACGTGACTCTGCGGCAAGTACAGCACACATGTACTCGACAGGATAGTTAGCCTTGAGGTAGGCAGTCTGGTACGCGATCATAGCGTAGCAGGCGGCATGTGCCTTGTTAAATCCGTACCCTGCAAACGGTTCTATTAGAGTAAATATCTCTTCCGCTTTTGTCTTTGTCATCCCGTTTTTGATACAGCCTTCTGTGAATTTTTCTTTTTGCTTTTTCATTTCCGAGGCGATTTTTTTACCAACGGCTTTTCGCAGCTTATCCGCATCGCCCCATGAATATCCGGCAAGAGTGATGGCAGTCAGAAGCACGTCGTCCTGATACGCGATAATGCCGTAGGATTGTTTGAGCACATCCTTAAGCCGCGGATCCGGGTAGGTAATAAGGGACGGATCTTTTTTGCGCGCGATAAACTCGGGGATGACGAGCATAGGTCCGGGACGGTAGAGGGCAACCATAGCCATAAGATCAAAAATATTGGTGGGTCCCAGTTCCTTGATATACCGTCTCATGCCGGCTGACTCAAGCTGAAACACACCCGTGGTCTCGCCGATTGAGAGCATATCGTAGGTCTTTTTATCTTCGAGGGAAATGGTCGCGAGGTCAACGACCTCTCCTGTCACCTGTTTAATAAATTTGAGTGCCTGCGTCATGATCGTTAAGTTCCGCAGTCCCAAAAAGTCCATTTTCAAAAGCCCCACACCATCCTCACCGACCGTGTACATATCGTATTGGGTGACAATGCGGTCGCCTTTGCTTTCCCTCTGAAGCGGGGTGTACTCCACAATCGGTTTGTCAGCTATAACCACCCCCGCTGCATGTACAGAAGAGTGTCTGGCAACCCCTTCCAATTTTGTGGCCACATCCAGTAACCGTTTCGTATCGGGTTCACTCTTGTAGGCAAGTGCGAGCTCTGATGATTGTTGCAGAGCCTTTTCTATCGTCATGGATGCACCCTGAAACCCAAGTGGAATCATTTTGGAAATACGGTCAGGCTGTGCGTATGGCATACCGAGCGCTCGCCCCGCGTCACGCACCGCACCCTTTGCCTCCATGGTGCCAAATGTGATGATTTGTGCCACTTTATCTTCCCCATACTTCTGGGTCACATAGGCAATGACATCCTCACGCCTGTCATCGGCAAAATCCAGATCGATATCAGGAGGGGACGGACGGAACGGATTCAAAAACCGCTCAAACGGCAACCGAAAATATAGCGGGTCAATGCCCGTGATATTGAGTATGAATCCGATGATAGATCCGGCAGCACTGCCGCGGCCGGGGCCTACACCGATCCCGTTTTGCTTGGCCCAGTTAACGAAATCCTGCACGATTAGGAAGTACGTGGAGTAGCCTTTGGTATTTATGATATCCAGTTCGTAGTCGATGCGCTCTTTCACTTCATCGGTAATTTCCTTGTATTTACCGGGAGCCCGTTCCATCACCATTTTGCGTAAATATGAAGCTGGTGTCTCCCCTTCCTCAAGCGGGTAGTTCGGGAGAATCCATTTACCCACGGACAGCGTGATGTCACACATGGAGGCTATTTTCACCGTGTTTTCAATTGCCTCGGGGTACTGGATAAAGAGATCCTTCATTTCGTCCGGAGAACGCATGTAGAAATCGGGTGACTCTAGCATAGAGAGCTTTCTATCTTTCTGGAGTATGGTGGTCTGGGTCTGGACACAGAGCAAAATCTCCTGTGCCTCGGCATCCCCTGCATCGACATAGTGGATGTCGTTGGTAGCCACCAAGGGTAATCCCAAACGGCGGGACAGCGCGACCAGTTTTTCGTTAACCTCTTCTATAATAGGTATACTTGCGTGTTTTTGGATTTCTATATAGTAGTGGTCAGGACCAAACAGTTCGCTATATTCACGGGCTACTCGTTCTGCCTCCTTGTCTTCGCCTTTCCGGAGGAGACTCGCAACCTGTCCCTGTATACAGGCACTGGTACAGATAATCCCTTCGTGATATTTCTTGAGTAGCTCAAAATCGATACGGGGCTTATAATAGAATCCCTCCAAATGCGCGATAGTGACGAGCTTCATCAGATTTTTATAGCCGGTTTCGTTTTTCGCCAGAAGAACGAGGTGGTACGGATCGGTATCGAGCTTCTGTTCCTTGTCCAGGTGGGTACGGCGGGCTACATATGTTTCCACACCGAGGATCGGTTTAATTCCTGCAGCTTTGGCTTTCAGGTAAAACTTAAAACTCCCATACATGGTGCCATGATCCGTGAGGGCAAGCGCATCCATACCGAAGGATTTCGCGCGTTCAATCAGGAGATCCAATTTCCCAAGTCCGTCCAGGAGTGAAAATTCGCTATGGGTATGAAGGTGTACAAAATCTGCAGCCATTTTAGGTCTTCCAGTTCATCGGACAAGCCGGTGATGGATGTACGTAGAGTAGCGAAAAGCTATTGAAGATGCAAGTGAATAATTAGGATTATGATACCAGTTGCTTCTGAAGCACTTCCATCACCTTCCCCTTATCCCCTTTACCTTTAAGTTCCTTGAGCACCATGCCAAAGAGGAACATTTTCACCTGCTCTTTGCCGGATTTGAAATCCGTAACGGCTTTGGGATTGGCTGTGAGCACCGTGTGTACTGCCGATTCGATATCCTTTTCCGGCACATCCTCTACGGTTGTGACCTTCACAATCTGCTCCACCAGTTTTTTGGGCGGGAGTGAGCCGTCGGTTTTTTTGTTGATTATCCAGTTTGCGATGGTTTTTGCAGGAACGGTTTTCCCGGCCTCTTTCACACAGTTTTCAAAGTAAGATGCCACCGCAACCTCATCGGTCAGTTGTCCGGCATCATAATCAGTCAACACGAAGTCTTTGACAAACCGTTTTTTTTTCGCATCCGGCAACTCCGGCAATTGCGCGGCTAGAGAATCGATATATGACTGCTCCCATACGATGGGTGGGATATCAGGATCTGGGAAATAGCGATAATCAGCAGCTTCTTCTTTACTGCGCTGGGCAAATGTTATTGCTTTGTCTTCATTCCATCCGCGCGTTTCCTGTGGTGGCTTTTCTCCATTTTCCAAAAACGGGATATGGCGCGAAGTTTCAAACTCAATTGCTTTTTTTACAAACGCAAATGAATTTATATTTTTGACTTCTACTTTATAGGCGGGCAAATGCGTCTCTCCTACTTTTCGCACGGAAATATTCGGTTCCAAGCGCATTGAGCCCTTTTCCATATCCGCATCCGAAATATCCAAATAACGGATAATTTGATGGAGCTTTTTCAAAAATATGCGCGCATGTTCACCTGAATGGATATCCGCTTCTGTAACTATTTCCATCAGAGGCACTCCGCCACGGTTAAAATCAACAAGTGTCACTTTTTTCCCATCCACAGTTTTATGCTGATTCCTCCCGGTATCCTCTTCAAGATGGACTCTATGGATGCGTACATCACCCATCGATGTAAGCACTCGTCCATTCAGACACAATGGTTGGTCATATTGGGAAATTTGATACCCTTTCGGTAAATCTGGATAAAAGTAGTGCTTGCGATCAAATTTTGAAAACAGCGGGATGTCACAGCCAAGTGCAAGACCAAACTTTATCGTGAATTCTATGGCTTTTTTATTTGGGACCGGAAGCCCCCCCGGCATGGCAAGGCATGTGGGACAGGTATAGATATTCGGTTTCGGCGCGTGAAATGGATCGTTTTTGCACCCGCAAAACATCTTCGATGCGGTTTTAAGCTCGACATGTATTTCCATCCCTACTACCGGTTCGTATGCTGTATTCATACTTATTGTGTCCACTGATTCCACTGTGTTTCCTGCTCATACGCGTGAGCGGCTTGTATCATCACATCTTCTTTCCAGTAATTGCTCATAATGCTTAGTCCCATGAACAGATTGGTGTTGGGATCACGATAACACGGTACATTAATGCCGGGGAGTCCTGAAATTGCGCAAGGCTCCAAAAGCATATCTTCAAGTTCTCCATACATTGGATTTCCTGTTGATGCACCGATTTTTTGTGCATAGCTAGGGCTGGTTGGCGAGATGAGTATATCGTAGGACTCAAACAGATCTTTATAATTTTGTATATAGAGACTGCGGACTTTTTGTGCAGTTATATAATATCTGTCCGCATGTCCTTTTGACAAGGTAAACGTGCCGAGCATAATGCGCCGTTTGGCTTCTGCACCAAAGGCACCGCGTCCCGCATCGTAGCGCACCCCATTATACCCCGCTAAATTACTACTCACTTCACTTCGTTGGACGACTGTATAAATCGCGATTGCATATTCAGGATTAAAGATATGTCCTTTTTTGAGCGAGTCGCTAATGCCAACCATATCGACCGTCGCACCCATTTTTTCAAACACCTTTCCCGCTTTTTCCACTGAAGTGGCCGCGTCTGTCCCTTTGAGATGAGGATGATCTGTGTAGCACATGCCGATACGCATACCTTTGACACCCTTCTTCAAGAGCGCGGTAAAATCGTTGACGGGTTCTGGAGAAGTGGTAGCATCGTATTGATCTTTTCCCGCAATGTAGTTTAAAAGAATGGCACAATCTTCAACTGTTTTGCCCATTGGACCGGGTGAATCGGTCGATGATGCCATTGGAACAATGCCTGCTCGGCTAACTCTCCCGTATGTCGGTTTCAGTCCCACTACGCCGCACCAGGCAGCAGGTTGGCGTATTGAACCTGCAGTTTCAGTTCCCATTGCCGCAATGCACATATCAGCAGCTACGGCAGCGGCAGATCCGCCGGAAGAGCCGCCGGGAAGGCATTCCGGGTTGCGTGGATTTTTTGTAGGCCCGAAATCAGATGTTTCTGTGCTACTGCCATGAGCCCACGCGTCCATATTTGTCTTACCGTATACCACTCCACCCGCTTGGGTTAATTTGGTAAGTACTGTAGCATCAAAAGATGGAGTAAATGAGCGAAGCACATTAGATGATGCCGTCGTTGTGATTCCGGACGATAAAATATTATCTTTTATCGCGAGCGGTACGCCGGCAAGAGGTGTCGAGAGCAACCGCTGTGCTTTTGTCACTGCTGATGGATCTTTTGCCAGGTAAATATTGAGCGATAGGTTTTTTTCTGCAACTGCAGCATCCACGTCACCGTACAACTCTGCATGTGAGATTTCTTTCTGTTTCAGCTTTGTGATCGCTGTTTTTAACGTAAGTGTGTTTAACCCGTTCATATAATATACTCCTAACGATTTACGATTTACGACTCTCCCTGATCTATAACTTGATCCACCATGAAAAATCCATCATGTTTCTTGGGTGCATTTGCGAGTGCCTGCTCCTGTGTAAACATTCTTTTTTCATCTATAACGTCATCACGAAATACATTTACAAGGCCGGTTACCTGATGGGTAGGCTCAACAACGGAGACATCTACGGTGCTGAGTGTTTCAAGAACCTTCATAACCGTGTTAAATCCTTTGCCAAGCTCAGCAACTTCACTGTCAGAAACAGGGATTTGTGCAAGCGTCGCGATATGTTGGACGTCGGAAGCGGTAAAAGCCTTCGCCATAGTGATTTCGATTATAACCAAAATTGCTCTCATATGCGAGTGACTCTTGCCAAAAAAGTGATTTTTCGATACCCTACCTTCATGACGCAATACCAGAAGTTTTTCGCTATGATGATGGAAGAAAATAAAGAACTGTTCGATAACTTTCAGGGTATCCATGATGCCTATGTGTTAAATCCCGAACTTAATCAGGCAAAGTTTAATTCAATAGGCAGCGAGGTGCTGGACGTCATCCGTGAATATGAGCGGAAGCTCTGCGGCAATATGAATGCAGGGAAGTACGGCGCATTTTCTTCTAACTTATCCCAAAAATTCTGGGATCACATACGGAAAGTCTACAGAAAAATCGACTTCATCGGCGCAAAGGTTGGCTAAGATTTCCTCGCATGAACATACAGTAATCCGTCAGACATGGAGTACGGATCATCACATGGCACTTCTTCAACAGTAATATCAGTAAAGCCGGCTATTTCCAAATAATTTCGTATCCGAAGCGACGTGAAAAAATTGAAAAATACTTTCTTCCCTGGCGCAAATGGTTCATCTACGATGTGATCTGACTCTCCCCGCTGGGCCAACACACAGAGCTCTCCATGTTGCCTGAGTACTCTGTTAAATCCTTTCAGAGTTGAGACTACCGCTTTTTCAGGGATATGAATAAGTGAATATGGAGCGATAATGCCATCGAACTGACCATCATAGAACGAGAGATTGCGCATATCCATGCTGCGAAAGTCTCCACCAGGAACTTTTTTTCTGGCTAACGCCAGCATCGACTCTGATAAATCCACTCCTATTACAGTAAATCCTTTGGTCATGAGGTATTTGGAAAACTGCCCGGCACCACAACCCACTTCCAGAATAGTACCCTCGGGAGCAACTGACGATATAAATCGGTCAATATGAGCAAAATCACTCGTATCATCAAAATATTTTTCGGTATATGCAGCTGCGATTGTATTGTATGTATCAATGGTGCCGGCAATAGGATCAGTACTGTTCATAGAATTAAATTCTCTCCTCCATGGCGATCCTTGCATTTATAGCAAAATCATCGCTGAGTTTTGATAACCGTGGAGTTACGCCGTATTTCACTTTTATTGCCCGTGCTATCAGCCAATCAGCAATCTCGGGATTTTTTGGCAGTAACGGACCGTGAAAGTACGACCCTATGGAATTTTTGTATACCGCACCCTCATACCCGTCTTCGCTGTTATTCCCGTTTCCTGTTATCACTTTGGCAAGGGGTTTCATTTTTTCTCCCAACACGGTGCGTCCGCCATGGTTTTCAAATCCCACGATTCGCAGACCATTCAGACTTTGTATGTTTACAATCTCCGCAATGACATTACCTATGCACCGCTTTGCCTGGTCGCCTGGATGTATTGTGGCGAGGTCAAAAATACCTGCGCCTGGAATATCCTCTCCTTGATATGGTCGGTAGTAATTTCCTACGAACTGATACCCCGCACAGACAAACAACGCCGGGATATTTTTTTCCACCATGGTTTTTATAACCGGCCCTTTATTTCCTAAAAAGTCCTGCCCCGCCAGCTTTTGCTGCCGGTCCTGAGCTCCTCCCATAAACACAAGATCACATTCTTTCAGTTTCGTGAGAGGCGTTTCCAGGGTAATATGAGTGATTGTGGCATCAATGCCTCGCCACATAGCCCGCCTCTCAAGCACAATCACATTCCCTCTATCCCCATAGGTACTCATCAGATCAGGGTAAAGCCAGGCAATATTAAGTTTATGTTTCATATATTCAATTTTGTCATTGCGAGGAGTCCCAACGTCACATCGGGACGACATGGCAATCTATTTATGTTAAACAGATTGCTTCGCCGTGTGAACGGACTCGCAATGACATTACAGCGTTACAATATCTTCCTCCCCGTCAAAATCTTCCGTATATCAAGCATTGCCGAATACGTGGCAAGGACATACAGTGTCTCACCCGGTTTTATATGCAGCAATCCCACAGCCAGCGCATTTTTCATATCTGATTCCACTAGAAGCATCGGAGTACACGATTTGGTATCACGATTCTTCTGGGTATGTTTCGCATACTCTATACGAACCGCCATATCATACACACGATCACCGCTCACCACCACTCTGGTTTTTACTGGAATCATTTCAAAATCCACATCCCATATCCAGCTTATATCCCTCCCGTCAGGGATCCGGTCATTGAGCGCTACGAGTATTGTTCTGGGTTTCATATCTAGAACCGCACGCAGCGATGCCGTAAATCCTGCCGGATTTTTGGATAAGAATAGTTTGATCTTTTTCTCCCCAACGGTAAACTCCTCCTGTCTGCCAAATGCGGGTTGAAATCCGACGAGAGATGATTCTATGTCGCTGTCTGCGATAAACAGCTCGCGCGCTACTAATACGGCAGCCAGTGTATTGTATGTGTTATAGAGTCCAGGAAGTGGCGAATTCCATTCGGATACTGCCACCTGCGGCCGAGCATCTCCACACACGGTGCAGTACCAGTCTCCGAGGTGGGAAAAATAGTAGCTGTTATATGCTAATCGCCCTCCACAATATTGGCAAAATATGGAATCAGTTGCGTGATCCACCACTCTATCCTGCCGGAATTTCTCAGACAAGCCAAAGTATACAACCCGTGTATCCAGTTTTTTCCCAAACGATGCCACCAGCGGATCATCGGCATTAAGGATCACTGTCGATGTCTCAGAAAGTGGTCGCAGCGCCTTGTTCCATTTTTCCGCTATCACATCCACTTCACCGTACCGGTCCAACTGGTCACGGAATAGGTTTAGGACCACCACAATCTTCGGAGTTACGTAGGAAAGCACCTGGGGCAGTGCATTTTCATCCACCTCAAATATACCGTACTCATAGGTTTTCCCGTGGTGGAGGACACTTGCTGATACCACCCCGTTTAGGAGGTTTGCCCCGCTGGTGTTGTGTACCAGTGTATGTCCCTGTTTGGAAAGAATGGTGGCTATCATGGACGATGTTGTTGTTTTCCCGTTTGTGCCCACGACCAGGATAATCCCTTTGGAAAACAGAGAAGACAAAGAGCGAAGAATCGAAGGGGAGATACGCAATGCCACTTCCCCCGGCCACGTGGCACCCGCGCCCATTCTCAGGGTTGTACTGACTCGGGATATTGTTTTTCCGGCTGCTATAGCAATCAGATCACGCAGGCTCATACCCTATTATCGCACACTGTTGTTAGAGTCGCGATACAAAAATAAAAACAAGGTGTATACTGGGCACATATGCTCATGGTTCCCACGTATATCAAACAAAGCAGTATCCAGGGTATGGGACTGTTTGCCGCTTCTCCGATCAAAAAGGGTGAGATTATCTGGAAATACGTGCCATCACTTGATTTTGGCCTGACACAAGAACAGGTAGATGCGTTGCCCGAGTACGCCAAAAAGACGTTTTTAAATTACTGTTATGTGGATGCAGAGATAGGACTTCATATCCTCTGCTTTGATGATGCACGGTTTATGAATCACAGCGATCAGCCAAACACTACCCAATTGCCAAACGATGTGGATTCCCAAGGGTATACAGTGGCCACGCGTGATATAGACAAGGATGAAGAACTCACATGCGACTACACCATGACAGACGACGCGATAGATGAAAAACTGGGCAGGTAAGACCTGCCGTTAATTAGGGAGCGTGAACGCCACCTTTTTGTCTATATAATCCGCTTTTATCGTCACTCCCGGCAGTATCTTTTTTTCCAGTAGCTGTAAAGAGAGTTCATCCACTATCACATCCTGTATCGCACGCTTGAGCGGGCGCACGCCGTAGGTGGGATCATACCCGATATCACCGATATACGACTTGAGTGCGTCCGAATAGGAAATTGTTATGTGCTGCTCAGCAAGCCGTTTGCTGACGAGTGACAACTGCATATCCACGATCCGTTCAATGAGATCTTTGGAAAGGGCGTGAAAGATCACCATTTGGTCAAGGCGGTTTAGAAATTCGGGACGGAAACTTTTTATCAGTATTTCCATCACGCTCTTTTCCATCTTCTCCTGTTGTTTCCCGCCATAGCTTTGGATCACATCACTGCCCAGATTTGAGGTCATGATGATTATGGTATTTCTGAAATTCACCATGCGACCCCTGCCATCTGTAAGCCGTCCTTCATCAAGCACCTGCAAAAAGACATTAAATATAGAGGGGTGCGCTTTTTCGATTTCATCAAACAGCACGACGCTGTACGGATGCCGACGGACTGCTTCCGTCAGTTGCCCACCTTCTTCATATCCTACATATCCAGGAGGCGCTCCCACCAACCGGGCGACGCTGTGGGATTCCTGATATTCACTCATATCAATTCGTATGATCGCTTTTTCATCGTTAAACAATTGGTCAGCGAGCGCCTTGGCTGTCTCCGTTTTGCCGACACCCGTGGGTCCCAAAAACAGAAATGTCCCGATAGGCTTACCCGCTTCAGAGAGTCCCGCACGGTTCCTGCGGATTGCTTTGGACATGGCACTGAGTGCTTCGTCCTGTCCGACTACACGCTCTTTTAGCGCCATCTCCAGATGCGCCAGTTTATTGGATTCCGAAGAGAGCAATTTCGTAACCGGTATCCCAGTGGATCTAGCAACTATGCGGGCTATGTCGTCTGACGTCACCTCCTCCCGCAGGAGCTTTTCCTCCTCGGGAATTTGTTTCCATTTTTCTTCGAGTTGTTTGATCGTTTTTTCCGCTTCGGGGATTTTTCCGTATTTTATCTCTGCGGCTTTCTCAAGCAGTGCGTCCCGTTCTGATTTCTCCAGTTGCACACGCAGCTGATCCAACGAGACACGTTGCGTCTGGAGTTTTCCGATTATCTCCTTTTGCGTTTCCCACCTGGCATTGAGCTCTTTATTTTTTTCTTTGAGTGTCGAAAGCTCGCTCTCCACTTCCTTCATCCGCTGGGTATTTTTTTCGCGCTTGAGTGCAGCTTTTTCTATTTCCAGCTGTGTCACTTTTCTATTTACCTCATCCAGTTCGATCGGCATACTCTCCGTATTAATCTTCAGCGCCGAGGCTGCTTCATCCACCAGATCGATTGCCTTGTCAGGCAAAAACCTGTCGGCTATGTAGCGGGTGGAGAGCGTCACCGCAGTGACCAGTGCATCATCGGTAATACGGATACCATGGTGGATCTCGTACTTCTCCTTAATGCCCCGCAGTATTGCCAGCGCATCTTCGTTTGTGGGTTCCTGCAGGTATACGGGCTGGAACCGGCGCTCCAGCGCGGCATCCTTCTCTATATACTGTCTGTACTCCCGTACCGTTGTTGCCCCAATTGCATGTAGCTCTCCACGGGCTAGCGCGGGCTTGAGGATATTTGCGGCGTCCATACTGCCTCCCACGGCTCCCGCTCCCACGAGCGTATGGAGCTCATCCATAAACAGTATGTACTTCCCTCCGGCCTCATTTACGGCCTTGAGAAGCTTTTTCAGCCTATCTTCAAACTCGCCCCGGAATGCGCTGCCCGCTACAAGTGAGGCAACGTCCAGGGAGAGCAGTTCTTTGTCCCTCAAGGTAGAGGGAACATCCCCTATCACGATGCGGATAGCCAGTCCTTCAACTATTGCTGTTTTGCCTACACCCGGGTCCCCAAGGAGGACGGGATTGTTTTTGCTTCGCCGGGCTAATATTTGCATGACACGACGGATTTCGTCGTTACGGCCTATGACAGGATCAAGCTTTCCACTGCGTGCTTTTTCCGTCAGATTTACACAATATTTTTCGAGTGGATTACCCTGATCTTCCGGTGGTTGGTATTGTATATCCATATATAAAAGTTGTCATTCCCGCGCAGGCGGGAATCCAATTATTTTTTACTATGAATATAATATAGTCTCTGGCACTCTATTGTCAAGAGTGCTAATTTCTGTGAACCTGTCATTTCAACTCTAACTCAAGACCTACGTCGATTTGCTTAAATTCAGCTTTATTATAGAGCGCTAGAGCCACAGAATTTTTAGCGTAGGATGAGACATATAGGATAGTAAAATTACTACGTTTCGCCCAACGCTTGGTTTCTAAAAGAAGCGCCGATCCGATTCCTTTGGATCTGTATGAAGGAATTACTGCCAAATTATCAATCTCTGCTATACGCGCATCCCGATAATCCACAACTTTCGGCACTACGGATACGAACCCAACTGGAACTCCGTCTGAAATCGCCACAAATACCGCTCGGCTACTATCCTGGATTGCACGGGAAAAATAGTGAATAGCTTTTTCTCCATAAATCCAATTTGGATCGATGTGAGGGTCAAATGTTCTATTTTCCACAAACGAGAGTAAATCAATCTCTCTCAGAGCGTCTACATCACGAATTTCTGCTGTACGAATCTGCAATTCCATAGTGTTAAACATCCATTTCTAATGACAAATCGATGGGTTGTAATCCACATTTTTTGTAGAACTTAATTCCGCGCTCATTTGCGAAGTAGACGTTTACGTATACCTTTCCATACCCATGTTCTCTTGCCCACGCACTAAACGCACTAACCAACTGTTCGCCTATCCCCTGAGATTGATGAGAAGGTCGTACAGTCATGCTGTAAATCTCAGCCATTTTTGTTTTTCTATAATTTATATCTTTATGTCCCCCGGCTAGGTATCCAACAACGTCGCCATCAATTTCAGCCAAATACAGTAATGATGAGGACTCTTCTATAACCTCGGTAAAGTACTTGAGTCCTCGATCATCTAGCGGCCAATTCAAATCAAGGAGCGTATCGTAGGCGAAATTATCCTTGTGTAAGTCTGCATGGAGAGACCGAAGCACGGGGATATCATCTAACACTGCTGTCCGTATAGTTATATTCATATATCTAAGTATATGTCCCAAATTCGTACGGCACAATTTTTTCGGAAAATTTGCCATACCTCATATAGTAATAGGCAGTGTAGTGCCATTTATACACAGTAGTCCAGAAGCCTTCTTTGTGGAACCGCCGCAAGGAAAAAAACATGCCGGGTATATGTAACAATCCATACTTCCCGCCAGCGTCCAGTATGCTTTTGGCGAACAAATGATCTTCGCCGACGTACTGTTGCTCATCAAATCCGCCGACTTTCTCAAACCAGTTTTTTCGTACGAGTATTGCAGCCCCAAGCGCCACAGGATGAAAAAATCGCAGGAGATATGTGAGGATCGTACCATAAAAAAATAACAGTCTATATCGAATGCTCCTCGAATCAAAACGAAAATAAAAACTGGCAACATCTAATTTTTTCTCGATAAATGCCTGAGTAGATTTGCGTATCATTGAATCGGTGAACCTGGTATCTGCATCCAGAAAGAATAGAATGTCAGCATTTGCTTTACGGGCACCGGCGTTGCGTTGTTTTGCCGGCCCTCTGTTTTTCGTGATAACGACATCACACCCAAAGGTCTTTGCTATTGCTACAGTATTGTCTGTAGATTCTCCATCGGAAACAATGATCTGCGTCCCTTTGGGAACCTGCTCCCGTAGAAGTTTCAATAGATCCGGCAAATACTTTTCCTCGTTGAGTGTGGGTATTACAACTGAGAGCATACATTACATTGACCGTAGTGCTTTTATGCGATCTGCAATCGGAGGATGGGTATCAAACAGTCCGGAAAACCAGGCTCCGAATTCTTTTCCCTTAAACGGATTGGCGATAAATAAATGGGCAGTGGCGTTTGTGGCTGCCTCAAGTACTTCATGATCCTTGGAGAGTTTTTCAAGCGCCCTGGCAAGTCCTTCAGGATACCGTGTAAGCAAAGCAGCAGAGGCATCCGCCAGGAACTCCCGCTTACGCGACACAGCAAGCTGGATAAGCGTGGCAATAATTGGAGAAACGATAGCAAGCACAATGCCGACAATCATCAAGATCCCCTGCAACTGACTATTGTCATCATCGCGGCTTCGTCTGTGACCGCCCCACCAGAGGCTTCGCATAAACATATCCGCCAAAAATGCGATGGTACCGGCCAAGACCGCCACTATGGCCATCAGGCGGATATCATAGTTTTTTATATGAGACAATTCATGCGCAATCACTCCCTCTAATTCCCGCCTATCCAATCGATGTATCAACCCGCTGGTCGCGCAGACGATAGAGTGTTCCGGATCTCTCCCAGAAGCAAACGCATTCATCGCCGTATCTTCAATCACATAGAGTTTTGGCTTCGGAATTCCAGCCGCAATACAGAGATTTTCAGTCACCGTATAGAGGTCAAAATCCCGTTTGCGGTCTGCGGGTCTCGCACCTGACATAGATAACACGATTTGATCGCCCCAATAGTAACTGACAAAGCTGGAGACTACAGAAAATACGACTGCAATCCCCATCCATGAATTGCCGTACCCGAGGGCGTTGCCCATCACGTATCCTGCAAGTACCACAAACACGACAAACCCCGCCATAAAGGCGTATGATTTTGCGATATTTGAACGAATCTGAGAATGAATTGACAGTGCCATAGTTACCTACCTTTGGGCCTGCGGCCACATCTGAAGCGAAGACAGGTTCCCTTTCCAGATTCGGACACAGGACTGTTGGGATACACCTTTTTTTAGAAGCTCACTTTTACGTTCTTTCTTTCCGCTTCCTCTGTTTTGAAAAATTCTTTTTCTGTAAATCCGAACATGCCCACAAGCATATTGTTCGGGAATACCTTTACCTTTAGGTTGTATTCCATAAGCTGTGTGTTATAAAACTGTCTGGCGTAGGCCACTTTGTCCTCTGTGTCAGACAATTCTTTTTGCAGTTGGATAAACCCATCATTTGCTTTGAGCTGCGGATAGCTTTCCGCCACCGCAAACAAACTTTTGAGTGCACCTGTAAGCATATCATCAGCTTTTGCCGAAGCTGCAGGCGTATCAGCATTCATTACGGCAGTACGCGCCTTCGTGACATCGGTAAATACGCTCTTTTCATGCTTTGCGTATCCTTTTACCGTTTCTACAAGATTTGGGATTAGGTCTGTGCGACGCTTAAGTTGGATATCTATCTGCCCCCACGCTTCGTCGATCTGGGTAGACTCGGTCACAAGACTGTTATACAGTGACCAAACATACGCGGCGATTAGTGCGACTATGCCGACTACTATCCACATTGGAGTTAACATACGAACCTCACTTTCCGTTATATTGCTGAATTGTTACATTGTGTATTACTGCAATACAACAATAAATCAATAAAACTAGAGACTATGTTCGTTTCAACCACTTAGAAAATCCAGTATACCCTATTGTGTTCAAAATGTCACGAGGCGTTGCCCAACCGCGTCTTGCGACATCTACCCCATAAGGCATTAATAGTAACTGGTCGATTGCATGGGCATCGGTGTCTATACAAAAACGGATTCCCTGCAGCCTCGCTTCATATACCACCGCGTCAGATACATCCAAGCGAGAAGGATTTGCATTTATCTCAAGCGCTATGTCGCGTTCTTTGCAGACTGCATAAATTTCACTCCATTTAAACGCTACACTGTCGCGTTTCCCGAGCAGCCGTCCTGTCGGGTGACCGAATATCCGTACTTTCGGATGCGTCTGTAGCGCGCGTACGACTCTGGCGGTCATCTGTTCGCTTGATTGGGCGAAACTGGAATGGATAGAAACGACGACTGCATCTACGAATTCAAATGCTTCCGGAGGAAGAGCGAGTTCACCATCCGGCGATATATCTACTTCACACATGACAAACAGTTCAGGCACAGTGGTTTTCGGATGTGCCTTTTGTACCAGCTTTTTCCATGCATCATGTCTCCTGGTGTACTCTGCCATGCGTTTTTCCATAATATGGGCAATCTGTGCAGCACTATGGTTTCCGACACTCGGGTTATGATCACTAAATCCCATATACTCGTATCCGAGTGAGAGAGCGCTGTCCAAATTTTCCTCAATGCTGTTGGCCCCTATGTCGTGGGAAGATGAAAGATCGTACGATGAATGCAAGTGCACATCACCGCGGATATCGGAAGGTTGTACAAGCGTGGGTAATTCGCTTTTGGTGCCAAGAGCCGCATCCACTTCTCCACGATCCTCACGAATCTCAGGCGGTACCCACTCAAGCCCAAGGAAGTTATATAACCCTTCTTCAGTTTGAAATGTATACAGTTGTTTTTCAGAATCAAATGCGATGCCTTTTTTCGTATGTTCACCATCATGAGCTGCTTTTTTCTTATGCTCACCCACCACTTTCAGCCCGTATTCATTGAGAGAATAACCCAGGGACAGTGCATGTTCCCGGAGCCGTATATTATGCGCCTTACTCCCTGTAAAGTACTGCAACATGGCTCCGTATAGCTCGGGTAACTGTACCCGCAAATCCACCTGTCGACCGTTGTGTAAAAGGAGCGATGCTCCCGTTGGACCCTGTTCTATGAGTTTCTGATGCGGATACTGCAAAAAACGGTCTATCACGGATTGCGGATCACGGGTAGCCACCGCGATATCTATATCGCCAATCGTAGAGACTCGTCGCCTCAGGCTTCCCAATGTAGTGGATAGTGTAAACTTTGTCTCTTTGCGCAGAAAATCCATGACTTCCGATGCGATGCGGTCAGCTTCTGAGATGAGGATTCTATGTTCTTTTATCTGCCCCCGTTTGTAGGCCTCGATATTTACCACAATATCCGCCTCTGATTTTTCACCAAATCCTTCCAGCTCTGCTATTTTGTGGGCATTGGCAGCCTTTTCCAGATCCTCAACCACATTTTTTTCATCATCCAGATGTAGTTCCGTCACTAGCCTATACGCTTTCTTTGGGCCGATCCCGGGGACGAGCAGGAGCGGAAAGATTGATGCAGGGACTCCGGAAAGTATTTGCTCAAACTGCGGGACTTTCCCGGTGGTAAATAGATCATTCAAATGGCTTGCTATGGTTTTGCCCACGCCGCCAATATCATCAAGTTTCCCATCTTTCCAGATATCCTCCACCTGTTCTGTCAGCTGTTCTATGTTATCCGCAGCTTTTTCGTACGCAATTATTTTGAAGCGGTTTTGGTTTTGAATCAGATACGCGGCTGCAATTTTTCGAAGCAGTGCGGCAATTTCCAGATTAGTCATATGCATATACTACTAAACAGTTGTATGTGTTGTCTTCCCCTATTTTCTGTGTATGATACACCACGAGCCCTCATGCTCCGCCTTGTGATAGGCTCAATTTTCTATTATAATAAGCAGTAATTCCAATATTTATTTCCAATCAGAAATGTTTGGAAATTGAAAATTGTTATTTGAAAATTAAATTTTTCAGTATATTGGGGTTGTAGCTCAGCCTGGTTAGAGCGTCCGCCTGTCACGCGGAAGGTCGCGGGTTCGAACCCCGTCAGCCCCGCATTAGAAATTTCTTAGAGAGCAAAGCGAACTTAGAAATTTCAATGCTCACCATTCATCGCTCTGTGAGCCGTTAGGCGAACAGTAAGATGTGGCGGGCAGCGGGGTTTATTGTTCACCTTGCATCCGAAGATTTTCTAATCTACTTGCCCCGGAAAAATCACTTTATATCGTGATCACAAAGTGATTTTACGTTCTGCCTAGAACTGGAGGAACCTCATATATGTGGAAATCAATAAAAAATAGTTTCGAAACCCCTGATTCCTATGTCTCACTCGCTCTTGGACTCGCTGTCGTACTGGTTGTCGGGATGATTACTATGAATTATTTCAAAACAACCAAGCTGCAGTCAGAAAAAGAGGCACAGAAACAAGCGGAAATCACTGCGCAGGCTGCTGCACTCCCGATGAAATATACGGTAGTCGAAGGCGACACGCTGTGGTCAATTTCAGAAAAGCTATACAAAAGTGGATATAACTGGGTAGATATTGCACGGGAAAACAAACTCACTGATGCCTCGCATATCGAGAAAGATCAGGTGTTGTTAATCCCTGATGCCAAACCAATCGCCGTAGCGATGGGTGAAGTATCAGCAGCATCCACGGAATTGAAGCAGGAGAAAAGACAGTACAAAGTAGTCCAGGGAGACAGTCTCTGGTCTATCGCGGTCAAGCAGTATAACGATGGGTACAAATGGGTATCTATCGCTACTGCAAACAATCTTTCAAATCCGGATGTTATATTCGCCGGAACTGATTTGATGTTGCCATAGCAATTTGATATAAAAATTCTCAATCTTGTATTGAGAGGTATAAAAATAACCTTTATAATAGCGATATAGTGGAAAAGCGTCCACGTATCGCTATTTGTGAGGTTCGCGGGATTAGTACACCGGTAGTAGCCCCGCCAACGGCGGGGAGAAGCGAGTTCGGTATGTACTTTATGTATATATTGTCAAATGACCTATCTGGTAAGCACTATATAGGTTCGACAAATAACTTGGAACGCAGATTAGACGAACATAATCGAGGACAAACAAAATCAACAAAAAAAACTGGAAAATGGAGTATTATCTATACCGAACAATTTATGTCCGGTATAGATGCAAAGAGAAGAGAACAGCAGGTAAAATCATATAAAGGCGGTAATGCATTTAAGAAATTAATTGCGGGTATAGTACACTGGTAGTATGCGACCTTCCCAAGGTTGAGAAGAGGGTTCGATTCCCTTTACCCGCTCACGTAGTATGTCCCGCCAACGGCGGGAAGAAGCGAGTTCGATTCTCGTATCCCGCTCCAAAAAAGAGGCCCTTTGGGGTCTTTTTTTTTGGAGTTGAGTTAGAAATTGAAGCGGAACGCTTCGATATCCAGCGAATAGTGGACACGAACGAAGCGAGGCTCACTATCGCGCCAGATATATGAGGAAGCGCAGTTTTTTCAGAAACGTAATGAAATTACTCTGAAAAAGCGAGCAAGCTCATATTCTCGTATCCCGCTCAAACAGAAAAAAACGGCCGTAAGGTCGTTTTTTTGTTTGTATGGATATGCAGATGATGCACTCGTTGAGTTCGACAGTGACCTGCGAAGCTCGAAAGAGCGAAGTGGGATTTCTCTATCCGCATCACATCCGTTGTGACTTGGGCAGCACGCTTTCCAGTTGGGTCTGGTTTATTAATTCTTTCAGCAATGGGACCGTTTTGAGGTTAGCGATCATATATGTGAGCACTGCCAATACTATAGATACGCCAATTGTCGTTCCGAGTCCAAATGAAATTCCCTGTAGGAAACTTTTCCCAATCAATTCACGGGGTGTGGGATATACACGGTCAACAGCGCGGATAAATTTATCCAGTTGCGACCACTTTTCTGGTTTTCGAGCTTTCATATTGTTAGTATACAAGATTTTTTCAACTATTCCGATCTACTATTTTAGAGACCCTCGCCTACCACCGTCATAGGCTGCCATATCTTCGGGTTTTGTAGATGTCGATTCTATAATCGAACGTTGTTCTGTGAAATACGCTTTGTTGTCATGATAAAACTGTTCATCACTCACATAGGGCACAGCCCCATCTTCATACCTGGCAAAGTGCTTTTGAAATAAACTGATAATCAGTTCCTCTCTCTGCGGAAGTATTTTTCCATTTGCTGGATTACTTAACGGATTGGGTTCATATGAATATCCTGGTCCAAAGAATTTACGAAGTATTACCTCGATACGAGGATAGTGTTGTGTATCAGAATTGTAAGTAAATCGCCTCCACTCCGGATGTTGCTCTCGTATGTAGTGGAGCATGGCACCTGCTTCGGATGCAGTATCGAAGCCTGCTTTCATAGGAACAACATTCTTAAAATCATCATGCCCTTCGCTCAGTAATATTGCATGAGTTTCTGACATAGATTCATCAGGATATACAAGTCCTGTATGATAATTAACTTGTGCTCCACCTACTAATATCGGAGTATCGCTGTCTATCAATCCAGCGTCTCGCAAACTATAAATTTGCAAAATCCTTCCGATGCTTAGTGTGTTTGGTCTGTAATGCGTTTCCAGGGAATTGAGTGTTACCCCTCCCATAAAACATAATATCGCGTCAGAATCGAGTCTATCCATGCCTGTAATTATACTATTTTTGGGCGCCATCCCATAAATATTTTAAATTATGCATAAGGAGGTGGCGTTCGAAACTTACTATGTAGACCATCATAAATAGATACTATTCATTTTTGTTATTAGGAAGCTTACTAGTATGGGGAGAATCTGACTAATAAAAACTATTGATCTCTTGCTTCGAAAAGAAGGCCAACAGGTGATCTCGAGAGCTTATTCTTCTCATCTAATAATTCTTTGCCTTTTTTCCACAAATCTTTACCAGATGTAACACCTATAATACCAGCAAGAGCAGAAGTAATAGATATAGGCACGTTGCCAGTTGATGCTGCGGCGATCGATATTCCGCCAGCAACAAGCCACGGAGCTATATCGAATCCAAAATATTTTTTAACTCCGTTTGAATGCTCCTTTAGTATTTTCATATGGTCAAAAAAAGCGTTATTAATGTTTCCAATAACCTCCCCTACTGTTTCTTGGTAAGTTTTTTCGTTGGCATCTTGAATATTTACTATCCCTTTGCTGAATAGTTCCCTTAACTCGTTTAATGCACCTTCTTGTCTAAGTTTAATAAGTGCATCGTGCGGTACGTTCCCCAACCACTCCAATCTGTTACTTTGTAAAGCGTTTACGAGCATTATGTTTTTTAATTCAGGATTGACTTCCTCAGATTTTTCTCTATCGTACTCGTACTTCCATAGAAAATATTTCCATGACGTAGGAGCATCAATAAAGGGTACACCATGTAATGAGTTTGCTTTGTAAAGCATTTCACCAATTTGCATCATTCGCCCTATCATTGAGAATTTTACTATTTCACCAACTGTGTAACCTTTTGGATAAGAAATACCCATTGATCCATCTTGTGATTTTTCCCATTGCTCAAGGAAAGGCAGTTTATCCCAATCCGTATCAAAAAGTATTCTTCCTGGTGCTTTGAGCTTTTTTTCAAGTTCTTCAGCAGTTTTTATACCCGAAACATATTTATTTAAATCATTAGTATTTTTAAAACTCATTCCGAATGCGTATTCCAAATGAGTTAATACATCTTGTTCGCCAACTGATGCGATAAATTTTGTAACACGTTCATCTAGGATAAATGGATCAGGAGCAATAATTGCCAAAGGTGGATTTACATCAGCAAGCACCAAGTCTTTAAGACTTAAAGCAGATATTGCATGTTTTGCCAAGTAGTATGCTGCTTTTTCTGGCGTTACATACTTCATAAACGATGCCACTCGGAGCATCGGATCTGGCAATATTGTTGTATCAACATATAATCCTGCACTCGAAAGAGTGTTTTTTCTATAGCTCGGAAATATATCACCGCCATAAATTGTCTTTAATCCTTTTAGATCTTGGATATGAACACGTACAGCATCTCCAAATGTTTGCCAGAATTCGAGTATTCCATTTTTAAAATTTTCTGCATCCAAAGACAACGCTTTTACCAAAGATGGTTTTTCAGACATCTCCATTGCGATAACATGAGGGCTTACATTATGCTTTAACATCTCTTGGTATGGATGTTCAAAGTACAATTCGAGGATATGGAAATACTCTTCTTGTATTTGCTTTAAGGGAATTTTTCTCAGATCCTCTTCGTATTTCATCCAAGAAACAGTTTTAGCAAGAGATCTGACCAAGGTATCTACAGTATTTGGATTCACCTTTCCATCTGATGAGTATCTAACTTTTTTTAGAGATTCAATAACTTCTTTGTCTTTTATAAACTGTAATTTACCTGTTTCTAGGTAGTCTTTTAGGAGCATCATCCGGGCATTCAATTCTTCTCTATCGTTTGTGCTTGCCATATATTCGATCGTCAAACGATCGTATACTGTCATTTCAATCGGCTTGGTTATTATCTGGCTACTGGATATAACAATCTTTGTCCTCCCCATTCTACACTTTTTTGCTATAGTTACAATATGACCCCACTTGAATCGTTTTTTGCCCTTAGCTTGCTGGTACAGATTAGCCATGCAATCGAAGAATTAAGTACAGGCTTTCATAAGAAATGGTACTTGGTTACCATGCCGTTTTGGGTGTTTCTGGTATTTGAACTGCTGTTTGAAGGATTTTGGATCTGGGTGTATCTGTTTCAGGATTTTCCAAATCGTGCGGCTTTTCAATCATTCTTTCTGGCGCTGATGTTCGCAAACGGGGTACAACATCTCGTCTGGGCAGGGTCAGTGAAAAAGTATGTCCCGGGATTACTGACTGCTCCACTCCATATCATCGTATTTTTAGTATTTTATTTTACGGTACTTCTCTAAACCAGTACCCCCCTCTTACGAACTGTACGAATGCGTACATAAAATTGGTATACTACTAGGATGAAATCGTTCTACCATTTGCTGGGCAATACTGTGATATCTTCTATCACCAACTTTACCGTATTGTTTTCCATTATTTTTTATACATTTTTGCAAACCCGTTCGGTGTTCGCAACGGGCATGATATCGGGTATCAATCTCGTCCTGACTGCGCTGTCGGGTATCTGGTTTGGGAGTCTGGTCGATAACTACAAAAAGAAAACGGTCATGATGTATTCACATCTCGCTTCACTTGTACTGTATATCATCGCATTTGCCATGTATTTGACCATACCTATTTCCGTATTCTCCAATCCTCTAAGCCCTATGCTTTGGGCGTTTGTGATTATACTCATGGTCGCTATTATCATTGGTAATATCCGATCTATTGCCCTCCCCACCCTCGTCACGGTGCTAGTACCTGAGAATATTCGGGATAAGGCAAACGGACTCATCGGATCCACCATGGGTGTGTCGTTTATGATCACATCAGTTATTAGCGGACTGTTGGTGGGACACTCTGGTATGTACTGGGTGCTCATCCTTGCGATTGGTGTTTCAATCGCTGCCAGCATCCACCTGTTTGGCACCACAATTATAGAAGAAAAGATTGTCCACCTGGCTGATGCACCCAAAAAAGTGGATCTGAAAGGGACGTATGTCGTGGTATCCAAAGTTCCGGGATTATTGGCACTTATCCTTTTTACCACCATCAATAATTTCTTGGGCGGTGTATTTATGGCGCTCATGGATGCGTACGGATTGTCCCTCGTATCGGTGCAATTCTGGGGAACACTATGGGGATTTCTCAGTATTGCATTTATCATCGGTGGGCTCATTATCGCCAAATGGGGACTGGGGAAAAACCCACTTCGATCACTCTTTATCGCAAACATTGTTATCTGGACCATCTCGGCCACATTCACAATCTATCCGTCTATCATTATTTTAGGTATAGGTATGTTTATATATCTGTGCGTCGTGCCGTTTATTGAAGCCTCGGAGCATACGATTATCCAAAAAGTAGTTCCACACAACCGCCAAGGGCGGGTATTTGGTTTCGCGCAGAGCGTGGAGCAGGCCGCGTCACCTATCACGGCATTTCTGATCGGACCGCTCACCCAATTTTTCTTTATCCCGTTTATGACAACGGGTAAGGGCGTTGACCTTATCGGGTCATGGTTTGGCACTGGTGCGGACCGTGGGATCGCTCTGGTGTTTACCCTCACTGGCATCATAGGCCTCATTATCACTGGTTTAGCCATGCGATCCCAAAGCTATAAAAATCTCTCCACCTATTACCGAGAGGCATAACGTCTCTTAACTTCATCATCCCCTCACACTGTCTATATGTCGCAGAGATACGCATGCATAGGCTTACGCGTACCAGTATTTTCGTAGTTTAATTTGAGGATACTTTTCTTTATCCCAAACTCTTTCGCAGATGCGCCTGCGTTGTTAACTGGTCTTTACATGAGGCCATATCATGGAGGTGACTCGCGATGTACTGCGATAGCTGCGCGTGTTCGAGCTGCTCCGGGGTCGTTGGACCTGCCTGTACGCCGAGGTATTCTTCTACACCCCGCACGTCATCCAATACATCTTTCCAGGCCGCCGATTCGTTGGCAAGAAGCTCAAGAGCGTTCACGTTTACAAATCCCAATGCCGCTTTGAGATTGTCTTTGATATTGAGATAGTACTGTTCAATATATGCAAGTGTTCCTTTTGTTTTGGCATCTTTCAATGCCCTGCCAGTTCCAATAATTTCGGGTGGTGCGCCCACACTGTAGAGTGATCCGGTAAATGTAATTGCCCGCGGTAGTCTCACCCCGCCGATTCCGCGAGAGTATCCGAACAGTCCGATATGCTGTACACGTTCCCGCCGTCTCGGTAAATGCGATGCCACTGTGTTTATAAGAGGAGCAATGCGCTCAATCGTCTGCTTATATGGAACTTCAATTACGTGGGCGATATCTGAGAGCATGGCAGCATCATCGGCTGATACGTGCTGAGCAACTCCGTACGGAAGCTCACTATCGAGTACTCTCAGTCCCGCAATGACGTCTTTGATGGGATAATCATAGCGAAATGCGCTCTGAATAAGTGCTGTCCGTATACCTGTATATTCTTTCGTAAATGCCATGGCATTCGTCGGCGTTAATCCCCCACGGAATGGCAACGCTGCTGTCCCGATTATCGGGTGAAGCGATATACCATGTCTTTTTTCAAATTGCTCATAACGGGAAAGTGCAATCTTTGTGGCAAGGACAGTGGGTATCAGACCGGAATTAAGCGCCGGATCACTGCGGGCTATGTAGGGACGTAGATACGTAGGCGTCGTGCCAAATGTTTTTTTATGCATCTCTATATATGTTTCCAATATTGAGTCGGAATTCAATATAGTATCGATATCCTCAAATAACGGAATAAGCTCTATGTGCTTGAGATTTTCCGGAATTTTATTAAACAGCGCATGTTTCAGGTTTGCCAATTCGCTGTACGCTTCCTGTATATCCATCATTTCCTGAGCGCTCGTGGTCATGGGGAGTATCACTTCAAACAGGGGCTGTTCATACAGTTCCAGCTGTTTGGCCAGACCCGATGCGCCAAAAATTCCCATAAATGCCCGTCCCAGGCGGAATTCCGTCTCCACTTTCGGATTAGGCAAACGGAATGTCAGAAATTTTTCTTTCCCGAGCGGGTGCGCCTTAAAATACTCAAAATGTTCACTGTATAATTTTTCTACAATAGATTCGTCGACGTATTTCCCCTCCCAGTCCCATTTATATTCGGAAATACCCAGCTCATTAAACGCGATGAAACATTCTTTCACTTCATGCCGTGTGCTTATAAACTCGGTATCATGCCAAAAAGGAATAGAGGCGTGATCGGGGTGCTGTGACGCCATCGTGGTTGGTATAATGCGGTTCATAGGGAAAGTATACTATAAAAAATGACAGTATATCGCCCGTGATTTCATCCCACGACCGCATGCAAAATATAAAAGTGGGACATCAGAGTCAGGACTGACGATTCCGCTTATGTCCTATATTTGATAAAATAGGATATGCGCCTCCTTAGCTTAGTGGCAAAGCAGCGGTATCGTAAACCGTAGACGTCAGTCCGATTCTGACAGGAGGCTCAGACTACACAGATATTTGGTATACTTCTAGTATGATCACTACGCGAAGAGGGAGACTCGACGAACAAAAACAGCAAAAAAAACTGGTTCTCGCCATAGGTGGCATGATCGCCATCATCGTGTTTTTTGCCCTTTTTGGTGTAAAAATCCTCATCGGTTTCAGTGTGCTGGTTGATAATATAAGAGGCTCATCTCCTACACCGGTCGCACAATCAAACAAACAGGTACTGTTTCCTCCCTCACTTGATCCGCTTCCTGTAGCCACCCATAGCAGCATACTGCGCATCAGCGGATCAGGCACTGCCGGACTGACGGCAACTGTGTACGACAATAACAAAGAAGTGCGAAAAACTACCGTCGCGGGAAACGGCGTGTTTACCGCTCAGCTTCCGTCGCTCAAAGATGGTACACATGACCTGACGGTAAAACTGTCTGACACAAAAGGAAATATAAGCGAGCCGTCCAATCCTCTTACTATCATCATAAAGACAACGCTTCCGGAGCTCACAATAGATTCACCTGAAAATAACGCCACCATAAACAGTGAGAGCAATATGGTTTCCATATCAGGAACGACGGAGAGTGACACGACCGTATCGTTAAACGGCAGAATTGCGGTAATTAAACCGGATAATTCATTTACGTATTCATACCCGTTATCGGACGGGGAGAACATCATCCGCATTGTCGCGACAGACATGGCGGGAAATACCACCACAGAGGAATTGAAGCTTACCTATCAAAAGTAAGCTCGACTGCCGATACGATCACCCACATCCATACCATTACCCATGGATAGAACAGACTGTTTACAAAAAATGAGTGCATAAACACTGCGCTTATGCTGACAATGTAGAGCTGTTTTACCGATACCTGTTCTTTTTTTGCAGGATCACCAAACCGTCCCGCACTGTAGAGTAAATAGACATACGCTACCAGCCCCAATACACCGGAGGTCACCAGTAAAAATAATATGCTGCTGTCTACCCCCCCTGCCGCATGGGATGTGTAAACCACGCCGCCGGTATACACGGGAGTCTGGATCAGGCGGAGTGTATTAAACCCGTGTCCGACAACCGGCGATTTCAGAAAGAGTTCTGATGATTCCTTCCAGTTTGAGAATCTCGAGTACGTAGAGTCCTCCCGCCATAATCTGAGCGTGTCTCCCCCCGGCCGCGGCACATATATAATGATCGCGGCAAGTGCGAACAATAATCCAAGAACCGCAAACTGCTTTTTCAACATGCCGTATATGATCATGCCAAACCCAAGCGCCAGATAACTGCTTCTTGAGTATGTGAGATACACACAGACGACGAGCAGTACAACTGCCGCCAATATCCACGGCTTCTTTTGCGTCACGTACAGGTGATACCCCAGAAAGGTGGACAAGACAAGAATAATACCTGCGAAATTCGGATCAAGCAGCGTAGAAAATAAACGGTAATAATGCGGGTCCCATCCCATGTACATAAGGAAACGCAGATTTGGGTAGAGGAAAAATTGCGCGATGCCGACTACACCAAAGACCAGGCCAAATGTAAACAGATGTCCCAACAGCGTCGAAACAGGGATAGCCGATCTGACGAACAATACGTACAAACATGCGTACGCCGCCCATCGCCACAGGTAGAGGGAGGAGGTGAAAAGATCCGCTACCCCAAAGCTACCCACATTTGCCACGAGCGATATGACACCGGCAGACAGAAACAGCACCATCGGCCGCATGAGTGGTGGAGCTTTGGTACTTTTTTTACGTTGGCGCCACTGGCGTATGCCCAAAAAAATTATACCCGATACCAGTACGAAATCATGTGCATAGGCTACGACTCCCGGCTTTATCGATATACCCGTGAGTGTTCCAAACAGAAGACTTCCCAACAGTAAAATATAGAACGTCAACATATCTAGGGTAACGGCACCCGTTTTTTATGATACCGCATGTACAACTTCCCCCGGGTCAAAAATGAATGCAGGCTCATAAACACGGCGATACACAGTCCGGGCACACCGTCGAGAAATCCCAGATGCACGATATAATTCCGTATAAATTTGAGTGCCGGATACGCCACCACATGCCATCCGGGAGCAGCCACTTTTGATGCATACAGCATATCGGCATTTATAGTTGAGTACCAATTCACATCGGCAATAAACTGCCTGACAGTCGGATGGGGAAAATGCAATAGGGGAGACACAAGGGTTTCCGTCGTGCCATGGATATTCCATACTTCATGCACTGCCCGCTCCCATACACCACTCCCCTTTTTTGCCAGTCGCAAAAGTCTGACTCCCGACGTCTCTCCGTAGCGCAATTGCCTACCCCACAGTGTGTCTGTCCGTTTGAGAAAATATCCATTTACGGTCTTGTTCTCGGATGTCACCCGCTCTATTTCCTGTTTCAGAGAATCTGTAACAACTTCATCGCTGTCCAAAAACAGCACCCACTCCCCTTTCGCTTTGGCAAGACCTGCATTCCGCTGAGCGGCAAAATTATCTCCCAGCGCTCTATGGAGTACTGTGGAAGTATATCTTTTTGCCCGGGCAACAGTTGCGTCAGAAGACTCATCATCGACTACTATAATTTCGCCACACCACGAAACACTTTCGATGGCGCGGGCGATTATATCCTGATCGTTATGGGCAAGAATAACAGCCGATATCATGCGATTATTGTATCACGCTTGAGTTTTGACTCATAAGTGGAGTACACTCTCCCTGACATGATTCGGATACGAACGTTGTTTGCACTGCTCCTGTGCATTTACCTCATCGGGTTTGGGGCACATGCTGCAATGTTGGGGAAAACCGTCTATGGAGATGGTATTTTTTACTACAGCTGGGTCAGATCCACAGTCGTTGACAATGATATTGATTTTACGAACGATTATACAGAGTTTGGCGTCACGCAACCGATTACCCCAAGCGGTCTCCCGGGGAATAAATACAGCATTGGTGCCTCAATACTGTGGTACCCCTGGTTTGCATGGACTCACACACTTGTTCGCGGATCAGGGTATGAACCTATCTACCAATATGTCACAGGGCTTTCCAGCGTGCTCTATGCTTTGGTAGGACTCATACTGCTCTACAGAACACTCAGGAGGCAATTTTCAGAACCGATTGCCATCATCACTATACTTGCCACAGCCCTCTGTACGCATTTACTATTTTACGGATCGATTGATGCGGTTAACTCCCACGCGGCTTCATTCTTTGCTACATCGCTCTTTGTTACGTTACTTATGCAAAGGGAAAGGCGATGGTTCCAAATCGGATGTGCCATTGGTTTGGTAGCACTCGTTCGCACACAGGATATCGTGGTAGGCCTCGCCATATTGCCATTTATAAAACCGAAGCATATCGCGGCAGTTGTCGCGGGAGGCCTCTATGTGTTTATGCCGCAGCTTTTGGTGTGGCAGATACTGAATAATGCGTTTTGGAAGAGTCCGTATATCAGTTCCATCGAAGGATTTAATTTTCTGTCACCACATATAGCGGGTGTACTGTTTTCTACCGGCAACGGACTGTTTCTCTGGACTCCGGTATTACTATTGGGAATTGCGGGACTGTGGATGTATCGGCAGACAAAACCGAATATCTATTTTTTACTCGCTATAGCTATTCAGATTTTTGTGGTCTCTTCATGGAGTATCTGGTGGCAGGGTGCATCGTACAGCGGACGCATGTTTGTGGGAACCATCCCGCTGTTCGCATTTGGCATGGCGGGTATGTTTAAACTTCTGGCTATAAAACACATCGAGTATAAAGACCAGCTGTTGTCAGTTATTATTCCTCTGGCGTTCATCAACATGCTGCTTATTCTCTATTTTTTGATTTCCCACTAATCAAACACCAGAAATTGAGAACCAATCACGCGGATTATTAGATTCTCCCGATATCGCGGCCGTGTAAAATATCCACACTCATGCCAATTGGAGACGCTTATGACTGTGATATGGTTGCCGGTGTTTGTGGGGTAGGCAATATCATGAAATGCGCAGATCTCAGGCGCTTTATAACTGCCGAATGCAGTCATACTGGGAAATCCGTATTGGGAGGCATCATCCCTGCCAAAGTATGACAGACGAACGACCGATGGTTTTTCTTCTTTGATAAACGATGACAAAGTAATTAGTCCCTGCCCCCAATCAATATTGCTGTCCGTGAATCGCTGGTATCGCAAACTCCTGTTCCCTGCAAATTCATTTGCGAACGAGAGAAAATGAGGGAACTGCGAGAGTGTCCCAACAGCTAACCAGAGAACCAGACCGGAGAGCACTAGATTTGTAGTCATACTCCGCTTCTGTACGAGTAAACTTGAGGCAAGGATGGTAAGAAACGGATATATCGGCAACACATACCGCACAAAAGGTTGCATGGGAGATATCGCAGATGCAGCGAGTATTGCCACCACTGGCGCCGCAAGTACTATGAGTATAGTTCTGTGTTTACGTGACCGGTACAATGTGTACGCACCTGCCGCTGAAAGTACCAACAGAGGGATAGGCGTCTTGAGGATAACTGTCACCAGCATAAAGTACCATTCCGGCCTCGGATACCACGTACCTAAGAAAAATGTTTTTGCAGGAATCGTTGACCTCACTGCAGTGTTTTTGATCACTGCAATATAGTCACCAAGAGGCAGTGGTACCTGTTCCAAAATGTTGAGCCCTGCAAGCAGTATTTTGTTATTATGAACTGACGCATAATTTCTGATTTTTTCGGACACACGGCCGGAGGTGCTGCTCGGGAGTATGACAACACTCATACGGAAAAAATACGTACTCCATATAACGAGTAGACATACCAGCACAGAAAAGCCTATACGGATTTTCTGTGTATGCCACCACACGAATCCTTTTTTGTGCAGCATGTACGGCACAATCACCAGCGAACTTAGCGCGTAGTATGCAAGCAGAGTGATTTTGGCAGACGCCAAAAGTCCCATGCATACACCATGATAGGCAAATGTTTTCCAAGATGGTGATCGAATCATGTAGATGAGAGACATATACCCGAGAAAGAAAAAGAGCGCGGCACCTAGATCCTGTGTCACCAGATGATTGAGTCCGAGCATCGTGGGCTCAAACGCATAGATCGTTATGGCCAGGGTGGCCGCACTCATCCCAAAGAAATTTTTCGTCACAACGAAAATACTGCTTCCCAACACAACGGCCAATAGTACTATCACCAAACGGGCTGGAAGGGCATCCATATGTGGGGGTGAATTGCTTTGAGATGTATTCCCCATAATCAGAAGCGGGAGTACAGCAAGCTCTCGGATGAGAGGCGGATTATTGGTATCTATAAGAAATTCCCGCTTGAGCCACGCATTTTTGCCTTCCTCAATGTGCACTATTTCATCATAGGTGAGGGATTCGCGAAGGGCACTGGAAACGGAGAGCCATACAAATATACATCCTAGGATGCCTATCAGTACCGCGGGATTGATAAAACGTTTCATGATGAGAGAAGTTTTATATACAGATCAGATATTTTTCTGGCGCCTATTGCTATGTCATGCACACGCTCCGCTCTCCTTCTGGCAAGCATGCCAAATTCACGGCGGGCATCAGCATGAAGCATGTAATTCTTGAGAGAGTATGCAATCGATTGCGGATCTGAGGGTGCCACGAGAGTGGCTGCCGATGCGACGTTTTCGGGTATTCCTCCCGTTTTTGTGGTGATAATCGGCAAACCCGCAGCCTGTGCTTCAAGGAGGGCAGTACAGTACTGCTCCTCAAATGTAGCAGTAGGCACACTCGGCGCTATGAATATATCTGCCTTGGCATACACATCCGGCATACGGTCATATGGGACATGTGAATGGGAAATCAAACCGGATAATCCAACCAGTTGTTCCACTTCTTTCATATGATGAAGCTGTGATCCGTCTCCCACAAATTTCATCCACCATGTATACCCTTTCAATACCGGATCATTAAGGAGAATCCGTAAGGCATCCAATATATCATATACACCTTTGTACGTTTCCAGCCGTCCTGTATATAGGAGTACAAAATCGCGTTTCTTGGGAAAGAACCGGCGGGAAATGACCTCTTTCGTCGGCGCAAACATTTTTGTATCGATAAAATGACTGATCACAGTGATTTTGTCAGGATCTGCGCCTTCGGTAATAAGGGTGTCTTTTGTTTTTTGTGTAAGAGCGATCATATGATCCAACTCAGTTCTCGCCCGGGATTTAAACGCCTTCCGCCCCCATATCCCTTCATTGTTAAACGGAATATTCTCAAGAACTGTCGCTATCACTTTTTTCACTTTCCCCTGTTTTTTCGCATTCAGACATTGTTGGGTATAGTGGAAATACGTCTCCGCAGTATGCACCAGGTCAAACCCTTCGATGGCACGCTCCAATCCCAAAAGATAATGTGAATCGACGAATAACCGGTTGAGTATGGGCAACTTGCACGGGAAGTCCGGCAAATCGAGAGGACACCATAATTTCTTCACCGGAAATGCAAATGAATCATGGTACGAACTGTGTGACCCAAACCCCGTAAGTGCATACGACCCGACAAGCGGATTATAAAACTGCATTTCGTATGCGTTTAAAAATTTTCCTCTGACTATCGCGACTTTCGGTTTCATATGGATGGAAAAATCGTGGGACTGTCGGTTTTCCAAACGCGAATAGTCCCGCGAACCAAAAACACACTATACCCGTATGCTGACATATCTGTTGCCGATGGGGCAATTATATAAGTTGGCCGCATATAGGTGAATACAGAAAAGTCGTACGCATCCCCGGCCGTATTTTTATATGTCGGCACACCGACAGGAGACCAGCCATAATAATAATTCAACACCGGTATAGATGCTTTCAACAAATAGGGTTGCATGCAGCAAGACAAATTCACTACATAAAATTTGCCGCTGTCAGCTGCACGAAGATCAGTGGCCACTGATTCTTCTATTGACCTGTTTGGGGCAAATGCGGTTTTCATGGTCAAAAACGACATCCCATATGTCCACACACAGCTAGCGGCACAAATGCCGATAAGTATCCGCGTACGCCAGGCGGGAAACCGGCGTATCATATACTCCAAACACAAAGCAATCAAAAGCATAAGCGGCACAAGAAGAGGCACAACAATCCGTTGCGGAACACGGAACGTCCGTGCAAATGACACCGACTGAAATATCCAGTGAAACGGTGAATAGGGATACGCAAGTGCAAGGTACAGAGCGCCTAATGCGATGGATATCAGACAATAGATCACAACTCGGTTTTTTAACACCGGGCGCCAGAAGTACAGCGGGATCAGAGCCATGGGTGTGATAAATGCATAATACTCATACCAGTTATACTGGAATCCCACTATGCGTTGCAGCGTGGGACGGTCATAGAACATCACCTGCCATGGGATGATGTAGGATAGCGGTAAAAATATGGCATGCAGTGATCCTTCAAACGGGTTAATGTAAGAGAGCCTATTAAAGTGAGGTAACACATCACGGACAAACGGTATCAGTTTTGGCATGGCAAATACCAGAAACATTCCATATATAGAGACTGCCTCTTTACCCAGTTCCCCCATTCCCCGTTTTTTTGTAAAAAGATCATACAGACGAAACGCGAGCCAGAACAGACTGAAGAACCAGACCCCGTAAAAATCCACGGAAAAAAACAGTGTGGCAAAGATAAGTCCCAATAGTGCACTGTTTGCGAATGAACTGCCCGGCCCAAGCAGTATCATAAAAACAATCGGGGCAAGTACATAGGTCGGCAATTTTTCTATATGTCCCGATGCAACCATTGCCGCTATTGCTCCCGATGTCCCATACAGGACACCTCCCCACTGGGATATGTGTGTGGACAGGGAAAAAAATCGAAGAAGCATCCACATGCTTACACCGGAACAGATGACGGACAATGAGATGATCACCCGAAGCCCGTTCTCGGGGCCAAAAAGCAAGAACCACGGCATAAACCAGGGGCTGAATACGAGCGATGAAGGATCGCCCAGTACGGGCATACCCAATCCTACATACGGATTCCATACTAAAAATTGCGCCGGGTCACGTAGAGCCCGTATCGCAAATTCCGCCATGGGTATTGCTACGTTATAATCAGTATCCAGTCTGAAGTATAGTGAATACGTGCTGATCCAAATAAGGAGTACCAGCGATCCGAGAACAGTCAAAACTGAGAACAGATCAGAGAGTGGTTGAAAGCGATTCAATTTCATGAAGCAATAATTGCGCAGTACGGTTCCATTGGTATTCGTTTGCCTGCCTGATACCTTTTACGGACATGTCCGCACGCTTCTTTGCATTATACGCTAACACACGCATTCCCTGCGCGATCTGTTCATGATCAGCAGGATCCACAAATATCCCTGTGTTTCCCAACACCTCGCGCATGACCTTTGTGTCAGAAGTGATTACAGGGCACCCGCATGCGATTGCCTCTGCTGCCGGCATACAGAAGCCTTCATGAAACGACGGGACGATGAGTCCTGCGGCGCCACGGTAATATGATGCCAATTCACCATCAGCGACAAATCCCAATTTTTTCACTCTGTCTTTTATACGGAGGATTTTTATGGTTTCTTCAATTTCAGGATCTTCCCAGTAATTGCCCCCTATTAACACAAGTGAAAATCTGGTGTGGGATTCTGCCAAAAAATTTGCAAATCCGCTGAGTATTCCCGGTACATTTTTACCGGGTTTTAATGCGCCGACAAACAAAAAATATCTGGATGAACTTTTTTGTGTAAATCCTTTTTTACTGAAACGGTCATCTATCCCAGGATACCCCACGGTAATTTGTTTGGCAGGAATATCATATTTGGAGACTATGTCAGACTTTACCGCTTTTGATATGGTAAAGATTTTTTTTGAAGTACGGCAAAGTTCACCTGTTTGCTTTTTTAATTTTTCATATGATCCGGGGTACGATGCGGGGCGCGTGATAAACCCAAGATCATATACAAATCCAATGGAAGCTCCGCTGTGTTTCGGAACCATCTGCGACATACCCAAAAACACATCGACAGGATGCAGGGATAGCTCAAGTGGCAGACGGATTGTTGACCAGCCTTTAACCGGCCACAAGACTCTGTTTTCGAAGTTTTTCCCGAGCCGTCGAAGGACTGAATCGTCAATGGGATCAAAACTATACAGGCGATAGAGACTTGTGCTGTCTATTTTTGCCAGCTCCTCCAGCGTATGGAGCACATAGCGGTACACACCGACTTTCAGACGATCGTCTGAAACAGACAATACTGCAGCATCAACGCCGATTATCATACCCCTTATTATAATACTTCTGTAAACCACTGATGATTCCTGATATCGGGGTAGCCAGTGATCTCATGCTCACTTCCCTGCCAAATCCAAATATGCACCTGATTGCCCACTGCCATTTGGTGAGTAGAAATAAAGGAAGAAGCAATGGTGAAAAATGCTTGAGAAAGAAATATGTTTCATTACTAAAAAAATGGAAATACCACTGTATTCTTCCTTCGGTTTTTCTGGCTCCTCCATTGGGATCCCGCATGTGTTGAATTTCGGCAGTTGGATCAAACACAATTTTGTAGCCATTCTTTTTCGCGCGAAGTGACAAGTCAGAATCAAGTCGTAGTGCATTACCGGTAAACTTTTCATCCATACCATTCAATTCCATATACACACTACGCCTCCAGCACATGTTGCAGCCGATGACCGTATCTACTTCCTGTCGGATAGTAGAGGAAAATCCGTCACTCACGGTGCCAAACCAATTAATTCTTCCCGTTCTGGTAAAGTCCGGCTGCAGTGTTTGTCCCTCAGTCACACATCGACCGACTGTGGCAGCTATTCCTGGATCAGAAAAGTTGTCAGCATGATGTTGCACAAATCCGGTGCTGCCCAATACATCATCATCAAGTATGAGGACAAGATCAGTTTTCGCCTGCTGCACACCGACATTTGTAGAATGAGCCATGGATGCTTGTTCCAAATAGATATAGGTAAGTCGCAGTCCTAATTTCTTTGCGACTGATCGAATCTCTGCTTCATTGTTGTCACACTGCTCCACCACAACTACATCCCCTGCAAATTTTACCGTCTTGGCAAGATTCTTCAAAAGAGCCATTAAACTCTTTTTCCTATGATACGTGGGAATAACTATCGAAATGCTATATTGCATAAAATCATAACAAATAGACCTTTTGTGCTTTAAACCTCGAAAACAATATATACATATATACGCTTGAAGTAATTAATTCGGTGAGGATAGTAACATAACTTGCGCCTATGTATCCATATAAAGGGATAATAAATGCGTTTAACAATATTGTAAGCACTAGTGAAGATAATAATGGAATAATAAGATAATTTGTCTTACCGAACGAAAGTATTATGTTGAAGAAAATATTGTTAATAAATAAAAATGGAACTGCATATAATAATATTTTAAAAGGTTCTATACTCGAATAAAATTTGCTTCCACCGAGTATTCGCATTATTAATGGTGCGCTAGTGTTGCCTATCAGTATCATAAAACAAGATAATCCGATTGCTATTAATAAGGCATTTTTAACCAATCGTCGATACGAATTGTGGTCGGCATTACCGTGATATTTAGACAGAAGCGGAAAAATACTAGCCATAATAAGCCCCCATAGCATAATTATGTTATCTAATACTTTATAAGCTAGTGCGTAAATACCTACTTCCACTGGTGAACGGATCATAGATAACATCAAAGTATCAATCTTAAAATACAACATCGTTAATATGGCAGTTAATCCTACAGGAAGACTTATCTTTAATATGTTGCTGGCTATTTTCTTATCGAAATGCAAGCTTAATACAATCCAATCTTGTACGAAGAAATACTCAACGATCATCCCAGCTACATTACCTATCAAAACTGCATAAATTATTGAGTAGAAACCTAGATCATAGCGTATGAAGAAATATATGCAAACAACTGTTACGCTTTTTGTAAACAAATCCAGAAGTGATACAAGATCTAATCTGAGTCTTGATTGTAATATTGACGTTCCATATGAAGATAAATTGCTAATTGTTAATGCGGCTATTCCGATAATTATTGCTATTTTCAGATCAGATTCGTATGGAGTGAATCCTAAGCCGATGAAAGCAGCAATAATAGAGATCACAATAAGTAGTATCTTTATATTAAAAAATGTAGCGTACGCATCGCGCGAGCGTTTTATATCCAATGACAACTCGCGAACTATAGTTTGGTTATAACCAACATCGGCTAGCGTCGTGAAAAATGAAACATATGTAAAAACTAGAGTAAACCAACCATATTTTTCAGCTCCTAAATATCGAGCCAGCAATGCTACGCTTATAATAGAAAGGCCAACGGCAAACACTTTTGATAAGATTTGCGTTATCGTATTTATTAATATTCGGCCGCTTACGGATGTTTTTGACATGTTTTCCACAGAATATCATGCGCGTATATATTTCACAATCAAAATGATATATTTCTATCATGAAAATATTGGTCGTCAGAAACTCATATATTATAGCGGGCGCAGAGATATATTATTTGAAACTTCAACATTCCCTTCGGAAATTGAATATTGACTGTCAAATAATACTCCTAACTAATAACAATGACCTCGCTAAGATTGCTACATCTCACAATATCGAGTCCTATGTGTTGAACACGTTCAGCGAAGAAGTCGGCACAAAAAAAGGACTTTTACGACTTTTTTTTAATTTGCCGGATTACATATATAAATACATCTCTATTATTCATAAATTGAAGAGATTGCACAAAATTGACTTAGTTCTATTGTCAGGTAAGACTGAAAAATATATCTTGACCCTATTAAAAGCTGTTATAGATTTACCGATATTTTGGATTGAGCATGGACAAGTATTTACACCAACCATGTCGAAAATCGCGCTTTTTCTATATAAATTTTCTAGCAATTATTGTACTTATATTCTTTCAGAATCTAATGACACAATGAACGATTTAATCGATAATGGAATTAATCCAAAGATAATAAAATATATAGGCTCAGGTATTGATCATGATTATTTCGTAAAGACTAAACATAATTTCTCAAAAAGATTAATTGTTGGTTTCATGGCAACGATATGTTGGGAAAAGGGCGTGGAAGAGCTTACTGATACTCTCAAACGAGTGATTCAGGTTGATAGCACAATTAAATTTCTCATATTAGGTGACGGACCACAATTGAGTTTTCTAAAAGAGTTTATTATTAAGAATAGATTATCCAGCCGTGTAATTGCATATGGAAGAACGGAAAATGTTAAAGCACAACTTAATCGAATGGATATCTTATTATCACCCATACATCACCCTGGAGGGTTATCGCTTTCAGTACAGGAAGCTATGGCAATGGGCTGTATCCCAATTGTTACCGATGTAGGCGGAAATCGTGAATTGGTTAATAGTAGTCATGGGTACATACATAAATCTGATTTTTCGATTAACGCGTGCCTCAATATTATTGAATTGAAGGAGAACATTAACCTTCGAAAAAGACTCTCTCAAAATGCGAGAAAGTATGTTATTAAAAACTATTCTGCAATACAATTTACAAAAAAATTATACAGTTTTCTTCGGAAACATATAGACTGATACACATAACGATATCTTGACAAGTTTTTTCTCCTAAACAATACTAAGCGCGATGTTTATGAGAAACTTAGTTTCTTTATATAAATTTCTGCTTGTATTTCTTTTTATTCTTTCTCTTCCTGAATCGAAAATATTGGCGCAAAATACCTTTGCTAAATATCCTACTAATCCGGTTTTCACTAAATCAACTAGCTCTTGGGATACATCCGCAGCGCACTCACCAACAGTCGTATACGTTAATGGATTGTATAAAATGTGGTACGAAGGTAACGGTGGAAGTGGATGGAGAATTGGATATGCATACTCCCATGATGGGATTACAAATTGGGTGCGACATCCACAACCTGTCCTTCAGGTTGGATCATCTGATGGGTATGAATTAGATACCTTAAATCCTTATGTCTTATATAATTCCGATTTAAATCTATACCAAATGTGGTACTCATCATATTCGATAAACTGGCCATCTGGTCCTGATCGATTCAGATTAAGATATGCAACATCAACCGATGGTATCAACTGGAATAGACATGACAGTTTTGTTTTAGCAGGATCACCGAATCCTAATGATTGGGATAGTGGCGGAATCGCGAGAGGCATTTCAGTAATTTACTCTAACAATCTCTATAGAATGTGGTACACCGGGACCGATTGGGGAACGAATTGGAAAATAGGATATGCTACATCACCTGATGGTATTAACTGGACGAAACAAAATAATGGTAGTCCTGTACTCACTCCTACATACCCTTATGAGCTAATTAAAGCTAACTTTCCCAATGTTGAATTTGATAATGGAATTTATAAAATGATATACGGTGCATCTCCCGGTGACCTTCCCACTCGATTTGTTTACGCAACTTCTGTTGACGGTATTTCGTGGACGAAATTGCCAAATGAAAACCCTATTTTATCTATCGGCAATATAGGGTCATTCGATTCTATAGTAATTTCAGGCTCCAGCCTAGCACATATCAATAATAGTACTTCGTATTTATGGTATGGGGGCAACGCGGAATCGATTGGTTTAGCAATCAGGACAGATATTTCTATCCCCACCCCAACTGCAACTCGATCCGCTACACCTACACACTCACCTTCCCCAACAATGACATCTACACCAACTCCAACACCTCCTAGTACTAAAAAAATCGTTATTATTCCTGGCATGGGAGGAAGTTGGAACCGCAACGCACTCCTTAATTGCTCGACGACATCAGTTGATTCAGAATGGTCGCACGCAATAGACTATTATTCAAACTTACATGACAGGCTTGACGCGGATGGACTTGAAACTTTTTTCTTCGCATACGATTGGCGAAAACCAATACAGGAGAATGGATTAAAGTTGAAACAGTTTATTGATGCCCATACGGCGACCGGTGAAAAAGTTTTTGTAGTTGGCCATAGCATGGGTGGACTTGTCGCCCGATCATATTTGGTGCATGAGGAAAATCAAAATAAGATAGAGAAACTTCTCACTGTTGGCTCCCCACATAGTGGGGTGAATGTTGCGTATCCTGCTCTGGCAGGAGGAGAACTCTGGACAGATGATCTGCTATCAAAGATTGCTTTCACACTTGTTCAATATACCTGTGTGGTCAATAAACGAATTATCAAGGTACAATCAGTCAGAACAATGATTCCTTCGTTTTATGACTTGTTGCCCATATATGATTACTTAATTGATATACGAAATGGAGATCCAATACCGTATGCTACACAATTTTTCAAAAATATATGGATTCCACAGGCGCAATTTGAATTCCCTTTCTTTGGTGTTCATGTAGGTGCGTTATCCGGAATGGGCTCACAAACACATAAATCATATCTTACGATTCCGCCTTCCGGTATTAATCGCATACTAAATATTTGGACAGACGGATATCCTGTGAAAATTAATAAGGATATCTCTGGAGATGGAAAAGTATTGTTAACCAGCGCCTACCTTCCTGGTGCAGAGAACTGGTCAATAGAAGCTGATCACGGCGAGTTGGTTACAGAATCAATGGGCATTCAGAATATATCCGAATTTTTCACACAACAGCGATTTTCCGCACTGGGGCAAGTAGCGAAATCTTCACAGGATAAAAAGGAACCGCAACTCACACAGAAAACTGCCCTTGCTGTTATGAGTGATTCAGGTTCATTCACGGTCAAAACTCCAAGCCACAACAGCTTGTCAGATGTAGATGGTTTCGTGTTGCTGGAAAACCCTGCTGATGGTAAATATGAGATACAGGTAGTTCCTGTGAACGAAAAAACCACTATCTACGTAGGACAGATTGTCGAAGGGGGTAAAACAATATGGAAAGATTATGAGCTAAAGAAAAAGAATCGGATCACCTTGCCAGTCCATTTTGATCATGCACATCCACACGATGATCCATTTAAAGACAGAGACTAGTTGTGGGCGGTATAGGACTTGAACCTATGACCTTTTCAATGTCAATGAAACGCTCTACCAGCTGAGCTAACCGCCCGTATTTATGTATTTTATCGTGCTTGACGACCTTTATTATATCACCTACACTGGTTTATAGGGAATCACGAAGTATGGAAGGAATCAAGCGTTTTGTCGCAGCAGTATTCGATTTTTTACAGGGAATTGTTGTCGTACTTGCCGTGCTCGTCATGGTCTATTTGTTCCTCGTTTCTCCGCAGGAAATCAGCGGGGCCTCCATGGAGCCCAATTTCCATAATGGCGAATACATTCTCACGAACAAAGTTCTCACAAAATTTCGTGATCCCGAGCGCGGAGACGTCGTAGTATTTAAATCGCCAAGGAACAAAGAAGTAGACTATATCAAGCGTATCATCGGGCTTCCGGGAGATACAGTAAAACTGGAAAATAATACGTTCTTTGTAAATGGCCAGAAAATGGATGAGCCGTATTTAGCACCTGAAGTTGTTGTCTTCGGGGGCTCATTCCTGCAGGAAGGCAGCGAGATCATAGTACCGCCCGGTCAATATTTTGTCGTCGGGGACAACAGGCCGCACAGTTCAGATTCCCGAGAATTCGGGCCTATCCCTATGGAAGATTTCATAGGCACAGTATTTTTCCGATACTGGCCATTCGAACAAATGGGAGGCATCCCCCATCCCACATATAACATCCAGTAATAGACCCACACAGCATGCTTATTCGTTTGTAGGAAACTAGTGTACGAAGGAGAAATGCTGCCTGTTAATGGCCTAATTTTTCGTGGATTTCCTTGAGTATTTTACTTGTGGCTTCCAGATTTCCCCGGACTACAAATACGAGTCTGGCTTCCACTTTTGACTGTGTGATTTTCACCAGTCCGCTTACTGACTGCGCCAGATCCTTGGCCATCTTATCGAGTTCTTCGCTATGGATTCGCTCGACGCGGTGTGTCGGTTTTTTATCATACTGTGCTTTGAGTCTGCGTGCCAAATCTTCGGCGCGCCGCACAGAAGCATTCTCAGACAATATCGTCTTGTACGCATCTACCATCAATTTCACATCGCCAAGTCCTGCAATTGCCCGTGCATGACCCTCACTGATTGCTCCGGAGATCAGTCCATCCTTGATAGCATCCGGAAGCGCCAGGAGACGCATGGTGTTTGATACATAGGATTCGCTTTTTCCAACCCGTTTTGCAATTTCGTGTACCTGCAAACCAAACTCTTCAATTAATCTTTGGAACGCCAGTGCCCGTTCAACAGGATTCAAGTCCTCCCGTTGCACGTTTTCAACGATGGCCATTTCCAACATACCTTTGGCCGTTGTTTCTTTCACGATGACCGGCACTGTGGTAAGACCGGCTAACTTTGACGCTCTCCATCGTCTCTCACCGGCAATTAACTGATATCCGGCCGGAGTACGCGCTACGACAAGTGGTTCGATAATGCCATGTTCTTTAATAGAGTTGACCAAATCATTGAGGGAGTCTGGGGCAATGAGTCCCCGTGGCTGCAACGGATTTGCCTGAATAACTTCAATATCTAGATGCAACACCTGTTGTGTTTCTGACATGTATTAAATTGTGGGCAAGACGGATATAATTTGTTTTCCCCGAACAGTGGAAAACGTAACTTTACCTTGAACCAGTGCAAAAATTGTGTAATCAGATCCCATATCCACACCTTCTCCGGGATGGTACTTGGTTCCTTTTTGTCTCACGATAATATTGCCTGGCTTTGCTACCTGACCGCCATAAATCTTAACGCCAAGTCGCTTTGAAACTGAATCTTTATTACCTGCTGCTGTACCACCTGCTTTTACGTGTGCCATATTATATTTTTTTAAAAATGAAAAAATTTCTATGTACTACTGCGTTTGGACGGCTGTATTCAATCGGACCGTCCACGATAGTATATCCGAGGCTTTCACACATGTCAACAACTTTTTTCACGAAATACACTCTATGGGATATCGTGTACGATGGCAACGCGATCACTATCATGCCTCCCGGGGACAGTAAACTGTGCCAATCTTTGAGACAACCGATATAGAGTTTTTCCAGTCCTTTTATAATATTTTTTACTTTCACAGGGCTCGTATGCATATCGTTTACGATCGATGTAGAGCCCATAAATGGCTCCGTTACTATGGCATGGACACTTCTGGGAGCTACCACACTTGAGGCATGCACGGCGTCACAGTGGAATATTTTTGCCACATCTCCCCTGCTGCCGGGATATTTTGCCTCAATCCATTCCAGATTCTTTTTGCATTTGGCAACCACCTCGGAAACGACATCTGATCCAAGCACTCGGGCGCCCATGACAAATGCTTCACTTATCACAGATCCCATTCCGCAAAACGGATCATACACTGTTTTCTGATGAGCATCTGCCGCGGCATCTGATTGTCCGATAGCAATATTTACTATCATCCGAGAAACTTTTATAGGCAACATGCCGCTTTTTGCATCCGCATATGGCCGTCCCCAATCACGATTATTCCACGACTCATATTCCTGCACAGCGATGGTGTGTGACAATTGGTAGACATCACCGTCCTGTATCACATCGATTTCATATACCTGTTTTTTATCCAAAACGACAGAAGTGAGCTGCTGGCCATCATGTGGAGTGACATATCTGACAGGTTGCCCATCGGTCTCAAGTATCGCTTTCATATCTGCCAACAGATTTTTCGGTAATACTACAGATCCGTACACGCTGACGCCAAATGTCCGATGATCTGATTCTTTGTCTATAACAGACGTAAGAGTAAGCGCATCGAGTGTAGTGGAGTTTCTATGGAACAGCGCAATTTTTATGGTCCCGCCCAGTTTCCCTATCCATTTTTTTGCATCAAGCGGCGTTGAGGTTTGGATCATGCCAATTTCAGGGTTGACCTGGGTAGCCTCAGGGAAAAAAGCACAAAGCTCAAGAAAGGCCAATTTGGGAGTTCTCCCGAAGATAAAAAAATATGTGTATGAAGCCATGAATTAGCCTACAGAAACGATTTCCAGCTTCGTCTGAAGGGCTCTGAATCCGACATGGCGTCGATGTCTGACTTTTTGCTTGTAGCGTACTACGTCAATCTTTTCACCCTTTTCCTGGGCGATAATCTTTGCTTCAACAACGGCTCCCTTAACCATAGGGGTACCGACGACTGTCTTTGCGCCTTCACTTGTGAGAAGAACGTGATCAAATTTGACCACTGAATCGACATCACCTGCGAGTTTATCGACAACGATGACATCGCCTTTTTTTACGTTATATTGTTTACCGGAAATTGTTACAATCGCAAACATAGGCTCATTGTATCAATAAAATCAGCCTATTGCAATGGTTTGATCGGCCCTATTTCGGTTTTGGAGTGCCCACAGTATTCCGAAAGAGATAGATAATGATAGGATTGAGCTTCCTCCGTAAGACACAAATGGCAACGTAATTCCCGTTATCGGTATGATCCCCATGTTCATGCCCGTATTAATAAAAATCTGAGCAAAAAGCATAAAGAACAGTCCAAATGAATAGATAAATACCCTTGAGTCCGTTATCTTTCCCAGAATGAATGGCATAATAATCCGCAGTAGTAGCATGATATACAGGAGAAACATAACGATTCCACCGATAAATCCGAGTTCTTCCACTAATGTGGCAAAAATAAAATCTGTATGGTGCTCAGGAAGAAATCGTAACTGGCTCTGGGTACCTCTCCCTAAACCGCGACCGAAGAGCTGTCCACTCCCAACTGCTATCATCGCCTGCAGCGCGTTATAGCCTGCTCCTTTTGGATCCAGTGCCGGGTTTAAGAATGTATATATACGGTCTTTCTGATACGGAAGCAGGTGTCCCCACAGCACAGGGGCAAGAAGTGTACCAATCGCAACAGCTATAACGATAAGCAGTATTGGTAATCCGCCGGCGACGAGCATAGCTATCCAGCTGGCTGCGTACACGAGACCCGATCCCAAATCCGGCTGTTTAAACACCAGGAGAAACGGGATGGCAAACAGGATTATGTGCAGCGGAACATATTTTATGTTCCTTGGACTGTACTTGGAGATAAAGTATGCAAATGCTAGCATGAACAGGGGTTTAGCGAGCTCCGAAGGCTGTAACTGCGCTCCGCCGATCACAATCCATCTGGTTGCACCCCGAATGGACGGTCCAATATACGTTAGCACGAGGAGGATAGTACCTACCACATATCCATAAGGAGCAAACCACCAGAGGATTACCGGATCTATGTTCGACAGCACAAGCAGCAACACTAATCCGATACATACGTATAGCAGTTGCTGGCTAAAGACATTTAGCCCGATAGTAGATAATAGGAACAACCCCAATAATCCTAAACACAATAATAGGATCGCCCCTATCCAATCGAAATGCTCAGTGTATTTCCCCATGTGATAGTCTGTGCAACTGTTTCTGTTGCAATGGTATCTAACAGCTTCTTCGGGAGCGTTTTATACTCCTCGGGTAACTGTACCGTTATACGCTCAGCAATTGTACAACCTTTTTCTTTCCGGAGAACCTGAATGCTTCGGATAAGTGTACGTGCAGTTGCCATATGCTCGAGTTCTTCATCACTGACGACAACAGGAACTTTCGGATATGCCTGTTTTTTATCTATGACTACATTAAACACGTTTAATTCCTCAAGAACCACATCCCAACATGCATCCGAGATCTTTGACACGTCTTGTGTTGTGCTGATCTCAATATGCGCGAGCGGTTTTTTAAGGGCAATGCCATCCGTTTTTCGCTTGGCATGACCATCCGCGACCATTTGTCTGGCTAACTCCATCTCATGTTCCAGCGCATCATTAACACAGGATGTATCAGCCTGTGGCCAGGACTGCAAATGCACAGAATCGACAGAGTCATACAAATTTTGCCATATGCGTTCTGTGATAAACGGAATGATGGGAGCGCTCAGTAAGACCAATTGCGCCACTACCCAACCGTACACATCTTTTGCTATCTGATCTGTTTTCATACGCGCTCGGCTTCGTCTCACATACCATGTGGACAAATCAGCCACAAATTCTTTTATGAGTCGGCAGGTTAATACCGTGTCATACGCGTCCATACTGTCCGTGATTTGAGCGATCAATCTGTTTGTTTTGCTGAGTATCCAAAGATCCAGCACATGTGTTGCCTTTGGCACCGTTTTCGGCGGATTTCCTCCTGCGTATAATTTATAGAATGAAAATACATTCCACAGGATGGATATGACATTTTGGTATACATCCGCGACCTGTTTCTCGGAGAAATTCAGATTTTCCGCTTTCATGACCACAGATTCCATCAGATAAAATCTCAGTGCATCCACACCATATTTTTCAAACAGAATAGACGGATCAGGATAATTCTTCTTTGATTTACTCATTTTTGCGCCATCTTCCGCCAAAATTGTGCCCGTCGTCACCGCATTTTCAAACGTGTGATCGCCAAAAAGTCCCACTGACATGACGTGCAACGTATAGAACCATGCACGAGTCTGGGCTATATATTCTGCGATAAACTGCGCTGGATGTGTTGTCTCGAACAGTTCCTTATTTTCAAACGGATAGTGAATCGATGCATATGGCATACTGCCTGATTCGACCCAACAGTCAAAGACTTCGGGAATACGTTTTCCCTTCACGGTCTTTTTATCGTCCACCCATACTTCAATGTCGTCGATAAACTCACGGTGTATATCGGTAAGTGCTGCAACCTGCTTGGGATCCACTGCCCATTTCTGCAGTTCATCTATGGAGCCTATGACTCTGATTTGGGAGGATTCATCTCCCGCGTTTCCTGCTCGCCAAACCGGCATCGGAGTTCCCCAGTAGCGTGAACGGGATATATTCCAGTCAGGTGCTGTTTCCAATCCCTTACCAAACCGTCCATGCTTTAAATGATTCGGATACCAGTTGATGGACTCGTTGGATTTCACCAGGTCGTTCTTCATTTTCTGCACGTCTATAAACCAGGCAGGAACAGGTGCGTGGTATAACCGCGTCTCACATCGATAACACACAGGGACGCTGTGCAGTCGCGGTTCATCATGGAATATCAGGCCACGTTTTTGGAGGTCTTCGTTTACCAGGGGGTTTACCTTGAGCATAAACATGCCGGCCCACGGTATCACTTCTTTTTTGAGCATTCCTTCCTGATCTACATGCTCTACCAATTGTACGTGGTGTTTTGTCATGACGCGGAAATCGTCTTCACCATACACGGCGAGAGTGACTATACCTGTTCCTTCACTGTCAGACACATACTCATCAGCTACCACAACACCGTTTCTCTCGTGTTCTTTCTTTTTATAGAAATCATAGTGTAACTCAAATTCCAATGCTTCCAATTCTTTGCCAGTATGGGTGGATACGATTTCATATCTCGTATCCCGCAGCATCTCCAGCCTCGTTTTGGCGAGTATGTACACATCTGTTCCCGCTTTGGCGCGAACGTACTCAAGTGTCGGATTTACCGCAAGTGCCGGGGTAGCAAGCTTGTTCCAAGGTGTTGTAGACCATGCCAGCATGTAGGTGGATGGCTCCCCTTTCACTTTATACTTATAGGTGGTACTCGGACCCGTCAGATCTTTATATGAGTTATCCATCGCGATTTCGAAATTGGATAACGGGGTGGCACAGCGAGGGCAGTATAAGATAACTCTCTTACCTTCATACACATATCCCCGCTCATTCATCCGTGAAAACGCCCACCATACGGATTCCATGTACGTCTTGTCCATGGTTTTATATGATGATTTGAAATCTACCCATCTGCCGATTCGGCGTATGACCTTTTCCCACTCGGAGTCAAACCGGAGTATCGCACTTCTGCAGGCGGCATTAAATTTATCTATGCCCATTTCCTCTATGCCTTTCTTTCCGCCCTTTAATTCCAATTCCTTCTCTATCATGTTTTCTATTGGTATTCCATGACAATCCCAACCCCAAACCCGGTCGACGCGATACCCCTTCATGGTCCAGTACCGTGGAACCACATCCTTTACGGTAGACGCGAGGATATGACCATAATGAGGTAGCCCTGTGGCAAATGGAGGGCCATCATAAAATACGTAGCGATTGGTTTCACTTTTGCTTTCAACCGATTTTTCAAATGCTTTTGTGTCATCCCAGTATGTGAGGACCGCGTGTTCAGAATCCGGAACGTTTAGTTTTTCCTGAAAGTTATCTATTTTTAAATTTTTCATAATTCTCCACAAACCCCGCGTTGCGGGATTGATCGGCTTCTAAGCTCATAAATAAGAATTTATTCGCTAAGCAGCCATCAAAAAAGCACCCTTTATATTTTATAAGGCCTCAAACAATTGTTTGGGGGGTACCACCTTAATTTGGACTCATTACTGCTATTACGGGCATACCCGGGATGGTCTAGTCAGGATAGTGTAATAATCGCTACCCATTTCTTCATCCGACACGTTCTTTCGAACTTCCTATTGATGGTAGGAACTGCGTCTTGTGTAAGTATACCAAAGGTTAACTGATAAACGCAATTATGCCTCAATGCTTTCGTGATAATTCTGAAATGTCGTACGAGGCATACGAAATGATCCAATTTCTGGATATTGTCCCAGAGCGATAAAATTTACCATAAACGGATCACGAAGCTGGAGGGCATACACGGCGGATCCGATAACCCTATTTATTGGGTTTACGAAGTGATTACCTGTATCCTCTACAGAATTAATATTAATTGATCCGTTCCACTGTAATCCTCTCGCACGCAGCTGCTCCATAGATTCTCCGAATAGCATCTCGATTTTTCCGGTACTGCTGAACATCCAAGAATCTGAGGAAACTATTTGCTGTTTCCCAATTCCGCCCAGGGTATGGAATTTCATTTTTCTTAGCGCCCGAAAATCACTTACTATTTTTCTTAGATATGTAACACCATCTCTGCTATATCCGTCAATTCCAAGAATATTTTCGTTCGGGGTAATATTACGATTCCAATACTCAACGGAGCTGCGTTTATAAGGAATAGGCTCAGGAAGACAGTTAACTATCGCTCTGTATATTCTTTTAGCATCTCGCTCTTCTCGTATACGTTCAGCCAGATTTGTATGAATACTATTTGGTTCGCCGGAATACGTTAACATCCAGTTGCTCAGCCATTGTGCAGCATGAAATGCAGACGGGTTTTTTTTAGTCGCGACCGAAATTAACTGGTCAGGAATCCGTTGAGACATGGCATCATCATTCACGAAAGAATCATCGTAAAAAAATGCGCTTACCGCGTAATTCAGACTCAGTGTGATCATCTGTAATCTCTTCTCAATAGTTTTTTCAGCTACATGATCAGCCCTAGCTGCTTCAATACCGGCATGCATCACAGAAATCATGGCCACAGTACGTTCCCAAGCATCAATATTCCGCTCCTTGCTTCCTGGAAATATGCGTTCAATTGACATAATACGCGGATCAAAAGATTCCAAATGATTTGGAGTATGAACGGCTAAAGTGTCAGCAGTCGGTTGTGATCGTGTTATCTGTTCACGCATAGAAGGTCGATACGTAATTTATCAATTCGGGAACATTAATCAGAGGGCCTATTCTCCTGATTGCAATAATATGTCCCTGTTCAAATCGGCACCAGTCCCTGTTAACGGTAGCAACACGTTTTGACCATCAGATAATTTTCTACGATGTGGTGTATTAGAATATTTCTGTGCGCGACGAATTTCAGTGGTGCCAAATGGTATTTCAAGTAGCGGTATTACATCTAGACCTAATGTTGCATGTTCATCTACAGAGGTAACGCGGGCAAGCTCAATTAATATTGGATCGATTCGCTCACCTGATGATGACAACGCACTCCATATAAGCATACAGGGCTGACCGACAGCGATACCTGATTCTCCGGAGGTGGTTACTCCCATATCTTCCAGCAACTGCGATATTTTTTCACCAGCTTCCCGCCTTCGCTTCTGACCAATTGCTCCCCCCACCTTGAGATTTTTCGCATAATCCATCATCAATGGCAACATATGTTCCTCTATGATAGTGAGTAACTCATATACACGTGCCTGTACTTCCTCTAAGTCTATGGGAGTATCCGAGAATAAATCAGTGACAGCGAGTGCATTAAACTTTTGTTCCATCTTTCAGCGTGTATATTTTCACAGATCAATACTATTTTTTCCGCACCCACTAAAATGATATTACAGTCGGTTACTGAATGTCGTAACAACGGGTCATTGTATGAAATGTTCCGTTTTCAACGGTATTCATCACTGTTGTATCCCAACCGTTTATGGTTACCGTGACATCAGACGGCTCAGTGAATCGCGGAGTACTTTTTATAGTAACCCAGTTTTTCAGAAAACCACTGGAGCTATAAAGTCCCCCACCAAGCGGAAGGTCTCCAGAATTACACCCATGGGCTATCGTGGATGGAACATTGACAGTCGCAGTAAACGGTCCATCAACTTTTGTATATATATTTGCAGACATAAATGAGCCTGTATCACCTTTCGGTCCCTGTATGCCTTGGAGTCCTTGTGGACCTTGTTCACCTGGCAAACCCTGAGGACCTTGCGGGCCCATTGGGCCAACCGGACCCTGCTCACCGCTTATAATTACGGCGCGTGAGTTTGTGGGACATCGTCTCAGGATACTAAATCCTGATCCGACACTTTTAATATCACCATTTTTGAATTCACAGAATTTACTTAATGTGGGGAGATCCGCAGCATAGACAAGTCCTGCGGCAGAGAGAAGGATAATTGATCCGACTATGGCTGCGACCATTGAAGTTGATTTTTTCATATTTTTCCCTTTCTTACGCTACGCGTAACGAATTACGGTACTATACTCTATTATTATAGGCTTGTCAAGTTGATTGGCTATTCTTTTCTGAGGTCTGCTACTCACTCTCGGGAAGGACTGTTAACCGGGGATCATTGGAGAATCTGTTGTCCAATAGATTTATAAACATGGTTCGTCGTTCCTGTACTGTCAGAGGAATTATGCTTTCGGCTGCGGCCATACTAGTGGTCATATCAACGATTACCCGTTCAACTTCAACACCCTCCAATCGCGATGATCCTCCAAGGAGCTCTTCCGTAGCATGCCATAAACAATCTTCCACAACCCCTCCGGACAACCGTATCGCAATACTATCACCCGTTTCTACCTTCCCTCTCAGAACTCTGAAAAATCCCGCCGCATTATCGACAAGAGTTGCCCCTTCTTCTTTTTTCTTTTTTTGACAACTCCCACATGCCGGGAGCATCATCTTGTATGAAAAACTCAAATTCTTTTGCCATAGATAAATCAGTATATATACTATAGGTTTTATCTTAATTTTTCAAGTGTTGAAGGATGGAAGTACTAGGATACCAAATCTATCGTTTCTACCATCGAGATACTGGATTTTATATGCCGATTCAAAATCGCTTATAAGTTATACCAAAAGCTATCTGTATTTAACGAGGTAAGGACGAAATACGTACGAAGTTTAAAAGGGTGAAATGATCAACTTTGCGCAAATACGTATGTATTAGGTATTACTTTGTGCTCTTTATGACCACATGTGGTGCAATTCTTGTTTCTGCTATTGATTTGTCCCCTAACATTTTTGGATAAGTCATGTCTGTTACTGTAAAGCCAACTTTTTCTAAAATCTTTTTATAATCTTCCTCAGTCCAATAATAATCTTCTATGACAAAGTGCTTTTCTCCTTTTATCACGATTGGAATTTTTTGACCGCTTACTAGGGGTTCTTGTTTCTCGTATTCGAAACTGATGAATTTTTCGCCAATAGCTTGAGAGTTATTTGTTATTATCACAAACGGAGTACTTGGTTTTAATACACGGTATACTTCACTCATAATTTGTTCCATTTCCTCAAATGAACTTACTTCAACCATGACATGGGCACATAATGCTCCATCAAAAGATTTTTCTGGAAATGGAATTTTATTTTTGATCAGCACAAAATCTGCATGTCTAATATCAGCTTTTTTTGCTTGATCAATCATGGTTTGATTGTGATCGACGCCAATTACTTCAGACGCCCCAAATGAGAGCAATAATTGTGCGGTTCTTCCTGCACCGGAACCATAGTCCAGTACTTTTGTATTTGCTAAATCACCAAATACTTTTTGGCTTCTTTAAATCCTGGTTCGTATGTCGTTCCAGTTATACCTAGCTTGCTATATACTTGTGCGTTATCTTCGGAGTATGTATACATATACAAGCATTATATCAAAGCTCTAAGTTGATCGGTAGAAATTCATACATGGAATAAATTTGTAGTCTGACCTCTCAAACTGTGTCTATTCCTGATTGTGCTCTGTACGGTTTTTTTGTGGAGATAGTTCATTCGCAATGCTATCTTCAGAGTTGCTGTGCCGGGAAGCAACAGAATCCTCAGATTTAATCAGTTCAGCCATCTTCGCGTACATTTCCCGCTGTCTTCGGTAGAACATTCCTAATTTCGAATGTGGCCCAGCACCCGTTATCCATGCATCATATTTTTCCACCTCTGATTGGTAATCAAATTCAAAAATCTCATGATAGAACACTTTTGCCGTTATAGACATTTTGGCTTCTTTAACCAACTCATCGATAACCAAATTAAAGTCTCTGAAATGTACTAAATATCGGGGAATATCATTACCGTGAAATTGTGTTAGACAATGTCCATATAGGATATCTTTTATTTCTTTCAATCGGACTGAAGGAAGATGAAGAATGTCATCATTATAGTTACCTAGTCGCAACATCTCTTCAACATCCAATTCCTGAGGTTTCTTATCTTCGGGCGATCTATAGAAACTCCAAAGCGTAATATCATGTCCATCTAGATCAAAGGTTGGCATTCCCTTGGGATATTGTTCATAATATGAATCCCAACTATCCAGAAAACTGTAACTAAATGAACCCATCATGTCAGCAAGAATAAAACGGGCGATTACATTCGGATCATGAATATTCTTTAAAAATTCTTCTGGAGACATCGAGAAATTCTCTAGTTTTTCATGTAAAAGCACGGTAAACAATTCACTTGCAGTTTTGAACCGACCCGGGTTCTCAGTCTGAGTAAGCAGCGGTGAAAAAACCTCGTCAACATCCGCCTCAATCTCATCAATGCCCGCCTTTTTCCAAAGGCCAATTAGTTGGGATTTTAAATGCAAAAGTTCATCTTCGGTCGGAACTTGATTTAATCTCTGATTCCATGCTAATTCGTTGAACGAGTTATAAAACGTAATTGCATCACGCGCCATGTCAGGGACACCGCTTGCTTCCAAACGTTCATAGTGAGTTTGTTTGAGTGATTCTGTCATAGGATTCCGAGGTTTGGTGCCCGGATATTGTATATTACTATCCTATAATAGTCAAACTGAGGCTAAAAACTTTACCGTTTCTGCCGTAGAAATGCGGGCTTGCCTCGCTCGCCTCGCTGTAGTTCCGGCGAAGCGGGCCGAACTTCGCCTTATCTCTTTTGCCTCAAAATTCGGGGATTTATAGGACAACCTAAACATCAATTTCCCAATGCATATTCAGATCTTATCGATGAATTTACCGGAAATATCTCATTAAAACAATAATTGAGTCGTATTGTGACTTGTACTGAATATTTTTTCGGCATACACTTATACTATGTCGATGAAACGTACTTATTTTCAGCAATCACAAGATAGTACACTTATTAGAAAGCAACAAGCTAAGGTATCTCCTTTACTAATAACAATGTCCGCAATTGTCATTTTTCTAGCCGTTGTCTTATTTTATCAATACTCTTTAAATCTAACTCTTCAAAATCAAATCAGTGATTTATCTTTACAAATAACCAAACTTAAAACGACTCCGATCCCGACTCAAAAAAGCAAGTATGACACATCCATTAACTCTCCTGAAAAAACAATATTCATGGATAATAGATTTCCGTTCACATTCGAATATCCAGGCTCATGGGAAAAGAAGGAGGAAGAAATCGTTTGGTTTGCTCCCAAAATTACCGTAATTAACCTAGGACTTATGACGGTGGGGGAAAATTTCGCTTTACCGCCAAACAGTAGTGCTATGCCGTATAAGCTAATACGCCAACAGAATTTGACCATATCCGGAGTTAGTGCAAAAAAAACCATCTTTAATCCCATCCATCCAGGCGACAATACAACTATTTTCATGGAATTTAATAAAGACAACAGGCAATTCGGAATAAAATATAATACTAGTGCAGAAAAATTAGCCGCTGATGAAACCATCATAGATCAAATTCTCTCCTCATTAATTTTCATGGATCCAATAAGTGATTCTTCTGGTGAAATGCGACATTATATAAATCACAACATCGGGTTTACCTTAGATTATCCTGAATTCCTCGTTCGTCGGGAAATTGATCATCCGTACGGTAAGACGGATAAAATGGAAAAACTCATACTTTTCTGTGAATCCGGATTCGAAACTAGCAGAGAACAAGGCTCACCGCACTGTATCAATGGTGGCGGTTTCAGGGTATGGTACAACCCGGATGCAGGCTGGTATTCACCATGTCCTGATAATAGTGGGTATGTAAATTTTCTCGGCAAGGACCGTGAGGCATGCTCATATCCTAGTGGAGTGAGTTTATATATTGGACTGCCAGATATAAAACAAAATCAATTCATGATAGATGCGACTTATTCTGACAAATTTAAAAAGGAATTATCCGATTTCGTACTGAAATCGTTTAAATTTACGAGATAAATTGGATTAATTTGTGGAGACTAATGATAATCCCCACTTTCAAACCCCAAGCTACTCCAGGGTAGCATTCCTCGCAGGTTTTAAAAATTTGAGTCGTATTTGAAATTTAAGAAGTTATATTACATTAACCGAATTCTGCACGCGCTCTATGACTTTCGAAAAGCGGTTGAACGGTAGATCCCTCAGCATACACCTCATCCCCAATGATTGCGCCCTCATGTTCAGGTTTGCTGACAATTGACACGATAGTTTCAGGTTTTGGCACTCCATAAATATGTCCCATCAACGCTAATTTATTGTTCCCAGCTGGAAGTTCATTCCCTTCAGGGAGTACTCGTTTCCACGCTGCAAAACCTTCAGGCTGATATAGAACGATAGTTGCCGGATCTTCCGGATAAATTTTTATTGTCATTTCAATATGTATTTATCTCTTTTGTCTTAAGAATGCGGGGATATCGAATTCATCCTCTTCGGGAGGAATTTCATCCTGAGCCGGAGGCTGATATTGTGCTTGCTGTTGCTGCCCCATCTGTTGATTCATCGGCTGTGTATTCTGTTGCTGTTGTGGTTGTCCCCCATACACTGTCGGCTGCGGAGACTGTTGTGGTTGTGGCTGATGGGCACCCATACCACCGGACATATAGCTTGGCCGTTCTGACAGTTCTCGGAGTCTTCTCTTCGTTTCATCAAATCCTGTTGCAACGACAGTGATCTTGACCTGATCCACGAGAGAGTCATCAATTGTGGCACCAAAGATGATATTCGCATCCGGATCAACAGCTGCAGAAATTTGCTTTGCTGCTTCATCGACTTCGGCCATGGTCAGATCGTTTCCACCGGTTATGTTAAACAAGACACCCTTCGCACCATCTATGGACACGTCCAGTAACGGGGACGCAATCGCGGTTCGGGCTGCCGTTGCAGCCCTGTTTTCTCCGACACCGGTACCGATACCCATGAGGGACGATCCTGCATTGGTCATGATAGAGCGTACGTCAGCAAAATCTACATTGATAAGTCCCGGCATGGTGATGAGGTCGGAAATACCCTGCACACCCTGTCCTAACACCGAGTCCGTCACTCGAAATGCATCAAGCAGTGTCATTTTTTTATCGATAACTTCCAGTAGCCGCTGGTTTGGGATCACGATCAGGGTATCGACTTTATCTTTCAACATCGATATACCTTCTTCCGCAGATATCATGCGACGGGCGCCCTCAAACATAAACGGCTTCGTCACGACAGCCACAGTAAGGGCTCCGAGCTCTTTGGCAATTTCAGCAACGACGGGAGTTGCGCCAGTTCCGGTACCTCCACCCTCACCACAGGTCAGAAACACCATGTCTGTATCACGGAGGAAATCACTGATTTTGTCCTTGGATTCTTCTGCTGCTTTTTGCCCTACCTCAGGTCGTCCACCTGCACCGAGTCCGCGGGTAAGCATATCCCCTATTTGGATTTTGGTTGGAGCCAGACACGTCAACAGTGCCTGTGCATCGGTATTTATACCCATGAAATCAACACTCGCTATCTGATTTACTGAAATCATGGAGTTGATGGCATTACAGCCACCACCACCGATGCCGATTACTTTAATTTTTGCAAAACGGGCAATATCAGGTTTAATTAGCATAATAATTCCATCAGGAGGCAGTCTGAAGTTTGTTTCGCGTACTTTATGATACGCTAGGGCATGAATGACTTTACCAGATCTAATATCTTTCCCGCAAGTCCCTTTATTTGAACCTTATCACCTATCTTACCAAATCCGCCAAACATCGACTTGCCGCTGTTTTTCTCTGACTTTCCTCCGTAGAGGAGTAGTCCTACACCTGCCGTGTATGCAGATGAGGTAATTTCATCGATGAGCCCGCTGACTCTTTTTGGTACGCCTATGTGCACCGGCATGGCCAAATTCCGCCTGGCGGCCTCAACGGCGCCGACTGTTTGTGCTCCACCACCGGTTATAACCACACCGGATGGAGTCATTCCACCAAAACCGCTCCGTTTGAGCTCGAGGGCTACCATGGTGAAAATCTCATTTAATCGTGGTTTGATTATTCCTTCCACCAACGTCCGCCTGGACAGTATCCGCAGTTCTTCGGGAAAGCCTAACGTAGATACATCAAGTTCATCTGATTTATCGTTTCGTGATGACTTACTCTTTTCTTCTTCAGGGGCGACTGTCGGAATTCGGGGCGTCTGTCCGAGTAGCAATTTCACTTTTTCTGCTGTTTCCAAGGAGACACGCAGACCTGCCGCCAAATCTTTTGTGATATTTATCGCGCCGATTGGGATAACTGATGAATACGATAACGCACCCTCCACATAGATAGCGACATCTGTGGTACCGCCGCCAATATCCACAAGCACGACTCCAAGTTCTTTTTCGGTATCTGTAATACTCGCTTCTGCTGATGCCAGCCCGCCAAACACCATGCCACTTACTTCCACACCCAACCCTTCCACACATTTTCTCAAATTCCGTATAGCGGTGGCTCCTCCGGTGACCAGGTGTGTATCCACTTCAAGCCGGATACCCATCATTCCGATGGGATCGACTATACCCTCCTGACTGTCCACAATATACCCTCTTGGCAATACGTGCAGTATTTCCCGTGAAGACGGCAGAGAGACTGCTTTAGCAGCCTCAATGACACGGGATACATCCGATTCTGATATTTCCCGGTCAGGTTCAGATACGGCCACGACACCATGAGAATTTTGCGATGCGATATGGTTTCCTCCAACTGACAAATATGCCTTGGAGACAGATACTCCGGACATGCGCTCGGCTGCCTCAAGTGACTGCGATATTGCTGCGGTTGCTTCCTCTATATCCACAACCTGGCCTTTTCGTAAACCGCGGCTTGGAACGATAGATACGCCAATAACCTGTGCATCACCTTCATCAGATAGTGTTGCGACAAACGTGGTGACTTTTGAAGTTCCTACATCGATACCGGATATGACTTGATCTCGTGCCATAATAATTTTAAAAATGTACTACCGGTTTGTCGAAACGGAGATCAACAACCGAGGGAAGCGTACCCTTTATTCTAAACCCCGCTATTAACGTTTGTAAAGTGGCTATTGCTTTGGCCATATCCACTTCCTGAGAAAAAAGAATACGCATTTTTTCTGTCACCACTTCTATCCCCGGTCCTTCTTTTTCCTGAACCGACACAACAGGTTCTATAGCATTGATGGATTCTACTACACGGATAGCAAAAAGTGCTTTCTCGTTTTTCAGTTGCTCGCCTTTTTGTATGCGCATGTTGGAAAAATGGAGTACCGGCAATTTTTTCGCCTGATCACCGTACTCAAGCACATAGCCTTTCGTATCAACCAACCCTGACAATTCGGGAGTCTGAATGATCAGAAACGGATTTCTAAGAACCGGCTGTATGACAAGTGTACTGGGATATTTTTTACGGAACACGACATCAGAGAGCAGCTGATTTCCACTGAGTATATCCGAACGGATTTTTTCTGATGGAAAAAACAACAGATTTTTTGGAATTTTCTTTTCGTCGACTACTACAGTAATACCCTGCCCCGCAATTTCTATAGTACGGATAACAAAAACGGTGCGAAGTACGTAGTAGAGGCAAAAACTGACAATGCCAACTGTTACAAACAGGAGGATCCATTTAAATGCAGTGTTCCTGTAGACACTCATATCAGTGTGACCACCTCATCCACAAAACTCCCGGTTCCGTTTCGAGGCATAGTTGCTGCGAACTCCAGAGCATTCGTCTGATATTTTTTTATGTGTGATACCATATGTTGAATTTCTGACATAAGCGTTTCTCCACTCAGATCTTTTTGTAAAAGCACCCGTGAGGAACCTGACTTCTCAAGCCATCTGGCATTTTTTTCCTGTTCGCCGCCGCCGGACCAGGGAAGCGGAATTAAGATAGCCGGTATACCAATAGTGGCAAGTTCCAGAGTGGTATTCGCACCTGATCTGCCGACCACAAGAGTTGCAGTCTCAAATATTTCTACAAGTTTCTCAGGATTCACATACTCGTATACTTCGTATCGAGATCGCTTAGTTTCCGGCAATAATTCCCGTACTCTCATTGCTTCGGCAAAGGTAATTCGACCGGTTTGGTGAATAACGTGGAATTTCTGTACCAGTGACGGTATCAGAGAAAAGATCTGAGTATTAAGAGTTGCTGCCCCAGTGGAGCCACCCGTTATATATATTTTCGGCACTCCCATGACTTTTTTGACGGACTTCATTCGTTGTATAGACAGTATCTCTTTACGGATAGGCAATCCTGTCAAAACACCTTTTTGTTTCGGAATATCCCCTAACACTTTAGGGAACGCCACGCATATTTTTTTGGCAAAATTGGCAATTATCCGATTGGCCAAACCGATGACAGATGTCTGTTCATGTGTGATTACGGGAATCCCCCGAATATAGCCGGCAAGGACAACCGGGAGTGCCACATATCCGCCAAAGGAAACAATCCGGGACGGTTTTTCGCGGATAATTAGCAAAAGCGCCTGGACTATACCTACCGGAATCTTTAACAGATTCACCAGAGAACCAAGTGAAATAAACCGCTGAATCCTACCGGTAATGATTGCAATAAAGCGAACTCCCAGTCTTTCCATTTCCTCTTTTTCATGTGATACATCCCGTGCATGTTCAGTCGCATGACTTCGCCCGATAAATAGTATATGCGCGGTCGGATCCCGTTTTTGCAGTTCTTCGATAGTCGCCACTGCGGGAGTGAGATGTCCGCCCGTAATACAATATGTTTCTGACTGTTTCATTTATGCTTACTAATGTTTAATACTATACCCATCGCACTTAATAATATAATAAAACTGGATCCGCCATACGATATAAACGGCAACGGGACTCCGGTTAACGGAATCAGTGCGACCATCGCACTCAAATTTATCATAGTTTGAACAGCTACCCAGGAAGAAATACCAAGCGCCAATAATCTGCCAAATACATCCCGCGCAGCCATCGCTATGGCGTACCCCCGCCAGATAATGGAGATGTATAACGACATCACGAGCATGGCACCCAGAAACCCGGTTTCCTCGCCGATAATTGCGAATATTGAATCTGTATTTGCTTCCGGTAAGTATTCGTATTTTTGGCGGGATCGCCCGATGCCAACGCCGGTAAGTCCACCTGATCCGAGTCCCAATAATACTTGTCGGATATGATAGGACGCACCCAGCGGATCTGACTGTCGGTTGATAAATGTCGTTATACGCTGCATTCTGTATGGGGCAATCACAGCGAGCACCAGTACAGCAGCGAGTAGTAGAGGCACCATAAACATAAAATGCCGTATAGGTGCACCGGAGTAAAAATACAGAAGTAACGCGATCGAGAGAATGATACTGCTTGTTCCCAAATCCGGCTCGAGCATCACCAATCCGACTACCATACCCAATAGTAGCAAAAACGATAAAAATCTGCTTTTTTCCGGATGGGTAAACCATGCGGACAGATAAAAAATCATTGTCAATTTCGCAAATTCAGCAGGTTGCATGACAAAGAATCCGAAGTTAATCCATCGGTGTGCCCCGTACGCGCGTATGCCGGCACCAGGGATAAACACTGCCATTAAAAGGATGAGTGTCAGGACCAATAAGTGAAGCGCATATTTCCGCCAAACCGTGTAGGGAATTTTTGAAAATACTATAAAAGCGGCAAGTCCCGCGATAAACCATTTTACCTGTTCCTTCACATAGTAATACTGATCGCCAAAATCCCTAAGCGCGATGGCGACACTGGAATCGTATACCATCAGAACACCGAATATCGAAAGCGCAAGGATACTCACCACGAGCCACGGATCAGCGGATTGTAAGATTTTTTTTGGCTCCCGATGTATCACATGACGTTTTCCATCATCACCAAATAACTGCAGTTTACGAAAGATGTTCCACTTCATCCTTAAATTCCTTCCCTCTTACCTTATAATTTTTGAACATATCAAATGATGCACAGGCAGGTGACAACAGCACAACATCTCCGGGGCGTGCTTTCTCATGCGAAACAGTGACTATATCTTTCATGGTCGTAAGTCCTGTCACAACCTCTCCGGAGTATCCGGCAGCAGTAACAGCACCGAGAATTTTATCTGTCATAGCACCAATAACAATAAGCGCATGAACCGATGAGCGTGCAATTCGTCTCCCAAGGTCGGTATAGTCTGATCCCTTATCTGAGCCACCGACTATAAGTACCAGTGGCTGCGCAAAAGAATCGATGGCGGCAATTGCGGTTTCCGGTACGGTGGAAAATGAATCGTTTACATAGATGACACCACCAACTGTTTTCACAGTTTCTAGCCGGTGTTCCAACCCTTCAAAATGTTCAGCACCCGTTCGAATGGAATCGACATCCACTCCGGAGGCGCGACATGCCAATGCAGCTGCGGCAATATTTTCCAGATTGTGTACACCCCGAAGATGTATGGAAGAAAGCGTGCAAATCAGGTGTTCTTCTGCACCATCCCGTATGTACACAGTATCTCCACGGACAAATGCGTCTGCGTGTTTGTCTGATCTGCTAAATGCCAGGTTACGCGCTGTTGATGTTTCACCAAATTCACGACTTGTGGCATCATCAGGTGTATAGATAACGAAGTCAGATTCTTTCTGGTGCGAGATTATAGATCGCTTGGCGTCCACGTACGCTTCACGTGATTCATGATAATTTGTCGCGTTCGGATCAAAATTTGCCAGATGTTCCTGGGTAATTTTGAGCACTACAGCGATATGAGGACTTCTGTCGAGATCCTCAAGTTGAAACGATGAAAGCTCCATTACTACTAAATCATCGGGAGTTATTTCATCAATTTTTGATAACAGCGGGGCACCTATGTTCCCACCCAGCCACGCTTTTTTCCCGGATTGCCGGATCATCGTGTAGATAAGTGAACTCGTGGTGCCCTTACCTTTTGTCCCCGTCACACCAATAATAGGGGCGGCGCAATGTGCAAAAAACAATTTCGTTTGACTGGTGATGATCTGTCCCCGACCAGTCGCCTCAACCAGCTCGGGAGTTCGTAGAGCCATCCCCGGAGATCTGATAATCAAATCATACGCGAACAGATCAGAGAGGTATCGCGGACCTAAAGAGAATGAATTCGTATACTCAGATAACTGCGTGTAATTGTCACCTAATTCAGATTCACTTCGACGGTCCAGACAGGATACTTGCGCACCGTGTCCGCTTAAGAATTTTACGGTGTCTATCCCCTCGACCGACAGGCCTATCACAGCCACGCGTTTGTTTTTATAAAGTGATATGTTCTGCTGTGACATCATGGTGTAGAAGCGTGCTGATTACGGTTCGTATCGGCTGGACATCAGTAGCGGTGGTAAAATATGCCACTTTAGATTCGGCTGACTGCGAAACCTCACTTCTATCCGTGAGAATTCGCTGTACCTGCCGCGCTACTGCACCCCCTGAATCAAGTACTTGCGTGTCCGCATCAATCATAGCACGCAGGAGTGGTTTTAAAAAAGGATAATGTGTACACCCTAACACAATCACATCATGTACACCGGACTTGTAATGAGTGAGCAAATTCCCAAGCTCAGTCCTGATTTCTTCACTGCCTAGTTTCCCCTGTTCAATAAGCGGTACCAATAGTGAGCTGCCCAGTGAGGTCACATCACACCCGTCGGCAAACTGAGTGATTAGATTTTTCTGATACTCACTCTTTGCGGTGTATTCGGTAGAGAGAACGATAATATGCTTTGTCTTACTGATACTTGCCGCTGTTTTTATCACAGGCACTACGCCGACAATTGGCACATTAGGAAACTGTGATCTGTACCAGTCAATCCCTGCTATTGTGGACGTATTACAGGCGATAACCACCAGCTTCGCATGTCTGGACACAAAAAATTGTATGGCACGTTCCGTTCTTTCCCGTATAAACTCCGTAGGTTTATTGCCATAGGGAATATTTGCATGATCTCCCAGATACATGTACGTTTCATTCGGAAGCAGCTCTCTGACTGATTCCAGGATACTGAGACCTCCGGAACCGGAATCAAATACTCCTATGGGACGGTTTTGCGTTTCAGACATATCTATTCTCCCTGTGTGCCTGAGCTATCAAATCGGCATTTTTGTAATGAGGGCTAACCATAATCCGAATATGGCAAACACAATGCTGATAATCCAAAACCTCATGACTATTTTGGATTCCGGCCATCCCTTGTATTGTAACCAAAGGTGAAATGGCGCTGCAGCAAATACTTTTCTACGTAAAAATTGCTTACTGAGTAACTGAATAAGCGATGTTGCCACCTCTATAATGAATATCCCGCCGATGACAAGAAGCACTGATGTTTTTCCAAGAATGAGGGCGACTACGCTGAGCGTGGCGCCAAACGATAACGCTCCTACATCTCCCAGAAATATACGTGCCGGATGGACATTAAAATACAGAAATGCGATGAGTGCTCCCAACCAGAGTGCAATAAACACAGAAAGCGGAGTATCGAGGATTGATGCCGAGATAAACCAAAACGCGCAGAGGCTAATGAGCAATACTCCGGATGCCAGCCCATCCAATCCGTCCGTTATATTAAACGCGTTGGCAAACGCGATAATCACAAATGACGAAAATATTCCCCATATCCACCCTAAATGAAGCACACCATAAAATGGTACATATAATATGTCGATTTGCAGATCATGCATGATCCAGTAACTGATAATTCCGGCGAGCAAAATTTCGAGAAATAGTTTGTGCCGTAAACGCAATCCAAAAAAACCCTTTGGTGCAAAGAAAAAAGTCTTTTTCGCATCGTCCAAAAGTCCCAATAGTCCAAACGATATAAAGGTGAACAATAGTATTTTTATCTCTGATGCCATTGGGTAGACGGATGTTATCGGCACCCAAAAATAGCGCATCAACAGAAGTGAGATTGGAAATAATATCGTGGTAATTGCGATGATCAAGAGACCTCCACCGACCGGTGTACCGGCCTTTTTTTGGTGAAACTTATCGAAAATTGGCGTGCGCTTATCAAACGCATCAAGTGTTTTCTGATTCATCCTCTGAAAACGCCACTTGTATAAAAGCTGAATAAACGGAACATAAAGGACACTGGAGAGCGCCCAGGAAAACAGTAATAATCCGAGAAGTATTGCCATAGTAGTGTTAGAGACCGGGAGCCGTCCCCCTGACGTACGGAAGGAAAATAACAGCGCCAATTACCACAGCTCCCATGGCGATAAGTAACATCATTCCTGCGGCAACATCTTTCGCGATTTTCGCCTCCTGTCTCCATTCTTTTGTAATCAAATCTGTCATAGACTCAAGTGCTGTGTTTATCATTTCCCCACTTAGTCCTAAAAGGATGGTGAAAAGAAGTATTACTTTTTCAACTGCTGTTATTTGGAAATATATGCTCATGGATATGACTATGAGGGAAATCACCATATGCACACGGAAATTTGGCTGGGTTTTTACCGCCCAAATAAGTCCTGCAAATGCATTTTTAAACGATATATGATGCTGTCGGAGCGTTTTTAACATATAAACAACGTATTTAAGTATAATTTGTCCGTAACTAAATTACAAATTACTACTCATATCCGCGAAGTTTTGTCCGTATACTCTCAATCAATTTGGGGACAATATAGAGTGACGACACCGGGTAATCATGCGCATGCATGTACCTCTTTTCATACCCACCAAATCCCTTTTTAAACAAAGTGAGTCCGTTCCACGGATGGTTTGGTTTATCCTCAGGGGCAATGCCATAAAAATTGTATATAGAGATACCCCGCTTTTTTGCCTCTAAAATTGCACGCCACTGTAATAGGTACGATACAGGTATTTTACTTGGGCGAGACGCGCCGTGATGGTAGATAGCCTGACCCCCATAAAAAAGGATGATCGCGCTTGCTATGAGAGTATGTTCAAAGTATCCCAACAAAAGCAATGCCTGGTTATGTGATGCAAAGTATTCAAATTCTTCCACTATGGATCCGTGTGATACAAAACCGTGTCGTTTGGACGTTTCCTTATACAGCTCAATGAAATTGGTCAAATCAGCCTCTTTTGTTGTACTTTTAACCTCTATATCCATTTTCAAAGCCCTTCTGATTTCGTAGCGAGTGGTTTTTCTCATGCCCTGCAATATCTCATCTTCTGATTTACTGATATCCAGCACCCAGCAGCGTTCGGCATCAACTTCATGGATTGGTGACCATACAAATCCTGATTGTTTCAGTATTTCCCTATTCTCGCCACTGTCTTCGATCATGGGACTTATGCGGATAAACAGAGCTCCTTCTTTTTTGGCAGCTCCAAAGAATAACGAAATGCACTCCTTCCATGTCACCGGAGAGTTGGACACTAACACAGGTCCTTGGCGAATATGGATGTATGTCCCGCGTTTCGCGCGAACTATCAATGTCTGTGCGATCCCTATGAGTGCCGCTTTGTCGTATATCCCGTACCTATATATGTCTTTGCCTGATTTTTTTTCTATTTCCCCCCACTCCCAACTCTGGAACAGTGACTGAGGACTATGTGCGAGCAAAAATTCATCCCAGTCTTTCTTGTGATCAATAATCTGTAGATTCATAGGTTTAGTGTGAGAGACACTTACACGCGTGCGATTTTATGAAGCAGAGAGTTCAATATTGCATACGCCAGTGATCCGAGAAACGCAGCCCAAAACGAATCGATGGTAAACCCGGGTGTCACACGACTTGCAAGCTGAAACACAATAGCGTTGATGACAAATGTAAACAGTCCGAATGTAAGTATCGTGATGGGTAACGTAAACAGTATGATAATCGGTTTAACCAGCAAATTTACCAAACCGATTATTACTGCCGCAAGAATAGCTGAGACAAAATCAGCAAAATGAATTCCCGTTACTATTCGGGAAACAAGGACCAGTGATACTGCACTTACTAACCAATCAGCAATTATTTTCATATAGGCGACTGACCTTTATGATACACCATTTCCTCCCTCAATGTCGTTGTATCACCATGACCCGGATATACGAGTGTATGTGGTGGCAATCCGAGAAGCCGATCAACAGAATCCCGGAGAATGAGAGGCCTGCCGTACGAAAAATCCGTCCGACCTATCGCGCCTCCTTTGAATATCACATCACCCACGAAGAGTATCGCATCGGCATCGCTGTATACGCATACACTTCCGGGGGTGTGTCCCGGAGTTTCCAGTACCTGCAAGGATGTTGATCCGAGCTGTAGAGTCATCCCTTCAGAGATTGTTGTTGTGACCTGAGGCGGTTGTTCTTCGACAAGATGTCCCAGAAAATGCGTGGCGGTTTCATTCATCCGCTCCAACAAAAATTCATCTCGCGCATGCATCATAAATGGCACTGAAAACACCAGCTGCAACTCCAGCGCTCCCATAATGTGATCAAAGTGACCGTGTGTTGCAATAATTCCGATCGGCGTATACTGCAATCCCACTATTTTTTCTGATATATACGACGCATCATCCCCCGGGTCTATAATGAAACATTCCTTTGTATCCTGACACGCCACCACATAACAGTTTTCCTGCATTGATCCCACAGTTATCGGTGTGACAAGAATATGACTCATACTGTTATGAAAAGAGAGAAAGTACCCGCTCTGCATCCTGCTCGGATACATTGGTTGGCAGGTTTATAACACGAGTGGAATATGTTTCCGCATGGGGACAACTCCCCGGCGTATACCCCACAGCCGAAAAATCCACACCTGCAGGATCAATGGTATTGTGATACCAATTCCCTATGAGAATCCCCCGTTGTTTTGCTCTTTGTATGAAATGTTTCGGGTTAGGTATACACAGAGGTAGTCGTAAAAAAATTGATCCGTCAGTATAGCTAAGTAATTCGACGGCAGCTACTTTCCCCAACTCGCGTACGTACTGCGCTGCCCTTTTTTTTCGCCTGGTATTGTATCTGTCGAGTTTTCGCAGTTGCGCCAAAAGGAGAAACGCCAGCGCATTTGGATAGCGGCTTGGAAATATTTCTGGTTTTCCCCCGTGTTTCTCCTTCGCATACACGGGAAATGACAGCAGTCCTAATCGTTGAAACATCCAGAGTATCCCCTTCCCTATCCCTGTTGTGTATAGCGGAAGAACAATTGAGAATATGATAGGGTGTAAGAGCTGCTGGAATATCCAAAACACAGGAGCATCCTGTACGGTGCTATGCGATTCTTGCATCTTCCCCACTACTCGGGTGTCGCTGGCGCGGATAATTGCTACTCCACCAAACACGCTGGATAGTACTTTATCCCTCCCGAAACTAAAAAAGGCGGCATCTCCTATACTTCCGGTTTGCTTGCCAGCATAAGTGCTCCCAAGTGCATGTGCGCAATCTTCGATAATCACAAGTGAATGTTTTCTGGCGAAGGCGCGTATTGCAGTCATATCGGCCGTTACACCTAGTGTATGCTGCACGATAATCGCTCTGGTTTTCTTGCTTATTTTTTTGGCGGCATCAGTCACATCGATATTGAGGGAAGCGTCCACATCAACGTATACGGGAGTAGCCCCGGACCAGAGCACAGAATTTGGTACAGCCACACAGGTAAACGCCTGGACGAGAATTTCATCCCCGGAAGAAATGCCAAAAGATCTGAGTATATCAGTCAGGGCGGCTCGGCCGCTGTTGTACGGGAATGCGAGGTACCCGGCAAATTGTTTTTCAAACCAGGAGGTTACGGTATCCGTATATGCCCCCCGTTTCCATTTCCATGGTTGCATGAGCATGAATAGTGCAGCGAGCACATCTTCCCGTTCGGTGTTTGGCGATAGTGATGCGGATATTATTCGGTTAAACATATTATTATCGTACCAGAGCAAGTACCCGGCCGGATTCTTTTCCTTTAAACAGTACGGTGTCACCTGCCGACGTATGTGTCTTCAAATAGGCTGCGGCTGATTCGTGACTTACCACCATTGGCTCCAATTTGCTGTGCACTTTTTTCATGCCTCGGGTAAAATCAGCCAGATAACTGTCATTTGTCAAAAGTACTCTGTCACATACTCTCGCGGCATATTCGCCCACTTTCTCATGGGAGGAAGAAGTGTACGCGCCAAGCTCAATCATGGGCTGGAAGACCAGTATTTTTTTTCCCTTTTTCTCTTTCAAAAACGAAATCGCTGCAACTGCTGCATCAGGATTGTTATTGAACGTATCATCAATACAGAGGGCAGGAAGTGATGTCACTACCGGCTGCATTGTTTTGGGTAGCGATGTTATCGCGCTACACCCTTTGACTACTTCGTCAAATAGTAGTCCCAGCTGAAATGCGGCTGCCATGGCCGCAAGAATATTTGACACATGGAACACACCAATCAGCGGCACAGTAACATCATGTTCCTGTTTGCCGTAGCGCACAGTGAATTTGACGCCTTGCTCTTGTTGCACTATACCTGTTGCGTACCAATCAGTCTGCTTTGCGACAGAGTAGTAGATAACAGTACACCCGTCTTTTTTTGCATTCTCACCCATCTGTCGTGTGTAGGTATTGTCATAATTAACAATGACAACTTTTTTCCCATGCAAGCCGCTGACAAGCTCGTATTTTGCCTTCACTGTTTGTTCTATACTTCCAAACAGATCCTGGTGTTGCGGGTTAATCGCCGTCAGTATACCAATTTCAGGGCGAACGAGTTCACACATTTCGGCAATTTCTCCCGGTTTATACGCACCCATTTCCACAACAAATGCATCATACGCGTGATGGAGTTTTCGTAGCACCACTTCAGAGATCCCGATCGGTGAATTTTTACTTGCTTCGGTTTTCAGGGTTTCATATTTTGTGCCCAGAATCGATGCAAGGTACTCTTTTGTGGATGTTTTCCCGTAACTGCCCGTTATTCCAACCACACGCATAGCACTATGTGCCCGAAGCAGTTGTCTGGCACGGCGAATCACCCATATATGGTACAGCAGTGTTGGCGCTTTAAATGCGGCTACAAATAAAGCGGTCAGGGGAAACAGGAGTATATCCATAGTGAGGAACCGTAAGGGAACACTGAACGGGGAAAATGAGTATACTGCGAGTTCAACAACGACTACTCCCGCAAAAATACACGCGGTCTTCAGGGTGACAGGCGGACGACGGAATGAGGGGAACCATATCCGTTTTCCCTGGTTGCTCCGGAGGTGAATGGCCATCCGATCAAATCTATACTCCTTCACATACCATAATTGGATATAGGTACTGAGATTACATAGCAGCCGTATGGCCCATACAACATATAGTGTTGAAAATACCATCATACTGTTTTGAGAAAAGCGTCCACTTCGCTAGCGAATCTATCCGGCTGTTTGTACGATACGCCGTGATCAGCATCATCAAGAACAGTCAGAGTAGCACCTGCAATGTACTCTTTCATCTTTTTGGCAATCCATACCGGGGTAATCTGATCAAGACTACCCCATATGAGCGCACACGGAACGGAGACAGACTGCATGGCGACAATGAGATCCTCCTTCACCACAATTTTGAATATCTCCCGCATAACACCGTTTGCCCGATAGAAATCCCTGGCTCCAACCAGGTAGTAATACCAGGCACGAATTTTCTCCTGGATCGCGGACAATGGCCAGATCGAAAATATAAATTTACCGATTTTTGCTCCGATGGTAAATAGAATAAGCTTCCGTCGAGCAACCGGGGTAAATCCCGGAGTTCCGGTCAGAATAATTGCCTTGGCTCCCGAAGGATTTTTCTCAAGATAGCGAAGCGTCACACGGCCTCCAAAGGAATGCCCGATAAAAATAGGGTTTTTAATTCCGTTGGATCTGATGAAATCAGAAACAAACTGGGCATAATCGGAAAGATGATACGGATGGATGGGAGGGGTGCTCCCGCCAAAACCGGGCAAATCAGGAGCATATACACTGTACCCTTTTTTTTTGAGAACTGAAACAAGTCCGTCAAATCTACTACCTGACAGTCCCCAACCGTGCAGAATCAGAATAGTCTCTTTTTTCATATGGGTCAGATAGCTTTTTTGTATTCATCGCGGTTGACATGTTCTACTGATACTTTGTTTCGGGAAACAGTATATGAGCTTTTTACAATGCAGAAACTGTTCTCCTCCAAATCGCGATCCAATACAACTCCGCTACCCACAAATGATCCCGTGCCGATTTTGACACCCGGCATAATACTGGTATGGACGCCAATACGTACATGTTTGCCGATCAGGGCTCCTAATTTATTTTTCTGTGTGGATAACGTTTCATTTTTGACGGATGAGTGTATGACTCCGTCATCCAATCGTAAATTGGCACAGGCGGCACCGCCACCCATGCTCACATTGCCTTCAAGTACGCTATCACCGATATAGTTATTATGAAACCAACAATTGTCTCCTATGTAGCTTCTTGATATATCGCTGTTAAAACCCGTCACACATCCGGAGCCTATATGGCTTTGTCGAATAATATTGTTATTGCCAATAATAGTACCTTTACCTATGTAACACGGTCCCGTAATTTTTGTATTTTCAAATATTTTTACATCATCCTCTATATGCACTTCCCCTTCGATTACGACATTTGCCTTGATAGTCACATTTTTTCCTCTGTGGTGTTTTACTGTTTGTAGCATGACATCATTTACATCCAAAACATGCCACGGGTACTTCATCGATGCAAATCCGCCGGTATGGATGTACATGGTAAAATCATGCCGTTTCATGAGCGTGCTGAGTGTTTTTTCGTATACATCGTCAGAATCGCTTTTTGTCTGTTTCAACTCGCTCAAGAGCTCATTTGCATCGGCTATGTAATGACCAAGCATCGCGACTAGTTTTGAAGGCTCGTTCCCGGCTCCGGGTTTTTCAACAATAGATTTAACGGTATTGCCTTGTACCTGCAGATAGCCACCGGGAAAATACTCAGTTGTCTCAAATGCTGGTATGACGCCGAACGATTTTGTTTCTATCGCCTTTTGTATAACCTGTGAGAACAGCTCGGAATTAGTGACATCATCCCCATTGAGAATCAAAAGCGATGCTCCTTCAATTTCACTTCCTGCCGTCAGGAGCGCATCTGCGATACCAAGCGGTGTCCGTTGCATCACAGTCACAGAAGGCACTGAAAATTGTAGTGAGGATAACGTAGCATTGTTTGTGGGGTTCGTGACCACAACTACTTTTGTCACCTCTTTCGGAAGTACTTTTTTCACGGAATATTCAATAAACGGCTTTCCGAACCAGGGGAATATGATCTTGTCTGTAACAAACGGCCAAAAACGATTGCCAACCCCTCCTGCGAGAACTACAGCGACAAGATCGTTCATACGACGTCCTCCTTTACTCGTTTTATATGTGCACCTAAAGATTGAAGTCGTGTTTCAAACTGTTCATATCCGCGATCTACCTGCTCGATACCATACACAACACTCTCCCCTGTTGCGACCAAGGCAGCGAGAACAACCGTTGCTCCCGCGCGTAAATCATCTATATTTAACACAGCATCATGAAGCGGTGTGCTTCCGGTAATGCGGATAGCCTGATGATATCCTTCTATTCTGTCGCTCCAATTGAAGTTATAAAACTCTTCAGGATTCTTTACCTGAGGACTGTAAAATTCGATTGTTGCTCCCATTTTCTTGAGCTCCTGCACGTAGGAAAATCTGCTTTCAAACACTGTTTCATGAATTGTAGATACACCGGCAGCCTGAGTCATAAGGACAGCCCAGGGTGCTTGCCAGTCAGTCATAAATCCCGGGTGAATATTTGTCTCGATGTCGGTAGGTAATATGGCGCCACTGGTGAAATATCGTGTAGTCGACTGATCAATACTCTCGTATTGCAAACCCGCTGCTGTATACTTATCCAAAAATGCAGTGAGCATGTCGCGTTGTGAGTGTTTGACAACAATATTACCTTTGGTAATAGCAGCTGCAATTGCAAATGTTACTTCCTCATTGCGGTCAGGCATAACGGTGAATTCAACACCATGAAGGGATGACACGCCGCGAACGGTTATTTCCCTGGGGGCACTTCGGTGAATATCCGCTCCCATACTCACAAGCAGGGAGATCAGTCCGTCGACTTCTACTTCTTCCGCTGCGTTTTTAAGCACGGTAACACCATCTGCTAAGACCGCTGCAAGAAGTAATGTCTCCGTACCTGTATGCGTGTTTTTTGTGAACTCTATGGTCGCACCGGAGAGTTTCTTTGCTTCTGAGTAGAAAAACCCATCATCTGAACGGTAATCAACTGTAGCGCCCATCTGTTTTAATCCTTCTATGTGTCTGTCTATGGGACGAGCGCCCAATCGGCATCCGCCGGGATTTGGTATTTTCGCTTTCCCGTATCGGGCCAAAAGTGGCCCTAATACCATGGATGATGTACGAAGCCTGGCTCCCACTTCAAGCGGCACGGAAAATGACTTGACTCCGCTATTTTTGAGCCGCACTGTGTTTCCGTCAAATATATGCGAAATCCCAAGGTGCGACAGTACCTCAAGCATAAAGTACACATCACGAAGCCGAGGAACATTATGGATAACAAGTTCATCATCGGTTAACAGGGATGCGACCAGCACCTTAAGAGCGACATTCTTTGCTCCGCTGATGGTCACCTCTCCATGAAGTGCAACTCCACCCTGTATTACAAATTTTTCCATAATTAAAATTCTCCGACTGTTAGAACTTCTTCCTCCAGTTCGATACCATACCGAAGTTTTACCTGTTCCTTTGCTCTTTTGATTAATTGTAGCACATCCGATGCGGTTGCCTGGCCTGTATTTACGGTAAAATTGGCGTGATTCGGCGATATTTGTGCGCCGCCGATTGTCAGACCTTTAAGTCCTACAGAATCGATAAGGTATCCTGCAGAGGTGGTGTGTTCCGGCGTATTATGATCCAATGCCTGTTCTGTGGTGATGTTTTTAAATATGCAGCCTGCTGACTTCACGCCCTGGGGCTGTGTTGCTCTTCTGTGAGCGATGCTGCTGTTGGCGATCTCCCAAAGTCGTTTTTTATCATCAACTGCCAAGGCAAATATAGCGGTAAGAAGTATGTCCGATGTTTTATGGAGTGAGCTGTAATCATAGGCAAATTCAAAATATGACTGTGGGACTTCTACCGTTTTGTTTTCCGGAGTCAGAATTTTTGCGCTATGGAGGCAGTCACCCACATACCCTACAGGCCGGGTCCATTTTGAGTTCATATATATCGCTCCACCTACAGTGCCGGGTAATCCCAAATGCATTTCAAGTCCCTGTAATCCCTCCTCCACAGTGTATCTGACCAGGCTGTTTAACAGCACTCCCGAATCTACTTCTACAAAAACTTTTTTGGAGGATTGCCCTAATTTTTCCGCTCCGACAATTCCTCGCATCGCAATTTTTCTTGTGACGTTTTTGATCACTAAGCCCCGGATACCCTTATCACCTATCAGCACGTTTGTACCGCCTCCGAGTATGTGTACTGGGACAGATAATTCTCGGGCGCGTGAGACAGCTGACACGAGCTCTTCCGTTGTCTTTGCCTCAAAAAAAATGTCAGCCGGGCCTCCAAGTTTAAACGTGGTATATGGCGCAAGGATAACATGTTCTTTTGCGGATGGTCCGAGCGTCTGCACGAGTTTCTGTATATTGGTTTGATTATCTGTCATATAGTCAGTCCCTGAATTATATCCTGTTCCCACGAATAGATATCCCCTGCACCCATAAAAATAATGACATCACCCGCTTTTTTTATAGAACGTAACTTCTCTATAATCTCTGATTTTCCGGGAGTAAAATACACACTCCCGTGTTCCCAGCGGAGTTTTTCATAGACAAGTTTACCGGAAATATCTCCTGAAAATCCCTCACGTGCGGATGCGTAAATATCTGCAAGAAGGACAATATCTGCTGCATAAAACGCCCGGGAAAATTCCACAAATAATGCCTTTGTACGTGAATATGTATGTGGCTGAAACACTGCGATTATCCGATTTTTGGGGAACCAGGATCTGGCTGCCTGCAGCGTTGAGGCGAGTTCTTTCGGGTGATGTGCATAGTCATCGTAATACAAAATACCGTTATGGGAAGAAAGAAGGTCAAATCGTCGTTTAGCTCCGCCAAATAGCGAAAGTCCTTCGGCTATTTTCTCCCATGAAACGCCGTACTGCAGACACGCCACTGCCGCTGCTGCTGCGTTTTCCACATTATGATTTCCGGGTATATGAAGACATACAGATCCCAATTCCACCGACCCGGTATACAGGGAGAACGTCGTGGTTCCATTACCGCTCACCGTATTTTTTATCTTGTATGTTGCACCCTCGCCGGTACCATATGAAATAATCTTGTTTGCGCCCCCGGCAGTTTTGAGCACATCGCTTGCAGGGTTGTCGCTATTGAGTATTAGTACCTTTTTGCCCACAAGATTCCGTTGCAAGGCAAGAAATGCAGATTGTACAGCCGAGAGGTCCTCATACGCGTCGGGATGGTCAAAGTCTATATTGGTTACAACGAGTGTCTCCGGGTGCTGCCATAAAAATCTGGGTGTTTTATCGTGTTGCGGATCAGTTATATACTCATCGGCCTCTGCCACAAAAATACCACCGCTCCCGTGATGGCCAGGATTCCCGAGTCCCTTTATAACCCCTGAGCCAATTGCGTAACTGGGATCCATGCCGGCATGCATAAGCACCGTGGCAATCATAGCTGATGTTGTGGTTTTTCCATGACTTCCTGCAACTGAGATCTGAGACATACCGTTCATGGCAATACCTAACGCTTTTCCGTGTGGCAAAACCGGAATTCCAAGCTCAATTGCTGTTGCCACTTCCACATTGTCAAGACCTTTATGTGCTCCCGTGTATACCACGAGATCAGGCATATCGTTCGTGTGAATATGCGATGCAGCAAATCCTGAATATATCGATATACCCTTTTGTTTCAAAATATCATCGCTTGGAAAATGCTCATCCACATCAGAACCTGTCACTGTTCTCCCTGATTCTATCGCCCATAGGGCAAACGCCGCCATTGCGATACCTTTTATTCCCACCATATGAATGGTCTGTACGTTTGAAAAATCTGATAGCTCCATATTTTTTACGTAAACCCGATTATTGCCGCCATTTCACCAAATTCTTCCTTTGTATTTTTCCTGTATGAAAAAAATTGGTTTGTTTGGCATGATGTACAAAATATCCTGGTATCAATATGTTGCCTTTCAATACCCTTGCCCAAAAGCTGAGATACTATGATTTTACCAATATCCAAATGCCATATACCAGTCTCTGTGTATGCATACTCCTGCACAAAAGGATATGTGTCACGCAGAATCTCTATCCGTTCATTTGGAACGCTATAACAGCAACCGCCGATATGAGGTCCCACACTGACTCGTATATCTGCGGATGGTAAGCCGGTTTCCTCGAATTTGGATAGCATTGCCCCTACAATATTGCTATATGTACCTTTCCACCCGGCATGGACAGCCCCAATACATGATCCATGAATATCTGCAAACAATATAGGCGTGCAGTCTGCTGTTAAAACGCCAATACTTTTTACGTAACTTTCTCCCCTCCGTGCAAATACGCCGTCGGCATCCACTTGGGTACCCTCTATTGGGTTATCGGCTATCGAGTTACCGTGCACCTGCCTTGGGAAAAAAACAGGAGTTGCGACGCCACACTTTTTGGCAAATGCTGTGACCGGCGGCAGTTGACGCATATCACCGTCCGCCAAACGGGAGAAGCCGTGAGATATGTGTGGAATCCCAGTAAGCACGCTTGATTGTAAGTATGTTCCGTTTGAAAAAAACCCCATGTAAAAATACATCCCTACGCATTTTTTGTGCGAGATAATAACCGTTTGACTTCCTTCTGATCGCTCCACGGGTACTCTACTGTTCCGCGGCATAGACTTTTCTCATGACCCTTCCCAGTAAGGATGAGTACATCACCTTTTTTTGCCAGAGAAAGTGCCATTTGAATAGCTTTTGCCCGTGAGGCAAATCTAAGCACCTTTGGACCGGGTGCAATACCTGAAGCAATTTCATCCATAATTTTCTCCACATCTTCAGTCCGGTAGTCTTCTTCAGTTAACACGATAATATCCGCGTATCTTGAAGACGCCTCACCCATAAGGGGACGCTTGGATGCATCACGCAGCCCAGCACTTCCAAACACGTGGATAAGCCGTTTTTTGGTCATGGTCCGAGCTGTTTTGAGTGCTCTGTCTATCGCATTTGGCGTATGGGCAAAATCCACAATTATTTTGACGGGTGTGGTGGCAACCATTTCCATACGACCGGGAATGCCGGGAAACGATTTAATGGCTTTTTTGGTGACATTCCATGGGATCGAAAACAATTCGGCGACAGATATGGCAGCCAGGCAATTATATTTGTTGAATTCTCCCGGTAATTTTGTAGTAAACGGATGTGTCTGAGGGGTGATCTGTGCTTCCCGTCGTATTCCGTAGGAAACCACACGCTTATTTCGTAGAAGCGGCATTGCATCTGCAAATAACTCAGATTCATCACGGTTTACCACAGCTGTTTTTGCCCGCTTGAGGAGAGAGAGTTTTGTTGCTTTATAGTGCTCGAATGTTCTGTGCCAATCGAGGTGTTCATGGGTAATATTCGTAATCACACCAACTTCAAACGGCACTCCGTGTACACGGTGTTGCGCAAGCCCGTGTGACGTGACCTCAAGAACCATATGCGTATCGCCATGATCTACAGCCTGACGCAGATATTTCTGTACAAAAAAAGCATCAGGAGTCGTTACATGGAACCCTGTGTCATATATTTTACCTCCAATGATAGCGTGCACGGAGGAAATCATGGATACCTTCATACCGGAGGCATGGAGCACTTCATATATGAGCGTTGTCGTGGTGGTCTTCCCGTCTGTTCCTGTGACTCCTATGACTTTGATTTTATTCCCCGGAAATCCATACCAGACAATTGCGATACACGAAAGAATATAGTGATAGATCGATTTGAGGCTTCGAATCATATATAGCATTATACCAGAAAGCACGGATCCTTGAGAAAACTCTACAGCTGCGGGGCAATTCCCTTGTACATGAAGATATCGCGCGCGATTGAAAAAAACAGAGGTGCGGCTGTCTCAGATCCCCACTGCGAACTGGTAGGTTCACGCAGTGTCACAAGCATGACGAATTTCGGATCATCCGCAGGAGCGAACCCCACGAACGACGCAATGGTTTTTTTCTCGTCATAATGTCCCGCCACGGCGATCTGTGCGGTACCAGTCTTCCCTGCAATCCTGTACCCTTTGGGTTTTGCCCACTTTGCCTCCCCATTATCTACCGCATTAATCATCATTTCTGTGGTTAAATCCGTGGCTTTTTTACTTAATAATCGTTTACCTTTTTCGGGGGTGATCTCTATTTCTTTGCCTTTAGAATCGATAGTTTTCTTTAATATACGCGGTGTCATAAGAAATCCACCGTTGGCGATGGCGGAAACAGCACGAACCATTTGAATCGGCGTTACGGCTATGCCCTGTCCGAACGAAGCTGTAGCCAAGTCTATATCTTTCCATTCACTGTCGGCGCGAAGCTCGGGAGACTGGTCCTCTTCCAGATCAATACCGGATGGTTTCCCAAAACCAAAATCATGCAAAAACTTAATAAACGGTTCCCTCCCCATCTTTTGTTGGATAAACACCATTCCTACGTTCGATGAGTGTTGAATCACCTCTGACATGGACTGCTGTCCACGGTATTTGTTATCCCACGTACGGATTGAGTATCCTCCGACCTGTGTAGGTCCTGATTCATCCAACTGGGTGGTGGCCTCTATGACACCGCTGTGTAATGCGGCAGCCATCACAAGCACCTTGAATGTAGATCCCGGTTCATAACTTGCTCCAACCGCAGGATTTACGTATACGGACTTGTCAAAGGCTGAGAATTGCGAGGGATCATAGGACGGAACTGACGCCATCGCAAGAACACCACCTGTTTTTGGATCCATGACCACAACAGATCCGGCAATGGCACCATACTTGGCTATTCCTTCCAGTAATCTTTTTTCCACACTGCGTTGAATAACGCGGTCTATCCACAGGACGAGTGATCTGCCGTTTTGCGCCTCGATTCGTCGTTCTTCTCCAATAACAATGGGAGCGCCGAGAGCATCCTTCTCCCGTTGTATGAACCCTTCAATTCCACGCAATTCCCTATCATAGTATCCCTCCAGTCCGAAGTACCCCTTGTCATAGCCGTTTTGATCCGATCCGACAAATCCCAGCAAATGAGCAGCCATCGAGCTTTCCGGATAATACCGTTTTAGCTCAGGCTCAAAGTCCAATCCGACAATTTCCTGGGCACGGAGCGCATCTACGACGGGCGGCTCTACCTTGTGTGCTAACGGAACCCATACTCTCCCCGGAGCTGTTATGTTTGCCATGACGGTTTTTTCATCTATGGGTATATACGGGAGGATCTGATTGATAAATTGGAGAGGGTTTTTAATTTTTTGCGGCTGTGCGTACGCCAGAAAGGCGGGAGAATTCATAACAAGAGGGCTACCGTCTGACGCCAAGATTGTCCCGCGTGTGGAGGGAAGAGTGAACTCCAAAAAGTATTGTTTTTCCGCCTGGTTTCGGAGAGACTCTCCCGCAATGACTTGCCAGTAGAACAAACGGACAGATATCAGAAAAAAAATGGATATGATGATGAAAAAACCAACAGATACTCTAGACATATGGGAAAACACTCCATTTACACTCTATCATTTTTGCCGATTTACTGCTTAAGATTGAAGGCAACGGGCAGTTGCGAAGGCGCTATTGTCAGATATTGTGAGGGTTTTGGTTCTACAAAGCCGATTTCCTTTGCTTTAGCGGATATAGTCAATAGTGATGAGGCGGAGGCGACCTGTTGCTCGAGCTTAGCGTTTTCAGATCTGATCACATCAATCGATGTATCAACAGTCCGGATTTCTTTTCCCGAACCAACAAACTGATTCGATAATACGAGCTCACAAATAGCCAGAACAACTGCGATAATAGGCGCAATAGTTAATGAAAATCGTATTAGTTGCTTCATACTTTTTCAACAATTCGTAATTTTGCACTTCTTGACCGTCTATTATGTATCACTTCACTTTCGTCAGCTGAAATTGGTTTCTTTGCGATACGCTTCCAATTTCCTTCACGCATGAATTGCTTTACTATTCTGTCCTCCAGTGAGTGAAAACTTATAACGGCAAGTCTTCCTCCCGGTCTCAACAATTCCTCTGTACCTGAAAGCGATTCACGTAATGCTCCCAGTTCATCATTTATATAAATTCGCAGTGACTGGAAAATCCTCGAGTACACTGCATATTTATCAGAGCCGGTGCCTATTGCCTTATCTATCGCACCGAGCAGCTGACCGACTGTCACTATTTTTTTTACCTGACGGGTGCGGATAAGAGCATGAACAATTGCCCGAGCACGCTCCTCCTCACCAAATTTTGTAAAAATTTCATATAACTCCTCTTCAGACGCACTTTTTATAAATTTCGCTACCGTTTCTCCTTGTGTCCTATCCAATCTCATGTCTAGCGGACCGTCCAAAAATCTATAACTGAACCCTTTTTCCGGTGTATCCAACTGATAGCTCGATACACCTAAATCCATCAGAATCCCGCTTACCTTTTCAAATCCATTTTCTTTCGCGATGTGTTGTATATCGCGAAAATTTCCCTGAACCAGCTTCCAAGACCCTGCTGTTGGCATCTCTCTCTTTTCCGTTTCCAATCGTTCCTGTGCGTGAACTAATGCATCTGTATCTGCATCAATTCCCAGTACAATCCCTCCCTGTTTAACAATTTCCCATGTATGTCCACCCCCACCCAATGTCGCGTCTATGTACTTCTCCCCGGGCTGAACATTCAACCCCTCAAGAACTTCTCTTACCATAACCGGTGTGTGGTAGGTACTCATGGTGATTGAAGCGTGGCTTCGTATTTTTGCCATGCTACTGTATCCCATATTTCAAAATGATCGCCGGCTCCGATCACTTTGACGTCCTTACCGATTCGTGCGTATTCCTTAAGGAGCGCAGGCATTAAAATACGACCAAGCTTATCCACTTCAACCTTTTCAGCTCCCGCGAACATGTATCTTCGTATTGCTCTTGCCTTCTCGTCTGTAACCGGTGCCTCCAGCTGTTTTGTCGCTTGTTTCTCCCAACTCTCTTTATCAAATCCGAAAATACAGGCATCGAATCCTCGAGACAGTACGACTTCTCGCTCTTCAAGCTCCTGTCGTATCTTTCTCGGAAGCGTCACTCTTCCCCGTTCATCCAGTGCATGGTCATATTCCCCAAGGAATAACTTCATGAATCGATATTACCATTTCTTCCCACTAATATCCATAGTTACCCATTTTTCACGACATGTCAAGAACCATTTCACGACGTATTCATGAATTTCATGGAAGTACATATACGGTATTTGTGAATTCCAATGAAAATAAAATTATAGGCTTATATCTGATATAATCACTGCCATGATGCCGAATCAGGAAAAAAATGCTCAGAGTGTGTTGACACAAAAAAATAAACTTATAGCGGAATACACGATTACCCCGCAGGATATAGCGGAATTAATTGCGATAATCGAGCAGCCGAACCCAAATGACGGAATAATCAACACTGAATTTATGCCAAAATTAATTTTACCGGTAATGGTTGCTACTACTGATAAATTTGTCTTTTTACCACCAAATATCAGATATGAGAGAAAAGAGGCAAGTGAAATACCTGGGCACTCGAATTGGAAATGGATACCAGCCCGACTGTCAGACGACGACACCGATGAATACATATTAAGCCAGAAATTAGGGAATGGTACGGCGTGGGAACAGGGATTACAAATACACGGCCCAAAAAGCGCGCCAGAATGGAACACGTTGGTAGAATATCTGAAGGATTTTTCTGTTTCAGATCCAAATTATCCAAGCGATCATGACCGTGTGCCTATTATACCAAGTATTATATATCCGCCTCCACAGCTACGACGGAGATTTGCTCGGTATACAGGAGATATGTTTACCGGCTCTCCTCTGGAACTCCTCGTTGCCCGTAGACATGAGGAAAGTCATGTTATTGAAATGATGTTAACCCCTTGGCCTACTGGATCAGATCAAATAGATGGGTTTCCGAATAACGGCGTGAAGACTTTTCTGAACCTATTAGGTAATTTTGGCGTTGATATATTTCACATACCTGAAATACAAGATTTATTACACTCTATGGTTGACTCTCAGATATTTCCACGAAGTTATTTGGGTGAATTCCAAGCATATCTGGGAGATTTTATTTTTTTGGCGAACTATCTTGGAAGAAACAGCGCGACATTTGAGAACATTATTTCGGCAGAGAAGATTCGAACAAAAACGCTTTGGTCACTTCGTCCACAACGATTACCCAAAAATTACTTCGGTATGATGGTTGCACACGAAGTAGTGCTCACAATACAAGTGCCCCAAGCGACATCGCTACTAAATGCAGTGTACGCGATAATGAAATCTAGTGGTTATAAGTCGAAATCCTTTGAGAATTGACTCTTTTTACCATCTTTATCGGTAAACTCCATTGCGATAGACACCTTTGTCACCCCTACATCAGGTTTACATACGTTGCGTGAACAGGTACCGAGGTAAATTTCCCGTTCAAATTCGCTTTGGCCGATTGTTTCAATCGGCTTACTGCCTGAATTCACCCCTTTGATCAGTCCTTCACTGTCGTATGTTAATTCATATCCGACAGATGCCATTTTACCTGCCAATCCGGTCACTTTCATGACAACTGCGTTATCCTTTGCCGTGCTTTTCTTTACGTCCACGATGACAGAGGCATCAACTTGCGGCAATACTTCCACAATTTCCTCTTCCTCAGATGGGGCGACAGGCGCGGGTGATCCTCCGGATACCGCTTTATACACAAAAAAGCCGGTCAGACAAAGGGCGAGGGCGAGACCTGCATAAATCATAGTTTGTTTTTTCATATTATTCCCCTTTCATTGACTGTTGAATATATGTTGCCAATGCATCGATAGATACGCGTTCCTGCTTCATCGTATCACGATCACGGATAGTCACGGTACCATCCTCCAGCGTTGTATAATCCACAGTCACGCACCAGGGTGTACCAATCTCGTCTTGGGCCATATACCGCTTCCCGATGTTGCCACGATCATCCCATGCCGTCGGATATTGGTTTTTCAATTCCCGGTGCAACTGGCGGGCTTTGTCCACGAGCTCCGGTTTATTTGCCACGAGAGGAAACACCGCAACTGTGTAGGGCGCAAGTGACGGCTTAAGCTTCAGAACAATCCGTTTTTCCTCTTTGGTGAACGCATCGGCGAGGACCATAAGAAACAGTCTGTTTATCCCGACCGCGGGCTCTATCACATGCGGAATACACCGTTTCCCGGTACGGGGATCAAGCCATGTCAGGTCCCTGCCGGATAAATTGGCATGCTGAGTTAAGTCATAATTCGTGCGGTATGCGATTCCCCACAGTTCCTTCCAACCAAACGGAAACTGATAATCTAAGTCGTACGTATCCTGGCTATAGTGGCTTCGTTCTTTATCTGTATGCCTTCTCCAGCGCAAGTGAGATTCTTGTATACCTATCGTATCTCTTATGAAAGTCCACATGCTGGTTTTCCAATCCTCAAACGTGCTTTTCCAGTCAGTGAGCTCCGGATCGAAAAAGTACTCGATCTCAGCCTGTTCCAATTCCAATGTTCTGAATATAAATTGGCCAGTAGTGATTTCATTGCGGAAGGATTTCCCTATCTGTCCGACACCAAACGGTAATGTTACCCGATTTGAGTCTGCAATATTTCTGAAATTCGTAAATATACCCTGTGCGGTTTCTCCACGAAGGTATAGTACAGACTTTTTCCCTTCCACTACTCCAAGCTTCGTTTCAAACAGGAGGTTAAACTTTTGCGGTTTTGTCACCGGATGTTTATCCGGGCTTAAAATTTTGTGTTCCGTAATGAAATCCCCCATCTGTTCTATGGTAAGATCTTCAACGACGACACTCACTTCCGGATGTGTTTCCAACCACGCTTCAATCAGATGATCAGCACGGTATCTCTTGTTTGTTTTTGTATCTTCCACCAGTGGATCCGAAAACGACGTCACATGCCCTGATGCTACCCATGTATCAGGGTGCAGCAGGATTTGAGAGTCAAGTCCGACCATATCATCGCGCTTATGGATGAATGTTTCCCACCAGGCGTTTCTTATATTTCGAAGAAGTTCCGTACCCATCGGGCCATAATCATACGAACTGGTAAGACCTCCATATATCTCACTGGTCGGGTATACAAATCCGCGTCGTTTTGCCAAAGATACGATATCGTCTAGGGAGTTCATAGGCATAATTGTATCATACCATCCGGGTAAAAAATCTTGGTGTCTTTAAGCGTTTTTCAATAAGTCCCTCTATAATCTGATCAACTTTTTCGGCTGGCACTTCGCCCTTGGGATAATACCCCAGTATCACAAGCAATAATCTGGGAAATTCAGCAATCACCACATCACGTTTATCTGACTGTAGAGAGCTGATGGCACGAAGCAGAAGTGCATATACCTCTTCGTTTTCCAGCTTCTCGGGCAGGAAGGCATCAACCAACTCGCTGATGTAATACGCACCTGTTACACTACGCAGGTTGACTATTTCAAACTGTGAATCCCCGATACTTTCCACTTCCGTGAGGTAGCCTATGGGACTCGCGTTTGTGTAGGAAAAACGAATACGCCTGAATGTTTCCAAGTGTGCGGAGCGCCTACTGTGGATCTTTCGGATTCCTTTGGCGAGCACACGAACTTTACCTATCTCTTTTGTGAAAATAGTAAGGATGCGATCAGCTTCGCCCACTGATTTCCTCTTCAGGACAACTCCTTCGGCAGTGAATAGCTGAGAAGATCTCATGTATTAGAGAGTTATTTCTGTGTCAGACAGGAGCTCAAATTTCTTTCTGTCTTTTCCGTTTAATTTCATTAACCATTCCTGCTTGTCTGTGCCCGGCTGTTTTTGGATAAGCACACGATACTTTCCGTCAGCGGGTTTCACAGGTGATGTATAGGTCAACTCCAGCTTAGCTGCGCCAAGCGGGTTCACTATCAGGAATCCTTCAAAGACAGTTTTGCCGAGACTCTCTGATGTTTTCATAGTCTCTGATTTTCCGTCTTTAGGTGATTGTGTTCCTTTGCTTTCCACCAGTTTACTACCGGAGGGCACATAGACGCGGACCCAGTTGCGAAGCGGCGCGTTCAGACAAAGTCCGCCACTTTCCAGCCCACAGTCACTACCCGGGTACGGATTCTTATAATCCACGGTAACTTTGGTTTTTATGGTTCCATCAGAGTTTACTGTTGTGTCCTTTGTAACTTTTTCACTCACAAACATGTTTGCTTTTCCACCGCTCATGTTAGCGTTATTGATGTGCAGGTAATCCCAACCGTTGCCTTCACTATATTTTAGTACGGCGGATGTGCTGTCCTTTGCCATGATGCGGCCGCCCAGATTGAAGCTCTCCACACCTTTTTGTGTCTGTTCATCGTGCATATAGGCCATAATATGTTTCTGGTTTATCTCGGCGATTAACATTTGGAAGAGACTGCCCCAATACTTCGACGGTGAAACACCCAACGCCTGCTGCAAAATGGCATGAAGAAGGACGCCGATAATATCTTTTCTGTCTGTTCTCACGTAATTTACAGGACGTGAGGAATAATCTTCAAGTTCATACACTGCTTTTGGACAATCACACCGTTTATCTATGGCTGCGCTAAATTCACGGCCGTACACGTAGAGTGGTCCAAGGATTCTGAGCGCTTCGACAAGCACATGGGTATCAACAGCGAATATTCCGTCTATTCCTTTTTCGCCACTGGTTTGTGCGTATAATTCTTCAAACTTCTGCATAGACAGTTTGAAATCAGGAGATAAATTGCTGTCACGCAAATTCAAATTGTACACACCCTTGTGGTAGGTAAGTATTTCCTCCGGTGCTGGGAATTTTTTCTTGAGCGTCGCATCAAGAGTGTAGATATCATCCGCTTTCTCAAGAATTGCTTTTCCACGCACAAATCTAAACTGCGCGTATGCTGTCATAAATCCACCAGTAGGACGAAGCTCTTTATCGTTTTGGAATATCACGAGATATCGCTTTTCTTTTGGTTCACCCAACATAGACGGAAAGCTGGTCAACAGCGGTTGTGCGTTCACAAACAGATTTGCAGCCTCATCAATTGTCGCCTTTGCACTGACGAGCTTTGCGCGTACAACTGTATCGCCAATTTTCTCCGGATATCTGTCGGCATCAATCTGGTCTAATTCATTACGAAGCGTTTCGATACTTGTTGCCATACCGTTGATTTTCGGAATGAGCGCGGTCATTGTTTTTACTGCGGTCTGGATACGGTCATCAGCAGTGCCAGAGACAAATTTACTCTTTCCTTTGAGCCCCAACAAGTCAGCATTCGGCTCTAACGCTTCTATGGCAAGTGTGCCTGCATCGACACCTGCAAACGCTGCGTTGATGGCATGTTCCCCATCTTTGACATAGGCTCCGATAAACGGAACAGCTTTTGCGGGATTCATTTTTTTATACTCAGTGCGAAGTGTTTCGAGTTCTTTTCGGGTAGCTGCCAGTCCTGTCTTAGTTTTATCTAAATCCTGAGCTTTGGCTGCAGTTCCCATTTCTTTGGCAACTGTTGCGACAACTTTTGCCTGTGCAATCACAGATTTCATAGGGAGGAGCATCAGCGCAACAGCACCGAGCAAAACTATTATGACCACCAAAGGCACAACGACGAACATCCAGGGGAATTTTTTCTTTTTCACTACCGATTTCGGCATACTCGTTGTTTGAAGTTCAATTTTCTTTAATTCGTCGACCATATCTTTCTATTGTCTTGGAGAATGCAAAAAAAGTCAACACAGAAGTCACAAGTACGTACTATACTGCACCTTTGCCGGAGATCATTGCCCACGGGCTTTTGAGGAGTATGAGAATCTCAAGCCACAAAGAACTCGTTCTCACATAATCCGCATCCATTTTTATACGCTTATCGAAATTCACTTCGCTTCTCCCTGATACCTGCCAATACCCGGTGATACCCGGTTTCGCTGAGAGCACAATGGTAACTAATTCTTTGGTATGGGGATATTTTTTCTGCTGATCGACTAATTCATCGGGATAATACGGGCGTGGGCCAACCAGACTCATGTCACCTTTTAAGACATTTAAAAATTGGGGAATTTCATCGATTGAGTGTTTTCGTATAAATCTGCCCACAGGTGTCACACGGGGATCTTTTACCAGCTTATAACTGTTCTTTTTATACTCGCCATACAGTTTTGCCAGCTGAGGATCCTTGCGCAATTTTTCATGGGCGTTAATCACCATGGATCTGAATTTATAGAGCTTAAACAGTTTCCCGTCCTTACCGACACGCTGTGGAGTATCCGCAAAAATTGGTCCGGGGCTGTCCAGCCAAATACAAATGGCGGTAACAACACAGATGGGCAGAAAAAATATACCTAGGACGAGACTCCCAACTATATCTATCAACCGTTTTATAATTGTATACGCCATAAATCCCTAGGTGAGATGATCGTGTTCAGTACCCGAAAGATTTTCCACCAACGTTTTAATCTTTGCCACCGAACTTTTCTTACACACCAACAACACATCATTTGTGTTTACAACAAGCATATCGTCAAGATCGATAGTCGCGATAAGTTTATCAGTGTAATTATACACAAGTGAATCATTGGTATCCTGTAGCATGACTTTTCCCAATGTAACATTTTTGTCATCCGATTCTTGCAACGCTTCTTTCAACGCTTCCCAAGCGCCAATGTCACTCCACTCAATATTTTCAGAAACCACGAGAGCATCGGATGGATTCAGTTTTTCCAGTATGGCATTATCAAAATGGATTTTTTCAAGTGTCGGATATATTTCATCAAGTTTCTCATAGAACTTCGAGGTATGAAATTCATTTACTATTCTCGAAAGCCCCTGATACAAATTTGGTGCGAATTTTTTGTATTGTTCCCACAAAAATGTTGGAGTAGTCACAAAATATCCCACATTCCAAGCATGATGGCCACTTTCAAAATACCGTTTTGCCGTTTTTTTATCAGGCTTATACTGAAAGTCTATAAATGAATAAAATGGTATATTATTTAGTGTTGTGGTCTGTTTGCCATACTCAATCCAACCCAGGTTGTCACTCGCAAATCGGGGTTTTTGTGAGACAAAAATAATTTTATTTGGATTATTTTTAATCACTTCACCAGCTGACAAAAGAATAGATTTAAATAACGTTTCATTCTTTACCAAATGATCACTCCACAGGATAACCATTGGTTCAAGAGGTGCCACTTTTGTGAGTATTCCAGCCATAAGCCCGACAGCGGGACCCACATCCCGCATTTCAGGTTCACCGATAACATGGTCAGGAGGAAGTTTATGAAGTTGGTTTTGTACAAGTTGTACGTGACTTTTTCCTGTAGCCACGTAGATATCCGACCAGGTAAAGTCAGGCTGAATTCTCCCTATAGCCAACTGGAGTGTTGATTTATCTCCTACAATTTTCTCAAACTGTTTTGGAGATTTCTTACGTGATAATGGCCAAAGTCTTGTCCCTACACCACCTGCAAATATTACTGCTTTCATATATGTGTATTATATATCGTTTCCAGTGTATTTTTCATTTCACTCTTAAATCGTCGTAATGAAAACCGTTCGGCATTACGTCTGCACAGGGTACTATCATACCACTGCTTCTGAAATGTATTCAATGCGGCAACCAAACTGTCGGTTGTTTGTTCGTCATATAATACACCTGTTACTCCGTCCCGAATAATTTCCGATACACCGCTGTTTCTATAGGCGATAACCGGTTTACCGCATGACTGAGCCTCAACCACTGATATACCAAAATCCTCGTCTCCGGCAAAAATAAACGCTCGGCACCCCTGTAACCAGGTCCTCAACTCTTCATCTGTCACCGCGTCAATAAACTGAACTGTTTTGCCTGCTTGCTGTATCAGATATTTTTTTTCAGCTCCGTTTCCGATCACAACGAGAGGAAGTTGAAGTCGGTTACATGCCGCAATAACCTGATCAACTTTTTTGTACGCGACCAATCGGGATACGATGAGGAAATACCCTGTATGTGATTGGCTCTTTTTTTGGTCTACTGTAAAAAAATCAACGTTAACCGGAGGATATATGACTTTTTCGACGGTTCGTCCATAGTATGTGTGTATACGCTGTTTTACCCTGTCGGATATGGCTAGATAGTAATCAGGACGGGTTGATGCCGTCAAATCCCAGGATCGAAGATACTTTTGTGCAACTGACAATACCGGTTTCACCAACCATGTCGGCAACCCAATATGGGAGTGACTCATATATTCATGTGCTCCGCTCCATAGATATCGTGTCGGTGTCAGGCAGTAACAAATGTGAACGGTACCCGGTTTTGTAATAATATTTTTCGCTTCAGCTGAAGTAACGGATATCACGATATCAAACTCATCAAACGAAAAGCTCTCAAATGCCATAGGCGTCGCCCAGGCGAACCATTCATGATGATGACGGGCAATCGGCAACGATTGTAAAAATGTGGTGTGAACTGTGAATACATCTGCCCAGGAAGCAGTTTTTCTGTTATATACAGCTGTGTATATCGGAGCCGTTGGCCAGATTTCATGAAGTGATTGGAGAACCCGTTCAGCACCACCTATTTTGTTTATCCTATCGTACACGAGTGCTACTTTTGGTATCTTTTTCATGCGCATGATTGGTAAATCTGTAGGGTCAATCTCGCCATGTTGTCCCAACTGAACTTCCGCAGAAATGAGACTGGCGGTTTTTTTTCCAAACCATTATGGACTGTCCCATGAAGCACTTCGTTCATTGTGCGTGATAGTGCTTCCGGTTTGGTTGTATCGGTAAAATAAGCATAGGTACCAAGTATTTCATGAAACACGGGTATATCAGACGCTATAACGGGACAACCATAGGATAACGCCTCAAGCGCCGGTAAACCAAAGCCTTCCATGCGTGAAGGAAAAATCAGCGCTTCCGCATGGCGGTATAATACTCCGAGCTCCTCATCAGATACCGCGTGTCGTATTTGCACACTATCGTTCATAGAAAGAGATGTTATGAGCACTCCGAGACGGGAATAAAAATAATCCTTGGGTCCCACAAACAGCAATGTAATTCCCGAGGCGTGCTTAGTACTCAGTAACCTGAATGCCTCAAGGAGCACCTCGACATTTTTGTGTGGATATACATTTCCAACGTATAGGAAGTACTTCGTATTAACCGGCCGTGTTGTCTTATCAGATTTGCCCAACTGTAAAAATGAGTCGTCAATTCCTTCGTATGTGACTGCGACCCTATGTTCGGTTATTCGGAAATGAGACAGTATATCTTTCTTTACCGTGTAAGAGACCGTGATTACTTTCGCCGCGCGATGTATCGCGGTCCACAGTATCAGCAGATAGCCGATTTTTCTGAGGATGTATTTCCAGTATGGCAATGTGCTGGCTTTCCCCGTATGTACATGCAGTATTGTCAGATCATGTATAGTGGTGACGAACTTTCCCGGATAAAATATTGGGACATTGAAATATGGGATATGTACCATATCGGCGTGCTCTTTCCACAGTATCCACGGCATAATGATCTGCTCCGATATGGTGTGCCAGTGCACAGTGGTTTTCCGTTTTTCCCACCGTGAGTTTGGCAATTTGAACTCGTCATAATCACGTGCCATCAGGATGACGATATACCGATTGTGTGAATCGATACTTGAGAGATTAGCGATTAAGTTTCGAATATACCGCCCCACTCCGGTCTCGTGGATTAACCGTGCATCGATGACAATATTCATAAGGTTATCTTGAAAATGTTTTTAGTATAAACAGTCTGGTGGAGTACACCAGTGACACCAATGCGGTCATCAAAACACCATATTTTTTGGCATAATGTTTTTTGTAGAAGAGCCAATTATAGGTATGGAAATATATTTCTGTTGTCACTCTTCGTTTTTTCAGGATGTTCGCACGGCCGCTTTGTTTTTTCTTATGCAGTATTGTTACATCAGGTACATACCAGATATTCCAACCTGCTTTTCGTATTCTGTATGCCCAATCGATATCCTCGGCATACATAAAATACTCCTCATCAAGCAGTCCGACTTCTTGTATCACTTCCTGTCTCACAATGAAAAATGCGCCGCTAATGCAGTCTACCGTATGGGCAACCGTGAGATCTTTATATCCCTGGTGATACTCCCCAAACACAGGGCTTCGGGGAAACAGGCGCTCAAGCTTTGCCATATAGGTAAATGCCACCCATGGAGTCGGGAACCCTCGGTGACACGCGGGATCCATCGATCCGTCACCGAGTAACAACTTACACGTTGCGGCTCCCGCATCAGGATGGTCGTCCATAAAACGGACCATTGTAGCGATGGCGTGAGGTGATACTTCTGTATCCGAATTTAACAGTAATACATACCTGCCCTTTGCCCGTTTTATACCTGGATTATTGCCGGCAGCAAACCCTACATTTGCTCCATTTTGTATGAATGTCACTGTCGGGAATTCACGCTTTACCATCTCGTCTGTCCCGTCCACAGACGCGTTATCACACACAATTACTTCCATGGAGTATCCGGACAAATTCGATTTCATCAGACTCTGCAGACACAGTCTGGTCAATTCCACAGTGTTGTAATTCAAAATGATGACGCTGATATCAATTTTCTTTTGTTTCATACGGATTTCCAACACGCATCCTGAAGTGACGCTATGGTCTCCCAAGAGTACTTTGATTCTATAAGAGAACGAGCCGTTAGTACAAGTTTTTTCCTGATAGTCTCTGACAATACACCATTTATACAGCGCTGCACTTCTTCAGGTGAGTTCGCTATATATACTTCCTTTTTATCAGATACGCCAAGTCCTGACGCACCAAGTGTCGATGTGATTACGGGTAAGCCGGTTGCCATGGCTTCCAAAACTTTATATCTCGTTCCCCCGCCAATCCGGACCGGTGCCAATAGGGCATCAGCATCGTGATACGCGTTTCGAATATCCTCAACCTGGTCTATGATTCGCACAGAATCAGTGGATAGTCCACGGAGTTTTTCAGGGAAGTGTCTGCCGATAATCGTGAATGTGGCTCCGGGAAATTTGCTCTGCAGTGGTGGCCAGATATCCCTAAGAATATGCTCTATAGCATCCGTATTTTGAATCCAGGAAAAATTCCCTACATAGAGAAATTTGAGATTTTTTGCATCTGGTTTTTTCTTTGGTGTCAAACGAAAATACTCGGTGTCCACACCGTTTGATACCACCGCAACTTTTTTTTGTACGCTGTGCGTTTCTATATACTTTTTATCATCATCAGAGACTGTTATCACACAATGTGCACGGTCCCAAATTTGCATTTGCCATTTTTTCATCTTTTTGACATCAAGCTGGAAAAATGGCCTGGCAAAACTGATAACCCGTCGTTTGGTGTACCCCTCGTACACCGTGTGCTCAATATTATGCTCAGAGACAACCAGCGGGATGGAAAGATCTGCAGGAAGTGATGGGAATACATACCCGGGTTCAATGTGGACCAAATCAAATTGTGACATATCATCTGAAAGCAGGGTTCGTAGCACCTCATTTTGATACGTCGCGTACAAAAATGGCATTGAACCAAAGATAGACCGTGCTAGGTACGAAAGTTGCCATGCACGTCCGCGGTATATTGGAACCACCCGTTTACAAAAACTCAAGTTTTGCAGAAATGCTTTTTCACCATCATTCCTGATAAAGGCATATAGAGTAATTGAGTGGAGCTTAGATAACCGCTTCAATAAATTATACACACGTACCTGACCACCGGAATGAAGTGGATACGGCATAATTGCGCTCACAAAAGCTATATTCATAGGATTATTTTATGACAGTTTTGACAGAAGGATTTACCTTGGTTAAGTCAATGATCGCGTATGTGTCATTTCTCACAAGGACAGTATACATACTAGCCAAATCACGTGTTTCGAGATCAGCATCAGTCGGTGACACAGTGACATAATGCGTGGCGCCCATGGAAATTTTTTTATCTATATCAAACCCGAGCGGCCATCCCTGACGATTCGCCTGATACAGAAACGTGGTATCCCCATTATAGGGCGCTATAATTTTCGCATTTTTGGGCAGTATTTCATCTGCTTTCTTTCCCGCTTCGATAATTTCCGGACGATTGATCCAAAAATATGAACGGATCGAGTACCAGGAAAACGCCCACATGAAGCCAATCGTGACTGTCACCAGTGCCATGGATCCAAATTTAGAAATATCTTTTTGAGCGGTAAGCAAATACCCTGCCCCTTTGGCAAGAAACCATATGGTTATCGGGAGTAATAATGCCTGATAATAATCATGCTGTACATTCCCTCCGGCAAATATAACCAGATACAGTAACCCACCTAAAAACCACAGTGCCGAAAACATGCGTTCGCGTTTCGTATTTTTCACTACCATACCCATTCCGAATAGAATTAACCCCCAATACCCGAGTATTAACTCTCCGAAGCGTTTGGCAAAAAGCCAGTAGAACCACGCACCCTTGAAACGGATATTTGCTTTGTTATACAACCAGTCTGATACGGCGATGCCTTCTGGGAATTGAAGAATCCACTGCCGCCAATAATATAAAGGAATACACACAAGTAATCCATACACCAGAAATGAAATACTTTTCTCTTTTACAGAACCCAACCTTCCGAGGAGATAGACAGCAGGTACCAGCAAAAATACAGCCATTGGACGAACCAACACACTTACGCCACCAGATACCCCGGCCAACACTACCCATAGCAGCCACACGCGGGATGATGTGGCGCGCGCGAGGAAAACCAGACTGGATAGAGCCCAAAATACGGCAAATGAATCCGGTAATATCGAGCGCCCGTAAAATATACTAAACGGCAGTATTGCGTAGAGAAACATTCCGATCATTGCAGTCTTTTCATCAATAAATTCACGAAGTAACAAGCCCAGAAGCAGTATGCTGAGCGCCACAGACAGCACACTCAAAAGTCGGAGGATGGATTCGATCGACATATGTGGGAATATACGCCATACGAATACCGCGGTAGCCTGGTACAGAGGCATTTCAACCATCCGCCACCCCTGGGGGTTATCTTTTCCTGATTGGATGTTTGAGAGATCGTCATAGCGGGGATGAAGTATGTCAATTCCCAATCGTATAAAATTACGTGCCACTGCTGCCGTATCCGCCTGGCGCCAACTATGCCAGTCTGCAACCGGGGCATTCAGTCCCTGCAATCGCACTACTACGGAAATGACCATACACAGAATGGCAATTGGAAAGAATACCCGCTTCACTTATCCCTCCATTCCTTATATTTCGGTATAAGTTCACCGCGTGGATCAAACTCAAATACTCTCTGCGTCTTTGAGCCGTATTCAATCGTATCCAAGGCAGCTTCAGTAGATGTATCGTAAAATATCCGAACTGTGTCATTCTTTGTCATGAACCAAACCATATCAGAGAATCCGACCGGATACACCCACGCGTATCCGTTTTTAATCGGAAGGTTAACAACATGAAGTTCCATAGGTAGCGTTGCCCAATCATCCGTATAGGCCGCGTTTAATGAAATTACGCTTCTTCGAATTTTTTCTCCAGCTTCCTGCCAGTTATCCAACATTTTGTGTCGTTGGACAAACTGGAAAAGAAGAAACACTGAGAAAAACACCACCGTGGAATACCGTGCGACATCCTCCCCGTTCACCAGCAAATATGTATACAGTCTGTGCACGCCAATTACCAACAGCAGCACAATACCAATTGTTGCCATATACCCGTATCGCAGTGCTATATTTCCCAGACCGAGAAACGGCAGGAGTGCGAGTAGAAAAAACACTGTACCAAATAGTGCAATCCGTTTTTCCTGCACTCCCCAGGTTTTGAATACCGTACTAACTACCTTATATGCGATAAATAGCAGCAATCCACCAAGCAGCGTGCTTATAACCAGATGGGAACGAAGGGCAATTCGAAGTAAATCGACAGCACTAACCGCCTGTGGTCCTCCTAATATGGCCGCCAAATAGCCAAATATATTCCCTACACTGTTTAACGGAAATTTCACTATGTTATAACTGTAATCCCCGCTGAACCAGTGACTCCCCGCCGCTAGTCTCGCAATCAGATAGACAGGAACGGGTATGAGCAGATACCACAACCGTTTTTGTTGAATAAACGTACGCAATGAGCCTTCGTATAAAAATATGTATACGTACGCAAGAGAGATGAATGGAGATACAATACCTAATTCATGAAATTGAGCGGCCACTAAACCTGAGAGTATGGCCAACACACTCAATGCACGTTTACCGAAAGTATACCACTCTGCTGTGGCAAAAATGCCTAGCAGAATGAAAAATGTGGTAAACAAAAATCCCACGGCAGAAATCCATACCACCGCCTCGGAATATCCTCCGATAATGACAAACAGCATTCCGCCTATAAGAGCCAATATTCCACCTTTAAATATCTTTCTAAACAGCAGATAGACCAGTGTTGCATTCAGTAAATGCAATACGAGCGAAACCAAATGGTAAGTCGATTGGTTCAACCATGCGGCAGATTGCATGACCAGGAAATATATCTTTGTCCCGGGTCGATAAAAGAAACCGTCTGCCTCTAAGAAATACGATCCGATCTCCCGCAGATTGAGCGAACACCGGCCTAAATCATTCGGAGCGCTGCAGGAAGCGGCCCAGTGTAACCAAGTGAAATCATCAGCGTGAAAATAGTAGGTGGTAACAGCACCATACAGCGTATACCCAACCACAAGAATTGAAAGAATCCCCACCAGCGGATGAGACAACACTCTCATCACTTCTTTTTTCATATCCATCCGCATGTCAGATCCGAGTCTGAGAGAACCAAGCGCTATGCCGACCAACAGCCAGAGTGAGAACGCGACTTTTGACGCCTCAAATACATCGATAAATATGGCGTTTATGCATAATCCGACAATACCGGAGCACAATCCTACAACCAAACTTTTTACCAGTGGTGATTCAACGGAACGCAGTTGTGTATAGATAACAATTCCGAACATGACAAAGATCCCAAAAAATGCGAGTGTCCCAAATGTTCCAACCTCGGCAAGCATACGCAGGTAGCTGTTATCAACAGCCAGACTCACGGACCCATATCCGCTTCCCAGAAAAATATTTTTACGGAATGCTGCAAGTGCGTGTGGCCACTCACCCTGAAATCTGGTTGTGTACGAGAGATCATACGCAAGAGATTTTTTTATCAGATATGGTCCGTTTATTACCTGGACCTCCACAGGACCGGATTGGTCTTTTTTAATAATTTCATAATAAAAATTATTGAGTGATTTTGATATGGGAGATAGCGGCAAATTTACATAGCCCGTCCCCTGTGGCAAATCTTCACCTGTGGATACAATCGATGACACCATCAGAGGAACGTTTGCTGGAATTGCAGTGTACGGAATGATAATGCCGGAAACTGATGCCAACGGTGAATTGATGTCCATCGACTCATGCCGCAGTACATAATCACGGGGGCTCGTAAAATTCTGTTGCCGTACCACTTTGTCAGCAAAATAGGTATTGGGAACAGTAGTGACTTTCCCGATAGGATTACCCGTTTTTGCATCAGTCAGTATGTCTACAGGTGTCAGTGTACTGGCATACCGAGCCAGCAGATTTGGAGAAAGATACAACGCGCCTGCGGCGACACAAAGAACAAGAGGAATCATGTATAAGATAAGCCGTTTTGTATGAAACACCAACACAAGTAAGCCGGCTACAACAAGTGCGATAAGTGAAATTCGGGATACAGTCAAAAACAACACATATACGCCAACCAGAAACACAACACCAACAAAAGGAATAAGGAGCCGTTTAATGCCGCCAAACATCATGCTCAGTAGTATCGGCAGGACAAGAACAAGATATGCCGCCAAATCATAATGCCCCCCAAACGTGGACGGGACACGGGAAAGTGCGGATAAGGTGAGCGGTATACCCTTTGCAAACTCTTCATTCATCGTTAAAAATGCCGGAAAACCCAAGTAGCGCTGTCCCAATCCATATGCGCTTATGCATATGACCGTAGCCATGAGAACATAGAGAGCTATCGATACGTGTTTTTTATCACGTATACCCCAATAGGCGATAAAGAATACACTCATGTATTCTATACGGCGAATATACGAAAACAGCGCAACGTTCGGAAACACATTAGCTATAGTCGGGAAAATCAGCAGTACCCCATGTACTGTCGCAATTCCGCCTACCATCCAGAAAAGAAACAGAGAGCTTGTCAGTGGAGTGTTCAAGGACACTTTCTTTTTCCCCATGAGGTAAAACCATATGATAAGAGCGCCAAGTACAAAAAAGTCCTCAAGTCGTATATACACCCAGGTGTTTTGAATATTAAATAATGGAAGTTTCGGGTACAACGGGATGAACGCCAGTAAAAAGAGGGTAGAAATAAATAATATATGTTCTTTACACCAGTGTATAAGCTTCAACATACGTTTTTTTGAGGTACTCACTTCCGACAATGTATCCTATGATAACCGAGATGATCGCTTTGACGCGTAAAAAGAATTTTAACACGGATAGAGCAAGTCCGGAGTAGTGTTTTTTGTACACAAACATAAGACCTTTGTATATGTTGAGTACCGGACCTGTCCGCTTATTTTTTGAGCTGCCTCCCCCGATATGGATAATTTTGGATTCATGATAGAAATAGGTATCATGGCCTTTTTGTTTTGCGCGCATCAACAAATCTACTTCTTCCATATACATGAATATCTTTTCGTCAAATAGCAGATCATCCAAAAATACATCACGCCTACCCATAAAACATGCACCACTCACCCAATCCACTTTTTTTGTTTCATCTGGTGACCAGCGAATGAGACCGTTTACATCACCTTTGAGAAACAGTGAGGCAAATACAACAGGGAGTGTAAAAAAATATCCGCATGAAGTCTGGGCTGATTTGTCGGTATTGAGAAGTTTTGGACCGACAAAATCATTCGGGTGCTTTTTAGCAAACTCATACAATGATACGAGCGCTCCGGGGAGCGAAACCGTATCCGAATTTATAAGCACGGTGTATTCACCTTTTGACGCGCGGATACCCTGATTATTTGCCCGGCCAAATCCCACATTTTCCGAGTTTAAAATTGTCCGAACCTGCGGATATTTTTTCGCAAGCATGTTGCGGGTCCCATCTGTGGATACATTATCAACTACAAGTATCTCGAATGTTAGCTTTGAAGATTTCAGCGTTGAATATATCGAGGCAAGACACTCATCAAGTATCTTTTCGGTGTTATAGCTCACGATAATGAAGGATAAGTCCATAGTTATTGAAACAGTCGGGCAAATTTTAATGTATATCGGAGATCCCTTGAGCGATTCTTTATAAATACAGCGGGAACTCCGCCGACCACTGTATAAGGGGAAACGTCTTTGGTAACTACGGCACCTGACCCAATAACGGCTCCTTCGCCGACTGTGACTCCCGGCAATATTGTCACACGTGTTCCAATTACGACATAATCCTCTATCACCACAGCCCCACCGGCCTCTGAAAAATCCGGGCTGTCAATATCATGCTCCATGGTATAGATGCGTACCTCACCTGCAATAGATACATTATTTCCGATTGTAAGAGGGTACCCGTGTTCTCTCCTGTATTTCAAAAACTGTTTGGCACGTCCGTCAAGAAACGCGTCGTTTCCAATAATTGTATTATGCCCAATTGAGACTCCCGCAGGCTGATTAAACTCTGCCCTCCAATGAATTGAGCTGTCTCTCCCAATATTTATACGAAAGAAATATCTGTATAAAAATAGTCGTACGATATGGCTTGGAATGTAACCGGTTACGGTACATAAAAACACCCAAAAATCTATTAATAGTCTCATATATACAATTGTACAGTTATATTCTTTTAGCGGCTACCTGTTCCAATACATTGAGAGTCTGCTTTGCGGCTTTCTCCCAGGTAAATCGCTGCACCTGCTTCAATCCACTCCGGACGCGGGATCTACCGGCCGCCTGATTGCGCTCGCGAGTAGCCTTGACAAGTCCGGAGGCAATGTCGGAGGGACTATTGGGATCCACATATATACCTGCATCTCCTGCTATCTCCGGCAAGCTTGACACGTTACTCACCACAACCGGGCATTCGTTTGCCATTGCTTCCAAAACAGGTAATCCAAACCCTTCATAGAGACTAGGCAACGCAAAGCATGAGGCGCAGCGGTAGAAAGTCGGCAACTCGCCGTCAGGCACGAAGTCCAGAAATTTGACCTTAGACTTGACGCCATGAGTTTCTGAAGACCTCAGTATTCCTTCAAAAAGCCATCCCTTTTTCCCTATGATCACTAAATTGATATCACCGGATTTTTCCGGTTCAGCCTTGAGAAATAATGAAAAAGCCTCTATAAGCTTTTCGTAATTCTTTCTCGGCTGGATGGTACCAACAGACAGGATAAAGCGCTTCGGTAGGGAATATTTTTTGAAAATATCTGTTGCGGTTGGCGGGTCTTTTTTTTGTGATGGCATAGATAATCCCGGGTACGTTACATGCACTGCAGCGCTTCTCTTTCCGTACATCTTAATTATATCATTTTTACTGTACTCACTTATGGTAAGCACCGCACTGGCTTTACTCACAGAATATTTTGTCCACTCCGTCAACTGTAACAGGTCTTTGTTTCGAAATAATTCAGGGAAATACAGATACGATAGGTCCATCACAGACATGACCCGTGGTGTGCTGATAAATCTGGGCACATAGTGTGTGGGTGAAAACACCACATCAGCCTTTGGCGAATCTCTGTAAATGGAAAGAGGTAACGCAATAAACGTCCATAGCTTGGACGGCTTTCGCACGCAGTACATCCAATGTGGCCCTGCCTTGGGCATATCGCCGCGTGGTTGAGACGGGAGGTATACACGCACGGTTATATCATCACGATTGGCAAGTAATGCATGTAACCAGCAGAGTATTTCATACGCATAACGCCCTATACCGACTCTATGTGACACATTTGCCTCGTACCCATCAATTGCTAGTATCATATGCTGTACCCCGGATATACCACTGTTAATTTCTTCCCATCAATTCCCAACAATGTAAGACAGTCATTTTTTGTGGCTTCACTGTCACAAAAAATCATATCGCAAGTCGCAACCACACGTTTGAGGCGAGCTGCATGCGTGGAGACGATGTTCGGGGCAATACGCAATTTTTTACGGTCAAACCCAACCGTGTTATGTGACTGCTCGGGGAATTTCAGGGCGATAAGGTCATGTATTGTCGTTACTCCCTTTGCGCGAGAAAGTGGGGGTTGCGTCCAATCGCTACTCCAAAAAATATCAACAGATCCTATAAGCCACTCCACCGGGAGGATGTGCAATGTATTCCACATGATAGCAAGCACGGTGGGAGGGATCGGGTATACCCGAAGAGTCACGTTCTGTCGGCTTGGCAGTGAAGCATAGAATTCTTGAAACACCTGCTGTTTCCGAAGAGAAGCGCCAAACAACACCAACTCATGCGATGAACGTGCCATGACAATCCCCCTGACCATTTCGCGCACGTACTTCGCCACACCTGTTCCCTCAAAAACAATTTGGCTTATGTCAATTCCTATCCGCATGGGTTCATTATATCGCAAACAGCTTCCGCTGCGCGAAATTGCCTAGTTTTTAACACATAAAGAGGTGTGTATCTCAATATCCTGACGGATGTGACTGATGCCATGCCCACGCTGTTTCAATAATAGCCTCCGGGCTTGTATACACTGGCTGCCAGCCCAATACCTCTTTTGCTTTCGTGTTGTTAGCAAAAATCGCATCTGGATCTCCCCATCTCCTGTTCGCATACTGGATATTCATGGTTTTCCCTGTCGCTTTCTCCACAGCTCTCAAGATTTCCAAATTTGAATACCCTTTACCGACACCCAGATTTACCGTAACTGATTGGGATTTTTTGGCGATATACTCGGCGGCCTTGAGATGTGCATCAGCCAGATCAAGTACATGGATATAATCACGTACACATGTCCCATCGACCGTATCATAATCGTTTCCGAATACCGTAAACGGTTTGCCTTTTACTATTGCGTCCAGTGCGACCGGAATTATATGTGTTTCCACACCGTGAGCTTCTCCAAGAGACCCGTCAGGCAGCGCCCCGCACGCGTTAAAGTAACGCAGCTTCGCGTGGCGAACTCCGTGTATTTTTTCGTACCAATCCAGAATCTCTTCAAAATTGCGTTTGGATGCACCATAGACAGATGCGGGTGCGATCGGAGAGTCCTCCGTCACCGGTAAAGACTTTGGAAATCCGTATACTGCACAGGTGGAAGAAAATATGATCGTTTTGCAGTTCACTTCCAGCATCGCTTCCAATAAATTCAATCCGCCATCGATATTGTTGTGATAGTATTCGTACGGTTTTTGCATGGATTCACCTGCCAGTGCCAATGCGGCGAAGTGTATGATCGCATCAAATCTCTCCGCTGTGAGCGCACTACGTATATCATGTGGATTTCGGAGGTCTCCAACCACCAATTTTGTATCACCCACCGCTTCTCGGTGACCATTTTCCATGTTGTCAAAAATTACTGTATCGTGGCCCTTAGAGCGCAAAAGCCAATTTGTAACCGATCCGATGTACCCTGCTCCACCAGTAATTAAAAATTTCATACCGTATCCTTTCTGTATATCACTGAGTATATACAATATATGAAAAAACAAAGAGCCGCGTACCAGGTACATCTCTCTGCCGTGAAAAATATCCAGCGTGAAAATAACGGAATCGAGAGAGCGAGAAAACCCAAACCAACATAAACGAGTGATATCGGTTTACGAAAGGCAAGCAACGCTATGATTATAACCGCAAATATGATGTCTTGAATTTTCATACAGTTACAATTCGCACAATCAAGATCAAATTGCAGGAATACACAGGTTTAATCGTACCTACTGCAGTATTGATCTGTAATATTCTACCGTCTTTTGAAGCCCATGTTCCAAATCTACTCCGGGATTCCACCCAAGTAGTTTGCCGGCTTTGGTAATATCAGGTTTTCGTTTAATCGGATCATCTTCAGGCAATGGCTCATGTACAATTTCGGAAGTAGAGCCGGTCATCTGTTTTATCTTTTGTGCCATATCAATCATGGAATATTCAACCGGGTTTCCTAAATTTATAACTTCCCCTTTTGTGTTATCTTCGAACATTGCTTTGGTGATCCCCTGTACCATATCGCTCACATAGCAAAATGAGCGGGTTTGTCTACCGTCACCATACACAGTAATCGGATTGTTACGAATAGCCTGATTTATAAAATTAGAAATAACGCGTCCGTCATCTACGCGCATGTGTGGTCCGTATGTATTAAATATGCGCACGATTCTGGCATCAACGCTATGCTTTCGCACGTAGAGTAACGTCATCATTTCTCCAAACCGTTTTGCTTCATCGTAACAAGCTCTTTTACCATTTGGGTTTACATGCCCCCAATATGTTTCTTTCTGCGGATGCTCTGCAGGATCACCGTATACTTCAGACGTGGATGTGTATAAGAATTTCGCCTTGTACACTCGCGCGATTTTGAGTAGTGATCGGGTGCCTATGGAATTAACGAGTGCAGTTTCTTCATCGTACTTCTGATAATCCGGCACAGACGCGGGAGACGCTAGATGAAACACAAAGTCCACTCTGGGAAACACAGGCAATTCATGAGAAACATCCCACTTCAAAAAAGAAAATTTCGAATGTTTTTTCACCCCAGACAGATTCGTTTCCACCCCCGTGAGCAAATTGTCCAAACAAATCACAGAATACCCTGATGTCAGAAGCGCTTCACATAAATGGGAACCGATAAAGCCGGCACCTCCTGTAACAACACATACCTCATTTTTTTCCATATTGTTTTTTATTCTATCACGACTTGTGACGTCTGTATTTCACGAGAATCAGGCATGCAAGCACAAAGACTACAGCACTCACTACGAGACCCCGTTTCATCCAATGGATCTGCGTTGATACATGAGAAGGAGTGTGAGAGACAAAGGTAAACGGCAGATGGACAAACACGGCAAGCTGGGTGAACGATGTGTCCTTTTGACTCATTCGGTTTCTGAGAGCAAGGATGAGTCTTTCACGATCAGTTGATTCATATTTATACTCACGGAGGAAAAATCTGCGCCACACATCAATCGGAACCACAACATATTTCACGCCATTTTCACGAAGTTTTTTTTCAAATGCCGATGAATCGATGATATCCAATATTCCAGATATAGAAGAAGTGCCAAAGAGTATCTCAGATGTAAGCGCGGGGTGTATGTCTGATTTATAGGAGAACTTTTCAGCAGTTGGCAGCCACAGGACTCTGGAAGGTGTAGGATCGGCAATCAGCATATCTTTAAGACGTACGTATTCCGCTGGAACTGATTTGGGTGAAAAATTTCCCGATACGGTGCCCAAGTACACAGGACGCATCATAAAAAGCCACATACCAACAAACAACACCGGGATCACGTATACACCAGACTGTCTGCTTTTTCGGGATGGTAGGACACGACCCAGATAACTGCTCATATGTATAAGTGTGTACGGTATGGCCACTGCGTATCCAAGCGAGGTGAAAAGATAGAACTTTGTGGGATCACGAAACATCACAAAACCTGGCACGTGATCGAACATCCACGCAAATATCCCTCCCATGGGTTCCTGCACACCTTTGGCAAAAAATGCCCCAACAAGCGACAGCAATACAAAAAATACTACGCGCAGTTTGGCAGTATGATCCTGATTTTTTTTATGTGTTACAAAGAGAAGAGATGCAAATGCCAGTATAGGTAGCAATAAAAATTCCGGCTGCAGGAAATACACTTTCCCAAATAGATTTTCCGGCCAGTTTGGATGTAACAGGGATAGCGCATGTGAAAAATCTGCGACGCTTAAAAAACGAAGCATTCCTGCGCTTGTATACTCCTGGGAAAGTGAGGTTGATCCCCGTGCGAGTATCGCAGGCAGAATCCAAAAAGCGTGAATTCCCACAGCCACGACAATTGGCACAGGAAATATATGTAACAGCATATGCAGTATTGACCTGATCGCGACTCGGTGGTGGATGCAAAATATGCACAGAAAAATCCCAAGTGCAATCATCGTGAGATACATGAACCGCAGATCAAACGCGATAAGAATCCCAAGTAACAGCCCGAGTCTTGCATGGCTATACAATTGCGTGACCATGGAGCGCTTCACTGAGTGAAATTCTTCGATATGCTCAAAGAATGCTGACAGCACCAATGGGACAAACGAATATGCCAGCATCACACCCCGCTGTCCCCCGTCAAACAGGAGTAGGGAGTATGTATTTGCCATATAGACTAGTATAGAAATAATTCGCGCCCAACGCGGGAATGCTAACCTTCTGGTGAGTGACCATACGGAATGAATCATGAGCACAGCAGGAAGTATCCAGAGGATTTTATCTATACTCCACCAGTCCAATCCGATTGTCGAGGCAAGTTTAATAAATAGTCGGATCGGATAATCTATCCATAACTGAAAAAGTAAATTCCTGCCAAACCCGCTTGTTGCATCCCAAATCCGTGGTAACCAATCGATTTGTTGTAGCTGCTCGGTAAAAAAAAATGGTGAATCACCTGCTGAAAAATATCCTAATGTCATATGTATCAGTAATATGGTACTGAGTATAGATATATTTTACAACGTTGTCGTTTCTTAGTTTGAGGGCTTCATTTTAGTGCGAGCTGGGATAGTACGAGATGGTATAAATACCGATCTTGCCGAAGTGATCAGTCCAAATATAGTAAGGTAAAGGGCACCTATGGCTACCCTGCTCGCTGCAATTTCCAGGTCTAAGTATAAATTTATTGGTATAAGTAGCGTAAAAATTATCGCCAGTGAAAATGAGTATGCTGACAATAGACTCTCAGCACTAATTTTTACACCCATTTTTCTAAAAATACGATCCAAAATAAACGGATTCACGGAACTTGCAAAAATAAAGATATCGCTAAATACAATAAATAAAATAATGTTGGTGTTCATGGCTACGGGGAGATAGAAGAATACGATATGCATATAGAGGCTGCTTAGTAGGCCGATGATAAATTTAATCCCTTGCGAATGAAGTATTCCGATGGATACCCAGAATATTGTCGGGATTATAAATATCAAAATATATAGTTGAAAACTAGCATCAGCTAATAGGCTATCAATTTTTTCTGCTATAAAATTACGAAAATCAGCAATATTGCCCATCAAAAATTCTCTCGAATAAATATACTGCGTGGCCATAGGGTTGTACTCGGTCGATATTCCGACAGCATTTCCAACGCTTCCTTTTTGTGAGCGTATTTCAAACTGATATGTTTTTCCTTTTGAGTTAGGCACTATGGGAAAACCAAACGGATACATGCCTCCATTTACGAACGCATTTGTGGTATAGGAATTGATTACATCCCATTCACTTTTTCCTTTTTCCTTCATGCGAAATTGGATGGAATCCTCATTGAGCCTACCAAATGTTGTGAAACGAAACCGTACGGTACCTAAATTATCATGTAGCGCGATAAATTCCCCGCGGAGTACTGTCCCCGCAATCAATTGGGCTGAGTCTTTGGAATCACCTGAAAATACGCTCGCATCGTGGAATTCCGCAATGGTGGTGATGTAAGCTTCCTCATACCAATATAGACCCAAAGTCACCGATACGATAAAAAAAACAAATATTGCGACGCGCGAAAAAAATACAGATTTTAGTATGTTCATAAATTTTTCTTTGTAGATTTCCACCATGCATGGAGTATGTATGTGGTCATCAGAATATAGGTAAGTATACTTATCCCCCGACTCAGTACTACGTATCGTGTCGGGATGAATTGAACAGTTGCCATGACAGGTTTTGAATCGGAACTGGGGGTAAAGTTGAGATCCCAGGAATTACCAAAACCATTCGCTCTCGTATGATTTGTAATTTTGATGCGGGGATCATCGGAAAATAAGCGCCACAGATGACTATATACTTCTTTGAACACGAGCTTTCCTGAAACTGGTGGCATGGTAATTGTATATACCCCTTCCGTACCCCGGATTGATGGTACAGCGAGTACAGACTCCTGGCCCGTATCGCTGGACGTGGATAGGGAAAAAGTGCTGGATAGGAAATCAGTATGAATGCGATATAGGTCGTATCTCTTCCCAAACGAACGTATTTTTTCACCAAGTAAAGTTGATTCAAACTCTTTTGTCTGAAAATCCCTCTCTCCTATTTCGTTGAAATGCGCCATACCCCATTTGGGAATCGTATCCCGGTTTACCAGGATATACCGAATGTTTAGCATCTGAAAAATCTTTATGATATCTTTGTAGCGCTTTTCACGAAATAACGTGACCATTGTCTGATTTAACCCCGGATCATGGGCATTGGCAAAACTCAAAAAACCAGTTATATCCCCTTTATTTGTAAGCATCTGTATGGGTGATGTCCCGTAATAATAATGTCCCGCATGTTTCCTATCTTCTATAACCACATAACTTGGGAAATTAAGCGGTAGCCACAGGTATCTCCCATCATCTTTTTCCTGTCTTAAGTACCCCACCAAATCCTGAAAATCGGTATTAAATTCTCCCGACAGGCCATTTGATACTCTATCCTGATGCAGTGTTCTGTACAATCCAGAACCGCTTAGTGCGACAAACACAGTGAGACAGATAAGCAATACTCTATAGGACACTCGGTTAAGAACTCCCGAAAGGATAGACAGCGACATTGCTAGCCCAAATGCATATGCAAATCCGGTCACCGGACCGAACTTATCGTACATGTTGCGAAACATCGAGAAAAACGGGATAGTGTTATTGAGTGACACAAAAAGCTGGATGTTCCATACGCCAAAACTTGGTGTTACAAACAGTAGGGCAATGATGAGCATCGTGGATGCAATAAGGTATATTCGTTTTTTCGACACAGGTGCCTGTCCGATGAAGACACCCCCAAGGAGTACCAGTATGAAGTTGATGATTCCGTAACTTTGTGACCACATCATTGTATATCTCTCTGACCATGAGGACCGTAAGTACGACGCTATCTGATGATACGGCGGATTTAATCGTGATAACGCCTGTATCATACCCACATTTTCGGAGACGATTTGCGTGGTAACCGCATGTCCCACAAACGAGCCGAGTGATTTATTAAACACGACAGAATACACGATATGGAATAACCAATGAATATTTAGAAGTGATATGGAGAAAAGTAGTATTCCTGAATACAGGAGTACCGTTTTTATGGAAGTCGTTGCCACGTAGAGAAAAAGCGGTACGCACACGAATATCATGGCGCCAAACCACGGAACGGTCAGTATTGTCCCGCTAAATACAGAATACACAATAGCAGCAGCAAATATCCGAAAGATTTTCTTTTGCTGCACGGCTGTTATGCACAGATACAGAAACAGAGGGATAACACTGACCAGATACATAGACAGCAACTGGTGGACATAGACCGATTTAATTAAGAACGGTGAGTATATGTAGGCCAGTGAAGATATGATTTTGAGATACACATGTTCCCGGCCTTTTACCCAAAATCCTAAAAATAGGTACATGCCCAAAAATCCAAACACCAGATTCAACGCAAAGAACAGATTCTGGGTATTTACAAAAGGAAGAAGAAATTTACCTAAAGAGAAAACAGCCAGCATCGGTATCCATACTTCTTGTGGGTTGTACGATGGAATGGATCCCAATGTATTGTTTGTCACGATATGTGAGGCATAATTGGCTATCATTTCCAACGGATATGCATAGTACAAGCGGGTATCATCGCCTCCCAGCGAATAGGTATTTCCCATTGCACAGAGAGTGATTGCAATCAGTGCAACTGAAACAGTAATTAATGCTACGATACCGCCACTATTGTGTTGTGCCATATTGCTGGTATATGTGCCGCGTTCACACCCTACTTACTGACCCATATATCAAAATAGGTTGACCCGTACATAGTTTTCCATTCTTTTTGTCCGGAGTACGTATACGTTTGTTCCACTAGGTCCCTCAACTCCCCATCGTACGGAGGAACACCCGGATTGTATGGTTTCCAATACAGCATCAGATCAAATTTTTTCTGACGAATATGTTCTTCTACTTCAGAGATATATTTTCCATACTGAGCATTGGCCATGCTTGTTAACATGCTGGCTCGCTCAGGTGTGCTGATATGAAAATACTCAGTATGCCCATTATCATATACCACACCCCCGTTTGAATACACTATGTCAGCAAATGGAGGAGCATTAAAGATAGTGTTATGCTGAGATATAAATAGTTGCCATTGATGCCAATTGCTTCGAATACCACGGACATCTATAAAGTAGTTTGTCGATATACCCAGCAAAATACAGTTTAGGGAAAGAAGCGCTATTGCCGTATTCTGAAGCTTTTTTGAATGAACAGAAATTACCAGGTACAGAAACGGTGATATTAATTCAAAATAATAGGCTAGGAAATTTCCCGCGTTTCCACCAAGTTTCATGATAACCAGCGCAAGAGTTGCACCTAACATGTATATAAGAAACAGCGCATCTTTACCCAGATGGTTCAATACTTCTTTTATGTTTCGAGAACGCGTATATATCCAAATACCCGATACTACCAGTGCCAGCAACAGCATAAACAGTGAGAAATTCTGAAACACATAGACTCGAAGCTGTAACATCTGGTGTGACCATGTGTATCCGATCTGCAGCAGAGTAACGAACACATTAAAAAAATAAAAATCATATGTGGCATTCATGACAAATGCACTTCCGATAAAAAGCAGAGCGAAGCCAGCAGCGTATAGAATAGCGCGTAAAAATTTCAGGTTAAGCACCAGATACCCAAATACGAACAGGAATCCGAATACAAAATATATTTTTGTATAGAATGCCGCCATAGAAGCAACAATACTTATACATAATGAGGCTGTCGAAAATCTTTTTATCCAGGGAAGTAACACAGCGACTAAAAACAGAACAAACCCCAAGGTATCTGGACGAGGACCATTGGTAAAAAAGTTCTGCGCAAAATGATGCAGCAGTATGGTCACTCCCAAAAGAGATATAGCCAAGTTTTGACTCCGCCGATAGGAAATGGCAAACAGCCAAGTTAGCCCGATTATGAGTATCCCGAATGCAACAGCCTTATGCACCGTGTAAGAGGCGCCAAATATTTTTGCAAATGGCATAACCGCCACACTGTAGAATATGCCGTACGCATTCATAAAGTTTGGCATTGCTTCATGTGTGAAAATTGGCTTTCCTTCCATTAGTCTTTTTGTGGTAAGAATGAAGACGTCCTCCCGGTACTCCTGAGGCGCATTTAGAGATATTACAGTGATATAGTATCCAACTGTCATTGCCAAAAAAATAAATCCGATGCCTAACCCTACTCGGTTCAATACCTGGGAGGGAGTCACTATCTTTGCCCAGGTCTCCGGAGTAATCCTAACCGAAAATCGTATACGCATGATCGCTCTGAATAACTCAGGGACCAGACGAATCACTGAGAATATTCCCAGTAACAACATAGTCCAAACTGCATACGCATCGGACATACTTCCTCCGCCAGTTACTACATACGATAGGGTAAACAATACTCCTGTCATCAACGCTGCAACATATCCCATCGACACAGATGACCGTTGCAACAGGATACCGGTGATTAACGCACCTATACCAAACGCATATATTCGTGTCGTAGGCGGCATCCACCCTGTGGCATCAGTCACAACACATAGCACGAATAGTACGAAACTTACATATGATGCCAAAAGTCTATACATGGTCATATTTTCTTTTTTGTACCTGAATTTTTTACTATAGTGATGAGAAAAAGGAGTAACCCGATACCTGTTACGATATACCCAGCCATCGTAAATTTGTGGGATTTGAGACGGATCGTGAAATGGTGTTTGGCAGTTCCCTCAAGTTGTGGTTTAATGAGCCACCCGTTCGCGTATCCGTTTATCATGAAATGAGATTCTATAGGGGCTCCCTCATGTGATGTGAGCTCCCAGGATTCGTTATACGCGTCCTGAAAAGCAATAATAAACGGTTTACTGGGATTTTCTGGAACTACCGTGACTGCATACTCTACGGGTGATTTTCTGTCACTCGATACGGATGTACGGGTGACCTCGAATTTGCCCGTGCAAAACACAGATGTCCTGCCATCCTCACACTGCTCTTCCCGTATAAATGCGACCTCTTTGTCAGCAACACTCTGAAACTGAGCACTTCCGGAGGCAATACTGGTCGGGGTGTATACCTGTCCATTTATGCGATCAGACGAAATTTTATACACGCTATGGTGCCCCTTTTCAAATACTTTTGTGACTGGTAATTTTTGGATAAGTGCTTCATATGCAGCAATAGAGTTTGGCATTTGCGTCGATGCGTTTCTATATATTGGGTAATCGGGAAACAATTCCATTACTCTGGTGTCACTATTTATGTATATGTACTGAATATTGGTAACAGCAAACAATTGAAGAAGTAATTGCGTATCACCACTGTCAAAAGTGTTCTTGGCAATATCCTGTATACCTTCAAAATTCCATAATCCTGCAAAATCACTGTGACCTGTAACCAGAGGTATCATGGAAGGCCCAAAATATGCGGACTTGTTATTATCCAACAGTACCTGCATATAGTTTCCTGACAGTGGGAATGATACGGTTTTCGCATCTTGCGGAAGTGTTGAGATGAATCGTAATGAATCCACATAGTCAGGGTCCATATAGAATGCTTTTTTAATACCTGTAGAGTGTTCATGTACAGAATTTACCAGTACGCCACTGTACAGAGACATGCTCCTATATCCGATCAGTAAGAACAATGTAACGCAGATACTTCCGTACAGATATTTTCGAACGGATTGAGATAGTACAAGGAGTGCTGTGTATAATGCCGCGCTATAAAAAAACGCGTACACGTACAGCCATTTTTCATAAAAGGTCCTAAACATGAGAAATCCCGGTATAGTAAATAATTGTTCGTAGAATCTGACTCCAAACGGTGTAACGTGCGCAGTAACCAGATAGTAGGTCACAAAGAAGAACGTTCCCGTTAGGAAAAATAGCATATTACTGGTTCTGATTCCGGCGAATAGTATGCAAAGAAATGCAAACAAAGCGGGAATATTCTCCCCTCTGAATCCTGCAGGAATAAGTATATTTGCGCTCGATGAGATATGTGAAAGATTATCCCTGTATGAACGGATGGCTAATGAATATGCAAACTCTGCATCAAACACCCTCGCGTTGCTGTAGCTCCCCTTTTGTAAAAGGTTTGCCAGTTGTGGAACTATATGGAATGAATGCACCAGCATTGCCAGAGCCACTAGGAGCAATATTTTTTTCATGGGGAAAGTTTTTTTCCCAGTCAGGAGCAAAATAGCGAGGATAAAGAGTACTGCTAATGGATAAAAACTGAAAAATTGCGGTGAGCTAGTAAAGGCGAAACTGGGTGCGAATATGACAGTGATAGCGACTGCGAGCAAACCGAAAAAAAGTTTCTCCGTATCCAGAAAACGATAGATACAGTACAACACCATGGGATTTAAGAAAATCTGGTTGTGGGAAACCAGAGATTTATCCCATCCGAATTTTGATGTGGCAAGCAAATAGAATAGCCCACTGATTACTGATGCAAACAGTGAACTGCGTTCTGTGCTCTTCGGAAAAAACTTTTTACTTATAAGATCAAACAGGAGTGATGTGAACAAAAACCCCAGTGACAGTTTTATGCCGTTAAAGAAACCCAGCACCAGAGTATCGGATCGAAAAAGTTGTTGGACAGCCCAAATAAACGCTGTATAGGGTATATAGTAGTGGCTTGGCTCTACCTGTCTGAATCCTTCAGGCCTGACAGGATACAGTGCATAGTTTTGCAGAAATTCTATGGGTTTAAAATAATACAGTCTTGTATCATCCCCACCATATGTCACCTGTCCGGGCAATAACCAGAAAAATGGAATCAAAAATAGTGCAAGTGAAATCATCAGGCGCAATGAACCCAACCGAATATCAGAAAGTGCTGACCATAGAGAATGTAGTATCCGGGAAATCATATTTCTTATTTCAACCATGCGCCATATCCGCTTAAAATACGCCGGGCTTCGGAATATCCGTACGCGAATACCCCGAGTATACAAACAAGTGGATGTAAAAACCATGCCATATCATGAACCTGCATATACCCGCGTACGCTCAGCAAAAAAGGTTGTATCATCGTGATCGAATACAATATATATGCGAATAGATTTTTTTTATCTTCCGAGGAATTGGCATCATAAACCAGATACTGCCGTTTATCCGCTTTTCCGTCAAAATATCGCCTTTTATACTCAATTCTTCTACTGAAGTAATCCCAGAGACTTGATCCGGTGAAATGGATCACAGAATTTCGGACAACTGCATATCTGTTTTTATTCTTTCGCAACAATCGTACAAATGCGTCTGTGTGTATATATTCATGAGGATTCTTATACGTGTGCTGAATCGCTGTTCTTCGAACCATATGCCCGTTGTCACCAAGAGTCGGTAAATTTGCTCTGTTAAATTCCACAACACTGTAGCCGGCTGTATGTCTGATGATGTTTCCACGTGTGATTGTGGCGGTAAATTGTGGGAGCTTTTCAGATTTCTGCAGGTAGTATACTAACGGATCATTAATTCCAAAGAGTGCGCAATATCTGGTAAACATGGGCATATCAGGCTCAGCGTAATTGTGCATACTGTATGCAGCCACTATTTTTTGATCATCGCAAAACGGTTGCACCATCTGCTTCAACCAAGAGTTTCCCACGATGATATTATCCGGCTCAAGAAGTAATACAAGATCATTTTTTGCGTACGAAATGCCTAAACCCATTCTGGAGAGAGGTTTGTCTAACAAATCCCGGCGTACATATACCCGTTTATGTTCCTTGCGAAGAATTTCATGTATACCATTGGTTGAACCGCCATCCATAATGATGTGCTCTATCTTTTGTTTGGGGTACTCCTGTACCCTGATTGCTGTCAACATTTTTTTCCATAGAGAAAGCGGCGTATTGTATGAGGTTGTAATTATGGAAACGGATGGAAGATTCATTTTTTTCGCCACTATTCACACGCTTTGCTATTCGGCTGACGTTGCGTATAATACCATCTTATATACGCTCGGGTAAATGAGTCATGAAAATCGCAAGATCAGTACTATATGTCAATTTTTCTCCATACGAAAACGCGGGGAATATTCTCGATTTTTTGAAAAAAAATTTTTCCACAGTGATATTATTTTCGTTTCAGTTTCATAAATTACACGATTCAAAGCATACAGATGTCTGTGTGGTCTATCAAAAAGGAGCTGAAATTGAGCGTATAAATCTATTTCGACCGCCTATCGCGACTTCGCTGACATTTTTTCTTCTCCCTGTTCGATCATGCATCATCATTTCACAGATTTTTATTCAGACATTGAGACTTCGGTCGCGGTATGGGCCATATGACATATTTTTTACGGTAAATGCGTTTACATCATGGACAGGAAATCTGCTAAAGAAGCTTGGAATAGTTAAGAAAACGCTCTTTTGGGTTTGGGATTACTATCCCCCTATACATACAGACATAGTCGCATCCGTAATGCGGAGAATATACTGGCAATTCGATAAGGTAGCAAGCAGCACTTCCACAAAAACGGTATTTCTCAATAAGCGTTTGGTTACACTTCGCAAAGAGATGGGGATAGTTCCTCCAAAAGCCGTCTATGAAATAATTCCCATAGGGACCAACCCGATAAAACTTTCGAAAAAGAAAAGAGATAAAACGCTTCGGTTAGCATTTTTCGGCGTGGTAAAAAAATCACAAGGTCTGCAGTTATTCTTTTCATCCGTTGAAACGCTATTAACAATGTATCCTGATATCGAACTGCATGTCATTGGAGGCGGACCCGATAAGAAATACTTTGAGGATTTATCGAAAAAATACCCGATTAAAGCAAAATTTTACGGATACGTCACGGATGAGGTATATATGAAAAAAATAATCGGCGCATGTGATATTGGTCTTGCACCCTATGTGCCGGAAAAAAGCAATGTTTCCTATTATAGTGATCCTTCAAAGATTAAAGCATATATAAGTCTGGGAGTTCCGGTCATTACCACAAATGTATTTACATTTTCACATGAGATAGAGAAAGCAAAGGCGGGCATAATAGTGAGCTATTTCAAACCGGCTGAGTTCATTGCTGGAGTGCGCACAATTATGAAACATCTTACTTCATATCAGAATGCGGCATACACACTAAGCAAAAAATATAGGTATAATACCCTCTACAAACAATTATTTGCCGGTTTAGATTAATATGAGAGCATCAACAGTGAAAAAAGTTGCAATCACAGGAGCATCGGGTTTCCTCGGAAGTCACATGGTGCGGTTTTTGAAACAAAAAAAACTGTACGTTCGTGCGATACTGCGAAGCGCAAACGCGGACACAAAAAAACTGTATTCTCTGGCAGATGAGGTAAGAAGCTGCGACCTATCTGATGCAAAAAAGTGCGATCTCGTGTTTAAGGATATCGATCATGTGTATCATTTTGCTGCGGACATGGGTGGTGTAGGATATTTTTCGAAAGAACAGTATATTCCGTTTGTCAGTAATATGCAGATGGATCTCAACGTGATGGAGTCATGCAGGAAAAATGGCGTACGGCGATTATTTTATCCCTCCAGTGCCTGCGCATATCCGATTGATGCCGTGACTCGGTTCAAAAAGCGCGAGAAGTTGAGCGAGACTATGTTCGTGCCAGCCAACCCGGATCAGATGTACGGATGGGAAAAACTGGTTATGCTCATTGCATCGGAGTACACACCGTTTGAAACGCGCGTAGGCGTACTCCATACTATTTTTGGCCCGGGACAACAGTGGGAAGGTAAACGAGCGAAATTCCCCCCGGCTATTGTGTACAAGGTAATACAGTCGAAAATCAACAATACCCCTATACATATTTGGGGGAACGGCAAACAGGTACGGACATTTTTATATATCACCGATGCACTGGAAAAAATATACAGAGTGATGAACAAAAAAGGATATTGGGGCCCGGTTAATATTTCAAGTGACGAACAGGTCACAATAAAACAGTGTGTAGAATGGCTATGCCAATACGCCGGAATTAAACCAAGGTATATCTATGAAACAGATAAACCGACTGGAGTGCTACTGAGGGGTGTTGATAATAAGAAATTCAATTCACACTATTCCTATAGGAATAAGGTCACGACAAAAAAAGGGTTCACATTACTGTATGACACAATATATTCACAGGTAACAGACCGGGTAGTCTGATTTAGGTTTCTTCCGAAATTTCGCCCCGTGATAATGACACATAGTACCTGATTGATGGCCGCTTCATCACACGCAAAAAATACTGTGAATCCGGAATTTTCCGTACCGCTTTCTGAATATATGCGCGCATCCTCAAGCTATCGCCTATATGGGTCATATTCCAAAATAAAGACTTCTGTATTGCTGCAGCAAGCGCAAATTTCCCTTTTACAAGTGACGCGAGAGAAAACGCTTCACAGAGAAGCAAGTGCACAGGCAATATAAAAAGTGCGGAAAGTAAACTTAAATTTTTTATATATGACCGTATTCTATTTTTAAAGGAATGGTATTGTATGAAATCATTGTTCATAGAACTGCTTGTTGCCCCCATTTTGTGATAAATCACAGAATCATGAACGTAGACAATGCGGTACCCAGCAAGCAATATTCTGTGACACATGTCGCTTTCCTCAAAATATGCAAAGTAGTCAGGGTCCAGTATCCATCCATCCACCTCTACTTTTTTTAACACGCTTCTTTTAAAGATCATGCACGCGCCTTTTGCCGTGTACAGATCAATTTGGGCATCATACTTTGGTATATTCTTTTTACCGAATCCGTAATGATATAAAAATCCTGTTGGAGTCAAAAACGCTCCTACACTGTCATGTGTATCCGGCTTATCCATCAGTAATATTTTGCTTTGTGCTCCTCCAATTGCCTGATCGCGTTCCAGTACCCGAACCAGACGTGCTATGAATGTCCTTGTGGTTTTAGTATCGTTGTTTAGGAATAATACATACGACCCGGTCGCCTTTTTATACCCTATGTTATTTGCATGGGAAAACCCAAGATTCTCTGCATTTACGATAACTTTTGCTTTCGGATAGTGTTTTCTGACCCACGATACAGACCCGTCGGTCGAACCATTATCAACAACTATAATTTCCAATGCGGTGTGAGTCTGTTTGGAAAGCGTTGGGAGACAACCCTGTAACCAATGCAGACCATTCCAATTCACGATAATGACAGATACTGTTTTCATAGCTTATATGTATGATAGTAGTCGGATTATCCGCTTCACATCTTTTGCGGCCAGAGTGGAATACAAAGGCAGACACAGTACCCGATCTGCAACAGTTTGGGCGTTGGGAAATACATCGGTTTTTTTCAGATTCTTGCTGATAAATTCAAAATCGGTGACAAGGGGATAAAAATACTTTCGTGGTTTTATTCCGACCTGTGAAAGTGCCCCATACGCGGTATCACGGATTTTTTTTGACGGAAAAAGTACCGGCATATATGCATAATTGTATTTTGACGCGATAAGTTTCTGAAATGTGAACGACTTGTTATCTGACAGGGCAGCGACATATGTGTTGTATATCTGTTTCCTCCGATTGATGCTTCGCTCAACATTTTGCAGATTGCACAGCCCCATTGCGGCCTGAAATTCGTTCATTTTCGCATTCACACCGGCCAGAATCGATTTTTCCTCTGAGAGGATACCGAAATTTCGAAGCAGGTTGATATAGTCGATAGTTGCTTTTTTTGTTGAAACAACAGCTCCACCCTCTATAGTGTTAAATACCTTCGTCGCATGAAAACTGAGGGTGCTCATATCTCCATATGCCAATACTGATTTCCCGGCATATTCCACACCAAATGCATGTGCGGCATCATAAATAAGCGCGATTCCATATTGTTTTGCTAACCGGGAAAGAGCAGTGACATCGCACGGGTTTCCATATACATGGACAGCAAGAATAGCTTTTGTTTTTTTCGTGATTTTCTTCTCAACTTCAGATGGAGATATGGTAAATGTTTCCGGATCGATATCAGCAAACACAGGGGTGAGACCTTCATACAATATTGCATTTGTCGTTGCTACAAATGTAAATGGAGTTGTAATAATCTCACTGCCCTGTTTTGCATGTAAGGCTCGAATCGCAAACTGTAAGGCTAGGGTACCATTTGAAAGCATCGAGATATGAGGGATCCCAAGGAATTGGAGGAGTTTTGATTCCAGCTCCTGAAGCAGGGCGCCATTATTGGTAAGCCATGCTGTTTTCCATATTTTTTTTAAATACGAATTATATCGTGATAATGACGGCAACTCGCTTTTTGTTACGTTAATCATATGTACTACAGTAATGTCTCCCAATCCGCATCAGCCAGCTTTCGTACCGGTTTTGCCGGAACCCCCATGTAGAGGTATCCTGAATCGAGATTATCCACCACAACCGCACCTGCTGCAATATAGCATCCGTCTCCTATACGGATATTATGGATAATCGAAGCTCCTATGCCCACCCAGGTGCCTTCACCGATTGTGACATTTCCGGCTATGTGCACTCCCGGACCGATATGTGAAAAATCTCCAATATGCACGTCATGATTAAGGCTTGCGGAAACATTGATAATCACGTGCTCCCCGATATTGACTGCATCAGTCAGTATGGCGCCCGGGGCAATTATGGATCCGGTGCCTATGGTAATCGTGTCATTTTTTTGAGGAGAATTGGCTATGAGGTTCACAAACGATGCACCCCGTTTTACCAGCGCTTGTATCCACTCCCTTTTATTTGGCAGTCCAATCGCGGATAAAAAGACAGATCCGGCAATAACATCAGGTGTGATACTCTCATCCGAGAGTACCGGAATTCCATACTGCGATTGTGGAGATTTCCAGAATTTCTTTTGTATAATAAATCCTTTTACGGAAGATGCCCCGTGAAGCTGGGTGTAATACCTGTATGCTTCCCTTGCCATCCCGCCTGCTCCAAGAATATATACGTCTCTGCTGTTCATATTGATGTGCGCAAATACCCGACCCCGATGGCGAATTTATACAATAGAAGGAGTAGGTATAAACCAAAATGCGCAAATGTTTCGGCAATTTGCTGACTCCTGAAAAACACGCCAAACAATCGATACCACGGATTTAATTGCTTCCCCAGTATTATGGCATTATATACCGTTTTATTCCGTTTTTTCCATTTTTGTGAATATATGGCTACCCCTTCTTTAAATCCTGTCCGTTTTTTAACCGAGGCCAAAATACTCATATTCGCCTCATTGTGAAACACATAATGGGGTAAAACCCCGAAACTGCATCCCTTTTCGAGTAGCTGCAGTTCCATGTCCCAGTCGGCTGGCCCCCCGGATAATTGTTCGTCGTAAACTAAGCCAAGCTTTCGGATGGTCGATCTATGTATAATTCTAGCGGCGGCTATTGCCGTCCCTTCATATGCGCGCTTTTCAAACGTTTTTAGTCGGCTCATCAGCACTGAATTCCCTACCACATTTTCAGGAACCTGGATGGCGACAACGTTGGGATTTTTCTGAATATAGTGTTTTAGCTGTTGTAGGAAATCGGGAGGAAGTGTCATATCATGATCCAGAAAATATACATAGGTATTCTTCGATTTTTTAAGCCCTATGTTTCTCTGCGTGCAGACTCTTGGAGGCACACCGTTGATTTTGTATATTGTCGCGTTATATGCCTTGGCGATCTTCAGGGTATCATCCGTACTTTGATTATCAGCGATGCATATGTCGTACCGAACTGGTGACGCTTTCTGATTTTTTATACTTTCAAGGCATGACCCAAGATGAGCGGATGAATTATGTGTCGGAATAATAAATGTGACCGAAATTCGTGATTTCATATACGTTACTGCTCAGTGTAACTGATTGTGGCAACACAAGTAACACATATGACCAGCAGTATAAGTATACACTGTGCGTACAACCGGATTTTTTCTGGAGCAAGCCGGGGAAAAAAAACGGGCAATGTACTGGAAAGGATCGCGAGAATGTACACCCTGTGAATTGTGTAGGAAAATCCATACTGTACTCCCCAACTTTGTTGAATCATGGACAATCCGGTCAAAAGGTAGAAGACTGCCATAGAAATCGCATTGTGAATACCTTGCTCTTTGATAAATACCGCAGTTGATATGGCGAGGAACGGATAAAACGGATAGCGATACCATCCATGCAGTGATTCAGAGGGAATTGCCATAGTATAAATCAGAGCATATGCCAAAAGGCCAAATACGATGGGATACTGTTTTTTGTAATTGGAAATGAGAAACAAACTGGCAGCCCAACCGAAATATATCCATCCGTCCACAAATGACCGATCTGCGATAAGCGGATCTGTGAATAGCTTGAACATACTATCAAACGCCATATCGTACCTGGCGAGCTGTAATTTCCATAAATTCAAAAAAACATTTCCATCAAGCTGAAATCCCCACAGTAAAAACAATGAAAATGCCAGAACGGTTACATATGCGACCGCAACTGCTTCTTTCCATTTTTTTGTGTATATAAACATAGCCGTGACAGCGATGGGCGATGCTATCCATGGTACTTTCGCAAGCGGCAACAGTGCACATAGGAGAAATAAAGCGTATAAGAATACCCGGTTTGGACGGGTAATGTGCGAGTACGCGAGAAACAGCGAAAGTATGAAAAGCGGGATGAAAAAGTTTTCGTTTTGTACCAGACGTGACCCGATGACGACGGTCGGCGTGATTGCATAGATACCGGTCGCAAGAAGAGCAATGCTATTGCCATACACCGCCTGAGCTAGCAGAAATACAGCTATCATCGAAGCTGCACCCAACGCAAGCGCGAGCGGCCTAATTTTTTGTATCGTCACCTGATCAAACGACCTCACCCCTCGCAGCCTGGCAAATCCCCCCGCAAGCAGTCCGAAAAGCGGTGGGTGCTCCAGATACGGAGTCACCAGTGTAAAATGTGTTTCTTTAGGATTGTAGTACTCTTGGCGTTTTTCATACGCGCCATGAGGCGACCACGACGTTGGCCTACCATCTTGCCACAGACTTATTCCCAAAAACGTCCATGCAAATTCATCAAATGTTGCTCCTTCTCTGGGCCATGTTTGGTAATTATGATATCGAAGGGACATTCCGACACACAATATGATGCCCAATAGGAGAAGTACATATTTCTGTTGCAGTTTCATGGAAAAACTATTGTGTATGTGTTCGGGCGGCTTTTGTAAGTATATCCAGACTTTGTCTGGTGACAGTATCCCATTTCAGTGACTGCACCCAAACTTTTCCGTTTTTTGCATACTGGGCATACCGGCGTGTATCGGAATATAAATTAATAGCTTCCTCCGCCAGTTTCTGCGGAGAATTATCAGATATGACAACTCCTGTTTTATTGTGTTTCACCACATCACGAAGTCCCGCCACATTGTACACCACAGACGGTGTGCCAACTTTTGCACTCTCCAACACCACCAATCCCCACCCCTCTTTCACTGAAGCGTGCAGTAGTACGTGGGATTTCGCCATAAGTTCGTATTTCTTCGCTTCGGATACTCTACCCCAAAATGTCGTTCGCTTTACAACTCCGTATTCATGCATCATCGCTGACAGCTGTGAGAGATATGTTTCTTCGCCCCCGCCAACAATCCAAAGGTTCGCGTTTTTTTGCTCTTTGAGAATAAATGAAAATGCCTTTATAACTTCTTCTATCCCTTTCATTCTGACAACCCGCGACACAAACACATAGGTAGGTTCTGATTCCTTCACCACATTCAGTTGGCCAACCTCACGGGTATGTTCAGAATTTTCCGGAATCGGACACGGGATTGCATAGCACTGCGATCTATTTATTCCGCGCTCCACCAGTTCGCCGACAGTTGATTCCGCATCCGTCCAAAAAATGCACGTTTTGTATAAATTGAAATACCACCGTTCAAGAAATTTACCGATAACATTTTTTGGGAACGAAAACATGTAGTCCCAAATATCGCCGGCAATTTCATGTATAAATACAATAACAGGAGTTTTTGTGAATAGCGGGGAAAAATACGGTATACCGTGTACCTCATCCACGATGACGTCATATGACCTGCGATGAAGCAGCAAATAGAACGGCACATAAATATGCAGAAGTGCACCGCTCCATTTCCGTAGTATTGTAACTCCGTCTATATTTTCAGTAGTTCGCGCTCCTGAATATGACCCGGTAAGCCACGTCACTGTATGTCCCTTTTTCACCCAGTACACCGCATGCTTCATGGTGACGAGCTCCGCACCACCGGACAAAGGATTGGATATATCTCTCCAGTTGAGTATGAGTATTCGCATAGATTAGCCTATGTTAATTCGGAAATTTAACTCAGGATCATACCGCCACTTACGTTTACTTGCGGTGTCATAATAGTGTCTGATTCGGAGCCGGTAAAATACCGCGAGTGTATCTTTCACCATGTTAAAAATTACGAGAAGTAATTTTCTAAACACTATACTGGATTTGGCTGAAAAGAAATCTATCTGAACAGGAGCCTCGTAAATTCGCCTGTACCCTAATCTGTATGCCACTGCGAGAATTTCTATGTCGAATGCAAATTGTTTCACCAGTAATCGTGGCAGCACATCTTCCAGTAGCTTTCGGCTGTATATTTTCATACCGACCTGGGTATCGCGCACGTCCAGACCGAACAACAGTTTTGTGAATTTTTGGTAGCCAAACGATAGTATTTTGCGAATAAGCGGGTACTCTACTTTTGAATCGGGATGCCGTTTACTTCCGATAACGACATCTGCATGTGAAAAAACAAATTGTTCAAGCATAAGAGGAAGGGATGAGGGTTTCAAATCACCGCCTGCGTCCATAAAACCGATTACATCGCCCATTGCGTTGGAAAATCCAAAGCGCACGGCGTACCCTTTTCCATGATTTGTTTTATACCCCACCACTCTCACCCGTTTATCTTTTATTTTTTTGGCTTCAGCAAAGCTGTTATCCAATTCCCCATCGATAACCGGGATTATCTCGAAATCGTACGTTCTATGTGACAGGATTTCGATAACCGACTGGATATCGCGTTGTATGGTTTTCTCCTGTTTGTATACCGGAATTATAAGGCTAAATTTTTTCATGAGACTGGACCATATAATACCCTATGGTTCCTATGGCAAGCAATACGCTCACTATAATATTTATAACTATTACCGACAGTATACTCGTATGCATGGTTGTAATCGCCAAAATCTGAAGGATCGCCGCAATAATCGGAATAACCCAGACTCCCGTGTGACCCAATGCAAGACAAGCCAAGGACATAATATTTCCTATGGAAAACATGGCAATAAACACACCAAAATATCCCAGTAACGCTGATGCGTCTACATACGCGTTACCAAAGAGCATCCGAACGATAATATCCGGAATCAAAAAATATACGCCGCTTAACAGGGTGGATATGGCAGTCACGCCCGCAAGGGATGTCAGTATAATTTTTTTGGTCGCGGCACCCTGGGCGGTTTTTTCAGATATAACGGGAAACATGACCTGTGAGACGGCGGAAGACGCGTAAAAAATAATCTTACCGAGAATCGCAATCGCAGCATATGTTCCCGCCTGGGCCGGAGAAAAGTAATGCCTGACAAGGATGATATCCGTAGAGTAGAGTGATGTAACTCCAAGAAGCGCGAGCAGTGTCGGGACGCCGAATTTTATCGCGTCGCTTTTTGGTATTCCCGCCGGTTTGGCTTCCGATTTCAATATTTTTTTCATCGGAATAAAATACACACCGTACACACTGACCGATGCAATAATTGCTGCAAGAAGAACCCCCATTACGCCCCACACGACAAACGGGATGCTAAGTGACAGTTTAATAACAAGCATAGCCAGGGACAGTGCGCTAAACCAGGCAAATTGCTGATATCCCTGCAGTACACTCGCTGTCACGATAGATAACAGCGTCACAACAAACAAAACATAGACAAGCACAAATAAGACGGGAGATGATAAGTGCAGAAAGTGTGTGATCATTGGTGATACGAACACGATGACCGGCAAAAAGACCAGACACGACAACGCACATAATTTCGATACTTTGATAAACAGTGATTTGGTCTGATTAATGGTACCGGTGGCCTTTATCTGCGAAATAAATTTCACAAGTATTGTCTGCCCGACAACCAGAGGAACCGTAAAAATGTACAGTATTGAAAATAACGAGGATAATTCACCGTATCCGGAAGGCCCCAGCATCCGCCCCATGAGCAGGTGGTATACATATGAAATTATATTCGTACCCATGGATCCGGCAAACACGATGAGGCTATTTTTTGCCAGGCTGTTTTGTGATGTTTCCGCAGTGTTTTTCGTTTGTACCATACTCAGTCAAGTATTCTGAATTTCACTAATGTCCAAAATGCCATAACTCCATCTCTCCACGTCAGTTTTTTACCTTCCGCAAATGTTCTGCCAAAATAAGAGATTGGCACCTCATAGATCTGATATCCCTTCTTTAGAACTTTAGCGGTAATCTCCGGTTCAACATCAAATTGTTTTGAACAAATATCGATACCCTTAATCACTTCTTTTCGAAACACTTTGAACCCCGTCTCCATGTCGGTTATATTTGTGTTGTACAGGATATTTGTTATCAGTGTCACGAATTTATTTCCCAGTTCATACACAAACATGGTAGATAAATGCGATCCCAAAAATCTGGAACCGTAGACGATATCAACATGCGAATTTTCAAACGGAGACAGGAGTGTAGGGTAATCTTTGGGACTATACTCCAGATCCGCATCCTGCACGAGGATAATATCTCCTGTCGCCCTGGCAAAACCAAGTTTCAATGCACTCCCCTTGCCTTCATTTTTTTGTTTACGTATCACACTGACTTTCTTTTCCCACTGTGTGAGGACGTTGCCGGTGCCATCTGAAGACCCATCATCGACGACGATTATTTCCACGTTCCACCCGGAAACTTTTGCTGCAAGTACACTTTCAAGCGCACTGCTTATTGTTGCTTCTTCGTTATACACCGGAATTACAATTGAAAGTTTTTTCATATGATAGCTTTTTTGTATGACTCCACCGTTTCATTCGCAACACGTTTCCAGTTGAACCGGGACACCCAATCCAGACCTTTTTCAATTACTTCTTTTCTTTTCGCATCGCTACGGGTAACTGCCTCTACAATGCCGCTCCGTATTGATCGGATATCCAATGGATCCACCTGTGTAGACGGACCGGAAATCTCAGATAGTGATGCGGCGTTCGAGCTTACCACAGGGCAACCAAGCGAAAGTGCATCAACAACAGGAAAACCAAATCCTTCATAAAATGACGGCTGAATAAGTGCAACTGCAGCCGAATACAACTCAGCCAATGCTGTGCTATCCACAAATCCGGGTGTATGCACAAACGATGATACACCTTCTGATTGTATGATCTCACGGATTTCTTTTGTCTCCCGGATGGTATCGTCACAAAATGCTTTACCCACCATGACAAGATGCAGTGACGGAAACTCTTTATGTACGAGGGCAAACGACCGTATAAGCCCGGGGATGTTTTTATTCCAATTCACATCTCCGACATACATGACAAACTGATTTCCACTGGTATATTTGCTTCGAATTTCTCTTGCTGACCTCTTTGAAGGTTGTCTCTGTATAGATGGAGCAAGATAAATCACATCAATGGTGGAGGGATTCTTCCCTACTATACGGCTTATATCCTTTTTGGAGGTTTCTGAATCGGTTATGACCCGCCGAACACTCCTAAGTGACACTTTCTGAAACTGCCATCTGATACCCCCTTTGATTCCTGAGGGGAATTTGTCGGGATACACAAGCGGAATCAGATCATGAACCGTCACAACACTTGGATATTTCCTAAAATGCGGCAATGTTAAAAAAAACGGATCGAAATATGGGTAGTGCACAAGCGAACAGGTATCAGGAATGTCGTGCTGATGGGTTATAAGGGAAAATACGTGGTCTTTTTCATACTGTTGCAGTGCCTCAATAAGCAGCTTGGTATACACGCCTACCCCACGCCCGCTGTGTCCGCTTTGAAGTGGTGAAATATCTATAGCAATATGCATACCTTAACTCCGTGCCTTTCGTACTGAAAGTATACCCCATATGGTAAGTGTGATAAAACTGGCAATTGAAATCATATTGGCAACGCTCCTAATGGGTGTATCCTGAAATTTCAGATGTACACTGTGGCTTCCCTCGGGAACATGTAACCGAATTGTGCCTGTATCTGCATATGAAATATCCGTTCTATTTCCATCGATATATGCAGTCCAGCCTGGAAAATAGAGAGTATGGACATCCATCTGACCTGATTGAATCATCTGAACCTGAAACTCTTTATTCATGTAGGAACTTCGAGTATTTTCCTTTACCGTACCGCTTGTAACGGTAGCCCGGCTTGTCGGCCTTTCTTTTTTCCATGCTGTCCATACAGTAGAAAAACTGTTTCCCATTGATGATGTACCATCTGAGAAATTTTTCCGAGACGTGTAATACCGTTCGTCCCTGGGCTCATACATTACAGGACGCGAATACCGGTAGGTCAGTACCAACATAGAAAGTAGCAATGCGTATCCCCAGTACTTTGAACGCACATGCCCAAACACGTAGGAGGCGGAAAATGCGGTGATAGGCACAGCAAACGCCAATAATCTCCAAGGATACTGGATAAATTGTATAGGAGTAAGTATTTCCCATACGGGAGCACTCTGCGAAAACAGTAATAGTATGACAAGTAGCATCCATGTCAGGAAAAACCGTAATGGCGCTGTGGCTTCTGTACGCGTATATTTACGTGAGACAACGACAGATGACATAAGAATACCAATGGGAATCAGACCCAATTGAAATGACATTTTGTTTCCGATACCGCCTGTAGCCGAAAACTCCGATCCCCACGACGGGATAAGGAGCTCATATAACTGCACAAAATGATCTCGGAAATTCACAGTATTTAAACCGACCACATATTTTTGTTCAAGTACCGCCGGCATCCAAAAAAAAGCTGACAGAAGCACACCGGCAAAAAGGTACACAACAGAGCGTTTGCGGTACAGCGAATACACGCCAAGGAAGAATCCGAACAGCATGCCCAAAATGTTATGGCTCAGTACTACTGCTGCAAAACAGACCGCCGCTTGTATATATTTTTTGCGCTCCATACACCCCAGTGCAAATGCGAAAAATCCCATGGCCCAGATCTCACCGATTGATCCGCGTATATACAGATCCAAAAATACATACGGGGTATAGACTCCCACGATAGCACCGAGAGCTGCAAATCTCTGTGAGAAAAAATATAAAAGCCAATATGTGAGCCCTGCAAATAAAAACACATATGCTGCCGCAGACGACAATTGGAATGCATAGACAGCATCATGTGTAATAATCCGAACCAGGGATCCTACGTAATTTGGTAACGGGTAATGGAATTGAAATATGGGGACGCCGTATCCGCTGTTCAAATCTGGCGCCCATCTGGGGAAGATAGTTCCTGAGTGCAACATTTTTGAAAATTCCACTATCCGGATAATATGGTACTCCCCATCATGCGTGGGTATATAGCGTGCTCCAAGAAGTGGGAAAATAGCACTCAACAGTAATGCCGTTATACATACTCCCAGTAAAACAGCAGATACTTTCATACTGATTGTACTGAATTGTGCCTATGCGTGCGGTAGGAATATACGCATAGGAAAATTATTACCGGCAGTATTGTCACAGTAAGCCGAAGCAACGGTCCCGGTCCTTCATAGTATCCCATCCACATGTACGGCAAATGGCGAAGTTCCAATGAGAATGACAGTACGACAGTGAGCCAATAAATAAATGTATTTTTTCCGGCAGGAAGAAATGCCGCAACAGATATAATCCAGACAGCATACCACGGGTATAATTCCTCACGTACGGGTCCCAGAATCATAAACACTCCCAAAAGCAGTGAGTACGAAATGACGAGCACTTTCTCCCACGATATGCCCCGCAAAAACAGGACTGGCAAAAGCACAACAGTCGCACCTTTCACGAACCATGAGGAAACAAACGCCAAAAGACCCAGCGCTTTTGCCATACTGGTGTGACGCCGCAGATACCAAAGCCCGAATAACGCGGGCAACATCATGTATATATCATTGTGTCCGGACAGCAGTACTTCCAGAACTATCAGTGGATTACTTGCAAAAAAAAGCACATTTTTTACAGATTTAGTCGCCACATAGATAAACCATGCAAACAGCATGTAGACAACTGCGTTCATAAGCTTAAACAGTACGATAGTAAACCAGATCTGCCCAAGCCCTGCGTGATGTGGGATCGCGCTCATCAATATCCACACAGGTCCATAGAGAGCTGTTCTATTTGCTGCTCTGGTAAACGCCAAGAACGGTTCACCCAGTATTTCCGTGGGCATAACAATATAGGGGTTTTCTCCGTATAAATACGTAACCTTTGCAGTCGTAATGTAGTTAAAAATATCATGGGAATTGGCAGGATATGAAACGACAAATATACATGCGATGCCAATAATGAACGACCAAATAAACCTGTGAGAATTCTGTTTCACCTGCTCCGAATCCCGAAGGATCATGACATAACAGGCAGTCAGTATGGCAATGGCAACGCCCCATACCACCGTCACAACGTGGCGACTGCCGAGGGTGATATCCCGCAGAGCGGTGAGTGCTCCGTTCACTGCGGGTATATCGGAAAGTATGAGATTGAGATCACGAAACCCATACGAGCAGATAGCCAGGATACAGGAAACGATGGCGTATATCAGGTAATAGTGCATACGTAAATTATATATCCATCTTACTCAGGTTTGCAGTCCCGATGAACATCGGGGCGAATAAGCTGATTAGATGGATGTATACTCAAAAAATATATTGCGAATCTAAGTTTTTTGGGTATATTGTTACTGCGATATTGCGCGACTTACATCTTTTCTACTATTCTTTGATCCGGATATTAGTTCATGAATAGGTATATAAGATGCATTCCCAACTTCAGGTTTCCATGTAAATTCTTTCGGAGTAACGAGTTGCATGGTGTTAAGTAGTGCGATATGAGTGTCAGCGGCACCCTGTATCAGCTGCACCAGATCGTTTGGGTTCTTGCCGTTTGCCGAAACCGACCTGACAGAGTCTTTTAACCGGACAAAGTGGGCATCGCTTCTGGTGAGCGCATCCATGGCAAGCAGATATTGCTGGTATTCAAACAGGGTTTTTGCCTCAACAAGATATTTATCCGAAAGCTCCAGATGATACTTCGTCTGGGCGATATCACCTAAGTACCAATACTTCTTTAACGAATCCAATACTCGGGTCACAGCGTATACTTTGTTTCCCGGCATGGCTGATGGGTATGGAAGCATGTATGAGGCATACACACTCACTGGTCGAAAGAATACCCAATACAAAGCAATGACTATGTATACTGCCAGGTATTTCTTCATATAGATCGTAGATATTTCACAAATGCCCATGGAAAATGGAGAGCACTATACAGTGAAAATTCAAATCCCGTCAGGCCGTCCACAAATCCTTTATGACGAATGTAGATTATTAAAAAAGTTAGTGCGGGCTTAACAACTCCGTAGAGAGCCAGAAGTTTTATCCTCGCCCCAAGTGTTGTGCCGTATGTTTTTGTGAGTTCCGCGGCTGTCAGCGTCGTATAGGTATCCGCCTTTTTCCAATACTCCGACCGTGATCTGTAACTGTAATGTTTCATTGGGCGAAGCAATGTGTCTACTTTCCCGTCCACCTCAATCTGCTCATGCACACTTTTACAGGGAAACATTGCCCTACCGCGTCTAACCAGCCTGATAACGCTATCCGGGTATTGCCCGCCCTTTTTCATAAAATGTCCCCAAAAATAATTACTCCGTGGGATAAAATAGCCATGTATTGCAGACTGTGTATCCGCTATAGCCAAAACAATCTCTTTTTTGAGCTCGTCAGTGATAAGCTCATCCGCATCCAACTGTAATATCCACTCCCCCGTACACGCATCCAGCGCTTTCTGCTTATTGATATGAAATATCTTCGGGTTATCTGTTTGTATGACGTGCGAAGTAAACTCGGAAGCGATAGAAACAGTTGCATCCGTTGATCCACCGTCAACCACCACTATTTCATCTGCTATGTCTGTGATAGCAGAAAGGCATGCCCGGAGATTTCGTTCTTCGTTATATACCGCGATAGCCACTGAGAGTCTTACTTTTTTCTTTTCCATATTAGTGCGCACCCTAGTGCGATAGCGAGCGCCAGCGCGCTTATGAGTGAGATATATTGGGCGACTTTTCTTATTTTAGTATCTTCAAACCGTATGAGTACAGTGTGTTGACCCTGCGGAACCATGAAGGTCATGAGTCCTCTATACTGCGGATCCTGAAACTGTATATCTGTCTTACTTCCGTCAACATATACGGTCCATCCGGGAAAGTATAATGTGTTTTCCAGAATCCGGGATTCTGTTGCAGCCGACACCGCATACTCACGGGTCGTTGTGGTACGTACGCCCTGAGACACAGTCGCTTCCCCCTGAATAATTTCCACTGCGGCTGATGGAGTATGTTCCATAAACCGTACAGACCATATGGGACTGCTCTCTCCTGTATCCGTGGTGCTTCTGTATACTTCTTTAAATATTGATTCACTTCGAACCTCATACGCGCGGGGGTGCCACATGCCGACAGTCGGGAGAATAATCAATACGAAAATCCCAATACTCAAAATACGAAACGTATGTTTAGATACCTGCTTCTCTGCGACATCTGTGACAATTGACCCGATTACAGCCACAAGAAATGTAGTGACGGATAAAAATCTCCAGGGGAATTGGAATTTCTGCAGAAGTGTTATGGCACTCCATACAGGTTTTGAAAGTTCTGTCATAAGGACAAGTGTTACCACAAGCAGGAATACGCTTCCGTACAACAGGATGCGTTCTTTTTTCATATGCAGCTTCCCAATACCGAATAGGGATACCATCACCGTAAGAATTCCCGCGAGTCCCAATGATTTTGATAACAGATCAGTGCCGCCAAAACTCCAAGGGGAGTACACAAAGTGGTTCCAGGGAACAAACCGGGTAAGCACTTCACCCGCAGTCACGATATCACGAAGCGTATACTTCCCTTCAAAAAAAGCCGGTATCCAGAAAAATGCGGAAAGCCCAAATCCAAAGAGGATTGCTATGTTTGACAGGAAAAAAAACAAAATCCGTTGGATAGCCTCGTACCGGAGTATGTATATTGCGTAGAGGGCAAAGATAGGTATGAACATAAGTGCTATCGCGTTATGCGCTAAAATTAATCCCGCCATACTGCCTGACAATCCCGCTGCAAAGAGTACATTATTCATATTGGATTTTTCCAGAGATAGCCGGTGCAGGAAGTAACACACAAGCGGCGGGAAAATAAACGCAACATGTTCCCCAATTGCACCCCGCACATACAGATCCACAAAGCGGTATGGTGCAAAAGAGTACAACAATGAACCCACTACCGCGCCTGCCGGATGGAATATACGCCGGAGCCACAGATACATGGCAAGCGTACTTGCGATAAACGATACTGCGAAAACCAGTTTAGTGCTGTCTACAAACGAAAATCCAAGGGCATGGAAGAACGAGCCCGCGTACGATGGGAAAGGATATAAGAACATCAGAATCGGATGCCCATATCCCCAATTCAGATTTGCCGCCCATCTGGGAATGAGTATGCCTTCCTTGAGCGACGCATAAAAATTCGCGATTCTGGCGACATGATCGGGCCCGTCATGGGTGATCGGAAGGCCGGGAGTGAACAGTGACAGAAGCGGAACAAATGAAATAATACAAAGCCACACCCAAACCGGCATTTTCTGCAGTTGTCTCATGGATATACCCTCTTTTCCAGTATCACTCCGTTATACAGAGTTTTTTTCCATGCGGTTTCACCGCCCTGCACCACCGTCTCAAGCCATCCTTTTTGCCGCCAGGGCTGGCCGTTATCCGGTTCTATCAGCAAGTACGCCACGCCGTGTTTTTGTGTGCCGGGAACATATCCGTACGTTTTCTTGCCATAGGTTAGAAACAAATAGTCATATGCATATGTATAAATAGGAGGAACAAATATAAATACCGAAAACGGTTTGCCGTCCGCATCTTTGTACATACTGTCTATAATTGCTTTTTTTGCCTGTACTTTATCTATAACATTGGTGTCCTGTATATCTATGGTATAGGAAACGTACTGCCTGAAAACCGAGCCCACCGCTACTGTAGAGAGAAATACCAGACATATACCAAATGCGGCTTTCAGATATATCGTTCTTTTCATTTGTCGGTACAGGGATACAATGGCTATCGTAAAAAACAGTATATATCCGAGTCTGGTATGCGTCAGATAATAATCCCATACCGTATTATTCAAAAACAAAAATCCGACCCAGGTGGTCACTGTCATAAGGAGTATAAAGTATAAAAACCTGCGGGTTGGTACATCTTTCACCAAAAGTGCGCCCAGCGCGATAACAGGCATGACAAGCTTGAGCACCAACAGTTGTGTCGCCCACGATATCCAGCCAAACTCATAGGTAAATGTGTTATAAAAATTATTCCAGTAATCAAACTTGTGATTGGAAAGTCGAATCGGATCAAACATGGGAGTATTCACACCGGAGGAACTTCCGACTGTTACATACGATATGGCACTTCGTACCGCCATGAAATTATGTCGCATCTCAAACATGGCCATTGGGAAATATGCGGCAGCCACTGCAAAGAACCCGTACACATACACCCTCCAATCAGTGATTCTATATACCAGCGGGATCGCCAACATCACGGATACTGTGAGAGGCACCGCCACTCCCAGTTGGGAGTGATAGGTGAAGCCGGACAGAAACAAGGCAATCGGTGCAAACACTCTGGGATTAGATGGAATTTTATAGACGAAATACAGTGCGAGGAATACAAATATTGTTATCGGGTGGCTGCTCCAAATAAACCGGGATTGCGACACAATAAGGGGTGATACCACAACAAAAAACGTGGCTACCAACGATCCGGTTTTCCCCCCTATATCATATCCAAACTTCACGGCAAGCAGCACAGCAAGCATCCCGAATACCACCATAAATACTTCCGCGCCCATCGGATTCCCGCCAAAAAGTACATACGCGATGGATATGAGATAGAAGTATCCGGGTCCATGGAAAATTCCGTTAATGCCCGCTACTCCTGATCCTGCTTCCGCACCTATTAACGTGAGCTTTCTGTTTTCCACGATGTTGTACGCAGCCAGATAATCGCGTCCGTGATCTAGTCCGAACAGAAAATTACCGTTTATAAGTTCTACACTGCGAAGTGCCAATCCCCATACAATGAGACATGACAGTAGTACCAAGTAGATCATTGTCATACGGGAATTGGCGGGCTTGTTTGTGACCGCCTCAGTTTTATGTTGTTTAATTTTTTTCATAATACGTCCCTACCGGTCAGCCAATTCAAACGACGGTTTTCCGTTCAAAAATGTATAGCGCGCTACATTCCCTTTAGGGATATCGCTTGGGCTTCCGACATAGAGTATGGTTCCGTTTCGTATTTCGTTTTCCCAATCGATGGGTCTGAATTCGTACGAATCAAACGCTACACGGATATCACCGCCGTACTGGCCGCCGGACCCACCTCGGGCGAGATAATCATTCGGATTATACGCTGTGTAAAAGAGGAAAAAAATATACGACTGGTCAAGTGCTGTGGACACCACGACTTTTTTGTACGCACTCTTATGCTTCTGTGTGTACTCTACCACCTGCTTATATCCATACTGCCAATCCTCCGATACCTCTGCATCCATATGCACGTAGTACATCGTGTGGTAATACAAAAATCCGTAACAGATTGAAACAAAAAGCACTGCAAAACTCGCCCGCTGCACGAGAAGAGAGTATGACTTCATACTCCGTATAAAGTGGAGTAACCCGATGGCGGTAACTATCTGAAACGTTGGCAAAAACGTGAGCGTTCTGACTCCATGAGGAAGCCCAGTGGTCACAGATGCCGCAACCGGCGCAACCAGTATCCAGCCGATTATGAGGATGGCGGATTTTTTATCGAAATACCGAAACAGCACATATAATCCCAGCAGGAGAAACGGCAGCTCCCAGAGGTACAACAGTCCTGTACTTGGTGCATGATGCCTCGGATTATCCCCGGATAAAAACAGCCACTGCAAAGAAAAATGTGACAGGTACCCGGAGATAAATGTTTTCGCCCAAACCAGTCGCCGATTATCAAAAAATGCCCCAAGCTTATTTCCGTTTGCCTGATCATCCTGAAGCTTCTGTATCGAGCGGTTCAGCATTTTACCCTGATCTGAGAAGGAGCTCGTTCCCTTGAGTCTGGCCACGGTGGACGAGTCTGTGAAAGTCAACACGAGTGGAATTAACAGCAAAGTCCCAAGTAGTGCGGAGGCTATGGTATAGTTGCGCATATTTTTTGCAAACAGTTCACTTCTGAACAGTGCGATGAGCAGTACGGCAATCAATGGCAAAAATACACGTTCACTATGATACGCATACATACCAATCGCGAAACACGCCGCTGACAAAGGCAGCACCCAATTCTTCCGTAATCCCAGTAGAAATAATGTAACAGCCCAGATATGAATGGTTACTCCAATATTTGCTTCAAACGCTATGCGAGAAAACTGCAAATGCCATGGAGAGATAGCCAGAATGGCCATAGCAAACAGCGGGACATACCGAACAAAAAAATCATCGCTCTTCCAGTCACGATTCCTGGTTGCGCCGGAAGTGACAAGCAGCCTCGCGAGGAAATAGACGCCAATAACTGCCAGTATGCCCATAATTGCCGAAGGCAAACGCACGGCAAACACAGATAATCCGAAAGCAGCCACGGAGGGAACAGTCAAGTAGGCATATACCGGAGGTTTATAGTCACCAAACGACCGTATAGAGGTGGGAAGCCATGTGCCGTATTCATCACGTCCTGTATGAAGTAAGGTATAGGCATTATACCCAAGCGCCGCTTCATCCCAGTCAGGACTCGCAGGCACAGCTCCTAATTTATAGAGCCTGAGCACAGAAGCAAGAATGACGATCAGACAAAAAAATACAGATAGTTTTTTCATTTTTCCACCTCTCCTGTGTCAAAAAGTACCAGTCGAGGCTCCCCATTTAACAGTTTGACTGTGTGAAGCACTCTTGCGCCATCAGGCGCTTCCGTGGCATCCCAAATGTACAGCGTGTTTTTGCCAAGTGAAAGCGGCAATGTGTCTGCAAACGAATACTTCCCAAATCCATCTACATGGTAAAACCCAGCATCGTCAAAGTAAGATCTTTTTGAACTGACAAATTTTCCCGGATCAGACTGTGTGTAAAATGCGGTATACATGTACGGTCTGCCGATCGAATCCGTCACCACAACACTGTCATAATTCTTTTCAATAGATCGACTCAGTAAAATGGCCTCTCTGTATCCGTACTGCCACTCCCCTGAAAATTCTTTCGGGAAATGCGCATAGTACTGGTGCAGATAATACCCGACCTGAAGTACATACACGGCCAGAAATATTCCGATACCTATCCGGAAGAAGAAACGTGGCCGTACCGATCGTTTCCACCAATCATATACAACCAGGCAACCAAACGCGACAGCGATATACCACACAGGCAGCGAATTGAGTATTCGAAGTGCATGTGGAGTTTCCCGTGCAGTTGCGGCGGGAACTATCGCAGCCAAAAGCCAAAACAACAGGATACCCGCCTGGATCGGGAAGAAAGCAAACAGTGCAAAAAATCCGATTACCAGAAGGGGAGCTTCTATTATATAGAGCTGTCCCGTATCCTGAATAGAAAATTTCGGATTGCCATCCCCCCGTATAAATAAAAATTCCGGCTGGAGGTTATCCGTGAAATGCATGAGATAGCTGCGGATAAACCCTATTCTTCTGTTGTTTACGATGGGCGCGAAGATGGAATTCCCCGCACGCTTTGTTCTCTCGTTTGCCTGTTCTATCACAGCGGTGTCAGAAAAAATATTCACTTCCTTAAACCGCAGTCGCGCCTCTTTGGACACCAGATGCGGCAGAATGGGCACCAACGCAAGTATGGCGACGATGACTCCCAAAATAAACCTCCCTCTATTCTTCCGTACATGCTCAAGAGAGAACCACATAAGTGGCACAGACAATAACGGCACAAAATACCTGGCGCTGTTAAATGTGTAAATAGCTGCAACAAACGGCAACCACATGTACACATATCTCGACGCAACCTGTCGTGCGGAAAGGATACACCACACCCCAAGAAGCACAAAAAATAATGCGATATTGGCTTCGAATCCTCCCCGGGAGATATTCACATGCCACGGTGAGACAGCCATGACGAGGGTGGTTATGAGAGCCAGGGTGGACACTCTGTCTTCGTCAAATGGGGTAGTGCGGGTGGTGCGGATTCGAAATAACTCTATAACTATCAGGTAGGTAATAAGGAGTGATACTGTTCCAAACACAGCTGCCGGAAGTCTCACCCCAAGATCAGTAAGTCCGAAGAGATACACAAACGGGACGGCACTATAAATGGCCAGCGGTGGTTTGTAATCACCATACGAGATGAACGAATCAAAGGGTAAAAATCGGCCGTGCTCATCCCTGCCGGTTTTCAGGATGCTGTACGCGTTATACCCGATGGATACTTCATCCCAAGATAAGGAAGGCGGATTGAACGATACGGTATAGGTCCTGAAAAAAAATCCGAGTATCAGTACCGCTAAAAGAAGAAATTTCTTCATATTCTTACATCACGCTTCTCGCTTGGAATTAGTCCTCCTACGCCGCTTTGAATAGAATAGTACCGCGGCATAAAGAGCCATACGCTCAACGCACAGCATTGCCGTTTACGCACGAGCTCTTAAATAGTATCATATTACTATTACTCATGAGTACTAATTCTTCGAAATTACGCGCTATTCTCCCCCTCATTGTTCTTATCGTCATAATTCTTGGGTTTTTTTATAAAACGCTCTTGTTTTCAAAGTATCCGTTTCCGGGAGACCTCCTTCTCACACAATATGGGCCATGGCGTCACCAATCATATGACGGATATGTCGCAGGAGCCATTCCGACAAAAAACCAGTACTTTGATGTGATCCGGGAATTGTATCCGTGGAAAACGGTCGTTGTGGAACAGCTGAAAAAAGGGGAAATTCCATTTTGGAATCCATATAATTTTTCCGGTAGTCCCCTTTTGGCAAATTTTCAGTCCCAGGTTTTTTATCCGCTCACCGTCTTCTATTTCATCTTTTCCCAGCTTACAGCGTGGACAATCATGGTCATCCTGCAACCTGTACTGGGAGCAGTATTCATGTATCTGTTTGCCCGCCAACTTGGGCTTACCACAATAGCATCAATGCTCTCGGCCATATTATTTAACTTTTCGGGATTTGCTTCCGCCTGGATGGAGTTTACGACGGTGTGGCACACTATCCTTTGGCTTCCGTTGTTGTTATACATTGTCGAGAAAGGGATTGAGCAAAAATCGCTTTCGTTTTTGCAAAAAGGCGTATTTGTGTTCGGACTTACAAGCGCGATTACGGGAGGACACCCTCAGGATTTTATAAACACTTTCCTGTTTTTCTGTGTCTATACGGGAGCCCGTATCGTGAAACACACAGAGTGGGAGATCACAGAAAAACTGTCATTTGCAAAAAATTCCCTACTGCCGGTACTCGTGATTCCGTTTCTTTTGACTCTCCCTCAACTGTTGCCTACCATCGAACTGTTTACATCTTCGGCACGCGTTTTTCACGACTACACAAACATAGTGACGAATATGCTTGTGCAGTGGTGGCAACTGCCACTTATTGCCATCGCCGATTTTTTTGGAAATCCAGCTACAGGGTCTAATTTTACGGGCGACTTTGTCGGTAAGACGCTGTCCATCGGTGTTGCGGGATTCGTCCTCACAATCGCATCTCTCATGAGCGGAAAGAAATCATGGCACCATAGATTTTTTATCGGCACTGTCATTGCCATTCTCATTATTACTGTCAGAACACCTGTGAGCGAATTGTTGTACCGTTTCCCGTTACCTGTTCTATCCACGGGAACACCGACGCGCATACTCTTTCTGCTGGCATTCGCGCTCTCTCTCATCGCAGGGTATGGATATGACTATCTCAAACGCCAGAAACATGTACGTGAACTCGCTCCAATCGCCGGTGTATGGGGCATATTCATCGTGCTGTTGATCATAGTTTTTGTGCATCCGTTTATATCACCTTCACCTGTCGCCATACATGTTATGAAACGCTCCCTTATGTTTGCTTCGGCTATACTGTTTGGGTTTACCGTTATCTCGGTACTGTCTCAACGAATACGGTGGATGTATGTGTTGGTACTCCCCCTTTGCATCGCAGAGCTTTCGTATGGATTTTTAAAATTCAACCCGTTTGTCCCCCGCTCGTTTGTGTACCCCGAGAATACCCTGATCCAATTTGTCAGGAAAAATGCAGGGCTTGACCGTGTGTGGGGATACGGCACTGCGGAAATGGAAGCAAATTTTGCCACACAGGAGAAAATCTTTTCGGCAGACGGAACCGACCCTCTCAATTTGAGTTGGTACAATCAGTTTCTGCAGTCATCCAAGGACGGCACACTGCCTGCCGTGTTTACCCGCACGACCAGGTCGGATGCAAAAATCGCTCCGGGGTACGGGCAGCGTGACCTACCCAGCAATACATTCCGCCTAAAGGTAATGGATACTCTCGCCGTCCGGTATGTGATTGACCGCGTTGATAACCCCAAGGATGATACGACCTTTGATACAAAACGGTTTAGGCCTGTCTGGCAAGAAGATGCCTGGACGGTATTTGAAAATACGGCAGCATCCCCGCGGGCAATCCTCACCGGTGATGTGCAGTTTTATACTACACCCGCCGATTTCCAGACCAGGTTTTTCGCAGACGGTTTTATGAGTGGACAGTCAGTGCTCGTGGAGGAGAAATACAAGGCTGATTTTTCCGCAATCACCCCCGGCACGGCTTCAGCTCTTATCCGCACGTATTCTCCTAACACGGTTACAATAGATACGAAATCAGATGCTCCAAAGGTACTGTTTCTGAGCGATACCTACGATCCCAATTGGACAGCATCAATCGATGGAACAAAAACCACCGTGTATAAAATGACGTACGCGTTTCGCGGAGTCATAGTGCCGGCAGGGGAACATACGGTCACGTTCTCATACAATTCAAAGAAGTTTTTGTGGGGTGTCTATATAAGTGCTGTTACCGCATGTCTCTGTGTGCTTGTTTGTATAAAATATGTAGTATCAAAAAAATTCCCCCGACATGGCAAAACCCGGTAAGACTTTCTATCTCATCCTTATTGCTGTTCCCGTTATTGCTGTCGCCGCAGTGGTATTTCAAAACGGTCTGTTTATATCCCATGACGGTGTGAACCATGTGGCCAGATTCTGGGCATATATTCGCGCGTTTACCGAATTCCATATCCCGCCCCGGTGGGCAGGATACCTAAACTATTCATACGGATCACCTGTCTTTAACTTTTTTTACCCCCTCCCCGGATATCTCGCTTCCCTCCTCTCCCTCGTAGTGCAAAGTCCGGTACTGATTTTTAAACTCATTTCGTTCACGGCATTTCTTGCGGCACCTGTTACGTTTTTTTTATGGACATCCTCGTACATTTCAAAACGATACGCCGTGGCGGTAAGCGCCCTCTATGGATTTTCTCTGTACCATATTGCAAACCTGCTTGTTCGCGGTGACGTAGCGGAACTTTTGGGTATTACCTTCATACCGTTGGTATTTCTCGCGATTGATAGAAAATCCTCGGTAATGACCATGGTAACCGGCGGAGTCTGGTATGCGCTATCGATACTGTCGCACAATGGGATAAGCCTTCTGTTCACTCCCGTTATTGTGGTATACATGGCGATACGGTGCTTTGAGCTTGGCTCCGTCAGATCGATTGCCCACTATAGTGGCATGCTGTTCACAGGGCTTACACTGTCCGCATTCTTCTGGGTCCCCGCACTTATTGAGAAAAAGTATACAAACATCACGCTGTTTACCGGAGATTTTTACCGGGAAAATTTTCTGTCGGGACTCCGGGTTATATCTGCACCCTGGGGATTTGGTTCGGAAGTTAACATACCCGGAGGCATCGCCCCTCAACTCGGAGTTATCCCTGTCATACTGTGTGTCGCACTTTTGATTGTTACCATTGTGAGGAAAAACACCACAACGAAGCATATTTTTTGGTTACTGGTAGTTTTCTCGAGCTCACTGATGACATACAAAGCATCAGACATTTTCTGGAACGCAGTACCATTTCTAAAAGTTATACAGTTCCCGTGGCGTTTCGTGGCAGTGGCAAATTTTGCGCTGTTTGCGGCAATAGCTGCGTTACTCACAGGAGTACGGCCGAAGTCCCACGGCATACCGCTACTGTTACTTGCGGCAGGCGTCCTGTCAGTATTGCCGTATATCCGTGTTGCCGGGTATGAGAACAAGCCCGAGAATTATTATACGGAGTTTCCGGGTACAACGTATTATCATGGCGAGGCCACAACCGTATGGTCGACGGGAGATTTCGCAGACTTTCCCAAATCGCCGGTTGAAGTGGTATCCGGTTCCGCGACGGTATCGGCATATAGAAAATCAAATGCACAACATTCCTATATAGTGTCCGCAGAAACTGCCGCGGACATTGTGGATAATACATTGTATTATCCGGGATGGCAGGTTCATGTGGACGGCAAAAAAATCCTGGTAGAGTTTCAAAACCAGAAGCATCGAGGGCTCATTACCTATACTGTTACTCCGGGAGAGTACGCTGTGAGTGTGAAGTTCAGAGAAACTCCGATACGTCTGGCGTCTGACATAATAAGCGGTATAATGCTTACAGTAGTGATCGCGTTTATATTAAAGAATTCATTCCGGTATGCGCATTCATAAGCCCGTATCCATTTATCTTTTGTGCGTTGTCATTCTCGCATTTGTATTGAGGTTTTGGCACCTGGGCACAAATCCCGTAGGATTTCACCGTGATGAGGCATTTCTAGGATACAACGCATACTCCATACTGAAAACAGGTCGTGACATGAGCGGAAATGCATTCCCCGTCCATTTGCAGTCATTTTTCTGGAGTCCTGCCGGATACTCATATGCCAGCATTCCGTTTATTGCAGTATTTGGGCTTAATGAATTTTCCTCGCGGTTCGCGTCGGCGCTATTTGGATCGCTCAGTGTCATTGCCACATTTTTCCTCGTATCGTTCTTACTTCGTACTGAGATACATCCACGTGATCCCACACAAAAAATCGCCAAGGGTATAGCCTATTCAGACAGCGTTTCTCTCATTGCTTCATTTGTCATTGCGGTGTCCCCGTGGCACGTAAACGCATCACGTATCGGAATCGAAATTACGCTTGTGGTATTTCTGATAACAGTCGCTTGTGTTTTATTTTTCCTGTACATCAGATCAAAGCATATCGCTCTTTTTATCGGCACATTTATCCTGTTTGCACTGTCGTTCACTGTGTATCAGGCGCCGCGGGCTTTTGTTCCCCTGCTGATACCGCTGCTCTTTTTCCTGTACAGACAGTATGTATCCCGTAAACACCTGCTGTTCGCGGGGCTGTTATATGTCGCGGTAATACTCCTGCCAATCGGGTATGTCATGACCTCCCCCGTGCTGTCTTTGCGGTTACAATCACTCAGTGTATTTAACTCTCCACAGGCACAACTAAAAATTGATGAAGCGATACGGGAAGACGGAATGAACAGGAGGCCGGCAATCGCAGCAAGAGTGCTGCACAATAAAGCCGTCGGATATGCGAATGAAATTCTCAATAATTACGTGTCGCATTTTTCGTTTGATTTCCTGTTTCGTGACAAAGGATTTCCCACCCGGATGACCATATTCGGATCAGGCAACATGCATATGGTTGAATTACTGTTCCTGTTGTTGGGTCTCTACATCATCGTTTCACGCAGATCCCGCTATCACATACTTGTCGGACTGTGGATTCTGGCAGCTCCGGTCGGCAGTTCACTGACCTATGACGATGTACCCAATATGCAACGTACACTCCTGATCCAGCCGGCTCTCTCCATCGCTGTTTCTTTTGGTATCTGGGAACTAGTCTCCCGCATGCGGGAGAAAAAATATCTGGCAGTGCCAGTTATGATTTTTGCGTTCATATATGTATTCAATATGGCGCAGTATTTGGATGCCTATTACGTGCATCAGCCTACTCAGGGCGCGCAGTTTAGAAACGCGGGGTATAAAGAACTGGTCAGTGAAGTGGAGAAAATCAGGAATCAGCATACCCGAGTCGTGGTGACAAATGCGGAGTCAGCTCCCACGGTATTCTTCCTGTTTTATACTGCATACGATCCATCGCGGTACCAACTTGAGTCAAAGCATACCGACAAAGAAAAGTCCGACAGTATCAACTTCGCGAACTTTTCGTTTGAAAGTGATGATTGTCCGCTAAACACACGGCTGGGAATGAAAAAAGGTATGCCGTATGAACCACGTCAGCTTTCCGGTACTGATTCTGCCTCTCTCTATGTACAATTCCGCGACTGTGAAGTAGCATCACGATCATCAGAACTCATCGGCTCTGTACGTCTGCCAAACGGACAGGAAGTATTCCAGATTCTAAAAACAAAATGAAACTTTTTTTCCTAAAACATATGCGGATTATTGGGATACTGCTTCTGGCTATCGTGCTCCGGTTTGCGCTGCTGGGAGGCATACCGACTGCCATAACGGGAGATGAACTTATTTATCCCACAACTGCAAAAGCAATATTTCTAACCGGTAGGGATATAACGGGAACATGGAATCCTCTTTCCATACTGGCGTTCCGATATCCTCCGGGAGAACTGCAGGCAGAACTCCCGTATGCCATCCATCTACTGTTTAATTCATTTTTACCATTCACTCTTCTCTCCTACAGACTGCCGTTTGCACTTATGAGTGTCGGAGTCGTATGGGTGCTATATCTGATTGCCAAAAAACTGTTTAATGAAAAAGCGGCGGTTGTGACCGGGTTTCTGGCAGCGATAAATCCCTGGTTTATCGTGATGGGCAGAACAGGATATGAAACCACACCTGCCACACTCTTTTATTTGCTGGGGCTCTATACTGTGCTGGTGGCCAAAGGCAAACAACTGCTCTTTGCTATCCCCCTGTTTATGCTGGGATTTTATTCGTACATCGGGACAAAAATTCTCTTTATTCCGTTTATAGCTCTTTCACTTGTCCTTGCCCGCCTGATGAACAAAAAAACAGAAACGAAATACGTATGGTATATAGCGATAGCATCGGTTGCATTTGTTGTGTTTTTTGTGAGCCAAATGATTACATCAGGGCAGTCACGAATATCTGACATCGTGTTACCGACATCTCCTGCGTTTGCTCAGAAAGTAGACAGTATCAGAAAAATTTCCATACCGACTCCCCTGTTACCTCTCATGGTAAACAAGTACACCATGTTTGCTGAGCATAGCGTGCAGAAATTGTTCCGGGTGTTTTCCGCATCTTACCTGTTTTCTGATGGTGATAATTTTTTCCTGCAGGCCAGACACAGTTTCTTCTATCCGGTGGACAGTGTGGTTGTGATACTGGGATTGGCCGCATTATTTTCGTACAGTCACAGCCTGTTTTTACTTATCAGTATGTTCATACTGCTGGGAGCAGTACCTCATGTGATACACCGGACACAAACTGATTTTTCCGCACATGTCGCACTCATGTTTCCGTTTATTATTCTCACTCTCGGATTTGGCATTTCGCACCTGGGGGATTCACTCTCACACTCGGCAAAGAAACTGTTCACACTGTGCTTCCTGTCAATATACGCGGTAAGCCTCGGAAATTTTGTCCTCGTCTATTTCTATCAGCTCCCGATGCAGGGCGCGGGAGATTTCCAGATGCGGACACTGTCAAAATACCTGAAAATTGCAGCGGGGGAAAAACCCGTTATTGTGTATTCCACACAGGGCGCCGACATATTTAAAAAGTATCTCCTGTACACTAATAGCATTACTACTGAGAGCCTTGCCGAACTTAAAAAACCTGTGAAACCCAATGCCCCCATAACGTTTAACGGTATTACGTTTACCTCATGTGATAACTCTGTGGATGTAACGGCTCCGGGTGCTGTACATATAGTCAGTAACTTATGCGGGTTCCCTACGAGAAATACAGATACACATACTAAACTCTCAAGACTCTCTGACGGCGGAACGATATTTGATATTTACAACAATGAAGTCTGTAAAAGAGATACCCTATTCACGTACCCGCAGGGAATTACGCTGTCTGATTTTGCGATCGAATCGATGACCCCGGATGAATTTTGTACCACCTTCGTGAGTAAGTAATCTATCCGTATAGATTTAAGAATTTAGGTTTGTAATTTGAGTTTTGGAACTTGGGATTTGTGATTTGGGATTTGTGATTTGGGATTTGTGATTTGCTCTCTGTTACTTCCTCGGGGATTCAAATACAAAAATTGATGGCTTTCCGCTTAGGAAATGGAATGATCTGATAAAGTCCTTCCGGTTGGAAAAATCATCAGCATTCCCAACCAATAGCTGGTTAGGAACAGCGAAGTCCCTTGCCTGATCTATCTGGCGAAATTCGTACGTATCATACCGGTTATCCTCCGATTCCCAACTGCCGGACTTAGTCCCGCCCTGGGAGAGGTACGCTGCGGGATCATATTTGGTATAGTACAGCATGAATGCGTGCGGCCACTGCAGTCTGGTGGACACGATAATTTTGTCGTAGTTCCCTTTCACCCGCTCCAGATACTCTGCCATTTCGCTGTAGGAATACTGCCAGTGTTGTGACCTCTCAGCAGGAATATGAACTGTATACTGGTGGAAAAACAAAAACCCCTCCGCACATATCCATATACCCATTGCCGTAAGTAGGAGGAATCTCCCTATCGTCATGGCGTTCTTTTTAATCTGATCGATAAAACCGAAAAGTCCGAGTGCCCCAAGCAGTGATAATCCGATAGAAAGACCTACTGTCCTGATGGCGTGCGGGGAATCCCATGTGACGGATGCCGGAATTGGCGGAATCAGAATCCAGGCGAGTACCGCCGCAATCACGGCTTTTCTCTGGGATACAAACAGCAGGTAGAATCCAAATATCAGACAGGGGATGAGCCAGAAATACGCCAACCCGCTGTAAATGGAGCTCTCCTGTTTGTGTCCGATCCCGAACAGCAAAAAGTCTGTGGAAAAGTGAGACAGGTATGCACGCGTGATAATCCGTGATGCGGGATGCACTATCCAGTCATGGATTACGCGTCTGGGTTTATCTATGCCAAGCGTTCCGTCATACGCCATTTCCCTTTCATTAATCTCCAACAGTTCACTTTTGTGTGAAAAGAAATTTGTCCCCGTAAACCGGATCTGGGCAGTGGGAGACGTGAGATCACGAACCAAAAATACAGCAACGAATATCCCGGGCAGCAGGACATACCAAAGTTTTTTCTCACTCCACAGCTGTTTGGCATAGACGATAAACAGAGTCAGTCCGACGAGCGGCGCGATCGCGCGGAAGCTTAAATAGGTATATGACGCAACGCCGAAAAGTAATACAGAGAGAGCCAGCTTTCCTCCCTTTCCTGATACGCCCTTGAGAAACAGAAGCATAGCAAGGACGGTTATACTCATGGCGACATTTGCCTCTGATGCCATGCGGGAGAACATAATGTTCCAAGGCAGTACTGCAGTAATACCGGCCGCTAACAGACCTAACTCTTTACGCCTGAACAGTTCTGTGGCGAGTGCATACATGAGATAGATGAGAAGAACTCCAAAGAACACGGAAGGCAGACGGACGGCTGTGTCCGTATACCCGAACAGTTTTATGGATGCCACGGTCATGTACACATAGACCGGCATTTTATAATCATCCAGCGACCGGAAGTAGAGCGGGAACCGTTCCCCGAATTCATCTTTACCGGTTTTCAGAATCGAGTACGCGTTGTACCCAATGGAGACCTCATCCCAGTTAAGTGATGGCGGGTTTGACGAAAACTGATAGACACGAAAAAAAATGCCGACTAACAGGATAAAAACTAGGAGAAAATTTGCCTTAAACAGGCGCATCAGCGATTGTCTGACCAGACGCTTCATATAAAAATTAGTTCTGTATATCTAACTCTGCATCATGCCGCTTCCACATACTCGACTGTACCATTCTCTTTGAGAGAACGGAAGGGAGTCTTGTAAGGGCGGCTATGTATCCCTGAACCATAAGGGTATCTCCGTGCAAAGCAGCTTGGAGAAGCCGTATCGGTGCCCAGAAACTGTGCGCCACAAGTATGGATACATCGGAAACATTTTTCCAGATAAAAATAAACTGGTTGCGGTACACGATCCGCTTCACATCTGTCGGGGTAAATTCCCGCTTAATCTTTCCCTCCTCGTGGTAGTGGTTCACGATACTCTTGGGCTCAAATACGATGTCCCAGCCGGCTTTCCGTGCACGGTAGGAGAGGTCAATGTCCTCCCAGTAAAACGGATTGTACAGCACATCCATCCCGCCAAGCTTGTTCCACATATCCCGTCTGAATGCACCGCTGCCGCCGGACACCCATGCGGTGGTCGTGCCGTCCACTTCCCCTTTGCTGTGGACAAAAAATCCTTTGGTCCAACGGGCAAGTCCCCGTCCGCGAAGTACCACCCCTGTGGCTTCCGGGCTTTTCTCCAGACAGCCGACTGCAAATATATTTGGGTTATCAAAATGGGTAAGCAGAGGCTTTAAAAATCCTTTTTCAGGCTCGACATCGGTGTTTAAAAGTATCACGACATCCCCTGTTGCAGAGCGTACCCCTGCATTTACATTTGCCGCAAATCCTTCGCGCTTGGAGCGCTCAACCACCACAACTTTGGGGAAGTTTTTGTGCAGGTAATCGACAGACCCGTCCGTGGACATATCATCGGCAACGACTATTTCGGCACCGGTTGCATTATCTATGACCTTTTGCAGGTGCTTTTCCATGAGGTACACACCGTTCCAGTTGGGAATTACTATAGAGACGGAGTGGGATGCTTTTGCCTTCTTCATATCCACATTATACCCCACATATATGCGTATGAGGCAAGAGAGGCAAAAGGGACCCGCACACCGCAAACGAAAATACGGTAAAATACGGGAGTATGGCAAAGAAAAAAATCATAAAGACCACCGATGAAGCCGAGAGTACACCCTCAAAACCTGTGAACGTTTGGCCAATAGTCACCCTTGCCCTGATATTTCTCGCACACCTGTTTTTCCGTTTCTACAACCTCGAGAACTGGGCATCGTTTAACTGGGATCAGGTGGACAACGCGTGGGCAGCTGCAAAAATTCTGATCGCTCATAAATATCCGCTTGTCGGCATGGTCGCCAAACAAAACAGCGGCATGTACATAGGCCCACTGTACTATTATCTCGTGGCATTTGTGTACAAACTTACCGATATGCACCCGATTGCGGCACCGATTCTTGCCGCGATGACATCTCTGTTTAGTTTCGCAGTAGTATATTCAGTCACAAGAAAGCTTTTTTCCCCATGGGTCGGTGTGTGGGCAACGTTTATCTATACATTTTCCGCATATATTACAGGGGCCGAGAGGTCGCAGTGGCCTGTGAATTTCCTTCCCGCTTTTTCCCTGCTCATCTTATACAACCTGTATAAACTTTTGACCGATCATCCGAAATACAGTATCTACCTTGCAATTGTCATGGGATTATTTTTCCATATCCACTTTACCGCAATTTTTTATCCGATGATTGTTCTTTGTACGCTGCCGTTTTTGAAATGGGATCGCGTACATCTGAAGTATTACGCATTTTCCGTTGTAATATTTCTCCTCTTTTTTATCCCCCAGATTGTGTACTATACGCAGGCATCACATGCAAAAAGTATTAATAACTATTCCGGGTATTTCAATACGTACTATCACGGATTCCACGCCCGACGGGTTCTACAACTCGCTCCGGATGCATTTATAAAATTCCAATCGATCATGCAAGTGCCGTATGAAAGATTAAAGCTTTTAATGTTTTTATATGTGCCAATGTTTTTTCTCGCACTCTTATGGAAGGATAAATCAAAAAAAACTTTGCTTCTGTGCTTTGTGACGGCACTCTGGTTTGTGATACCGTGGTTTGTATTTTCGACTTACAAAGGTGAACTCACTGATTATTACTTTTCATCTACCCTTTATGTGGCAATTATGATCCTTGCATGGCTAAGCCATGCACTTTGGATGAGAAAAATGATCGTTTTGCGTGTAGCACTACTGGCATTTTGGGGGTACTTTGCAGTGGCAAACTATTATCAGTTTATGGGAAGCGATAACAAACAGGAATTCCGTAAAAATTTCATCAGCGCTCTGGAAGCTGCCGACGGCGATCGCTACTATAACTATGCTGACGGCGATCCGAAGTCATACATGTACTACTACCACATGTATGAACTCAAAAAAGAATTGCCGTATAAGCTTTAAAATCGTTCAATTCCTTTATGCCCCACAGGCGTTAATACTTTTTCTCCACGCAGCTCAATATCATTTTGACTAACATACCCCAATTTCATTTGCTCTACTATCCATTCTTTATCATATCGAATATCATTTGTTGAAAAGTAAAAATCAACACCCAAAGCTAATACATGTTTAGTTCCATGTGGATATTCGCCACTTCCAATGCCTATACGAATTAATGGATTGATTTCATGCAATTTTGCGACAATTATATCCGATAGGCCATCCCCTTCTCCTGAGTATTGTCCAAGATCCTTATGAAGGATCACAGATTCGATTTGTCTAATAGCAGGAGAATCAATAAATCTCATCGCTGTCGAAAACAACGTAAAATATTTTGTTGCAATTCCCATATGAGTGAAGGATTCTGAGAATGCTTCTGCGAAACCTCCACCAACGTCATGAATAAATAATGCTTTTGGATTTTTAACGTTGCCCATACTTAAATTTGCAAACGAAGCGCAACATATTCAGAGTATAATCTCTATGTTACACAAATTATACCTTCACCATCAATACAAAAATAATGTCAAACAAGCATTGCCTTAAGCTATAAATTACAGTGTCATCCCAACATGAGTGATTACTTATAGGCGATTGAAACCTTATTATCTCCCAATTTAAGATAAATTCCCATAAACAAATAATTCACCCTGATTATTGGCGCCTGTTTTCCATCAACAGTTGCTTTCCAGTTTGGGTTATACATATTCCCAATTACCAAGAGTCTTGGTTGGGTGGTCTTTACGTTGATCGTCATTTTGCCCTGTTCGTAGTGAGTGATTGTTGCTGACTCGCCTGCCTGCAATCCTGTATTAAGTACATTCACCGGCGTTTCCACGACCGCATCGAATGCATAGTAGAAATCAGGACTGTACAGCGCGTTTATAACTTCCTGTTCCGTTTTCTTGTATATCACGCGGGAGACCAGATACGCGCGTGGCATCAGAGACATATTCTCGTACACGTGTGTCTGTCCTTCAGTAAGCACTTTTCTAAACCGCGGATTTGGTATTTCATTAAACGTCAGAATATACTTAACATTCAGTAAATCAAATAATGGCGAAGATGTATTTTTCGGCACTATGATGCGTTCGTATCCGTACGGTGGATTTATATTCGGCTCTCCCCGTTCCATGGCTGCAATAAATTTGTCATACCGCAGTGAGTGTATCGGATCATAGCCGTTTATTGATTCTAGGCCGTAATAGGTATTCGTATCTGGGGGCAGAATCCTGTCATCCAGTGTCATGGTGCGAAACGGTTTTGGCGCACTTTCCATGTATGAGATTACCTTCGTCCTCGGGAAAAAGAGAGACTGTTCAGTGAACGGCGTAAACTTCCACCCGAACCTGAAAAGATCAAATACAGATAGTGCCATAAACAGTATGACAATACCCATATGCAATTGTCTTTTTTTGAAGTACCTATATGCTGCAAACAGCAACGCGGTGCTCACGAAGACCACGGATGGCACGTATAAATTGCGTTTGAGTACCTGGGCCTGTTCGATGGTTATACGTATAGCACTATGATCAACAAATGCTACCCAGCACGCCGCCAACAGTGCCCCCACGAGTATAACGGGTGTGTAGTTTTTTTTGTGTGAAGTCAGTACCGAGGAAACACCATAAGTGGCCAATACACTGAGCGCCAGATTTACTATCACCAAAAGTCTCGTCGGCTGCAGACTGGATAGAAACGGCAGGTGCAAAACATACGGCAACGCGCTTATCGGTGACTGCACGGCAAATACGAGTGATGCCACAGCAAGCATCCCCCAGAATTTGGTCTGTTTACCGATGCCAAGCAGTGCAAATACGAGACCCGCTATCCCCATATACCCCACCATTTCACCGTAGTTCCATGTCCCCCAGTAATTAAGGGTCGCGGGATTTCCGAAAAAGTCAGGGGCGACAAACTGCACCAGATGCACGAAGGGGATAAAAAATCCCTCTGCATGCCACGCACTCCCTGATGACAGCCTGGCAGTCTGCGGCAACCACTGCAGTATTGCGAGAAGTTGGTACGAAACGATAGCAACCGCCCCCAAGACAACGGCGGTGAGCCATGTAAGTGCATGCGGTTTTCTGTGGGCATTCAAAAGCCACAGGGCATACAACACCACCGTGACTGCACTGTAGAAAAACATCTGGAGATGTCCCGCAAAAAATGAGAATGACAACGCGATTATCCCGAGACAAAACCACTTCACAGATTTTTTAGTATCATGCAGTATCAGTTCATGTACGGAGGCCAGGGCAAGAGGCGTCCACATCCAAGAGGACAGTAGTGTCCCCCATGTCAGCCATGCGATGGATGATCCCGAAAACGCGAAAATGATTGATCCAAAGAGAGATGGGATTGCCCCCATGGAGATGATCCGCATAAAGATATAGAAAAATATTCCTGCAAGAAGCGTTTGGGAAATAATAAGAGCACTCCACGCGAGAGGAAACGGCAAAACAAAAAATAAAATATTCAGCGGGTACAACGCACCCGATTGGATGTTAGCAAGAAGAGGCGTCCCCGAAAAGGACGTAGCGTCCCATGTGGGAAGTGTGCCGTTTTTCATGGCATCAATCGTCTGTTTGCGCCATGGAATCTGCTGACGGATGGGATCGGTAATCAGAAAATTTTTATACGGTATGCCGTTGGGATACTCGGCTGCCTTCAAATCACGGTAGGGATGATAGAGCCCCACTAGTGTATCGGAAGGTACGGGAAGCAGTCCCGACACAAGCGTTTTATGGAAAAAAATTCCAACCAGAAGGACAAATACGACTATAGCCAGAACATCTGATCGTTTCATATACGAGGTTCTCCCGTGACTGTTGTAATCAGTGTATCAATTTTTCCGTTAAACACCGGCATGGAAAACCTGACAGCAGAGGATATCGCGCTGCCGGAAAGTTTGGTGGACAGTTGCGGATCTGCCAATACATCGGCGGTCTTTGACACCAATTCATCAATATTTTTCCACAGATAACCGTTTTGGCCTTCCGTGACGATCTCCGGCAATCCGCCGCCGTCAAATACCACCGGCACGGCTCCTGCGCTCATAGCCTCCACGGGGGCGATGCCAAAATGCTCCATATTCTCCGGCCTGGTTTCACCGTATCCGGCGGCATGCCAGTACACTGATGCCTGCTCATAGAGCGGTATAAGTGTTTCGTACGGACAATTTGGATAAAACGTGACAGGCAGTCCCGTGGCTCTCTGGCGGAGTTTGACAAGCGCATCATCATCACTGTGTAACACCCCACCTGCGAGTGCAAGCTGGTATCCGCTGTACCGCTTGATACGAAGCAGCCGCTCAAATGCGGATATCAGTACATCAAATTTCTTCGCATTATAGAGGCCGCCAAACCGGCCGACAGAAAGAATCAGTTTTAATTTCCCGACGACCGATCCCTGTATCGGATTTACAGGTGGATACACCACCTGTCCCGGTATACTATGGAGCACGGGATCTACATTTGCCTTGGTGAATTCTGAATTATATACCACGGCGTTAATGCGCCATTTTTTCCAGAATGGCAATTCCATATGCGAAAATGGAACCTGCATATGGAGTATGTTGTGTTTTGCGAAGCTTACAGGGATACTCCCGTCCGTTAAAAAAAATATCAGATCATACTGGCGACTCACCTGCAGTTTTTGAAATATAGATCCCCGCGCAAATACGTTGGGAACAACAGAAACCGCAGGTAATTCCAGCTTGAACCGCTCCTGGGCTTTGTGCACTATATCCGGGTTATCCCAAAACACGTCCACAGAGTGGAGAACAGACAGATGAGAAGCGATCGCCAACATGTAGCGCTCTCCCCCGCCAAGCGAATCCAGATACGGACTAACGATGCCGATTTTCATAGAAAAATTTTGAGACTGTAACCAGTATAAGCGAAACCACCGCTCCCATGGCAATCCAAATTCCGAGTAAATACCCACCCGGTTTATAGGAAAATACCACTGTATGATCGCCTGCCGGGACTGCCACAGCCCGGAAATCATAGTTTGCCCGCATCACAGGAAGCGGTTTTTTCCCATCGAGCATTGCTATCCATCCTGTATCATACACATCCGACAAAAACAGCAGTTTCGGGGTCTGAGAGCTGGTCTGTATTTCCACTCGGTTGGGTTTGTATGAACTGATTGTTGCTGAGCCGCTGCCCTCTTGTGGCATTTCTGAGGGTTCGCTCTCCAAAATAACAGTGTTTCGTAGATCCACAGCGCCTGAGTACAGTGTTTGTAGTATCTCTGCATCCGAAGATTTCACCACGTAGTTTCCCGCCAAAAAAGCCCGAGGGTAACTATCCGTATACTCATAGATCCAGTAGTCATCATCCGCGTACACCTGTTTCATCGTTCCGGCCTCTTCATACTCCCAGTACGGAAATGCCCAAATCGCACGCATGTCACTTTTCCTGTGGTAGATATACCGCACACCCAAGAGCTTCAATAGTGTATCGCGGTGTACCCCGTGCTTATCAAATTGCACGACAGAGCGTTCAGGAGGGTTGGGATTCCCTTTAGATGCAGCCTGAATTAGCTCTCCATACCGCTTCTGATACATGGCATCATACCCCTCTACCAGCTGCAGTCCAAATGTGGTTGCCACTTCATTACCGATGTTTCCGAATACCCTGTTTTCCCCCGCATATTTTTGTAGAAACCCGAGCGAGGATACGGAGGGATACATAAATTTCCTGTCCTCAAACGGCATCCATTTAGAGGCAAATCTGTGCAAATCAAACAGAGAAAGAAGTAAAAGTATACATATGGCAAAGCCTCTGATGAGATCGGATTTAACCAGTCCCACAAAAAGTAGAACAACTGTGACTCCTGCTATTCCCGTGGGCAGATACATATTCCGTTTTGCTATAGCAATCTTTTCGGCATCAAATGGCCTAATGAGGAACAACACAGCCCAAACAGCAGCAATCAAAACGAGTACCCCAGCGGAAAACGAAACCAATGATTTACTGTCAGCTTTTTTCCATACGTGGAGCAATTTGGAAAATCCGACAGCAGACAGGTACGCCAGTGAAAAACTGGTAAGTATCAGTATCCGTGACGCCGCACTTGTGGAAATTGCCGGAAGCCTGAGGAAAAACAGCAAATCACTCAGCGGAGACTGATACGCAAGCAGTAGTGTTGAGACTGCCACTCCCGCGAAAAACAGTTGCCGTTTCGTTTTTTTGCAGACAAAAGAAAATATCGCAAGAAGAAGTGGGATCACACCAATATATGATGCCCATTCGGCATAGTGTCCGAACCAGTCATTTCGTGTCACTGGATTTCCGTAAAAATCAGGGGAAAGGATAGTAATTATGTATTGCCACGGAATCACCTCACCTTTTATAAAGCTTGCGCTTCTCACGGATTCTGTGTACGCATGAAATGTTAACAACAGCTGGGGTGCAGCAAAACCCAGAGCAAATGCTGTGTGAAACAGCAGAAATATTCCGCGAGCTATCCTTTTATGCCAATACGAGAGTGCAATGATATACAGGACACTTATCGACAATACGTACAGGCTTATCTGAAAATGTCCCGACATAAACGAAAACGCGAGCATAATCGCATAGAGCGAAGGGGCAAATTGCAGTTTCTTCGTAATATACGATGATATGAAAAATAACGACCATGGCAGCATTGCTGATGCCCATGAGAGCGTACCGTACGCCATCCAACCGACCATAAACCCGCAAAACATAAACGCCACGGATCCTATGAATGCGCCTATCCGTCCTGAGATTTTCTGCTCACTCAAAAACAGGTACATACCGATTCCTGCAACAAGAGGCTGGAGCAAAATCAGGAGGCTCCACGCATCGATAAACGGAAATATGAAAAATAGAAAAGTAAGCGGGGAAAAAATCGCTGTCTGGTAATTGGCGGCATGGCCTGTGCCTGCAAAACTGTATGGATTCCAAAGCGGAGCTTCGGCGGATTTCCATGTATCCACCGTCAGCTTCTTCCACGGGTAGATCTGCGAAATAGTATCGGGCATTGCATTATTTTTTACCGCAGTGCCATACGTCGCATTCCACGGAGGAAATGAGGTCACCAGATACGTGGAGGGAAACGGTACCAGACCCTTTATAAAATACGGCGAAGAAAAAACAAACCAGAGTAACAGAATTCCCACAATCGGCCAAAATTTTAGAAGCTCCCTTTTCATAATTCGTAAATCTATATTTGCTTATTACTACTCTCCCCCTGCTGTAATTCCCAAAGCTTGGCATAGGTGGTAAACATGCTAAATGACTGGAAGATGCTTTCAATCAGACCGACCGTTCCCATTTTCCAACCGCCTTCCCGTACATACGAGGAAAAAAATCCGGTGGCCATGACCCGCAACAATCTCCACTCCACAATCCTCGGGTGGTGAGCGTCAAAACGTAATTTTGCTTCAATTTCTGACCATTCGTTCGTTTTCTCCGTCATCTCATGGAGAGATCGGTGAGTATCGTGCACGAGATGATTGTACAGCACTCCGGTTTCTCCTTCTATGTGGGCATGCTCGTGTATATCTCCGGTCCAGCGAATCAGCGATTCCCGGTGGATCAGACGGACCATCCCGTCGTGTGTCGGCCAGAGATATCCCAAATAATAATTGTCACGAAGTATCCGGTAGCCTTTTACGGACGATTCTCCCGCTGTCACTTCGGAAATTTCAGACGCCAATTTTGTGCTGACAAATTCATCGGCATCTATATACAGCAGCCAGTCTGCATTTGAAGATTTGGCACCGAGGTTTCGCAGTTCTGCAAATTTTTTTGTATCGGATTTGAGCACACGTGCGCCCGCTTTTCTGGCGACTTGGGCTGTCCTGTCCGTTGAACCGTTATCTACCACGAATATTTTTCGGGCAAATGAAAGCCGATTTATGCAGGTCGCCAGCCGAGGAGACTCGTTTTTGGCAATAATGATGGCATCAATTGATTTTTTTTGGTTCATACTGCTTACCGAATTTACCGAAAAGTGCGTCCGCGACCGCACGTCTTCTCACCGGCGATTGTCCAAAGAAAAATCTGACTGCCTCCCTGACAAGGGCAAATTTTGTCCGCAACGAGGCATACCTGAATCCCAACAGCAGCCGGTTTCTGGTGAAGTAGTACTCATGAAGTGGATTTCCCGGTTTACCGGAAGATCCCGCATTCACATGCCACACTATTGAACTTGGCACATACATGGTTTTATATCCGGCACGCTGAATACGGAGGCTCCAATCCAGATCTTCCAGATATAAATAGTACGCATCATCAAGTTTTCCGACTGATCTGACTAAGTCAGATCTGACGATAAACGAGCAGCCGGTTATAAACGGTGTCTCACAGGACTCATCAAACTGACCGTGGTCCACCTCATCGACGCCTCGGTGAGATGCATAAATATTGTCCCAATCCATAAGCCCGCCTGCGTACCATATGACCTTGCCGCGTTCACTGTGCGTATACCGATCGGCATGGTATTCATGACCCGGGGCAAAGTAAATTTTACTTCCGCAGGCCCCGACTGCCGTATCCTTAAACGCTCCCACAAATGAGAGGACATTTTTGTCCACGAGCGTATCGTTATTGAGCATCCAGATATAATCCGCGTTCTGTCTGAGGGCATAGTCCATCCCTACATTATTGCCGCCGGTGAATCCCAGATTTTTCCCTGTTTCAATCACATGAACACCGGGGAATTTCTTTTTGATCTGAATAACGGAATCATTTGTGGAACCGTTATCCACTACCACGACTGTTAATTTTGCGAACGATTCATTCACCTGTTTGAGCGACTCCAGACAGACAAGCGTATCGGCGACTCCGTTCCAATTGACGATGATTGCGTAGACAGATTGTTTCATACCTGTTATCTGATAAGCTTACGAAGAACACGCTTATTTAGTTTCCCGACGACGCTCTTTGATTCATCGATTCCCATAGACAGCTGCCAATAGCGCATTTCTTTTGCATTATGTTTTAATTCGGCTGCAATCTCATCAGCCGATATGTCACGGTGTGTAAACCCGTTCATTTCCCAATATTTAGCAAATACTGCAAATGAATAAAATGCCTGAAAAAGAGCAAGGACCAGTCCGTGCAGTCCGTCTCTGTACCCGTGCTGTGCAAAATATATTTTCAAAAAATCAGAGACAGGAAACCTGATGGCATCAAACCAGGACAGTACGTACTGCGCCTCTTTCAGAGCTATCGCTTCGCTCGTCGATGCCCGGTCAATTTTTGTCAGATACTGGTGTATCGACTCATAATTATAGTGATCATACGGGGTCTTCAGGGTAGATACTCCGCCATCCACCGCTATGTATTCATGTATGTGTGCGCAGGGAAATGCCCCTTTGCCCGTTCGGAACAGGCGCAGTTGCTTATCAGGCCACCATAACCCGTGCTGTATCCATTTGCCGAATGAAAAGTTTTTCCGTGCTATCCAGTACCCGTTTTCTGTTGGGTTCGATTCGATTGTGGTGACTATTTCCTTGGCAAGTTCAGGTGGAACAACCTCATCGGCATCCAGATTTAGAATCCAATCCCCCGTCGCCTTGGAAAACCCGAAGTTCTTGTTGGTGTTTAACATCAGCAGGTTTTTCCGCCTGTATACATTTTTGGTAAATTTCCTCGCAACATTCGCCGTATCGTCCAGTGATTCATTGTCAACCACAATCACTTCATCGGCAAACTCCACAGACTCCAGGCATCTGCCGATTGTTCCCTCTTCGTTGTACGCGGATATAACCACAGACAGTTTCTGTTTCATAATCAGTGCCTCGCGACATTAACAATTCCGGCTATTCTTTTCTTCTCAAAGTACCATACTATCGCTCCATATAGTATAACACCGAATATGGCCACCGAGGCCAGTTGGGTCGTATTATACGGCGCGGAACCCCTTGCCAGCTGATACCATGCTATCTGGACAAACGCAGCGACAAACGGCCATTTTACCTGGGACAAAAACGAGAAGTGGGCAATTTCCTTTGCCATGCGAATCACAACAACGATGGCGAGGGACAACACGAGAAGCGTAATGGCAAACCCGTTAAACCCAAAAAGCGGGATAAATATCAGAGTCAGTATCCAAGTGCCCGCGGTCCAAAAGATCATGAGGAACATTGTTAATTTTATTTTCCCAACTGCATTGAGCGCATTGGTAAGGGGCGTAGAGAAGCCCGCAATAAGCGCGGAAATAACGAATATGTAAAATGACAACAGAGCGGGCTCCCATTTACCGTACTTTGGAATCAGTCTGACAGCAGGCTCCACAAAATACAGAAGTCCTACCGAAATCGGCAACATAGCCACTGACAGGCCGAATATCGTTTTTTCTATCGCATTACCCAGATGCTCCTTGGAATGCTGCAATCTGGAAAATGCAGGGAACGTGACGCGGATCACACTATCCATGATGAGGCGGATAGGCACCTCCGCCCATTTTTTTGCCCAGCCGATATATCCGATCTGTTCAAATGTCAGAATTTTCCCGAGAAACACTGTCATTAAATCATCCTTCACGAGAGCCAGCAGCGAATTCATCTGAAACGGTATGCCAAATTTCAATAACTTTTGGGCGACGGGTTTGGAAATTCCAAACCTGATTTTCCAGGGGGAAATGATGTACATGAGGACAAACCCGACAACTGCCCGCGTCATGACAGCCCATGTGAAACTCGTTAACCCGTACCCTTTCCATGCCATAATGACGGCGACCGCATAAAACCCTATTGTTTCGGCAATTTGCGGTATGACCAGTTTGTTAAATTGCAGTTCCCGCTCAAGCAGTACGGATGGAATGGTCTTGAGCGAGGATATAAAAAATGAAAACACTAACGCCTGAAACAGCGCCACACCTGACTGATCGAGCGAGTAAAAAGCGGCGATGTATGTGGAAGATAAAAACGCTATAAGACTGACCGGGAATACCAATGCCTGTTGTATGGTAAATGTGGTTACCAAATCCTCGTCGGTAAGTTTTTCCTTCTTTTGAATCAGTGCGGCGGCCAGTCCGACGTCAGAGAAGTATGATAGAAACGATATTATTGCGGATACCACATAAAACACGCCAAACACCGAAGGGCTTAAAAAGATGGTCAGCAGGAATGTGGATCCAAATGCGACGAGTTGCAGTAAAAATGTTCTGGAAGTCAGTGCTATAATTCCGATCAGTGATCGTTTTTTTATGGACTGTATATCTGTTTCTTCCATAGATACCTCAGAGTGTCGCACGCTTCCATGGCCGCTGCCAGAATAACCTCAGTAATCCCTCAATATCCCCCTGTGCAGTTTTTACAACCCGCACAGTTGAACCGGGATTATCTATCCATGTGACGTGTTCCTCGTATATCCGGAACCCCAGTTTTTCAGCAATGATTAACAGTTCACTGTCAAAGAACCATTCATCATCCTTCACAAGCGGCAGTATTTTTTTTGCGGCATCATCGCGAATCGCTTTAAATCCGCACTGGGCATCGGAAAACTGTACCCAAAAAATACTCTTGATCATCAGTATGTACGCTTTTGACGTTATGGTGCGAAGTAAGCTTCTCCCGTAGACTCGGGATCCCTGGGAATTTCGTGAACCGATCGCGATGTCATATCCGCGGATAAGGGAACGTACAAGTCCGGGAAGGTGTTTCAAGTCCGTGGACAAATCTATATCCATATAGCAGTGGATATCCGCCGGTGTTTGTAACCATGCCGCCTTTACCGCACGTCCGCGTCCTTTTTGTTTCAGGTGTAGTACGGATACTTCCTTATATTTTTTTGAAAGCTTTTGCGCAGCTTTCAATGTGCCATCCGTCGATGCGTTATCAGCGATGGTGATGCCCCAGGAAAAATCCGTAAGATCACTCTTGAGAAAACGGATCAGCGTTTCTGTATGATCTGCCAATTCTTCCTCTTCGTTATACACCGGAAGAACGATATTAAGTTTTGTTTTTTTGTCCATAGAACAATAACCCTCCTAATAATAATATCGTCATTATACTAATTATTTCACCTTGAGATTTAGCGGCAGTATTCTTATACTCCATGACCACCGTGTGGCTGCCTTCTTTCAGAGATATAGCCGGCAATCCACGTATAATAGCAGGTTTTTCCTCCACGTCATCAACCCAGAATTTCCATCCCGGTATGTAGGCTTTCTGTATTAACATCGTGTGCTCTGTGTCATGTGACACAGAGATACTGGCGTAGGTTGCGGTCCGTTTTTGTATGCTGATACTGGCTCCCGCTGTGGCTGATACCAGTGTGGTCGGGACTTCAGCCAGGCTTTTTGGTTTCAAAATGGTGGATGGCAGGTATTCATCTGAGATCTTCGAGACACGAAACAGCAGATCTTCCGATGTATTGAGCATTTTCCTGTCAGGTTCATAGATATAGTTCGGCACAAAATTTTTTGCATTTACATAGATAGTCAGCCCTATCAATACCGCTAACACAGCGTACCTCGCCGGTTTCGAACGAAAACCCGTCATCACATACGCACCTAATCCTCCCAGGGCAAACATTGCGACGGTTAACAGTCGCCATGGGTACTGGATAAATGATGTAAACGGAAGCAGTTTCCAAAACGGCTCCGACACGGGAAGCATACCTAGGATAGTCAGAATCAAAACAGCCAGTGATACCAGATAGAGCACCCCGCTTGTGCGAGTTCGTCGGTATCTCTGGTACAAAAACAGGAGGACAGACACAAGAGCAAACAGAATATGCAGCTTGCCAAGTTTAAATGACATCCCATCCTGAATACATCCTGCTGATGATCCCCCAAATCCCCATGGGGAATTCCATAACTGGGTAGCACACAGGAAATGATCATAAAACCCTGTTTGCGCCGACTGTATCATCGCGGTAACTGATGTGGTATTCATTTCCAAAAACGCCGGGAGCCAGAAAAATGCACTAAGCCCCATTCCAAACATAACCACTGCAAAACAGTGTACGAATACGTGTATATGCACGTTACGTGCGATCAACTGCCTAATACACTCGGCCACAATGCACAGGAAAAAAATGAGTAGCGTTAATACACCGAGTATGGTATGGGAAAGAAATATTGCCGCCAGTCCTATGCTTCCCAGAAATATACCCGCATACGTGTTTTTCGCTCTGATACTGATAATTCCCAGTACGAATAATGGCAAAAAAGCAGCTGCCCAGAATTCTCCCACGGAGCCGCGAATGTAGAGCTGTACTGCGTGGTATGGAGCATATGAAAAAATGACAGAACCGACTACTGCCGACAATACACCGTACTGTGATGCAAAAAGTATAAAACTCAGTGCAGCGGCAAGCACAAATCCGAGCATAAACATGATTTTTGTGGCTACATAGGCATCGACACCCAGCGCGTACAGTGTGCCGCCCGCATAATACGGCAACGGAGAATAATATGCGAAGATCGGGTATCCCAATCCATATCCGAGGTGGTCAACCACACGAACCGGGAATTGCAGATCACGGATTGCGTCACCCATAGCGATCACACGGGCAACCTGTGTGTCATCATGCATCGGGAAATAGCCGGTGCCAAACAGTGGGGACACTGCAAAGTACAGCAGGAGGACAGAAAGGATGAGTCCGACAGTAAACTTCAGTGTGTTCATGGTCTGTGTGTAGATGATGTTTTATGAAACAGCGCATGGAAGACCACAGGTGCACAGTAGTATACGAGGAAAAACAGTATAGAAAACAGACTGATCATATCTGCCAGAAATCTGCTTTTTGTTTCCCTGAATTCCATAAAGAGTGTGTGAGTGCCTTCGAGTATCGGAATCTGCATAACACCAAGGTCATTGTTATATGCTATCGTTACCGGCTTATCATCCACCATTGCACCCCACCCCGGATAAAACAGACTGTTTATCTGCAGCAAACTGTTTTCACTGGCGTCAATCGATACATGAACTCTATTTGTGTTTACTTCGATCGGCGTAATTTCGGCATTTCCCGTGAGAATTTCGATCCGCTTGTCAGCCCGGCGTGACGGTATCACCGATACCCATCTGGGCATGTACTCATTGGCCACCGTTGTCGTTGCTTCGTTTGTACTGAAATACCCTTCCGGGTGTTCTATACTTTCCACGTGTGCATACCCTGTGGCGTTATACCCAAACCATAGTATGGAAATAACTGCAATAAAAACCCCCAGTTTCTTGTATGAATCGGCTATATAGGAAATAAGCCAGGAACCGGCTACTAACCAAAACAAAAACAGGCGGTACGGAAATTGTATAAATAACTGCAGCGGTTTTAGGCTCCACAAAAAAGCACTGAGCTCACTGATAAAAAATGCCCCGCCCACTACCAGTGCCGTAAACAATACCCTCTCCTTGTTATATTTTTTGGGTATCACAAACAGTAGTCCTATGCCTATAATGGCAACGGGCGCGTTTTTAACCAGAAGATCAAAGCTTGCCGGGAAATAATGTAACGGGTTTGAAACACCCACCGAGTCAAATAGTACGAACCGCTTTTCAAGAAGCGCCGGTATCCAAAAAAATGCGGCAATTCCAATTGCTGAAAGTGTCGGCAACACAAACGATCGATCTTTCCGTATGTGCATGAGAGACACGAGGATCATGAGGAAAAACATCGCTGCGGTATTGTGACTCACGAGCATAAACGCGAGCATTGGGACGAACAGAAGTACATTTGCCGATTCGTACGCATGCAGTACACCGAAAAATGCAGATACCGCGACAACCTCACCGATTGATCCCCTCGTAAACACATCATACAGAAGATATGGATTGAGTATAAACGCAAGACTTCCCAGGAAACTGCCGAGCGAAGAAAAGTATTTCTTGAGCCATAAAAACAGAAAAACCACAGAACTTGTGACAGATCCGATCAGGATAATTTCTATAGAGGACCTGAATGAAAATCCAATCAGATGCAGAACCGATCCGACGTACAAAAATCCCGGATACAAAAAATTTGCGACAGGGTATCCGTAGCTGTGATTCAGCCTGCCGAGTAACCGTACGGGAAATTGCCCATCACGTAAGCTCTGGTAAAACGCGGAAAGCCTGATAATCATCCAGTTTGCGTCGTCCGTTACGATGAATCCCGCACGGAAAATCGGAGCCAGCACGAAACTAAGCACGGCAAGAAGGAGCACCAGCCAAACACCGTACTGAATAAATGCACGTTTCATACCCTCTGTTAGATGACTCCTCGAAATTCAATGTGTATCATTATTTTTTCTCAGACTGAGCAGGACGGATTTTATACAAGCGGATGTGAGATTTTTCGTTGTGGGCCTTTCGTATTTCCATCACCATATCCATCGGCCAATCAGGTTTTTCCTGTGTGAGGTTGGTTATATAGTACGTCGATTTGCTCTTGGATTTTTCGGCGATGTAGTCTGGTATGGTTTTGGATGGCGGCCATACGCCGTGAATTTCAATCTTTTTATTCTGGTGGAGATATATCTCAAGCGCATACGGTAGCAGTCCGAATGTGCCTTCGGTATATACAGCAATTTCTTCGCCGGTGGATTTTTCACTAAGCAGACTCACTATTTCTTTCACTCCCCATCCTGACGGCCAGTCATTTATAAGCTGTCCGATGTCAGATTTGGGAATAAAGGCGCGGGACACATCTGTGAGAATCGTGCCGGACATATACAGTGCCTGGAGACAACAGAGTATGACTATGGCGAATTTCTGATACTGCTTCGACGCGTAGGCGGTGAGCCGTTCAACAGTTACTGCAGTAAGGATAAGGATAGGCATGGCCATCGGTAGGAGGTATCGCGCGTAGAGCACTTTTCCAAACAGGGCAAGCGCAACAAACGGCAATATCCACCAGATAATAAGCACTATTTTTTCTTTCAGTTTCCCCCGCACGAGTACGAAAGATAATATAGCCAATACGCACCAGGAAATTGTCACATAATTGATAAACCAATCTGACATGCCATATAAATTTCCGACAAAAAATGTAAACGGATGCGTGATCCACTCTTTAAATGGATACACAAATATAGTATTTTTCTGGGCGATAATATAGAAATACGGAGAGAGCCGGAGGATACTGTACAGCACCTGGGACAACACTGTCGCCACTACAGAAAGCCCTACCCACGACCACAGGCGTTTTTTCAGATTTTGCTTCCTCCAATCAAACAGTACAAGCGTGAAAGGCTGTAAATACAAGCTCAAAAATCCCGAACTTTTATTCAGCATTCCAAGAGCCAGTGACATTCCGAAAATCAGTGCGATATCCAGCCGTACATACCGCACAAGAAGTATCGCTATATATATATTCCATACGTACAGTGCGCTCGTCAGGGAATCATAAATCGCGAGCCTATCATACATGAGTGCAAACGGAGATACGAGATACAGGAAGCTGGATATAAGACCTAACCGTTTACTCTTAAATAGCTCATATCCGACGGCAAACATGCCCCACATCCCCAGTAAACCTGAAAATACCGATACCGTGCGCCCGGCAACGAGCGGATCTGATATGACACGCAGTGCCGCCATCATAAACCATGTAAATAACGGCTGTTTCCCATCGGTTAACGATATGTACCGCCATGACGCATCAGTGGCGCCAATTTGCGACCAGCGAATGTAGATGGCCTCGTCCGTAAAAATCGGTAATGAGGTCAAATTATACAGTCTAACGCACACATAAAATACTGATAATACGAAGAGCCAAACAAATGCATTTTTGAATACTTTTTTCATAGTGGACATACCTAGAATTATACCTTAGTTATGATCGTGAAAACAAACAGGGGCAGGGCTTTGCGGTCAATGCGTACGCCGTCTTCTATATCCCATATACAGGACACTCAACACTGAGACCGCAATCGGTATAGCGGTAACCCAGAGTTTGACAGCGGGAGCAGGATCATTCCAGTGACCCAGATACAGGTACGGCACATATCGCAGCAGTAAGCCCATGGATACACCGAACGATAACACAGCCACTCTCGGGTACTCAGGTACGAGTGCAACGAACGGAACTATCCAGACCCAATACCAGCTCAAGACTTCCCGTTGAAATAGCACGGCTATAAACCCGAGAATCATCCCTCCCAGGGCAATTTTTCTGTTCCATTTGAAGAAAAACGCAGGGATAAGGAAAATCGTCATAAGTTTCATGGCGATGGAAACAGACAGGACAAACCAAGACGCCCATTTCTGTGAATTTCGGTATAGCACAAGTGACCATACGGCTATCGCCATCATGACGATATCGTTATGGGGACTTATAAGGCACTCAACTAAAACAAGTGGGTTGAGTGAAAATATCACAGTTCCCGCCCGGACTAGTGACGCGTTTTTACCCTGTAGTGCCCTCTCAATCCCTAGGATGGTGAGAAGGTAAAACAGCCCGATATACAGCTTGAAGTTAACAATAAGAAGTAGTAGTTTCCCGAATCCAAAAAGATACGGCACCAGTGTGGACACTATCCATAGGGGTGTGTAGGCGCTCGGCAAGTGAGTCCAATGCATGAACGACAGCCATGGATCCACACCCGTAAACTGCAGCGGTATAACCTCGTAAGGATTTTTATGATATATGAGTACCGTTTTTGCCGTAAACAGATAATTGAAAAAGTCGTAGGAAAATGCGGGAAATGCGGCAAGTGAAACACCCCAGATGAGAATCACAATACTCCAAAACTGTTTCCGGGAAACCTTTCCCTGGTAGGCCAGTCGAATCATGCTCCCGTATAACACAAACAGCGGCAATAGTATCCCGATATAAAGAGATGCGGAAAGTGGCCTGTTAAAGAATCCGATTGACTGAAACTGTCTTTGGATCGCTCCGACAACACTTGACTGAGAGAGCGTTAACCCCAGGTCAATCTGAGTATACGAGTACAATACAAACAGGAGAAGCACCAGAGCGTATAGTGCTGCGAGAGTACCCGATTGCAGATAACTCAATCCTGCTTTATTTTTCTGTACCATAGCGACCCCTCCACGCATACATGCGTATGGTGAGAATATCCGAAATACCCTGGATGGTGTCTTTAATCGGGTTTACTCTGCGGGTCTCCACATAATGCCACTCAACAGGAACTTCACGAATGACAAACCCAAGAATTTTGGCGACAAAGAGTAATTCTATATCAAATCCAGCAGTCACCATAGCGCCGCTCACATGTTTAGACTGTCCGTATATAGACAGGTGCGCTATGATTCGATGCGCTGCTTTTTTCTTAAATGCCTTAAATCCGCACTGAGTGTCGGAAATACCATGTAAGCCCAAAATTACAGTACGCAGAAACATAAATCCCCGTGCCATAATTTTTCGAAGTAGCGGCGCACCTTCCCGTTTCCCCTGCCTTGAGCCTATTACCACATCCACACCTTTTTCAAACCACGGAAGCACCTGTTCCAATTCCTTAAGCGGCGTGGCCTGGTCTAGGTCAGAGAACAGTATGATCGATCCGTTTGCCTGCTTGAGCCCTGTCACCACTGTTGCCGCTTTTCCCTGATGCGGATTTTTGACTATCGTGAATCCTTTATTTTCGTGAGCGAAATCCTCGATTAACGTGACGCTGGCATCAGAAGAGCCGTCATCAATTATGAGAACCTCCCAGGTATAGGACTGCTTATTGAGGTAGCGTGCAACTTTTTCAAGGGCGCCCAACCTGATATTTGTTTCTTCATTGTACGATGGAATGATTACAGATAAATATGGTTCTTTCATATTACTTTTCTTCGGTGTACTTCACTAATTTATAAATTTTTACCACAGATACGTCCCACTTTCCTGCAATTTCCGCTCTACCGAATCCGGAAATTTCCCACAGTGAATGCCCAAGCGGTTCGCAGTTGGTATCCTCACACACAACCAGCAACTGGTCAGTCACTGTTTTGCGCTCCGAATCATTTGCTGCATTTTCTATGACCACGGGCGGGCGTCCCCAAATTTCAAAAAAATATCTGTACGCATGATCTGAGTTTCCTCCGGTGACGAGGGCAAAGTTAAATGGTTTTCCATCAGTTTTATCCAGTACGGCACGTGCTATAGTTTTTGCCTGATTTAACTGACGGTTTGGTTCATGTAAAAATGGCCTGCCCTGCCAGTTAAAAATAATGATGAGAGTGAAGGCTAGAGCTGCAACACATTTCCCGATTTTACCCCGAGTCCATACTGCCCAAAACAACAGTGCGGTAAATAGAAATGGAACGATAAAAAATATGCCGAAATAATAATCGTAAATCGACTTCTTATAGATTCCAAATAGACACAGGCCGGAAGCGACCCACAGGTATAACAGGAGTAACATATCCCGCTGACGCTTTGTAAACTGACCTTTGTACCAAAAAATCATAGGCACCAGCGTTGCAGTAATGGCAGTTGCCCATGTACCGATCGTCCACACCTGTTTTTGGTACGCAGTCAGTTTATCAAACATTCCCCCATCAGGTATCCGAAGGATCAATCGCCCAAAGAGGCGGAAAAATACATCACGTATGTTCCACACAAAATGGCTTGCTGAAAATCCGGTGTCCTTCCCTGCAAGTACAAACTCCATAATGCCTTTTGTGTTTGTAAACTCATGTCTGAATTCGAATGCTACAAATGGAGAAAAGCCGGCCAGAAATCCAATGATACTGTACCCGATACCTTTGAGAGACTCCATCTTCAGGCGCAGTATCATCCAGATATATACGACGGGAAACAGAAACAAAAATGTGTAGTGCAGTTGTATACCTATACCCATAATCACCCCTATCCAAAATGCCAGAGATAATTTTTTGCTTTCGGTAAACCTGAAGCAGAGATAGATTAGTGCTGTGGAGAAAAATGGTACTAGGTTAGGATTCCACGAGGACCGCGAATATGCGATTACCAGAGGTGACAACGCGTAGATAGCCGCCGCGGTAATAGCCACAAACCTGCCGAAAAAATCCAGTCCCATTTTATAGAGCAGATAGATGGTAGCCACTCCTACGAGAGCAACCATAATCGCGGGGCCAACAGGGTCCAGTTTGGCTGCCCAGAGAAACGGCAGCATGAAATAGTAGTAGATCGGGCCCATATAAAATCCGCCTACTGACGCGGTCGGGCCAAGGAGAGTGAATTTACCGTCAACTATCATGCGTTTCACAACCAAGACATCGCGCCCTTCGTCTCCGAGAAACGTCAGATAATCGCCAATTCGATATAACCGCAAATAAGCACCGATCAGTAATATCGAAATAAGAGGAATAGCACTTGTGTATATTCGACGAAGGAACGCTACCATAAATCGTATTAAATGCGCCGTTTCCAAATAACTCTGGAATACATTATATAGTTCCAAATGAGACCGCAGAATATTCCGAACAGATAAAATATTCTGTATTCTGAAACTCCATACAGATGGGTCCCTATATGGACGCTTATGGCCTGCAGAGATAATGCGCCTAGGGAGGTCATATTAAACTGGAGAAATTTATTTACCCGTTGGTCGCGACCTATTTTCCGATCCCTGAACGTCCATGAATTATTCAGTTTATAGTTAGAAAGTATAGCAGCTTCAGCTCCAAACATGCTACCGATTGTGGGATGTAACCCGAAATACACCAATAACTCAAGAATTACCGTGTTTATAAGAAACCCTATGGACCCCACGACCAGAAATTTTGAGAAACTATGTGCCAACACGTCATTCATCCGTGCCTTCCAGACGTATAGCATGACTTTTCGAATATATTCAGAAGGAACAATTTTCGATTTCCCAAAACGCCTGTCAGTGAAATGTATCGGAACCTCGGCAACCTTCGCACCTGCAAGAACCGATTTATGAAGAAATGCAATTTGAAAGACATATCCGCTGTACTCTTCCACCTGAGTGTGAAGCTTTTCAAAATATACCTTATGAAACGCACGAAACCCACCTGTCCAATCATGAATTGACGGTACACCTAGTCCAAACCTGACTATGGAGTTTGCGACGATGCTGAATATTTTCCGGTGTATCCCCCAGTTATCCGGTATAGATCCGCCTTTTATGTACCGACATCCCACCACAAAATCTGACCCTTTGCTTAACGCCTGCAAAAATTTTGGAATTACTTTGGGGTCGTGTGACAAATCCGCATCCATTTGGAGTATATACTCGGCTTCCATCTTCTCAACCGCGTACGTCATACCACGAAGTAATGCTTTGCCTAATCCTTCTTTGGAACCGCTCAGCAGAAACACATCTTTGTATTTTTTCTGATACTCGCCCACTACGTCACGGGTTCCGTCCGGTGAGGTATCATCAACGACCAGATAGCGTATGGAATATTCCTTGATATCACCAAGGATCTCACGCAGCATATCCAACAGTCGTATGATATTGTCCCTCTCGTTGTATGTAGGGAGAATGATGACCAGTTTCATATGAGCCACGTGTCCTATACTCTCTCGCGCCAATAGTTGAGGAGATCTTCCATTGTTTGTTTGAATGGCACGTTTGGCTTCCATCCTGTTTTGGTGACAAATTTACTGTTATCACCCAGAAGCACTGGTACATCGCTTGGTCTCATGCGCGCTGGATCCGGCTTTATCTCGACTTTCACTTTGGACATGGAGAGCAACATATCAAGCATATCTCCTATTTTGATTGTTGTTCCTGTGCATATATTGTACACGTCACCCGGATCACACTTCTCTACAGCCAACAAGTATGCTGCTACCATATCTCGTACGTCTGTGTAGTCCCGTGTCGCATCGAGGTTTCCCACATGGATGATAGGTTCCTGCTTTCCCTTTTCGATCATGGCGATTTGCTTCGCAAAATTTGATTCTGCAAACGTATCTCCACGCCGTGGACCTGTGTGGTTGAATCCCCGTGTTCTGATAATTCGTTCTTTATAGGATTGGTAATACTGGTACCCCAGATAGTCCATCGCGACTTTTGATACCGCATATGGGCTCAAAGGTCGAAGTGGGTTTGTCTCTTTTATTGGCACTTCATTTTCATATACCATTCCATATTCTTCTGAAGAACAGGCAATTTGGATTACAGGATCAATCCCGGCCATTCGCACTGCTTCAAACAAATTGGCGGATCCGACGATGTTTACCTCAAGGGTTACAGAAGGTGATACCCAGGATGTAGGCACAAATGATTGTGCGGCCAAATGGAACACGTAATCCGGCTTTATGCGGGACATAGTTGAATACATACTGTGCGTATCCATAAGATCCGCATCTTCCAGGTGTAATTTGTTTATGATTGATTCAATATGATCAGTCTTACTGCGGGGACGAACAAATCCGTACACTTCATACCCTTTGGACAGCAAAAGCTCCGCGAGATGACTTCCAACAAATCCGGCTATACCACTGATAAATGCTTTTTTTTGCATAACACCTCCAAAAAATCAATACGTTTACATCCGTCCTACACCATAATACACAAATCCGTGTTGTTTTACACGCGTAGGATCATACACATTTCTCCCGTCAAATAATACGGGATTCTTGCATTTCTTTGCAAGGGAAGATAAATCAAGCTGTCTGAATTCATTCCATTCTGTCACTACCGCGACCGCATCCGCGCCATCTGCAGCTTCATATGGATTAGTGGCAAATACCACTGATTCAGGTAATACGCGTTTTGAATTATCCATTGCCACAGGATCGTACGCTACAACCGTTGCTCCCGCTTTTATGAGTGAATCTATGATAATTACGGATGGTGCATCGCGCATGTCATCCGTATTAGGCTTAAATGACAATCCCAGCACCGCAATCCGCTTGCCCTTCAGATTATTGTCAAAATGTGTGACTATCTTTTGAATGAAGTGCTCTGACGCCTGTTTATTTACCTCGTCTACGGCTTTTAACAGAGTGAAATCATACCCATGTTCCCCAGCAATTGCGATAAGTGCTTTCACATCCTTCGGAAAACAGCTTCCGCCATACCCAACACCGGGATATAGGAAACTTCTGCCAAGCCGTTTATCTAGACCCACGCCCTCGAGTACGTGTTCCACATCTGCACCCACCTTCTCGGCAATAAACGCGATGGCGTTAGCAAATGATATTTTGGTTGATAAGAGAGAATTACTTGAGTATTTTATAAGTTCAGCGGTTTCGACATTTGTCAGTACTAATTTCCCTCCAATGGGTTTATGCAATTCCGAAAGTAAGTCTTTCGCTTTTTCGGATGTGGAACCTATCACTACGCGTTCCGGGTGGAGCGTGTCAGATATAGCTGTACCTTCCCGAAGGAACTCAGGTACAGAGGCGATATCAAATGTCGAGTCTGGTCGTTTGTTCGCCCGAAGGATCTCAGAAACTTTCTGATTAGTTCCGGGAGGAACGGTACTTTTCGTTACAACAACTTTATATCCTGACAGTTCGGCAGCGATACTTTTTGCAGCCTCAAATACATTTGTGAGATTGGCTTCTCCGGTTGGCATCGGAGGAGTTCCAACGCAAATAAACACGATGGAGGATGGGGTAACAGCGTCTTTATATGAAAGGGTAAAAATAAGCCTGCCAGCATCTACGTTTCGCTTCACAAGTTCAGCGAGTCCCGGCTCGAAAAACGGTGCGATTCCCTGTTTTAATTTTTCTATTTTTTCTTTTGTGCGTCCGACAACCCATACCGTATTTCCCAGATCGGCAAATACTGCTGCTGTAACCAAACCTACATATCCATGACCAACAAATGTTATAACCATAATAAAAATAGGGACGCATACCTACTCGCTCGGCGTCCAAGCATTATAGTATCATAATTTATATTTTTCTGCTTATGATTCCTGCGATTTCACTTCCTTGATTCCATCCAAAAACGAGCGTGGGGTGAATCCCAATCGCTGAATTTTTTGCTGTGTCAAAACAGCATATTGTGGCGCGGGTGCCCGATCCTTAAACATTTGGGCAAATGTTGTCTTGTGAATCAAAGATTCGCTCAGTCCGAACACCTCTGCTATAGAGATAGCCGCTTCATACGGGGATATCGCAGTGGATGAAACCACGTGGTATATACCGCTGGCATTTTCCCTGACCAACACATCCATAGCACGTGCCAAATCATCTATAAATGTCGGGACAAATTGCTGATCGTCAGGAGCGGTAATTTCCAACCCCTGCTGTAGCCTTTCAAGCATCTTATGAACAAAGTCTTTTTTCCCTACCGGATGTGCTCTATAGGGATTCGATATTCTGATGATAAGTCCGTTTTCTCCAAGTGAACTGACGCGCTTGGCGCCCTCAGTCTTCGTAATTGCGTACCATCCGAGAGGATTTGTCGCTGCGTCTTCGTCATACGGTCCGTTTTTCCCATCAAACGCGTAATCAGTGTCTATATACACGAGACGTTTGTTGAATTTTTTGCAATTTGCCACTATGTTTTCCGTTGCAAGGACATTCACTTTCCATGCTGCGCTGTTTTCTTGTAATTCACGTTCTTTTTCCGCTCCTTGTACATCGGTATAGGCTGCAAGGTGAAACACCCAAAGGGCATCGGATTTTTGGAAGTAAGAATCCACATCATCCTTCTTGGTAATGTCTATACCGTTTTCCAGGCTCAGATTCTGAAACGTCATATGGTCACCCAACAGGGCGACAAGTCTGGTTCCTACGAGTCCCGAAAGGCCTGTTCCCAGTATATTCATGTCGTACCTCCATACTGCTTTTTATAATATGACGCATATTCACCTGACTTAATCCTCTTCCACCATGATTCATGAGAGATAAACCAATCAATGGTGCGTGACAGATACGTATCAAAATCATGTTGTGGGGACCAGCCAAGCTCTGTGTGGATCTTCGTCCAATTCATGGCGTACCGCCTGTCATGTCCAGGTCTATCCGTGACAAATTCAATACTGGACTCATCTTTTTTCATATAGGCAAGAATTTTGCGAACGAGGGTTATATTATCCACATCCTCTGTCATGCCGCCTATGCAATATGTTTCTCCAATTGTGCCGTTTTGCAGTATGACATCTATTGCACGGCAATGATCCTCCACGTACAACCAATCACGGACATTTTTCCCGTCACCGTATACCGGAACTTTTTTTCCCTCTATGAGGTTTGTGATGGCAAGAGGGATTAATTTTTCTGGAAAATGAAACGGTCCGAAGTTGTTTGAGCAGTTCGTGATGGTAACAGGCAAACCGTAGGTGTGGTAATACGCCCGCACCAAATGATCCGACGCAGCCTTACTTGCCGAGTACGGACTTCTGGGATCATACGGAGTACTCTCTTGAAATTTATCCTGACTCTCAAGTGCAAGTGATCCGAATACCTCGTCTGTGGACACGTGGTGGAACCGTTTGACCTTGTGCCGCAAGGCCGCATCCAAGAGTACCTGTGTGCCTACCACATTGGTATGGATGAATGGAAACGGCTCCGCGATAGACCGGTCTACATGGCTTTCCGCAGCAAAATGCACGACTATATCCACATCCTTCATTGCCAAATCCATAGCGGCGCTGTCTGTGATGTCAGCGTGCAGGAATCGATATTTTTCCAATGAAGATACAGTCTCCAAATTCTCCAGATTTCCGGCATAGGTGAGGGCATCCACATTTACTATTGAATCGTCAGGATGCGCTCCCATCCAGTAGAGAATGAAATTTGATCCGATAAACCCAGCGCCACCGGTAACAAGAAGCTTCATAGTTAGGTAATATTTGTATTGGTGATTGGCATACCATCCACCCAATCATACCCTATCTCAGCGTCATTGTAGGGAATTCTGCCTTCTTCATCTTTAGAATAAACGCCACTCGTTACGTACACTAAATCAGCAGGTCCTTTCATAACCTTCAGGCCATGTGCAACCCCAAACGGAATCTTGAGCACCAAATTTGGTCCACTTTCGGTGTTTAACATGAACTCATTGGTTTCTTTATACGTTGGAGAATCCTTGCGTGCGTCATACACGACAGCCTTCACTACACCCTGGGCGACATACCACCAGTCAATTTGAGTTTTGTGTATGTGCCATGCTTTCACCACACCCTGATGCATAAATGAGTGTGAAACCTGCGCGAACCCTTCGGCAAAAAATTCATCGGTTTTTCTGATCATTTCTTCGAAGTATCCCCGCTCGTCAGGATGGCGGACTAATTCTTTTATTTGGACACCGGCTATCATAGTTCCCCTTTCTTTACCTTTTGGGCGACATCATTATTGGCAAACAGCAATTCATCATATGATGTTCCAGCATCTACCCACCAATCGATTACCTGGCAAGACAGGGTTCCATCCTTGAGATAGCAGTTATTCAAATCTGTGACCTCAAGCTCCTGTCGGTCTGATGGTTTGAGTGTACGAATATACTCAAACACTTTACTGTCATACATATATATACCCGTCTGGGCTATATCTGATTTTGGATTTTCCGGCTTCTCCTCGATGGAAAGCACTTTGCCGTCAGGACCCATTTCGATAACACCGTACTGTTTGGAATCAGTATCACGATGTATGCCAAATATCATGGCGCCTTGTTTGGTCGAGTCCATTTTTTCAACAGCACTTCGAAGATCAAAATTAAAGATATTATCACCCAGAATCACCAGAATCGGCTCATCATGCGCGAATTCTTCGGCGAGAGCTATAGCCTGTGCTATTCCGCCTTTGGGATTTTTCTGGATCGCGTAATACAGCTTTAGGTTAAACGCTTCTCCAGCACCCAATAGGTTGGCAAAATGGCCAGCATGATCAGGCGCTGTGGATAACAGTACCTCTGTCACACCCGCTTTTTTCATAGCCTCGAGTGGATAGTAAATCATTGGCTTATGATATATAGGAAGTAAATGCTTGTTCGTAACGAGGGTAAGCGGCTGTAACCGCGTTGCCATACCTCCGGCTAAAATAACACCTTTCATAACGTAACCTCCTCTTTCTTCATGACCGAATAATTGTAGCGAGTAGCACAATGGCAATTGCGCCTATGAGCAGATATTCTATCACAATTCGGCGGTGAATACTGCGCTCAAGGATATGATGGATAATCCCCCAAAAGACATAGGATATGGAGACAACTATTCCGATTGCCAACTGAAGGGTTGCATTGCCCTGGACATAGTAAAAAGATGCTATACCGGCTCCGAGTATAATCAGGAGGACAATATAATGCATGAGAGATTTTTTCATAGAAGTGCTCCTCTGCCCACAGAACCCGCCAGAAGTATGATAGCGCCCAGGAATAAGAAATGGGCTATGTTATGACCCGCTACCCGGACTATCTTTTTTCTGGATACCACCCAGGCATCCAACAGTAATACCCCCATCAAAACACCTGCAAATATAAACACTATATCGCGGGTGAGTGTCGGTATATTTATCTTCGGGGTCCGTAGTACGCTATCAAACGGATTTGAGGATCCTGCCACAAACGCCGCGGGGGAAGACGGCACCTCTACAAGTACAGGCGCCTCGGGCGCAACAGGAACAGTCGTCACAACAGGAGCAGAGGTCACAATTGGAGTGGGCTCAGTTGCCAATGCTTTTTCCACAATAACAGGCGCGGAAGCAGGAGCAGGCTTACTTGCGATGGAATCGGCGGATGCCCCGAACATCTGCACAACGAGTGTGGTTTCTTCGCCATTGAGTTTTCCATTGACCACTGCAAATCCTATTTCTTTATAACTGGGCTTTATAATGTTTGCCCAATGCGTCGGTGATGCCTTCCATGCGGCAACAACACCCTGACTGTTGGAAAAATTTTTCGCCAGATTCTCACCCGCCACCACGTAGCGATACCCTGATCCGGAAATGAAATCCCAAGGAGTGGTGCCAGTGGGGCTGGTATGCGCCCAATATCCTTTTTCAAACATATCCTGCGCTTTGCGGGCGGCAGCCTCGGACAATTGCTGATTCAGCGTGAGTTGTTGCAGTCCTGCGGCAGTCCTCTCGGCGTTCGTGTTGGCAAGCAGTGACTGGATGTTTATGTCTGTGGCGTAGCCCAATACATCCGGCATGACAGTGTGCACACTCTTGAGGCCAAAGTTCACAAGGGCAAATAAAAGTACGTATCCAAACAGTGCGTCCAGATGGAGCGCTTTTGATCTGTGATTATTGGAAGGATGAGGCACAAAGAAATGCCTGAGCACATGTGAAACCTGCATATATACCACTATATCGCACTTTCACAAAAAAATGCTATACCCTATCGGGACAGCGGGCACCGTGCGTTATTCCTCAGAAGCGTCAGAACCGGTGTCAGCGGACTCCTGTCCAAGCATAATGATGACGGTTGTTTCTTTTGCGCTGTCTGACCGCGATACTGATACAGTGCCGCTGTATGCGTTTTTTGTGATCGTCGTTGTGGATGTATCTCCCTGTGCGTAGGTCGCGGTTTCCTTATAACCGGACTTAGCAAGTTCTGCTTTGTAGAATGCAGACACTTTCTCGTATGAATCGGGAGTGGTAAATGTCAACCAAAATCCCATCCCGTTTGATTTTTCTGATCCTGACATGGAGCTAAGCAGTTTCATGCCCGGGTACAGCGGAAAATCGGAAGGAAACGATGAGGGAATTTTATTTGATCCGATATCTATTGATGTTCCCGTTTTTTCATCGGTAAATGTCATTTTTCCTTTTTCCAGATCCTGTATGTTTGTCTTTACTCCAGTCTTTTCTTCTATGGCCTTTTGCACTATCCCTGTGCCGATTTTTTTTGCAAAAAAGTTAAATGCCAGGGATCCGATGATACCGAGTATCACAATAATTATCAGACAGCCTATACCGACATAGAGAAGCGTGTTAGAGGATTTTTTTTCTGCATTTTTTGTTTCTGCCATGGTGCCTCCTATAAATAAATGTAACAATTCTGATTGTACGTTTAGTATTTGGCCTTGGCAAGCTCATGTTTCCCGTTTACGGGAATATTGTAGAGAAACGATAGAGTATTTGCTATAGAAATCCCCACGCGGACACCGGTAAATGAGCCCGGACCTGTATTGACATTGATGTCCGTGATATCAGTAAAATTCAATTTTTCTTTCTTCAGAAGCGACTCAATAAGAGGGAGCGTCATCTGCGATTTGAGTACCCGGGAGTCCGATTCCATGTAAGCCACACGCCCGTCAATATGTAGTGAAATTCTGGTCACGTTCATGGAGGATGTATCGATCGATAGTACTACCATATGCGTTAGTCAGCTACAGTATAACACTTCCAAGCCTCAGTATTTTTGGCGGCTGTGCGCTACAGTCAACCACGGTTGATGCCTGGCCAACTGAACACTCACCCGGCAGTACGAAATCAACCAATGCGACAAGATTTGGATCAACCGCCCCAAAAGAATACGGCGTCGGTAAACCATGAAAATTTGCTGACGGTCCTAAAATAGGGACACCGATCTGTTCAATGATTGTCAATATTGCATCATGATTCGGCATTCGGAATCCTACCGTATCTCCGCCACCCCGCACAAGCAAGGGGACCTTCGTCACATCACACGTATCAATAATGGTTAGCGCTCCCGGCCAGTATTGGGACATATACTCCAAGGTGTATGAAGAAGGGTGGGAAAAATAGCTTTTGGCCATAGTTTCCCCCGAAACCAACACAGGAGTGGCCTGGGATGTCGGGCGCTTGCGGATATCAAATAACCTTGCCACACTCTCCTCACTATCCATACGGCAACCGATACCAAATGCTGTATCTGTCGGAAAAATTCCTACGCCACCTCCGCGAAGAGTTTCTATAGCTTGCTGTATTTCAGATGATACCTGTTTATTGTTCATACGTATCGACGTCAATCGTATGGGATCCGTCTTTCATGACAGTGAATCGTATATCCGTACGTGCTTTTGGCCTCAATGATCCCAGTTTTTCTGCCCACTCAATAAGCACACAGTTACGCGGGTCCGACATAATCTCAGGTAATCCGATCCCGATTAAATCGGAATCTGATGCTGTGCGATAAATATCGAGATGATAGAGATAGGTATCTTCATACCGTGTACTGTATCGCTTCGCAAGTAAAAACGTTGGAGATAAAAGTCGCGATATAATTCCCAGCGCTCCTGCAAACCCTCTGGTAAATGTGGTTTTGCCGCTCCCAAGGTCACCAAACAGACAAAAGATGTGAGGATCGGGACTATGATCTGTCCACCGTTTTATTTGACGGTCAGCCATTTGTCGCCCAAAGTTTTCAGTCGCTTCGGCAGATGTGGAAATAATTGTCTGATGAGTATCCATGAAAGTAAAATTCCTATCGTATCAATTATAACATCGCGTGGGTGTCCTTCCCGAGTCGGAACCATTGTTTGATGGATTTCATCACTGGAGGCATATAACACGCAGAGAATGTACGCGAGAAAAAATGAGTACGGATAGGCAGCTCCCTGCGTCTCAAATCTCACTGCGCGGTATGCAAAGAAATATAAAATAGCGTATTCGATCACGTGAATTGTTTTGAAAAACAGGAAATTAATCGCATCCTGTTGAGATATCTGGACACTGCTTCGGGAAGACAACAGAAATATAGTTACCATCCACACAAGAACCGGCAGCCAGGCAACTATTCGTTTCATACCGTATTATACCTATTTATCCTCGGATTTTGAAATTTGTGTATGAGTTTTCCAGGCAAACAATCCGGAAAGAAGACCAAATCCCATGGCGATTAGGACAAATGAAATAATAAATGGTTTCATGCTGTCCCTACGTATAGCCCCTCGACTAGCCGGTAGTGCCGTTTCCGCGCCCAGAACGAGAAATGTCGCAGAGACCGATGATTGATCAACTTCACGGGCGATATCTGTTGGTGAAAATGCAATGGAAATGGCCTTTGTAGGAGATGCACTGGCAGGAACAGCGGTGGGTGGCACACTTGTAGACGTTGGCGTATGGGTCGGCTGAGGCGATGGAGATAACGTGGGTACAGGTGTGACAGTGTGCGTGGGACTGGATGTAGGAGACGGACCTGTGATTGCAATCGTTTTTTCCTGTGACCAGGTAGGTGCACCGCAACTTCCCGTGTATCTGCCCACCTTAAACTGGTATTCACCTGGCCCGGTATAGTATGCACTGGCGGTATCAGGTTTAACCTTCAATGTACCGCTCCATGTCCCGCCGTTTAACATGCCTGTCGATATAGTGAAATATTTCGTGCATGAACCGCCGGGAGCGTTAACCCACGCACCGTCGGAGGATCGGGTGAACCCAAAATAACTGTTGCTTCCCGCCGGAAAAAATACTGCGCGGATATACGAATCGCTCGTGCAATTCGCACATTCAAACAGGACTGATATATCCTGTTCTTGAGCCTGATCAATAGAAAGCGGAAGGTCCTGAAGTGAGAGCGAAACAGCGTGAATTTGGGGCAGAAATGTACCCAACAATAGCACCACACATACCATCATGAATATGACAGCAGGTTTCATGGATCACCATGTACTATTGTACATGCAAATACAATGATACGACCCCATCCGCATGCTCAATATATTTGATTTTTATGATACTACTTGAACCGCATGCCTGACTGGATGAATACAGAGTGCCGTCTTTTGGTGCACGAATAACGGTGCTCGAAGTAGAGATCATATCCATCCCGGTATGAACACCACTTGAGTATGTGTATCGCCAAGAATACGGAGTTTTACCGTAGTACTGTGTCAACCGGACGGTATCTTGCAAAGGCCAACCCCAATCTCCACTACCGATTGTTCTACTGCCACCATTTTGGTCATCTGCTACGCTTTTTGAAGATAAATATGCACCGGGATCTGTCCATGAATTGTTCTTTCGAACTTCAAAATGCAAATGCGCACCCGTTGAACACCCCGGATAACCTGTGTTACCGACCAATGCGATCGGGTCTCCCTGCTTCACAGGGCCTAATGATACTCCTTGGATAAGTGCCTGTTCGATAGCGGTTTTTTCAGCAAGTGCCTGTGCCAAGAGTTTTTGATACACCGACTCACTGTTCTTTGTCTGTTCTAGTAATATCTGTTTTTCTCTTTTTTGCCTGTCCAGCTCCCAGGATTGCTGCTCAAATTGCACTTTGAGCGATTCATGCTGTACCTTCTTTTTTTCACGGAGATCTTTTCTTTCACTATAGGTGTCCTGCACGTTCTGAAGTTGACGGTATAACATGGTATCTTCATCCTGTACATGGGAAAGATATTTGATTCTACTCATGAAATCTGAAAAATCCTTACTAAACAGAAGCACGCCAAATTGAGACACCTGATAGCGTTTGTATGTCTCAGGAATTCTGTGTAATACCAATTCAAGGCGCTTTGTTTTGAGCGTCTCCAGTCGTTCAATCTCATCATTTAATTCAGTGATCTCGGTAGATAGCTTTGAAATTGCATCTTTTATACTGCTAAGCCGAAGTGTAGTCAGCGAAATCTGAGACGTGATGATATTTATTTGTTTGGATAAACTGTTTTCCTGTCCTTGAAGTTCCGTTATCTTTTTTTGAAGTTCGTCGATGTTTTTTTGCTGATCACTAGAAGCCTGGGCAAACACAGGAGTGACACACATACACAGTAGTAGTACTCCCAATAATACGTTCCGGATTTTTATCATGCCTGGTACTAATTATAACTTCAAATATCGGCCAAGCGCGACAAGGCTGCCGATTGATCCAAGTAAGAATCCAACGGCAGTCAAAACGAACAGCATGGCCAGATTGGCAACTATAAATGGAGATGATGTCGGATTGCCCAGTATAAACTGTACAGTTGGAATCATACCGATAAAGCCCAGCAGAACTGGACGGATCCACATGAGAAGCCCAGTAATAATGACCCATGAAATACTGGCACCGAAAAACCCATACATACCGCCCTCCAGGACAAATGGCATACGTACATACCACGGTGACGCTCCAATAAGCGTCAGGATTTCTATCTCATCCTTCTTCAATGCTATCTTCATCCCAATTACGGTCATAATTATGAGAATGGAGTTAATGCCAAAAAGTCCCACCATCACTAAACCCACCATCCGAATCGCGTTGGTCCACATAAGCAGCGTGTCCACGACATCTTTTTGAAATATTACTTCTTCCACACCTGGCGCCTGTTTTATCACAGGTTCGAATTCATGTAAGTATTCCGGATTTTTTGCTGATACTTCGAGAGATGCGGGAAGGCTTTCCACAGTGACCATTTCCAGAAGCAACGGATCATTTTTGTTTTGTTCCTTATAAATTGCGAGGGCTTCGGCTTTGGACACATATTTCATGGAATCGACTTTACCCGTTGCCTCCAAAGTTTTTTTGAGCGCGTCAGCATCTGCCACAGTGGCTACATTTTTAAAGAAGACGGAAATTTGTGGTTTGCTCTCAAAATACTGGAGGACGAATGATGATCCCAGCGTGATGAGGAAAAATACGCCGGCAAGAAGCATTGTCAGAAACATGGTCATGATGGCGACCATGCTTTGATATGGACTCCTTCGAATGTGTTTCCACGCATTATGCATTGCTTGCATGTTTTCCTTTCCCTCGAACCGCCACTCTGTATTTACCCTTTTCTTCATCATGAATAATTTTCCCCTGATCCAGGGTAATTGTTCGTTTCTTCATATCATTTACTATTGATTCATTATGTGTAGCCATGACAATGGTTGTGCCGATCTTATGAATTTCTTTCAAAATATCCAAAATATCCCATGAAGTTTGCGGATCCAAATTTCCCGTTGGCTCATCCGCCAAAAGGATTGACGGGCCACCAACGATAGCCCGAGCTATTGCGATACGCTGCATCTCCCCCGCCGACAACTGCAGTGGAAAATAATTTTTCCTGTGCTCCAGACGCACGAGTTCCAACACATCCATGACACGGCTGGAAATTTCTTTAGTCGGCTTGCCCAGGATTTCCAATCCCAGGGAAACGTTTTCATACACCGTTCTGTCCATGAGCAGCTTAAAGTCCTGAAATACTGTGCCCACGTGTCTTCTCAGTTTATAAATCTGAGAAGGTGCGAGGGAAAAAACATCCCATTGGTCTACATGAAGAGAGCCCTCTGATGCGATGATTTCATGGATAAGCAACCTAAGAAGTGTTGTTTTTCCGGCTCCTGAGTGTCCAATCAAAAATACAAACTCACCGTCTTGTATTTCAACGGTTATATCAGACAGGGCGCTATGCCCGGCATACTTTTTTGAGACATGGTCAAATCGAATCATTCCGAAATAGCTTCAAGCTTACCAACATCCATAAGCCAAGAGACCTTTTTTGCACCCATTGTTTGTCCCCACACTGTTACCTTTTTGCCGACGTATTCATCCAGATCTACGATCGAGGAAATAAGATACGCTGTTTGTGAAGGACCACCTTCTCGTATAAGTTTGTGCGTACCTTCTCCATTGAGCCCACCCATTTCGATAATACCGGTTGCTGTGTCTTTAAATGTTTTTGTATCTGTGCTCCCGACGGCATTTCCGCTCTCCACAATTGCTGTCTTTGATGAGGAGGCAACACCCGCAACAACAGCGCTTTTGGATAGGAAATATCCCGTGGTAATACCCAGTGCAATTACGACCACATATACACCCAAAATAACATGTGAATTAAATTTCATAGTTTCTTTCTGTTCGACATCAACCTCGGATTCAATAGACCGAACCGGCGAAACAGTGTCGGATTTTTTTTCTAAATCTCCCGCTGGGACCGAAGGACGAATTATTCGTTTACTTTCCATATTCCGAACCTCCCCCATCTATAATCATTATTACCGTTTACGATGATTTTTTCAAGTACGCTACTATGAAATCTTCTATATCTCCGTCGAGCACCCTGTCTGTATTGCCCGTTTCAAACTGCGTGCGTAAATCCTTGACCATATGATATGGGTGAAGGACGTATGATCGAATTTGATTCCCCCATCCTGGCGTTTTATATGCACCCTTAATTTTACTTTGTGCTTCTTTAGCTTCCTGCTCCCGAAGCGTCCATAATTTTGCCTGGAGAATTTTTAATGCGTATTCCCTATTTTGACCCTGATACCGTTGTGCCTGACTGGCCACGATGATGCCGGTCGGTTTATGTGTTAGGCGAACCGCTGTTGATACTTTGTTTACGTTCTGCCCGCCTTTACCACCCGCACGATAAAAATCCCATTCCAGATCCTCATCCTTAATCTCGATATCAGCTCCCTCATCCAGTATGGGAAGCACCTCCACCATCGCAAAGGATGTCTGTCTGAGATTATCGGCATTAAACGGTGACTGTCTGACTAGTCTATGGACACCCACCTCAGCCTTCAAAAACCCGTAGGCAAATCCTCCCGAAACGCTCAGTGTAATGCTTTTTATCCCTGCTTCATCACCTGCGGTGTAATCAATCTCATCTGATTCCCATCCTTTGCGCTCTATGTACCTGCTGTACATACGGTAGAGCATTTGGGTCCAATCCATCGCTTCGGTCCCCCCCTGTCCGGCATGCAGCGATAGAATTGCATCGTTTCTGTCATAGGGACCTGAAAGGTACAGCGAAAATTCCAGTTTTCCCACCTCCCGTTCCAAATCCTCTGCGGCATTTTCCGAAATATACAGCTCCAGCATCTCTCCCTCTTCCAACTCTTTCTGGAGTTCAGCTATTTTTTTCATTTTTTTTGCGGCAGCCTGCGGATCGTTCCAAAAACCGGGGTGCGTGCTTACGGCTTCCAGCTCACGGATTTCCCGCCGTTTACTATCGAGGTTTAATTTTTCCAGCACGCTTTTTGCGCGTGATTTCAATTCTTCATCCATGCAAACATTGTATCATGGGGAGACTGCAGGAACTTCGGCAGGCTTACACAGGGCGTCCTGTATATACTGTTTTTGATCATCTGGGAGCTTATCAAACTGCCGGGTAAGCTCATTTACGGCGTTGCCAACCACAATTGTCTGCATACGTTTTTGTAGTGTGACTTTCACGCCGTTTACACCGTCTGCCGCCATTTTTCCAATGTTGATCGGCTCAGCATGCGCTTCGTCTGAGACGCCGAGTACCTGCGCTGCCTGCTGGCCGGGAACTGTTTTGATCGCAAAGTCGTGCACCTGTTGAAGCAACTGTGGACGCGGTTCGCGTGTCAAGCGCGGCCAAGCCAGACTGCCACCGGCTAATGATGTAAGTGCTACCGCGACTGCTAGAGTGAACTGAACAACTGGTCCCATATAGTGATATTATATACCCACCTTATATACGATTTGCAGTCCTCGGTATTTTCAGTCTGCAAATCTATTTAGATGGGTTTATACTCAAAAATATTCAGATTTTTTGTGATATATCTAATACGTATATGATTATTCTAGGAATCGATCCCGGTGTCGCCAGAGTTGGGTGGGCGGCAATTTCTGTATCAAAATCTGTTATCACTCCTCTCGGATTTGATTGCGTAGAAACCGCAAAAGAAAAAGCTCCCGAAGAACGTCTGTTTGAAATTCATGAAGCACTGCGGTCTATAATCAAAACATATAAGCCTGATGGTATGGCGGTTGAAGATTTATTTTTTGCCACAAATGCAAAAACCGCGATATCCGTAGGACAATCCCGCGGAGTCATACTCCTGACCGCTTTTGAATGTCATATTCCCGTGGTATCATATTCTCCGCTGGCAGTTAAAAGAACAATAACCGGGGATGGAAAAGCAGATAAAAAACAGGTAAGCCGTATGGTGACGCTCACGCTGAAACTTACAAAAACACCGGTGTTAGACGATACGACTGATGCCCTCGCAATAGCCATGACACACGCGTATTCATATAAAATTAAGCAATTACAATGATCGGAAAACTCACAGGATTCGTTAATTCCAAAGCAAGAAGTCCAATTATTCTGGACGTTCACGATGTCGGATATCTTGTTCAAATCCCGGAATCGAACCTCCAGTCATTGGTGACAGATGCGCCACAGGTTCTCTACATACATACACATGTCCGTGAAGATGCATTAGATTTGTACGGGTTTCTCTCAGAAACAGATCAGGTATTTTTTGAGCTGCTCCTCACGGTTTCCGGCATCGGCCCCAAAACAGCGCTCACCGTTATCGGAAAAGGATCTGACGCTGTGAAAAAAGCTGTCATCAACAACGATGTGGATTTCTTCACGCATGTGCCAAGACTTGGTAAAAAGAATGCGCAAAAGATAATTATAGAGCTCAAAAATAAAATCGGAGGGATGACTGATCTTGATTTGACTGATGCACCAAGCGAAATGGAGGAACTTTCCGACGCGCTGCAATCCATGGGGTTTGGGAGGAACGAAATTTTGAGAGCTCAGGAAGCACTCAAACAGTCAGACGATTCTATCGACAATAAAATCCGGTCGGCACTAAAAATTCTCGGTAAAGGAAAATAAGCATGACAAAAGTAAAACAAAAAGTTCCGGGAACAGAGACGGTATCACCTGAGGAAGAAAAACTTTTTGTCTCTCTGCGTGCATCTTCGTGGAATGAATTCGTTGGCCAGGAATCCATTAAACAAAATCTGGGCGTTGCTATTGCAGCTGCTAAAAAGAGGAAGGAATCTCTCGAGCACATCTTACTCTATGGACCTCCGGGACTGGGTAAAACAACACTTGCGCATATCATTGGTAACGATATGGGCGTGAACGTGAGAGTCACATCAGGTCCGGCACTTGAACGGGCCGGCGACGTGGCATCCATACTTACGAATTTAGAACAGGGTGACATACTGTTTATTGATGAAATCCATAGACTGAACAAGGCGGTAGAAGAGACACTCTACCCGGCTATGGAAGACTACGCTCTGGATATTGTCATCGGCAAGGGACCGTCAGCTCGTACGCTCCGTCTCGACCTGCCAAGATTTACCATTATCGGAGCAACTACCCGTATAGGATTATTGTCGTCGCCTATGAGAGACAGATTCGGCGTTATTATGCGATTGCCGTTTTACGAATCGACTGATTTGGCACAAATACTGTCCAAAGCAGCGGGTAAACTAGCTGTGCCCATCACCGATGAGGCAACACGCGAACTCGCCAAACGGAGTCGAGGCACACCGCGCATAGCGCTCAGACTGCTCAAGCGGGTACGGGATGTGGCGCAGGTACATGGCACAGGCGTAATTACTCCGGAGATTCTTCACACATCACTTTCTATGCTTGAAGTGGATAACGCGGGACTTGATGCGTCTGACAGAAGGCTGCTTACCATCATCATCGATTCATTCGGCGGCGGTCCTGTGGGGCTTGAGACACTTGCAGCGTCCCTATCAGAGGATATCGGGACGGTAGAAGAAGTTCTTGAACCATACCTTATGCAAATTGGATTTCTCAAGAGAACACCAAAAGGTAGAATCGCAACACCCCACGCCTTTACCCATTTGGGGAAAACATCCAAATAATGCCCATCCTATAGAACTGATTAGGATCACATGAGTACGTGTCGTGGAAGACAAACTTTTGGAGGGAGGTTTATTGCGGTTGCCTACACCGTGAGCCCGCAAGCCCACGGTGTTTCAAATATATGCAGTTGGTTTCTTACTTCAACAGTTCGTCGATACTTGGTTTGATCTGGTCAAATGGAACTGCTCCAGGGATAACCATAGTCTTACCGGTTTTATTTTCCAGAAGGATGTTTCCCGGTGTTCCAGTTACACCTTCTTTTGTCCCCTGAGCCATCTGGTCTTTAACTTTCTGTGCATATTTTCCGCTATCCAAACAGGATGTGAACTTATCCTGTGGGATACCAAATTCTGCTGCAAGCGGAGCTAACTTATCAAGTGCAAACCCTGTGCCGTTGGCTGTTGTTCTTTCATAAATGGCATCGATATAGCTCCAAAATGCATCTTCTCCACCTAACTCTGCCACGCACTCAGATGCTTCTGCTTCTTTCTGTGCATTTGCGTGGAAACTGAGAGGATAATGGCGATATACCCAATTCACTTTTCCTTTGTACTCATCCAGTATCTGGATAGCAGTTTTATGGAATGTTTTACAAAACGGACATTCCAGGTCTGAGTATTCTATCAATGTTACTTTGGCATTTTTATCACCGCGGATATGATCCTTGCTGTCCACTTTTGGCGCGACTGCTGCCGCTTGTGGCGCAGGAGCTCCCTGACCTGATGGGGCGGTTCCATTTGATACAACTCCACCCTTCTCTAGCATCTGAACCTTGGTCCAAAGTGAACCCATAAAAAATGCTCCGACTACTATAACAAGCAGGAGCAGTGTCTGAAACGTATTTCCTGAACCTAATAATCCACCACTAACTGATTTTTTTTCCATGTATTCCTCCTCAAAAAAACTAGTCCCCATATTGTAAAGTCCCTTACAAAAATTCGCAATATCTCAATTCAAAAAAAGTATTGACAAGATTTAGCAGTCATGGTATAAGAGTGCTAGACACAAAAAAAGGAGGTGACACGTATGTCATATAACATATTACCTGGATCATTTTTTCGACTTCCCGCACAATCTTGGGATGAAGATGAGGATTGGGGCATAACAACAGCTTCATCAGGTGGACTCACTATTTCCGAAGATGAAAAATATGTCTACGTTCAGGCATCGCTGCCCGGCGTGGATCCAAAGGAAATTGAAGTCACATTCGACAAAGGTGTTGTCTGGATAAAAGGTGAAATTAAGCTGGAAGAGAAAGGAAAGAAGTTCTATAGAAAGTCCGCAAGCCAGTTCTCGTACAGGGTTGCGGTTCCGGGAGATTTGGATCACACCAAAGAACCTGAAGCATCCTGCAAAAACGGTGTGATGACTGTTTCTTTCGCAAAATCACCGGCGTCCCAGCCCAAAAAGATTGCAGTGAAAGAAACCAAATAAGCTCTAGCATGGGTATTACCCAAAAACCCCGCCACATAGGCGGGGTTTTTTATTTGATAATACACATCACACACCAAGTATTGACGGGAGAATTCCACCTTTGCCAAATACAAATATACTTCCCAGGATAATACTAAACACTGCCGTAACACCGGCTAAAAAGACATAGAGGATAGATCCCTGTTTTGCTTTTGCGATCCCAAGCAACGATATAAGCGTAATGATGGAATTTGATATGACCAGTCCAAGCACAAAAGTCAGCACCAGAAAGCTACCCATCACCTTCCCACCCGCCCCGGTCGCAGCTATAAACAGTAACAATTGTGTCGGTGTCTCTGCCCCTATCCCATGGACCACACCCACGATTAATGCGGTTTTTACCCCGAACTCCTGGGGATACGAGAAGTGGCTATGTTTATGTTTATGCGTAATTTTGTGTTCCACAAAATCATATATTTTTGAAGCCGCTTTAAATATGACCATCCACCGGCTTTGCAAATGGACATTTCTGCCATGCCGCACAATTGAAAACGCGAGATATACACCCAAAAAAAGCAGGGTGAATCCCACAAACGGCTCCATAAGCGCGTCTACCCAATCAGGAAGTGTTACACCCAGATTTACTGCCAAAAGCCCGAAGAGTACGATGATAAGAGCATGTCCTAATACATACACAGTACCCAGCCAAAACGACTGTCTCTTATTGTCTGTTGATGTTGTGATATCTGTGATTGCTGCTATATGGTCCCAATCAATTCCATGCCGCAGACCCAGCAATAATGTCGTTGCAAATAACAAAAATGGTGTAACGAATGTCGTTGTTTCCATCACAGTATGGTGTATACCTGCCGTGAATCATCAGGGAAATGCACCTCGTCAAACAGCACAAAGGAGCTCGGTTGTATCGTATAACACACATGCCCATCAGTGCCAGAGATGATTTCAGTTACTCGATCAGTGGACAGGGAGAATCGCTTCGCGTACACCTCCAACCCTTTTTTTGCCTGAGAGATATCTGTTAACTCCTTTGCCACTCCTTCAAACTGGATTCCCTGTACGTCATCCCCGGGAGTATGAGGCAATACAATAGCTCCAGCCACAGTGGGAGTCGTTCTCAATTCTTCTGAATGTCTGCGATCTTTCCGGGAAAGCCAATACAATGAGAGATTGCCATCAAATGCAAAATACACGCTGCATACCCATGGCTTGATACCTGAGACCGTTGCAACCTGCATAAGTACCGCCTTGCCCAGATAATCGACAATCAGCTGTCGCACTGTTTGTTCACTCATACCTGTTACGCTATATGTGCCTGTATATACGTAATTGCATCTTCAGGCGTATCTGCAAAATGTATTAATTCGTCGATCGGTCTGTTTATAAATTTTTCGTCATACATGCGCTGCAATTGTGAGCGCAAACCATCATAAAAATTATTGGTATTAATTATTACTACCGGTTTATTGTGCACATTTTGTTTTTTCAGCTCCACAATTTCGGCGATTTCGTCCAGAGATCCCACACCGCCAACGAGCAAAATGATTGCATCTCCCTCTTCCAATAACAGTTTCTTCCGTTCGGATAAATCTTTCGTCACCACCATCGTGTCGGCATTTTCTCGCGCAAGATGGTGAAAATACTCCACTGACACTCCATGTAATTTTCCGCCGGCCTGCTGCACGGCATCGGCAACCACTTTCATAATTCCGGTATTAGATCCCCCCCATACCAGATCAAATCCGTGTGACACCATACGTGTACCGAGGTCAGTCGCCGCTTGTACATATATATCCGCAACATCGCTTGCACTGCAGAAGACACAAATGGATTTACTCATATCAGGATATTATACACAAAAATCCGCGACGTTTATGAGTATGTAATTAACGCAAGTGTTCATTGGCTAATTTCGAGTGTAAATGACGATGGTACGTCGCCGCCAAAAAAGATGTGATGGGCACCGCAGTCAGCAACCCGATACTGCCTGACACTGTGCGCACGACCTCTTCCATAATAATTTCACTGTTGAGGATTACCCATAAGGGTACATGATTCGGATTTAATACTATGACAAGAAAGACCGGGAGTGCCGCGCCCGCGTACGCAAGGACCAACGTGTTTACCAGAGAGGCAATATGCTCTTTCCCTACTTCCAATCCGGATTTGTATAACGAGCTAAATTCAGGTTTTTTTACCGATTTGACAAGTTCGGAGACAGATGCGACCAGGCCTGTTGTCACATCGTCTAATACCCCGAGTGTGCCTATGATAATGCCTCCGAGAAGCAGTCCCTTCAGGTTTATATATCCTGTTGTGCCAAGACGGAGCGCTGTAGCATCTTCAGTCCCGAGACCTGTGAGGTGTGCCAGCTTTACTGAAATGGTAGCGATGATTCCTGTTACCACAAGGGCTATGAATGTAGAAACAACAGAGATCGTGGTTCGTTTGGAGAATCCGTGAGCCAGATACATGGTCGTAATCATTATGCCCAAACCGCCGGACACACTCACGAACAGAGGATCCTTTCCTGCCAGAATCTGCGGAACGATATACCACACGATAACTCCCAGACTCATAAACATGCCAACGATGGCTCCAAATCCTCGCCACCCCGAAAGAATCAGAATTATGCCAAAAAAGATGAAGAGTATGGTGCTAATCTGATCAAGCCGATATGCATCTACTATTTGATACTCCGCCGTGCCGTTTTGTCCGATACCCAATGTCACCACAACCAGTTGTCCTTTTTTGACCAACTGATTGGGATCCAAACTGTAGCCGGATCCATGATTGATACCCAGCGTTTTCCCCGCGATATCACCGTCAAGCACACGCACGGTAAGTGTTTGATACGGACTTTCCTGTCCAAACTCTTTTTTTATACCGGAGTCAGTTACATCCACGACCTCGGCTTTGTAATATGGCTGTACCTGTGACTGCGGGGTTTGGGCGGCTGCCCGCGACAGCGGAGAAAGAAACAGGAAACAAAGCAAAATCAATACCGTGGCTCGTCTGATCATACAGATAAAGGATCGCTCACCTGATATGACACTGTCGTCAAACCGTCTTTTTCGCTGACAGACGTGATTGTTATATGACCAACCTCTCCTGTATTTGCTACCTGTGTCCCACCGTCCGCAACGGATCCTACCCCCTCCAACGTCAGTCTCCGAAGCGGTTTATTTGTGGGTAGCCCTGGCTGGAGATATATCGCGTCTTTCCCAAGCACATCCAAAGATACGATTTCGGTTGTAAATTTCAGCCTTGAGGCAATGAGCTCATTTGCCTTTTTTTCCAGTTCTACGGCAAATTCCTTTCCCAACACACCCGTGTACACAATAAACGGCTTTTTCCCGTGATCGCCTTTTGTCGGAACAAGTAGCTTCGGAGAATATCCCAGCATATACAGGGCAAAGTCCACCACATGTCCTCCTGAGTGAAGACGCATATTGAGAAAACGCCGTTCCCAGTTAATAGTGCCGTGCACTGTTTCCCCTACGACCGGCGCGACGTCTGTTTCAACATAATGCCAAATCTCTCCGTCTTTCATCACCACCTGATAGACATTCATGGAGTGTGTGGATGAAATAAGCGTGCCCTGATCGGTCGGCTGACCGCCACCCATCGGATAAAACACCGTCTGGTCAAGGAGTAATCTGTACCTGATCCCATTTTCAGGAATCACCTCTAGAATTGCCGCATCTGTCTCACGCGTATATGAATCTGAGAGGTATAGTTGTTTCGTTTTCATTGGCCACATTGATATCCGGATCTGACTGTAACACGCTTAGAATTTATGTATTAGCTCAGATTTGGATAATGACACTTTTTGAATTTCTTCCCGCTTCCGCACCAGCACGGATCATTGCGACCCAATTCCCTTTGGGAATTGATCGCCTGCTTTGGAGCTGGCCTATCCGCATTTGTGCGCATCTTTTTTGCTGCCTGTGTTATGGTTGTCTCCATTTTTGGCAGCTCGACGGGTGCTTGCTTCTTGGTATTTTTGCCCGTATCGGACGCGGGAGGATTCATCTGCACCTGAACTTTGTAAATGCGATGTACGATCTCACTGTCGATTGTAGACATGAGTCTCTCAAACATTGAAAACGCCTCGTTTTTATACTCCACCAGCGGATCGCGCTGACCGTATCCGCGTAGGCCGATACCCTCACGCAAATCGTCTATACCATCCAGATGCGCCATCCATAAATTATCTATGACATTGAGGCTTACCCACCGTTCTATCTGGGAGGCAACCTCTTCTGTCATCTGTTTTTCCCTGCCCTGATACATGTCCCTGGCAACCGCAGTCAAAAACTCAGTAATTTCAGATGATGAATGCATCTGTGAGAGTTGTGTCACCAGCTGCTGTTGAGAATTCTCATCAAACGGGATAATCGAACTGTATTCTGTCACAATTTTCGCGAGATCGAATGATGTATCATTTTCAGTTGCATACGCTGCAACCAGTATGGATATCTCTTCTGCCACACTTTCGAGAATCTTATCTTTCAGCCGCTCTCCACCCAATATTTTCTTCCTTCGTCTGTAGACAATTTCCCGCTGTTTGCTTAATACGTCGTCATACTCAACCAAATGCTTACGTGAATCAAAATGGAATCCTTCAACCTTTACCTGCGCCTGCTCAATAGCGCGTGATACCATCGGATGCTCCAGAGGCACATCTTCAGGTAGGTTGAATGCAGTCATGAGTCTCGCGACCTGGTCGCCGCCAAACAGCCGCATAATGTCATCTTCCAAAGAGACGTAAAACCGTGTGGAACCAGGGTCACCCTGCCTTCCGCTTCGGCCACGAAGCTGGTTATCTATACGGCGTGATTCGTGCCGTTCCGTGCCGATGACATGTAATCCTCCGATTGCTAGGACTTCATCATGCTGCTTCTGCCATTCTTTTTCTTCCTTTTCCCATTTTTTCATATCTGTCGCTTCCCATTTTTCGCGACGTGACCCGCCCAAAATAATATCGACTCCCCGTCCTGCCATATTCGTGGCCACTGTAACGGCGCCTTTTTTACCGGCTTCTGCGATAATAGATGCTTCCTGCAAATGGTTTTTCGCATTGAGCACCTGGTGTGGAATTCCTTTTCGTTTCAAAAGTTCACTGACGATTTCGTTTTTGTCTATCGATGTGGTACCCACCAACACGGGTTGTCCGCGTTTATAACAATCTGCGATATCTTCCGCAATAGCGCTGTATTTCGCCCTCGGGGTCTTATAGACGCTGTCACCATAGTCTTTCCTGGACATACCCCGGTGTGTCGGTATGGCGATGACGTCTAACTTATATATCTTTTGAAATTCCTCCGCTTCCGTTGCAGCAGTTCCCGTCATGCCTGCAAGCTTCTCATACATGCGAAAGTAATTTTGCAGGGACACAGTAGCGAGCGTTTTGCTCTCCTGTTGGATCGTGACGCCTTCTTTTGCCTCTATGGCCTGGTGAATTCCTTCACTAAACCGCCTGCCATTTAGCAATCTTCCAGTAAATTCATCCACTATCACAACTTGCCCGTCTTTTACGATATAGTCCTTCTCGCGAGTAAACAATGCGCGAGCCTTCAAAGCGGCCTCTATGTGATGCACCGTTTCAAAATCCTTTTCGTAAATATTGCCTATACCCAATATCTTTTCTATCTTTAAGATACCGTGATCAGTCAAATGCGCTGTACGGAGTTTTTCATCAACAGCATAGTCTGTTTCACTATTTAGTTTTTCGACGATTTTCGCGTAGTCATAGTACGCGTGGGTAGCTTCCATATCAGGCGCTGAGATAATGTGAGGGGTTCTGGCTTCATCAATAAGAACTGAATCCACCTCGTCTACGACGGCGTAGTGGTATTCCCGCTGTACCAACTGGGATACTTCGGACGCCATGTTATCGCGCAGGTAATCAAAGCCAAATTCGCTGTTAATACCATACGTGACATCCGCCAGGTATGCTTCCTTCCGGGTAACCGGCCGCAAATGTGTGAGTCTCCAATCGGCCGCCTGTTTGTCCTCATACTGGGCATCATAGATAAATGACTGGTCACTGATAATTGCCGAGACCGTAAGCCCCAGCAGATCAAATACAGGCCCCATCCATCCCGCATCACGGCGTGCAAGGTAATCGTTTACAGTGACCAAGTGCACACCCCGACCGGTAAGTGCATTGAGATAAAGTGCAGGCAATGCGGACAAAGTCTTTCCCTCTCCTGTTTTCTGTTCGGCTACATTCCCGTTGTGCAGCGTCAGCGCTGCGATAAGCTGTACATCATAATGTCGCTGTCCGATTGCACGAAGTGCCGCTTCCCGAACCAAGGCAAATGCTTCAGGGAGAATATCATCGAGCGCCTGTCCACCCCGTATCCGTTCTTTGAATTCAGCTGTCTTTTTTTTGAGACCCGGATCTTTGAGCTTTTGCATTTCCGGTTCGAGGGCGTTTATCGCGAGCACTATTTTTCTGTACTTTGCGATTTCTTTTTCGTTACTGTCCAGCCATTTTCCAAGGAATTTAAACATGGTTATAATCATACCACAAAACTACATAGTTCAAACGTAAAAAAACGGTACTCAGACCCTGCAATAATAAAATACGTTTCTGCGGTTTCTGACCATATCCACATCAGTATAAATTTTCTGAAGCAAGACCAGGATTTCCAGTTTTTTTTCTTTCTGACCGGTATAACTAAAATAGTTAAACATAACACTCCCCTTTGGCCGCAGGATCCGCAGTATCTTCCTGAAAAACGAGGAAAGCATGACAAAATCAGGAATTACGTTGCCTGTATATAAATCTATAATGACGCTGTCAAAATGCAGGTTGGTATCTAGTGCACGGCGCAGATACGCGTTGGCATCAGCGATGATGTAGCGAGTGTACGGTATGGTGTGAATGTGAAAAAATTCTTTCGCCACACCGACAACAGTTGCATCTATGTCCACACCAGTGATATGTGCTTCAGGATATGCCGTACTCAACAGACGGAAAATATCACCACCGCCAATGCCAAGCACCAGAATATTTTTTAAAGGGCCGGTATGCCACGATGATAATTTTGTAATCCCTTTTGAAAAGAGCTTCCGCGGATAGCTTCCTGATTGCACGATACCGTTCACCAGCAGTTTTTGATTTCCAAAAGATTCAATAACCTCGATGGAATGACTGTGTTTTGAGCTGCCCTGAAACAGCACTCTCGTAACGAGAAATGATAGCACATTCATGTTTTTTGATCGGGCAACACAGATTATCTCCGTATCTCTGATTTTCCGATAAGCGGCTGTAACACCTTGGGAACTCTGACTGAGCCGTCTTTTTGCTGATAATTCTCAAGTATTGCAATAAGTATTCGTGGAGATGCAATAGCCGTGTTATTGAGCGTATGGCAAAACCGTGTTTCTCCGTCTTTTGTTTTATACCGAATCTTCAGCCTTCTAGCCTGGAAATCACCCATTATCGAGTTTGACATGGTTTCTCCGTATGCTTTCCTTCCCGGCATCCATGTCTCTATATCGTATTTTTTTACCTGTGGCTCACCCATGTCACCTGTGCACATTAAAAGTACCCGATATGGCAATTCCAGATCCTGCAGTACTTCTTCAGCATTTTGCAGTAACTCTTCATGAAGAGTAATAGAATTGTTCATATTATTTGTTGAGATAATTACTTGTTCAATCTTACTGAATTGGTGTAGTCTATAGACCCCACGTGTATCTTTACCATAGCTGCCCGCTTCACGCCTGAAACATGGAGAAAATGCCACAAATTTCTTTGGCAAATCCTTCTCCTGTAATACTTCATCACTGAAGTACGCAGTCACAGGTACTTCCGCAGTTCCGGCCAGATACTCATCATCCTTTTCCAGATGGTAGACCTCTTCCCTTCCCCACGGAAACTGGCCATTACCAAACAGGGTAAATTCCCGCACTAAACTTGGGGCAATAAGCGGCGTATATCCCTTGCCTATGAGTTTTTGAAATGTGTAAAAAAGCACAGCAAATTCCATCTGCGCCGCTTCGTTTTTCAAAAAGTACGCACGTGATCCTCCAACTTTTGCTCCGCGGTCAAGATCGATAAGATCGAGTGTTTTTGCCAGATCTATATGATCCCGGACAGGAAAATCAAACGATGTCGGTTCGCCCCATTTTTTAATTTCCTTGTTTTCCGATTCATCCTTTCCTACGGGAACACTGGCATCTGGAATGTTTGGAACTGTGTACATGACCAATTGAAATTCTTCCTCCACAGAACGCAGTTCATCCTCTATAGTTTTAAGTTCTTCCTTTAACCGCTTCCCTTCTTCACGGAAGGCAGGATCCTTGCCATCCCCTTTGGCATTGTTGCGTTTTGCGCGTACAACTTCTGACTTTCCAATCAGATCACGGCGTTTTTCATCCAACTCTAATAACTTGTCCCAATTAACCACACGGTTTTTATTTTTTGCGGCTTCCTTGCATATATCAAGGTTCTCTCTGATAAACTTTATATCTAACATATTGCCTTTCTTTGAAACACTTATTTTTTTAACTAAAAAAATTAGTGTTTCTTAGATCCTCCGAAGCGTTACGCGAAGGAGGACGAAAACATTAATACGGGTCCACCGTCGCCGAGGCTATGGTGGATTTGTCGGCTTCTAAGCTCATTGTTACGAATCAATTCGCGTGCGTAGCCATAAAAAAACACGCAATATTCGTTGCGTGTTACGGCCCTTCGACATAGCTCAGGGAGTTGCCACCATAACTTGTACTTAATTTTGAGATATTACGGTCTCTCCCGTTCCGGTTTCCTTTGAAAAAATTCAAAGATCTACCGGAATGCTCGACTGTTGGAAGCAGTCTAAAACGCATTTCTACCCGTATTGTATCGTACCGGACAGTTATGTCAATAACTCTCGGATGCGTGGCTTTAGCATATCAATTGCCTTTTTCCGGTGGTTGTAGGCTGCAGTTTCCTCTTTTGTCATGACTGTGTGGTCATAAAATTTCCCAAGTTCAGGCAAATATAACAATGCCCTGTATGGAAAACCCTTTGTTCGTGATTCGGATGGAGCAACCGCAACAATTCCTCGGACAAACGCCTCGGATGTGACGACGTTGCCTCTGGGGAGTGAAAATGCCAAAACGAGCCGTAGTTGTGCACCGCGCTTTTCTATCGGGACTGCCTCCATTTTTTGTATGGTATAGGCGATAAGTTCTTCGTCGGTGTTTTCGCGGTCCCCATGGATCCATCGGTGCGATTTTACACCCGGCTGCCCACCCAATGCATCGATTTCAAATCCGCCGTCATCGGCAATTGCCGGTAGCCCTGACAATTTGGCATAGGTCGTTGCCTTCAATATGGCATTCTCCTGAAACGTTTCACCTGTCTCGTCGACATCCACCGTGATACCGATATCTGACAGTGACACAAACTCATAGGGCAAATCAGATAAAAACAATCCAAGTTCTTGAAATTTTCCGGGATTGGTGGTGGCGATGAGTATCTTCATTTTGTGTGGTATCCAGTATACTATCACTATGAAACGCCTGGCTGCACGGTATGCATTGGCATCTCCCTATCTGTTTGTCTTATTCTACCTTATCATAGGATTTTTGACACCGGGATATAGTCACACAAAACATACTATCAGCAGATTGTCGCTCGGTGCGTACGGATATTTGGAAACACTCAATATTGTGCAGTTTTCTTTCGGGCTTTTGACGATGATCTATCTGATACGCAGTCACATCAGAAATTCACACACGGTAAAACAGATATCCGTTATGCTAAGCGCAATCGCACTTACACTGGTGCTTGTTGCCGTATTCCCAACTGATCCTATCGACTCATTTCCGCAAAAAATTCTAAGCATTTCGTGGTCGGCACTCGTGCATTTCGGCATAATCGGATGTTTTGTTGTCTGCACCCCCATCTTAGTTCACAGGCTGTACAGTGTGTTTACGAAAGACCCTATGTACAGAGATCTCGCCCTTACGACGCTGATCTGTGGATGGATGACATTTGTCCTGTGCATCCTGTGGTTTCTGTTTTTTTATTTCGGCGTGATACCTGAGTATCGTGGTTTATTTCAAAAAATAATTGCAATGATCGTCATATACTGGACAACACGGATAATGAAACGGATCGCAGATACAACAAGAGCGGACTCATCACAGACCTAATTCATCATGATGCGCCTGCATCGCACGGAGCGTAAGCTCTATAAATTCCGCCAGCGGAATTCCCAGTTTGGTTTCACACTGTGCAATATGCTCCCGATCGACTGGTCTTGCAAACTCTTTTGTCTTCCATTTTTTCATGATCGAACTCATCTCTACTGTCTCGAGTTTCTTATCCGGTCTGACGAGCGTAACGGCGACAATAAATCCCGTCAGCTCATCCACAGTCTCCAGCGCCCACTCCATAACTGATTCGATTTCGGCCAATTTTGTGAGTTTCCTGTTATGTGATTGTAGAGCTTTCACGATTGGCCCCTTGGTAAAACCCATTTCTGCCAACCACGAGAGTGTTTTTTTTGTATGTTCCTCGGGCTTGTCTTTGGTTTCCTCCCAGTCGGCATCATGCAATATACCCAAGACTTCCCACACGTCGGCATTTCCGCCAAGTTTTTCCGCTAGTGCACGCATGGCGTACCCGACTGCATAGCAATGTCGGCGTAAATTTACATTTTGCATGTGTGCATGAAGCATTTCCATTGCCTGCGCTTTTGTAACAATATCTTTTTCATCTATCACACTGTCTGCCACCAACGCTTTCTCTTTTTTCTGAAACTCCGGGCGAAGTGTCGGGAACAAAATCACATCCTTAAGCGATGCCTGATCAGTTAATATGGATACGAGTCTGTCTATGCCCATACCCCAACCCGCGGTCGGCGGCATGCCATACTCAAGCGCGCGGATGTAATCGTGATCAAATGCCTCGTGTTCGTCCTGGCCTTCCTCACCGAGTTTCTCCGATTCACGCCAGCGCACAGACTGGTCTTCGGGATCATTGAGTTCGTTATATGCGTTGATCACTTCTTTCCCTGCAATAAGCAGTTGGAATGACGCCGTTTTATGGGGATCATGCGGTAACCGCTTAGCCAGTGTGACAAATGCTGTCGGCCTGTCGGTCAAAAACATAGGTCCAACCAAATAGGGACGTGCAGTTGCCTTATAGAGCGTATCAAGCATCGCTCCATACCCCACCACACCGGTAAGGTCCAGTTGGATTTTTTTCGCTTTGATTTCAGAGAGTAATTGCTCTTCCGTCTGCGCGACATTTATATCTATCCCGGTATATTCCATGACGACATCGCTGTAAGTTTTTCTCTCCCATTTTCCTGAGAAATCTATGGTTTCACCTTGGTATGTAATCGTGGAACTGCCGCAAACGTCTTTCACCAAAGAGGCTATCATGGTTTCGGTATATTCCATGAGCTTTTCATAATCGGCGTACGCCCAGTAAAACTCCATCATGGTGAATTCTGGATTATGCTGGCGGTCAATCCCCTCATTTCTGAAATCTTTGGAAATTTCGTATACCTTTTCAAACCCGCCTGCAATCAGTCTTTTGAGGTACAGCTCATCAGATATCCGAAGGTACAAATCCACATCCAGCGCATTATGGTGTGTGGTAAACGGTTTTGCGGATGCTCCGCCATAGATCGGCTGCAACACAGGCGTCTCCACTTCCAAAAATCCGTCCGCATCAAAATAATTGCGCAGGAACCGCACGACTTTTGTGCGAAGCAAAAACACTTCCCGCACTCCGGGATTTACTACCAGATCCACATACCGTTGCCTATAGCGCTCCTCCACATCCTTGAGGCCATGCCATTTGTCGGGAAGCGGGCGGATTGATTTGGAAAGAAGCCTGAGTCGTGTGGCAAACACAGAAAGTTCTCCTGCCTGTGTCGTACCGACTGAGCCTTCCGCCTCCACAAAATCACCCATATCAAGAAGCGATACCAGAGCAAACGAATCCGCATCCAGCATATCATGCTTTAAGACCACCTGGATTTTGCCGGAGAGATCAACGAGGTCACAAAACACTATTTTTCCGTGCCCACGCATTGCCATGATACGTCCCGTGATAACCACGACACTATCTTTGGAATCCCGCGCCTGTGCCACGGTCTGTGTGCGGCCGGAAACGGACGGATACGGATCTATCCCTCTTTTTTTCAGTTCCTTCAGCTTATTCTTTCTGGTATCGATGAGCTCCTCGAGTGTTGGCATATGTTAGCTTGTATTATCGTATATAATCGCGTACGATTCAACCTGATAATACACTCCCTTCTGTAAATGCACGGGCGATACTGCCCAGCGTTTTTATATTGTATCCGCCTTCCTGGAGGTAGACCGTCGGAATACCCAGAGAAGACAATTCTTTCCCGATCCGGTGAAACATCGGCGTGGAAAGCGCAAACCCGCCAATCGGATCTTTCACATGGGCATCATACCCCACGCTCACCACAAGGTATGACGGTGAGAATGCGCGGATTCTGGCAATCGCAGCGCGTAAAGCATTGCCGTATACTCGGTCCTTTGTGCGGGGGGGGAGCGGGATATTCAGATTATATCCGACCCCTTCGCCGACACCTATTTCTGACGCCCTTCCCGTAAAATACGGAAACAGCGTATCGGGATCCCCGTGTATACTGATCATCAGCACATCGCGGCGGTGATACAGCAAGGCCTGCGTGCCGTTTCCATGATGTACATCGATATCGATGACCGCGACTGTCCCCCGAGTACTGAGATAGTTGGCGGCGATAGCCGCATTATTGAAGTAACAGTACCCGCCCATTTTCGCATATTCGGCATGATGACCGGGCGGCCGGCAGAGAGCATAGGATTGCGTCTCCCCAGACATGACGAGTGAAGCGGCAGTGAGTGCGGCCATCGCCGAACCTCGGGCAGCTTCATAAGTGCTTTCTGATACGGGTGTGTACATATCAAAACTGTATTGTCCCCGCATACCGACAGGCTGTCGTGTGTGCTGATCCTGACCGTACGGAAATACAGACGGATACACGTATGTACCGCCAGACTTCCTACTTGATGCTTTCAGATAGCTGATATAGGAGAGCTCATGCACAGCATCTACCCATAACATGGGAAACCTGCGTGGCTCTATAGCCCGCATTCCCGGCATGCGGGAAAGTGCACTATTTATCACTTCTATTCTGTCGGGAACCTCTGCATGGGAATCCCTGTTGCCGTTGAATATCTCGCACGGCGGGCAGTGGCGCATATGTGCGGACGGATACACGAGTTTCATATGGACCTCCCTAAAATTTCTGCACGCATCACGGGCGTGAAATATATATTTTGTGATTGTGGTGTCAAATACAACATGGTGAAATCACGGTTTCCAACGGGTTCCAATCCATCACGCACGCGGACATTTTGCACTAGCGTCTGCGGGACAAATCCCTCGCCAATATGGCGGGGAGCCACATCCATCCCTGTGGCAAAGCCAACATTATGTGCGCCCGACCAGAAGTTTGTCTCGGCGATGATAAGTGGCGCACATGGTTCAATATCATCGAGTACATGTGCGTGCAGGTGTGAGACAGTCGCCGCCATCAGACCATGACGGTTGACACTCTCGTGCCTCCTCCACTCCGTGCTCTCTATAATCGGAATACTCCTCCCGTCACCAATGGGCATATCGAGCCTCTCGGCGGTTGCGATTGATACTAATCTGTTTGAGTGGTGATCAATGAGTCCGCTAAACCAGACTCTCCGCTCAAGGGCAGGGATCTTTGACTGCATCCTGAGTACCTCCTGTAATCCTGTTACTCCATCTTCGTTCCAGTCAAATGAGTCTCCCCAGAGGGATAACACCTCGCCAATTCGCGGCGATGCTACCTCTGAGGTGAACACAAATCCTTCTTCCCGCAAGCGGGCCACACGATCTACAGGCGCAAACCTCGGAGATCGCTTGGTGGAATCAACAGATGCAACGATTTCTGGCATGCTATGAATGGATTGTCTAGCTGGGCTGTTTATAGCACCAAGCACCATCCAAATCGGCTCACTGGTGCCGGTAAGAAACCATGTCGGAACAGCAGCCTCCAGCACCTGTGATATGTGCGGATGGCTCATAGAATCCGCAAGCGTCGACTGGTCCATTAAAACTCTCGCGACACACCTGGTCACACCCATACTCCGGCGTTCTATAGCTTCGTTCCCAAGATGAAATAATGTTTCCATCCGATCGATATCATCGATCACCCCGCGATGATAATTGAGATAGTACCGGTCAAATGAACGGCGCTCTAATCCAAGTTGCCCAGTGCTTCCTGTATTTGTATCTCTATCTGTTTCTGTCATAGTCCTCCTTCGCCACAAAAAAACCCCTCTTTCGGAGGGGTTTTTGCGGAAATATGTTTATATGCGATTATATTTCACCACAAGCACCTCTCCCGGTAGGGATTTGTTTTTTCGCTTTTTTGGCGATAATCCGATACGTGCTTACGGTCATAGTGTTGTACATACAAAAAATCCCGCTTTCGCGGGATTGTTTTGATTGTTTATATTTTTTATTCTATATCGAGAATCTTGTAAAGGTTTCTTCCCGCCGGAGCCTCTACTTCTACTTTTTCTCCTACTTTTTTTCCTATCAGTGCCTTCCCAAGTGGAGATGAGTGGGATATTTTTTTCTCCATGGGATTTGCTTCCCATTCTCCCACCAAGTGGAATGTTTCTTTTTTACCGTTGATTGTGAGGGTCACTTTGCAGCCCACATCCACATGGGATTTACCGTGTGATGTCACGACCTTGGCGCCATGCATGATGTCTTCCAGTTCGATAATGCGTCCGTCGATGAACGACAGATCGGTTTTTGCCGCTGCGTACTCACTATTTTCCGATAAATCACCGGCTTCGCGTGCGGAAGCAAGCCGAGTAACGGCTTCCGGTCTCTTAACATTCACCAGTTCTTCATGTTCGCGCTTTAACTCAGCTAAACCTTCAGGTGTGAGAATAATTTTGTTTTGTAAATCCATATAGCTCAAAAAAAACCTCCCCAATCAACCAATCTAGGATAAAAAGGGAGCAGTCTTAATACGTTTGTACGCTGTCGTACGTTTTTTATTTTACCCGTTTTACCTTGTCATGTCAAGTAGAAACTGATACAATCTACTGTACACGTATACATTTTTAGCCTCGATTTTGTGTTATAATTTTACTACAGGTTATATTTTGAAGCTAACTTTTGTATAATGTGTTACAGATAGCCCCTATCGTCTAGCGGCCTAGGACGGTGCGTTCTCATCGCACAAATCGCCGGTTCGAATCCGGCTAGGGGTACTAAATTTGTTTTAGAAGATGCAACGTCTCCAATTAGAGCAAAAGGAAGGCCTAATTCTGCGGTTCCAATACTTTCATTTTTATAGATAACTCCCTTAGGAAACATAAGAGTCTGGAATCTTAACTTATATTCAAAAGGAGCATCAAGCCATATGGTAGCCGCGTTATCAAACAAACTCTCTGAGAGGCTAACAAGATAATCTATATTAGTTTCCTCAGATACTGAATCGCTCCTTTCAACTTCCTTAATCACGATTTCCTGATCTAACCTTGACTTTGCTCGTTTGTAATCTTCATCGTCCACTACACCATCTAGATTCTTTTGAAGTAGCCGTTCTTTCATTTCTCTGAGCTTAGCCACTTCCTTGGTAACTTTATTTAAAATTGACAGCTTCTCTGACTGTTTTTGTTTCCATACATCATAAAGAATCTCCTTAAATAGTTTTTTGAAGTCGGAATTAGGCTGTATATCCTTTAGTGTACTGTAGAATATTTCTTCTAGAGTGTTTTTAGAAATTCTTGTCTTTCCACATAGACAATGATAATAGGCATATCGCTTGTTCCTACCTTTAGACCAACTTCCAGTTAAATATTCACCGCATGCATCGCACTTGGCTATATTTTTTAGAGGAAAATCTGGATTTTTTACTAAACGCGGCACTGAAGTAAAGGATTTTCCTTCTCTAACTGCTTTGACGCGGTAAAAAAGTGCTGGTTCAATTATTTTTTCATGCAAACCTTGCACCTCATCTTTCCATCCTCTTACCTCAATAACGCCCATATACAGTTTATTCCGAAGAATATGATCCACAGATTGTGGCGTAAGTTTATTGCCTTTGGCGCTACGTAGTCCCCAACGGTTCATTTTTTGAGCCATATCCTTGAGTGTGTAGCCTGTCTGAGAATATGTCTCAAAAGTTTTTAATATTATTGGTGCTTTAACAGCGTCAATTATTATGCCTGCTGGGGTATTTTTATATCCAATCGGTGCTTTCCATGCCCAAAAGCCTTGTCTTACCTTTTCCTGAAGACCCCATTTTGTTTTATCTGATCTCGTGTCGTTATCCCATTGAGCTACAGCAGAAAAAATATTTTCAATAAATTTACCCGTTGATGTCTCATCTATGTTCTCTGAAACTGATCGTAGAACTACATTAAGCTTACTTAGAACTGCTCGCACCATTTGATGGTCAGCTGTGTTTCTTGAAAACCGATCTAATCTTTGGACTAGTAGCACATCAATCTTCCCACGGTTCTTATGACAATAATCCAACAGTTTAATGAGTTGCGTCCGATCAGCGGTTTTCGCGGATTCGCCCTCTTCCCTAAAAACTTGAACAATATTCCATCCTTGCCTCGCGCAGTGTTCACGGCAATATTTTTCTTGCGAGTCTAAACTAAAGCCACTAGTTGCCTGTTCCTCTGTGGAAACGCGTGTATATATAAGGGCATTCATAATTTTCTCAGCCTTTTTATCCATTGTGTCTCCTTAATGGTGCCTTATCAATACCTTTAGGTGAATTTTTGGAACCACGTACCACTACTGCCTCTGTAATAATTTCAGCAAGGCCATATAACTTATTTAGCATTTCCTGTAAATCCAAATCAGACATGGAGCGGGATCTGCCACCCATTATGTTTCTCGCTTTGTTTAATGAAATCATAAAAGCTCTATTAATTTGTGGCCGGGAGGGGAATCCCAGGCACAAACCAATAGAGCTAATAAAAGCCTGATTCCCCTTTTGACCACAAAAAATAGCACCGTTAGAAACACACATTTCATTGTGTTGCTAAAAGTGCCAGTCGCTTTTCAGCGTGTTAGGCTATTAAATTTTTAATATCCTAATTAAATTGTAAGTAATAATTTTATCAATCGTCAACTTTACCCTTATTAGTAAGAATTGATCGTATATCAGCAGATAGTTGTTGTAGTTCTGGAAAATTAATTGAACCAGATACCGGTTGTTTAGGCTTACCGATTACTGTCTCAATAATGAATTGCAGCATTCTTTCATCTGGAGGCCTTGTATATACATGCTTTCTTTTACCTTCTATGCGAACGCACACAATCTTTCCAAGAGCTATATCAAGAGAAATATCCGCCACGGCTTGCCATTGAGTAAGTAAACGATTCACTAAGATATCTCGCGCTTCTACTTCCATGACTGTTTTTATATTTAGTGCACCTTTTTTTCGTCCGGCACCCGGTCGCATTCCACCTCGTTGTTTCATAATATTTGATTAAAAATCAATAAAATCAAAACTCTATATTATTATGGTACAGGAAAATTTTATCAGAGGGCAAATTAGAGGTATGTCTACAGAAGTTCTTTCACGGCAACTCTAAGCACACGTGCAATTCTGTTAAGCACTTCTAACGACGGAGCGTTTCTGCCTTGCTCTATATAACCCATATACGCGCGACTAATACCGACTTTTTCTCCAAGTTCTTCTTGAGTTAATCCGGCAGAATTGCGCAACTTCTGTACTTTATGTCCGATCACACGGGGTAACTTAGCATTCCTTCTCATTGCCTAATTGTTGGCCAAATGTCTTACAAGTTACACTTAGCTACAGTTAGCAATTAGCCTCATATTATGCTTGCATTTCTGCTAACTTAGGGTTAGCATAAAGAAGATTTATGATTAAGATTATTCTAGTTGTTATTTTTATTCTCGGTGCACTCTTCTCTAATGCCTCCCAAATACCGGCATGGCTACTAGGTGCCGGCAAGCCTAACGATAAGGAAACACCACATTGGAAAGTTTATGGTGTAATAGCGGCATTTTTGTGGGTCGGCTTATTCGCTATAGCGAATTTAGCTTTATGAGTGAGTATGGAAAAGATGATAACCGTACAAGACATAGCACAACTTATTAAGCTTGCTCTATTTGGTAGCAACAAGCAGCGTGTGTTGGCGGTACGCTTGCTTTGCTTGCTTAGATAATGTTGTGTACGTTTGAAGCTTCTAAGGGCATTGTACGGAGCATAACGCCTATTTCTTTAACAACGGCATCTGCAAATTCAGCCTTGTGAGCATTATCCTTGAGTATTACTCGCTTCACTCCACGTTTTTGGGCTTGTTTATTATATTCCGGAACGGATGATATAGAGATTACTTTATCCGGGCCGAATTTCTCAATGTTAAGTATGTGAAACGAGCCACCGAGCTTACAATCACGATCAAGTAGGATTATGTCAAACTGAATGCTTTTGTTATCGTTAATTAAATTCTCTACCTGTACATGATTTGTAAGCACAATGGTAGACAGATCATAAGGTTGGTCACCCTCAAGGTCCGCGAGACGTTCAAGAATAAGAGAAAGCGTTTTGAGATCGTCTTCTAATATAAGAATAGTTTTGTGTAAGACCATACTTGCAGTATACTCCAACTGTAAACGGGCATTTACCGTTGTATCAAGCCCGAAAGTTAATATTTAAGCAACATGAAAACCATCAACATTACAAGCGTCTTTTTGTTATTGATACTCATTCTTCTTTTAATGATTTTGGAGTTCCAATCAAATAATAAAGAAGTTGTTTTGCCAATCGTTATTCAACTTTATGGTGGTTTTGTAGCGGTACTAGTGGGTGTCTACATTCCGCTGGCAGAGGCTAAGAAAAAAGAAAGGCAAGAAGAACGTAGGCGCATGATTGCTTCTCTAAAACTCATCTGGTCAGAGCTTGATATAAACGAAATTGTGATGAGAAATATACTTCTAGGCCTTCAAACAATGCCAAGAAAAATTGACCAGATGTATGATAGCGTTTTATTCGTACTTAATGTGGCAAAAGACCTAAGAACAGAGGCTTACTATGGTGCTATCTCGTCAGCCACAATAATGACAATTAGCGAATCTGATGCAATATTTAACTCGCTGCAGCAAGCCTACTACAATATGCAACTAACAGAAAGCGGCCTGAGCATGACGGCAGATGTATATAAAGAATATTACCAAAAAAATCTAGCTACTATCCCACAAGAATTCAAGGCACAGGTACTGGATATTCATGATAAAGAAATAAAAAAGTGTGTAAGCGCGATTACATTCATCGCTACGGCTAAAAAAATAAGCGGAGCATATCTTTCTAAAACGGGCGTTACTTTTTCCCAAGGCGCTTATATATAACGGAATTTGCACGCATGTAATTCCGAGGCCGGTGTATAATCATATAAAGATTAATAATACCTATGATATTAAAAAGTACCCAATTAATAAACGTAAAAAGCTACTATCCTGACTCTACTATCAACTTTGAGAGCGATATAAATATATTTGTTGGTCCGAATGCCGGTGGCAAAAGCAATCTATTTGAAATTTTACAAGGGGTTATAAATACTATCCTTTTAAAACACGTTACTCTTCAGCAGAATCCGGCTTGGAACGATATCAATAATCCTGAAAGAAATAAACCCTTCAAGCTAGATTTTGATAATGTGGACCAAAATAATTTGAAGTTGCATATTTTTGACAAGCATTTTAAACATACTACTGAGCCTCAAACTATTTATATATCTCTTGAGTTAACAACTGAGGACGTAAAACAAATTAGCTATATCCTTTCTATAAGGGATATAATCATTGCAAAATTGGAAAAAGATGTTGTTAACTCTCTTCCTTTAACCACTCTGCTTAAATCAATACCCATTGATATCCACTTTGGGGACTTTGTTAACAAGACTGTAAAGTTAATGGTTAATTCAGAAAATTCATTTACGATAATGATAAGTGATTATGCTGGATATAGCCCAGAACAACAAGCCAGACTTAATATGTTATTTGAATTAATACAGTACAGGAATGTCTTTCATGAAATTTCCCTTATATCTTTAACACCTGACATCCACCCTGCTAGTAGGTATTTCGGTCCACACAGAACTCTAAATCAAGTTAGAGATGATATTAATGTAGATTTGAGCTCTGCTGGAAATCTTGAAGATAATTACGCTAAGGACATAAACCAATTTACTGATAATACACGTTCCTTTATTGACTCATCGTTTAATAAATTATGTTACCTTTTTAAATCTGGCAACACACATCTACTTGATAGATATAAAGAGTACTTGAGTAAATATCTCAAGGTCAACTTAAATATAAGTCAAATTGAGCATCCTACCAAGTTTTTATACAGAGTTAACTTCACACGACAATCTGGTACACCCTTAAGACTAAGCTCAGGTGAGAAAGAGTTCTTTAATCTTATTAGTGGATTAATCCTATCGGAGCTCAAAGATGGGATTGTGTTTATAGATGAGCCCGAACTTCATCTCCACTTTCAATGGCAACAGGTTATTCTAAATTTAATTAAGGACTTGTCGCAGGATTTTAATATACAGTTTCTTATCGTTACACATTCTCCAAAATTTATTAATCAAGAAACGTTACCCAAAATATTTAGGGTGTATATGGGCAATGAATTGTCTAGTTGTATAGTTAAACCTGAGAATCCTTTAAACGGTGCCGACGCTAAAGATTTAATTAAACTCATCAATACAACGAACAATGAAAAGGCATTTTTTACTCAAAAAGTAGTTCTAGTTGAAGGTGTATCTGATCTGATTGTCTATTCAAATATACTTCATAAGTTAAAAGATGATGCTCATTCTGAAATAGAGATAGAGGTTATTGAAGTAGCAAGTAAAGGCAATCTATTAAAATTTAGAAATCTGCTGACAGAATGGAAAATTGATAATTACATTATTGCAGATTTAGGTTACTTGAAAGATGTTAGACGTGATAAAGAACATATGATTCATGAGGAAGAAACAAAGGCAAAATTTGTTAGTTTGAATGATCAGATCAACAGTCTTGTTCTCTTTTCAGAAGAGGAGCTTAAAAATATCCTATGTAGAAATCCCGGCGAAGATGCAAACACCATTGTGAACTTAATAAGAGATAAAGAAACATTGGGTAATGATGAATTTACTAAAAGATTATTAACTCTTTGTAACTACATCCGAACACAGCGTGCTATTAAACTTAACCCCCACGCATCCTTTAGTATACAGCTCGTGGAGCTACTAACAGACTTAGCAGAAAAAGAAAAAATCCTTATACTTAGGGAGGGGAATTTGGAAGATTTATTTAAGCCTCTTAAGACAGCGGGTAATAAAGTCACTAACGCTATAAGACTAACGAATGGGATTACACTTACTGATATCCCCGAATATTTAAAAACTTATCTAAGGAATATCTTAACAGCATAAGTTCTAACATTGTTGTTAATATTAGTTAAGCTGTTATAATTGGATGCCTGCCAAATTGTATGAAAATTAATTGGCTGGCGGGTCTATTCATAGGTTGCCTTCTTACATTGCTTGTGCTGGGCTTTAATACCCCATTGTTGCCCAAATTCCAAATTCAATATACCCTTCAAGGCTCGCAATCTGATTGGTTATCGGCGATTGGAACACTTTTTGCGACAATTACAGCTTTAGTAATAGCTATTTGGGGAAAAAGCCTTCGCAAATTATCGTTCTGGTCGGACATACGCATAATAGATTCGCAAGTAAACTTCCAACCATCTAAAGAAGGACGCGGAGGTTATGTAAGGTTCTTGTTTAAAAATTATGGCAATGATACAGCTGAAGATGTTGAAGTTTATATAGACCACATACAAGATAACGATTCAGATCGTCTTAATTTTTTGCCAGTTCCACTTAGATGGACACATGACGGTCGGTCAAAAAGGAGCTTCCATCCAAATCAGTATGGGTATTTAGATTTTTGCAATGTTCATGATATTGGAAACAGATCAGATGGGGCGCATTTTACTTTAGCTGCCGGATCTGGAGTCCCTAGCTATGAACAAATAGCAACAGGCAAATCTCAACTACACCTAATAATTTTTCAAAAATCTGGTCAAATAAAAAAATACAATGTAAATATTAGTTATAATATAAGCGATAAAGTTCCCAATATTACAAATATTGCGGAAACTATTAATTAATTGACTATGGATGAAAAATTAAAAGAGAGTCTACGACATATCCAAACGCATCCAACAACCGGGTTACCTCATAACCAACAACTTATTACTACACAAATTGAATCTATTTTCATGCTTGATAGTCTAGGTGAAAAAATTGATCAATTAAATAAAACACTTGTTGATTCAGGAAAAATTAATCAAGGACTTGAACAATCAAATTACCGCCTTCAGTGGGCAATGTTGATACTTACTGCCATAGCTACATTTACGGTTATTTATCCCATCCTTAAAGGATATTTTGTCAGCCTTTTTGTTGTAAACGCGTTTGGATTTTCTGTAACCGCGGCTACGACTGGCTTAATTGCTGCACTTGTATCGGGATTGGTAGCAGGAGCATTACTTGGTCTTGCCAAAAGGAGCTTAAATAAGATGGTATTCACGAATTTAGGCGATCAAATTAAAATACGCGATAGTGTTAATATCGTATTAAAAGATAAGGACGGGAATATTAAAGAAGCGAGATGACATAGCTAACGGCACTTTTATTTAATAGAAGAATATAATTTACCCATAGATCACCAGGATGAGACTAATTTTACTAGTTCTTCCCTCGTTCTATTTATTTCATCTTCTAGTTGTTTATATAATTCTTTTGGCATGACATCCGATGTTCTCATTTGCCACGCATACAAATAATATTTAAGTTTTATACTCACTGTATTGTTAACTTTTTGAAGTTTATTTGCTACAAAAGCAATATGCTCGGAATCACGAGGTGGTGATTGGAAGAAGGCCTGTTCGCCTTCAGCGCAGAATTTTAAAACTTCTTCACCTAAATTACTTTTCGTAATAGCGGAATTTCTACGTTTTTCAAAAAAATATCCTATTAGTTTCTCAACTATCTTATACAACATTGTAAAACCACCAGCTCCACCTGCTGAACCGACTAAAATTGTCGTATACAATTGAGTCTGACTTATAACAATTGTATTATTTACAGAATTAACAAATAAAGCTGTGGCTGTAGCGTCTGACATATATATAGAGCAGTTTACTGCAAAACTAGTGGCTGATCCATAGGCTATGTGCTGTATCAACGTTATAAATATTAATTCTAATACACTATGGCAGTCTTAACTGTGAATGGATGGAGGCTATTAGAAATGGAGCTACTCCACTGCCTAAATGAAAACAGAAGCTGGTTCCATTGAGAAATCATCTGGGGTACAAGCAAAAAGACAAGGCTAAATGCCTGGTTTTTTGTTTGTATTCTCTTAAGTATTGAACCGTCCGAAGGATCGGTTCGGAGCGCCCGTATACCTCGGCGTTGTTACTCATCCGGCTAGGGGGACATACAGAAAAAATCTAAATAAATTTTAGCGTTGAGAGAATGGAATCAAACAGCTCGAAATCTTGCACTCCTGGCTGTTTTTCAAAATCATAATACACGCCGATTGATAGTGGGTTTTCTTCATCGGGGTAATCAATTTTGACGTCATATATTTTTTTGTTTGCTTCTCGCAATTCGCATCTTATTACCTCTTTGTTAGAAATCCGTATTACTTTCCCTCCACTAACAACTGTTGAACAGTCATACGGGTCTGATCCGCCATAACCGAAAACACTTTTCCTCCTAGTGATTATCATTGAATTCCTCTCCCCTGTTTTTTCTGTAATTCTAAGTTTTAGCCACCCGTCTGGCTCAACAGTCTCGATAGCGATGACAATTTCAGGAATTATCATTGAAATGCCAAGTTCAGTGTTGGAATACGTGCCTGAAGAAATATTCCTAGGTTTCGGGCTTGGAGTTGCAGAAGGCTGAAATAACACCGTGCCATTTGGCGGAAGGTTTACAAATTGCACTTCACGCTTTTGTTCATAACTATTTATCCGGAAATATAAATATAAAATAAAAAATAATATTCCGAATAAGATGGTTAACAATACAAACGTTGAGTTTATTTGAATCAGAATCTTTTTCTTTTTCATATATATCCTTTTAAGGATAACATAAAAATTCTTCCGATTCCCCCAAATGGGGTACAAGTAAAAAATTATATGGTAAACTGATTCCATATGGGCGAAGAAATTTCAAAAGAGATACAAACGCTGGCACAAATCCTTCCGCCTCAATCTGAGTCGGAGCTTGCGGAACATTTTCAAAAATCACAATGGTTGATCGAACAAATTCTAGAACTGAAGCCGTATGATATTAAAGCAGCTGGAACTGTCGATGGTGCTTTCATGCTAGCAGCAAGGCTTCATGCAGAGAAGTTAGACCCAACTAATCTGATAAATGCGACTGAAACAGATAACGCTCTAGGGGTTATCCTTGTCCGTGCAATTAATCCGACAGCTGGAGAAGATAATCATATACAAGGAGCAGTATTTTGTAGAAATCCCAATAGCCCTCAGGATGAATATGATAAACAATTTAAAGATTTCATGGGATTGGTGGAGGGATTTCTAAATAGTCCTATTTATCAGAGGCATCCTCAGGATGGGCAGCATAAACTATCGGAATAGAAAATTTATCCGAAATAGTATTTAGAATAGATAATTTTTGATTAAATACGTTCCAATTTCGTCCAAAAAAAGGCTAGCAAATTACCTTGAATTTCAAAAAGTCTTAGAATATCTGGGAAAGCCTAGCGTGCTAGCTATCTTACACTGGATTAGTGTAGGTAATTCTCAGAATCTTTATGGCACGAAGATATCGTGATCCTGACTAAAGAAATTCCCTTTCACAACATGGTTTCCGCCGACCACGTGGATATTTCCCAGCATTTGACCCGCCACTAACCCATATCGGGCAGTCGGCATATCGGCTCTCCGATACCACTTATCCTCTTTGGTTTTGTACTCGTACACTTCAGGTGATACTGTATCTCCATTTGCGCCACCAAAAATAAAAATGCTTTCTCCTTTGACAACTGCTGCAAATCCGCTTATAGCATGTGGAAGAGACGCACGCGGTGTCCAGGTATCTGTGTATGGATCGTACATCTCATTAGTGTTTAACGCATGAAATCTGTCTTTGATCAACCCTCCAAGTGCATATATTTTCCCATCAACCGTCACCACGGACAAATGTTCTCTCGCGCTTGGCATCGACGTTTTGGTAACCCAGACGTCTTTTTTTGTATCATATGCGTGAAGCAAAGTCACTTGATTTGCATTTCCGGAATCTCCACCAACTGCATAAATAGTTTCCTCATGGCAAGTCACACCGAGCGCACCGCGTCCAACGGGTATATCTGCCCGTTTAATCCATTCATCCGATGAAGCGTTATATTTGTATACGTATGAAGAAGGCAAGACACGAATCCAATACCCCCCGACAACGTAGAGATCATCTCCACAAGAAACAACCCCAGGGTGGTGTATTACGCGCGGATAACTGGCTATATGTATCCATTCTTCTTTTACGGGATCGTATGCGTCTACACGATCTGTTGGTGTCCATGGAGTAGATAAGACCAACCCACCAACGATGTATAGTTTTCCCCCAGCAACTGCAGCACCAAAATCGTATCGCTGAGTTGGCAAATCTTTTGCTTTTTTCCAAGAACCGGCGGAGGTAGTAATTTCGAGATTTGAACTTGTAAACACTCGTTGCGGTTTGTCGCGCATATCCACGAAGAATGCGATAATCAACATGGGTATCAACAAAATTTGGCGCACCAAGACATCCATACCTATACTATACTCGAAACTTTATCATGCCACCACTGCCTGTATAGGCAAATCGCCACCGTCACCAAACTATACATTCTTAAACTGCATAAAAAGAGTATCACTTCGGCGTTTTTGAAACGTATCTGGTTGCCTAGCCAATTTGCTACGCGCGTATGTAAATCTCATAATATGTATTCGTGTACATAAGAGAAGTTCCAATTGACTTCGGAAGAATTCTTATTCACAGTATTTTTAGACTGTCCGTATGCGAAGTGTAATCTTTTTGTTAAAAACCGTATTTACGAAGATGCCAGTTCACACCCTTCCCTATTCCATTTCCAATTCCGTATCTCCGGCATATCCACCCCATGGATTTCTATATACCGTCGATGTTCTGCAAGCTTATCTTCCAGCATGCGTTTCAATTCTTTTCCTTTTTCTCCCGTCTTTGGAAAACGGTTAATGACATCCATTGCTAAATGGAACCGGTCCATATCATTGAGAACAGTCATATCAAACGCGGTGGTGATAGTACCCTCTTCTTTATACCCACGAACGTGGATGTTTCTATTAACCCGTTGATATGTGAGACGGTGAATAAGCCACGGGTATCCATGGAACGCCCAAATAATATGTTTGTCTCTGGTAAATATCTCATCATATTTTTGTTGGGTGAGACCATGCGGATTTTCGGTATCTGTCTCAAGCCTCATCAGATCCACTACGTTGACGACACGGATTTTCAGTTCCGGTAAATATTTGCGCAGTATAGAAACGGCTGCGAGGGTCTCGATGGTTGGAATATCGCCCGCACAGGCCATAACAACATCAGTATCCCCTTCTTCATCATTACTTGCCCACGCCCACCGATCAATACCCTTTGTACAATGCTCAGTCGCATCCTGCATATTGAGGAATTGAGGCGCTTCGTGTTTTCCACAGACAACCAGGTTCACATATCCCAGACTCCGCAGACAATGATCCGCTACTGAAAGTAAACAATTTGCATCCGGGGGAAGATACACTCTAATGATTGAAGATTTTTTGTTTACCAAATGATCGATAAAACCCGGATCCTGGTGGGTAAACCCGTTATGATCCTGTCGCCAAACATGGGATGTGAGGAGAAAATTCAGTGATGATATTTTTTTCCTCCACGGGACTTCACTTGATAGTTTTAACCATTTTGCGTGCTGGGTGACCATAGAATCCACTATCCTGATAAACGCCTCATAGCTATGAAATATACCGTGTCTGCCTGTGAGCAGGTAACCTTCCAGCCAGCCTTCACACTGATGTTCACTGAGCATTGAGTCGATGACTAGACCCTCCGGAGACAAAAATTCATCATATTTTTTGATCGTACTATTCCATTGTCTGTTAGTCACTTCAAAGATTGATTCCAGCCGGTTTGAGAGTGCCTCATCAGGTCCAAATATACGAAAATTTCTGTGCTGTTTATTAAGCTGTATTACATCCCGTAAGAATTTCCCAAGCACATGAAAGTTACCCTTATTCACTTGTGTTGGGCCGGGCACCTCAACCGCATAATCCTGAAAGTTTGGAACATGGAGGGGTTTTAGAAGTAACCCTGCGTTTGTGTGAGGGTTGGATCCCATTCGTCGCGCCCCGGTGGGAGCGAGTGCCGCTATTTCCGGTTTCAGGCGTCCCTGATCATCAAACAATTCTTCAGGTTTATAGCTTTTCATCCACGATTCCAGTATGGCTAAATGATCGGCGGGAGCACCCTCAGATACGGAGAGTGGCACCTGATGAGAACGGAATGTTCCCTCTATCGGTTGGGTATCTATTTCTTTTGGTCCGGTCCAGCCTTTTGGAGAATTAAACACAATCATTGGCCAACGTGGTCTCGTAGTATCATTATTTTCCCTGGCATTGCGGTGAATCTCATGTATATCTGTAAGCACTTGATCCAGAGCCGCCGCCATATCCTGATGCATTTGGTTTGGGTCATCTCCTTCGACAAAATATGGTGCCCACCCATATCCGCGCATCAGCTGTTCCAGTTCTTCGTGAGAAATGCGTGAGAGGATTGTCGGATTGCTGATTTTATATCCGTTCAGATGCAAAATCGGGAGTACCACGCCATCAGTTTTCGGGTTCAGGAATTTGTTGGAGTGCCAGGATGTCGCAAGCGGCCCTGTCTCCGCCTCGCCATCCCCTATGACGCACGCCACGATGAGGTCAGGATTATCAAATGCCGCACCGAAAGCATGGCTGAGCGAATACCCAAGTTCTCCACCCTCATGGATGGATCCCGGAATCTGCGGTGATACATGGCTGGATATACCGCCGGGGAATGAGAACTGTTGAAACAATTTTTTCATTCCTGCTTCATCCTGTGTGATGGTGGGATACATGTCTGTATATGAGCCTTCCAGATACACATTGCTGACTATTGCCGGGGCTCCATGGCCGGGTCCGGATATATATATCATGTCAAGATCATGGTGTTTGATAATTCTATTTAGGTGCGCATAAATAAAGCTTTGCCCCGGTGTTGTTCCCCAATGACCTAGTAGGATTTTTTTGACGTCTCCGATTGAGAGTGGTCTCTTCAGTAGTGGATTATCGTGCAGATATATCTGCCCCACTGCCAAATAATTGGCCGCACGCCAGTACGCATCTATCTGTTTTAACTGATCAGGTGATAGCGGCGCTGTAGTCTCGTTTGGCAAGTCTGTTTCCATAAATATTTTTTTCAGTGTAGTTTTGCCAGTACATCCATTGTCTGTTTTGCGATGATCAGTTCTTCATTTACATGAACGATCCGCACCTGTACTCTACCTGTCTGTGATGAAATCATATCTTCATTCGCCTGATTCTTCGCCTCATCCAACTGTATACCTAAAAACTGTAACTTTTCGCAAATTCGGGAACGTATCTGGCTTGCCCTCTCACCGATGCCGCCGGTAAAGACAAGCATATCTATACCACCCATTGCTGCCGCATATGCCCCGATATATTTTTTCACCTGGTAACAAAACACATCGAGCGCATCCTTTGCCCGCTGATCTGTTTTTTCATGCTCCAACAATTCGTGTACATTGGCGCTGATTTCCGACATGCCAAGAAGTCCTGACTCAAAATTAACCATAGCATGTATCGCCGTAACATCATACCCGGCACTCTGTGAGAGGTACGGTAAAATTCCCGGATCGATATCTCCAGATCTCGTTCCCATAGGGATACCTGCCACAGGAGTAAAGCACATACTGGTGTCTATTGATTTTCCATCGACTATAGCAGCCAGACTGGCTCCGCTACCCAGATGTGCGAAGACAAATTTACCCCTTGCGGCATCAACACCTACCGATTGCTGTATCTGTTCCAAAACAGAGGTAAAGGAGAGTCCGTGAAACCCATATCGTCGTACACCTAGTGCATCGAATTTCCTAGGAATCGGGAGCAGTCGGGCAACGGTCGGCATGTCATGATGGAACGCGGTGTCAAAACACGCAACATGGGAAACTGTGGGGAATCGTGTACGAAATGATTCTATGAGTTGGATAACCTGAGGCATATGATCGGGATCAAGCTGGGTAATCGATCGCAGATATTCAACCAGTTCATCGGTAATACCCGTCGGTTCACTATATTTCATACCTCCATGTATGACACGGTACCCAATACTCACCATAGTTTCCCCATGGACTTGTGATCGTATCCACTCACTAAACAATTGCACAGACGATGATATATCCGGTGACTCGATATTTTTTTTAAAATCATCGGCGCCATCGGCGTATGTTGCCCAAAATACACCATTGGGCTGTCCGATATTTTCAATGGCACCCCGAAACACAACAGCAATCGCATCATTTTTTTCAAATAACGCAAACTTAATGCTTGATGAGCCACCGTTAATTGTCAAGATATGTTGAGCCATAGTATGAAGCTGTTTTCATGATATACCCATCTTACTTCGGTTTGCAACCGCGAAGCGGTGAAAAAGCGGATTAGATGGGTCTATACTGAGTAACCAACGAGAAGAATGAGTTACGTTGGTATACAACCATAAAGTGTACAGAAGCAAGGATAGTGTACGTTGCATACATAAATCTGGTAAATTCGAACATTTGTGTGTATACTACTCCCATATGAACGATGACGGTTTGCCATACGAACGTTTGTTCACCCCTTAACCACAAGCAGGGCATATCACCCCTTGTGAAAAGAGGGTGAACCACAAGATGCCATGCAGAAGAAAGCATATTCCAATCAACGCAAAATTATGAAGCGTCTTCACTCAATGGAGGGAAGCTTAGCCGATGCCATCACCAGATTATCAGGAAGTATGAGCTTCGTATATTTTCACGTCGCCTGGTTTTTGGTGTGGTTTCTCATCAATCATAATTATTTCTCTCCGTTTGTTGTGGCATTTGATCCCTACCCATACGGATTGTTGACCATGATCGTATCGCTTGAAGCAATATTTTTGTCAACATTCATCATGGTTGCCCATAACAGGCAGACACTTATGGACGCATACCGTGATATTGAAGAAGATATAGAAGGTGAAGAAGCAGAAAAGGAAGTGGAAGATATTCAGAAAGATCTCGATGACCTTAAAAGATCTTTGGCTTCGATTCAGAAAAAAATTGTAAATACAGACAACCCGCCGGGTAAAAAATAACGTGTATATGCACCGTGGGAAGCGTAGTGACAATCAATACAACTCTACATACCTATTTTCATATGAGCACCAGTATTTGTGGTTTAGATGAAGCAGGCCGGGGAGCACTGGCGGGACCACTCGTTGCCGCAGCCGTAATACTGAAAGAGAGTGTCAATACAATAACATCAAAAGCCGGAGCACCACTGCGCGACAGTAAAACACTCAGCAAGCGGCAACGTGAATCCATCTATGAAGTACTTATCAATTCGCACTCGACTGTCATAAGCACGAACATCTCCGCGGAGCTTATAAATGCAAAAGGGATCGGGTGGGCAAATAAAGAAATATTCCGTATGTTAATTCGTCAGGTTCCCGCGACAGAATATATTGTTGACGGTAATCTTTCTTTGGCACCTATGCCGAGTATCAAAGGAACCGTGCGCTGCCTGGTAGATGCCGACGCGACTGAGGCGGCTGTGATATGTGCCGGAATTGTGGCGAAAGTAACACGAGATAGAATAATGCAGAAACTTCATCTGAAGCACCCATTCTTTGGGTGGGAGCATAATGCAGGATATGGAACGCGCGAACATATAGCGATGATTCTTGAGCATGGAAGTACTCCTGAGCATCGTACATTGTTTGTAAATACTGCAGTGCAAAAAAAGTATATGAGACATATCAATTCATCGCCAAATGTTTAATAGCACGTGAAATATAAATCCGACCCGTTGTGAGTATCACGATTCGCATGGCTGAATCCTATAATCTATTTTACATAAATAAAATTCGAATCAAGTGATCTTCTGCAATCGGGATAGACGGGACTCATATAGAGACAATTATTTCAGAAATCGGTGTATACCCTGTCAAGGATCCGAATTTTTTACTTGCCGTACACACAAGGAATACATAGAAAAGTATTTCTGATCCTCTATCAGTATTTCGCCATGGTGGAATTATTATTGTTATATATTTTTCTTCAATTGTATATGTGTATTCTTCATGATATGAATATATGGATAATCAAAGAAAAATCATAGAGTGTGATAGAGGACGTTGAGTAAATATGCGATATGTTCAGTTTATCCGAAAACCGTAATAATCAGGCTCAAACGTAGTCAGTCCGCCCATTGCTTGCCACGAGAAACGTGTTGACGATTTTTTGAGAAGTTTCACATTTGTATCCCCCGCCAGTTGAGCAGCAGCCTGCGCCAATACATTCCGGATTGCCACATCGGTCTGAAAACGGAGCGTGCTGACAATCATAATTTTGTGTGCTTCTACAGCATGCCTCATCCATGGATACAGTGATTTATAGACATCTTCCACCGCTGACTGTGACGTCAACGGCCCGGGATGGCGAACAGCGATAATATCGGGCTCAGGTATCTGAGACAGAACAGAGTGGACATCGCTCGCATCTTGAAAGCAGAACGTCGCATTTGCCATACCCAATGATTGGTGTAACATTCGTTTCCCTCCCCAAATGCTCGCGAGGGACGAATCATTATCAACTCCGGTCAGTTGAATTCCTTCTCCAAAATGTATCCGGGCAGCAACCAGTTCATGCCCATACCCGCACCCTAGAGATACCATGCTGGAGAATGTATCAGGAGGCTCAGGTACTGCCATCGGAAGAAATTCGAATGCATATGATCCGATTAATGCCCTAGTCTGGGTACTTTGTTGCTTTTCATAAAATCGGGATGATTCAGCGCGGGTCATACGGGTGGATTGTATGGAAATAACATGACAATTGCAATTCATGCTCATATAAGAGAGTTTTACGAAATTTAAATGGTATGCAATCTGTTTTGTTTTTTTGACAAAGATATCTACTATCAATATAATTCGGACAAGTTAAAAATGGCCAACGCACCACTATGCAGTCTCAACTTGAAATGCTCAACCGAGTAGAAGCGTCTGAATTTCAGGGAGACCCGACTCTGACAACTGCGTTTCATAACACAGCCAGAGCAATGGTGGAACAATCTCTGAATATTCAACCAGGAGAGGAGGTTCTCATTTGGTTCGATCCATCAGGTCTACCTCTCGTAAAGGAATTATTCCACGCATGCCAAGCCCGCAACGCCAATGTTTCTTTTTTTGAACGTAATCTGGATGAGGATGCACAGTCAATACAATCAATGACCGAAGAGCAAATTCGAGAGCGATTCACCCTCGAAAGACAATTGGTAGATAACGCGCAGGCGATCCTACTCGTACGTGGCCCTGAAAATCCGGAAATTATGATGACTGTTCCCAAGCATCTTCGCACTGCATACAAAAATGAAAGTGACTCTGTCCATAGCAGAAGAGGTAAAGATCTGGATAAAGGTGGAGTCAGATGGTGTTTATTTCTCTGGCCTACAGAGTATGAGGCAAAAAAAGAGCAAATGTCGCAGGACTCCTACATGCACGCATATTTTGAAGCATGTAATCAACCGTGGAGGGCAATTGCCGAAGCACAGGAAGTACTAATATCAAAACTGAACGCCGGAAAAAAACTAGAGCTTAGAGCGAACCAGCATGCTGCCGATCCGAAGAAGCGGACGAAACTGACCATGAGTATAGATAGCATGACATTTTGTAACAGCACAATTGGGAAAAATTATCCGGGTTCTGAGGTATTTTCTGCACCAGTGGTAGACTCGGTAAATGGACAACTATACGCTGAGGGAGAGTATATGTATGACGGGTCGCTCATGAAAAATATATATTTGGAGTTTAAGGATGGGAAAATTATCAAAGCTGAAGCCGAATTCGGAAATGATGAGCTTCAGCATATACTGAGTCAGGGTGAAGGGGCGCGATATCTTGGGGAAGTGGCACTCGGAACAAATCCGGGATTAACACGTAGATTTTTTAATGATTTGTTAAACGAAAAAGTCGGCGGAAGTTTCCATGTGGCAATAGGACACTGTTATGAATACACAACATATGCAGGCGAAGACGTGAATGTAAACAATGGAAACACTTTTGATAAGACACCCGTACACTGGGATCTGACCATACTTATGAATACGGATGGCATGGTACTCGTGGATGACGAGGTCATACAGGAAAATGGATGTTTCATAGATCCTGCACTTTCAATTCTGAACCCGCAATTTACATAATGCCTCTGAACTCCTACCCCATGTCCCCCTCAGGTGCTCGTAATCCGCGTACAGTATGCGGCAGATCCGGATAAATGGTATAATGATCATACAGAAAGGAGACATTGTAGGTATCTATACTACTTTGCCTCTCAAGCGTAACAGCAAGAGCGAGACTTTGTATTCAAGGACATTCCTACAATTAAAAAAACACTATGACAGGTACAGTTAAAACTAAAACCGATCGAGGATTTGGATTTATCAGCCGTGAGGGTGAAGCAAAAGATTTGTTCTTTCATTCAAAAGAATTGAACGGAGTAACTTTTGATGAACTTCAGGTTGGCGCAACAGTAACTTTTGAAGTTGCTGAGGGCGAAAAGGGTCCATACGCAAAAAACGTAAAACTCGCATAATCAATCGAAAGATTGGTATGTAAAAGCCCCGTGCATAACGGGGCTTTTTTGTGGAATGGGATGGTTATACGTGTCCGACCATGATCTGCTGGTACAACGCGAGGTATTGTTTAGCCGATTCTGTCCATGAAAAATCCCGTTTCATTGCAGCCTCAACCATTTTGAGATGTTTTTTCGGATTTGATGATTTTATTTTGAGCGCATTTATAATCCGCTCCTCCAATTCTATGGAAGATGAGTTCGTAAAAATATACCCGTTCTTTCCATTGATCACGGTGTCATTGAGTCCCCCTGTCGCACGTGCTATCGGGAGAGCACCGTAGCGCATAGCGTTCATCTGGATCAGACAACACGGTTCAAAGTATGACGGAATCATCATGAAATCACTTGCCGCATAGATCAGTGATGCCAGAGCGTCATCATACACAGTAATGACCGCGACCCGATCGGGATTAAATGCCCGCAGTAAATGAAAGCGTTCTTCCCACCCTTCGTCACCCTGACCCATGATTACAAATTGACAATCGGGGAGGGCTTCGCGGACTATCATACGGTGTATAAGGTCTATCCCTTTTTGACGCTGATCCAGTCGCCCAATATATCCGATCACAGGAATAGATGCGTTTATGGGAAGTTGGAGACGCCCCTGTAGAGTTTTTTTATTCAGTTGCTTGCCTCTCGTGATACCGACTACCGATGCGTCTTCCACACTGTCTTTCTCCCGTGCTGAATAGCGCACATCCAAAAAACTGTTAGTGGCCGGATTTTTCAGCATGTAATCGATGCCGTTTAGAATCGCAGATGTTTTATACATATGATCTCTGATCACCACATCCAATCCGGCGCCATGCTCTTCAGTTTGGATTTCTTTCAAATATGTCGGGGATACCGTGTTTACCCAATCTGCATTCACTATGCCCTCTTTGAGCAGATTAAATTGTTGGGATACTGATTCCCACTGGGTTAAAGATAACGCTTCACGAGGGACATGTAATTTATCCGCAATGGATGGGGGGAATTTCCGCTGATGTGATATTCCATGAATAGTAAGTAATGATTGTATCGGCAACGCATTTGTTTTTAATAATAACGGTATGAGTCCGCAGTGGTTATCATTGCAGTGCACAATATCAGGCTTCCACAACCCAAATACTCCTAATTTCAACGCTTCCACGACAGCAAGGGCGAACACCACAAATGTTTCTGCGATCGGTTTATCAAAATATTTTTTATTCCCGATAAGATATACAGGAATATCGGTATTTAGAAAATATATTTTATGTATCGTTATTTTTACTTGTTGACTGCCGTACAAAATGGAGAATGTCGCTTTCAGTTTTTTGCGCTGACCCAATACTTTCAGTGCCCGGTAATGCGGAATGACTAATCGAATATCAACACCCATGGACTTTAGCGCTCGCGGAAGTGACCGTGCGACCTCACCCAGACCACCCACTTTCAGGAAGGGCTCTACTTCCCAGACTGCAAACAATATATTTGGTTTCGAAATCGATTGAGCAAGTGTGTCGGAGGAATTAGCTGGCATTACTCCCAGTATATCACATTTAGCGCATATTTACGGGCTATTTGCGAATATTTGTTTTTTTAGGCAACTACTGTGCTATACCGATCCAAAGGGCGTGAGAGTAAAAAGAATATTCGGGAGTGGGTGTGTCTTTACCGTGTGGATGCTGTGAGGGTTTTTGACAATTCATTTACTGAATTTGCCCAGGCTTCCCGATTGGTCACACCATTTTTGTACTCGCTTTCAAGTTTTTCATACTTGGTGCAAAAATCAGAAAATACCGCAGCAAATCCGGGCGGCAACGGGAATGTCAAAAGTGCGTTGATATTTTTTCTGGTGAGTCCTAAAAATAACTCTATTCGTAGCTGCTCCTGGGTATAACACGTGCGCGTCCACTCACTGATCTGGCTGAGGTTTTCTGCGGTGTCTAGTACCAGATCCCGCTGATTTTTTTCTGAATAATTGCTGATAGAAGATTGTTGTATTATGTATGCATAATACCATTTTTTTATAAGATATTCAAATGGGGTAAAGGGATTGTCAAAACGTGATATAATATTTTCCATATGAAAACAAAAGGTACCTTCACTATTAAATCCGGACTCGCACAAATGATAAAAGGCGGCGTTATCATGGATGTCGTTAACGCTAAGCAGGCCGAGATCGCAGAAAAGGCCGGCGCAGTTGCCGTCATGGCACTGGAACGTGTGCCATCCGATATTCGAGCTGACGGCGGAGTCGCCCGCATGAGTGATCCGACTAAAATCAAGGAGATTCAGTCTGCTGTCACGATTCCTGTTATGGCAAAATGCCGTATTGGCCATTTTGTAGAAGCACAGGTGCTCGAGGCGTTGGGCGTGGATTTCATCGATGAGAGCGAAGTTCTCACCCCGGCGGATGAACAGTTCCACATAGATAAATCTCCATTCACCGTGCCGTTTGTCTGCGGATCACGGGATCTGGGAGAAGCATTGAGGCGTATCCATGAGGGAGCCGCAATGATCAGAACCAAAGGCGAAGCAGGAAGCGGAAATATCGTGGAAGCTGTCAGGCATATTCGCGCTGTTCGGGCAGGATTAGATGAGCTGGTCACAGCATTCAAAAAAAAGCAGACGGCGAAACTTAAAGCACTCGCACTAACCTACAGAGTCCCCTATGATCTCGTTGAAAAAACTGCACGCCTCGGACGACTCCCGGTAGTGAACTTTGCGGCAGGTGGCGTAGCCACTCCATCCGATGCTGCACTGTGTATGCAGTTAGGTGTTGATGGAGTATTTGTAGGCTCCGGAATATTCAAAAGCAGCAATCCTGAAAAATATGCCAGGGCGGTTGTCGACGCCGTCGCCCACTACACTGACGCCAAAGAAATCGCACGGGTCAGTGAAAATCTGGGCGGGGCAATGAAAGGTCTTGAGATCTCTACGCTTGAGACAAAAATGGCATCCCGCGGTGTCTAAAAAATCTGTGGTGTGTACGTATGAAGGCGACTATTGGTGTTTTGTCATTCCATGGTGATGTTATTGAACATATAGATGCCACGTCGAGGGCCATAAAAAAACTCCGTGCCCTGGTGGACGTCATACCCGTCAGGACCTCTGAATCGCTTTCCTGGGTACAGGCCCTCATTATCCCCGGTGGAGAAAGCACGACGCTCCATAAACTGTGCGTTCGGGAAGGTATGTGGGATACAATGAAAACCGTCCCGTTTATATTCGGTACCTGTGCGGGCGCAATCATGCTCGCAACCAATGTGGAGCACAAAGCGAAGGGTCAGGAAACACTGGAACGAATGCATATCGTAATAGATAGAAATGCATATGGCAGACAAACGGATTCATTTCAGGAACCACTACAGACAACGTTGGGCACAGTGGATGCCGTATATATCCGCGCACCAAAAATTCTATCTACACAAAACACGGTGACGACACTCGCCGCACGTGGGAATGAGGTTCTGGCTTGTGAAGAAACTGTAAACGGACGCTACAGCATGGCGGCATGCTTCCATCCGGAGCTCACCACTACGATCTTTCATGAATATTTCATCCGTACCGTGTTACATAACTAACCCCACAACTCCCTGGTACTTATATATATTTTCAGCTTACAATGGCGTTGTATATGATATACTCACAACATTCTGATGGTATACAGCTGTGCCTGGATCCTGGCGCATGTTGCACATATATATATCAACGCATTTGAAACCTCATGCATACAGAATCATATACACAACCGAAACAACCTCCTGCAGTACGAATAACGGCATATGTGATCATCCTATGCATAGTTTTTTGGATCGTCAAATCGGTCTTCTTCTCAAAACCCGTCAGTATCTCCCCTATACCGGACGAGCCAAATAAACGAAGTGTTTTTTTGCAATTTTTCAAAAAAGAAAAAAATCCCGAAGCGCTGAAAGAAAAGATAAAAAAAACTGTTAATAATGAATGGACAAACTATTCTGTACTTGTAAAAGATATGAACTCTGACTTCAGTGTGGGAATCAATGACTCTCTCATATACAGCGCTGCATCGGTAAACAAAGTACCCATCCTCGTAGCCATATATGACAAGGCAAAGCAGGGAGATATAGATTTTGATGCCGTTGTGACGCTTCAGGAAGCTGACATACAGGATTACGGTACCGGGAAAATACGCTACGATCAGCCGGGATCAACGTACACGATAAAGACGCTCGTACAACTTATGACGCAAAAAAGTGATAACACAGCTGCATTCATACTTGGCAACTACATAGTAAGTCTGACAGGTATACAGCAGTATATAAATGCACTGGGCCTTACACAAACCGATATCGTAAACAACAAAACCTCAAATAAAGATATGGCAATCCTATTCGAAAAAATGTACAGAAAACAGATAACGACACCGGCACTGTCTGAGGAATTGTTAGGGCTTCTCACCGACAGTGATTTTGAAGACAGATTACCGGCATTACTCCCTCCGGGAACGGTGGTGCATCATAAAATAGGAACCGGGACTGGTGTTGTCCACGATGTCGGCCTCGTAGTACATGGGTCGACAGCCTACTATATCGGCATATTTACCAGTGATATCACAGATGAAGAACAGGCGGCACAACTTCTCGCAAAAGTCTCCAAAACCGTGTACGACTTTATGTACGAAAAGTGAACGTGAGCTATTGTTACGATAATGCCTTAAGCGGTTTGGATAGCGCAACTTTCAGCACTTCGTCGATATGATCTACGAAATGGAATACGAGATCATCCTGCACCACTTTTGGTATATCTTCCAAATCTTTCTTGTTATTCTTTGGCAGTATAACTGTCTTTATCCCCGCTCTGTGAGCTGCGATTACTTTTTCCTTTACACCGCCGATTTCCAGAACCCTGCCTCTCAGTGTAATTTCTCCTGTCATAGAAACTGTTCGTTTTGCAGGAATCTTTGTCAGGACTGAGACAAGCGCAGTTGCAATTGCAGCTCCTGCTGATGGTCCATCCTTTGGCACTGCACCTTCCGGTACATGAACGTGTATATCAATTTTTTGGAAAAACTTTTCAGGAAGACCGAGCATCTTCCAGCGGCTACGCACATATGAAAGGGCTGCCTGAGCTGATTCCTTCATGACATCACCAAGCTGGCCTGTAAGTGTAATTGCACCCCGTCCCGGCATGATGGCCGCTTCAATGAATAGGATATCTCCTCCGGCCTCGGTCCATGCCATTCCCGTTGTCATACCCACTTCATCGTTTTTCTCCGCAAGGTATGAAGTGAATTTGTATGGCCCAAGATAGTCATGCAGTGACTTTTCGGTAATCTTGTATGTAGTTTCGCTCCCCTCTGACTCGGCGATTTTTTTTGCTACTTTTCTAAATACCGTAGCGGTTTCCCTCTCGAGACTTCTCACTCCGGCTTCCCGTGTGTATCGCCTGATGATTTCGTATATTGCTTCATCTGAAAGGCGCACAGCGTCTTTTGGCACGCCATGGATTTCGCGCTGCTTTTCATACAGATAGTCTTTTGCGATGTGGAATTTCTCATCCTCGGTATATCCGGCAAAGCGGATTACTTCCAAACGGTCACGAAGAGCCGGAGGAATGCTGTCCAATACATTACATGTTGTGACAAAAAACACATCGGACAGATCAAAAGGAACTTCCAGATAGTGATCTGAGAACGCATAGTTTTGTTCCGGATCCAACGCTTCAAGTAGTGCTGAAGATGGATCTCCACGGAAATCTGTACCGACTTTATCAATTTCGTCCAGCATGAACACAGGGTTTTTTGTTCCTGCCTGCTTTATCCCTTGGATAATCCGCCCAGGAAGTGCGCCTACGTATGTACGTCTGTGTCCGCGAATTTCCGCTTCATCCCGTATGCCACCCAATGACATTTTTACAAACTTGCGTCCCAGTGACTTTGCAATGGATTTTCCGATCGATGTCTTTCCGACTCCTGGCGGTCCGACAAAACATAATATCGTTGGTGATCCTTTAATCTTATGTTTTTCGATTGACTCTTTTACTCCTTTTTCAGGAGCGGCCTTTGCGGCTTGTGCATCTGCTGCGGCGCGCAGCTTAATCACGGCAAGGTACTCCAGAATTCTCTCTTTAATTTTCTTAAGTCCGTAGTGATCAGTGTTTAACACTGCTTCTGCATCTTTAATGTTTACCGTGTTCGCTGTTGAGACACCCCATGGCAATTCCACGAGCGTGTCCAGATAGTTTCGGACGTAGGACGCTTCAGGGTTATACGGGGACATCTGCGAAAGCTTGCGAAGTTCCTTCTCTGCTTTTTCCCGTACCTCTGTCGGCATTACTGCCTTTTTGATTTTGTCCGCTATTTCCTTAATCTCTTTGTTCTCCTCGTTTTCCCCAAGCTCTTTTTCTATGGTCTTCATACGTTCACGGAGGACCTGCTCCCGAACGTTTTTATCGAATTTTTCCTGTGTTTTGTTTGCGATTTTTTTCTCCAGATCCAAAATCTTTGTCTCTTTTGAGAGGTACGCGATTTCGCGTTCCAGACGATCTTTCACATTATTCATCTCAAGAAGTTCCTGACGCTCGCTTGGCTTGATATCCAACACACCTGCAACGTGGTACGAAAGTGCCAACGGTGAGATGCCCGACATGATATTCATAAACGTAAGGAAATCTATAGATTTCCCCAACTTCACAGCCACACGCAGTTCGCTTGTGAGATGGTTAAACAAGGCCTTTAACTCATCCGTATCCTGTGCATCATCAGTCAGCTCGGATGCCTTGGCGATAAAATACGGCTCCACAGATTCGAAAGAATCAATTGTTATCTTGGAGATACCGCGTACGAGTGCGTTGATCTCACCTTCATTTTTCATCATCTGTACAATTTCTCCAAGTGTTGCTGTCGCATACAGATCCGATGCAGTCGGATCGTTGATATTCGGGTTTTTCTGCATGACGAGGATTATTTTTTTCCCGGAAGCCTGCGCCGCTTCGATGGCAGACACACTTCGTTGCCGTCCAAACGTCAATATCATTTCCGTTCCCGGAAATACAATACCGTCCCGTATGGGAACTACCGGGTATACTTGGTTGGATATTTGGTCTATTTCGTTCATAATTTTTATAGAAAACTGTATTAGCACTCCATTTTAACAACTGCTAATACTTCCGTCAACAGGGTAATTTTGATCAGATAAATTCTTCCAGAACATCATTCAAATGCTCTGTATCAATCGCGCTTTTCACCAGAGGTCCATTGGCTAGCGCCGGTTCGTATGACTCACTCGTAGGTTTATCTTCCTTATAAAACAATCCGTATGGTATCTTATCTCCCCATTCCATTGCTTTCTCCATAGCCTTAACTTTGCTGTCCGGTGTGTATCCCTGAGAAGATAGCGTATATAACCGTTGCCTATACCATTGATAGGTATGGATTTTGTCGAATGTGACACATGGCTGCAGAATATCGACAAGTGCAAATCCTTTGTGTTCGATAGCCTGGCTCATGAGTGATATAAGTCCCGGCGTGTCTCCGGCGAACCCGCGTGCGACAAATGTAGCACCGGCTGCGAGGGCGAACACCAATGGGTTAATCGGAGCATCTACCACACCTTCCGGTGTTGATTTCGTCACAAAGCCCGGCTTTGCCGTCGGTGATGCCTGACCAGTCGTAAGTCCATATACCTGATTATCGTGTAACATGACGGTGATATCCGGATTGCGCTTCGCGGCATGCAAAAAATGGTTACCACCCTCACCCAGTCCGTCACCGTCTCCTGATACTACGATGACCGGTAATGCATGATTTGCCATTTTTACACCCTGGGCAACAGGGAGTGTTCTGCCATGCAATCCGGAAAATCCGTACATATGCATCCAGCTATACATATTACCGTGGCATCCGACACCATAAATGGCCAACCCATCTTCAGGACCTATCCCCAGTTTTACCAAAGCTTCTTTGAGGGCTGTCCAAATGCCATAGTCCCCGCATCCCGGGCACCAGGTTGGTAGGTGAGATGTTCCAAATGCACTGCTGTTTAGTGTCATACATTCCTCCGGATTGCTTCAACTATATCTTCAGGGAAAAAGGGTCGTCCATCAAATTTTAATACCTTCTCTTTTATCTCAATCCCAGTGTGCTCACGTATAAGCGCCGCCAATTGTCCCGTGGCGTTTTGTTCTACGTCAACAATCCGTTTTGCCTTTGAAAGCATCTCGGTCACCTGAGCGCTTGCAAACGGGAACATCCACGTAAAGTGATAGAGGTTTGCACGGACGCCCTGATTCTTGAGCATAGCGATCGCATCTATAACAGGGCCGCGTGATGATCCCCAACTGACAAATGTGATATCGGCATCTGCATCTCCATACATGGTCGGGGGCTTCACGTCAGACTCAATCGCTTTGAGTTTTTTGAACCTCTTCCCTGCCATCAGCACTCGCTCGTGAGGTGACTCCGTCACGATACCCGTTTCATCATGTTCGTACGCGTTGGAAATATAGACACCACCTTTTTGACCGGGAATACTCCGAAGGGACGCGCCGTCCTGGGTATCTAATGAATATCGCTTGTACGAGCCGTCTGTTGGAAGATCCTCATCTTTTGCCAGTTTTCCCCTGTTGATTGTCACTTCTTTTTTGAATACTGATTCAGGAACACACCACTGGCTCTCATTCATGTACTTATCTGTGAGAACCAGCACAGGGATCTGGTATTTATCCGCCAGGTTAAATGCATCAAACGTCATTTGATATGCTTCTCCGGCATCGCTGGGTGCCAAAATTATTTTTGGAAACTCTCCGTGACCCGCATGAATTGCAAACTGCAATTCGCCCTGTTCCGTCCACGTCGGCATACCGGTGGCGGGACCCACACGCATACCGAGATCTATAACGACGGGAAGTTCCATGATACCCGCGAGTGAAATTGCCTCAACCATAAGTGCAAATCCTCCCCCCGATGAAGCGACCATGCTTCTGACACCCGCAAGGGATGCGCCCAGTGCCATATTTATGCCTGCGATTTCATCCTCCGGTTGTCTGTATACGATGTTGAGCTCCTTTGCATGATCTGCCAAAAATGATATGAGTGAATTGATAGGCGTCATCGGGTAAATAGCGGCGAATTTCAGACCCGCCCGGTACGCACCGATACCTACCGCTTCACTTGCGTTTATGATGAGTTTAGGTTCTGAGGCCGCTGCAGGCGCTATATGCATGGATGTTTCTTCCGGAAAATGCGCTTTAACATAATCGTACCCCTGTCTGGCTATCGCTATATTACTGTCTATAACTGCCTGTTTTTTCTTTTTAAACTGATCTCTAATGACAGATTCTATGAAGGAAAAATCCACGCCCATGAGCGCTACAGTTGCGCCTAGCGCGATAGTATTTCGCATGACCGGGATACCGTTTGCAGCAACCACAAGCTCAGTGAGCGGAACAGGTAACAATTTGACCGGTTTTGGAAAATCCGCCAGTGTCCACTCTTTATCTTTTGGATCAAATACCACAAGTGCATGTTCGGAAAGCTCACCTTTGTGCACTTCTATGCTTTGGTTATGTAGCGCCACCAAGATCTGAACATCACGATTGAGCGATTCGAAATACTCGGAAGAAATTCGGACGGTAATAATGTTATGCCCTCCGCGGATGAGAGACGGGTATTCGTTTATGCAGAGTGTGTAATACCCATTTCTGGCAAACGCCTTGGATATCATGGTTCCTGCGGACATGATGCCGAAGCCTGCTTCACCGCTAATTTTCCATGTAACTGAGTGTGTCATAAGAAAGAAGGACAGATTAAATCATGACATGAATCTGCGCCTAAATCAATATAGAAAATACCTACCCTTAATCTGAACAACACGGATCTTTATAGCCACACAGGTGACAGTGGGCGTCCCGCCCACCGGGCATGCCGAAAATAGTGCCCCCACACTGTGGACACGGACGGATATTGTATACATGGGGTCCGGGTACGACGGTGCCGTGAGCGTGTTGCCCTGAGCCAGTTTGACGACCGTTATGGGAATATTTGCGTACCGTTTTCATCGGTAATGATGATAGCCATGACAGGACATGCCTTTGCTGCCTCTATGAGCGTCTCGTCGGTCTCGCTGTCTGCGGTATCCAAAATAATCGCCTTTGCTTCATCATTGAGAGTCCATGCTTTGGGCGCGATAGCTATACACGTAGCTGCACCGATACAGAGATCCTGATCAATTCTCATTGTCAGAGTCCGGATTTTTTTTACGATTGTGGGATCATCAGACATAAACTGGTTATACACAAAATACGCTACTTTTTCAATGACACGATGAGTTTATGAAGCACTTCCAGCGACAATACGGCACACTTCATCCGTGATGGAGTAAGCTCAGTACCCAGCATTTCAGTAATATCCGAGGCTTGTAATTTCATTACCTCATCAACGGGCATTCCCTTTACTTTTTCGGTGAGCATAGACGCGGCAGCCTGACTAATAGCGCAGCCTTCACCGGAAAATGCAATATTCGAAATTCGAAATTCGAAATTCGAAACTTTGGTTGTATTAATCTCCATCACAATACGATCTCCACACGTCACATTTCCCTCTTCGAGGATAGCATCCGGATTTTCCAAGTGGCCAAAGTTACGCGGATTTTTATAATGATCCAGAATTATTTCGCGGTATATATCCATACACTTAATCGTTAATCGATAATCGCGAATCGGAAATCGAAAAAATTTGGTTTTTTTGCGATTAACGAATAGCGTTTCGCGGTTAGCGAAATATTTTTTTGACCTTCTCCAGGCCCTCAACCAGCATGTCTATATCGTTGTATGTCGTATACACATAAAATGAAGCTCTGGCTGTCGCGGCAATTCCCAGTGATATATGAAGAGGCATAGCGCAATGATTCCCTGACCGTATACAGATATTATCCTCATTCAATACCTGTGCGATGTCATGGGCGTGTGCCCCCTTGAGAGTAAACGCCATAACACCGCCTTTCACCGCGTTATCAGTTGGTCCATATATGCGAATCCCGGAAATACGGGAAAGCGCTTTTTGTGCATGAGAAACCATATCTTTCTCATGATCCCGTATGGCGTCCATCCCCAGCGATGATAAATAGTCAACCGCCGCGCCAAACCCAATTACACCTGCTATATGTGGTGTACCCGCTTCAAATTTATGTGGCGGTTTCTTAAACAGTGACCTGTCCTCACGTACATCTTCGATCATTTCCCCACCGTACAGAAACGGAGACATGTGCTCCAACACTTCATACTTCCCCCACAACACGCCAATCCCGGTAGGACCGAGCATTTTGTGCGAAGAAAACACGACTATATCCGCACCCCATTTCATGACATCGATCGGCATATGTGGTGCGGCTTGTGCCGCATCAACAACGACCAAGCAGTTTTGATTTATTTTTTTTACACGTTTTACTATTTCTTCGATGGGCGTTATCGTCCCCAACACGTTTGAGAGCGCGGTAACTGCGAGCACTTTTGTTTTTGGCGTGATAAGCGTATCGAGCTGGGAAATATCCAGCTGACCATCTTCAGTTGTGCGCCAAATATCTATAGCCCATCCCCTGTCTTTCCCTAACTGTTGCCAGGGAACAAAATTGGAGTGGTGCTCCATGATGCTGAGGACAACGCGGTCTCCTGTGTGAATTTCTGACAGACCATAGCTGTACGCAAACAGATTAATTGATTCAGACGCATTCCGAGTAAACACCACCTCATCGGCATTTTTTGCTCCAATAAATGTGGCTACTTTTTTTCTGGCATTCTCATACTCCTCGGTGGCTTCTTCACTTGTCGTATAAATACCGCGGAAAATATTTGCGGTATACCGAGTGTAATACTCGTTTTCCTTATCTATGACGGCTTGGGGTTTCAACGACGTAGCAGTTGAATCCAAATAGACGATACGTTTTCCGTTTATCTGCCGCTGTAATTGGGGGAAATCTGCTGTACAATCTCTGATTGTTTTCATAGGTTAAGTGATCTGCACCAACACATCAGTCCCTTCTACTTTCGTTTCATACGTGGCCACGTCTACTGTCGCGGGAAGCGATAAGGCTTCTCCTGTCGTAACATCGAACTGCGCGCCATGACAACTGCAGATAATCGCGCTCCCATCCAAAAATCCGGATGTACCCAGTGAGCACTGTTGATGCGTGCAGGTGTCGTCAATCGCAAAAAAATCCCCATCGACATTTGCGATGGCTATCCGCTTGCCCAGTACTATGACTGTTTTTTTTGTACCCGGAGCGATTTCGCTAGTTGTTGCAGCTTTCGTAAACATATGTGCGTAGTGTTATTATATCGCCATAGCGACAGATTGAAAAAGTGTTTCTCTCATTTTCAGGTCTTCCAGCATATCGATTCCTTTTTGAAAAAATCCGGAAATTATGAGGGGCTCTGCCATAGTCTTGGAAATACCTCTTGTGGCTAGATACCATAATTCCTCTTCTGAAATTGGCCCCATGGTAGCTCCGTGAGTACACCGTACATCATCAGCAAGAATCTCCAACGACGGTTTGCTTGTCGCTACAGCGAGTGGCGATAACAATAAATTTTCATTGCGCTGATAGGCATTTGTTTTCTGCGCGCCCACGGCAACACTGATTCCACCTTCTATGCATGATTGTGCGCTGTCCCAAAGAGCAGATTTCACCAATAAATTACTGGTGGTATCCGGAGACTCATGGTATTGCATCGTATGCAAATTAATACGGGCGTCTTTTTTTGCCACAATGAGCCCGAGAATCGTAGCTGTAGCTCCGGGACTCGCCAGATGAACCGCCACTCGTGCGTTCACCTCTGTCTGATTAAATGATTGGATGACAAGTGTACACGCGGCGTTATTTTTTACTATATATTCGTGCACAGAATCACCTTCAGGAAGCAGGACGATAATTGTTTTTGATGCAGATATAATCATACGGTTATCCTACTGATCCTTCTCCCGCTGTAGCGGGATTTCGCCACGACTTTCGTCGAGGCTCAACATTTGTTACTTACCCGACTGATCCTTCCATTTGTAGTTGGATAAGGCGGTTCATTTCTACGGCGTATTCCAGTGGGAGTTCTTTCACGATCGGCTCTATGAATCCGTTTACGATCATGGATTCTGCCTGTACTTTGTCTATGCCTCTGCTTTGCAGATAGAACAGTTGTTCGTCGCCTATTTTTGAAACAGTTGCCTCGTGTTCAATTGCTACATCTTTTTCATGTATATTCATCGTCGGATAGGTATCGGAGCGGGACGCGTCGTCCAGGAGCAGTGCATCACATACGACTTTGCTTTTTACATTTGTCGCGCCTTTTCGTACCTCCACAAGTCCACGGTATGACGTTCGACCTCCCGATTTACTTATGGATTTGGAAATAATCTGGGAGGAGGTTTCAGGAGCAACGTGTATCATTTTTCCACCTGCGTCCTGATGTTGCCCCTCGCCCGCGTAGGCAATGGATAATACTTCTCCATGAGCTTTACGTCCGACCAAATAGACACTCGGATACTTCATCGTCACTTTACTGCCAAGGTTACCATCCACCCATTCCATCACTCCTTCTTCTTCCACTTTCGCCCGTTTGGTTACCAGATTATACACATTTGTACTCCAGTTTTGGATTGTTGTGTAGCGTACTCTGGCACCTTTTTTTACAATAATCTCAACAACTGCGCTGTGAAGTGAATCGGTTGTATAAATTGGCGCTGTACAGCCTTCGACATAGTGAACAAAGCTTCCTTCATCCGCAATAATAAGTGTCCGTTCAAATTGACCCATATTCGCTGCGTTAATCCTAAAATACGCCTGAAGAGGTAATTCCACATGCACCCCTTTCGGGACATAGACAAACGATCCACCACTCCAAACGCTGCTGTTGAGAGCGGCAAATTTATTGTCAGCGGGAGGAATGACTGTACCGAAATATTGCCGTACCAACTCCGGATATTCCCGAAGACCGCTATCCATGTCCAGAAAGACAACGCCTTTTTTTGTAAGCATCTCATTCATGCTTTTGTAGACAACTTCAGACTCATACTGGGCACTCACACCTGCGAGGTACTTTTTTTCCGCCTCCGGAATGCCAATTCTATCGTAGGTATCTTTGATACTTTTTGGGAGATCCTCCCAGGAGGATACCTTGTCCGCGATTGGCTTTATGTAGTAAAAAATAGAATCAAACTGAATCCCTGAGAGGTCTCCTCCCCAAGAGGGCATCGGTTTGGCAGTATAGAACATGTAACTTCGTTGCCTGAATTTACGCATCCATTCCGGCTCATTTTTATGATTACTGATCGCAGTAATGACCCCGGCATCCAGCCCTCGTTTGGACTTAAACACATAGTCCTCGGGTTTATGAAATCCAAATTTATAGGAATCGTCAAATACAGGTTTCGACATATGAGAGTATAGTAAGTTCTATGTGCTAAATTCTGAGTTCTACGTTATTGAACTTAGTACTTTGTGATCGTAATACTTATGAGAGATATTTTTCGTACCCCTCTTCTTCAATTTCTTTTGCAAGTGTCCCGTCACCCGTTTTTACCATATTGCCTTTCACGAGTATATGAACCTTGTCGGGATTCAGGTACTTCAGTATTCGCTGATAATGTGTCACTATAAGGATACCGGTTCCGCGTTTAGCAAGAATTCCGATTCCCTTGGCAACCAGTCGAAGCGCATCAACATCGAGTCCTGTGTCTATTTCATCGAACATGGCAAACTTGGGTCGCAGTACAAGTGCCTGCAGCATCTCCACTTTTTTCTTTTCACCACCTGAAAATCCGTCATGTATCCCCCTACTCAGAAACGAATCTTCGATCTTCAATAATTTTGCATCTTCTTTTATCCTCTTCATAAACTCCACAATTGTCATACCTCCCGCACTCCATCTGCGGCTAAGTACTGGGTTTTGGATTTTTGCCTCTGCTTTCACAGACTTGTCAGGAAAAATCTGGGCAAATGATGTCCGCAACAGGTTTAACACACTCACTCCAGGCACGGAAATTGGTGATTGGAACGCGAGAAAGAGTCCTTCTTTAGCTCTGTCCTCCGGGTTCATATCGTGAATTGCTTTCTTGTCTATGATAATTTGCGACTTGGGATTTGTGATCTGATAGTGCGGGTGTCCCATTATGACATTTGCAAACGTTGATTTTCCGCTGCCGTTAGGTCCCATGAGTGCATGGATCTCGCCTGAGCGGATCGTGAGAGAGACATCGGTAAGAATTTCTTTAGTCCCGACGGATGCTTTTATATGCCTGATATCCAATAAATGCTGTTCCATAATCTCTGCATTATACAAAATTGTGAGAATTATTACAGTTTAGAAACAACTCTGTCATTTTTACCCATGAAAATTTCACGGACTCCATGCATACGGAATATGTAGTATTCCTGCTTAACCAATGGGTTATGTGGCAAAGACAAAAATCTGGTCACATCCTCCGTCTGAGATACATGACATTTTAGCGCTCGTTTTTTCACCTGCTGGAACCCTTCGGTGCTGATAACAGTTGTTATAAACTTATCCTCGACCCCTTTCCACGGCTTACCAAAAGACTCTTCGGGGAAAATTTTCTTCTTTTTCAAATACTCCACGACTGAGTCAGGAACACAGGAGTAGTACAGCTTGGGATCCGCTTCTTCGGTATACTCAGGATTGTCCTTTAATGCATTTTTAATCTGTGCGGCATACTTTTGAAACGCGAATGTGGCCGCAAAGCTAAGCCTCACATGATCTGGGTGATTACTTATCCCGGTCGTATCGAATGTGATAACAATATCCGGGATTAACTCCACCATTTTCTGATATACAATTTCCTCCAATTCACCGGGAGGATCAAATTTGAGATCACCATCGATATACTTCAGGAACGTAATCGTTGAGATTCCGAGGTGTGACGCGGCGTTTTCCAATTCTTTTTGTCTTATGATACCAAGCTCTTCGGGTGTTTTTTCTCCGAGAGGGCCGGTCTCACCTTTTTCCCCACGGGTTGCGCAAATTAAATCGATCGTCCAACCGGCCTTGGCGTATTTTGCGATCGTGGCGGCAGAAGTGAACGATTCATCATCAGGATGGGCAAATACCAATAACATTCTTTTCATGAGCGTACTATACCAGAGCAGTATAAGGATTCATAGTCATTTTTGTTATAATGAGCTGTGGACATCAAAATTGACTACCCAACAGAGTGGACTGAGTATGAGCTTCTGGACTCAGGTGACGGGGAAAAAATCGAACGATTTGGCACATACATGATCGCCAGGCCGGATCCACGGGCACTGTGGCAAAAAACAAATCCGCAGGTATGGGAAACCGCCAACGCGACGTTCACCCGCACAGATCCCAAGACCGGCACATGGGACATACGGACTAAACCGCCAACACCATGGACACTTCGGTATAAAGCGCTTACCTTTACACTTCGTCCAACCGAGTTTAAACACGTGGGTATCTTCCCTGAGCAGGCGGCAAATTGGAACTGGCTTGAATCAACTATTCAAGGTAGGCCATTAAACGTGTTGAATCTATTCGCCTATACCGGTGGGGCAACCATGGCATGTCTCGCAGCAGGCGCCAAAGTAACGCATGTAGATGCTGCCAAAAGCACTATAGTCTGGGCAAAAGAGAACCTTGCTGCATCATCACTCACGGAAAAACCAATCAGATGGATAGAAGATGATGCATATAAATTTGTCATGAGAGAAAGTAAACGGGGAAATACGTATGACGGGATAATTTTGGACCCGCCCAGATTTGGCCGTGGATCAAAGGGAGAAGTATGGAAATTAGAGGAACACCTTCCCCAGCTTCTCGTTGCCTGCAAACGTATTTTATCCTCATCACCCGCCTTTGTACTTATCAACGCCTACACAGCGGATATATCACCGATAGTGCTGGATAGACTCATGGGAGATATGACGACAGAATTGGGAGGAACTGTTGAGTCAGGTGAGCTGACACTCAAAGAATCATCCTCCGGCAGACTGTTGCCGAACGGCATTTTTTCCCGATGGTCAATGTAAGTAGGTATCTAGTTCGGCACGCCAGAAACTTGCGCAAATAATTGCCAAATCGGGAAATATATCCTGTCTTATCGGAAAGATGAGAACCTATTGAACAATAAAATTCTGAATATTTTGTGTACGAGTACATATCGTATCCATTTAGGAATTCTATCGGTGTAATATATCCTTTGACATAGCTCTATAGTATATTTTCTGAATATTTTAGTTACTCGTTTTAACCCAGTTGCCGTACCTTTCACTCCGTACACTATGGAACCGACCACGCCTATTTCGCTGTATGCATCACTTCTGACTATGTGTCGCATTGCCACATTGCGGGCTCCTGCCCATCCGCAAAACGCGTCGTGCATAGCAACAATACCGCCCTTTGTCACAAATTTCGACCATACCAGATAATCTTCACTCGCATGTGGCTCATCATGAAGGCCGTCTATAAAGAGCAGTTTTATTGGTTTCTTCCACATCTTGGCTGCGGTTTTAGACGTCGTAACAAGTGCTGTGATTTTTTTTGAAACGCCGGCACGTGAGATATTTTTCCTGAAATTACCATATGTGGGAGCCAGCACACCGCCGCTCACATTGCCTTTATGCGGATCTATTGCTGTGACATGCACACTCCCCTGTGCCAAAAAAATAGTGGACTTGCCCTCATAGCTTCCTATCTCAACAACTTCGCCCGGAAGAGAATTTTGACACCCTGCAGCTTTGAGTAAAAAGGCGCCCTCATGGGGAGTAAGCCATCCGGGGATAGTGTAAACCCATGACACGCTCATTTTTGGGCAACGATTATAAGATTTGCACTGGAGTGTTCGTCATAGGGTTGGAATGCATAGTCACCGAAGTAGGAAACGTCACGAAACGGCACTGTTGTGAGAGCCTGCGATATGACGGACTTTCTCATGGCATTATATGTCGTGGAGGTAAACGCGTGTTCCATTTGTGAGTCACCACGCTTAACATATAAAATATTAAACGTCATCGTCGTATCGGTATAGTCACATATAAAATAAAATGCATCGTTCTGATTAATACGTGCAGGAATAAATTTGGGTTTTGTGTCCAATAAAGAATCCGTAATACCGTTTGTAATCACCAGTACCCCACCGGGATTCAGTGCATCATGCATAGATTGCAGTGCAGTATGTAAATCCGCCGGATTCAGCATGTATGGCAAACTTGTGGTCAGACATGTAACCATATCGAATTTTTCTGACCATGATGCTTGAAGTTCTCTAAAATCCTGTTGTTTGAGAGGAATATGTAATCCGTTTGTATTCTCTGCGGCTATCTTAAGCATCTCACCAGAAATATCCGACCCCGATGCGCGCAAACCCATCTCATGAAACAGAGATAGATGTATCCCGGTACCACAGGCACAATCAAGGACAGTACCTACATTGTATTTTTCCACCAACGAATCGAAAAACGGACGCTGAAGATACACATCCTCTTTTGGGTTTAAAATATCATAAATGTCAGCAAGAATTTTATACTCGTCCATACTGTATATTATGTTACATCACCGTTTTCTGTAATCTTTTCATCTTCGTACGGACCGATAATATGCCTGTATAATTCATGTGCGATTGCCGAAAGCACTCCCATGGCGCGGTTATAGTGAAAGTATTTTCTCGGATATACATGTTTGATAATCCGTGTGACTGAATAATTGAGTACTCCGTCCTGCTCCTCCATCGGAAGTTTTTTTATGTACTCCAAGAGCGGCTCCATTTTAGAATCGACATCGGGTCTTTGATTGTTCAATATATATGGCATACTATCCTCCTGTCGCTAGAATATCACGTACGTGTTTTAATCGCATCTATAATTTGGGAATAATCATAATCCGACAACCCCTGCTCGTCTGCTCGGATATACGCTGATTCCACGAGCGATAAAAGGGAGAAATCGCTATCTGTATTTTTTTCCTGCGATGCCAGAGACAAATCCTTACGCATGTTTTTTATCGTGAAATTCAACGGGTATTGTCCGGTGACATAGTTTTGAATTTTTCGCGTCATAGCCAGTGAAACTGCGGGTGTCGTAGAAAGAGCATCGGCCAGGGATTTACGGGACAAACCCATCGCATCAGCGAGAATCATCCCTTCTGATAACGACACCAGTGAACTTGCGATAAGAAAGTTGTTTATCATCTTTATTGCCTGCCCAGATCCGACACCTCCCATATAGTGCAAATTGTTCCCCATGGATTCAAATACTGCACGAAGACGATCATATGTTTCCCTGGAACCGCCAACAAATATTGTCAGTTCTCCTGTTTGAGCTCCGTATGTGCCACCTGTTACCGGTGCGTCCAGAAATTCCAATCCATATCGTTCCAATTTCTTACCGATTGCACAGGCTGCAGTTGGCCCTATGGTACTCATATCAATGAGGACACGAGTCTTCCCATTTGCGGTGATTACGCCGTGCTGTCCAAAAACAACATCTTCCACATCACGGGCTGCAGTCACCATGGTAATAATCACATCGCAGTGTTCCACAAGCTCTTTGGGTGAAGAGACGACACGGACTCCAAGTTTTTTAAATTCGTCAGCTTTTCCGCTTGAACGGTTATAGACTGACAGCGGGAATCCGGCCGAATGAATATTTTTTGCCATGAGATTTCCCATCAGGCCCAGCCCTATAAAACCGATCGACATAGTGTGTTTCATATAAAATATTGATTTCTGTTTTTTATTTCTCCGATAATCAATTGAATCATATCGTCATATGAATATTCAGGCAAGTGCAGCGAACGGAGTTTCGTAAGATCTTCTGTGAGTACAACACCGTGATCGTCAGCATCAAGTACACCCACAGTAATACCAAATGCACCAAGGATATCGCGGGCAACATCAAATCGTGTTTTGAGATCGGCAGTCCCAACAGGTATCGTCTCACCCCAAATTCCTGATTCCAAAGAGTGGTGTATCACAGCGGAGATATGTCCGATGTATGTTGGCTGAAATTTCCATGTAGTATCATACACAACATCTGATTTTGCCTCCAGATGTCGAAGCATTTTATTAAATGACCGATCACTTGTTGAATTTGGACTGACTCCCAAAATGAGAGAAGGCCTAATAATGAGATATCGTACCCCTGATTTTTTTAGGAGTGATTCAGCTTCATGTTTGGTTCTGCCATACACGGTTGACATATCCACGGCAGAGTATGAAGAAATATATATAACGGAAGCTGAAGTTGTTCTGGCCGCATCTATTATATAGTTCATAGATGTTTGATTCACACGAATTGCCTCGTCAGGGTGTGCCTCACACCATGCCGGACTAGCGTTATTTGCGGCATGAATAATGACATCCGGAAAAATATCGGAAATAACCGTTGAGACAGCGGAGACATCAGTTACATCCAGATGAACATATTCATCGGATAGATTGTGGGAAGAAAATGTACCCACAACGTCATGATGTTGCTTCAGATCCCTATATAGTCTGGCACCTAAATAACTGCTTGCTCCAATCAGTAAGAGTTTCATAACCGTATTATCGCATGGATATACCGTTCACGATCACAATTGTTACGAGTATAAACCTATCTACGCTGTTTTGGTATCCTAGTATGTGCAAAATGCACAGGACTGGTATATCCCATTGCCTACACGATGTATACTTCTACAAATACTATGCCATCCCCTGCTGTTCTCATCATCGGTTTGATTTTAGGCGTGTCGGCGGTTATGCTCCCGAGACTTGACGGGTCATCACACGTACAAGGCCCGCTTACATCCTCTGACGGAAAGGCTATTGTTTTGGATTTTTCTACTCCAACACCAACAGCAACCTCAACGCCCAGCCCTACTCCATCCCCAAAACCGACTCACACTCCAACGCCGACAATCACTCTTTCACCAACGCCGACTCCGTACACCTATTCCAGGGAGCAGATGGATGAATGGTTTACCAGATATGCGAACCACTACAGTGTGGACAGGTCGAAACTTTGGAATATTGCCGTATGTGAAACGGGACTCCGGCCGAATGCAGTCAATTGGATTTACGGAGGATTATTTCAATTTTCGCCAAACACCTGGGTGTCAAACAGGAAACTGATGGGAATGGACACAAATGCTGATTTACGATTTAATCCGGAAGAGGCCATCCGTACAGGCGCGTTTGTGTTATCTACCCGAGGATCAGGAGCATGGCCGAGTTGCGCAAAATAACAGAAACAGTCAGGCGTAGCAATCGCGAGTATAGTACTCTGCTTTCATGAAACCGAAAAAGTACGATACAATACGTACCATGCGTATAGAAGCAATAGCTGTCACATCACGCGATGGAAAAATCACAAATAGTGCTGGCGATTCGCATTCATGGATTTCCGAAGAAGACCAACAGGTATTTTCCAGAATCAAATCAGGGTTCCCTCTCATTGTCATGGGTAGAAAAACATATGAAGCAATTAAACCGGTTCTAAAGCTTTCGCCCTCGGTGTTGCGGGTCGTGCTCACACATACTCCAGAGGCGTATGCGGATGAGGCAGTTCCCAATGAGCTTGAGTTTATGTCAGCATCGCCAACAGATCTCATAAATCTGTTGGAACGTCGGGGATACACTTCCATGCTTCTGGCAGGCGGAGCGAATGTCTATACAGAATTTATTCGCGAGCACCTTGTTGACAGACTGCACATTACCGTTGAGCCGATTGTGTTTGGCGGTGGACTCCCTTTTGTTGATCGAATTGATATACAAGATATCACCACACGCCTTGAATCCAGGCAATTAAACGATAGCGGAACGGTATATACCTTGTACGAATGTAATAACTAATATGCATATCACTACCATACGGACAGAAAAAATCACGCCACGTTCCACTTCTGTGGATGAGTTATTAACAAGGTACTGTGCGGATATAGAAGAAAATACAATTATCGTCATCACTTCGAAAGTTGTATCAATGTGCGAAGGGTCAGTCGTGAAAAAGAGCACACAGACAAAAGGAGATCTGGCTGCCGCTGAAGCGGATCTCTATATACCACCTTCCCGGAGTAAATACGATGTCACACTCACCATAAAAAATAACCAACTGATTCCATCTGCGGGTATTGATGAATCCAACAGTGACGGACACTTTGTATTTTGGCCGAAGGATCCGCAAAAGAGCGCAAACACGGCACGTGAATATATGGTGAACACGTTTGGTAAAAAAAACACCGGTGTGATTATCTCCGACAGTAAGACCACTCCTCTTCGCTGGGGCATAACCGGCACTTCTATCGCGCATAGCGGATTTGTGGCGTTAAATGACTACATCGGAAAACCTGATATATTCGGCAGGCCACTTACGATGACCAAAGTAAATGTTGTTGACGCACTCGCTGCGGCTGCTGTACTGGTAATGGGTGAATCAAACGAACAGACACCGCTTGCAATCATAACCGATGTTCCGTTTGTAGAGTTCCAGGGGCGAAACCCCACCAACCAGGAACTGGATGACCTGCATATCCCCCTTGAGGATGACGTGTACGCCCCGATTCTCACTACAGCAGATTGGGTACAGCGGAAGTAATGAATTAGCCGTTCGTTTTGAGTTTCACCGCGTATTTTTCTCTCAGATGCGCTAATTTTGGTGAGATAACCACTTGACAATATGGCATGTATGAATTTTTTGCATAATACTCTTTGTGTGATAGGTCTGCTTCAAAAAACATATCCAATTGCTTAATTTCCGTTACGATACCTGTCTTGAATTCGCCAGAATTATTCAGTTCATATATAAGATCCTGCACGACTATGCGCTGCTGTTCATTTGTGTACAGTACGATTGAGCGGTACTGTGTTCCTTCATCCGCTCCCTGGCGATTCAGCGATGTTGGATCATGTGTATGGAAGAATATATCAAGAACATCCCGAAGAGGTATGATATACGGATCGAATTCTATTTTCACAACCTCGGCATGACCGGTTTTTCCGGTACACACCATTTCATAGGTAGGATTTGCCACACTGCCCCCTGCGTATCCGGGCTGAAGTGAGATAACGCCACGAACGAGACTGAAGACAGCCTCTACACACCAAAAACACCCTCCACCCAACACTATTGTTTGATTATTTGTCTGCATGCTTAGGAATGAATTTCAATGAAATAGAATTGATACAATGTCGTGTGTTTTTGGGCGTGAGTTGTTCCCCCACAAACACGTGCCCCAAGTGCCCTCCACAGCGAGCACATATGATTTCGGTACGATCACCATCGATATCCGGTTGTTTTTTTACACCCCCTGGAATTTCCTGATCAAAGCTTGGCCAACCGCAACCAGAATGAAATTTTGCATCAGATACATAGAGCGGGTTATCACACTGACGACACATATACGTGCCTTCGACGAAAAAATCATAATATGTACCGCTTCCTGGGATCTCGGTTTTTTTGTGAATAAGGACATCCGTCTCTTCGGAGGTCAGATGATTGTATGCCATATCTCCAGTATACCAGCACAAAAGGCATAAAGTATTCTATACTGATACTTGGAGATACTTTGTGAATATCCAACAGCACAATCACCAGCGGGATATAACAATAGACGCTATGCGGGGAATTGCCGTCATGCTCATGATATTGGCTCACGCGATATTCTTTTTTCATGACGGTACGAGTGTATTTTTAAACCTATTTGAACGGTTTGCAAACACCGTGACTCTCACTCTCTTCATATTTGTTTCGGGGATATCCACTGCAAAATCAGCAGCGAAATCAAGCCACCTGACTCTGAAAGAACAAAGTATTTCCACGGTAAAATATATCGGCGTTATATACTTTGTGTATGCGACAGCAGTAATTGTATACTTTGCGCTGACCCGCGAAGTATTAACAGATATAGCCCGTAGCGAAAAAATCATCAGTGCCTTGGTATTCCTGAGCCCCCCAAATTTCATGGAATACATGATACTTTTTATGTTTTTTCCCCTACTCTCGCACGTCAGACGATTATCTGGATACATCAAACATGTACAACTCTCACAACTGATCATCGGAGTGAGTGTTTGTTATGCGGCAGGGTTGTATCTGTACACACTTCCTGCCGAGGGAGTTTTGCTTTCTATAAAAGAGTTGATAGTGGGAGGTGATCAACTTCTCCGATTCCCCTTACTATTCTATCTTCCTATATATATGGTAGGCATGTGGTGGGAATCCCGGCACTCACCTTTAGTTCTCGGATTATTTTCCATCTTCACTCTGACTCTGCATATTAGCTCTATTGCGCTGGGTTCTCCCGTGTTATCTCTTGATGTGCGGTGGCCACCATCTGTCGGGTTTCTGACTGTGGGAGTAACAACAGCTATGTTTATTCAATATGCGCTTATGTACCTAAGCACAATTCCCCGTGTGAGACGTGTTACCGCGTATGTTTCGTATATCGGGAAAGACGCGCTGGATTTTTGGCTCTCACACATAGTAATTCTTTTGATATATCAATATGCCATTTCATACAAGAGTCCGCATATCCTGGTGGTCCTGTCTATGACTGTCGCAGTGCTGCTTATTTCCACAATCGTCTCTTCTATCGGAATCACAAATGCGATATCACTTAAAAAAATTGGACCTCTTTCCATAGTGCCGCTCTCTACAAGAAGATTCAGGAAGCGGTACATTACTCTGCTGTTTTTTTCCGGATTAGTTATAGGTACAACACTTCTCACTGTACCGTCCAATACGTTATACGGATCTGCAATGCCAAGTAATTCTTTTGCCGGAATAGTCAGGACTTCGGAAATCCGGGAAGTACGATTACACTCCGAGCGGAAATGGCATATTCGAAGCGGTAACACTGTTTCATCTGTGGATATATCACTTGAAGCGTTCGATCAATACAATAAACCAGCCAGTGTGGAATCGTCACGAATACAACTCTATGCCGCACAGTCACTGCTTTCAAATGCAGTTATAGACGCAACGGATACCGGTGCCAGAATACGTATCCCCGCGTCTGTGTTTCCGTCGGGGACAATTGAGCTGTCTGCTAAGATTCAATCAGCGGATACATATATTGAGACAAACACAGTATCCATACTTGTATCGGAACCTCTCTATGTGGCGTGGACGTTTGACTGGGAAGGCTGGGAAGTGAGTCAGGATGCTATCGCAAAACTTATTGAAATTCAAAAAATATATGCACCCATCCCGTATACGCATTTCGTAAATCCGAGAATATTTATTACAAATTCATTGTCAGAAACCCAAAATGCATATAGTAAAGAATACCTTCTTAATCAACAATCAGCAGGTAATGAAATTGCGCTCCATTTGCACATGCACTACGACCTTGTCGAAGCCGCAGGAGTCACTCCCCAAACTAAGACACACTGGGGACTCAGGTCTGCAGAAGGATATGATGTCCCAACGACAGAGTATACCCCGCAGGATTTTGAAAAGATTGTTGCCAAAGCGAATGATATTCTCCAAGAAACTGGGTTCACAAATGTTAACGGTTATAGGGCCGGAGGATGGTTCATATCAACGGAGCAGCTCCAGGTATTGCAATCGCTTGGTTTTACGTATGACTCATCAGGCAGAGATAAACCGGCGTCCGGTGCATTTAAAAATATTCCCTGGAATTTACCTCTCGGCGCCCAGCCATATACGATTTCCAGCGGTAAAGACGGTGAACATCCAGGACAAACATTCTTGGAAATCCCAAATAATGGAGGCTCCACATATGAGCAAACAGTAGCGGAACTTCGAAAACGTATCTCTGATGTGTATATATCTGGGCCACTTGATGAACCAAAATCGCTTGTATTTGTCTCTCACCCACAATTTGCCTCCCGTGAGTTTCCAAAAATTCCGGAGATACTCAACACTGTATTGAACCAGTCATATAGGAACGATACCGGTCCGGTAGTATTTTCGACGGTTCGCGATATTCAAACACAATGGAAATCCCAATAATTTCACTTTCATTTGAGTTCTTGTTTACGTATTACCTTAGTTCTTTTCTTGTTGCGTCGATTGCGGCGTTTATATTTATCCGTGCAATTGCCACGCACAATATATTGCATCATAAATATCTCTTAGGTCTCATCCTTATTGTCATAGCAGGAACAAACATCTTTACCGGAATTTCCCTTGCATCACGCGCATCAAAAGTTCCGGCGTTATCCCACACAACGCCAAAGAATTCGCAAATACTATCAGCTAATCACCCGACGATACGTATAGAATTTACTGATCCGGTAGTATTCTCAACCGTTAAAATAAACACATTCCCCGAAAATGAATTAACCGTCACGCCGCACGGATATCTGTTCAATATCATTCCCATTGGCAGATCCCTCAGCATTACCCCATCCAAGTCCTTTACGCCGGGATCGCCCATCATGGTGTATATATCAAATATTGAAGGGCCTCTCACACATGGGTATGGCGGAGAAACACTTCTTGAACTGCAGTCAGAAGCACTGCCTAAAGTTGAATCTATCTCATTACCCGCACAGGTACACGATGTAGCAACAAATCAAGAAATTCGCTTACGGTTGGATAAAACAGCCGAAGCACTCAGTTCTTGGCAAGTCCGGTCAAACCCTGAAATGCAATTTGATCTGATAAGTAGCAACGATGAGATTATCATCAGACCCAAGACTCCATACAAACAGAGCACAAAGTACAGTGTAGTCGCATCGCAATTTCCATATATCACAGACTATAAAACACAGGACCGTACTCTCGATTTTACAGCGGCTACTGAGACAACAATACAGTTCACAACTGTCAGCCCGCCGTTTGTAAAACATATTTCTCCATCGGGAGATACTGTTTTTCCCGAGCAGGACATTGTCGTAGATTTCAAACATCCGATGAACGCATCTGACTCGGGCAAGTTTATTTCAATTTTATCCGGTGTTCCTCACAGGGTGATCTGGGAAGAAAACGATACGAGGTTGAGGATAAAACATGATCCGCTCCCCAAACAATCATCAATATCCGCAATACTCAAACGAGGATTGCAGACGAAACAGGGAGGTAGTATCGAAGATGATATTCGCTATGAATTCAAAACTCCAGGCCGAGTCGCGCTACTTACAAGCACACCCCGAAACGGTGAGACGGGAGTTTTGACAGATACCACAATACAACTTACAGTAAATCAGCCTGTGGAGAAAACGAGTATAGTTCGGGCGTTATCGGTATCTCCGGCTTTTGAATATACGACAATCGCAAGCGAATCAAGCATCCTGATACTTCCCACTGGGGAATTAAAGCCGGATACTACATACACCATTCGACTAGCCCCATCTGTGCAGAGTGTGTATGGTTTACCTGCCGAGGATGCCATGAGCATTTCATTCTCTACAAGGTCACCGCAGACGTTGCTGCAAGTACCGTTTTATAAACAGGAATCCTCTTTTACCTGCAATATCGCTGCAGCAAAAATGCTACTGGCGTACAGACGTATACAGGTAAGCGAGCAGGCAATTATCGATGCGATAGGGAGTGGAGGAAAAAGAGGGTCAGGTAATCCTCATCTGAGCTATGTGTCTGACTACGGAACGTATTGGTCAGCGATTTCAAAGGGTGTTTCCCGATTCGCGCCTAATACCGTGATACAAAATGGGACTCTCAGGCAAATTACCTCCTATATACAGTCAGGAATTCCCGTCATGATTTGGGGACAAAACGGATGGAGCGACCCGCATGATATATCGTGGACCACACCCGATGGAGTGTACATAAAAGCAATCAATGGCATGCATTCATCGGTTGTACGGGGATTTGCCGGAACTGCAGATAATCCGACGGATATTTACTTGAATGACCCCTGGCGTGGACAATACTCCATACCGGTAAAGGAATTTCTACGTCGTTGGGGATATTTTAATACCGCGCTAATACTCGACAAATGAATTCACGAAATGTGAAGATAGTGATACTCATTGGCATCCTGTGTATTACCATCATCAGATGTTTGCATTTTTCCTGGGCAGCTCCCCCTCAGAGATGGGACGAACAAACAAATGAACAGGTTATCAGTGAATTGAGGGATTCGGGGAACACGTTTTTTTTAACATATACTCACAAACCTTTTTTTGAGAAACCACCGGTGTGGTATGCTGTAGTCGCAACTATATCACGCATCACACACATATCCCCTCTCGTGGCAGCAAGACTTCTGAGTGCTGTGAGCGGTTTTTTTATCATACTGCTTTCATGTACTGTGGCGTATCGCTGGTGGGGATTTGCCGCCGGTATTATCACCTGGAGTGTACTGATTTCCACAAACCATTTATTTATTACCAATCCCAACTCAGTATTTTCCACACATACCGTACGCTCTGCCGACAGTGATATATTTTTTATGTTATTGATGCTTGTTGCCAGTGTGCTATGTGTGTATGCTCACGCATCCCGTAAGACATATATAGCCATAGGATGTATCACTGCGATTGCGGTTTTGACGAAAGGCCCTCTTGCCATGGTGCCCATCGTCACAGCAACGATCATCCCCTATCTGTCGCAGTCACAAAAGTATACTCCCAACATCCGTTTCGCGTGGGTATACGCAACACTAGTACCTCTCTTATGGTTCTTATATATGACAGTCAATTTCGGGTCACAGTTTATAACAGAGCATATCGGGTATCACATAGTCCAGCGGGTAATCACCCCTATAGAAACTCATACCGGCTCTGTGTTCTTCTATATGCGGTTGCTAAGTATGAAGCCGCTATTTCTATTTTTTGAGGTATACCTGTTATCAGTCTTTGTATATTTTCGATATAAAATCATCCGATCAGACATACCACTTATGCACGTATGCACTACGTCTATTGTGCTACTGTGTATCCCCAGTGTGGTGCAAACTAAACTGGCATGGTATATCCTTCCGTTTTACCCATACGCTGCACTCACAATCGCAGGAATTGTTACTACCAGTAAAGTATTCAGGACATTTTCAGCAAAATGGATATAATATGAAGTATGAAGATCTTGGTCGTCGAAGACGAACATAGAATTGCCGCATCCATAAAAAAAGGACTGGAGTTGGAAAAATATGCGGTGGACACCGCATACTCGGGTACCGATGGCTATGATCTGGCCATTACGGAGGAGTACGACTGTATCGTACTGGACCTGATGTTACCTGGTATGAATGGCATAGAGGTATGCACACGCCTCAGGTCAGAGAACATACATACCCCTATTATTATGCTCACCGCCAAAGGACAGCTACAGGACAAACTATCAGGGCTGAATTCAGGAGCGGATGATTACCTGACTAAACCGTTCGCATTTGAGGAATTAATCGCACGAATCCGTGCTCTGGTGCGAAGGCCGAAGAAGACAGTGTCCACTGTACTGGAACTTGGGACACTATCGCTTAACACTACAACGTACGAAGTCAAACGAAGCGGGCGGATTATTTCATTATCCAGCAAGGAATTTTCACTTCTCGAATATCTGCTCAGACATGCAAATACCGTTGTGACAAAGGATCAGATAATTTCCCATGTATGGGATTATGAAGCGGATATTCTCCCGAATACTGTCGAGGTGTACGTGAAAAATTTACGAAGTAAAATTGATGTACCATTCGCGGGAGAGAAAGCACTCATACAAACCGTACGCGGATTTGGGTATAAACTGACTAACTAATATATGTTTCAATCCGCACGACTAAAACTCACCGCCTGGTATCTGGTTATCATATTATGCATAAGTTTTGCCTTCAGCGCAGTTATCTATGCATTCTTATCACGGGAAGTTGAACGGTTCGCAAAAGTCCAGAGACTCCGAATCGAGAGACAACGCACACCATTTGGTTTTATACCGCAACCTGAACAAATCTCCATTGCGCTTGATCCTGACTTAATTGCAGAAACGAAACATAGAATTCTATATACTCTGGTTGTGATTAACGGATGCATCATGGTCATAGCCGGCGGTCTCGGATATATATTGGCAGGACGGACACTGTCACCGATACAAAAAATGGTTGATGAGCAGTACCGATTTGTCCAGGATGCATCTCATGAACTTCGCACTCCCCTCACCTCACTCAAAAGCGCTCTTGAAGTAAGTTTGCGTGATAAAAAAGCGACTTTAGGGGAACTCAAAATGATCATACGGGATGCAATTGGCGATACCAATAAGTTGCAGGCTCTCACAGATGCACTGCTCAAACTGGCACAGTATGAAAAACCGGAAATTCATATAGCACATGAGCCTGTGGATTTGCAGAGCGTAATTTCAGCAGCAAGCGCATCTGTAAAAGCAGTCGCAAAGCAGAAGAAAATAACCATACAGATGCCCACTGATTCATGTATAGTGAAGGGTCACGAGCAAAGCATAACAGAAGTGTTTATCATACTGCTTGAAAATGCCATAAAATACAGCAACCTGAAAAGCACAATTACAATTGATGTGAAACGGAAAGATCAGCATGCATATATTTCTGTGGCAGATCACGGATTCGGAATCAGTGAGGCAGATCTTCCACATATTTTTAAACGGTTTTACCGGGCAGATAGTGCACGGACAAAAAGTGATCAGTCAGGATATGGCCTTGGACTATCCATCGCAAGACACTTGGTGAGTTTGAATAACGGTTCTATCACAGTGGAGAGCATTCCTGAATCAGGATCAGTCTTTACGGTGATATTGCCTGTTTGATTCAGCATATTTTCAGACGATATTGGTATGATACAACTATGAAACAAAGACTTTCTCATATATACCAATGGTTTGCCAGTTTGGCTGTTCTGCCAAAGTTAGCCATTGTCATCATACTCGTGTTCCTCGGATGGTTTGGTGTAAAAAATATGTCCTCTGCAAAAACTGTAGAAGTGCAGTATCAGACAGAAACAGCGAAAAAAGATACACTGATAGTCTCAATAACAGCATCGGGTCAAATTTCCGCAGCAAATAGCGCATCTGTATCCACACAGACTTCAGGAGTTGTGAAAAAGATATTTGTCACCAACGGGGCAAAAGTAAAAGCCGGAGATCCGATTGCGGAAGTTGATCTGGATCTGGAAGGAAAACAGAGATCCGCGCAGGCGTACGCCAGTTATCAGAGCGCAAAGAATTCTCTCGACAGCGCAAATGCAAACTACTATTCTCTACAGTCCAGCTTGTATACCCAGTGGAAAACATATATGGATAAGGCTGAAAACTCCACCTATACAAATCCAGACGGATCACCGAACGCTGATCAACGCAATCTCCCCGGATTTGCAAGCACTCAGGCGGACTGGCTGGCTGCCGAAGCTAAATTTAAAACTCAACAGGGAGTTATAGCGCAGGCACAAACATCTGTTAGTAGCGCATGGGCTTCGTACCAACAATCATCCCCTATTATATATGCGCCTATATCAGGTACTATCACAGGACTTGCACTTCAAATAGGCGGAGTTCTCTCTTCACAAACAAGCTCTACTGGAAATTCCACATCACAGAGAATAGCAAATATTATTACCGAGGCAGCTCCCCAGGTAACAGTGCAACTGGCTCAAATAGACGTGCCCAAAGTGCATATAGGTGACAAGGCAACAATATTGTTGGATGCGCTTCCTGATAAAACGTTCACTGGATCAGTTATCAGTATTGATACCGTAGGAAGCATATCCTCGGGCGTAACGTCATACCCGGCTATTATTAAGTTAGATCTTGCCTCTAGCGATATATTATCGAACATGTCGGCGACCGCAAAGATCATAACAGTCACAAAAGATAACGTCGTACTGGTGCCTAGTGCTGCCATACAAGCTGTGAACGATGAAACTACGGTTCGTATAATGAAAAACAATACAGTCACATCTGTTCCTGTTGAAGTAGGCGATTCGAATGATACACAAACAGAAATTAGAAGCGGCGTATCCGAAGGTGATGTAGTTGTGACAGGGAGTACCAATTCTTCGGCAACAAAAGAATCTTCATCCACAACGTCTCCGTTTAGTGCCTTCGGCGGACGAGGAATGGGAGGAGGAGCGGTCATACGAACACGATAACCTCATGAATACACAACCGATTATACAGGCTTCACACCTATCAAAGGTTTATAGAATGGAAGGTCTTGAAACCACGGCGCTTGGTGATGTGTCATTCACCATCCAAAAAGGCGAATTTGTGGCGATAATGGGACCATCAGGATCCGGAAAATCAACACTGATGCATATATTGGGAGCACTTGATAAACCATCAGGCGGAACATATATCCTTGATGGGGAAAATGTAGAGAAATTATCGGATGATGAACTTGCCGATATTCGCAATAGAAAAATCGGATTTATTTTTCAGGCATTTAACCTATTGCCCCGCACCACAACACTGCAAAATGTCATGGTTCCTATGATGTATGCCGGTGTACCCAAACAACAACGGATTGAGAAAGCAACACAACTGTTGTCATTGGTGGGATTGGGTGACAGATTATCACATACATCAAATCAGATATCCGGCGGACAGCAGCAGCGAGTAGCAATAGCGCGTGCATTGACTCTGGATCCCGCCCTCCTTTTGGCAGATGAACCGACAGGTAATATCGCTTCGGCGCAGGCCGAGGAAATTATGGCAATATTTCAGAAATTGAATGACGATGGTCATACTGTTGTTATGATCACCCATGAACCGGATATCGCAGATCACGCAAAACGGATTATCCTCATTCGGGACGGTGCAATTGTGAGTGACAAAAAAAATATAAAGCAAAAAAAATCTCACAAATAATATGGATTACGCAGAATTATTCATCGAAAGTATACGGACGCTTGCAGTAAATAAAATGAGAACAAGTTTGGCAATACTTGGTATTGTTATCGGGATTGGAAGCGTCATAGCACTTGTTTCCTTGGGTCAGGCGACTCAACAATCAATCGAGACTCAAATCCAGTCACTTGGCGCGAATTTACTGACAGTAATCCCGGGTGGACAACAATCTGGGGCTGTGAGAGGAGCCGCAGGTGGGAGTAATACATTAACTCTTGATGATGCCAAAGCAATCGAGTCTGCATCGTCAATCACAACGATAAAGAGCGTGTCACCAGAGCTGTCCCGACGGACACAAGTGACAACGGGGAAAACAAATACGAATACACAAATAGTAGGTGTAGTTCCTGTATACACTGATGTACATAAAGTAACAATTGACCAGGGATCGTTTATCACAAAACGCGATGTTGATGGCATGACAAAAGTTGCGGTAATAGGCCCTCAAGTTGCAACAGATTTATTTGGTGAACAGTCATCCCCCATAGGTCAGACAATCCGCATAAATGGAAAAACCTTCACCGTAATTGGTACCACAGTATCAAAGGGAGGGTCGGGGTTTCAAAACCAGGATGACATCGTGTATATTCCCCTTTCTACCGCACAAAAACAAATATTTGGAGTCGAGTATGTAAGCACAATTGCACTTGAAGCCAAAAGCGCTGAGGTGATGACAACTGCTCAAAATGAAGTCGGCTATTTTCTTCTTGCTAGACATAAATTTTCAGATCCCTCTCAGGCAGATTTTGCAATATTTTCCCAGGCGGATATACTCAATGCTGCTTCTTCCACTACGGGGACGTTCACGGCTCTCTTATCGGGAATTGCAGCGATATCACTCTTGGTGGGAGGCATCGGCATTATGAACATTATGCTTGTTACTGTCACTGAGCGCACCCGCGAGATTGGCCTTCGTAAGGCTCTTGGCGCAAAGAAAAAAGCTATAACCATGCAATTTCTTGCTGAATCTATCATGCTCACATTCACTGGAGGAATAATCGGTATTTTACTTGGCATCGGAATCTCATATGTGGTTACCATACTCATGAACGCTCCCTTTATTTTATCGATACCATCCATCGTTCTTGCTTTTGCAGTATCAGCAGGGATAGGCGTGTTGTTTGGTTGGTACCCGGCCCGCAAAGCGGCTGAACTGCAACCTATCGAAGCGTTGAGGTATGAATAATTTTCAGCAAAATTTCAGATGATCAGGATATACTATTCACACATCAATTGAAGGAGGAATATATGAAACAAATAGCGAAACAATCATCAACAACCATAATCGCGCTCATAGTTGTGATAGGTCTGGTTAGCTTTTTTGGCGGGATGAAATTCGAAGCCTACAAATCGGCAAAAAATCGTTCGTTTATGATGGGACAATTCCAGGGACAAAGATCAGGCGGCTCAGGGCAATTCGCTGCAGGTAGGACGGGAAATCGCATGATGACAGGATCAAGACCGGTATCCGGAGAAATTCTCAGTGCAGATGAAAAATCCATAACGGTGAAGCTGATGGACGGTTCAAGTAAGATTGTGATCCTATCTGAAAAAACTAGTATAAATAAAGCTGCAGAGGCAACAAAAGACGATTTAACAGCCGGAGTCCGGATAAACGTATTCGGTACGGAAAACGCAGACGGTAGCGTGACTGCCGCTAACATTCAACTAAATCCGATGCTCCGGGTTCCGGAAACCAAGGTGGAGAAATAAAACCAAGGTAGATCGGTGACTTAGTATCTCCAGTTAACATGTGTACCTGTTAATTGATAATTGTATCGATCGGATACTGATGCTTCTTCTCCTGAAAATTGACCAGTAATTCAGCCAATAATCCTGTGGAAAACAATTGTATGCCACAGACAACAAACAGCACACCCATCAGAAGAAGTGGTCTTCTCCCAATAGATATTCCGATAAAATGCAGATATGTAAGATAAAATAGCGGCAATAAGCCGGCAACTCCCATAAGTCCGCCTGCCAATCCAAACACATGAAGCGGCCTGGTTTTAAATGATGTGATAAATAGTGTGGTCACAAGGTCAAACGCAGCTCGGATAATCCGTTCGCTTCCGAATTTTGATTTTCCGAACTTTCGCTCATGATGGGATACCACAACCTCGCTCACACGAAATCCCCGTGAGGCTGCTAACACTGGTATGTATCTGTGCAACTCTCCGTATAACTCAAGTTCCGACGCGACTTCCCTTTTCATGACTTTTAATCCACAGTTCATATCGTGCAACGAGACAGAAAAAAAACGCGACACCACTCCGTTAAACATGTGTGACAATCGGATTTTCTCCCGCCTGTCATTTCTGTCTTTACGCCAACCTACTATAAAATCTGCCCTGTTTTCACGAATCTCTTTGATCGCTGCGCCCAGTTGACTGGGATCATCTTGCAAGTCAGCATCCAATGTAATTACCAATTGACCATGCGTATATAAAAACCCCGCACTCAGTGCAGCGGATTTCCCCAAATTTTTTCGGAATTTGATTATGATCATGTGGGATCTAATTCTTTTTTTAATCCGTAGCATTTCTTCAAACGAGCCATCAGTACTCCCATCATCTATACAAATAAATTCAATTGTTTCTTTTCGTTTTGCAAAAAAATCCTCACAGGAAGAAAAAAGTTCCTCTAAACTGTCTTTTTCGTTGTATATGGGTAAGACGATGCTATGATGTATTGTTTGCTTCATACTTATTTTTTCTTAAAAGCAAAGAAATTGCCTTCCTGTGCTATAAGCACATACTGCCCGTTTACAAGTAGTTCTCTGACCGTGTTTCGCTGCGCTTCTCCGCTTGGCCACGCGTACGTATCGCCTAAATATACCACAGTATAATCTGCCTTGTCTGCATTAATGGGGAAATTATACAGATACTTCCTCTGCGAAAAATGAGCTCCTATGTTGTTGGTCACTGACACTGATTGGGTGCTATCAATCGATGCGGCTACGGCATTCATAGTCTGCCTCTCCGGAACCGGTGTTATAAAATGCCAAAACCATTGAGTCTTACCTGACGGAAATTCACCCCATAAGTAGAGTGATATAGACATGCATACGGAAATATACGCGAGAATAATCGGCAATTTCCGTATAAAACCGGGCAGGTTTATACGTGTTATCAGACGATGTGCTATGGCGTATCCATGTATTGCCGATACCATAAGGAATGGAATTATCGTGCTCGTATACTGATAATCTATCTGGCGCATCAGTGTATTGTTACTGAGAGCATTTATGAGTATGCTTTCCATTGAGAATAGGAGCGCAAACGGTGATACAAGCGGTAAAAATCCCAGCGGAAAGAGCAGTTGATAGTAGTAATACAATCTGTCGGGCCGCGATAATACTGCAATAATACCAAGCGGATTTATGAGTAAATTCTTGAATATTTCATTTAGTCCCCCTCCAAATTCGGATAGATAAGAAAGGGCAAAATGCTGCTTCACCGGGGAAACCGCCGGTATCGCAATCCAAAATAGTATGTAGAATATCGCTCCACTCAGGGCAACTATAGGGATTCCTATTCGAGGGGACTTTTTCCAAATCGAAATATATATTCCCATGAGCGCGATGGTAATCCAAATATGTTCTTTTCCAAGTGCAGATAGAACGGCAAAAATAATAAACGGTAGATATTTCCCTTTCACCATGTACCAGTATGCAAACAGCAGAAACGTTGTCGTTAATGAGACTGCATGGAAATCATGGAGCATGTTGCGTCCCAAGGGCGGATATAATAAATAGAGCGCAGCAAAAAATACTGCAATCCGCTCGGATTTAAGTACATGAATTGCAATCCAGTACACAGGAATTGCTCCGATGCCAACAATGATCACCTGTAGAAGCAGCAATACTCTTGGATCCGACCATACCATATAGAGAGGAGATATAAGTATTAATAAAAAATCAGCATGCACAGCCAATCGTGATAACTGGGAGGTTCCCATGGGGTCAGTCAGTGTAAACCCGTTTCCGTTCACCACATTCCATATTGTCTGATCCATGTTACCCAGATCGAGTCTTCTGGAGTGGAAATTATCGTGGCGCAGTACAGCGACAGAACCAAAGAAAAGAACGAATGAAAAAATCAGTGCTGTCAGTAGTGTATGAGGCCTTGATAAAACTGAATGTATTTTTTGCATTTGTCGCATTATACCAATATTAGGATTATAACAGGTATATACGCGGTACATCTGAATATACGCTTAAAATCGGTAAATCTTCAGATATTTTTCAGGATTTCGTATCAGAATTACGTAATTGAGAACACAATGATACATTGTTATACTCAATTCACCTATGAAATTGAAAGTAGTTATAGTGATAGTGGCTGTTTTACTCCTGATTGCAGCCGGCTTTGCCTTCTGGCAACTCAAGTCTCTGGCGGGAAAGACTATAATCAACAATCCCGAGCCTAAAGAAGAATCATATATCACCATCGAAGATAAGCTGAAGCATAAAAAACCGTTTAGCATACTTCTTTTAGGGTATGCGGGTGGCAAACATGATGGCACGTATCTGACAGATTCGTTAATGGTCGCGAGAATTGACCCAGCCACGAAAAATGTGTACTTACTCTCTATCCCAAGAGATACGTGGGTAGGCCTTCCAACAGCAGACGGAACATCCCACCACTGGAAGATAAACGCAGCATATCAAATAGGATTGGATGACAAAGGATATCCAAATAAACCACCTGAATTCAAAGGAGAAGCAGGTGGTGCAAATCTTGCAAAATATGCCGCATCACAGGTTACAGGGCAACCGATAGATGGCATAGTTGCCATCGATTTTGCGGGGTTTAAAAATACGATTGATACATTGGGTGGTATAGACATTGAAGTGGAAACGACGTTTGATGACTATGCATATCCGCTGGATGTCATACCTGACGAATCATGCGGACATTCGCCTGAGGATATTGAAAAATTCACTGCAACTGCTTCGGCTGAACCTCTGCATTGGGAATATTTTTCGTGCAGATACAAACACCTCCACTTCGATAAAGGCATGACGCATATGGATGGAACTACTGCGCTCGAATATGTGAGATCTCGCCACAGTGCGGTTGACGGATCTGATTTTGGAAGAGCGAAACGCCAAAGAAATCTTCTACTCGCAGTCAAACAAAAAATTCTTTCCGCGGGATTTATTCCAAAGATCATTCCGTTTGTCGAGAGTCTCGGCAACGACTTAAAAACAGATATCTCCCTTACGGATATAAAGGCTATAATCCAAAATATAAATGAACTTGGAAGTTACCAGATACACACGTATGCACTCACTGACAAAAATTATCTTAATATCACCACAGCTACGAGTGGTGCCTCAATACTGGCACCAAAAGCCGGTATCGACACATGGACAAATATTCATGAATGGGTAGCTGACATATACTCCGGAAAACCGGAAAAAGTCCCCATGATTGTCAGAGTAGAAAACGGAACAAAGACATCAGGTCTCGCCATTAAAGCAACCCAGACACTTCAGGGATTATCAATTTTGACTGTGGATCCCATAAACAGCAAGGTTAAAACAGAAAAGACATCGGTAATTGTCTATAATAAAAATATTCAGACTGAGGATATAAATAAGGTGCTCAAGGCGTTTAATGTACCGTCCGCAACGTTTGATACCCACACCACAGATGAGTATTCCGTCAGTGTTATCCTCGGAGATGATTACGCGAAATCATTATTATCCTCACAGTAACATAAATTCCTCATTTGAATTTGATGCAACGCCACTTTTCCGTGTTTTGATCAATCCTGTGTATATACACCACCCAAATGTGAATACATGAGTATTGACAAACGCAACTAAGTTGCATTATCATACCCATATGAATGTGGCAGAGATACTTACATCGTTAAGGTCCAAGGGGCTTCGAACTTCAAAAACCAGAAAGGCAATGCTGGATATTTTTTCCTCCGCACATGGTCCTATCGATGCGCACGTTTTATTGGATAAGCTGCGAGTCAACAAAACCACAATTTACAGAGAGATAACCACGCTCATTCAGGAAGGTATACTGTCGGAAATAGATTTTGGAGATGGTAAAAAACGATATGAACTTGCCTCACTTTCACACCATCACCACCTGATATGCACCAAATGTAAAACTATTGAGGAGTATGCTGTGGAAACAGATTTGTCTACAGAGGAAAGTCGTATACAAAAACAGCATGCGTTTATAGTGCAAAAACACGCATTGGAGTTTTTCGGCGTTTGTAAACACTGTCAATAATATGAATTATTTATTTGCGATTATTGCCGTAGTTATTGTAAGTCTCTTATCCCTGCTTGGAGCGGGACTTCTCTTGTTTGGACGCATCCATTTAAAGAAGATCATGAGCCCACTCATAGCTATATCATCCGGCGTGCTGTTGGGAAGTACATTTTTTGATCTCATACCTGAAAGCCTTGAGCACATGCCAGATACTGCGTTTGTCTTTATACTCACAGGCATCATAGTATTTTTTTCTCTCGAAAAGCTGTTAAATTGGCACCACCATATAGATGGTGACCATGCGGGAGAAACGAAAGTTCCGGGATATTTATCACTCATCGGTGACGGTATACATAATTTTATCGACGGCGTAGTTATTGGAGGGGCTTTCCTAGTCTCCATACCACTCGGTATATCTGTCACTACAGCGGTGATAGCTCATGAAATACCCCATGAGCTGGCTGACTTTACCATACTGCTACATAGCGGATTTTCTAACAAAAAAGCCCTGCTCTATAATTTTTTATCTGCCACCACAGCTATTCTGGGAACTGTAACTGTGCTCGTAATGGATTCATTTGCACATTCACTTATTCCCTATCTCATTCCGTTTGCTGCAGGAAATTTCCTGTACATAGCCATGAGTGATTTAATTCCAGAGCTGCACCATAAAAACTCCAAACTTATTTCCGTTGTGCAGATCGCACTATTGGTAACAGGTGCTTTGGCTATTTATATGATGCCGGGGCACGATCATTAGAACGTAGGCGGCTCATACCCGAATATATATAGTTCTTCCTGCGCTCGGGTAACGCCGGTATAAAGCCACCGCTTCCAATCATCATCTGACATTTTTCCAAACCGCTCTTCCATCAGTATCACCCTCTTTGCCTGACTACCCTGAGCTTTGTGTACGGTAAGCGCATACCCAAAATCAAAAAGGTCCCCCTGTTTGGACAGTGCTCTGTTTGGCGTCATGTTTAACGATTCCTGTGCTGTGAATTGATCCTTGTATATAAGACCGCTGTACACTGACTCTTCCCCATCCATTTGTATTTCAGCTTCGTACCAGGCACTATCTGTTGATCGTATATGCAAAACGGTTCCCAACATGCCATTAAATATTTTCTTCTTGTGATTGTTCCGTAAACAGATCACCCTATCCCCGCTCACGGGCTCGGCGGTCTCAATACCCGCCATCGCGCGCATATGTGCATTTAGTTTTTTCCGCGTTGCATTAAATCCGCATAAAAGAAGTGTATCGGAGATATCACCTGAGAGCAGTTCACCGAGCGCCTCCTGAGACTCCGAATCTCCCTTATTGTATTTCACGACACCCTTTCCGTAGCGGCCAACAGGAATGGATCCATGTGTCCTCGCGAGTATTGATACTTCTATGATCGGATTATCTTTCGATTGTCTGTGAATTTCTTCAAGTTTTAAATCTGTTTTACCCATCAGATTAAAATTTCCCTGTATCGGTGGTAGCTGGCCGTGATCACCGACAACAACCATGGGCTTGCCGTATCTTTTCAGGTGTTCCCATATCATTCCGTCAACCATCGAGGCCTCATCGATAATGATAAGGTCACATTCGATTTCATCTTTTTGTTTCCATCCGACAATTTCTTCACAATCATTTACAACTGGAGAGTATATGAGTGAATGAATTGTTCCCACAGAATCCTTTTTAAACGTGGATAGCGTTCGTTCTATTGTTTGTGACAGGACCCTGGATGCTTTACCGGTAAAGCTGACGAATGCGACACGAATCCCCGTATGATGCGTTTCCAGTTCCTGCCTAAAATGACCGATCAACGTCGTTTTTCCCGTACCCGCATACCCACCCAATGTAACATACTGCATTGATCCTTTGTCTTTCTCGTACCATTCGATGAGCGCTGCCAACACGTGTTGCTGATCTTTTGAGAGGGTTTCCATAGAGATATTACTATACTACAATTACAGAACACAGGAATCAGTAGTACACGCAATCCATATGCACACAGTATCTGCAACATATCTACATACACTCGGCAGTGCAATGGTTGGGCTGCTTGGAGCAGAAACCCCTTACCCCGTATACTTCAAGACTAGATGGGGTATACATACATTTGGGATGAAATTCCCTATTGATGTCATCATCCTTGATGATACGTATCGTGTGGTCCGGACGCGCATCGCATTACCCCCAAATAGGGTGTTTGTTTGGAATCCTAGATACCATCACGTCATCGAGTTACCCGCTCTTTCAGTGCCGAAGCAACGTATTCAAATGGGAGAAAAAATTCAGATTGTAAACACGAGGCGCAGTTGATATTTACGACGCGATCATCCGGATACCGATGAGTACCAGTGCCCCGCCAAATATACGGGTAATAAGCTTTGTCGGCAATTCTGTTGCAAGCTGTCCACCAATCAGCCCGCCAATAATAAAACCAATACAAATAAGTAAGGCTATCTTCATATCCACATACCCTTGCTTGTAATACGCCCATGCGGCAAAAATACCGATTGGCGGGACCAATAGCGCAAGAGTGGTTCCCTGTGCCATTTGTTGTGAAAGTCCGAAAATAAAAACAAGAGCAGGGATGATGATGATTCCCCCGCCAATACCGATAATGCCGCTTAACATGCCAGCGAAAAGCCCAAGTATAATAAATCCAAGAATATAAATCATAGTGTCAATGTATTACTGCGCATAACTCTCTAGATACCCGCATTTTCCGCAGCGGTATGTGGTGACAGGAAGCGCATTATCCAACCCAACACCCAGTGTGTGTATACCTGTTCCCCAGTTTTGCCTAGTTTGATGCCCAAAATTCTCCTTATCCCCTATAAATCCCTTCTCCATTACTACGTTGCACTTTGGACATTGTTTTTCGTTCATAGCAGATGCCCTCCAATAAACACTACTACTCCAGTTTGAACGTTCTATCTAAAAATATTGCCATAGCAGCACGGGTCGTGGGCGCATTTGGACAGAACCGAAGTGGCGAGATACTGCATCCGGCAGTCAAACCGTCCTGTGTGTAGAATTTCTCTATAAATCCACCAAATTGTGCATTTTTTGGCACGTCCAGAAACACATCACCGACAGCTGCTGGAGGCGCATACGCTTTTCCATACCGTGTTTTCAGAATAAATACGGATGCCTGTGCTCGGGTAAGTGCCTGATCTGGACAAAACGTATCTGCACCACAACCACTGGTAATACCATCCCTATATAGCTCTTCTATAAACGCTCTAAATGGATGCCCATCAGGAACATCCGAAAATATCGGTGCAGACTCGAGTTTGGGAGAGTATGATGATCCTTTATTTGCCCGAACTATCATAACAGCGGCCTGAGCCCTCGTCACCGGTGATTCAGGGCAATACCCCAGAGGATTTTGTCTGCATCCACTGGTGATTCCGTTTCTATATATACGCTGTATGGACGAAAAAGCCCAATGGTTTACAGGGACATCAGAAAATATCTGAGGTCTATCCATAAGCCGCTCCAACATAACAGCCATGAATGCCCTTGTGGCTATTTTTTGTGGACAATATGAACGAGGTCCACCGTCACAATCCAATGCAGTCTCCGCAGAATTTGACCAGCGGGTATTAACGAGGCCATCTTTATATAACTGTTCAATATAACTGGCGGCAAATGTTGATTTTTTGACATCACTCAGCAGTGTTCCTGTGGCTTCAGGAGGAGTATATCCTTTGCCATGAATCGCAATACTCAAGAAGATAGCAAGCTCCGCCCTATTTAGGGCTTTAGTCGGACAGTAGTTGAGAGGAGATTTACTGCATCCGCTAGTTACGCCATCCCTATAGAGCTGTTCCATAAATCCCCTCATCGGATCATCGGAGACAACATCGGCGAATATCGGAGTAGTGGCTTTTTCAGGCACAAAGTCCCTCCCGTGCAACGCACGGACCATAAAAACCGCTGCAGATGCGCGTGTAACAGGCTCCGATGGGCAAAATTTTAACGGATTGGAAGAACATCCTCCGGTCAACCCCAACGAATAAATTCTCTCAATTGCGGAAAACGCGTATGAATTAACAGGAACGTCCTGAAACGTGGTCAAACCGTTTCTCTGTTCGGATGCCCGTGATCTAAGTTCAGTACCACCCTGCATCGCGACATATCCTACTGCCAGTGCAATAACGCCAAACGCGATGGTAAAAACCAATATAAATATTTTTGAATAATTATGACCATGTATTGTCGTGCTCATATATTTTTAGTTTGACATAAAGTTACCGAAAGTCAACACTATGATAGTGCAAAAATGCTGAATCTTTTGTATACTTAATTACTATTTAAAATCAACTGACTATGATAATACCGTTTTTAGCCTGAAGGGAGTAGAGACCCTTCGAAGCACTCCCCTTCGAATCATACCAACCGATTTAGCATTTCCGTACTTTAGCTTTCATCATGCGATGGCATACAGAGGAGGTACACATGCCTGTTGAAATGGATTCCAGAGCAGCGGCAGAAGAACAGGGTTACTTCCAGCAACTCGCAGCGCTTCCGTGCGAAGCATGCTCAGCATGTGGCTTATGCGAAATCACCTCCACAAAAATTGATTTTATGGGAAATATATCAAACCTTTCCGATGTGAACGAAGCAGAAAAACCAAAATTGGAAATGCTCTTTAAAATGGCTGGGTTTGAACAAAAAATATTACACTGGGATGAGTCTGTAGGAGATACCGGGAAATTTGAATTCACAAGATTTGGCAGAACATTCAAGGGTGAACTACATCGGAGTGGCGATATAATACTCTCAGTAGAACTTGTCCAAAGCCCTGTCCACACGATGGAACAATTCCATCAGATGCAGAAATCTGTTGCTGCCGGTCCCGCGGAAATATCTCCCAATAGTCAATCACAGGGTGAACGGGAGCAGACACGACAGACGGATACACAAACCGAAACGGTTGCCACAGTATCCACAGTCATATCGAAAACTGATCAGCACATACCCATACAGGACACCCATATCGCACATGTTAATACCCTGCTTGAAGCAGACGATTATACGGAAACAATACAGGAATACCATGAGGAAGAAAACACTGAGGCAAACGTAAATCCGGTGCGGATGAAAATTATGAGTAACACAAAAATACAGGAAATTCACTATGTGGCACCCCAAGTGTCAGATGTCGAGCATACCGTTTTGCCGAGCAGTGTAGAATACAACCAGTGGAAAAGCGAGAAACCGTTTGAGGATTGGCAAATAACTCCCCTTCGATCTATATCATTTCTCGATGAAGAGTCGACACCCGCAGCGTCGGATGCAGTTCACACAGAATCAGTACACGAAATGGTTCCACAGCCAAAACCCTCTGACAGTTCTGAATTTGACAGTACCATATCCGTCTCATTACCCGAGGAGTACCTACTCACAGAACCTACACATCAGCCCTCAATACCTGATCGTGAAAATGTTCTGTCTATGGTGGAGACACATAAGCATGCAGAGCGGGAAATGTTTAATTTTATCTCAGAAATTCAAGCCGCAATTGATATACAGGAGAACACACAAGTGATACATGAGAAATCGAAGCGGGAAACAACTATCCCCGTTGAGACTTCGGTATCCGATGTACATGGAGAAGCAAAAAATATTCACTTTGCACCGACAAACCAGTCTGAGCATGTCATCATACAATATTTGATAGCCGCAAAAGCACGTATCCAAATTGCATCCGGCCAAATTCAACTCCAACATACATCGGAAACAACCGGTGATATCTCTGTAAAGGAAAATACGTATAGTATTTCCCAATCAGGAAAAGAACACACCATATCAATCGTTGTAAAAAATGATGCTACTCTGGAAATAATCGGAACAGTAGAAGCGCTTCGCGCGCTGGGGATACTACTGTTAGAACTACAGTTGGCACAAACGAAACATGCGCACACAAAGGTTCCTGATTTGGCGGATATGGAGACAGCACCGGAAGAAATATCCCCGATCACGATACAGTCTGTACAGATATCTGTTGTGGAGGAATATGTGTATTTCCTGCGCTATCTGTTGTGGATGGCTGTTTCCGAAGAAATAGAAAAGTCACATCTGCTCAACATGTGTCTGTAACGACTGACGCATCTACAATTTATACCGTTCCATTTTTCGAAGCGTCTTTGATTCATGTTCTTTATAGAATTCAGATGTCATATCACTACCGCATGTAAATATATCTCCTCCGTCATGAATTAATTTAAACTGGGTCACATCATATGATGCGGAATCAACAGTAATAATACACCGTGCGTCAGGCGAAGCAGTTGGTGAAGGCTCCTCCACTTTCGGCTCAGAGGTTGGAGTGCCCGTTTGTATACTGTTGTTTTCTTGTGATGGCTGCGGAGACTGTGTGATGGAAGGTGGAGTTACACGCTTATCCATGGACGCATCTCGTATAGCCGTATTTGATGCACCTACGACGGAACCGACAGAATATACACACACACCAAACACAGCGGTAAAGCTGCATACAGTGAGTATTTTCAATAACCGATCAATAGGAAAATTCCTCATAACATACCATTCTGGGGTTCACCCCTTCTCTGTACAGCTGATCCTTCATAGAGTGCATCATAGGTTCGGGGCCACACAAGAGATACATGGTTTTCCCCGTATGCGGCGTATCTGCAAGCACATCGCGTGCAGTCAGCCGGGATCCGGATTCAGTTATCCGCACATGATACTCAATGTTTGATTGTGTTTCTGAAAAGTATGTTTCCAAATGGAGATCTTCAACATCTTTTTTTGAGCGGACACTATAATAGAGATGAAACGTAGTCTTAGGCAACTGTTTTGCAAAATGCCTGATCATGCCCAAAAATGGAGTGATACCGATACCGCCTGCTATGCACACAACTGTGTCTTTGCCGAAAATTTTCTCATAGAGTGTGCCGTACGGACCGTATACTACTGCTGTATCTCCCGCTTTTATGACTGAGAGTTCCCTGGTAAAATCCCCGACAGGCTTTATCCATATTTCCATATACCCGTCTGTTGGCACAGACACTAACGAAAATGGATGTGTTTCTTTTTTAAATCCGTCTTTTTGAAACCCAACATATACGAACTGCCCGGGAATATAGTTCATTTCCTTTCCTGTTGGTATAATCCGAAACATTTGCCAACCGCTTTGTGAACGTCTGACCGATGAAACTATATATGAATATCTGGGACCAACAATATGATAGAGTAACTGCCTATATACGAAAGAAAACAATCCAAGTCCAAAATATGTGAGTATATACGCCCGCAGCGGGAAATACCCTGAAATATCGCTTTCGATTAACAAAGAATGTATAAACCCCAGCACAAATGATACGATGAAAAATGTTTGGACGCGTACAAAAGTCTGATATTCAAGTCTCGCAAATACCACCAAAGCCAAAATAATGCTGAGAGACCAAAAGAAAGAATGCCCGCGGTATAGGCAATATTATCTGAGGGCAACAGCAGTTTTGTAAGCATCAATGGAAGATTCGTATAGTGCAGGAGGAGCCCGATAAAGTGTGAGGATAATAACATAAACGAAATTCTTCCCATCCGCTGATGGATTCGATACACGGTATCAAGTCCTCCAAACATCTGCTCGAGAAAACCAATCCTGCTTGAAAGGAAAGAAGTGAGGGCATATGACACGACGCCAAGAAGGCCTGAAATCTGGGCGAAGGAAAGCCATGGTTTACGCATCACCTCCGGTACACCCGATTTGGATAACAGAAAAAGCTCAATACAAAATAAGAATGATAACGCTATAAAGACTAATCCGTATCGTGATTTCATAATGCTAATGTTCCTATGACCGGGTACTTCTGTTTTACTATCGATCCGCCAGCAATTCGAAGCATGACTGTAGCATCAGTACCGGCGAGGAAATGATATGCACCTCCGGGAGCGTAGTATGCACTTCCTGAAGATACATCATAAATATTTCCTTCGAATGCTAACAGTATTTGCTGATATTTTCCTGAACCGGTGTTCAGATAATTCCTGCAGTGTGTACTCTTTGACGCTTCCATGGCTCTTGCCTATATCTGGATATTGTTTTGCGCCCAGCCGTATTGCCGTGATATAAATGCTTAAACTGGCCAGAAATACCCCAACAAATAACACAGTGTAACGTTCCAACACTATCTTCATGAGTACTGATTATACTATGACACCATGGGCAAAAAATGATGTTGGTCACACAAAGAAGATTTTTGGCCTATGGATTCTGTTCTTGTTCTTTTTCAAGTTCAGCAATTCTGTTTTTCAGTTCTATCATCTTTAACTCTCTATCCACCATCGTGCTATTGAGCAATTCTAATTCTGAAATATGAGTATTTCTTTCCTTCACTTCTGAACGATATTGCAGTTCTGCAGCCTTCAGATCAGATAGTATAGGTAAATACTCTGACGCGGGCACAGTTGTATCTTTAACACATTCGTATACATCAGGTGGTATATAGTGTGGACTTTTGATTTGTATATCGTCTACACGTATTTCCGGATGGACCCGAAGAACATTATAGACAGTTCCATAGGAAATTTTATTGGCATCATATAGGCATAACCCGACAATGGGCATCGTTGAAGTCAACCTGTTTACCATTGATTCATAGTCCAACAGTCTCCCGATGCTTTCTTCGTTAGCAAGACTCCAAACCACATCGCCTGATACATATATGCCTTTGTATTTCTCCTGTATCGCACAGGTGCAAATATCCTTAAAAATACTCAGGGTTCGATTTGCGTCAAAAATACCCGTTTGTGCATATGTGTCCCGTGCTGAAAAATGGATAAATTGTCCACTAGTTATGTACGGAGTTAAATCAAAGTCTTTTTCACGAAACAGACCTATCAGATCATCTTTTGTATACGAATCTGTCGTACATACACACTTGTACTGTGAGGTAAGTCCTCGTACAAAAAATGGGGTAATCAAATCCGCATGTTCCTGGGAAGAAGCGTACAATTGGCAGGAATGCGACCCATTATGACCGTCATGCACGCGTTGCTGTTGCCCTTCTGTAACCTGATGCATACCTATCCTATAAGGATAGTACTGGTGATTGGAAAATGCAAATTTTAGGTGTTGAGATTTGCTATTTGGACAGGATGTGTACTATCAGGATTGATGCTATAAGGATATTGATAAACCCACTGACAAACCAGGCCATTAGCAAAACTGATGGAACGTTGAACATCACACAAGTCGGTATTGTGAAAAATATAAATGAACAGGCAACCAGGATGTCTGCGAAAAAAAATATCCTCTGCCACCTTTTCTTCGGCAGATAGTCGCGCAGGTAATAATAGATAATGCACAAGGATACGCCTATCGTAAACATAGCAACTGTTGAGGCAATAAAATACTCCGTTGAAGTAAAACGCATGGGTATACTCCACAATCCTTTATACTGTGGCATCAGGTAATACTTGGAAGTAAAAATAGATTCTATATAACGTATGATGGAGGCGGCTGTCGTGTACAGTACTCCAATAAGTAATACGTTTCCCCATGCTATCTGACGTATCCATGAAATCATATTGCGGGTCCCAAAGGCAGAATGATTTTTTTATGAACTTCGTTTGCTACCTGAGCAACTGCCGTATAGAATGCAAGAAGTCCGCAGATAATTCCTACAAATCCTGCAACCGTCAGTATCAACTGGCTGCCGGTAATATTTCCCAAAGCCAATAACACGAAAAGCAGTGTAAGGGTGCCAAATACTAATTGTAGTGCGCGGTTTATCCTACGTGTGCATACAAAAAACGTAAATGTCAAAAATCCCCAGAGGAACAGATAATACCCCATGGAGAGCGGATCGGCAGGAGCAGTAATCCCCAGCTTTGGGAGAATCCAGATTGCAACAAGGCTGAGCCAGAAAAATCCATACGAAAGAAACGCGGTAGTACCAAACGTGTTTCCCTTTTTCCATTCCATCAATCCTGCGACAATCTGGGCCAATCCACCGTAAAAGAGTCCCATGCCGATAATCATGGCGTTGATCGGGAAAAATCCTGCATTATGCAGATTTAATAGAATTGTGGTCAAACCAAATCCCAACAGCCCCAGAGGAGCCGGATTTGCAGATGTATCTTTGATCGTCGTCGTCGTTTCAGTCATAGGCAGTAATCTAAGTAAGACATACGTGAGGGCATGCTGTCAACGATAGAACCTGTATTTAGGTTATGTGGTAATCTCCCAGATATGGTTATCCGGATCTTTGAAGTATGCGACAGATTGTCCCCAAGACATGTTGGATGGTCCTGAAAATATCTGTATCCCCTTCTCTCTTAACTCTTCACAGCTTTTTGCTATGTCCTCCACCTGATACGCATATACTGCACCGCCTCCAGAAGTCATATGTGAAGCGGGAAACATGGAAGTTGCCTGATCTTTTTGAAAAATAGCAAGAAGTGTATCCCCCAGTTTAAAATCCGCGTATTTCCCATCTTGTGAGTTCAGTATAAGTCCTAAGGTATCGCGGTAAAATCGCAGCGAAACTTCAAAATCGTGTACAAGCAAACAGACAGCATAGAGTGATTTCATACTATGAGTATACTCCCGGCTCTCTCTACTACTCAATTCCCAATCACGGCTGTTTTGCGGTATAATAAACTCCTACATATGATCTTGCGGGATCTTTTTTCATACTGAGCAAAGCTGCGAGATCGTATAATGGTAGTACGCATCCCTCTGGAGGATGTTATCTAGGTTCGAGTCCTAGTCTCGCAGCTTTGCTCAGTAGAAATGGTAGTACGTCCCGATGAACATCGGGATTATCTATGTTCGGGAATGAGGAGTATTATCGAAGTGGCGATTCCGATAATATGCGGATCATTCATGGGTCTCGCCAATAGCGGACGAACATCGTCCTAGTCCCGCAGCTTTGCTAATATAAAGCACTACTCAGTAGTACGTCCCGCTAAGAGGAATTATCTAGATTCGAGTCATAGTTACGGAGCAAGTTGGTTTTAGGATCAATTTTTATCGCCCCTGAATGGAAAGTTCGAACTTTCTGGTATAATTACTTCATGAATGATGACCTAAAAAAGATAATTGAGAGTTCCTCTTTTGTTGTTCACGAGGGTAAGTTTGTTTACACCAAAGTAAAAACTGCTCCAGAGATTAACAAGCATTTTCTGGTAAGCAAAGATGCTGATGAAATTACCGTTGTTACTAAAGAAGAGAATCTCACGGAAATAGACGTTATTGAGAGAAATAAAGATAACTATTCGTTGATTGAATTAAAAGTATCCGTTCCATTTTATTCTGTTGGTTTTCTTGCCACAGTAAGCTCTGAAATAGCAAAACTGGGAATGAATATACTTATCATTTCTACTTACTCAAAAGATTACATTATGGTTCGAATTGAACATACGGAAAAAGCAATTCAAACATTAACGAGTCTGGGATTTTCTAAGAAATAAGTTCTGATACTTTCTGTCAAAAGAAGTCAAATGTTTTGACCTAAAAAATGGCTATCATGTGGCAAACGATAGAACCTTTACACAATCAACGTATGCTATCAAAACGATTTCAATTAATTTTAGTTTTATCTTTACTTCTCAACTACCTTCATGGTTTTGAATGTATCCTGACAAAGTTTTACGACCTTCAGCCAAATTTTTATTTCTTTACTGAATACTTACATAGTATTCATGAGAGCGTTTATTTTGTTTTCCATGGAACCTTTTGGGTATTCATCCTCTTGGCATTCTTTTTACTCAAAGGTGGGAAGTGGATTTTTATTCCACTTGCATTGTATGGATCTGTTTTCTTTACTGAGTTTCACCACTTTGTTAGAGGAGTATTGATGATGAGCTACTACCCCGGAATGATTACTTCATTGTTTTTCCCAATACTTGGAGTTTTTTACTGGAAAGAAGTCTTACAGCTTTGGAAAAAGGTTTCAAAGAGCTAGATAATAGGTTCATCAGGTGGAGTAAAACATGAAATACTATCTTTCATCATATAAACTAGGCAACAGTACTAAAAAACTTGAAGCGTGGGTAGCAAACACCTCTCGCAAATTTGCATATATTCCAAATGCTCGCGATTTCACCAATGCTGACCCAGAAAAGAAAAGGCACGACACAGAAGAAGACATGAATCAACTCCATAAATTAGGAATAGAGGTGGAGTTATTAAATTTAAAAGATTATTTTGATAGACAAGTAGAATTAAAACGAAAATTGGATTCTCTAAACGGAGTTTATATAAGTGGCGGAAATTCATTTGTTCTTCGGCAGGCAATGAAACTAAGTGGACTAGATAAATTAATTTTGGAAATGAAGAGTAGAGACGATTTTATTTACATCGGCTATAGTGCTGCAGTCTGTGTTTTATGCTCTAACCTGAAATACTATGCCATCACCGACGATGCAAATGATTTTCCATATCCACAACTTAAAAAACAGGTTTGGAATGGCTTGGGAGTTTTGGAATATATTTTTGAGCCGCATTATCATTCTGACCACCCCGAATCTGCTAGTACAGATAAAGAGATACAGAAACTAATCGAGGACAAAGTATTGTTTAAGGCATTCAAGGATGGAGAGGTTTTAATAATTGAATAGATATTTATAGGATCGAACTGCTCCAGGCCTGTGCGATCAACACTGTTCAGTAATACGTCCCGCTTAGCGGGATTATCTGGGTTCGTTTAAAATTGAATACATATTGCAAAGCTGCGGGATTCGTATTTTTGTTTAGTGAGCAGCGCTGCGGGATCGTATAATGGTAGTACGCATCCCTCTGGAGGATGTTATCTAGGTTCGAGTCCTAGTCCCGCAGCACTGCTCAGTAGTACGCCCCGACGGATGCGTCGGGATTATCTAGGTTCGGGAATGAGGAGCATTATCGAAACTGCGATTTCGATAATATGCAGATCATTCATGAAAGCGCGAAGCGCTGAACATCGTCCTAGTCCCGCAGCACTACTCAGTAGTACGCCCTGATCTAGATTACACTTAAGAGATGCCACTTGATTTGGTTTTTCTTTTTTCATTAAATATCTTTGTACATTATCGCACTGATATTCCTCAATCCATTCAATACAATATTTACCATATGACAACATCAGAAAAAGTAAAAAACATGCTTTTTTGGGGATTTATACTCTGGCTGGTCGGGTATATTGCAGGAATCGTATTATTTTTTATTGTACCCAAGGAGTATATCGGTTGGATTATTACCCCACTGGCTACCATATTTATTATCTGGGTATTGATGCGCAAGGTTAAGAGGCCGGAGTTGATGTGCTACTTTGGAACCGGACTCATTTGGACTGTCATGGCTGTCGTATTGGATTACCTGTTTAATGTCGTTCTGTTTAAAATTGGAAATTCGTATTACCAGCCGGATGTTTTCTTATATTATATTCTCACGTTCACCCTCCCGATTGCCGTAGGATACTGGAAATATACACATAAATCCCCAAAGGCAAAACTGTTTTAGGGTTACTGGGTCCTGGTATAGAGTTATTGATAGGTCGAAGTGTTTACTACCGGTTCAGAACTATTTTATTTGACCTGCCCCACCCGCTTTTTCCGCTTTCTTTATAATTTCCACAAGTATGGACGTGTCTATATCTTCGAGTTTTTTAAACCGTATGCAACTTTTGCCAATGCTTGCTTTGGGCAGGGAATCTCTATATTCATCTGCTATATACTTCCCATCTTCCATCGAACATACGTAGAGTGAAATATAATTTTTCTGATTCGCTAGAGCTATCAAAGACCAATCACCCTCCCTCCCGCTTGCATATCGGTAGGGATATGTTCCATATCCAATCATGCCGGATAGGATACGCGGCTTGAGTTTCGGCACAGTTTTTTGAATCAATACATGAAGTGCTTCAATATGGTTCTTTCGCGGTTCGGGAACTGCAGCAATATATTCTTCAGGGCTCTGGGCAGATGTCGGCTTAAACATATTCATAGCCTTGTATAACAAACATACTACTGTGGTTTATGCAGTATCTTTTCCATGGTTTTTCCTTTTGCGAGTTCTTCGACCAGTTTATCCAGATAGCGGATTTCGCGCATAATCGGTTCTTCTATCTGGGCCAGTTTGACCCCACAGATAGTACCGGTAATAAGTGACCTTTGAGGGTTCATGCGTGGCGCGTTACTAAAAAACGTTTCAAAGTCCGTTTCTTTTTTTAATTCGTTTTCGAGTTCTTTCTGACTATATCCTGTTAACCACCTGATTATTTCATCGACTTCCTCTTTGGTGCGACCCTTTCTCTCTGCCTTCGCGACATATGCAGGATACACGCGTGCCACACTCATGGTATATATTCGAAGAATTGTTGCCTCATTTGTTTTCATACCCTCATTGTATCATCTCACTTTGTGATTCAATTCTTCAGGATTGATTTCCCGCAGTATAATGAAAAAGACACATGAACATTAGCTATACTGAACACTTTCTGAAGTTACCATGCAATTGGATTTGTTTGTCCAAACAGTGAAGAGAAAAAAATCGACACGGATGTCCACCGATGAATGGACAGTCAAGGATGAACTCTGCCACATTGTGTTTTGGCATGAACACTACGCTGCAAATTACAAGGCATTAGCCGAACACACTGACCCGCCAATGCCCCAGGACATGTCCTCTATAAACATCGCGGGCGTGTTATGGTTAAGACAGTACTCCATAAAAGAACTGCTTCGCAGACTACAGGAAGCTCACGATTCTCTGTATACCAGCACAGTGGTGCATAAGGTCCCGCAGATGACATACAGCAAAGGTGGCCGGACATACAAGACAGGAGAATTTCTGAAAATGATCTCACGACACATTCAAACACATACTTCCAGAGCGCAACGAGAATCATAATAATGAATATAGATTCTGTGATAAAATTCGATGATGGATAATTTCTTTACAAAATCTGCAGACGAGACAATAAAAATATTGCAAAGTAATTTCAACGGATTATCACAGCTAGAAGCCGATAGACGTCTCATAAAATTTGGCAAAAATATTCTCACAGAAGAAAAAATTAACTATATTCAACTATTGGTTAGACAAATTAGAAATCCGATAATTTACATACTCATTTTAGCCGGAGTCATCTCGCTATTTATTGGAGACATCAAAGATTTCTCCGTAATCCTTGTTGTCATTATTGTCAATACAATTATTGGATTCTGGCAGGAATTACGCGCAGAGGTATCTACTCAAGCGTTACGAAAAATGACGGAGACCCAAGTAACTGTAAAGCGTGATGGCAGGTCAAGGATGATACCTTCGTCTGATTTGGTTCCGGGAGATATGGTCACGCTTCGCGAGGGAGATGTCATAGGGGCAGATTTGCGACTTTTAGAATCTAACATGCTGCAGTTAAACGAGTCTGCAATTACTGGTGAATCTATGCCAGTTGAGAAAAATGCCAACACAATACTATCTGAAATGGCACAGGTATTCGAGCTCGAGAACATACTTCTTTCCGGCACAGTAGTTGTAAAAGGAACTGGCCTCGGAATAGTTATATACACCGGCAAGAGTACATATTTGGCATCGATAGCAAAAAAAGTACTTGAGAAATCTCCTGATAGCCCTCTGACAATCGCACTTTCGCGATTTTCGAAAAACTACCTGGTTATTATTTTTATTTTAATCGGACTTATCGGAGCAATTATGCTGTATCAGAAACATTCCCCATTTGAAGTATTTTATGCGCTTCTTGCTGTTTTAGTTTCGGCAATCCCTGAAGGACTGCCCATCGTTTTGACGCTTTCACTGGCAGTTGGGTCAATACAGCTAGCTAAACATGGTGTTTTGACTCGCCATCTTCCTGCAGTAGAAACCTTGGGTAGTACAACATTAATCGCATCAGATAAAACTGGAACTATAACAAAAGGACAATTAACTGTGGCAAAATTCTACACTCAGACTTTTGAAACACTTCGATTAATCGCTGCATTAGCAAATGAGTCTATAGATGGTAAATCCGGCGATCCCTTGGATATCACGCTGGCGAAATGGTTGGGAAGCGATTTCATAAAACTAAAAAGGACATATTCTACAACTAAAATGCACCCCTTTGACCCTGTACATAAATATACAGCAATAACTGTATCTGGGGAAAAAGATACCATAACATACATAAAAGGTGCATTCGAGACACTTGCAAAATTATCAAATAACTCCAAAGTTCATTTAAAAAATCTTACTACCGAGCACGACCAAATGGCTAAAGAAGGTCTCAGAGTGCTTGCGTTTGGCAAATCCACCAGTTCAGGGAATTTTGAAACATGGCAAATTGATATTGTAGGACTTATTGGATTTATAGACCCTCCAAAAACTGGAGTCAAAGAAGCCGTGAAGGCAGCACAGGACGCTGGAGTAAAAATTATTATGATTACTGGAGATAACCCAATAACTGCTGAAGCCATAGCCAGACTGGTTGGAATCTATAAAGAGGGAGATATCGTAATGACTGGTAAGGAAATTGACGCGCTCAATGATTCAGACCTTGAGAAGAAACTACCACGTACTTCAGTATTGGCAAGGATTGTCCCTGAACACAAGTACAGGATCGTCAAATTACTTCAAAATAAAGATGTTGTGGCTATGACAGGAGACGGGGTAAATGATGTGCTTGCGCTTAAAGCAGCTGATCTGGGTATTGCAATGGGATCAGGAACAGAAGCCGCTAAATCAACAGCAAAAATGATTTTACTGGACGACAATCTTTCTGTGATCGTTGAGGCTATCAGACGTGGCAGAATAATAGCTGACAACATTAGAAAAGTTATTTATTATCTAGTAGTCACTAATCTGTCACAAATTTTTCTTATATTTTCCTCTATTCTGTTAAATTTACCTTTTCCACTGAAACCTATCCATATTCTCTGGATTAATCTGGTTACTGATGGTGTTCAGGACAAAACGTTTCCATTTATTGGTGAAGAGGGAAATGTTATGACTCGACCACCTCAAAAAATTTCCGAAATGTTTTTCAATCGCACTCAATTACAAAACATCATCTATGGCGCAATCGCATTGGGCTTACCAAACCTACTTTTATATCTCTATATGCTTCCTAGGTTCTCTCCTGGCGAGACAACAACCACAGTCTTTACATCCATGGTTATAGCACAGTGGATAAACGGAATACATGCACAGAAGAATACTGAGCCATTCTTCAAAAATATTCACAGAAGCATTTTTATAAATCCGTCTATTTGGATAGGCGTGTTGGCAGGTATCATGCTACAAAGCATAGTCATCTTTTGGATGAACGAGTGGTTTGAAACCGTGCGAATAAGTATATCTCATTTCAGACTAATCGGATTAACTTCAGTATGTATATTTTCACTACTGGAGATCAAAAAATGGATAATATTCTATCTGAATACCAAACGTATCCAAAATCTACATTGAGTTATTTCCAATCAATAGGCGTCTTACCATGCTCAGAAAGATATGCGTTACATTTGGAAAAATGGTGATTGCCGTAAAATTTCGTGACCGAAAATGGCGAGGGGTGAGAACTTGCAAGCACAAGATTGTTCTCTCTGTTTATCACACTCCCCTTTTCCTGTGCATACCTGCCCCAAAGCATGTATACAATATGCTCACGTTTGGCGTTGAGTACCGTTATCACACTGTTTGTAAACTCTTCCCACCCGAGTCCGGCGTGGGAAGCGGGTGTATCTGCAAGAACCGTAAGTACGCTGTTGAGCATCAGAACTCCCTGACTCGCCCAGCGGGTCAGATCACCTGAGGCAAGAGGCGTTATACCAAGATCATTTTTAATTTCTTTATAGATATTCTGCAGTGACGGTGGAAGTTTGATGCCATCGTTCACTGAAAATGATAATCCGTTTGCCTGGTGCTCCCCATGATACGGATCTTGGCCTATGATCACCACTTTTACTTCGCCCAGAGGACAGAGATCAAATGCGCGAAAGACATTGGGGGCGGGGGGAAACACCGTTTTTGTTTTATACTGTTCCCGCACGGTGTCAGTAAGTGTTTGCCAATATGGTTTTTCAAACTCAGGCAGTAGTACCAGTTTCCAGCTTGGATGAATCTTTACGTCATGCATAATTGAATTTCATTATACACAAAAACTAACCGAGTTGGAGTGAAAAATCTGATTAATCTTTATAAGCCAGATTGAACCTGGTATAGTTGTTTTTATGGTTATGCAAACCTTTTCCACTCCCATGATGCGGCAGTATTATGATATACGCAAAAAATTTCCGGGATGCCTCCTGTTTTACCGCATGGGAGATTTCTATGAGCTTTTTCTGGAAGATGCATACATTGGAGCGAAGGTACTCAATATTACCCTCACCAGTAAAGCAGGAGGAAAAGATGGCAGAATTCCCATGGCAGGAATACCATATCATGCCGTGGACAGTTATCTGGCAAAGCTTATCAAAGCGGGATACAAAGTCGCCATCTGTGAGCAACTCTCACCACCAAATACGCGTGGACTCGTAGAACGGGATGTGGTGCGTGTTGTCACACCTGGCACAATGCTTGATGAAAACTCTCTGGAGAAAAAAGAAAATAATTATCTGGTAAGTATAATGGTAACATCAGATCGAGCAGCCATCGCTGTTGCTGACCTATCCACCGGATACTTTGCGGTATCGGAAAAAGAAGGCATATATAAACAATGGCTATTGGATGAACTCGCCCGTCTCTCCCCCAGCGAATGTATTTTGCCTGATCTTCTCTATAACGATACCTCACTCCTAAAGCTCATCAAGGCGCAGCAAGGCATGAATATATATAGCTTGAAGACATGGGATCAATATGTGAAACACGCTGAGAAATTACTGAAAGAACACTTTGGAGTACGGACTCTGGCAGCATTCGGTATTGAGGGAAAACCATTGTCACTTGAAGTGGCGGCAGCACTCCTAGGATACCTGCAGGAAACACAAATGACAACAGTGAAACATATCCGTACCATCGATGTGTACGAATCTGATGCCACAATGGTATTGGATAAATCCACAATACTCAATCTAGAATTATTTGCAACGATACGGGATCATGACACACACGGATCACTCCTTTCAGTATTAGATGACACAGTTACCGCCATGGGTGGACGCCTGCTCAAGATATGGCTCAAAAAACCACTAATATCAACGGAAGAAGTGACTGCTCGTCATGATGGCGTCGGAGTTTTTTTATCGGAACATAAAAAACGTGAGAGCGTCAGAAAACAGATGGAGGAAGTCAACGATGTCGAGAGGATATTGTCCCGACTTTCCGTAAATATTGGTAACGCCAGGGATCTGGTAAATATACAGAAATCACTGGAAAAAATTCTGGAAATACGTGCATTTTTGGAAAAAGATACGGTTCTGCACACGCATATTTGCAGTGATATTGCCGGTGCCATTACGCCTGATATTCTGACTGTCATTACCAACATCAAACATACCATAGTTTCCGAACCTCCGATTGATATAAAAAACGGCGGGATGATTCAAAATGGAATACATGCCCAGCTGGACAAATTGCGTAGCATCATTGGCAACAGTAAGGAATGGATAGCAGAGCTTGAGAAGTCCGAGCGCGAAAAAACCGGTATAGGGTCATTAAAGATTCGCTACAATCAGGTATTCGGATTTTATATTGAAATCAGCAAGTCCAACTTACATCTGGCACCCAAAACATACATGAGGAAACAAACTCTGGTGAATGCCGAGAGGTTTATAACCAATGATCTTAAAAAACATGAAGAAATCATTCTGAACGCGCAGGAAAAAGCAAATGAATTGGAGTATGAATTGTTCACAGAAGTGCTGAGGCATATGCTCGAGTTTACACCCGCTATACAACAGGCAGCTCAGGCGATAGGAACACTTGATTGCATTACCACATACGCACACATAAGTCAGAAATATGGATACGTAAGGCCGACTCTTCGAAGCGACGGAGAAATTTACATAGATCAGGGACGACACCCCGTTGTAGAAAGACTGCTAGGCATGGATTCGCAATTTGTCCCCAACAATACGCAGTTGGGCAACACATCACAGAGTATGCTTCTGATCACAGGGCCTAATATGGCAGGAAAATCTGTATATATACGGCAAGTTGCCCTTATAGTACTCCTTTGTCAGATCGGTTGTTTTGTACCCGCAAAGAGTGCTCACTTATCTATGGTCGACAGGATATTCGTGAGATCAGGTGCATCTGACGTTATCACTTCCGGACTGTCCACATTTATGGTGGAGATGGTGGAAACTGCACAAATATTGCGAAACGCCACTGAGAAATCACTGATTATCATGGATGAAATTGGTCGCGGTACAAGTACATATGATGGTATATCTATAGCTTGGGCAGTCGCGCAGTATATCGCCACGCATTTTCCATCAGCTCCAAAAACACTCTTTGCCACCCACTATCATGAACTGCAGATTTTGGAAAAGGAATATCCAAGCGTCATCAAAAATTACCATATGGCGGTTGCTGGAGAAGCAGAATCACCGATTTTTTTACATACCTTATTTCCAGGAGGGGCATCTCATTCATTTGGCATAGCGGTTGCAAAACTGGCAGGTATTCCTGATGAAGTATTGAAAGAAGCACGAATCATGCTGAAGCATCTGGAAGAGCGTAGTCAGTCAGAAATAGCAGAACACGACACGGCTACTCTTCCTACTGCTCAAGATAAACAAACAGTTGCGCTCTACCTGATTCAAAACGAATTGGCGAAGATTGATATTGCTCATATGACACCAATAGATGCAATGAACAAACTGGCCCAGTTGCAAGAACAAGTAAAGCTTTTACAAACCGCTTCCAAAGCGTTTCGGGATATAGACTAAGTATGATTACTATTCATGAACTATCCCCACTGGTTGTGGCAAAAATTGCAGCAGGAGAGGTTATCGAACGCCCCTCTTACGCAATCAAAGAATTGATCGAAAATGCCATAGATGCGCAAGCTACAGAAATAAAAATTCACATCGAGGAGGCAGGACTCGCTAAACTTCAGGTGATAGACAACGGCATAGGCATGTCTGAAGAAGATGTGATGGAATGCTGGAAACCTCATACAACCAGTAAGCTGGAAAGCGAATATGATCTTCATACCATCCGAAGTTTTGGTTTCAGGGGAGAAGCGCTCTCTTCATTGGGAGCCATAAGCAAGATCACAATTCAAAGTAGACAACAGGCCTCTCCTACAGGGTTTTCAGTAAGTATACGCAATGGAACGCTTGATCGATCGTCCGTCGTAGGGATGTCTATGGGGACAATCGTGACTGCTGAAAATCTCTTTGAAAAAATTCCCGCTCGAAAAAAATTTCTGAAATCTTCACAAACTGAATTACGCTACTGTATTGGTATGGTCGAACAGTTCGCGATGAGCTATCCCGATATACAATTTACGCTTACCCATGGAAAAAAGACAGTACTGACTTTCCCCCCAGCAAAAGAAAGGATAGATCGTATTGCACAAATATTAGGAGATATTACCTGTTCGTTTCTGATACCCTTTAAAAAAGAGAAAAGTTATATCGCCATCGAAGGATATATTGCTAAACCACAAATGCATAGCAGTACACAAAGCAAACAATACCTATTTCTAAACGGCAGAGCAGTCAGTGATAAATCAGTAGCGATGGCAGTCAAAGAGGCCTATGGGACTATGCTTGAATCCAATACGTATCCCCTTTTTGTCCTATACATTTCGCTACCTTATGACATGGTGGACATCAATGTTCATCCGCGTAAAGAACAGGTAAGCTTCACCGATGCCAGATTCTTATTTCAAACAGTTAAAGATATGATCGCAGAAGTACTTGGAGAACATAATCTTGTATATGAAAATCTTTCGTGGAAAAAAACAGGGGCGGGACTAGCCAACAGTTTCGCGGGAAATTTACTAAAAGAATCTGTACTAAATGCTGAAAAATATGCAGTTGAACACCCATCTTTTATCCAGCAATTCCATAGATTATATATCATAGTTACAACGAAACATTCACTCCATATATATGATCAGCATGCCGCACATGAACGCATATTGTTTGAGAAACTCAAAAATGAATTTCTGATACTAAAAGGAGAAAAGAAATCAATAGTACTTTCAACACCTATCAGACTCATATGCACAAAACGTGAGCAATTAACACTGAACGAACATATTGGAGAGTTTGAAAAACTGGGATTTACGTTCAAAGGCGACAATATAACACATATTCCTTTACTCTTTAAGGATAGAAATCCGAATGATTTTATACAACGTATGCTCGAAGATCTGGAGGTCACACACAAACCAAAGGCTGTAGACACTATGTCAGAAGAAATGCTAGCGTTCCTCGCGTGCAGAGCTGCAGTAAAAGCAGGAGATCTTTTATCAGAAGTACAAATGAAAACAATAGTGCAGGAATTGGAAACCACTCCGAATAAATCGACTTGCCCGCATGGCAGACCCACACAGGTAGCAATGCATGTTCATGAACTCAATAGTCTGTTTAAGCGATGAATATACATAACATATATTTTGTAATTTGACATACATTTAATTCTTTTGTACGCTATTCTTGTGACTGATTTGAGAATGCTTGAACAGATAGAAAATCTTATCGCTCTTTTTAACTCTCTTCCGGGAGCATATCTCATTCTCTCCCCTGACGATGACTTTACAATCCTTGCCGTGGATGATGCGTACTTACAAGCTACAAACACCATTCGAGATCGTATAGTCGGAAGGCCACTTTTTGAAGTATTCCCCGATGACCCTCAAGATATTGGAGCCACTGGTGTGCATAATCTCACGGAATCTCTTCGTACTACGATTCGTGAAAAGAAGCCACATAAAATGCCAGTACAAAAGTATAATATCCCGCAACCAGGAAGTGCATTATTTCAGGAAAGATATTGGAGCCCAATTAATACAGCAGTTATGGACAAGGATGGCAACGTTATCTGCATAATTCACCATGTCTCAGATGTTACGGAATATGCTAAGCTTGAGGATTCATTTCATACTGCCTCCAACATAATCAAAGAGTCCAGTTCAGAGTTAATTAATAAGGTAAAAAAACTACAGGAACTCAATGCGCTTCTCATACAAAGGGAAGCAAAAATGTCCCAATTAAAAGAAGAAAATGTAAGATTGCAGAAAATGATAGTAGAGTTGCAGGAAAAAATTGTGTAAGGGCAGATCCTCTTTCTCTCACACACGGATGTGTCTATAGTAAATATTTAATGATGCGTCCTACGTACCATATATAAAAATCTAACGAGAGATCAGTGGTCTGCCGTATATGTTTAATAGTATTTTACTCACTGACACGGCTGATAATTTGCTTTTTGTATTTCTACTTCCACCGGTTAGGCATTTCTGAAATGATGGGTGCCAGAATATCTTGCTACTCATCATATGGAGTTTTTATAACTTTTTTCATGATCCACCATGGTTTTGTCCACCCATGTGTATGATAACGGAATAAAAAATGAATAAAAAAACCAAATACGATCGAAATCTTTATAAAAATCCATACCGCACTCAAGCCTGCCAGACTGTGGACTATGGCAAGGATGATACATATAATGACCCATTTCCGGATACGAAATGAACTATCCTGACCATGCATAACTATATAGAACTCCCTTTGTATACGTTTTTTCATCATGCTAAGCTTGTATTTCCCGTACTGTAGCTTTTACTAAGATTTCCATAGAATCATATATATGTATACGATCGTTCTTAGGAATGAGTAACTGCAGATCTGTACAAGCCAACACAACATCCTGCACACCTTTTTGAACTAAACGCCCGATACAATTTAATAGAGATTCCCGATCTTCTTTATCGTACTTGTTTATAACGAGATTATTTATTAATATACCGATTTTTTCCTGATCGACAGTATCTGGAAGAACGATAGCAATACCGTTTTTTCCCAGCGGAGATTCATACAGTTTTTTTCCTATTGTTGATTTTGTAGCCAATAATCCAATTTGTGTAATGTGTTTACGTTTTAGAAACGCCGCTGTTTCCTCAACAATACTTAAGACAGGAATCTTTACTGCACTTCTGACGTGTTCAATAAACATATGAACTGAATTGCACGGGATGACAATGAAGTCCGCCCCTCCCTTTTCGAGACGCACTGCCGCATCCTGTAAATATGGGATATATCTATTTTCCCCCACAGCTTTTGTAATTAAATCCTCTTCGATTTGATACGGAAGAGGAATACTCCACATAAGAAGTGGTGGTCTTTCCACAGCATGTTCCTGAAACATAGTATAAATAACTTCCTGATAGAATTGTGCTGTTGTTTCAGGTCCAAGGCCTCCGATAATTCCAGCGGTTTTCATATATTCATAATACTATAAATGAGATTGAAATATACTGTTCTAACAGTTTTTCCAATAGAACGCTGTGTTATATCGGAACAATTGTGCACAGTGCCTTCAAAGAGAGATGCTCGATGCATCGATGTATGAGGAGAACGCAATTTTAACGCATACCTATTTGCATGTGTGGCGGGTTTTGCTCTCTCTTTTTAAAAAACTATTCGCATTATCACTTCTTTCGCGTTGTTTGCATATCCTTCACTCTCGATAAAACGATTTTTCTAACCAGTGCTAATGGCAACGGCGTATCGAGTGGAAACTGTAGTGTTCCCTTTCCCTTTATATACGGTTTCAGTTCATCTTTAAAACGTGCTATGCCTGACGGTGCTGGATAAAATCCTATATGTCCTTTATACCCAGCGAAATGCACCAGATTTTTACCATACAACGTGTATGTTGGAATTCCATATTTGATGCATTCCACTGCCTCCGGAACTGATTTTTGTATCATCTGCCTAATAGACTGTAATTTACTTTGAGTATCCGGAGAAAATTCTTGTATATGCTCGTCTATGGATTTTGACACTTTCATACGTGAGATCCGTATCGTGTTATTTTTTTGCAGGCTTTTGTGACATGCTTCTGATAATAAGCGCCACTCCTGATATAGCCACTACAAATAACAGAATTCCGATAATTGGGCGATAGAAAACCCACGCAATTCCGATGGTAACTGATGTTCCTATAAGCGTAAAAAGGCCTGAGATAAGGGTCACACCACTTCCGACAATTCTCCCAACAAAAGGGACAACGGAAGCAATAACAGGCAACACACCAAACACCATTGACACACCTATAAACATAGCGAGAGCACCTGCACCGCGAATAATCCATGTCATCACCACATTTGATGAGATAGCTGTATCAAACATTTCTTTTGCCGTATGCTCGCCCAATTGAATCATACTTATTGTCCTGTTGTTTTTTGTTGGATACGAAACCAACGTATCGCCTGTCTGCTTGCTGATCACACTTAATCGCTGCGGAGCAATATACTCATACTTTATCCTGGTATCGCCAACAGACGGTTCAGCAGATGATAGCGTCTGATAATAAATCATATTCCCATCCAACTCCAATTTTTCCTGCGTGCTGTACGGGAGAGTGCTGAGCATCTCCTCTGTTATGGTAAACGGGGTATACCCTGAGAGTGATTCCAATAGCTCATTTGAAAGGATATACGATCCTACACTCACATTCTCGGCGAGCCATTCTTTGTTTTGGAAGCGTTTCTCCACGGGATTTTGATGTGCTTCTTTTTCCTTGAATGATGATGAGTCAATACGCGTATCGCTCCACTTTTTGCTGTAGGTATATTTCGTAGTAGTCTCTGTTCCTCCACCTAATTTTTCTCTGGTGGAGCTTTGAGTATCCTCGTCCCACTGATACATTTCCACAATTCTTTTTAACTTTAACGCATTTGTCCCAACGCCGAAATCGACGTCGGTGAGCGTGCTTGGAGTCTTTGCATCACCCGAAAAATGTATGAGCTTTCCTTCATGATCAGGCGTTTTGGTATCAGGGTTTACCGACACAACCAATGAAGCGCCTTCACGTAGACTCTGATCCGTTTTGACTGCACGCCCTTCATTCCAAAAAAGAATAAAAATTGATCCGATAACAAGGATGAAACCAAAAAATACATTTTTAACTGAGGCCCCTAATCGGGAAAACCATGATGTAGATGTCGTTATCGTTGTAGCCATATAACTATTATACGAATATTGTGAGATGTATAGCAACTTACGTGACGCAGGTATTACAACTATTTTCTATCCCAGCTGAGACTCTTTCGAGATACCATATTCGTTTTTTGTGAATCACTTCACAATATATGGTAGACTATCTGTATGTTAGCTTTGGTCCTATTTATATTATTTGGACTACTATTTGGATATTTCGCGACTATTAATACCACACTCGCGTCCGTTCATTTCGGATCCGCATCCATAAACAGCGTTCCTATGTATGTGATAGTGTTGGCATCTTTTGCCATCGGCGTGCTGTTTGCAGCGATGTTCTATACCCTTCGGTCTATATCGGCAAAGCTCGCAGTCAACAAAAAAGAAAAAGAACTAGCAGATGCAAAAGAAGAAGCGGTACAGTTAACCAAAAAAATTCATATCCTTGAAATTGAGAACGCTAAATTACAGACGAAAAATGGAGAGTTGCCGCAAGATGATGATTCCCTATGATGTCGATACTCGCTCGATTATGGAAGGCCCTCAAACTTCCAAAAGGTGTACAACTGAATCTCATGCGTATATTGCAGGATCAATTCCTGGTAGGTGTAACAGGCGTCATATTTAATGAACGTAATGAAGTACTTCTTTTTAAGCACACGTATAGACAGAGAAGCTGGGGATTCCCGGGAGGATATTTAAAAGCAAAAGAACACCCCAAAGAAGGTTTGGAACGAGAAGTGCATGAAGAATCAGGAATGGTCATAAGTGCTGATACCAGGTATAAGATACGCACAGACAGGGATACCGCCAGACTCGATATAGTATATATAGGTACATACATGGGAGGAGAATTCACTCCATCTGCTGAGGTGACTGAGGCGAAATTTTTTTCCTTTGATACGCTTCCGTTACTTCGAACTACCGACCTGTTATTACTGGAAAAAGTACTGGCTCAAAGAAAACGGGAACAGCAAACCGCGGTACGATAAGGATACTATCAGAACAGTTTCCCGCCAACAACAGCATCATCTAAATCCGGTCTGATAAGCACACACTCGTGAGTACTATCGGGAACCCCCAGTGTCAACACTTCACTGATAAATGGCCCTATCTGTCGTGGCGGGAAATTTACCACTCCCAATATTTTTTTCCCAATCAGCTGTTCTTTAGAATAGTATTTGACGAGCTGCGCGCTTGAATGTTTGATTCCTATCTCTGTGCCGAAATCTATTGTCAGTTTAAACGCAGGTTTTCGCGCCTCAGGAAAATCCTGAACATCAATAATTTTCCCTACACGGATATCCAAGATGTTAAAATCATCTATAGTTGCCATATTGGTTTCCTCTCAGGTGTCCAGTATATCATTGATCCAATTTTCACAGAGACATGGGATGTATACGGATAATCTTATCATCACGCTCTTTTTTTTGTCCTCGACCATCTGTATTACTTGTCGTGATATAGAAATACCCATCCGGCCCTACTACGATGGTACGAATCCGTCCGAATTCACTTGTAAAGTGAGCAGAAAGATCCAGTTTTGTATCTGAAACAATCTGTGCCTTATATATAGATTCCCCCCGAAGACCAGAAAAATATAGTGAACCGTTATACTGCGTCAATCCGGCCGGAGCCCACGTGTCTGAAGTGCCTGAATGAAGTATAGGCGCACTATATCCAGACTGTTTCTGATCTCCCTTCAGTATGGGCCAACCATAATTCCCGCCCTTTTGTATGAGATTGACTTCGTCGTATCCGGTTTGGAGTCCTGATGGGCCATGCTCGATTTGCCACAATCTTCCTGAAGAATCCCACGCTAATCCTTGCGGGTTTCTATGCCCCAGAGAGTACACTGCATTGCCAAATGGATTATCTTCAGGGATTGTACCATCATCTTTGATACGAAGAATTTTTCCGTTTAATGAGTTTTTGTCCTGCGCGCTTGTCGGATTTTCAGCATCTCCTGTCGTGATATATACATATCCGTCCGGACCGAATTGAATCCTTCCACCATCATGATTAGATGACCCCTTAATACCATCCAATATATTTTTTCTGTCGGTTAACGTTTCGCCACTCAACGTGTATCGCTCCACCCTATTGGCTATACCTGTATTATCCTGAGTTGTAGAGTACAGATAGACATAGTTGTTTACTAAAAAATCAGGATGAAGAGCCATGCCTAACAGCCCCCCTTCTCCTATGTGTTTTACGCCCGAGATTTCTGCAATAAGCTTTGTTTGAGTTCCGATTTTCAATACCCTTCCAGATCGCTCTGTGACCAACAAATCACCAGAGGGCAAAAATGCGATATCCCACGGAATACGTAAATTTTCCGCAATGATAACCGGGCCTATTGTGGCAGGTGTGATAGAGGCAATTTGCGGACTAATGCGCTGTTGAATCATTGCGCCCGGCCTCGGACGAAACAATAGATATGAGACATCCCTCCTCCATACGAGTATGGCGACGAGAATACAAAGCACAACAACAATACCCACTCGATTCATCTTTGTGAGAATATCACACTGTTATATGCATAACAAACATTCGAATACACCTTGTGTACTATGTAGGTAACCGACTAAGATTGAAATAGCTATGATTTCTCAAAATGCATTGTTATCTCGGGTACAGTTGCATATGCCTCTCATGCAATTGGCAAATAGAATCGCTGAAACGTTCAGATTAGGAAGTGTCCTGTCATTTGAATTATTACCGGTCGGGTACGAAGAAGTAAATGCCCTTTTAACCACATCAACAGGCAAATACATTGTAAAAATATTCTCGAAAGACAAAAGTCTCAAGGCCATCCAATCAAATGTCAGAGCACTCATGGCATATAGTGCAGGCGGCATTCCGGTTCCGAAACTTTTTCCATTCGCACATAATTCGTATCTCTATAAAATCCCCGAAGAAGCTGATACCTACCTTGTGGTTATGGAGTATTTTGACGGAAAAAGATTTACTGATATTTCCCCCACAGTCAAAGATAAGAGGCTGATAGTGGATATCATGGCAAATATACATGAGTTACGATTTCAAACAAGCACACAGTACGACGCATGGCTCACCATAAACCTGCAAAAAGAATTCGCTGAAAAATCAACATATCTCACAGATAAACAATTGCAGGTAATTAAACCTGTTGTCGATCGGTTTTCTCAGATTCAATTTGATGAATTTCAAAAGACCACCACGCACCTGGATCTCCATCGAGAGAATGTGATGAAAGACGCGGCAGGACGGTATTGTATATTGGATCTGGCCAGCACCGACCTCAACTATACGGTTATTGATATCGCTACCTATTTCGCACTATTTTGCACTGAGTTTACCCAAAATGCCCGGGAGAATATATATATGTATAGAGAACTGCTCGCACGATATACAAAACAAAGAACGCTTTCCCCATATGAGAGCGCGCAATTGATGACACTTATTCAGGCTACATTTGCATCTAATCTGTTGATCCCGGCGTATCTGATTGCTTCCGGAACCGATGAGAACCCTGCGCAAACTCTGTATTATCGATCAATGGGTGAACAGGGATTGGAGTTATTCAAAGATATCCGAACAATGTAAATGGATAGATGGGTCCGTCACGTTGTGTCCATGATTTCAAGTATCATGCGTGTGGTTTTAAAGTTACGCATCGTGACATCTTTATAGGTTTTTTTTCCGATAAACTTTGAGAATTTACTCTTTGTAAGACCATCCATTTTTGTCGACATATATAATACGCCGGGACCTGAGTGTAAAAAATCTATGTCATCGTGTATCTCAACCTGAGAAGCGACCTCCTCTACTGTGACAGGCTCCCGAACAAAAGTAATATAACACCTCAAATCATTTTCTTTCACCCACGTGCTCGGGACTCCTGACAGAATGGTACGCATTTCTTTGTGAGACCTGATTACGACCTTGGAAGAATACGAAAAGGCTTTTGAGAGCACTGTCTCAAGATGCTCCACGATTTTGGCTTTATCCTGTAGGCCTGAATTAAAGATAACATTTCCCGACTGTATAAAGGTTATAACTCCCGTATATCCAGCTCTTTCGAACACAGCCTTAAGATCTGCCATCTTTATGATATTATTCCCGCCAACATTTATCCCTCTCAGGAGTGCTACATATTTCATATTCGTATTCTACCCTATATCACGATGCAGTATATACATATGCAGAACAATTCACTCTCCACATGTTTTGAACTTCTAAAAGCATAGATTATGTCAGCATGCAAACGTCTGAATGAATTTGAAATTTTTTATAAATAGTAATACTACTATCATTGATATAAAATAATCTAATGATTTTAATTTATATACTACTAGCTGTTGTATTAATACCATGGCTCTATGGTTTTTATATTTCCAACGATCTCTCGGTTAAAAACGGAGATCTGACGAAATACAAAAACATGCTCGTCGTTTATCCGCATCCTGATGATGAAACACTTGCTTCTGGAGGGATAATCAGAAATTTTTCCGATCTGCAACGTGATGTGACACTCATCGTTCTGACCCGAGGAGAAAAAGGAAATGATGATGCGCATTTGGACAACTCCCTTAAAAAAATCCGAGAACAGGAGCTTCAAAGTGCTGCACAAACACTGGGAGTTAAAAAAATCATATTGGAAGATTTTGGTGACGGTGAACTGTCAAAAAATAAGAAAGAAGTACAGGCATATCTGCAAAAACAAATCGTAGACATCAAGCCGGATCTGATTCTCACCTATGACCTTGCCGGTCTGTATGGTCATGCTGATCATATAGTAACTTCGGAGATTTTGACCGATCTGGTTATCAAAAAATACCCGCATATTGCGCTTATCTATGCCGCGCTGCCCAAAAAAACTCTCTCCATGATTACGCTTCCTGAACATATGGCCAAAGATCCCGCTTACGCGAAACGCCGGGTAACACCAACCATGAAAATTTGGATTGGAACAAATATATATTACCGAATTCGTGCGCTGTACCGGTATAGGAGTCAACTGTACTCGTTTCGTAAATCATTTCCAATACCGTGGATACCGCTCTGGTACTACTACTCCATGCAGGTCTTTGAGTACTACCACAACGCACATGAGCCATCCCATACGCCATACATGGTACAATAGAAGCTATGTTAGTGGATAATATCAAGCTTACAGTCAAAGCAGGCAAAGGTGGCAATGGGTCTGCGCACCTTCTGCGCAATGGTCAAACCGCCAAGGGTGGACCTGACGGTGGTCACGGTGGTAACGGCGGAGACGTGTATGTGTGCGGCTCACACAATCTAACGGATTTGGCTGATTTCCGATTTAATAAAGTGATAGAAGCTGAAGATGGCACGGATGGTGCAGGACAAAAAATGTTCGGCAGAAACGGTGAAGACATCACATTTTACCTTCCATTGGGAACCAGAATTACCGATGAGGACACAGGAAAAACGCTTGAAATTGTGGACGAAACGACACACATTAAAATCGCTCAGGGAGGAACAGGCGGACAGGGAAATATCGCATTCAAATCCCCGACCAATCAGACACCCCGATACGCTGAACCAGGAAAGCCGGGAGACGAACGCCATTTATTTCTCGAGCTTCGACTCATAGCACAGATTGGCCTTATAGGCCTGCCAAATGCCGGTAAAAGCAGTTTGCTCTCAGTTCTCACCAATGCACGACCCGCCATAGGAGCATACCCGTTTACCACACTGGAGCCGAATATCGGAATGTTTGATACACACGCGATTGCAGATATCCCGGGACTGATACAAGGCGCCTCCGAAGGCCGTGGTTTGGGCATCAATTTCCTCAAACATATAGAGAAAACAAAGATCCTGATTCACTGCATAGATGCATCCACTACTACACCAAAAAAAATATACGATACGATCCGCAAGGAGCTTGCGAAATTTGATGCAAATCTTCTGACAAAGCCTGAATATATCCTTTTGACAAAAATTGATTTGGTGGAAGAGAAAGCATATAAGAAGATAAGGGTGTTTTTCGAAAAGCTGGGACACAAAGTATTTGTTTCCTCCATATATAATCAGGAAAGTGTTGATTCCCTAAAAAACACCCTGAAACAACTGCTGGGCAGTACATAACGCTTCTGTAATACAGATTTTCCGTATGCTCAATTATTATCAACCGTTTCTATTGCCGTTTCTCCGTCTTACCCAATACAGCATGCCGCACGGTATCAAAAGAAGATATTTTATTTCATTCGAGGATGCTCTGTGGAATGTATTTGCCTCTCGGAAATTTCCTAAAGGAGCGGTCATACTCATGCCGGATTTTTATTGCATGGACGTAGTCGAAAACATCCGCGCGCACGGGTATACCCCTATCCTCTATCCCGTCGACAAGCATTTCCAGATACAAAAGAACTCACTCGAACGATTTCGAAAGAAATATACTCCCCACGCCATGGTATTTTTTCATGCATGTGGAATCAGAAACACACTGCTCTCTGATCGATCATATATACGGAGTATTTCAAAAAAGATGCTGATTATAGAGGATGCAGTTCACATGCTTCTAAATCCTGAGGAAATCGACCTTGTAAGTGACACTCATATAGTGGTGGATAGTCTCCGAAAGACAAGTCCCCTTCCCGGCAGTTTTCTTTACGGAACTCCCAAAGCCATCGACAGTGTCAAGTCACCGTATACACATGAGTATGTGTATCTGTGCTACACATTTGTCCTATTTATGCTTTTTCGTTTTGTCTTTGTAGCCGGCATACTCTCCCGATCAGATCTTCTCATCAGATTCGCGCACACAAAGATACTGAAAAAACATGATGATGTCATTGGAGATAGCCGTGCGGGACACGAGGGGATTTGGTTCATACCTTTCATCCATTCGTTTATACATTTTCAAAAAATCGAACAGATTAAAAGAAATCAGGCAGAACGATACACACACACACTGCAAAAACCATATGGTACGAACGATAATCGCTACACAATTCGGATCCCTGAGAAGGATTTTGGTTCGCTTCATGTGTACCCTGTGGGATATAGGATTTCACAGTCAGTATCCCACGACACTATTAACTCCGTGTTTGAAAAACGCGAGTTCCCGATCTGGACAAAATTTCCCGATTGCCCATGGAGTAAAAGATATGCAGTTGTATTTCTCCCCCTTGGCTTCCATGTGGAGTATAATGAGATTGATATTGTTTGCCGATTAATTAACAGCTGTAGACCATGATGAAAAAAATATTCAGAAAAAAAGAAGCACGCATTCCATTTACGAAGGATGGGTACGAGCAGATACTTCTTGAGAAAGCGAAATTACTCTCCGAACGACCGGAGGCAGTGGAGCATTTACGCAAAGCCCGGGAAATGGGTGACCTCAGTGAAAACGGGTACTATAAAGCATCCAGACAACGCCTGACATTTTTGGATGGCCGCATCCGCAGAGTCGAGCGGTTGGTAAAACTGGCTAAAATCGTGGAATCATCTAATACCGGATTTGTTGACATCGGAAGTACCGTGACAATTCAGGGTGAGGGAGCAACGTACACATACAATATTGTCGGCGGGTACGAATCAGATCCGACAAAAAAAACAATTTCACACATATCCCCACTGGGGAAAGCACTTATGGGGAAAAAGAAAGATGATACCGCAGTTATGCATGCGCCGGCCGGCATAAAAACATACCTCATACTCGATGTTTCATAATGGATACCCGCAAACGACATGAGCATATCGATGCCGTAAAAGCTATTGCAACACTTATTGTCATGATCACGCATGTACTTGCGTATCATTTAGGGAATGCGTCGACATGGTTTTTATGGAATTATTCGCATTTTGTGGTTGTCGGCCTTGTGTTTTGTTCCTCTTACCTGTTTGCTCAGACGCATCCAATCGGTCCATATAGAATATCGTTTGAGCACATAAAAAAGAGATTTCTCCGACTGTACACACCATATCTTATATATATTTGTATTCACGCAGTACTTATGAATATGTTTCCAAACCTGTTTTTGGGATATGGCTGGAAAAAGACATGGGAATTTTTTGTTTTAACTATCACTCTCGCCGGTGGTGTGGATTTCGGATGGCTTACTGTATTATTTATCCAGATAGCGTTACTTTCTCCGTTTATACTGTTTATCACTCGACACAAAACACTTCGGACTGTGTACGCGGGAGGTATGATCCTGTTTATTATCATAACGACCTTCCTCAGGATACCTGTGTCGTATTCCAGACTAATTGCTTGGCTGCCTTGGTCAAGTATCGTTTTTCTTGCGTTTAGGTATGCTGATTGGGAGAAAGAATCGCCAAAACGCATGAGAAACATAACAGTAGCGCTGACCATCGCAAGCGGCACTGTATGGCTGTGCTTTCACATGATCCTGCTATGGATGAATCTGCCGTATGCATTTAGTAGTCATAAGTACCCACCTGATATTTCATACCTCTCATATGGAGTCGCATTCACAGGACTACTGCTTTTAATTCTGGCAAAATTTCAACCCCTCCCTCCATGGATTTCCCATCAGATCACATACATAAGTAAACAATCATATCAACTCTTTTTTATCCATTTTATTTACCTCGATTTGATCATGACACGCTTCAGGTCTCATTGGATTCTGGAATGTATAACTGTTATAACACTTACTCTGAGCACCTCACTGGTAATTCGACTGGTCACATCACGATTGTCCAAGGTGCAACATCCCCTCTGATGATCGTTCAATCAGGCGTTCCCTGATCAGTGCCGCTATTTGAGAAGAAATAAATAATTCAGGTTTACCATACATCAACAGGAAAGATGCAATAAGGTCTCTCTCTTTTCGTGGAGAATCACGTAGTGCATCAATAATCCTGCCTCGAATGAATCGTGGCGTGTCTTTAAAGACAACAGTTGTTTTTTCCCTCGATGTGTTGTGTATTTTTTTTCGTATCACAGTCGGCATAACGAGTGATCCGTAATCCATAAGCGCCTGGTGCCATTCCCACGATTTTCCGACGGGAAGCAATTCATCAGCCATTTCCTGAATACTGTTGGGTGATTGCGGAATGTCGTCAAAAAAATAATGTACGAATATCTGACGAATGTTTGTATCTACCATCGCCACATCCCGTTTCCAAGCAAATACCTGGATTGCCCGAGCTGTATACAGTCCGATACCGGGAAGATCCAGTAAATCAGATTCAGTGCGTGGAAATTCTCCCCGGAATTTGATTGCAATTGTTTGTGCGGTCTGTTGAAGGTACTTCGCCCGACGGTTATACCCCATCCCTTTCCATACGCGCAGAATTGTGGCAAGCGGACTTTGGGCAAGCGCAGTAACGGTCGGGAACTCCCGTATAAATTCCGAATATTTGGGTAACACCCGGGATACCTGGGTTTGCTGGAGCATAACCTCTGAAATGAGTATGTGGTATGGGTTATGTGTATGCCTCCACGGAAGATCTCTTTTATGTGTTTTCCACCAGGAAAAAATCTTTCTATGGAACGCTTTTTTTTTAATAGATGAACACTTCATGGGACGAATTCTATCACTCTGATTTCTCATGATATTCAAATAGGCATTTGATTATTTTTGAACTGTATACCCCTCTCTGCTTCAAATCGCATGAAGTAACTGATTTTTGGTGATCATCCGGATGGCACTATATCAGACTTCTGTTGCCAAAATAAAGCTAAGCTTTTTCGGGAGAATTTCGCCAGAAAGCTTAGCTTTACACGTGGTATATCCGAAAAATTATGGTGTCGGTGTTGCTGTGAGTGTTGCTGTCACTGTTGCCGTCACGCTGACTGTTGGCGAAACTGTGGCAGTCACAGTTGGTGTAGCTGTCACACTGGCAGACGGGACAACCGGCAAACTATAATCTTTCACATGTTTAACTTCAGTTACTGTATTATTTGAACTGTTCCAAAGGCCTTTTACCCGAACTCTGTCGCCTACTTTAATATCCGTTTTTACGATTGGCTGTTCTTTGCGATTTGTATACTTCGTTGATGAAGAAACAGTCACCGTTTGGTCTGCTCTTTTTTCACCGACAGTATTCATAACCCAACCATTTGAAAGCAGGGAAGTGACTTCTCCCACAAAAACTCCAAATCGTTTTTGTATGGAAATATCTCTCACAACACATGCCTCTATGATTGTTTTTTCTTCATTCTGAAACCGTCCTGCCACATTTACAGAATCTCCTACTGTAAATTCAGCAAGCGCAGATGATCCCCAGAATCTTCGACGGAATTGTGTGGTGCACTTCTCGAATGTGCCGGTAAGAACAGTATACGATTTTCCGTTTTTTTCCACTGTAAGTGTGGTACCTGAAATCGCCGTCAACTTACCTGATCCAAACGAAATACGCGCTTTGAACATAGCTTTGACTGCTGCAACTTTTGATGCGACTCGTTCCCGTACATCTTCACGGAAATCTTTTCGCTCCTCAACAAGATTTCGCTTTGCTTCCAGAACATCTTTCCGAGCTTCACGCAGTGTTTCTGCCTGGACAGATGAAATACCTGGAAATGCGAACAATAGACTGGAGAGAACAAAAATTGAGAGTATTGTTTTTTTCATAGTGTGTTCCTTTCGTTGTGTAGGTAATACGCGCGAGCATGGCAAAAAGTTTCATCCACTTCTTCCCGACGTACGTCGGGACTTCGTGGTGCAGGCACTATTCGCTTACTTCGTACGTTACAAGTACTTCTGTCTCTGCGACCTTTCCGTTTGCATCCACTGCTGTCACGATAATCGAATTTTCGCCCTCATCAAGCGCCACGGTCAATGAAAAATTTCCATTGGCATCAGAGATTCCCTCTGCTTCGTTGGCAAACACTTCTGCTTTTGGTGATGTTTTTCCTTTTACCGCCACCTTTGATGTGGACACACTTCCACCCGTTTTTGGGGACGAAATAGTTAAGCTTATTTCAGAAACACTCGATATCGATTCATTCACGATGTCAGTATTCGAAACGGATGGAAAGACTGACGAATCATCAGATACTATCTCCTGATTCTCCACTGTAGTATCGGATTCATTTTTTTGTTTGCCCGAAAATACAAAAGCTCCCGTGCCAACAAGTATCATGACTAGTATTACGATGATAATGCTTTTATTTGTCATACGACACCTCCCGTGGAGCTATTGTTACAGGATTAGGAATATTTATCAAGGTGTTTAAGTTTATTCATTATTTTTGCCCGCTTTGTTTGCGTAACCAGTATGACACCAATCATCATGATGATAATCAGCAGTACGATTAGCAACAAATTTTGTGGTATTTCATCCCAAAAGACTATAAGCGCATCTTTCCAGAAATCTCGTATGATTTCCGGGTCCTGGGTAAACAACTCAAATAAATCAAATGCCCGCTTTGATAGCAAGTCATTGATAATCAGTATAAATCCACCAATACTCAAGACACAAAGTACTGCTACTCCCCCGATAAACAACGTGAGGAATCGTGAAATTCCCACACGCTCATATTGACTGACATGTTTCATAACATCGTGAGTAACATCAATTTTTTTCATGGTGTATATTTCTTTTTAAATGCATCTTTTGCCCGCTTCAAATGTGTACGAACCGTATTTATGGGCATATGTGTCGCTTTTGAAATTTCCTCGTACGACAGATCTTCAAAGTAATACATTGATAATATCATGTTATATTTTTGCTCCAACGATTGCACCACTGCTCGTACTCTCTCATATTGGTCCTTTCTCAGGTAATTTTCTATAAACGATTCATCATCCTGAATATCCCCTATAGCCTCCAGTGACACGAGTTGCTTCTTTTTTCGAAGTAACGAAAACGCGGCGTTTTTTGCTATCTCAAATAAAAACGTCGAAAATTTCTTTTTTCTGTCTATTGTTTCGATAACCTGGTATACCTTTACCAGAGCATCCTGCACAATATCGCGGGAAGCAGCCTCATCCCGGAGTATGCGTACAATAAAGAAATAGAGGGCCTGCTGATATCGATGTACCAGTTGTTCATATGCACTGATATCCCCCTGCTGGATTGCCAGTACGAGCTCTTCATCTGTCAAAGGTTTCATGTGTACATTGTCTGTCGCATTCATGTAAATGCATTATAAGCTACTTCAGTAAGAATGCGACACAAAGGGCTGTATTCACTCATTTCTCAACAAGAAATTCGCGAACAGACCCTTAGGCCCTCAGGTAAATATTCTCAGGGCACAAAGGGTTGTAATCACTCATTTCTCAACAAGAAATTCGCGAACAGACCCTTAGTATAGTACAATTGACGTATGCAATCAGGAATTGTCGCACTTATCGGAAGACCAAACGTTGGAAAATCGACGCTGTTAAACCATATATTGGGTCACAAAGTTTCCATCACTTCGCCCAAACCGCAGACCACCCGTTTCAATTTGGAGGCGGTGTATGAAGATGAGCGGGGTCAACTGCTGTTTATTGATACACCGGGTATCTTCGGAAGAGTGAATGACCAGGTCGGTAAACGCATAAATATGCAGGCTGAAGAGTCATTAGCTGGAGAGGTGAATGTCATTGTGTATATGATTGACCATACACGGGAACGTGATTTTGAGGAAAATAAAGTATTGGGAATTGTAAGAAAGAGTAAAGCCAAAAAAATCCTCGTTATCAATAAAATAGATGTCAAATCCCCATCACACAGAATCCAATATACTTTTATGGAAGAAGAGTTTGATGATGTTGTGGAGATTTCAGCGCTTGAACACAAAAATATTCCCACACTGCTGGATGCTATTTTTGAGTATATTCCGGTAGGAGAAAAAATCGTGGATATGTCTACTCTGGCTCAGCCGGCACTCAACTTGGACAGCAAAACATTTATTGCAGAGTGTATCCGGGAAAAAGCTTTTCTGTTTCTTCGAAAAGAAGTGCCCTACTCTCTGACGGCTGTTGTCGATGAGACGGCAGAACGTCCCAACGGGACTATATACATAAAAGCCAGAATACTGACAAATGCCGACAGATATAAAGCGATGATTGTCGGAAAATCGGGATATATGATCAAGGAGATAAGTATGGCCGCCCGAAAAGAGCTCGAAACAGCAACCAACAAAAAAGTCTATCTGGAACTCACTGTTGAAACTGACACTCATTGGTCAGAGTATTTGGCCTGACGTACAATTTCGACCATACCATAGTTCGTGGCTATATTACTTCACACTCAATCTGACAAGCGTTTCTTCCTTACCAAGAATTTCGAGAGATTCAAGCAGCGGTGGCCCGACTGTCTTACCTGTGACGGCTACTCGAAGTTCCATAAAAATATCTTTTGGCTTTATGTTTGATTCGGTGGCTTTCGCTCGAATTGCCGCTTCCATTGCACCGTGTGTAAATTCGCTATCTTTGAGCGCTCCTATGAGCAAGTCTATGAGGTTCGGATTAAGCGGATGTTCGAATGATGTGGGTTTCTCAAAAAAGAATCCCGCTAAAGAATAAAATTCTGATACCAGTTTCATTCTATCCCGAATAAGGGGAAGGATTTTTTTTAGTATACTCTCAGGGAGGGATAGATCCCTGTGAAAATCTGATATCAGAGCCATAAGCTCTTCGTCTGATTTCACCTTCAAATACTCCCCGTTCATCCAACGTAGTTTTTCTGTATCAAAAATAGGTGCGGTTGTCTGAACACCCTCCAGTGTGAATTTCTCAGTCATTTCATCGACAGAAAAAATATCCCGACCTCCCGGAAATGACCATGCCATTGTTGCCAGATAATTTTTTATCGCTTCCGGTAAAAAACCCTTTGCCTTATAGTCAGCCACCCACACCGGATTTTTACGTTTACTTAATTTACTTCTGTCGGGATTGCGAAGGACAGACACGTGTGCAAATACCGGCGCCTCCCAACCAAAAAACTGGTACAGCAAAATATGTTTAGGTGTCGATGGTATCCACTCTTCCCCACGTATGATATGCGAAATGCCCATGATATGGTCATCAACGACAACGCCAAGGTGATAGGTGGGAAACCCATCTGACTTCAAAAGAACCTGATCATCTATCAGTTTATTTTCAAACGATATCTCGCCGCGAATGGCGTCATGAAAAGACGTGACACCGCTATCTGACACATTGAGCCTGATAACGTATTTTTCTCCTGAAGATGCACGTTTTTCTGACTCTGTACTATCCAACGTTTTACAAAGTCCATCGTACATTGGAGGCAAATGTTGCGCTTCTTGATTTTTGCGCATCTCATCCAAACGTGACGGCGTGCAGAAACAATAGTACGCATGTCCATCTGATATTAGTTTTTTCGCGTAGTCTGTATATATAGGCAACCGTTCTGATTGTCGGTACGGCGCATGAGGGCCTCCGATATCAGGACCTTCCGCATGGGGAATACCAAGCCATTCAAGTGACTGTAAAATTCGTTCCTCGGATCCTTCCACGCGTCTGGTGCGATCCGTATCCTCTATGCGTATAAGAAAATCCCCTCCGTGTTTTTTTGCAAATACGTAGTTTATCAGTGCCGTATAGGCATTTCCTATGTGTAAATCCTGACCTGTTGGGGACGGTGCGATACGCGTTCTGATTCGTGTCATGATGGATTGATTCTATCACTTCTGCACCGTATACTGAAACAGGGAGTAGGATGTAGGTTGTAGATGGTAGGATGCATGATTCTACTAGCTACATGCTACTTCCTATCTCCAAAATTACTTGCCCATGTCACTGACTGAAACCGCATATTACACACGACGTGCCATCAATTGGACGATTATAGGAGTTGTCAGCTATTTCATCCTCCGAATTTTTTGGGGTGTGATTGTCATCGTTTGGTTTATGGTCTTTCCCCCGCTGGCACCACCACCTAACCACGCGTTCGGGAAATTACCGGCAATTAAATTCCCGGCTGTGGCCTCTGGATCTGCGCAACTTACCTACCAACTTGAAACAATCGATGGCTCGTTACTTGTCGCAAGTGAATCCGCAGGAGTATATTTCATGCCAAAATCCGCTCCAAATCTATTGGGACTCAATAAGGCCGAAGAGTTTGCGCGGGAACTTCAATTTGATCCGACGCCGATTCAGGAAAACAAAAATATATACCGGTTCAATGATCCCGAAAACCCGCTTCGGAGACTCAGATATGATATCGTTTCCAAAAATTTCATAATCAGATACGCATTTGAACGAGATGCTTCACTGTTTATCGAAAAAAACTTTTCATCGACTGAAACGCTAAAACTGGAAGCGTATGCTGCGCTGCAATCAAATGGTCTGCTGCAGGATGATATCGATGACACAAATGCCACTATCTCATACTTACGGCTTCTGAGTGACCAACTCATCCCTACAACCAGTCTGTCCCAAAGTGACGCAGTACGCATTGATTTTTTCCGTAAACCAATTGGATCCACAAGAATTGTGACACCCACCTACGATGAAGCTCCCATCTCCATACTGTTGTCAGGGGCATCGAGCGCAAAGAAACGTATAATTCAATTTGCATACACCTATTGGCCAATAGATTATCAAACAAGCGCAACATACGCGCTAAAAACCACAGCGACTGCCTGGACAGAATTACAGGAGGGAAAAGGATATATAGCCAAGTACCCGAAAAATTCTACAGTGGCAACAGTCCGCAATGTCTACATCGCATACTACGATTCGTTTGACCCGCAGATTTATCTACAACCGGTATTCGTCTTTGAGGGTGATAACGGATTCGTAGGATATGTTCCCGCAATAGTCCCTGAATGGACAGAATAAGGAGACAACACGAACAAAACGTTTGATTGGAACGATCAGGTATTATAGTTCCCCTAGAGACTGTGAGACAGCGCTAATAGTGTAATGCCGTTTAATATGCTTTCCACTGGATATTGGTAAACACCCAATCAATCAATTTTGACGTATCTAAAAATCTGTCCTGACTCTTGAGCACCACAATTATCACCCGATGGCCGTGCCGTTCGACGACGGTAATCAGGTTTTCGCCGGCTTCTTCTGTCCAACCGGTTTTTATCCCCCCGACACCCGGAATTTTACCGAGGAGCTGGTTTACATTTTTGAGCGGGTGGAAATACGTATGGGTCACATCTGAAACGGTAATTTGCGGTATGGCGACCATCTTCGCGATGACTGGATTGCCAAGTGCTATATTTCCCAGTCTGGCAAGATCAGTTGGAGTCATTTTTTGGTTAGGGTCGTCGTATCCGACCGGATTTGTAAATGAGCTTTTGTCGAGTCGTAGTGCTTTTGCTTTCGCGTTCATTGCAGCAACGAACGCCTCCACCCCGCCCGGATACCCTTCCGCTAACGCCCACGCAGCATCATTTCCTGAGTGGATTAGCGCCCCATATAAGAGGTTCTCGACTGTGATCTTTTCATCGGGTACCAACCCCATGATTTGACCATCGTTTGCCACAGTCTTTACAGTGATTATATCGTCCAGAGAGTACCAATCCAACGCCACTAAGGCTGTGAGAATTTTTGTGGTGGACGCAGGGGCCAATAATTCATCTTCATTCCGTTTATACATATGTACACCAGAGGCACTATCCAGTATGACGACACCGGTTGCGGTAATCTCGCTACCGGGAAAAATACCTGTAGCGTTTTCCGGATACGGGGCGACCGGTGGCGGGTCCCGCCGGACATCTTGAGGTGTAGGAATGATTGTTGAGTGGAGAATATCCAACAGATACGCATTATGTGTCGGCGTCAGGAGTATAAAAACAATAAAGCAGAACAGAAACGCAATGCGGTCAATTTTTCGCACATACCATATATCCAATATGGACGGTTTCTTTTTCTTTTTTGCCATACATTAGATCCAAAGCGTAAAAAATTAACTTTTTTTGGAGTACGCCCCGACGATAGGGTGAGAGACAAGCTCATACTCCGCACGGGACATCGAAACAGATTTTGTATGAAGCCCTGCATTAAAGACAACTGTGTCATTTTCCCGAAGGGCTTCATCCATATACAGCGGTATACCAAAAATATGTCCAAATGGCGGCACGGCTCCGATTGTCACCGTTGTAACTTCCTCTACCTGCTCAGGAGTTGCCATACGCAGATCCTTTACTCCGTATAGTTTTTTAAACTCTTTCATGTCTATCTTCCTGTCTCCACCTACCGCTACCATAATAGGCTTTCCATCCGCATACAGCACTATTGCTTTCGCTCCCCAGGCAAGTGGGGTGTTGCGAATAGCGGCTGCCTCTTCTGAAGTTTTAACATGAGCGTGCTCATATGTTTCAAATTTGACCTTGGCATTTTTAAGTGTGGCAATAATCTGCTCATACACCGCATCTCCTCCGGATTTTTTCTGTGACGGAGAAAGCCCTAATTCAATAAGTTGTGATACATCCACCGTGCTTGGCGCATCCATAACGCTTGTTTTGCCACCTGCGGATTGCGGAAATGCGACAACTTCACGGAGGTATGGCTCACCTGTGATTGTCATCAATAATCGCTCTATACCATGAGCGAGGCCCCCGTGAGGCGGAACACCATATTCAAAGGCCTCCAGCATATGACCAAATTGGGCGCTGATTGTTTCCCTCGCGTAACCCATGATTTCAAATACTTTGGTAAGCACCTCTGACTCATGACTCCTGATACTCCCACCTCCAACCTCATAGCCATTGCAGACCATATCGTACTGGGTTGTCAGGATATCTCCAATATGCTCTCCGGACAGAAGCCACTCTTTATGTTCCTTCTTCGGTGCTGAAAACGGATTATGCGTAAATGTCCATCCACCCTCGGAAGTTTTTTCAAAGAATGGAAAATCGACAACCCACGCAAAAGCCAGAATACCATTTTTTCTATCCTCCTCAGTGCGCATATCAAACTTATCCGCACCGTATGTCTTCATGGCGTCCGCGTACGTTATGACCGGAAACGGTTTTTGCTTTATTGTGTATCCCAACGATTCTACCACGTGAGTCATCATTGCTTCATCAAATGCCATGACGTCTTCCCTTTCTACAAAGCTCATTTCCAGATCGATTTGAGAATGCTCAAATCCACGGTCTGCCCTCAGATCCTCGTCTCTCATGCACCTGGCTATCTGGAAATAGCGTTCAAATCCCGCAACCATCAACAATTGTTTATACTGCTGTGGTGATTGAGGTAATGCGTAAAATTTTCCCGGCTGAAGCCTGGAAGGGACAAGAAAGTCACGTGATCCTTCAGGTGTAGACTTTGTCAGCATCGGTGTTTCGATTTCTGTGAAGTCGTTTTTAAACAAAAACTGCCGCACCAAATCAATGAATTTTGACCGGAGATGAATATTTTTTTGAAGACGCGGCCGGCGTAAATCCAGATAGCGATACTTGAGGCGAGTCTCTTCGTTTATATCAAGTCCAGCAGTATCAATCGGCATGGGCAATTCTTTCGCTTGGCTGATTATGCGCATATCGGTAACTTCCACCTCGACAGTCCCTGTGGCTAATTTTGTATTGACCATGGATTCCGGACGATTTTTTACGAGACCACGGACTTCTATAACAGACTCTACTTTCACATCTGCCAATGATTTATCTGAGACCATCTGCACAACGCCGCTTCTGTCACGAAGATCTAGAAACATAATTTTTCCGTGGTCACGACGACTGGCCACCCAACCCTGTAAGAGGATCTCCTCACCAATATGCCTGATACTGTCAACTGATAGTGTTCTTACCATACCCTAATGATACCAAAAATATCTCTAATCTATAAGACGGACATGAATATCTTTTATTTTCAATTGCAGTGAGATTTTGCCGTTCCATGCATTCATATCTATTGTGTAGGCAATATCGACCATAGTGTCGGGTTGTAGTGATGCAGCCATAGTCCCTAAGTTGAACGCTACCGCATCCAAAGCTTGTGATTGTGTGAGTGGGGTACCAGTCGCACCTAACCGCAGTTTAAGATGTTTATTTTCTTTGCCTATTGATTTCACCTGTAACACACGTACGTCACGGGAAACAAATATTGGTTCAAAATTCCCAAATCCAAACGGCTGGAAATCCTGCAATACTTCCCACAACGACGCTGTTGCAATTGATAGCGGTAATTCGCCATCCACACGAAGCATTTTTTCCATCATACTGTCTGTTAGTTGTTTGTCTGCGAGGGATTCCAGTCTGAGCTGTAACTCAGCAAGATGCTTCGTTTCAACTGTAAATCCCGCAGCCATTGGGTGACCGCCCACATCTATAAGAATGTCACTCTGTGCCCGTATAGCTTCAACAATATTGAATCCCGGTATGGACCGAGCAGATGCCTTTGATATCTGTTCGCCTTTCGCAAGAACAATAGACGGGCGATAATACTCCTCTACCAATTTTCCGGCAATCAGACCGATAATCCCCTGATTATAAGATTCATCTGCAACGAACAATAATTTTGCCAGGCCGCTTTCCTTGCGTCCTTTCACGATATCCTTCGCGTGAAGCGCGGAATCCACAGTTAACTGTTGTCTATCTTTGTTTGTCAGCGCTATTTTTCGTGCCAACAGCATAGCCTTATCTTCCTGATGTGTACATAACAATCTCATAGCATCCATGGCATGCTCCAGTCTGCCCATGGCGTTTAGCCGTGGGGCGAGACCATGCGAAATATTGTAGACTGCCAGTTCTCCCGCAGACAATCCTGCCTCCTGCATAAGCGCCAAAAGCCCAACACGTTTCGTTTCGTTAAGCGCTGACAATCCGAATTTCACTATCGATCGATTAGACCCGATAAGAGGGACCAAATCAGCAACGGTGCCTATGGCGGCGAGCGCCAGATGCTCTTTATTTTGCCTACCTGCGTTGTCACCTAATCCCGATGAAGGTGTATACCGACTTCGAAGTTCTTTTGACACGAACCATGACACTCCTGCTCCGCATAGTTCCGTCGTGTGCACTATGGTACATGCTGGAAGCGTTGCTCCCTTTGTATGGTGATCAGTGACAATAACATCGATACCATGTGATTGTGCATATGCAACTTTTTCAGCACCTGTAATACCGTGATCCACGGTTACAATCAATGTGGGATTATACAGTCCGATGATTGTATCTATTCCCTTTTGTGACAACCCATACCCTTCTTCTACCCTATGGGGTATATACGGCATAACCTGTGCTCCTAAATCACGGAGTGTCTCCCACATAATAGTCCCAGCTGTAATACCGTCAGCATCATAGTCAGCATAGACCACGATTGATTCTTTTTGTGCAAGAGCCTTCGAGATACGGGCAATAGCATCATCGAGTGCAATATCATCTATCCCTACATCGGCCGCTGTAAATTGGGTAGGATCAGGAGGATGTAAAAATGCTGTTACGTTTGACTCGCTGACTAATCCCCTTCGAACCAACAAATTTGTTCGTATTTCCTCAACTGATGATGTCCACTTTGGAATTTCAGATCCGTCCGCAGAAACCCATCGTAGTGTAGTAGTAGAATTTTTTGGAAGCTCCCGGTTTGACTTTTTTTTCACCATATACAATACATCCACCCGCTATTTACCGTTTTTACGTTTCGCAAACAGGAGTAAGTTGGGTATATAATAACAGCATGATTTCTCTCCCACAACCAGTGAGTTCATTCATTAGCACGTTTGCTGCGGCAGGCTACGAGTGTTTTGCAGTAGGCGGCTCTGTAAGAGATTTACTCACAGGCAAACCTACGCATGGGTGGGACTTTACCACAAATGCAAAACCTGAAGAAATTCTCGCTCTGTTTCCTGATAGTTTTTATGATAATCAATTCGGCACTGTCGGCGTAAAAATTTACTCATCAGTACCTGATGGTGAGACGCGCCCAGCCGAAAGCAAACCGGATGACATATTTGAAGTTACCACATACAGAAGCGAACAAGGGTATAAAGACCATCGACATCCTGATACCGTTATATGGGGAAAAACACTGCAAGAGGATCTTTCACGGAGGGATTTTACCATCAACGCTATCGCCTATGACGGTACCACGCTTCATGATCCATACAATGGTCAGGAAGATCTGAAGAATCGTATAATCAGGACAGTCGGAAATCCATCTGAACGATTTGCCGAAGATGCGCTACGTATGATGCGTGCGGTCAGGCAGGCGTCTGAGGTCGGCTGCATGATTGACCCCAAAACGCTTGAAGCAATTCAGCAATCAAGCGCGCTTTTACCCACAATATCTGCAGAACGTATTCGTGATGAACTTTTGAAATTGCTCGCATCATCATTTCCCGCCGATGGAGTACTCCTTCTGAAAAGTACAGGGTTACTTCACTACGTAATCCCTGAACTTGAAGGCGCCTTTGACGTCCAGCAAAAAAGCCCAAAAAGACACCATATATATGATGTAGGGACTCACAGTGTTGAAGCGTTGAGACATTGTCCTTCTACAGATGCTATTGTGAGACTCGCAACACTTCTTCATGACATTGGCAAAATTAAGACGTATAGGAAAGATGAGACAGGACTCATCACTTTTTATAATCATGAAATGGTAAGTGCGAAACTGGCACGGAATATCTGTGCACGACTTCGACTTTCCAAGAAACAAACCGAAAAAATTATCTCACTTGTACGATGGCATCAATTTTCGGTAGATGAACGGCAAACTGATTCCGCCATACGAAGATTCATACGAAATGTAGGAAAAGATTATCTCGAAGATATTCTGGCGCTGCGTATCGGTGACAGGCTCGGAGGCGGCGCTTCGGAGACATCCTGGAGATTAGAACTCTTCAAAAAACGCCTCGAAGAGGTCCAAAAGCAGCCGTTTACCGTCGCAGATCTGAAAGTAAACGGATTTGATGTCATGAGTCTGTTTGGATGTAAACCGGGACCAATCATTGGTACCACTCTGGCGGCAATTTTTTCTGAAGTGGAAGCAGGCACCCTGAAAAATGAGCGTGACATACTCCTGGAGAGACTGGCAAATATGCAAAAGTCAGACCCCGTTCTATAGTTTTTTTATCACCCAGACATCACAGAGGTATACCGTTGCTCTTCGGTCATACAATGGGTATACAAATTCCAGATTTTTTCGCAGAAGCACTGCGTAATCCATCCCTTTTAGAAGTTGCATTATATCTGAAACCCACCGTGTTTTTGGCGTGTACTCAATCAACCAGTCATACGGATCCGATAGCACAATAACCCCACCCTGTTTTGTTATACGAAACAGTTCCCGGGTTACCTGTATGGGATCTGCAACCCGATCAATCAGATTACTGCAGATAACAACATCTATATTCCCGTCTTCGATAGGCAGAGCCATAACATCGGCACAAAGAAATTCTACATTCCCGGAATGGGGGAATTTTTTGATATACGCGGATGTATTATTATCGATGCGGAGTGCCTCACTGAGCAACGATTGATTGGAGTCTATACCTATGACTTTCTTGGCGCCTAGAGACGCGCAGTCAAATGATAGTCTTCCGAGCCCGCAACCCACATCTGCAACAGTGGTCTCTATACTGATAAACCTTGCGGCGAGATGTGTAACTGAACGGTAATACGCTGTAGCGACATCTTGCAAATACAATTTTTGCTGGCAATACTCTGAGAACTGAGTCTTATACTGAGACGTAATACTACGTTTTAGATCTGATGATTGCAGGAGTTGCCGAAGGTTATGTAGTATGTTTTGCATTCTTTTTCTCGAAACGGTCCCAAAGTATCAACACAGGTGTGGCGACAAACGGCGATGAATAGGTTCCTGCAATTGTTCCTATCAGTAATGCCATAACAAACCATTTAATGGTGTCTCCGCCCATAAGTACCAGTGCAAACAACATGAAAATAATGGTTAATGAATTGGTAAGTGACCTGCCTATTGTTTCTGTCAACGCAAGGTCACACAGAGTTGCAAACGGTAACCGTTCTCCACGACGGATCAGTTCCCTAATCCGATCGAATACGACAATAGTATCGTGGACAGAAAAACTCATAGTTGTTAAAAATGCCGTAACAAATAGCGTATCCACTTCTACATGATAGAAATGGCCAAGCAGTGAGAATACTCCGAGAACAACGAGTAAATCATGAGTGAGAGCCACGATCGCTGAAACACCAAATTTTATATTTTTAAAAGCATATGCAACATATGTCAGTATCGCAATAATAGCAAAAATAGCGGCTGTTACCGTTTTTTGCAACAACTCTTTACCCAAGACCGGTCCCACAGTTTCGTTACGGGAAACCTCTACCTTTGGCGTGAATGTGTTAATAGATTCATCCAGTTTCGTCAGGACGTCTGATTTTTCAGGTTTTAATCTGATCAGAAACGTATTTCCTCCCAGATTTTGGACGCTGGAGGGAGATATAGATTGATTTGTAAATATATTAAGCACGTTTTTCTCGTCGATTTTTTCAGAAAACTGCAACTCAAGAAGTGTTCCTCCGGTAAAATCCACTGCAGGTCGAAGACCAAACATGCCAAGTGAAATTAATCCCGGAATTATGACACTCGCTGAGATCATGATGTATACCCAGATATATTTACTAAACCGAATCATATTATCTCCTTTTTAGCCCGCTCGGTATATAATACCCGAATAAGTGTCCTTGTCACGACAATACCGGTAAACAGGCTCGTCACTACTCCGATAAATAATGTAACGGCAAACCCCCTGACCAGTCCTGAGCTCGGAAGCATCTGCCAGTTACCCGGGTTAAACAAAATAAGACAGGTAATGATCGTAGTGATGTTTGCATCTTTTATGCTATCCCAAGCTCGACCAAATCCCAGTTCCATGGCCATTTTCCATGGCTTTCCTAAACGCTTTTCCTCAGCGAATCGTTCAAATATGAGGATATTACTATCAACAGCCATACCAATGGATAGGATAAACCCAGCAATTCCCGGAAGTGTAAGCGTAATGGGTATAAACCGGTAAATCGCAAAATTTAGGAGACCATACAAGATGAGTGCCATAACGGCAAATAAACCTAACCATCCATATTTTGCAACCATAAAGACGGCAACTATAGCAAGTCCTATTAACCCAGCCTGAACACTATCTTTGACTGATTGAGCACCCAATGTCGCTCCTACGGTACGCTTCTCTACTGGTGTGACCGGAACCGGAAGCGCACCTGCGTTTAACTGCAATGCCAATGTTTTCGCGGCTTCCTGTGTGAAACTGCCTGTTATTGCTGCGCGTCCATCAATAATTTCTGTGTTTACCCGAGGCCATGTCACAGGGTACTGATCTAAAAATATGGCAAGTGGTTTGCCGACCAAACGGCGTGTGATTTCAGCAAATTTTTTCGTTCCCTCTGCACTGAATTCGATAGATACCTCCGGCTCCCCGGTCTGTGTACTAAACTGAACCATAGCTCTTGTCAAATCCCGACCGGTGAGTCCTGTTGGCTTTGTGGTTGTCAGCGTGGGGATAAAATACGCTGATTCTGAGGCAGTCGGCTCAACTGTAAATTCTCGAAAATCCAACAGTGCTGTCTGGCCGATAAGCTCCATAGCTTTATTTACATCGGTAATGCCCGGAAGCTCTACAAGGATTCTATAGGAATCCTGACTTTTTGAGGACTGAACGATCGGCTCAGAGACTCCAAACATGTTTACCCGCCGCTCTATGACTTGTTTTGCTGATTCAAGGGCGCTGTCACGATCTTCCTTGGCTATTGATTTCATATCCGCTTCAAGCGCCAAATGGGTGCCACCGGAGAGATCTAAACCTAATTTCGTCGTGAAATCTTTATTGATATTCAATCCCAATGCATTTATATGAATACCCAATGGGTTTACTTCGCGGTCAATATGCACGGGCCCTATATCCAGCTTTAGCCTGTATTTTTCAGGGAGATCCACACCGATTAAAACAATTGTCAGAAGTATTAAAAAAAAGAATACGCGATGCGGTGTTTTAAACATACAAAACTAATCTTCACAAAAACAATAATTTTTCCATTGTATACCAGAAAACTTTACTGTGACAAATGGCAAATTTTATGACACGAAGTCTTCCTCGTCACCAATGATCATAACCCGTGAGCCAGTCAATACAGATATGACAAACGGATCACGTCTGCTCTTTCGAAACTCAAATTCTTCATCCGTCATCACCGTATAATTTATTTCGGTTTCGTGTCGGGATTCTTCCGATTTTATAATTTGGGACAATTCAGGCAATACAACATTTCCTACCACCACCAAATCCACATCCGATTGAGATCGCTTTGGTAATCCCCGAATATATCGACCTGAAACCATAACGTATTTTATCTTCCCGAGTTTGGCTTTTTGCTTTAGCACATCGGCGCCTATACCTGAAGTTTTGCAGATCAATTCCATGAGCTCAAAGTACAATGGGTAATCTTTTCGAAAAAGATAAAACAACCTGTTCGCTCGCTGTTCTTTCGTGACCATGCCGGCTTTCTCCATATGGGAGAGTTCCCGTCTGACAGCATTTATTTCCTCGTCTACTTTTCGTACGATGTCACGGACATGATACATGACTCCGGGGTGAGATAAGAATAATGTCAATATCTTTACCCGAACCCTGGAGATAACGATATCTTCCAACATATACAAACCCTCCAAGGGCAGAACATTTTTAATATTCAACAGGCGTACCTATAGGCAATTGTTCTATCCAGATTTGACCTCTGGAAAAAACTACTTCTTTTCCTTTTGCGTCTATGAACTTTGTCCTGGCATTTCGTGTTGCCTTAGTCCAAGTAATTTTTTCAGATTTACCATCCTGAAACAAGATGCCGTCGCCATTGCCGATATTGTTGTATAGCAAATGACCATGATCGTCTACCGGACCTATTTCTTTTGCGTACAATATCACGATAGACTTTGCGCTCAGCTGTTGCTTTGTTTCCAGATCTGTATGTGGAGACCCTCCGTTAAATCGTTTATACACATTGGTCGCCTTGTCATAATCCCACCGTACACCATAGTCTTTTTCGTACCCTTTCCACGCGGCAAATGTGATGGATGTTGCTGTTCCACGATCCTCAGCCTTTGGTTCGTCTTTGAATTTCCAAGGAACAAAATTTTTGTCCCATGACACCCCTTTTTCATCTACGTTTGTCCATCCACGATCTGACTCTGCAAATGCATACAAACCATCGGTCGTGCATGTCATTGTATGCTCTGTGGCAACTTCACGCCCTAAACGATCAGGGTTTCTCGAGCAGACATAGATCTTTTTTCCGGACTTATCGGTTGTTTTGAGAGGCAGTCCGAACTGATCCATATCTTTTATTTTATACTGATCGATTTGACAGAGAGCTTTTGCCCGTTCATCTACAGTAACATCACTACAGACACCTGCTCCACCAACATGGTTGTACAGAGCATCATACTCAAGCACCCAAGGTAAATAGAATGTACGCGCACTGCGTACAGGCGCCAAAGTTAAGTTTCGACTTGAGATTCCACAGAAGAAAATCCCCTCAAAACGTGTAATCCCCCCCTCGACAACCGATTCATACACGATATCTGCGAGAGATAAACCTGACTGCGGGCGCGCTTCAACATGGTTTTCTATCATTGCCGCAATTGGCCTACGAGTATCCCATACGGCTTTTTCCTGTTTTGTATACATGATTCCATTTAACGGACACATTTCTGTTCGTGGCACAGACGGGTCTATAACAAAATGAGCCTGATTATTGGATCCCGATGTGTTTGTAAGTATGCCACCCGAAGGAAGTACCTTCTTTTCGGTTTTTGATGCCAAGCTAAACCCTGCGAACGACAAACCGGTGGAGATGAGAAATAAAGCAATTCCGATAATTGTTGTGGTGATGTAGTGTTGTTTATTCATAATATATATTATTTTATACCAGATTGCGCCTGAGCAATAGCAGAGATTTCTTCTTTGGATAATTCCATGCGTACCCCAGCTGCACCTCGTATTTCTTTTACATACCACCTGTTCCCTGTTCGTGCGTACAGAGATGTCATAACCACACCATTATCCGCATTATCAAGCAATGCCATAGTAAAACTCTGGCTTCCTCCGGTATCAGAAAATGGATTGAACCGCACAAGACCAATTTTTTGGATATGAGCCAATGATTCGTTTCTGGTTTCGTTGAGCACTTTTTCCAATTCATCTGTCTTTCCAATCAGACCTTGTTGCCGCTTCAAAATCTGCTCGAGTATAGCCTTTAACCCACGTACCGATATATCTTTTGTAAGTGTGTTGTAGTGGTATATCATCCGCAGTAAGAAAAAGCTTATCGCCGATAGCCATACAAACATCAACACAAGCAGAAATACAACAAAACCGGTATTGAACACCATTCGTATACATCATACTACGATTGAGATATGTATGTTGTCAACAATTGCCGCTTGCCTTGACAAGGCTAAGTTTTCTATGCTACGCTTGAGGCCACGCGAGGCTAACTATGCCAAAAAAAACGAGGAAAGATAAAATCATGGCAGAGCGCAGACGACAACGACAGTCTGTGACATCTCCTCAGTCTGCTGCAGTGCAAAATGTATCCCCCACATCTCCCACATACACATTCGTAAGCCCGGCGGATAAGAAAATGCAGCAAACTATTGCACAGAGATCGGTTGAACTGGTTACTATACAGCGGGATTTGCTGAAAACAATCATATTAGCGACTCTCGCATTTGGTGTGGAACTCTATATTTATTGGCTGCTCCAGAATTAAATTTTTTTGAGAGGAGGTGAAATAACTATGGCAAGTATGTATTGCGTAAAATGTCGAGCGAAGAGAGAAGATCCGAACGCCGTTAAAGTAACCATGAAAAATGGTAAGCCAGCTATGAAAGGCAAATGCCCAACATGTGGCACAGGCATGTATAAAATTGGAGGCTAACCCCGATTGCGGGACTGCCTTTTTTCGAAGTTCGAAAAATATTTAACCCCGTCGTAAGACGGGGTTTTTGATGTATAGTGAATCTATGTTTTTGTTCAGACTTATTAGGAAATATTTCCACATAACACCCTCTACGACAGAAATAATTTATATTGCATCTTGGTATATCTTTATGATCGTCATATGGACTAAGATGCTGGTATTTGATGGGGAAACATATTGGGCTGGCTGGGGACATTTATGGGCAGACTGGTCTGTACATATAACTTATGTTCTTAACATGACTCATAGGCAATTGCTTCTTCCGTTTCATCCATTATGGATTGGAGAACCATTTCGGTATCATTTTGTAGCAGATTTAATATCTGCAGTATTGCTACGGGCTGGGGTTTCATTTGTTCATGCGCTCATTTTACCGAGTATTGTCTGTTCGTTCGTATTGGTAACCAGTGTCTATATATTTTTTCGAACAATTTTTAAAAATTATAAAACAGCGATGGTTTCAACCGCACTTTTTTTATGCAACGGTGGATTGGGTTTCCTTTGGTACATATTTTACATACTAACGAACAATCCAATAATATATAGAAATGGTCCCATATTTACTTTTTCACAAATCGACTCAGCAAAAATTGAATTTGCAAATGTGTTAACAAATTATTTTATCCCACAGCGCCCATATCTTCTCGGATTTCCTATTTCAATATGCATCATTCTCTATTGTTATCAAATTACCGGAGTTTCAGTGCCAAACAAAATGCGAAAGTTATTTTTTTTAGGAACACTAACTGGTTTTTTTCCAGTTATTCATCTTTATGCATATTTTGTCATTTTAGGTGTATGCGGATTTCTTATGGTTTGGACTATAACATCAAGGAAGTCTAAAATTTCTAACTGGATTTTATTCTTTTTTCCTGCTCTAACGATAGGTTTACCACTCATAATCAATTACTGGGGAACTGAAGGAACAAATCATATCCGTTTCGAACCCTTCTGGCCGACAAACGGAAATATTCAATTATGGTTTTATTATTGGACCATTAACGAAGGCTTACTTTTTATTCTAACACCGATTAGTTGGTATTTTGCCACACGAAGAGAAAAAATATTAAGTATTCCGTTTGCTGCGTTGTTTATTGTATCTAATATTTTTTTATTTCAGCCTTACACTTGGGATAATGGTAAGTTTATTACATATTCATATTTATGGTCGGCTGGATTAGTTGGTAATTTTTTGGTACAGACGTATGATAAACATAAGAATTGGATAATCAGAAAAGCACTCCTAATACTTGTATTTTATTTTGCCATATTCTCTGGAGCAATAGATCTTATAAATCTCACACAATTTGAGCGTCAAAAATTTCGCTTTTTTTCGTTATCTGACATGAAATTTGGTGAGAAGATCAGAGAAATCGTAAAAAAAGATGATGTATTATTAACTGGACACACATCAAGTCTTGTTTCAATTCTTACCGGTAGACAATTGTTTATGGGGTTAGATTTCTGGGTTAGTTCATATGGTATAAATACAGCTGATAGAATCATGATAATACGTAACATATATAGCGGTAGTACAACAGCTAATGGGTTATTAGATACTTACAATATACACTTTTTAGTTCTTTCTCCCAGAGAGAGAGAAATACTTGATGTTAACGATGAATTTATTTCAAAACACTTCACACCAGTACTGAAAAAGGATAACACAATTATCTATAAGCGCATTATAACGCAATGAAACAAACTATTATCACATTCTCAAAACATGCAATTATTACACTTATTCTATGCATCGCTATTTTTATATATATTAGCCGAAGCATTTTTAATAATACCGTAGATTTTCAATCAGATGAATTTTATTGGATTCAATCAGGAAGAATTCTACCATATATTCTTCAAGGAAGATTTTCATCGCCATACTGGCGTGAACATATGGGATATACAAATTTTAACGGTGCGAAATGGGTTTACTCAGTGGGGTTAGGATTGTTTGGTCACACATATTTTGAAGAATTAGGCGTTCCACCCGAAACATATTATAAGTGGGGTTCTTTTGATGGATCCCCGTTTCCATCAAATCATGCTCAATATCAACTATTGAGGCACGGCAGGTTAATTTCTGCTTTTATGGCAACGGTGGCAGTAGGATTACTATTTTTGCTGTCTTTTAATTTAACAGGTAAAAGATCTATTTCAATTCTCTCTGTCCTATTTTTTGCATCACATCCAATTTTTCAGAAGATAGCTTTGCATGCATATGCTGACAGTGTATTCATAGTAGGGGAGCTTTGTTTGTATATTTGCTTATTTTACTTTCTTCACGCGTATTCTATACGAAAAAATATTTATCCATTTGTTCTGCTAGGTATATTCCTCGGATTTACTATTTCAACCAAAGTGAATGCTTACATGTTTATTCCTCCTGTGTTAGGGCTGATCGTTTATCAGAATTTTAAAAAGCGTCTATCAAATTCAGAGTCACTAATACGGTATCTAATAGTCTGTGGCGTATTAATTATAATTTTTTTATTATTAAATCCGAACATATTTTTCTTTAAATCATATACACTTTTACAAATGATTGAAGATAGAATTCAAATTACAAAGCTGCATATGAATTACTTTCATGAAGTAAATCCGAATCATGTGCTTGATACAATACCTCGTAGAATCCACTCGCTGCTTATACATGTTTTTACAAAACCGATAATCATTGGGTTTTTCTTGACAGCCTTAAGTCTGTTACTTACAAAAAACAGAAGACATTATTCTTATATATTTTTGAGGCTTATCGGGCATGCAATTTATATTTTTTTTGCTCTTATTTTATATGTAGTTTTTGATGAGTCCAGATATTTTTTACCAATATTACCGTTTATATGCATAGCTGCATCATTATGGGTGGGATCCCTAATTCACACATCTGAAACAACTGGTCGAAACTGAAGTGCTTCGGCAAGGTGATTCACTGAAATATTTTCTTCCAATGCAAGATCCGCAATTGACCTCGCAACTTTTATTACACGGTAATAACTACGGGCTGATAGTTGTAATCTTGTAACAGCCAGATTCATAAAAGCGGATTCTTCAGATGAAAACGGACAAAATTTTCTCATATGCGCATTATTCATCTCGCTGTTTGACTGAAATGATAGCCCTGCAAAACGGTGGAGCTGCCTATTTCTAGCCTGCTGAACGCGATCACGAATTTGCTTTGAGGTTTCTATTTGATCTTCATTCGATAATTTTTCAACAGGTACCTGTGGGACATGCACATGTAAGTCAATCCTTTCTAATAAAGGACCGGAAATTCTTTTTTGATAACGGATAATTGCGCTTGGCATGCATGTACATTTTTTTGTTTCACTTTTATAATACCCGCATGGACACGGATTTGCTGCTGCAATAAGCATGAATTGTGTAGGGTAGGATACTGTTCCCGTAGCTCGCGATATCGTCACAAAGCCATCTTCGACTGGTTGTCTAAGAGCTTCCAGTATATTCCTGGGAAATTCGGGAAATTCATCCAAGAATAAAATGCCTTTATGGGCTAAAGAAATTTCCCCAGGTATCGGCCGTGTTCCCCCACCTATCAATCCTATGCGAGAAGTCGTATGGTGCGGTGACCTGAATGGTCTGTGTAACATTATCGTATGGCCAGCGGGAAGATTTCCTGTAACTGAATATATTTTTGTCACCTCCAACGCTTCACTCTCTGTGAGACGCGGTAAAATCGATGGCATTGTCCTTGCTAACATTGTTTTACCTGATCCAGGTGGCCCGTGCAGAAATACATTGTGACCTCCAGCCGCTGCGATTTCCAACGCGCGCTTAACATGCTCCTGACCCCGTACTTCTTTCATATCAAAATCAAACACTGTCTCCTCATCAAGGTCGGCAAACTCAACGGTCCTTTGTGGTTTCAACATTTGCGTTTGCGACATATGATGAAACACAGATAAAAGTGTTTCTACTGCAATAATTGATACTCCCGACACTATAGATGCTTCTTTCGCATCTATAGCTGGGATGTACACATGGGGAATTTTCTGAGTTTTTGCAAACATGACAATTGGCAAAATTCCGTTTGCGTGCCTGACACTGCCATCAAGTGAAAGTTCGCCTATACATATCATTCGGTTTTTTGGCATCGCCAGCTGTCCAGAAGCAATCAATATACCAAGAGCTATAGGTAAATCATAAAATGGTCCTACTTTTGGAAGATCTGCGGGGGCGAGGTTCACGATTATCCGTTTTGCTGGAAATTCTGCTCCTGAGTTTTTTATGGCTGCTCTTACCCGTTCTTTGCTTTCTTCTACCGCTTTATCCGGCAAACCGACAATAGAGAATGAAGGAAGCCCTTTTGAGGAAATATCAACCTCCACCACTACAAGAACAGCGTCAAGTCCAACGACAGCTCCTGAAAGAATCTTTGCGAGCATGTATAGTAACAATAGAATATATGTTGCAAAATCTCAAGTAATAGGATCCACATGACCAAAATCATATAAATTGATATGAAATACTACACGAAGTCATTATCTGGAATTACGTATTTGATCAGATCAATCGTATCAAATAATATTTTTCCCATATTATTATGGGTGGCATGTACCATTATACTATCATTTTCACCTTGGGATTATTCTTGGATTCTATATCCTGTGTGCAATTTTATTTTGATATATCCATATCGGAAAATAATTCGACACTGGATGTTTGAACACCGAATTGTAATCCTGTATCAGATTATTATTTCTATTTTATATTTTATATTCCATAGATATCAAATTCTTTCCTTAGAATTATGGAGTGACGAAATATTTTCACTTAAAATCTCCGGAAATGCTTTTCAAGAAATAGCAAAAAATGCTCTTACCCAAAGCGTGATTCCACCATACCATTACTGGGAATTATGGTTTTGGAAAATACTCGTAGCATCAAATTCCGTCGATCAAATAGAGTTTTTATATAGAGTTCCATCGATGGTTTACCATACAATAAGCGCGATCATATTTGCTTCATATATATCATCAAAAAGCAGTATTAATTCACGAGTATGGAGGAATACACTAAACTGCTTAGCTTTCTTAAGTTTTTACTTTAACCCACTGTTATTTCCATTTGCTCTTGAGGTACGACCATATGCTGCGATGGTAATGGGTAGCGTTATTTCACTTATAGCCCTTGATACTGGTGAGTTTAAGGCAAATCGATACATACCTGTTCAATTAGCGTTATTCAATTTATCATTTTTTTATGCGATTTCATGGATACCCATTGGGGTATATTTGTCGATACTAAAAAACAAAAGAATATTTGCGGTATATGTAATTTCACTTGCAATTTTGTATATATCATTTGCACCTTATATTCGCATGCCCGACCAGACAACACAAGACGTTGTTCTTTTCGCGATTAATAGATCTATACATACAGTGTTATCTGTTTTTATCTCAAACCATTTTTCGCTCGTGATTCTTTTGATATCATGTGTTTATATCCTTCATGCGCGCGCAAAATATTTACTTCTCTTGCAGGTATTTTCGGTTTGGATATTTTCAATTATCCTTGGCTATATGATTCAATATTCGGCTTTTGCACCTCGACATCTAATACTCAGTTTTCCAATACTTTTATATTTTCTTTTCTTTCCATTATTTAGTATGAAAATTCGGAGTTACCAGATATTTCTTATATGTATTGGTATTTTTTTCACGTTGCCGTGGATGCAAAAAACTGAAGCTATGATAAGCAACCGCCAATTTGCTCCCAAAATATCAATTGGTATAAAAGATGCTATTTCTAAAGCACAGAAACAACATAAGGGCATTGCACTTGATGTCGTGTCGGTTACGATAAATGATCCTTTATATTTTACGTATAAATATATGGAGTATGTGTCACTTTGGTACTTAGCTCAGCACGATATTAATCCACTTATCAGAATGAACGCATCTGAATATTGTGTATCAAATGATGCAAAATTGTATTTTTTTATTGGGCTCACATCGCTCCCTTGTAATGAAAAAAATCATTCTGCAAGTATATTACGATTTAAAATTCAAGAATAAGCATACGGTCGCTTTTATGGATTGGTGGTGTTATAATTATAGGGTACATTGGAATCCGAATTCTCGCTCCGACTAACGTCGTGAGAGGAAAGTCCAGACAGCTGAATGTGAGGGGATGCGGCGTAAGCCGCGATGGGTAACCACTGGTGTCCCGGTTTTGAAAAGAATCGGGAACGAACTCCGAATTGACGGGGTACGAGAGCCACAGAGACGATCATGAACCTTGAGCCAGACGGCTTGTGGTATATGGATGAAACGAGGCAATCCCACCCGCTGCAACCGGCGACTGTCCTGTTGTATTTCGAGCAATCGAAGTACTGAATGTAACATTCCAAAAGGACGAAGCGTACGGGCATCAAGCTTTGCTTGGTATAGTCGAGCCTAGCTCGACATAAGAGAAATGAGAATTTTGAAACAGAATCTGGCTTATGAAATTCCAATGTACAAAAAATCCCTTACTTTGAGGGATTTTTTGTACCTTTTTGTGGCTGCTCGGTTTCTTCAGAGCCATTTGCAAACAGATAAATACTGGCAACTTCTTGAATAACAAGCGCGACGGGGATTGCAAGAACTGCTCCAACAACACCCGCAAATCTCCCGCCGATCATAAGTACCAGGATGGTCACGATAGGAGGAAACCCAACACTTTTTTTCATAACAAACGGAACCAAAACATTGTTTTCAATCTGCTGAACGACGATATACATAGCAAGGACACTGAGTGCCAGAAGTGGAGACACCGATAACGCCACGAATATCGCAGGAATTGCAGACACTGTAGGTCCAATCATAGGGATCAATTCCAAAACGCCCGCCAGTATTGCCAGCGGTAACGCATAATCAACATGCAGCAGTGTCAGCCCTATATAGCTCAGAAGACCAATTGCTGTCATTAGGATAAGCTGCCCGCGTATCCATCCACCCAGACGGGATTCAATTTTGCGAAGCACTACCATAACCTGTGACGCAATCCCCTCTCCAACGATACTCTGAATCACGACATCCGCATGTTTTCTTTCAATTAAGAAATAGAAGGTAAACACCAGTACTGTGACGAGTGTGACAATATTTGAAAAAATGCTGAGCGTTACTTTGACGACGCTCTCACCTATGGGGGCAATTTGCTGGCTTATGGTGGACACATCGATATTCCAATATGGAATCATTCGAGCGATGAAACTCGGCAAATCCTGAACCAACTTCGTAGATTGCGTAATAAGCGCCGGTATGGCACTGCCGAGTGATGCACCAAAAAAGCCAAATACTATAGTGTAAGTCAATACTATGCCAAACGCCCTCGGAATCCTGAAGCGTTCCAGGAATAATACCAGTGGGTGTATTGCCGTCATAAGAAGAAATGCGATAAACAGGAGGAAGAGAATATCCTGTATCATTACAATAACCCAACCCGCCAACAGGAGAAGTAGTGTGAGAAGTATAGTCTTTATCGAAATTTCCAGTTTAGCATTCATCAGCTTTCCCTATTAGTATACCATGCTGATACGCGAGCTTCTACATTTCTCAAATAATCTGGCTGTGACGGATCAAACCAGTGTATGCGCGGATTCTGTTTAAACCATGTGAGTTGCCGTTTGGCATATTGGAATTCTTTTGTTTTCCATTCTTCTATGGCATTTGACAATTTTTTTGTTCCTTCTAGCACCCCTTTCATTTGTGCATACCCTAAACCGGACATTGAGGGCATATCCCACGTTACTCCCTGTGCCAGGAGTGATTGAATTTCATGTAAAAATCCCTCTTGTATCCGCTCATCCACCCGAAGGGAAATGAATCTTTGAATTGTACTAAGATCACTTCGTAGACCTATGATGAGAATCTCCGAATTTCCAGTCACATCTGTATTTGTCAGTACGATACCAGTGTGTGCAATTTCTATTTTTCGTATAAGCCGACGTGGATTATTTCTATCCGAATTATTCATTGTGCTGAGAATTTCCGGAGCAAGTGACATCAGTTTGTTCTGCAATTGCTCGACACTATAGCTTTGATATGCACTTCGTACTTGTGTATTTGGTGGAATATCGTATGTTGATGAAGACCGCAGAAGTGAATCAATATATAGCCCTGTTCCGCCGACAACTACAGGTAATTTTCCTTTTTTTTGAATAGTCTGTATCGCTTCAACAGCCAATTGTCTGTACCTGGATACACTAAATGATTCTGTCGGAGAAGCGACATCATACAGATGGATAGGGATACCCTGTAAGGACCCAATATCTTTACCTGTACCGATATCCATACCGATATAGACTTGCCTTGAGTCAGCTGAAATAAGTTCCCCGCTATATTGCTTCGCCAATGAGACGGCAAGTGAGGTTTTCCCTGAAGCAGTAGGGCCACACACGATTAATAGTTTATCTGTACGTTCCATTTCGCAAATTTGTTCTATTTATCATCTCTTCCAAAATAAGCCAACGACGTTTTTTTTCTATATGGGGCACATCATCTGCGTACACTTTGTGCGCTGCAGTCATGGGCCGATCCGAATACATGGAGATGTACGCTTTGGAAAAACCTACTTTTTTTGCCAAATCGACTGTTTGGGCAAATTGTTCTTCTGTCTCTCCGCAAAAACCGACGATAAGATCAGTCGAAATTGTTACATTTGGAATCGCATGTTTGAGTTTCCCGACAAGTTCCAGGTATTGTTCTCGGGAGTACCATCTATTCATCCGCTTCAGCATGGCGGAATCTCCTGACTGTACAGGCAAATGGATGTGGCGGGAAATTTTGGGATTTGCAGCGATGGTGGCTATGAGATCATCTGAGAAATCCCAGGGATTACTGGAAATAAAATCAACTTCCTCAATGCCTTCTATTTCGCAAAGCTCTTTTAATAACTGCGGGAACAAGGTCGGGATTCTCATACGCCCTAAATGTTTGACAAAGGTGGGGTTGATTTTTTTACCGTTTCGCATAAACGCTTCATCTGTCATTTTTGGATCTTCGAAATACTTAGGGCCATCCACATCACGCATAACCTGCACATTCTTTTCTCCGACGAGCAAATCTGCACCATATGAATTTACGTTTTGGCCAACTAATGTAACTTTTTTATACCCCTGTGCCGAGAGCTGATGACATTCAAGCAGTATGTCGTCAAACGGGCGGCTTATTTCCCGACCTCGTGTAAAAGGGACGACACAAAATGTACAGAAATTATTACAACCGTTGCTGATTGGCACCCATGCATGTACGCTATCTGTTCGAATCGGAGCATGATCAAAACCCACTTCCTCTATAGGTAAAAATTCGTCCACAATCGGCATTTTCTTATGAAGCAGCGCCAACATTTTTCCGGTTTTTTCCCGTGCTGCCATACCTACCATGCAGCCTGTCACTACTATTTTAAGATCTTTGCCATTTTTCTTGCGAAGCATTTTTTCTTTTTTCAGATTGTGCACCAAACCATACACCCTATGCTCTGCATTCTCACGAATCATGCACGTGTTAATGATAATGTCGTCCGCACGTTTCATGGATCGTGACTTTGTATACCCGCGGGATTCGTAGAGAGAGGCAATGCGCTCACTGTCAGCTTCATTGGCTGCACAGCCGAAGGTTTTAATGTAATATTTCATACACGCATTATATCAAAGAAAGCGATAAATGAGGCGTCTAGGTTGCCAGAATAAACTTTTCGATAACGGTGGCAACTCCATCATCGTAGACTGTCGGGGCGACAAAATCAGCAATCTCCTTTAACTCCGGCACAGCGTTTCCCATGGCAATTTTGAGACCGCACGCCATAAGAAGCGAAAAATCATTATACCCATCTCCCACGCCGATAATTTCTTCTGTCTTAATGCCGAGGACTCCGGCAACATGAACGATGCCATGCAGTTTTGACGCCGCACTACTTGAAATATCCAGACTCATATATTCCTTATTCCATGCCGTTAATTTTTGAACATGAATACGGGGGTCTATAGAAAATATTTTCACATACTCATCGATTTTCCTGGCCGGCACTTCCGGTATATATATTGTCAATATTTTTTCGTGAGACTGAGTTCCATCATAGATACTGTCCTTTACCCCATCGTACACAATTACCTGAAACTGATATTTTTTGCATAAATTTACGATTGGAGAAATTACATCCTGCGGCAGTATCACTTCATGAATAATTTTTTTTTGGACAGGATCATATACCTGTGTCCCATTGGTGCAGACACATGGACCGGTAAGGGCCAGATGATTAATAATCGCCATGGAATCCTTAAGCGTTCGGGCTGTAGCGATGGAGACATGCAGTCGCTCTTTGGCTTTTCCGATTGCGGCAGTCACCCTGGCGGAAGGCAAGTTTTCACGGCCGTGAACCACGGTTGTATCATCCAAATCCATGATGAGGGCTTTATATTTCATACCAACGGTGAGGATTATTCTACTGACCCAACTATCACACGAATATCGTACGCGACGCTCTCTTCCAGATCGGCCGCTGATGTTCCCATGGAATATTCACCACTCAAATCGCCTTCAATAAGTGAAAGATATTCTTTCTTTGTTGCTTTGGTGTGTACTTCTGTTTTGTCATAGGTATACTCTTCGGTATTTCCGGTGTCTTTTACCGTATATCCCTTTTCCTCCAGCAGCTTCTTCATACGGGTAGCTGCACCTGCTTTTCCACCACCGTTTAATACCTGAATTGAAACTGCGTCCTTCTTCACTTCAGCGGGTGTTGGTGTAGGAGTAGATGCAGCAACTGTTGGAGTGGATGTTGGTACAGCCACTATGCTCGGCATCGAAAGTTTTTTTCCGGAAAACATAACCATAGAGACACCTATCACCACACATGCGCTCACAATACCGATTGCCCAGTATACGATTGGGTTTTTCTTTTGTGAGTGGTGCGCGGATATTTCCGGCATTACTCCAGTTTCGGAGGCTTGTGTCTTTTTCTGAAACAGCTCATCGACCAGTACTTTACGTTTTTCATCAGAATCGTCAGAATCTAGCCGCACGTCCTCCTGATCACTGTCTTTTGCCGTATGTTCAACTGACGGCTCACTGTGTGTTTTGACAGAATGCTCCAACAGATCGTTTGCTTGTGTCTCAAGTGAGGTACTGTCTTCCAGAGAAGTGGAATCTTCCACTACCTCCACAACCTGAGTCACAGGACTACTTTTTCGCTCTTCTTTTTCCATAGACTCTTCCAGAGTGCTCGGAGCTTCTTCAACAACTGTCGCGGAAGGCTTCGATTTCTTTTTAACTATCATATAGGTTTAGTGTACACAACTTTATTCTGTTTGTCACCCAGTTACATCCATACTGAACACTATTTATCATATCTTACGTATTACGGGTGCTTCAAACTAGAACATACTGATACAAAATTCGTTTGATATATTGACAGAGTAATCCAAATTATCTACATTGGCTCGTAGATCCCGTCAGGACGGGATGTTAAAAAAAATATCTTGTTCTATCCCTCTGCCTAAGGATATAGTTCCCGAAGTAGATCCTCAATACGCTTCGAGAAAGAAAATATTTTGAGGAAGATGGGAGGTGAATTACACATGACAAAAGCAGATCTCGTTGAAGTAGTTGCAAAGAAAGCAAATCTTACAGCAAAAGCAGCACGCGAATCAGTCGCAGCAGTTTTTGGATCTATCACTGACGCTCTTAAAAAAGGTGATAAAGTAGTGGTCACAGGATTCGGAACCTTCATGGTTCGTTCCCGAAAATCACGAACTGGTCGAAACCCACAAACTGGGAGTCCGATCAATATTCCAGCAAGAAAAACTCCAGGATTTACAGCTGGCAAAGCTTTGAAAAAAGTAGTCCGGTAAATCTTTTGGACAACTATGAAAAGGGGCCCACGACATTGTGTCGGGGTCCTTTTTTTAGTTCCAGTTATATCGTTTTCATAAAAAAGATTTACTGGGACGTATGCAGTAACGAGGCATAGTTACTGCGTATCAAAAGGTACTAAGTATCCTGAAGATAACGGGACAGGGGTTCACCGAGTGTATACCGGAAACAGCGCACTGTTTCCGGAGTATACCCATGGTTTTTTGATTAGTGGGCGATCTCTGTCGCACGAAGCTCGCGGACCACAGAGATTTTTATTTGCCCCGGGTAGGTAAGTTTTTCCTCTACCTCTTTTTTGATCTCTGATGCCATGATAGTTGCTGTCGCATCATCGACTTTACCCGGATCCACAGCGACACGCAGTTCGCGACCAGCTTGGAATGCAAATGCTTCCATGACACCTTTGTGTGCTTTTGCAATATCTTCCAAATCTTTCAGTCGCTTAATATAGTCTTCGTGATTTTCATATCGTGCGCCAGGGCGGCTTCCTGATATGGCATCGGATATATACACCAGCATGGATTCTGCTGAGGTAAACGGCGTGTCTTCGTGATGCTGTGCCACACAGTCGGTCACTTTTTGCGGCATGCCGTACTTTTTCAACAATTCCACACCCAGTTCCACATGACTGCCCTCTTTATCCATGATGACTTTGCCTATGTCATGTAAGAGACACCCGAGCCGAACCGTGTTCACATCCGCTTTCACTTCCTGAGCCAAGGCAATACCAATCTTGGTTTCTTCGAGTGTATGCGCGATCATATTTTGCCCATACGAGAATCTGTATTTAAATTTACCCAAATGAGCAACCAATGGGGCCGGCAGATTGTAGACACCCACTGCGTGACACAATTTCTGTCCTTCTTCGAACATAATTCGATCGAGCTCTTTCTTCACCTGCTCTACTAACTCTTCTATCCGTCCGGGCTGTACCCGTCCATCTCGGAGAAGTCTCTCGAGGGATATTCGCGCAATCTCACGTCTCACAGGATCGAAACAGGACAATCGGATAACACCCTCTTCATCAAGGTCCACATCCACACCGGTTGTCTGTTCGAACGTTCTGATATTTCTGCCTTCTTTACCGATGATGCGACCTTTCATTTCTTCGTCGGCTATTTTCACAACGGACACTGTATATTCAGATACGTAATCTGTGGCGCCGTGACGCATAGCATCTATAAGAATTTCTTTTGCTTTGGCATCTGCTTCTTCTGCGGCTTTGTCATGTGCTTCCCGTATCTCATGCGCAATTTCTTCTCGCATCTGAGCACGCACAGCTTCAAGTATGAATGATTTTGCTTCCTCACGTGTCAGGTGTGATGCCCGTTCCAGCTTCTCAACCTGCTCCTGTTTAATTTTTTCAATCTCCTGTAATCTCGTCTCAAATTGAGCCTCAATCGTCTTTAACCGCTTATCACGCTCATCAAGCGCGCCTTCTTTACGATCAATCGCTTCCAGTTTCCGCCTGGATTCATCTTCGATTTCCCGCCGTATACGAAATGCCTCATCTTTCGCTTCCACCACCATCTCACGTGCTTTTGCTTCCGCTAATTTGATAATGGCGTCTGTATCCACAGATGATACTGCAGGTAAGGGAGCCTGCTTTGGTTGTTTTTCTTTTTCCGGTACCGCAGGGGCCACTACTGATGGCGTTGGAGCTGTTTTTTGTGTAACTTTCGGTTGGACTGGCGCCTTTGTCTTTTTTGTGCGAACCAGCTCAGATAGAGTTTTTAATACATCGAACATATATGCCTTTCCTCGCAACTAAATCCATGCTAATGGATTCGTATGCGTATTTATTAATTTAGTAAACTTCCGGAAGAAAACTATAAATGAAGCAACAAAACGGCCCCGGATTACAGAATCGGGGTGGTAGGTTTAGAATGAAATAAATATCGAATCATATTATCCTACAATAATCGTTTGTGTTGTCTCAAAAAAGAGTTTTCAAAACTAAATAGAACACCTATTCAGCCTTCTATCAATTGTATGCTTTTTTTGTCAATTCGTCAATAATTTTTCCTATACTTTCACTTCCAAATCCGCGGCTGGCCAAAAAACTATATATCTTATTTTTTTGTTCAATAATTGGCAAACGAGCCAGAACAACAAGCTTTTTCTGTATGGCTTTTCTGGCGAGGTCCAATTCACTTATCCCATCGTCCTGATTTTGAAACGCTGTAAACGCCCGGGCACATACATCGGGAGACACACCTTTTGCAGAGAGTTCAAACTGTAGAGCCCTCAAGCCTTTAGGTTTATGGGCGCTTCGTTGAGTGACCCACCAGGAAGCAAACGCAAAATCATCCAGGTACCCCAGTTCGATGAGCCGGGAAATGATTTTTTCAGCAACTGATGCGTCTTCGACTTTCAACCGCTTGAGCATTTTCGCGATGTACGCTTCGACCTCTTTTTGACTCCGAGGACGGTAAGACACATAGTTAAGCGAAGCATTCATCAGCTTTTCGTAGAGTGTCTCGCTATCCATACGCCGATGTGTTTACTCTTTTTCTTCTGTCCCTACAACAACTTTTGTTTGCCCCGTGCCGGATCTCACTACCTTCCAAATACCTTCTGCAATTTCTTTGGCTATCTTATGATTTTCCTTTAGGTAGGATTTTGCAGCTTCTTTTCCTTGTCCGAGCATTTGTGTGCCGTATTTGATAAAGGCTCCTGATTTCGTCATAATGCCAAACTCTATACCGACATCTATAAGACTCCCCTCCCGTGAAATTCCATCGTGCATGACATCATATTCAGCGACACGGAACGGTGGAGAGACTTTGTTTTTCACTACGCGAACACGGTGTCTGGACCCGATGACTTTATCGCCATCTTTGAGACTCTCAATTTTTCGGGAATCCATACGGATAGATGCATAAAACTTCATGGCCATACCTCCCGGCGTTGTTTCCGGGTTGCCAAACATCACGCCGATTTTTTGACGTAATTGATTGGTAAAAATAACTACTGTTTTTGACCGCGAGATAACTGATGTGAGTTTGCGTAGAGCCTGTGACATAAGCCTGGCCTGCATACCCATACTGCTGTCTCCCATTTCCCCTTCTATTTCAGCTCGTGGAACAAGCGCTGCAACTGAATCAACTACAATCACGTCTATACCGCCACTTCTGATCAATGCTTCTGCTATTTCCAGTCCCTGTTCTCCTGTGTCTGGCTGGGAGATAAGCAGATCATCCAGTTTTACCCCTAATTTCTCCGCCCACTGTGGATCGAGCGCGTGTTCGGCATCGATAAATGCTGCAACCCCACCTGCTTTTTGTGCTTCCGCTATGGTAGACAAACAGACTGTGGTTTTTCCTGATGCTTCAGGTCCATAAATTTCAATAATTCTACCGCGTGGAAGACCACCGACACCTAAGGCTAAATCAAGGGCTAAAATACCGGTGGGGATAGCCTCTACCGTCATTTTGTTCGCCTGTTTTTCTCCGAGTTTCATAATGGAACCTTTTCCATATTGTTTCTCGATCTGGTCCATGGCAAGTTGAATAGCTTGAAGTTTTGCATCTACAGTCATAGTGATCTCCTTTGTTTAAACCCGGGCAGGTTCTTGATATGAAGTACACCCATTCTCACATAAAAAATGATAGAATACAACATATCACCACGGGACGTAGTTCAATTGGTAGAATGCACGCATGGGGTGCGTGTGGTTGAGAGTTCAAGTCTCTCCGTCCCGACCAAAGATACATTGTGCCCACACTTACCGATATGGGGTATTCATCTCACAAAAAAGCAATAACTTCTCCTCTGTCTCATAACACAACCCTGCCAGTATGGTTTATACCGGTACTTATCTGTATCGCAATCATCGGGTTTGCAATACGCATAATCGGTATTGACCGCGTTCCGACTGGAATTTCCTCTGACACACTCCTGTATTTTGCCAACGGGCGTGCTATCGCAGAAACCGGAAAAGATATCTACGGACACCTGCACCCTCTCTATTTTCTTCACAAAGATATTGTTGCTATGCCTCTTACCATATACGTTCTGGCATTTTTTTATACACTGTTCGGGTCAGCTCACAGTATCGGGTATCTGCCCAATATAGTGATATCAGCGATATCTATTCTCGCGGTTGGTATATTCACATCCCGTATAGCGAAGAATCCATTGGCGGGAATATTTGCGGCTATAGCGCTCACATTTTCCCCCTGGCACTATCATCTGTCCCGTACCGGGTTTGAAGGCGTCTTTGGATTTACGCTCGTATTTATGGGAATATATCTATCGCTGCTTGGGCTTGAGAATAAACGGTACCTATTTTGGTCACTGGTACTGCTACTGTTATCTACTTTCAGCTACAAAGCGGTAAATATATTTCTTAGTTTGTATCCGTTTGTTCTGCTCTGTTACACAGGTGTTGCATACGCAAAAACCAAACGCTTTGTACTTTATGCTATTGGAATCTGGAGTATAATTATTCTCCAATGGTTTTTGCTGTTTTTCCTGTACAAGGATTCGTACGCAAACGGCATCCTGTCCCACACTATAGATATCGCAAAACAAACGGTAAAATCGGACATGGATCTGTCTGACGCTCCACGAAAATTAAAACTCGTATATTCAAATATACCCCTCGCATTTGCCGTAACAGCCTCACAAAACTATACTCATTTTTTTTCCCCACAGTATCTGTTTACAACGGGTGATACCGATAATAGATTCTCCACGACGGGACACGGACAGCTGTATATATTTGATGGACTTTTCATACTGCTTGGGATTCTCTGGCTTATGAAGCAAAAACGTTTTGCGCCCCTCCGTTTTCTGTCCGCGATCATTGTTGTGGCACCTCTAAGCGCCATGATAGCCGACCAGCAGTATGCCATTCGGACGTTTGTGAGTGTGTATATATTTGCCACTTTTATTGGAATTGGGTGTGCATATGCAGTAGAGACGCTCGCCAGGTTTAGATACTACCGTGTCATACTTGCAGGGACCATCGCTGTGTACCTATTTTTCGTTTCTGTGTATCTCTATCGCTATCATTTCCTCTATGTCCACTATGGTCGGTGGTCATGGAACAGCAATAATAAAGAGGTATTTATGACTGCGTACGAAGAATCGAGAAAAAAATCTCAAATAACATTTGGTCATACATCAGAATTCGATTACCTGGATTTTATGTACTGGAATCATTTGCCTATTACCGCTGTTCAACGGGCATTGTCGTCATACGATGATAAAAGTCTCCAGTACGAAAATATCCGTTTTATACGGGCGTGTACTGGTGAGGGTGATACAGCCTCACAGGAGTTGATAGGAGAAAACGAGTTGCTTTTTGTGCGGGATGAATGTTTGGGAGACACTGAACCCAAGGCAAGGTATTATTTACCGAAACTTCAACGGTACACGTGGAAACTATACGATAGAAACAGCATCAAATAACGCTCCATTCACATCTGGTCTGTCTGAGATGGTATACTCTCTCTATGAATTCAACAAAAGTCTGTGCAACCCTAGAAAGAATGTATCCAGGAAAAACGGTAGTGATGAACCCTGTGAAGAAACCGACCGAACTCCTCTGCGAAGTGGAACCTACACAAAATCATCCAAATTTCAGCGTGGCTATAGCAGTCATAGATAAAAGCACACCTCATACGCACAGGATAACGGAAGAGACGTACACTGTTATTCGGGGAGAATTAATTCTTCATGCAAATGACGAAACAATCACATTAAAACGGGATGAATCATATACCATCGAACCTGGCGTGGTCCATTGGGCAGAGGGCGATGAGACATGGGTGGAATGCCTCTCAAAACCCGGATGGACAAAAGAAGATCATATACTTGTGAAGTAACGATCTATCTCACCAGTCCAGCACCTGACACGTTCTGCAATAGAATCTAATTTCACACGCGTTCGTGACGACTGGTTCAGTGTGAGGCAGTATTATCTCAGCAGAAAAACTATATCCAGTAATAGTGCTGCTATTGCATAGGCAAAGGTAGTGACAAGTAGTGCCATAACAATATCACTGGCCTGTATCATCAGAGTATCTGCTGTAATAGTTACATGCGGCCCTTTTTTCTTTTCTTTTCTGTCATCCCCTTTTTTTGTATTAAAAGCGATTAGAAGCATCAGGACTCCATACGCGATATACAACATATTTCTGTACTGTTTAAACTCAGTTAACGCTCCCAATTGCGCCAAAAAAGTAAATGCAGAGCCCTGAGCGGAAATCTGTGCACTAGCGTCATACCCCAGGGTAAAAATATGATATATAAGCCACAGATTCGGAAGAAAGAATATCCACCGAACGAACGTTTTCATACACTCACTTATTTTAGCGGAATATTTATAAATGGAGCTGTGCCACCTGATACTTGGGGCAACCTGCCATCCCATTTTTTGATCGCTTCAAGCTGCAGGAATTCCTGGGTCAAACTGGATTTTTGCAGCTGCTGCGCCTCTGCTAATCCCTTTGCCTCAGCAATCTTTGCCTGTGCCTGTTGGCTGGCGACCTGCACCTCATACTCCGCCTGTTTTACTTTTTGTTCAGCAATCACTTTTGCCTCAATGGCCTGAGAATACTCGGGTGAGAATACGACTGTACGAAGCAGAATTTTATCGATAATAATATTTTTTGGTTTTAACATATCCGCCAATTCTTTTTGCATAATATTCTCTGCTTCCTGTCTTTTTTCCGAGTATATTGCAGGAGCAGTGTATCTGCTGATAACCATACGAATTTGGCTTCTGGAATAGGGTCTGATAAGTTTATCAACATAATCCGCCCCGATAGTTTTATACACTTCAGGAGCATTTTTCTGATCAATACGGAATATAACCGTGGCATCAACTTTTACCTGCTGCCCATCACTAGTCGGCGCATCAAGTGAGTCATCTCGACGGAGCGCACCTTCATCGGGAGCCATAGACATCGTATATTCCTGAAGTCGTGTATCCATAAGCGTGACACGTTGCCAAACCGGTATTGCGTAATTGAGTCCTTCTCTCATAGGGGTTGGTAATACTCCACGCCCCATATCATATACAACACCTACAGAACCGGCTGGTATAAAGATGAGTGTGGAACGAAATAGAAAAAGCGCGCCCAGCACAATAAAGATATTTCTGATAAGAGAAAATGACGGCATCTGTCCAGGTATATTCGAAAAGTCTTTCATATCCATCTATCGTGACAGGAAATGAGAAGGGTGTCAAATAACGAATAACGATGTATTCTAGCGCTTTGGAGAGTTGCGTTTGGCTCGCGCTTTGCCGGCAAATCCTGCTTTGCGGCGTTGTTTTGCACGAGGGTCTCGCTTCATGAATCCGCGTTTTTTCAAAATTGGTCGAAACTTCTCTTTGTCGACTTTTTCGAGTGCTCTTGAGACTCCATGGATGAATGCACCCAATTGTCCGTATAGCCCACCGCCTGTTGTTTTCACCGCAACAGCAAATCTGTTTAGCGTATTTGTTGTTCGAAACGGTTCTTGATACATTTTCTTTAGCACTTCTCCGGGAAAATAGTTCTCAATCGTGCGACCATTCACCATCATTGTGCCTTTTTCAAGTGTCATTCCGTGAAGTGTGATTGAGCTATCATTTACCACATACAGTCGGACTCTGGCATTGGAGACTTTTCGCCTGCCAATTGCTTCATAGTATGAAATAACCGGTTTATCCGTTTTTTCTATTCGCTCAACCTGTGTTTTTTCTTTTGCCATAATAGTGTTGTATCAGTCTTACTTTGAACTGTTACCTTCTTTAAATTTTTCTACAAATGTATGCTTCTCTTCCGAAAAAATGTACAAACGAGTGATAAGTCTATCACGCAGTTTATTTTTCGGCAACATACCGTACACAGCTCTTTTCATAGGTTCTTTTGGCGTTTCCTCACGAACCTGCCATAGTGCTTTTGATTTTAATCCGCCCGGATGGCCGGAATAATTACCATACATCTTTTCTACTTCTTTTTTACCTGTAGTGACAAAATGAGCTGCATTTATGACAACAACATAGTCTCCACAATCCATGTTTCTGACAAAATTGGTCTTGGATTTTCCCATGAGCTTGAGTGCGATCTGTGTCGCCACCCGTCCCAATACCTGACCCTTCGCATCTATGAGATGCCATGATCTTTTGATATCTGAGATTTTTGTTGATTTGGTAGGTTGTTCCATAAATTATGCTTTTTTAACTTTTTTTTCTGTTTTTTTTGCGACTGTTTTTTTTGCTTCCGGCTTTTTCTCAACTGTTTCTGTCTTTGCAGCTTTTGCTGAGACCGGTGCGATTTGCTCTGTAACTACCTTTTCATCAACAAATTCCAAGACAGCTAAGTCTGTCGCATCGCTCTTCCTTTTACCCAATTTGATAATACGGGTAAATCCGCTGTTTCGGCTTGCGAATCTTGTTTTTGCATCGTCGATAAGTATCTCCGAGAGCGTCCTATCCATAAGCACTGCTGTCATAAGACGTTTCTTTGCATCTGTGCCGACTTTCGCTTTTGTAATAAGCTTTTCAATAGACGGTTGGACAGCTTTTGCTTTCGCAACACTGGTCGTAATCCGACCATGCAGGATAAGATCCCGCATGAGCCCGGCAAATAATCTTCGCCGTTCATTTTTTGTTCGAGACAATTTTCGACCGTATACTGAATGTCGCATAAATTAGATATTTAATGTTACGCCTTTTTCGCGAAGCTTCTCTTCAACGATACCGAGCGATTTGATACCAAGATTCTTTATTTTCATAAGGTCCGCTTGAGGAGCACTCAAGAGCTGACCAATGGTTTCGATGCCGCCGTTTGCGAGTGCATTGACTATACGAGTTGGGATATCCAACTCCTCTATCCGCATCTTCAACACTTCATCAGATACAGTCGGAGCAACCACTACACTCTCAACCGTGCCTTCTGCTTTTGGTTCGACGACTTGTGAGAAGTAAGAAACCAAGATCTTGGCGCTGGATTTCAGTGCATCTAGCGCTGAAATGGTGGCGTCTGTCCAGATTTCCATAACGAGTTTGTCCAAGTTGGTCATACGACCGACACGGGTGGCCTCTACGCGATAATTCACACGCGTAACAGGTGAGTACAAACTATCCATCGGCATAACGCCAACTTCGCTGAAGTGCTTCTCATCGGCTGATGTGTATCCATAACCGCGATCTGCGGTCATGGTTACTTCAAGTGATGCTTTTTTATCTGAAAGATTTGCAATCACCAGATCTGGATTTACGATCGTAACGCCTGCTGGAACTGAGATATCTCCTGCAAGCACTTCACCCAAGCCTTTTTTGGACAATGTAAGGGTGACAGATTCAGAGCCTTCGATCATCAGACGCACTTTTTTCAGGTTCATGATAAATTCAACTACGTCTTCTTTCATGCCTTCAAGTGCTGAGAACTGATGTTTCACATTCTCAATTTTTACTGAGGAGATTGCGCTCCCCTGGAGGGATGAGAGCAAAACTCTGCGCAAACTGTTCCCGAGTGTTTGACCATATCCCTGCTCTAGCGGTTCGATACTGAATTTACCAAATCCTGGTTTTTCAGTTTCTACCTTTATATGAAATGTTGGATCTACCATAATATATTTATTTAGAGTGTGTCAGTTCGCATAAAGAGACGTAAACTTCATGCCAACTGCCAACCCTACCTCCAAAAAAAACATTAACGAGAATAATGCTCTACAATAAGCTTCTCATTGATGTCTTCTGAAATATCTGCCCGCTCCGGCAAACGGACTATTTTACCAACCGGTCCTTTTCGTTCCATCCATACTGGAGCTCTAAACGTTGTATCGTCAAGAACTTTTTTTACCGCTGGAATTTCCATTCCTTTGGCACCAAGTGAAATTACCATATCTTTATCTGTTCTAAATGATGGGATATTTACTTTTTTTCCATCGACCAACACATGGCAATGGGAAACGAGCTGTCTGGCCAATGATCTGGTGGGTGAAAATCCCATGCGATATACCACATTATCCAAACGGCGCTCCAAAAATTCCAGTAATTTCTCCCCAGTGTTGCCTTTCCAGGTTTTTGCGGTAGCGAATGTTTTTCGGAATTGTCGTTCCATTACGCCATACAGGCGCTTTACTTTTTGTTTCTCACGAAGCTGCAATCCAAAATCAGACACTTTGCGCTTTTTCTTCGCTCCATGCACTCCTGGAGTGATTGATAGACGCTTTAATAGCATCGCATGAGCTTTTGTTCCGGGAGTTTTATATCCCAGATCAATACCTTCTCTACGTGCTAATCTATTTTTCGGACCTGTATAGTGACCCATATATTATATTTGTTACTTTGTTATTGGTTATTTGGTTCTTTCTCTGTAACTAATAACCAACTAACTTTTATACTCTTCGTTTTTTCTTAGGCCGTACTCCATTGTGTGGAATAGGCGTAACATCTGCTATAAGCGTAATTGCCAGACCAACTGATTTAAGTCCTCGAAGGGCAGCATCTCGACCAGCTCCAGGCCCTTTGATATATACTTCCACTTCACGTAGTCCCATATCCATTGCTTTGTGCGCAACCGCCTCTACTGCTGTTGTAGCAGCGTATGGAGTTGATTTTCGTGCACCTTTGAATCCTGCCATACCTGATGAACCCCAGCAAATAGCGTTACCTTGCTCATCTGTGATGGTGACGAGTGTATTGTTAAACGTTGCAGTTATATACACTTTTCCTTTTTCTACTGTTCTTTTTTGTTTTTTGATTGCCATATGCCTATGTTACTTTGCTGCCGGTTTTGCAGATGCTTCTGCTTTTATACGATCGTCCTTCTTTTGTGCTCCGATGGTCACGCGCTTACCACGTTTGGTACGTGCATTAGATCTGGTCCTCTGTCCACGTGACGGAAGACTCTTTGCATGACGCGTACCCCGATAGGAACGGATGTCTATTAGACGCTTAATGTTATCATGGACCTGTCTTCGAAGATCTCCCTCTACTATGTATTCTTTTTCTATGATTTTGGAAAGTTTACTTAATTCTTCGTCTGTGAGTGTCTTTGCGCGGCGGTCAGCGTGGATTTGTGCAGCTTCTAAAATTTTGATCACATTAGAGCGCCCTATACCATAAATATAGGTAAGTGCAATATCAAGTCGTTTTTCGTCTTTAAGATCAATTCCTGCAATACGTGCCATAGTTTTTATCCTTGTCTTTGCTTATGCTTCGGGTTTTCACATATAACATATGTTCGACCTCTGCGTCGTACAACTTTGCATTTTACACAAATCTTTTTAATACTTGCTCGAACTTTCATATATCTTTTTAGCGAACTCTATACGTAATTCTGCCTTTGCTCGGATCATATGGAGTTACTTCCATTTTGACCCGATCGCCAACCATTATGCGAATGTAATTTAAGCGCATCTTACCGGACAAATGACATAATACTAGATGTCCGTTCGGCAATTTTACTCGAAACAGGGTATTAGGCAAGCACTCTGCAACCTCGCCCTCTACCTCTATGTTTCCCTGATGTGCCATATCCACATAAAAACGACGGGAGAACCTCCCGATCACGGCCGGGATTCCCGACGTATTGGTGTATTGTACAGCAAAAATACACTCTGGTCAATCCTTCGCGTACTGTCAATCTTTATACCGTTATTCATACAATATTTTTATAAAATTTAGCCTCAAAATACTATTCCATGGCGGTTAACACAAGCGGCCCATTTTCCGTAATAGCGATAGAATGCTCGAATACAGCCGCAAGAGATCTATCACGCGTTGCAATAGTCCAGCCATCGTTGTTTTCATACACAACAGATGGTTTTCCCATAACATAGATAGGCTCGATAGCAACTGTCTCCCCGCCTATAAACTGATAGGTATTGCGATAATCTCCCCGTTCATAATTAGGTAATTGTGGATCTTCATGAAGTTCGCGCCCCACGCCATGCCCTACCAAGGATTTCACGATAGAATATCCCGCCGACTCTATAATCCGCTGTGTGGATGCCGATATCGTGCCAATATGTGTGCCGATTTTTGCAAGCGCAATGGCTTCCTGTAATGCTTTTTTTCCGGTCTCAAGGAATACTTCTTTCGCATGCATATCACCAGACGTATCCTTGCCGACAATTTTCGTCCATGCGGTATCAGTATGAAATCCTTTATAGATGAGCCCGACATCAATTGTCAGAACATCGCCATCTGCAAGTATTCGGTTGGTCGGGATACAATGGACAACAGCCTCATTCACACATAAACAGGTCGGCCATTTATACCCTTTCACTGTGGTAAACGATGGAACCGCACCGGACTGCTTGATAAGCTCTAACGCCCTGTGGTCTACTTCTTTCAATGAGAGACCTGGTTGTGCGAACTCCAACAGCTGATGCAGAACGAATCCGAGCCGTTTCCCGCCATCGTGCATGATTTGTATTTCTTCCTTAGTCTTTAGATCTATCATAGTAACCCTCTTCGCTGTAATTCATTTTCGATTGTACTCGTAACCATTTCCTGTGTCATCTGTGTCGTATCCAACTCCCATGCGTCGTCCACTTTTTGCAAAGGATCAGTAGCCCGTGTCATATCCTGTAAATCTCGAATTCTTGTATCCTCGAGTGTTTCCTCATATGTTTTTTGTATGCCCTTTTTCACCCAGTCGTTGTACCTCCTCCGGGCGCGCTCCTCCACAGACGCTGTTAAATATATCTTTAGCTGTGCATCAGGTAATACACGAAGGCCGATATCTCTCCCTTCCATGACGACACGGTTGTTTTGAGCAATACTGCGTTGCATCGCAACCATTCTGGTCCTGACAGCCGCAATGGAACCCACGTCTGAAGCTCCCTGCGCCGTGTCCTGATGCGTAATACGCTCAGTCACATCTTCTCCATTCAATAGCACACAATATGCATATGGGGAATGAGCATCCGGCACACGCATACTAATCGCATGTGTAGTAAGTTGCTGAACCACTTTATCCTCGTCTTTGCATGAAATTTGTTCGCGGATACACGCGAGTGCCAAGGCTCTGTACATAGCACCTGTGTAAATGTAGAGTAGACCTAGTTTTGCAGCCAGTCGCGCTGCGATATCTCCTTTCCCTGAAGCTACCGGACCATCTATGGCTATTTGAAGATTTGCCGTATTCATGAAGGAAGATGACTCATAATATCTTTATGAATATCTTCCACCGCACCATCCGCGTTTATCTCAACAAGTACGCCCTGTTTTTTATAGTATTCCAATACACTTGCCTCATTTTGCTTATATATCTCCAAACGATTCTTAATACGCTCGGGTGAATCATGCAATTCTGAACTGCCTGGATGGAGAGGACGTGCCCGCTTAATTAAGCGTCGAAGTGATTCTTCTTCACTAAGTTTGAGGTAAAATACCACTTCTACTTTATATCCGTATTTATTCAGCTTATCATCAAGAAATGTTGCCTGATCAGCGTTGCGTGGGAACCCATCCATAATCCAATCATTTTTTGCATCATCTTCCTTCAGTCTCCGTTTCCACAACACGTACATTTCTGAATCCGCCACATATTTTCCTTCTGAAAGCGCTTCACGGCACACATCGCCAATCATTCCCTTATCATTCCCCGCAGCATCACGAACGAGATCACCCGATGTTAAAATCGGAATATTTAACTTTTCGCTCAATAACTTTGCCTGTGTTCCCTTACCTGATCCTTCCGGACCATACATGAGTATATGCATAATAATTAGCTATAAAGTGTATAAAGTGAAAAGTTCATAAAGTTGCCAAACTTTATAACTTAGAACTTTACGAACTTAGTACTTTTTTATTCTTTTAAAAATCCGTCATAATTTCTCATGACGAGTTGAGCCTCAAGTGACTTGACTGTTTCCAGTACTACCGAGACCACGATAAGAACACTGGTCCCACCAACGAGTAAGGTGGTGACGCCGGTGATTTGATTTGCGATTGCAGGCATAATGGCAATGACACCTAAAAACAGCGCACCCGCAAGCGTAATCCGAGTCAATATATAGTTTAGATAATTTGCAGTCGGGGTCCCTGGTCGAATACCCGGTATAAATCCGCCATGTTTCTGGATTTCCTGGGAAATCTTCGTCGGATTGAATGTAATGGCTGTATAAAAATACGTAAACCCGATAACGAGGAAAAAGTAAATGACATTATAGGATGGACCGTTTGGATTGAAAATTGAAGTCAGTATCCGACCAAAACTCATGATCGCCGGATTTTTTACCTGCTGCAAGAATCCACCCAACAACGAAGGCAAAAGCACCAGTGATACAGCAAATATGATAGGTATAACACCCGCCTGATTCACCCTGAGCGGCAAGTATGACGTAGACCCGCCAAATACTTTATTGCCGCGTATACGTCTGGCATAGTGGACGGTAATTCGCCTCACGGCTTCGTTTACATATACGGTTGCTGCAATAACTGCGATAGCAAGCACGGCAAATACAACTGTGTTTGTCATAAGCTCAGGGGTAATGGTCGAAATTGTCTGACCAAGTACAACCGGAAGCCTGCCAACTATTCCTGCAAATATCAATAACGAGATGCCATTGCCTATACCATACTCCGTGATAAGCTCACCGAGCCACATGGCGATGAGCGTACCGGCCGTCATGGTGACGACGATTGCTACCAGAGATAACGGACTGATGTTGCCAATGATGCCCTGATTTTTAAGTAAGGCGTACATACCTATAGATTGCATGACTGCGAGAGGTACTGTGATAAACCGGGTATATTGATTGATTTTTTCCCGACCGTACTCACCCTCTTTTGATAATTCCTCAAGCGCTGGGAACACTATAGTGAGCAGTTGCAAAATAATAGAGGCATTGATGTATGGATTTAAACCCAAGGCCAAAACAGAAAAATTCACAAGTGTGCCACCTGAAAAAATATCCAAGAGTCCTAAGAATTGATTCTGTGAGAAGAGTGCTGCGAGCTTTGCGGTATCCACACCCGGAATAGGAATATGCGCAAATAATCTAAATACAACAAATAACCAGGCGGTAATGAGTATTTTCCGTCTGAGTTCTGGGGACTTCCAACTTGCTATAAGCGGAGCCAAAAGTTTATTCATGTCGAGTCGTTACGCTTCTACGGATCCACCAGCTTTGATTACTGCCTGTCTGGCGCTTGAAGAACATGAAACATTTACAGACAATTTTGTTGTAAACGGACCTGATCCAAGTATCTTTACCCGAGTTACGTTCTCATCTATCATATGATATTTTTTCAATGTTGCCAATGTAACAGTTGTTCCTGCAGGCAGAGATGAAAGTGCCTGTAGCTGCACTGGAAACGCTTTTGGCTTTTCGCTTTGGTTTCTTCCTTTTCCGCGAAGAAGTGGCAATCGTTTGATAAGTGACAGTTGTCCGCCTTCAAATCCTGGGTTTATTTTTCCTCGTGCTTTCTGACCTTTTTGTCCACGACCAGCTGTCTTCACTTTCCCTGATCCATGACCACGTCCTACCCGTTTTTTAGATCGTTTGACTATCTTTTTTACCAATGTCGGTTTCATAGATTACTCCTTACTCACTGTGCGCCTCATTTTTAAACTTCGAAGCGCTTCCATGGTGGCGTATACATTTGACGCCTGATTTTTACTGCCAAGGATCTTTGATACTACGTCACGAATGCCTGCAGCATCCACTACTGCACGGATTGCTCCGCCCGCAATAACTCCGGTTCCAGGAGGTGCTGGCTTTAACATAACACGTGCTGCGCCTAATTTTATATGTACCTCGTGTGGGATGGTTGTTCCTTTCATAGGAACGGTTAGCAAATGCTTTTTGGCGTACGATACTGCTTTTCGCACTGCTGCAGATACATCAGGAGCTCCTCCGAGTCCAACACCAACTCTGCCTTTTTTGTCTCCCACTACTGCCAAGACAGAAAATCCAACTTTGTTTCCACCTTTGGTTTTTTTGGAGACGCGATTTACCTGGACGATTTTCTCATCGAATTCGCTAGGTACCCTTTCACCTTTTTGTTGAAATCTCATACTATGATTCCTCCTTCACGAACGCTTTCTGCAAGTGATTTCACAACACCATGATATCTGTACCCACTTCGATCAAATACAACTGATGTGATGTTATGTTTTTTCAATAATTCGACGACCGTTGTCCCGAGTTTCTTTGCGTTTGCGACTGTCGCACCTTTCACAGTCTCTGAAAACAGCGTCACACCTTTTTCATCGTTGATAACCTGAGCATAGATAGCGGCATTTGAACGAAACACAGCAAGTCGTGGACGAGCTTCCGTGCCATTCACCTTCGCTCGAATGCGAAGTTTGCGATGTTTTCGTTGTACATTTTTATTTTTCATAATGTTCCTTTATATACGCATCTGTTACTTTGCCGCTGCGCCTGCAGCTTTTGCTTTCCCAGCTTTTCGTCGTACATACTCACCTTCATATTTAATACCTTTTCCTTTGTATGGCTCCGGCTTTCGCACTTCACGGATTTTTGCGGCAGCCTGTCCGACAGCCTGTCTGTCGATACCGGAAACCTGTATTTTACCGTCTGCAACTCCAAATGTAATGCCCTGAGGCGGGGTAACGGTCACCTGATGTGAAAATCCGACTGACAATACCAAGTTCGCACCACTCAAAGCTGCACGATACCCGACTCCTGATAATTCCAAGGTTTTTGTCCAACCTTTTGTGACTCCGGTAACCGCATTTGAGAGTACAGCTCGCATATATCCATGCAAAGATTTACTTGTTTTATCGTTATGTTTACGTTCTACACGAACTGTTTCTCCGTCAATTGTGACAGATACCTGTTTAGGAACGGGTACAACGACTGTGCCTTTTGCCCCTTTTACAGTGATGGCATCACCCTCAAGAGTGAGTGTGACATCTTTTGAAATTGTTATGATTGCATTCCCTATTCTAGACATATATATTTACCAAGTTGTACACAATATTTCTCCGCCAATACCTTTTTTCTTTGCATCTCGTCCTGTCATGATACCCTGAGGTGTTGACACGATTGCAATACCCATACCTCCCACAACCGTCGGAATTGACTGTTTGTTTACATACAGCCTGAGACCTGGCTTACTGATTCTCTTAACACCGGTGATAACAGGTGTCTTTCCAACGTATTTAATGGCAATCTTCAGTCTGCTTTTTGGATCTGTCCCTGTTTTTTCAATAGCTCCAACATACCCTTCCTGAGAAAGGATTTTTGCAACTTCCATCTTCATACGTGAGTATGGAAGATCAATTGACTGTAGTCCAGCCATTGATGCATTTTTTATTTGAGCTAATAAATCTCCTACTGGGTCATTTACCATATATCTCCTTTGTTACCATGATGCCTTTATTACACCCGGCAATTCTCCTTTATGTGCTAATTCTCTAAAGCATAATCTGCATGTTCCAAATTTCCGCATATATGCACGAGATCTACCACAAAGCGAACACTTATTCCGATATCGTACTGTATATTTTTGTTTATGATCAAATTTTACTATGTCTGATGTTTTAGCCATATTACTCCTTTACAAACGGCATGCCGAATAATGTCAACAGTGCTCTGCCCATTTCATCTGTCTTTGCCGTTGTTACGAATGACAATTCCATACCCCGTACTTTATCCACCTGATCGTATTCTAATTCCGGAAACATTGTCTGCTCTTTTATACCAATCGTATAGTTACCATGACCGTCAAATCCTCGCACCGGAATACCCCGGAAATCTCGAACGCGCGGCAATGCGATAGAAATGAACCGCTGCATAAAATCAAACATTCTTATTCCACGCAGAGTCACGCGAAGACCAACGATATCTCCCTCGCGGACTTTGAAGCTGGAAATGGCTTTTCTTGCCCGCATAACCTGAGGTTTTTGACCTGTGATTATCGCCATCTGGGCGGACATTTTTTCTACTACTTTTTTGTCTGACAATGCTTCTCCAAGTCCACAGTTCACGACAATCTTAGACAACTTTGGCACCGCCATGCGGTTTTTAATACCATGTGTTGTCATAAAGACAGGAACTATATTCTTCAGATAATTTTCTTCGATAGTATGCATATTAAATCCTTGCCTCACATTTTTTACATATTCTCTCTTTATCGCCTTTTGAAACCAGATATCCGACTCTTGTTTGTTTACCACATTTTGGACAAACCAACGCGACCTTGCCCATGGATAAGCTCCTGGCGAATTCTACGATACCGCCCGGATTCTTATCATCTCTCTTTTTCTGATGTCGTTTATAGATATTTATACCAGGAACCACAACTGTCTGTTCAGTTGCGTTTACTGATTCTACTTTCCCTTTGCGACCTTTATCTTTTCCCATGGTCACGATAATTTGATCACCTTTTTTCAGTTTCATATGCTTAGTATACCTCCGGTGCCATACTCACAATCTTATCGAATCCACGGTCCTTAAGATCACGAGCTACCGGTCCAAATACGCGTGTTCCACGCGGATTTTTATCTTCTTTATTGTCAATAATTACGCCAGCATTGTCATCAAATCTGATATAGGATCCGTCTTTGCGCCCAAATTCCTTATGTGTTCGAACGATGACCACTTTGACCATCTCGTCATCTTTGACGATTCCGTTAGGATCCGCCTTTTTAACGATACACTGAACTATATCTCCTATAGATGCAAATTTGCGCTTTGATGCACCGTAAATATGAATTACGGTCATGTGCTTTGCACCCGAGTTATCTGCCACTGTTAATGCTGTCCTTCGTTGTATCATATACGTTTACGCTTTCGCGGTTACCTCAAAATGTTTTGTTTTGGATACCGGTTTGATCTCTGAGATCGTCACAGTATCGCCTTCTTTTACTTCAAATTTCGTATTGTGTGCAGCAAAATGCCGTAATTTTTTCATCGCTTTCTTGTACAACGGATGACGGTGTGTTGTGGTCACGCCAACAATCACTGTTTGCAATGTCTTTGCGGACACCACCTTACCTGTCATTGTTTTTCGTATCGCTGCTTTCTTTGTTGTACTATCCGTTTGTTTATTCATGTATTAACTCCTTTGCACGCAACACAGTTTGTGCTACCGCGATTTTTCGTCTCATTGCTGTCGCTTCCCGAACGTTTTTAGACTGCTTACTATATCTGTTTACAAGATAATCTGCAAGCTTATGTTTTTCCTCTGTAATCAGTTTTACCAGTTCTGACTGACTCATGTTATTGATTGCAGTTTTATTTTTCAGCTTCATACAGTCTCCCTTGAAACAAATTTTGTTCGAACCGGCAATTTCGCACTTGCCAATCTCATTGATTCTTTTGCGTCTGCCAGATTTACACCACTCATTTCAAATAACATACGTCCAGGTCGGACTACCGCAACATATTCATACACATCGCCTTTTCCACTTCCCATGCGGGTTTCCGGTGGTTTTTTGGTAATTGGCTTATCCGGAAAAATCCGAATCCAAATCCGTCCACCCCGCTTGGTGTAATGTGTCAACGCGCGTCTTGCTGCTTCGATTTGTCTACTGGTTACCCATGCACCCGTTATAGCCTTCAGACCATAGTCTCCAAAGCTTACTTTGGATCCACGGATTGATACACCGGTGCGTGCGCCTCTAAATTGTTTTCGATGTTTTGCTCGTTTTGGTGCTAACATAGGTTAACTCTTTCTACAAATCCAAACTTTTACGCCAATGTACCCTGATTTTGTGAGTGCCGGAACTATCGCAAAGTCTACTTCTTCTCGAATCGTAGACAATGGAACAGATCCCGCTCCATATTTCTCACGACGTGCAATTTCAGCTCCACCGATACGACCTGCCAACAAAATTTTGACACCCTTAGCTCCTGCTCCCATAACCCGCTCCAGTGTCTGTCCACATACTCTCTTTGGAGGCATGCGACGCACGATCTGATCAGCGATATTTTGTGCTACTAAAAACGCATTCAGATTAGGTTCCTTTACCGGCTCTACTGACAATTCAACTTTGAGCTTTGCCACTTCGCCTTTTCCGGTAACCTCGTATGGGTTAACTGACTGCTTCTGTTTACCTAAAAATCGTTCAATATTTTTCTTAAGATCTTCGAGTCCGCTTCCACCTCTGCCGATAACGACACCCGGTCTTGACACAAACAATATGATTTTGATCTTATTTATTGATCTCTCAATGATAACGTTTGAGAGTCCAGCGGGTTTGAGCTTATCCATTAATTGTTCCCGCAAAATAGCATCTTGATATACGAGCTCTTTGTAGTGTTTGCTGTCTGCGAACCATTTGGATCCCCAGCCGAACACTGTGCCTACCCGGAAACCTTTTGGATTAATTTTTTGTCCCATATATTACTCCTTTTTCCCACTTTCATCTGTCAAGATAATTCGTACGTGTGTCATGCGCTTCTTATATCCGTGTGCCTGACCACGGGAAACTGCGTGAAATCTCTTGAGAGCTGGTCCACCCATAATCTCGATTGTCTTAAAGCGCAAATCCTCAATTTTAGCATTTTTTTGTGATGCATTTGAAATCGCAGATGCGAGCACTTTTGTCATAGACTCAGTTGCGGCTTTCGGCATATGGTCGAGCTGAATAAGCGCATCCGTCGGCTTCATAGGTCGGATTAAATCCGCAATAAGCCGAAGTTTTCGCGTACCAGTTCGAATATATTTTGATGTTGCTTGGTATTCCATATAAATTATGTTTTATCCATTGTTCGCTTTGTAACCTGTCCGTGACCTCTAAATGTTCTGGTCGGTGCAAATTCACCAAGCCTATGACCTACCATAAGCTCTGAGACAAACACTTCCGCATGAACACGTCCGTTATGTACTCCAAATTTATGACCCACAAACTCAGGCGGAATCTGACATGATCGTGCCCATGTCTTTATGATCACTTTTTCACCGCCTGCTTTTTGCTTCATAACTTTTGCAAGCAGTTTTGGATCAATATATGCGCCTTTTTTGCTACTTCGTGCCATATTACTTTCTCCTTTGTACTATAATCGTATCGCTATATTTTGTCGGTTTTCTTGTCTTTGTACCCAAAGTTCGCTTACCCCATGGACTCTTTGGTGATTTCAGTCCGATACCACTTCTTCCTTCTCCTCCGCCGTGCGGATGTGATCGTGGGTTTTGTGCCACACCGCGAACGGTTGGTCTGATACCCATGTGTCGGCTTCGTCCGGCCTTGCCAATAACTTCATTTCTGTGTTCTACATTTCCAATTTGCCCTATGGTTGCTTTGCAGATAGATGCAAACACACGTACTTCACCTGAAGGGAGCTTTAATTGTACCAGATCTCCATCTTTTGAGAGAACCGTTGCATATGAACCCGCACTTCGCATCATTTGTGCTCCGTGTCCGGGCTTAATTTCCACATTATGGACAATCGTGCCGACCGGCATACTGCCCAATTGCATAGCATTTCCCGGTTTGATATCTGCGTTGTTCCCTGAAACGATCGTCATGCCTACTTCTACTCCGACAGGTGCTGTGATATAGCGTTTTTCGCCATCTGCATAATGCACAAGCGCGATCTCGGATGTTCTGTTTGGATCATATTCGAGCGCAGCGACTTTTGCCGGTATGCCATCTTTCTCTCTCATCCAATCAATTGATCGGTAAAATCTCTTATGACGACCACCCTGGTGCCTGACAGAGACATGTCCCTTGGCGTCTCGTCCAGAGTGCTTTTTTAAGATTCCAGTTAATGATTTATGTCCTTTATTCATAGTTATTTAGACTTAGATTCAGTTTCTTGCGGTGCTGTTATTTCAAATGCGTCGATTTTCTGACCTTTTTTCAATGTCACCATAGCTTTTTTCCAATCCGGCTTTGCCGTTGGAACAGCTTTGCGACCAACTCGCCTGACTTTGCCATGCATAGTGATAGTACGAACCTCTACGACATTGACCTTATATACTCTGGACACCTCTGTTGCTATCGTATGTTTTGAGGCATCGATATCTGCAACGAATGTATACCAACCACGACTTGCCAGTCGCAGAGTTTTTTCAGTAATAAGTGGTCGTTTTACAATCATAATTATTTTTTGTTTACAATTTCCTGTACAAGAGCTACGGCATCTTTCATGATCACGATATGCTTATGTGTCAGCACATCGTAGGTATTAAGTGATGTCGCAGGTACAATACTGATATCCTCTATATTTCGTGCAATTCTTGAAACTCCCGATGCATTAGCTGAGAGAACGATAAGTGAACGTCCCTCAACTCCCAAAGCTTTGAGAGATGATGCAATGGTTTTTGTCTTCAACTCGAGTTTTTCAAATCCTTCGACAATTGTGATTGCTCCCTCTTTCAGCTGAGATGTGAGTGCACTTGCGAGCGCTTTTCTTTTCATTTTTGTCGGCATCGTAAGGGAGAAATCGTGTGTGACCGGCCCAAACGCTACTCCACCTCCGACAAAGATGTGCGCACGGATATTTCCGTGGCGCGCACGACCTGTGCCTTTTTGCTTATAGATTTTACGTGTTGAACCTTCTACTTCGCCCCGTGTCTTTGTGTTTGCTCCACCTGCTCTTTGATTTGCCAGGTATACCCGGACAAATTGGGACATAAGCTGTGTGTTGATTTTTACACCAAATACTTCGCTGGGTAATGAGAGTGTACCGACTTCTTTGCCATCTGTACCAAAGACCTGCGCATTCAGACCATCAACTTTTACAGCTTTTACCTTTTTAGATGCCGCAACAGATACCGTTTTTTGAACTTTTGTTTTCAACGCTGTGCCAGCGGCTTTCTTTGCCGGGACTTTTGCTGCTTTTTTTGATACGGTCTTTTTTGTTGCCATATTAGATAACTTTTTGAATCGTCAATAATCCGCCTTTGCCACCCGGCACCACGCCTTTGACAGTCATGGTATGAGCTGCGGAATCAATGGAAACGACAGAAAGGCCTTTCACGGTCACGGTATCGCTACCCATACGTCCGGCCATTCGTTTTCCTTTGTATACACGTCCCGGTGTGGTTGTTTGTCCAATAGAACCAGGTGCACGCTCGCGGTCAGACTGACCATGTGTGCGTGGGCCACCTGCAAATCCGTGTCTCTTTACTACTCCTGCAAATCCTTTTCCTTTGGAAATACCGGTAACCTGAATGATATCTCCTACTTGAAACACCTTATCTACGGTGTATTCAACTCCCAATGCTAATCCTTCTTCTTTTTCTTCAACACGCACTTCACGCAAAAAACGGGGTCGTATTGTGAGCCCCGCTTTTTTTATATGTCCGTCAAGTGCCTTGGTTGTATGTTTTGCTGTACCAAATGAGAGTTGGACACTTCGGTAATGTCCGCCTTCAATAATCTTGGTAATAAAACATGGACCTGTCTGAATTGTGGTCACAGGAATCCGTTTACCCTCTGCGGTAAATTGTTGCGACTGTATTTGTTTTGTTCCTAGTAATGTGTCCATGACAATAAAAAAAATACCCCGCTCGGCGGGGTCATACATATGACACTTCCGAGACTTTTGGTATATCAAGATACTGAAGGTTTATGCCTTCATATCAAGACGTTAAGTATACCAGAGTATCCCTAAAATTACAACGGAGATAGAAAGTTCAGAGCGTACACAGTTCATAAGTACTTCCCTACGAACCTTTGCTCTTCACTTTTTATACTGACGTTTACATTTTGATTTCCACATCGACTCCTGCTGGAAGATCTAAATGCATAAGCTGATCGATAGTTTTATCGGTCGGCTCCATGATATCGATCAAACGCTTGTGCGTTTTGATCATAAAATCTTCCCGGCTATTCCGGTCGATGAAAGGGCTACGTGCGACGTTAAAATGCTCCCGGTCTGTCGGAAGTGGCACAGGTCCAATAACCCGTGCTCCTGTCCGGACAGCTGTGTCCAGGATCTTCTGGCAGCAATCATCAATGATTCTGCTATCGTATGCTTTTAAACGTACTCTAATTCTTCCTTTTGGCATGTTAATAAATGCTCACACGCACCCTTAGGGCAGCTAAGAATGTTATGCGATAATCTTCGTAACTACTCCTGCTCCTACCGTATGACCACCTTCTCGGAGTGCAAATCGTACTCCTTCTTCAAGTGCTACCGGCACGATCAGTTTTGCTGTCATCTTTGTACTATCTCCTGGCATTACCATTTCTACACCCGCTGGCAATGTGACTTCACCAGTTACATCGGTTGTGCGGATAAAGAATTGTGGTCGGTATCCTGAGAAAAATGGTGTGTGTCGTCCACCCTCTTCTTTGGCCAAAATATAGATTTCAGCTTCAAATTCGGTGTGTGGTTTCACACTGCCTGCTGCAGCCAACACTTGGCCACGTTCCACTTGCTCTTTTTCAATACCTCGGAGCAAGACTCCTACGTTATCTCCTGCCAGTCCTTCGTCCAAGAGTTTTCGGAACATTTCAACTCCAGTAACGACGGTATTCTGCGTTGGCTTAACACCGACGATTTCAATTGCGTCACTGACTTTGACCCGTCCTCTTTCGATACGACCTGTTACGACAGTTCCTCGACCTTTGATTGAGAAAACATCCTCAATTGGCATAAGGAATGGCTTATCCAGTTCTCGCTTCGGTTCTGGGAAATAACTGTCACAGGTATCCATAAGCTCCTGAATCTTAGCTTCAGCTGCTGCGTCGCCCTGAATTGCCTTGATTGCACTGCCTCGGATAACTGGAATAGTGTCTCCTGGGAAATGATACTTTGTGAGCAACTCACGGACTTCCATCTCGACGAGATCAAGAAGTTCTGGATCTGTAACCATGTCGCATTTGTTCATAAATACGACGATGGCCGGCACGTTTACTTGGTTTGCAAGCAGGATGTGCTCTCGTGTTTGTGGCATTGGGCCATCTGGAGCGGATACAACAAGGATTGCTCCGTCCATTTGGGCTGCACCAGTGATCATGTTTTTGATGTAATCAGCATGTCCTGGAGCATCGATATGAGCATAATGCCTTTTGGCTGTCTCATATTCTGAATGATGAATGTTAATTGTAACTCCACGAGCTTTCTCTTCTGGTGCATTGTCGATATCTTCATATTTCAATGCCTTTGCAAACCCAGCTTTTGAGAGCACATGGGTAATTGCTGAGGTAAGTGTGGTTTTTCCATGATCAACGTGACCGATGGTTCCGATGTTTAAATGTGGTTTGCTTCGACTATACTTTACTTGGTCAGCCATGTAGCCTCCTTAAAAAACTTATACGTAATACCAATACAGACAAATCACCTCACAACCCCATCATCTTAATCCTGATGAGCTGTGAGATGATTCGATAAAGAGTATTTTAACATCCAATGCGCCGAAGTGCAATAATCAGTTTAGCGAAATATGAATTCCTGAGCTATCCATTTTCATATCACAACACGCATCATCTCAGGAGCAACAGGAATATGGTGTACTTCTGACTGTTTGGATGAAATACCAATCTGTATACTCTCTGAACTACTCAAAATTATTTTCCCCGGTATAGATATGTGTCATGTCGTAGAGAAAGCACGTACGCCAACGCAACTATCTGACTACCACTGGGAAATACTTCTACAATCTGACAGCAACACCACACAGATACCATTACCTGATTGAAGTGCCAAACATGATACGACTCGGTGAGGAATTATCCTCGATTGGCATCTGATGCCATGCGGCCTTCTTTGGCAATAATCTTTTCCTGAATATTGCGTGGAACTTCCTCGTAGTGAGATGGCTCCATATAGTACGTCGCACGTCCCTTTGACATACTGCGAAGTGCTGTGGCATATCCGGAAAGCTCAGCGAGAGGAACGAGTGCCAGAATAACAGTGACATGTCCCCTCTTTGATGTCCCTTGAATTTGCGATCTCTTTGATCCCAAATCGCCGATGATATCTCCCATATATTCGTCAGGTGTCGCAACCTCTACCTTCATGATTGGCTCAAGAAGTACCGGTTGAGCTTTTTTGGCTGCTGCCTGAAATGCCATAGAACCTGCAATCTTAAACGCAACTTCACTTGAATCAACATCATGGTAGGATCCATCGTATAACGTCGCTTTCAGATCGACCACGGGATACCCTGCGATAACTCCGTTTTCCATAGCTTCCACGATACCTTTTTGGATAGGAGCGATAAATTCGCGTGGGATAGCGCCACCTTTGATTGCGTCGACAAATTCGAAGCCTTCACCTCGAGCTTTCGGTTCGAGTTTAATAAGTGCGTGTCCATATTGTCCACGTCCTCCTGATTGCTTGATATACTTTCCTTCGCCTTCTGCCATCATCTGGATGGTTTCTTTGTATGCGACTTGTGGGGCGCCGACAGACGCTTCCACTTTGAATTCACGCTTCATACGGTCGACTAAAATCTCAAGATGCAACTCGCCCATTCCCCAAATAATAGTTTGGTTCGTTTCCTGATTGCTCTTGATTCTGAATGTGGGATCTTCTTCCGAGAGTCTCTGAAGAGCATAACCCATCTTTTCCTGATCATTCTTTGTTTTTGGTTCAATGGCAAGAGAGATAACAGGTTCCGGGAATGTGATTTTTTCCAATATAAGCGGATTATCTGGATCGCAGATGGTATCTCCTGTTATGGTGTCTTTAAATCCGACAACAGCTACTATTTCTCCTGCGTATGCCTCTTTGATTTCCTCTCGTTGGTTGGCATGCATCAAAAGGAGTCGTCCTACCCGCTCTTTTACATCCTTTGAGGAGTTATACGCATATGAGCCGGATACGAGTTTTCCAGAATAGATACGCACGTACGTAATCTTTCCAACGTGTGGATCTATTTGGATCTTAAATGCAATGCCGGCAAACGGTGCGTCTTTTCCGCGAGTATATGACACTGGTTCTCCTGTTTTCGGATGCGTTCCCTCAACCGGAGGCAAATCCAACGGAGATGGAAGGTAATCGACAACAGCGTCAAGCACAGGCTGCACACCCTTGTTTCGGAGGGATGAGCCGGCATAGATAGGAACGAGTTTATAGGCAATGACAGCTTTTCGGAGTGCAGCTTTGAGCTCTTCGATAGTTGGTTCAACACCGCTGAAGTATTTTTCCAGCAATGCATCGTCTGTCTCTGCGATTTTTTCAATAAGTGCCTTGCGGCTCTCTTCTACTTCAGCTTTGAGGTCTTCTGGAATTTCATCTGATTCTTCAAAATGCGCGCCCAGTTCATCGGAACCCCACACAATGGATTTCCGTGTAAGCAAATCAACGATGCCCTTGAATGTATTCTCACGACCAATTGGGACAACCATGATCGCAGGATTTGCGCCGAGTCTGTCTATGATTGACTGGATTGTGGCACGGAAATCTGCGCCAAGTTTATCCATTTTGTTGATAAAACAAATACGCGGTACTTTGTATTTGTCTGCCTGATGCCAAACGGTTTCTGATTGTGACTGTACGCCCTCTTCCGCATCAAGGACAGTAATACCACCATCCAACACCCGGAGAGATCGTTCTACTTCAGCGGTAAAATCAACGTGTCCAGGAGTATCAATAATGTTAAATCGGAAGCCTTTCCAGAATGTGGTGGTTGCAGCTGATACGATAGTAATACCTCTCTCGCGTTCCTGCTCCATCCAGTCCATCTGTGTGTTACCTTCATCAATGTCACCTATCTTATAGCTGCGACCTGTGTAAAACAGGATACGTTCTGTAGTTGTGGTTTTTCCTGCATCGATATGAGCAATAACACCAATATTGCGGACTTTGTCCAATGGAACATCGCGGTTTTCTGTAATGGTGGTCTGTGGGTTTGCCATAAATTTTTTCTGTAAACGAATAAAAAGCCGTCCCGCAATATAGCGAAACAGCTGTTGCTTATATCGAAATCATTGTACTAAAATTCCGAAGATTCTGCAAGCATACTTTTCCCACTTGAGTGCGTATTATTCGGGCGTTGAATATTCTTTATAAACTTTTGCGACGACGGGTTTAGAATGTATCTGGATAGTATTTTATACGTATCGTAGTCAAATGAGTATTCATTTTGCTGATTTGCGTGCAGCAGGAAATTATCATCAGAGAGAACACCAAAGTAACACCAGTGTGATACGAGATGTGTTGTCTCTCCTTCCCGAATCGCAATCATTCCTGCAAACGGCCATTGTCTTAGCTTGGTTTTTCTAAATGCATCTATAAAACGCATATTATATCTTGCTGGTAATTCTTGCTGTAGACATGCGCCTAGACAAGTATGAAGCCCAAAACCGAAGCATGCACCTGTTGTTTTTTCGATACCAAGTATTTTCTTACATAGAGAGAATTCCGTCGCAAGAGTATGCAGGTGCGCTTTTGCCTGTTTCAGTGTCCTAAATACTGCAAGTATATGCGGTATCTCATCCTGCGCTATATCGCTTCGCTCCTCTAGCGTTAGAGTACAATACCCATCGGACCCCAGACTCTTTTTACATATAGTAATTCCGTGAGATTCCCGTAACAGTCTGTTATACAAAGGTTTATACTCCTTAATCAACCTGGATTCCGCAAGCAGGGCTCCCAATTCCCCACTCGTTTCTTGGTACTCCAGTGATGCGATGGTACTGTATATTCTTGCTTCTTTTGCGTCAGTGGTCGCTTTTGTAAAGTGTGATAGAATTCTATCTTTGAGATTTATGCTTTTGCCAATATACAATGCTGCACCTTCAGCATTATAAAATGTATACACGCCGGGGGACTCAGGTATTTGCGCAATAACGTCGCGCGATATCCCTGGTGGAAGCACCGCATCCTTCGATACAGACTTGATTGTTGAGTTGAGAAGATCAGTATCGATGAGAGTGGTCAATTTTTTCAAAAATTCCCACAACACTTTTGCATCTCCCATTGCCCTATGCCGGGCTTCACACAGGATGGTAAAACGCTCCATAATACTATCAAGATTGTGATGACGGTATTTCGGAAAAAGTCTTCGCGATAGTTTAGCTGAGCATAGCTGCTTTGCGCTATAGTGATGACCTAGTCTATTAATCTCCTCCTTCACGAACCCATAATCAAAGCGTGCATTATGTGCAACAAACACCGCACCGTCCAAGAGCTCATGAATAGTGTCATATACTGCCCGAAACGTCGGGGCAGTCTCAAGATCGTGAGCAGAAATGCCTGTGAGTTGGGATATCTGAGGAGGGATATAGCAATGAGGATTTATGAGTGACTCAAACTCCGAAACGATTTCGCCACCTTGTATACGGATAATTCCAATCTCGATAATACGATCATGTGTGGGGCTCCCCCCGGTCGTTTCCACATCAACAATAGCAAGGTTTTCATACATATGGAACACAAGTATAGTACGAGCGGAGGTGCGCTACAAAATTTTCGTGGAATAGCATGTGTGCATTGTTGCTACGAGTGAGTAGATTTTGAGATCCATATCTTTTTAAAATACGGGAGTGTAAGAGTGGATATGTAAAATCCGCAAGTGGGAACAATTGCGTTGATCCACGGATTTTCTACGTCTATATACCACATAAACAGCCCAATAATCACATATGTATGTACCACAATCAATATTTTTCGTACGACACTAGTTTCCCACGATTTATCCAGTTCAACCCTTTTATTCCTGTATTCGATCGCTTGTACTCGTTTCTCTAGATCTTTATATGTGTTCATACACTAATTAAATTTCTTCCATACTCCTTCTGATACAACAGAAACGGACAGTCCATCTACGACAACCGCGGAATTATCGTCAACGGCATAGAATGGCGTCGGATTTTCTTTAGACAGTTTTTCCAAGTAGTCCAGTCGTACTTTGGGAAAATCCGGAGAGTTTAGGTGTGGCCTGATTTCAAAATCAACTAAACCCAGACCCTGTACATTTTCCCACTGCTGTGTTCGTTCATAATACAATATACCGGCAATGGATAATGACACATGCTTCGCTGTTGCCATGCTCCCTGCACTGATCCCCATATACACTTTATTCTGAAGTAACTCAGGGATGAGCTCCTGTACACCTGACTCTTTCAGCCAATCGAGAAGGTATTTGTCATTTCCTCCTCCAAATACCAAAATATCAGACCGTGTAAAACTTTCCATCCAATACTCTTTTGACACTGCTGCGATATCCATAATGTCAAATGTCTCAAACCCTAACTTCAGCAGATTATACATATCATTCACCACAAATTTTTTGTCCCCCCTCTCGACGTTGGCAGCTGTGGGGATAAATGTTATTGAAGATTGTGTAAAAGGCTTTCCCAATAATTTTGCGAGAGCGTTTTTTATTGCAGTATTTGAAACACCATTTGATGTAAGAAGTAATTTCATAGTTGTTAAACGAATTATACACTGCACTCGTTCAAGTATAGAAATTCTATTGTTATACGTACTAACCGACACTCATAGATGTCCCGATTTATCAGTCCATACAATTAGACCATACTGTTATAAGCTGCTATACTACTAATCCAACATGTCTGAAAACGTTACCAGAACATCCGAACAAAAACCCGTTGTCGAGAGAATACGCCGTTGGTACAGAGGGCTGCCTGACAAAAAAAGATATCTTGAATTTGTCACAGCACTACTCACTATACCCGTATTGTTAACGGTGCTTTTGGGAAACCTCAGTAATATCCAAAAACAAAAGACTGCTGACACGACACCAACCTCAAGTGTTACCCCGACTGTCGCGGTGACACATACCCCATCTCCAAGGTTGCAGAACACAGAAGCAACACAGTCACCAACGCCAACGACAGTCGCGGCATGTACACGAGAAGTTGGGCCAATGGAGATACTCTATCCAGAAGAAAATGTAACTATATCTGAAAACCCAGTATGCCTGGAGTTATCCAAGCAGAATCCGCAGTATTGTGCTGTGGTGTGGTCATACAGGATTAATGGCAGTTCATGGAGCGCATACACAGACAGAGCTATATGTATGTATGGCTTGGATGCAGGCAAAAAGACACTCGATCTGCGGATAAAAAGTATTGCCTCCGGTGATGAGGTGATACTCAATCGGATATTTACTGTGCTGGGCGACCCTACTCCCACCCAAGCAACCACATCCGCAACTGTTCAGTAATTTTTCAGTTTTAGCCATAAACGAGGTATAATGCGGTATGGACGTATCGGGCTTTCTCCTTGCAATAGTCGCCACTATTGGATTTAGCATGGTGGTACCTATGGTTGCGACTTCCACAAAAAAAGTGGGAGCTGTAGCCACAATGTTTTTGTTTCAATCGATTGGCATCCCGCTGTTTGTATTCCTCATCCCGATAATGCCTCCAATTCCCTCTGAGACACATATACCACTCATTATGGGGATAGGTGCACTATTCACATTCGTGTACATATTGTTTCTCCACGCGACACGAATAGGCAGTGTCGCGGTCGTTGGTACTGTGAATCAATTGTTTATGGTGGTTACGACAATACTCGGTGTGCTGCTTCTCAATGAATCGTTTACGCTTTGGAAACTTATTGGTTTGCTGTTAACGTTTACAGGAATACTTCTTTTGAGTACGAAGCGACAAAAAAAGGGTACACAGACAGTGCAATTGTTAAAAGGTGTGCCGCACGCACTCGTGTCTGCAATTGGAACAGGTGTCTATCTGTTTTCAATTGCGATGGCATCCAGAACTGACGGATGGTTTTTAACTGCGCTATTCATACGGATCGCAATCGCCTTAACATCGGGAATTATTCTGATTGTCAGACAGTATAATTTTTCATCCCTCCCGGGAAATGCACCATGGAAATTGTTGGCGCTTGCAGGCATGTGTGATGTCGTCGCATTTTCCATATATAACTACGCGATTGCACAGTACGAAGTGTCTACCATCACAATAATAACAGCTTCACAATCCGCGTTTATAGCACTCTTTTCTTGGAAATTTTTGGGTGAACATCTCACCGTGCAACAGATACTGGGGTTATTTGTTGTACTTGGCGGCCTTATAAGCCTACGTCTGTAGGAAGTGAGATTAGTTTGTAAAATTCTGAGTCACCATGATACCGAACTTTGAGGTTGATACTATACCGATGCCTACATGGTAAAAGTCTGGATCAAGCATATTTTTTTTATGGTCAGGACTATTCAGTAAACCCGTATGAGCAGCTTTGACATCGGGAGCGTATGCGATATTTTCTCCAGCGTACGAATAGGTCACACCACCCCGCTTCAACCGGTCCTCCAGCGTGCTTGAATCTTCGGATATGTGAGAAAAATATTTTTGTAGAAACATATCGGCACTATGCTTCCGCGCAACTGCTACTATTTTCACATCCACTGTTAATGGTTTTGCCCCTACTTTTGCACGCTCTTCGTTCATAAGCTGCAGCATCTCCCGTTCTTTTTGATCATCTACCACTAAATCACTTTCTTTTACCGATATATCAAGCGGCATTGTAGCCGTTGATCCCGGAGAAACGGTGAGAAATTTTGATGCGGTGTCTTTAATATCTTCCGCAGTTTTTTTAATGGGTCCTCCGTATGCTTCAATGAACTGCAGAATTTTTCCTCCCAAATATGAGGCACGAATATCTTTTTGAACTGTTCCTTTGAGCGGTAGTGCAAGAATAACAACTAATACAAATGCGACAGTGGTAAGTGTATTTGCCCCGGAGATAAGACAACCTAACGCACTATTGATAACCGATTTTTCGATTTTCTGCGGTAGCTTTGCAACAAGAAATGAAAGCAAATATGAAACGATAGTTTGCCCCCCAAGGATAATGAGCAGGTAGGACAACACGGAACTCCAAAAGGCGGCAATTCCAAATTTTTCAGCAAAGAAATGCGATACGGGCACACTGTATACAATTGCAAGCCATAGGGAAACTGCGAAAGAAATGAAACTGACTCCGAGTGAAACAAAACCAACTTTCCATCCTATGAAGACTTCGTACGAAACGATAAGAAGTATTACCCAATCAACCCAATTAAACGGCATATCTGTATTGTACGATATATCATCATATACGGGCAAATTGCTATACAAATAGGAAACATCATATAATCGCGTGTATGACAGATACAATAGAAAATACTGTGTATTCGCTACGCACTACACGTGGCAAAACACAGGAAGAATTGGCAGAGGCTATAGCCGTTTCAAGGCAAACTGTCATTGCTATAGAGAAAGGCAACTATATACCCTCACTGCTGTTGGCAATACGTATTGCAGAATATTTCGATAAGCCTGTAGAATCAATATTTAGACTATGCAAAAAATAAGAACTCTGTTTTCTCATGAAGCAATTGCTGCACTGATACTCATCGGCATACTTATCGCGTTTTTAAATCCAACTGGTCTTCTGATGCCTGAATCTACATTTATGTTCCTCATCATCTTGTTCGTACTCACTTATTTTGTGTATATGGGATTTATCTGGAAAGAATCCCATGGAGACGAACGGGAACAAACACATAGATTGCTTGCAGGTCGTATTTCTTTTTTTGCCGGAACGGCTACACTCATAAGCGGCATTGTTATACAAAGCCTAAAACATGAAATTGACCCGTGGATGATAATAACGTTGGGGGTGATGATACTGACAAAGATTGTTATGCGGATCTATAGTCAAATAGTACAGTAATCCCGAGAATAAAATGTAAAGCCTACTTGACATTTGATTTCCACTTCATATACAGTACGTATGGTAGCGTACAAATTTTATTAGGAGATATATGAATTCTAAAAATACAATCATAATAGGAGTAATGGTGCTTGCTCTCATTGGCGGAATAGTATACTCAAGAAATGCGTCATCAGGATCAGACACGGTGATGGAAACCTCAGACGTCGCCATGGAAAAGCCAGCTGATGCCATGATGGAGAAAGAAGACACCATGGAAAAGCCAACTGATGCCTTGATGAAAAAGGAATCTCGATATACAGAGTATACTCAAGCGGCTTTTGAAACTGCTAAATCCAAAAAACGCGTACTATTTTTCCACGCCTCATGGTGTCCAACTTGCAAAGCAGCACATACTGAAGTAACAGGAAATCCAGAAGGCATACCAGAAGATGTCATGCTATTTAAAACTGATTATGATACGAATGCTGCACTAAAAAAGCAGTATGGTATTACCTATCAACACACATTCGTGCTGGTTGATGAAATGGGCAAAGAATTGAAAAAATGGAACGGCGGTGGCTTGAAAGAACTTGGGCTTAACACAAAGTAAACTAGCTTTATGATTTTACTTGTAGCGTTTGCATTTATAGCTGGATTTGTAACTATATTGTCTCCGTGCATATTACCTATATTGCCGATTGTTCTGTCAGGCTCAATCGGCAATGGAAAGAGTAGGCCGCTTGGAATTGTGACAGGGTTCGTAGGGAGTTTCACATTTTTTACACTAACCCTTTCATATATAGTAAAAATCACTGGCACATCTGCTGATGGGTTGCGAACCATTGCCATTGTTATCATTGCATTGTTTGGAATAAGCATGATCACACCAAGATTTCAGATATGGATGGAAGGGGTGTTTTCTAAGCTGGCAGGATTCCTCCCCCATGGAAAAGGAGATACAGGATTTGTTGGAGGCGTATTTGTAGGATTGAGCCTTGGACTTTTATGGGCGCCATGCGTCGGACCTATCCTGGCCTCTGTTATCACACTGGCTGCAACGAGTACTGTTACCCTCGCTACAATATTGATTACACTTGCGTACTCAGTCGGGACAGCTATTCCAATGCTCGGGATAACATATGGGGGTAGGACATTATTAAACCGTGTACCATGGTTAATCTCAAGCACGCAAAAAATACAAAAGGCGTTTGGCATTATTATGATCATGACAGCAGTTGGAATATATTTTAACGTGGATAGGACATTTCAAACATATATATTGGAAAAATTTCCGGCGTATGGCGTCGGACTGACGAAATTTGAAGAAAATGCTAGCGTGCGACAAGCGCTTGATTCGTTGACTAAAAAACGTATAGACAGTATCGAGATTGGTAAGCCCATGAATGATGTGGTTGACGAAAAGGTGGGTAAAGTTCCTGAGTTTATCCCAGGTGGAGAATGGATAAATTCAAAACCCCTCTCCATGCAAGAATTACGAGGCAAAGTCGTGCTTGTCGATTTTTGGACATATACCTGCATAAACTGCATCCGAACACTGCCGTATATCAAAGCGTGGAACGAAAAATATAAAGACAAAGGCCTCGTGATCGTTGGTGTGCATACCCCGGAATTCGCTTTCGAAAGAGATATTGAGAACGTAAAGAAAGCAGTGAAAGATTTTGGTATAACCTATCCCGTTATGCAGGATAATGAATATGAGACATGGAAAGCATACGATAATCGCTATTGGCCAGCGAAATACCTGATCGATAAAAACGGAAAACTTCGCGACACTCACTTTGGAGAAGGTGCGTACGATGAAACGGAGGCAAAAATCCAAATGCTCCTTGCCGAAACCGGTATATCCGGACTCGAAGCACCAAAAAATCCTGAATATTCACTCAATTCAAGAACACCAGAGTTGTACTTGGGATATGATCGTATTGCACATTTTATTTCTCCCGAAAAAATAGTTGCGGACAAAGAAACAAGGTATACCTCTCCGTTGATACCGTATGACAATTCATTTTCCTATGAGGGTGTATGGGTGGTAGGTGGTGAATATGCTATGCCGAAGAAAGGAGCGACACTCACGCTGCAATTCGACGCGCAGGAAGTATTTTTGGTCATGCGGCCAACAAAGGATTCAGGAAACGTACGTGTGTTTTTAGATAACAAATTGGTAACAGATGCAAACAGTGGAAGTGATGTGGATAATAGTGAGATACAGATAGACTCTGACCGTCTGTATAAAATCATCAAGCTTCCAAGCCCTGGGAGGCATGTACTGCGACTGGAATTTTTGGATGACACGCTGGAACTATTTGCGTTTACGTTCGGATAACACTGACATCCGTGTTTTTATTCTTCGAGTTGATAGGTTTGATACTCTGTACACTGAGCGTTGTGCTCCGTTTTCAATGTGGTATACCCCTTTGCAGTGGGCCGAAGGAACGACAAGGCACTATCCATCAGCGTGTTGGCATAGGTGTAAGCAGGAGATGTTTTCCTCACGGCTGTGATACAGTCACCCAAATCCAGTAAGATCTCAGTTCTTCTCTGACAGACAACCTCAGTCGGTAAACCATTACTTCCCTCTTGATACGATAAATCAGTCAGATGTTTCTGTGAACTGTCATAACAAGCTTTTTCTTTTAGCAGAGGGGTTGACAGATAATATCCTGCTGAGAGTAACGCTATGACGCAAACGATAAAGAGCTTCATATACAGCTTATTGTACGATACATTCCCCAAAAAAACACATTCTAAGTCAAGATTTTCCTATCAAGTGATTGCCATAAAACGCGGCATGCATATGTTTTATACGGAGACCATTTGTGTGTGATTTTTTCTATTTGCTTGACTGTGGGAGCTTTTTTAAACGCATACGCAAGTATAATTGCACGCCTAAGACCCGCGTCACCAAACGAAAATATATTTTCGCGGGCAAGGGAAAACATTAGGAACATTTCAGCAGACCACCGTCCTATACCGTGAAGTGTCGTGAGTGATGATAGTACATCATCGTCTGATAGCGTATGCAGGTGATCGAAATCTATATGTCGATCTATGAAGCTTGTTGCAAGAGATTTAATGTACCTGACTTTTGACCATGACACCCCGGCACCTCTGATATGTTCATCTGAAAGTAACGATACGGAAACAGGCGTAACGCTTCGCCCGGGAATCAGGTCAAGAAAACGATTATAGATAGTACGTCCGGCTTTCTCTGACAGCTGTTGATTTACGATGGCTTCACATAAATCGGAAAAATAATCTGATGATCTCTGGACTGTGATTGAAATCCCTTGTTTTTCAAGCTGACTGAGTAACCTATATATAACCGGATCATTGCGTGAAAAATGAGTCCGTATGTTATTGTCCATCCTCGTATTATACAAGTTCATTGCGCGAACAAACAAAAATGGTATACAATTTCATTAATACACATATTTTGACCGAGGAGGATTATGAATATATTACTCGTATACGCGACAAACTCAGGCACAACGATGTCTACAGCCCAATCTATCAACGATAAATTGGTTGCAAAAGGGCATGCGGTAACAATGAAAGAAGTGCGTGATGCCTCGGAAAACGATTTTTCCGCTCCTGATGCAATTCTCCTTGGCTCTCCAAGCTGGGATTTCGAAGGTCATGAGGGCATGCCTCATGAAGATTGGTTGCCGCTTATGGAAAAATTAAAAACTCAAACGCTAGAGAATAAAAAATTCGCAGTGTTTGGACTCGGTGATTCATCGTACAAACACTTTTGCGGAGCAGTTGATCACATGGAAGAATTAGTGAAAACGGTTAAAGGTATGTTGGTTGTCCCATCGCTTCGCATTGATAAATTTTATAGCGATCAAACGGGCAATATGGATAAAATCAATGCCTGGGCGGATAGCGTCATCGCTGCGTTGGGGTAAATATTATTGCTTATCCGAAAAAATCGAGTAGAACCTGCCCTCCGAAATATTTTTAGCTACTTCTTCTGGGGTAAATGTTTTGCCGTTCATGCAGAGATATACTCCAAATGGGAGACTAAGAACCTGTCCAACGGCAAAACCCAAATTAAAAGGTGCGTCAGTGAACTCGAACCCTTTGAGCGGAGTCATGGATCCGGTAAGAATAATTGTTTGATCTACTCTCTTTAGTTTACTCTTAATAAATCTTGCAGTGTCTGGCATTGTATATGTGCCATGAGTGACAATTATTTTTGTGCATGGGCTTTTTTCGATTGCCTTCACAGTATTCTCCATATCTTCAGGCGTTAATGATCTACTGTCCTTCATACATACTTCTGTACAAAATATTTCAGTGTACAATTTTAGTTGTTTAAAATACTCAGGAAGTGCTGAATGTTCTGCTGGAGTTGCAGTATCTTTTAAACCGTTCCAAATTGAATCTATCGTACCGCCTGTAATAATAATATGAATTGGATTATTTGTTTGCATAATACAACTATTTTACCAGAATATAGCTAACAAATAAAAAATAAATGCAACTGAAAATGACTGTTGCGTTTCAACAGCGTACAATAGCGATTACCACTTGAAGTGAGCGAAGGCACGGTTTGCATCTGCCATGCGATGCACTGTATCTCTCTTTTTGATAGATTCTCCCACACCTTTTGATGCTTCAAGAAGCTCTGCAGCCAATTTTTCTGAGAATGATTTAAATTCACGATTTGACCGCTTACCTGCGTATTGAATGATCCACCTAATAGCGAGTGCAATTCTCCTGTCACCACGGACCTCTGTTGGAACCTGGTATGATGCTCCACCAACTCGTCGTGATTTTACTTCCATCTTTGGGCCAACTGAATTCACTGCCAACTCAAATACTTTGATTGGGTCTTCCCCTTTTTCTTTAATACTATCAAGCGCTTTGTACACAACTCCCTCAGCAGTTCTCTTTTTCCCGCTAATCATAACCCGGTTAATAAATCGGGCCACGAGTCGATTTCCGTAAATCGGATCTGCTGGCAATAATGGTTTGGTTATCTTATTTGATCTACTCATATAAATATACGATTAATTTGCTTTCGCTGCTTGTGGGCCCGGGCTACCTGCCTTTGCACCATAGCGGCTTCTGCCTTGTTTTCGTGATGCAACACCTGAAGAGTCATATTTACCACGAACGATGTGATATTTCACACCTGGTAAATCTGGGACCCGACCACCACGAATCAGTACGATCGCGTGCTCTGTAAGTTCATGTCCAATACCAGGAATGTACGCAGTTACTTCCTGTTTGTTTGATAAACGAACACGTGCTACTTTACGCAAAGCTGAGTTTGGCTTTTTCGGTGTCATGGTTTTCACCAACGTCACCACTCCCCGTTTAAACGGAGCTGGAAGCTGTTTCGTAATGCGATCTTTTGCATTAAAAAACTTTCGCAGTGCTGTTGCTTTTATTTTCTTGGACTTACTATGTCGTCCAAATCTGATAAGTTGATTTACTGTTGGCATATTAGTTTTGTATTACAGCTCTCTCTGGTGATACAGGGATGAGTCTGCCGATTATAACGTTTTCTTTGAGTCCTAGCAACTTGTCAACCTTGGCTGAGAGTGCTGCATCGGTCAAAACTGTCGTAGTTTCTTGGAATGATGCGGCTGACAACCAGCTTTCTGTAAACAGTGATGCTCGTGTAATACCCAACAGTACAATTTGTGCTGTTGACGCTTCTCCGCCCTCGGCCAAGATGCGTGCATTTTCTTCTTGGAATCTCATACGGTCTACTAATTCTCCCGGGAGAAGTGTCGTATCCCCTGATGATTCAATGCGTACTTTATCACTCATTTTTCGGACAATCACTTCAAAATGCTTGTCATGAATCATGATTCCTTGTGATTCATACACTCTTTGCACCTCTGATATCAGATACTTCTGTGTACCTCGGAGTCCTCGAACCTGCAGGACTTCTTTGATATCCAAATAGCCACTTGCCAATTGGTCTCCGGCTGCTACCAGATCACCATCTGCTACTTTCAGTTCACTGGTAAGCGGAATTGTATATTCGCGTTCTTCCGGCGGCTTAATCGCAGTGTTTTTCACTACGACTGTATATCCGTCTTCTGTTTCTGATACTGATACTTTTCCTGCAATTTCAGATACCGGTGACAACACACGTGGTGTTCGCAGTTCGAACAATTCTTCCACACGTGGCAAGCCTTGGGTAACGTCGAGTCCGACGATACCTCCAGCATGGCGTACACGCATAGTAAGCTGTGTTCCCGGCTCTCCAATGGATTGGGCGGCTACGACACCAACTGGTGTCCCCTGCTGCACATGTGCGTTGGTTGAGAAATCTCGTCCGTAGCATTTGGCACACATACCGACCGGAGCCTGGCATGTGATTGCAGATCTGACACTGACCATCTCCACAGCGTGCTCGTCAAGTAGTTTTACATTCTCTTCATTTATTTCCTCACCTGCTGCAATCAACAGTTTTTTGCTGTTTGGAGCAAATACATCTGCTGCGGCTGATCGTCCGATAACTCTAAGGGCAAATGGTGCCTGTCTGTCTTCATTTCGGTATACTTCCCAACCTTCAGTCGTACCACAATCTTCCGATCGGGTAATCATGTCATGGGATACATCTACCAATCGACGAGTCAGGTATCCCGCATCAGCTGTTTTGAGCGCTGAGTCGGTCAATCCTTTACGTGAACCACGTGTACTTGTCACGTATTCAAAAATCGACAATCCTTCGCGGTAGTTACTCTTTGTAGGTAGTTCCACGATTTTACCAAGGGGATCTACAACGAGTCCCTTGATAGCTGATAATTGTTTCAATTGATCCTTAGATGCACGTGCCCCTCCTGAGTCGATAATCATTTTAACCGGATTATCTGCCTTCATTCGTTGCCATGTTAAGTCAGCAATACTTTCTGTAACCTCGATCCACACTTCATTGGATAATCTCTTCTTTTCTTCAAGCGTGATAAGACCCTGCTGATAGTTGCCGTCTACGTCCTTCACTTTGCTTTCTGCGCCTTTGACGATTGATTGCTTTTCGTCTACGATTTCACAATCGAACACAGATACAGAGAGACCTCCACACATGGTTGCGCCCATGAATCCGATGTTTTTGATGGCATCGATAAGCTTTACAACATCCTCTTTACTGTAGTGGTTCAGTGCTTTGGTGATAAGAGATTTCACTGTGGCCGCTTTCACCGGACTGTTGATATAGCGAAGTTCTGCTGGCAAAATTTCGTTAAACATAACTCGTCCGACTGTTGTCACAATCCATTCACCATTCATGCGAAGCCGGATTGGACTGCGCAGTGACACTTTCTCTGATTGATAGGCAAAAATAACATCCTGCTCATCGCTATACATCGGCATATCTTTTTCTGCAACTGATTCGCCTGCTACTTCCATTGTGGTCAGGTAGTAACAACCGATAACCATTTCCTTATTTGGAACGGTAATAGGTGACCCGTCGGCCGGCTTAAGTAAGTTGTGTGTCGGCAACATCAGATGAATCGCTTCATGCTGACTCTCCACAGACAACGGAATGTGTACAGCCATTTGATCTCCGTCAAAATCAGCGTTATACCCTGCACAAACACATGGGTGAATTCTGATTGCTGATCCCTCAATAAGGATAGGATAGAATGCCTGGATACCCAGTTTGTGAAGTGTAGGTGCGCGATTCAGGAGCACCGGATGATTTTTGGTAATTTCTTCCAAAATATCAAAGACTTCAGGTGTTCTCTTCTCAAGCACGTTTTTGGCATTCTTTACGTTTGGAGCAATGCCACGAACGATAAGCTCGCGAAGTACGAACGGTTTGAACATTTCAAGCGCCATTTCCTTTGGCAGTCCACACTGTGTAAGGTTAAGTTCAGGACCTACGACGATAACTGATCGTCCAGAGTAATCAACGCGTTTTCCAAGCAAATTCTGTCGGAATCGGCCTTGTTTACCTCGAAGCATGTCTGAGAGAGATCGAAGCGGTGCGATGACTGCCCGTGAACTTGGTCGTTGTGTGACATCAATCAAACTGTCTACAGCTTCCTGAAGCATACGCTTTTCGTTGCGCAGAATGATTTCCGGCGCTCCCAAATCCATGAGGTGCTTCAAACGGCTGTTGCGGTTGATAACCCGTCGGTACAAGTCGTTCAAATCACTGGTTGCAAACCGACCACCCGACAATTGCACCATAGGTCGAAGATCAGGCGGGATCACGGGAAGGTTCTCAAGAATAATCCATGACGGATTTACACTTGCTCGCCTCATACCATCCACTACCCGAAGTCGTTTTGTGGCTTTAATATGCCTCTGGCCACTCGTATTTTGAATTTCTTCTCGAAGTTCTGCGGTTAATTTTTCAAGGTCGATCTTCTTAATAACCTTTTCGACTGCTTCCGCACCCATTCCGACTTCAAAACATTCCACAGCATCATATTCCAATAATCTGAGGTATTCGTCTTCTGATAATGTATGAAGCGGCTTAATAGCTTTTACAATTGAGATTAGTGAATCAACGATTTCTTTGATTTTATCTTTTTCTTTTGCTCCGCGATCATCGATCACTGTCATCTCTTGTCGTTCTTTAAGTGTAAGCTCAGAGACTGCGAGATCTTTGGCTTCTGCACCATTTACGCGCTGTTTAACAGACTCTTTATCTTTGACCAGTGTTTCTTTCTTTTTTGCTTTTTCCTCTGCAATTCGTGCGTCAACCTCATCCATACGGATTTTTCCGGAAAGGGTCAACTGTTCAAGCACTTCTTTCTTCTTGTCATCATCTACGTTGGTAACGAGGTATTGGGCAAAATATATAACTTCCTCAAGTGCCCGTGGGCTAATGTCCAACAACAATGACAATCTTGAAGGTGCACCTTTGAAAAACCATACGTGAGCAACTGGAGCTACGAGGCCGATATGGCCCATTCTCTCGCGGCGGACTTTGCTTTGGGTAACTTCAACACCACACTTATCACATACGATGCCTCGATATCGGATTCTCTTATACTTACCACAGTAACATTCCCAATCTTTCGTTGGTCCAAAAATTCGCTCGTCGAACAATCCGTCTTTTTCAGGCTTGAGCGTTCGATAGTTGATCGTTTCAGGCTTGGTTACTTCACCGTGTGACCATTCTTTGATATCTGCAGGAGATGCAAGAGTAACCTTTAAACCGGAAAAATCTACTATGTTTGCGAATGATGATTTGGTATCCATAATATTACTCCTTTGACTTCACTGCCTCGTCTTCTGGTTCTACATGTGATGGTGTTTCCGCAATCTCTTCTTCTGCGACTGTTTCTTCCCCGCTTGCTTTTGCTATCTCTTCTGCTTCTTTCTTCAACACATCGTCAGCCACTGTTGGGACTGTAATTGTTGGCTTTGCTGCGACGACACCTGTCGGTACTACACTGAGACCCAATGCCTGCAGTTCTTTCACCAACACCTTGAAGGATTCTGGAATCGTTGATTCCGGAATATCTGTTCCTTTGACGATAGCTTCGAATGCTTTCGCGCGTCCTACCACGTCATCGGATTTGATTGTCAACATTTCCTGCAGTACATGAGCAGCTCTGTGTGCTTCCAGTGCCCAGACTTCCATTTCTCCAAGTCTTTGTCCACCCATTTGGGCTTTTCCGCCGAGTGGCTGTTGCGTCACCAGAGAGTACGGTCCAGTTGAGCGTGCGTGTGTCTTATCCTCTACCATGTGGATAAGCTTCAGGATATATCCGACACCCATAACGATCGGCTCTTTAAATGCTTCTCCTGTGCGACCATCATAGAGTGTGCTCTTACCTGTTACAGAAAGTCCTGCTTCCTTCAACATCTCTGTTGTGTTTTCTTCTTTGGTCTTTTCAAATACCGGCAAAGCAACTTTATAGTTCAGCTTTTCCGCTGCAAGACCCAGGTGGGTTTCCAACAGTTGTCCTAAGTTCATACGTGCAAGCACTGAGAGTGGAGAAATAATAAGATCTACCACGGTTCCGTCTGCCAAATACGGCATATCACTCTGTGGGACGACTTTTGAGATAACACCTTTGTTCCCGTGTCGGCCAGCGAGTTTGTCTCCGGCAACAACTTTCCTCATCTGTGCTACTTTTACGATAATCTTTCGGTTTGTTCCAGGCTCCAGCTCATCGCCTTTTTCTTTATCAAGTATTTTAACTTCGATAACCGTTCCTCGTTCACCATGGGCTACGCGCAAACTGGTATCTCTCACTTCACGTGCTTTTTCTCCGAATATTGCCCGGAGCAATCGCTCTTCTGCGGTAAGCTCAGTCTCGCCCTTTGGAGCGATTTTTCCGACCAAAATATCATTTGGACGGACTTCCGCGCCAACAACGATAATGCCATTTTCATCAAGGTTTCGAAGTGCTTCTTCGCCGACATTCGGAATATCCCGTGTTGTTTCTTCTGCTCCCAATTTCGTATCAACAACATTTGCATCGTATTCTTCGATGTGCACTGATGTAAGGACATCATCTTTCACCAAGCGGTCAGAAATAACGATAGCATCCTCATACCCGAGTCCGTCAAAACTCATGTAGGCGATTGTGACGTTGGATCCCAATGCTAATTCACCGTCTTCACTTGCCGGACCTTCGACCAACACGTCATTTTTCTTCACCTTATCACCGGTACTTACCATTACTCTCTGGTTGTAACAGGTTGATTGTGCAGATCGTGAGAATTTCATGACCGGATAGGTGTATGACTGGCCATCTTTTGTTTCAAACACCACTTTTGATCCATCAGCGTAGGTAACTACTCCGTCATCTTTTGCTCGGACAACCCGACCCATGGTTTGTGAAATCGCAGCTTCCATTCCTGTTCCGACAACCGGAGATTGCGGGATTAACAGCGGTACTGCCTGACATTGCATGTGGGTACCCATGAGTGCGCGGTTTGCTTCGTCATGTGCCAAAAATGGAATAAGTGAAGCAGGAGCTCCGACGACCTGTCGTGGAACTATATCTATGTATTCGACTACAGTTGCGTCTGCCTCCAAGAACTCTCCCTTGTATCGCACTGGGACGCGTTCATCTTCAAAGTATCCGTCTTTATCAATTGCTATACTTGCATGGGTAATATATTTGTATTGCTCATCACTTGCGTCAAGATACACGATTTGATCTGTGACTCTCATGACATCTTTACCGCCACGTGTCACTTTTTCGACTTTTCGGTACGGGGTCTCAAGGAATCCGTAGTCGTTCACTCGTGCGTACAATGACATGTAGGTAACAAGTCCGATGTTTGGTCCTTCTGGACTTCGGACCGGACAGATACGACCATATTGTGATGCGTTAATGTCACGGATTGAGAAGGAAGCCCGCTCTCTCGAAATTCCGCCGGTACCCATAACGGTCAGGCGTCGCAAATTGTCGACTTCTGCCAAAGGATTTGTCTGATCTAATATTGTAGAAAGCTGACTTGTCCTAAAGAAATCATTTACGGATGCGATAATCGGGCGGGCGTTAACCAACTGCATAGGTGTTAAATCCTCTGCCGTCGGACCTGCAAGACTCATCTTTTCACGTACTGAACGCTCTAATCTCAAAATACCGACTCGGAATGCGTTTGTGGCTACGAGTTCTCCGACGCGTCGCACACGTCGATTGCCAAGATGGTCAATATCATCAACATCCTCTGTGCCATTTGCCAGACCGATAAGCTTTTTTACGCTTCCCACGATATCTTCCCGAGTCAGCACCCAATGCTCACGCTCATTTGGAACGTCAATTCCCAACTTCTTGTTCATCTTATATCGACCAACTCTCTCAAGGGAGTATCTCCTGTAATCAAAAAACATCGTGCGGATTAGTTCCTGCGCGTTATCCTGAACGATTGGCTCTCCTGGTCGAAGCTTTCGGTAGAGCTCAAGGACAGCTTCTGTGTGATTTTTTGTGGGGTCTTTTGCGAGTGTGGATTCTATATAATGGTGATCTGGGTTGGTGTCGACATCTTTAAACGCTTCAATAATTTCTTCGTTACTTCCAAGTCCGATTGCCCGAAGGAATGTGGTTGCTACAAATTTTCGGCGTCTGTCGATACGAACCATCATGACATCATTGCGGGTCATGATAAATTCCAACCAACTTCCATGCATTGGTCGAATTTCAGCACTGTGCAGTGTTTTTCCTGTTGAGGAATCCATTGTGCCACTGAAATATATACCTGGAGATCGCACTAATTGATTTACTACACATCTCTCGATTCCGTTAATGATAAACGTGCCATTTTCTGTCATGGCAGGAATATCTCCTAAGAACACTTCCTGAGTGACATGATGACCTGTTTGTTTGTTTACCAATGTTGTCGTTACTTTAAGAGGCATGTCGAAGGTCAAACCTTTTTCGAGTGCAGCTGTCGGGGTTAATCTCGGTCGGCCGAAATAGTAATCACCAAATGATAATTCCCAATTCTTACCGGTGAAATCTTTGATAGGAGAAACTTCTACGATGAGGTCTTTGATACCCTGTTCAAGAAACCATTGATATGATTCCCGTTGCACCAAGGTTAAGTCAAATACTGGAAGATCAGTATATTCTTTGCCCCAATACAATCTTTTTTTAGAATGAGCGTCTTTAGCCATTTAAATAAGTTCTATAAATACTAAATGAATACGAACGACAAAAAGAAGCGAACAATGAACGTTCGCCTCATAATCTATTGAATTATCGTTATAATACAACCAGCACTGCTATTTGTCAACAGAGCAATTCTGCCACTTATCGTTCTATTATATATATATCCTGTTTATATCCGCCTACGGCCACAAATGTGGCACGACCCCCTACGATTGCTTCGTACGGACGGCAGACCCTGCACCCATCTGATTGCGGGCATTTAAAATGTTCCAACTTTCTTGCGAGCTGCACTTTTTTTGCGATGGTGAGGACTCTTGTCATAGCGCCATCGATGTCTACCATCGGAACTTCAGTTGGACTATCATCACGATCCAGATACCAATAGCTCACCTTTTCCACTTTTCTGTTTTGACATTTTGATGCAAGCAGCACATAAATGGGCAGTTGCAGTGAGTCAGGGTCCTCATCAAACTTGCCAGTCTTGAAATCGATGATATGCACACTGTCTGTCATATCGAGATACTCGATCCAATCTATTTTGCCACACAGGATAATGTTGTCTTCTTCCGAAAGCCAGAAATACGGAAGTTCCTGCCGGAATTTTATGGTTTTGTTTGCCAGTGGCCCGGGATTATCTATGATCCGTTGGATCATACTCGCTCCCCTGGCTTTGATTTGTTGTTCCTCATCAGCTGAGGAAAATCCGCCGAGCTTTCCCGATACCGATTTCCACGCTAGTTCATATCGGTCCAATAAGGATGATGTAAATCTGGATTCCACAGGCAGAGAGGAAAGTGATTCCACAACCTCATGCACGGCTTGCCCCAGGGCAAGTGGTGGCTGCATCAGCATTATTTTATGATTAGTCTTAGGGTCGCGGTACATATTTTTCAAATAATACGCACGGGGACATTTCAGATAATCACCTATTGAAGAGTGGGATACCCACACGGCTGAAAATTTATCTTTTATCATACTGTTCTTCGTTATAGTACAATATTCGCATGATTAATCAAGTTTCTTTCAGCGATGCAAAGGATAGTTGGGGCCTCGCTCTATCTCACAACCCAATACAGGTACCGTTTCTCACATGGGAGTGGCATAATGATTGGTTTCAAACACTTGGCGCATCGTATTCACCTCTCACCTTTACCATGGGAAATGAATTGGTAGCCTCATTTGCCCGAAAAGATACAGAACTTATTTTCGCGGGTGGAGATGAAATAGCTGATTATCTCGATATAGTCGGAAGTGATGACAAAAAACAAACAGCATGGGACGAGATTCTGCAACAAATACAGAGACTTGGTATCACTGGGCTGACTCTGAGAAATGTTCCCGAAAATTCAGCCACACGGTCTTACTTTTCAGGTATGCCGGGGGCTGAGTGTGTGCAGGAGGACACTACACCACAATTTTTATTACCAAACTCATGGGAGAGCTACCTGGATTCACTGTCAAAAAAATACAGACATGAACTTGAGAGGAAAATACGGAAATTTAACAGAGAACATCCGGACAGCGAAATTTTCGAAAGCGCCAATCCTGCTGACGATATATCCATACTCTTTGCTCTGATGGAAAAGGATGATGCTAAAAAGATATTCCTTACCGCAGAAATGAAAGAATTCTTCATCCGTATCGCCCACACATTTTCCGGTCAAACATCACTGCGTTATGTTCGCCTCGGTGATAAAAAAATCGCGGCAACACTGTCATTTATCATGAATAATTCACACTATCTCTATAATTCGGGATTCGATAAAGATTGCTGTTCCATCGCAGGATTTTATCTGAAGGCAATGAATATACAACATGCCATTTCAAACCACGCGCATTTGTATAATTTCCTCCAGGGAAACGAACGCTATAAATACGAGCTCGCGGGGCAGGATTTTGGCGTGTTTAAAATACGCTATACCCTCAAATAACTGTATGGCACCCCACTTCGTTTCTTCCAATAGGTGCTGTATGATGAATTAATGGATTTCATCTATAACCCCACTGTATTGGAACATATAACCATTCATCATCCGGAATCTGCCGATAGGCTGTCTCTATTTTCATCACTTCCGGTAACGCCGCTGTCTCTCTCTGAGAGCGTGTTGGAACTTATCCACACCAAAGCATATATATCTGACGTGAAGCAAATGTGCGAAGGAAGTGAAATGCTCGATCCCGATACACAGACCTCTCCCGGCTCATTTGCTGCCGCGCTTACGGCCGTTGCAGCTACAATAAAGGCAAGTGAAACAGATAATTTCGCCTTGGTGCGCCCTCCTGGACATCATGCCTACCCGAATCATGGCGCCGGCTTTTGTTTATTTAACAATATAGCTATAGCTGCCAAACGGTTGGTAAATGACAATAAACGGGTGCTTATCCTTGATATAGACGGACACCTTGGAGATGGAACGGAAGCAATCTTTTATAACTCAAATTCTGTGTTGTATTGGTCCCTCCATCAGGAGCATGCATATCCAGAAAAAGGATCAGTTCATGAGGTAGGAGCGGGAAAAGGAATGGGGTACACAATAAACGTTCCCCTTCCTGCCAAATCAGGAGATGATATTTATATGCAGGCGATACAGAAATTGATACCTATTGCGATCGCATTCAAGCCGGATGTTGTTGCGGTATCTGCCGGATTTGATGCCCACTCGGAAGATCCGACTTTACAATTACGACTCAGTACAAACGCCTATTATCAAATAGGAGCTCTCCTTTCCAAAAAGTTTCCTCATATATTTGCTACTCTTGAGGGTGGATACAACGCGTCTCATCTTGAGAAGTGCATTTATAGTTTTGTCGACGGAATCAATGGAAAAGAATTGAGACATACGGAAGAATATACAGAAACACCGTTTTTACTTCTTGAACAGTTTCAGGTTAATCTGGATTCACTGGTGGATACACTCAAGCCGTACTGGTCGCACGTATTGTAATTATGTCAAAACTTGGACTAAAAACACTGTTTAACCCGAAAACGATTGCCATAATAGGTGCTTCAAATAAAAAAGAGCATACCGGTTATTCCATTATGAAGAATCTGATTTATGATGGATTTCCCGGACGTGTGTACCCTGTGAATCCAAACACCGAAAGTGTATTCGGCAGCAAATCATATAAAACACTCGCCGATATCCCCGAACAAATAGACCTTGCGGTTATCGCGGTTCCCGCAGCCATCAGCTGCGAGATTTTGGAGCAATGCGGAAAGCTTCATGTTCACAGCGTCGTGATAATATCTTCCGGTTTTAAAGAAACCGGTGATTCAGGTACACAGCTGTTTGAAAAAATCAAACAGATAGCCAAACAGTATGAGATCACCATACTGGGGCCAAACTGTCTGGGATTCATGCGTCCATCCAAATCACTGAACGTCAGTTTCGCGAATAAATCCGCCCGCGCCGGAAGCGTGGCGTTTATCTCACAAAGCGGCGCTCTTTGCACTGCTGTACTTGATTGGTCAGTGAAACAGCAAATTGGGTTTAGCTATTTCGTCTCAATCGGTGAAATGGCCAATGTGGGATTTCATGACCTCATCGATTATTTTGGAAATGATCCGGATACATCGAGTATTTTACTGTACGTCGAGTCTCTTGATCACGCCCGCACATTTTTGAGTGCCGCAAGAGCATACGCCAGGACAAAGCCGATTATTGTGCTTAAATCAGGGAAAAGTGCTGAGGGCGCGAGAGCTGCGAGATCCCATACAGGTAGTCTCGCAGGCAATGACGAGGCATTTAACGCTGCGTTCGCCCGGGCAGGGATGCTCAGAGTCAACACGATTAGTGAACTGTTTGACTGCGCTGAAGTGCTTTCTACAGCACAACACCCGTCAGGAAATAAACTGGGGATTGTTACCAACGCAGGCGGGCCGGGTGTCATAGCTACTGATTACCTCATCGACAAAGGTGGAGAATTGGCACAGTTATCCAACGAAACGATTAGTACACTTAATGCATCGCTCCCTCCTAGCTGGAGTCACGGTAATCCTGTGGATGTATTAGGTGATGCCGATGCCATGCGATACAAAAATGCGCTGGAAGCGGTACTTCATGACCAAAGTACAGATGCAGCCCTCGTGCTTCTGACGCCACAGTCGATGACACACCCAGTATCAGTCGCCCGCGAAATCATAGATATAGCAAAAAAATACAGCAAGGTTATTCTTACATCATTTTTAGGAGCAGATGATGTTGCACCTGCACGTCAATTGCTTCGCGATGCGCATATCCCCACGTATGAAACGCCGGAAAAAGCCATACGCAGTTTTATGAATATGGTTGCATATTCCAGGAATTTGGATATGCTCTATGAAACACCTGCGACTATTCCGCATGCATTTTCTCCAAAAACACAGAAAAACAGGGAGATCATACAACACGCACTGAAAGAAGAGCGATACGTGTTAAACGAACTGGAAGCAAAGGCATTTCTGAAAAATTATGATATGCCTATCCCCCAGTCATTTTTATGCACTACAGAGGATGACGCGATTGCGAAAGCTAAAGAAATAGGATTCCCTATCGCCATGAAAGTGGTGTCGCCCCAAATTCTCCATAAGATAGATGTAGGTGGCGTTGCATTAAACATTAACTCAGAACAAGATGTGGCACGAGCATTCCAATCTGTGACAACCACACCAAAATCTCACATGCCTGACGCTGAAATCCAAGGAGCTCTGTTGGAACCGATGACCACCAAGAAATATGAATTATTTGTAGGCTGCAAGAAAGATCCGATCTTCGGACCAACGATAGTTTTCGGACTCGGCGGCATAGCAGTAGAGGTGTTTCATGATGTGACTGTTGCACTCCCTCCTCTCAATATGGCTCTCGCCCTTCGCATGATTCAGAAAACAAAAGTATACAAATTACTAAACGGATATAGAGGAGCACCAAAAGTCGATATAAATATTATTCAATTTCTTCTGTATAAGTTTTCCTATCTTGTCACTGATTTTCCAGAAATCAAAGAGATAGACATAAATCCGTTTGGTATCGATGAACACGGAGGCATCGTGTTGGATGCAAAAATTATTCTGGACGAAACTGTTTCCTTTAATCCCGACAACCCATATGGACACCTTGTCATCTCTCCCTATCCATCCAAATATGTGAAGCATGTCACAGTGACCGGAGACAGACAGATCACACTTCGACCAATACTCCCGGAGGATGAACCGATGGAAGCGGAGATGTTTACGCATTTTTCGCCACAGACACAAAAATTCAGATTTTTTGAACTGATCAAAGATATTTCCCATCAAATGCTTATCCGCTACACACAGATAGACTATGACCGCGAAATTGCGATAATCGCAGAGGAAAAAACTAAAGAAAATAAACGGATGCTCGGTGTGGCGCGCATCATCGGCGATTCATATGGCGAGAAAGCGGAGTTTGCCATAGTTGTCGCAGATCCGTATCAGAATCTGGGGCTGGGAACTCTCCTTATGGACTATATACTCGAGATTGCAAAAGATAGGCACATGAATACCATATACGCATATATGCTGCCGGAAAACACCAAAATGATCACGATGATGCAAAAGAGAGGATTCATCTGCACGACCAGTGATGATACGATAAAAGCGACACTTACACTCAACGAACATGAAACGCAAAACACACAGTAAAAGACAAACCCCTTCCATTTCATTTGCAAAAAGTTTTATCAGTATCAGCATCCTCGGATTTGTCGTTCTTAGTGTGGGTATGCAAATCATCTTTCCAAAACGTCAGACTCTGCACACGCTAGCCGCTCTCCCCATCCCACAAGCCCGACCAGAAATTTATCTCCCAGGTCCCTATGAGGCCGCCACAATCGAATCACCGATACTTGGAGCGGACACAGTCGAACCGCGTGACGTCATCACCTATATTAATAACGAACGCATGAAAGTCGGCAGTCCTCCACTTCGCACCAATAAATTGCTTTCTCTTGCGGCGCAAAAACGCGCAGATGTGATACTTAAATATCAAAATTTTTCCCACCACGATCCGCACGAACATGTCCAGCTCGATACGGTTCTTCCCATGGTCAACTATCCTTTCCGCTTCGCTTCTGAAAATATCGGCATGGGCGACAGCAGCGCGTACGGATTTGTAAACGGTTTTATGAGCAGTCCCAGCCATAAAGCAAATTTGCTAAATCCTGAACTCGAAGAGACTGGAGTTGCCATCGTAACAGGAGCATATCAGCAATATTATGTAAATATCGCAGTACAGTTATTTGCCATCCCGGCGACAAAAGAACAATACCTGGGATACTCCGAGGAGGATAAAGATAACTACAAACAATTATTGAAAGATATTGAGGGACAACTTGCCCTGACGCGTGACAGACTTTCCAATGGGGTAAGCGATGCGGAGTATTACGAAGGATGGCAAAAGATTCTCATACGACAAAAAGAAATAGTCACACTTCTCTACACAACCACACTGCAAAATCAGCCGCTGGTAAAAGATCTGGTAACTCTCATTGGTGAATACAATACGAATTGGAACCTGGTTCCAAAAAGCGGAACGTAATGCAGAGATTAAAAGAGTATAAGACTCGGCTTCAGTATCATGATCGCCCCCAGAAGTATCATAAGTATGCCGCCTATGAGGTTCGACGTTTTACTGTACTTCGTCGTTAACGACAATTTTTCGGCGCCGTAGAGGGCTAGTCCAAACACGATAAAATCGTCAATCATATAGAACAGTATATATATGCCGATATACATCATGTATTCCAATGAATTCAACTGATTTAATTCCAAAATCTTGGTGAACGATTGCGGTATACCAATGGAGCAGGCAAACTCAATGATGTTTACGGAAAATGCCACCACCAGAATGCCGACACAGGTATAGAGGGAAAATTTTTCGGCTGTCAGTTTTTTAAGCGTTGCTACTGTTTTGCTTCTCTGCTCAAGTCCGGTCACATGGCATTCAAGTTCCTTTTTGCGCCATTCACGGAGGAAAAATACACCGCCTATTATGGTCACAATTCCGATAATTGGAGTGATGATGGAATCAAGCTGCACGAAATTCCATGTTTTGTACCATACAGTCAAAATAAGCGTGTACATAATGGCTTCAGCAAATATAAAAATCCCCGCGTACACCAGCATTTTTTTCCGACTCCCCGCCTGAAGAAGCAGCAACAAGAAGGTAACAAGCACCCACATGGCACAGGGGTTAAATCCGTCTATAAAACCGAGTATTGAACTTATGGCCACGAGCGGGTATTTTGCGGAATCGATTGTGCCAAATATTGGGATAGTCACCTGCATCCCCGGTTTTTCAATCTCGCAGGGTACAAGACCACTTTCATCGCAGATACTGGTTTTTTCTCCATATAGCGTCGCTTTCTCTAAATCCGTTTTTGTGTGTTCTCGGTCAGCCCGATCTATAAGTTCTGAAATAATTTTTCCTGTCGTTTTCTCTGAATCAAACCCGATGATATAGGAAGTACCGATGATAGTAATGGGTGTTACTTTCGCAGTATTCGTGCGGGTGGTAAACACGACAAACGCATCACTGGATTCTTTATCTGCCACGTTTAGTAGCGTAAGGGAAATATTTTTTTCTGTTTCCAATTTTTTCAGAAACTTTTCTTCGTCCTGGCAATGAGTACATCCGGTTCGTACGAAAACGGTAACATTGGTTTTTTCATGCACTTCGCCGTTGTGGGCAGAGGCTACGCCTGCGCCGAAAAATAATAGTGTGACAATTCCAAGAAATATGAGGAAGTACTTTCGCATAGGCTATTACTATACCAGATTTTTTTGAAAAACCGAGTGGCGAATAATTACAGATGTACTATCTGTTGCTACCGGCATAACAATAGAGCTGTTGACAGTTATTCAAACCAGTCGTAGTATAGCTACTGCAGTATCAAGAGTGATGGTGAGGGACTTAGCCCGTTGACCCATCCAGCAACCGATTCCATATGGACCACGGTGCTCCAGCTAAATTTCGATATGATCACACTATACGTGGTACACATCTTTTTTTTGCCCTCTTTTTTCCCATTTCAGTTTCCACACACTGATCCCAATCATCTATTTACTTCAGAGGAGGTGCCTATGACGTAAGTTCCCATTGGCCCGTTCCCAACAAAAAAAGGCAAAAATGTGTGCCTAATCCCGGGGGGATTACTTTCCGAAAAGTCTTTCAACTTTACGGGGTTCATTTTGTGCCTTTTCGTAACAATACCACCCCCCACCATATTTATCAATACAAGGAGAATATATGAATGTAGAATATCATGCGTCTGAATCAGTTGCAGGCGGTCACCCGGACAAAGTGTGTGATCAGATAGCGGCACAGATACTGGACGAAGCGATCATTGCTTCCCAACCGTTTGAGCATCGCCCACGTGTCGCCATGGAAGTCTCCGCGAAAGGCACTCCAGACGGCGGGACACTTATGCTCTTTGGAGAGGTTACACTCCCAACAGGAGTGCAATTAGACTATGCGGATATAGCAAGAAAAACAATCAGTGACATAGGGTATACAGATAGTTCATCAGGGTTTCATGCGGGATTGGGTGAAGTATTAGTCCGCATTACCCAACAGTCATCTGATATCAGTCATGGTGTCTCTCGAAAACGTACCGGTGCGGGAGATCAGGGACTCATGTTTGGCGGAGCGATAGATGAAACAGACCAATACATGCCGATGCCCATTGCCATCGCTCATGATCTGACGGATATATATACCTATTTGTCCAAAAACGGACTCTCGTGGCTTCGTCCCGATGCAAAGTCACAAGTGGTGCTGCGATATGAGGACGGCAAACCGGTCGGGATCCATAAGATCGTCATTGCGGCATCGCACGACCCGCTTATACAGATTGGCGATTTGCGGCAGACTGTCACAAACGAAATTATTCGTCCGATCGTCGACCGGTATGGACTGCGCATTGATGATCCGGAAAAACAAATTGTGATAAACGGTGCGGGCCCATGGACTATATATGGCCCACTTGCCGATGCGGGAACGACAAACAGGAAAATAATCGTCGATTCCTACGGTGGGAGATTTCCGCATGGAGGCGGTGGATTCAACGGCAAAGATCCCACAAAGGTAGATTTGGCGGGAGCAGTTGGAGCACGATATATCGCCAAAGGATTGGTGGCGGAAAAGCTTGCCAAAAAAGTGCAGATAGAAGTCTGCTATGTGATAGGAAATCCCGATCCACTCGCCATTCAGGTTGATACATTCGGCACAGAGTCCAGGCCAAAAAACATTGTGGAAGATCGCGCCAGGGAGCTCTTGAATATGTCGGTCGACGGCATCATAGATGGACTTGATCTTGTACAACCTGTATACAGGCAAGCTTCTGTGGGTGGATTCTTTGGACGGGATATTTTCCCGTGGGAGAAGACGAACAGATAACAGCTATTCCACATCACTGCCATCCGGAAGTTCAAGCGTACTGATGGTTGGCAGTGATGGTCCGGCTATCCCCTGCATACTGCCATAGATACCGGAGACACTAGAGAGAAGCCTATTAACCTGGGCTTCTCTTTGTTTCCATGACTTTTCAAACGCGGTGCGTTCGCGGGCAATTTGCTCCCGCATATCGTTATATGTTTCCACCATTGCCTCGACTTGGTTTGCAAACTCATGACTGGTTATATATCCGTACAACTCCTCCGCCTTGGTAGCCTGATTTTGTGCAATCATTTTTTGTCTGGCGCTATCAAGCAGCGCTTTCCGAAGCAGCATCGCAAGCGGGAGTGTATGCATCGGGCTTGCCACCCATACCCCATCACGCAGGCCAATACCTGATTTTATTTCCTCCGGAAGTGTTTCACTGATGATGGCCGGGATATTTGCCTTATCGCTCCTCAAATCTTCTTTCAGTTTATCAACCCATCCGTCACTCCATGCTTTGGTCCGTTTGGATTCCCACAGTATATGTCCGCAGTCCATCCCCCGCGGGCTTCTGACAATGTGCCGAATATCGGCTCCCAGTACGCCTTTGCCGATCGGCTCGATAGTATCTCCGGGGAATTCTTTTTGGAGCAATTCTTCCAAATCCAATTCCTGTACTTCCCCCTGCAGTTGTTGTGAGCCCTGCGATGCTTTTCTCTGTGCGTCCTCGAGGGACTTTTTCAGATCATCGATGACTTTATCTTTTTCTCTTTCTTTCAGTCTCTGAGACTCAGCAGCTTCTTCCAGAGTTTTTTGTCTGATCTTTTCCCTCTCCAAATCCAGTTGACGCTGTTTATCCAGATCAAATGTCCGGCGCTCTTCATCGAGTTTATTTTTTTGTTTCCGCAGTTCCAGCTCTGTATTTTGCGCGGCTTCCAATTGTTTTTTTACGAGAGAGAGCTCTTTTTCGTGCTTCTCCTGCTGCTCCGCAATAATTTTTTCTTCGACCTGATGGGATATAGCTTCTGAAATCTCGATTGTCTTTTTACAGTGAGGACAGATAAGAGTGGTTTGCATAGTTTGGTTATTCTATAGCACTTATGTGTTAGATTCCACTACTGCTTGCTGTAGCTTCTTACTTCGCAGCTCAACGCTGATCAAAAATGAAGTTGAGAGAATAATCAGCCCGCCGATAATCATATTTGCCGTCACCTGTTCACGAAACAGAACGACACCGAATAGCACAGAAAGTACTATATCGATCATTGCTATGGATGCGGCGGTCGGACTCACTTTCTTTATGGCGGAAAAATACAATAAGAAAGCCACGAGTCCCATCAGAAATCCTGAAGTGGATGCCACAGCAAACTGCCATGGCGCGGGAAACGGGGTGTTGATAAACAGGAACGGCAAAAAGATAAACGCACCCACAACATTCTGGTAAAAAATCGCCTCGGTTTTGCTGTACCTCTCCAGCTCTTTTTTGGAAATGATGATGGTGAGCTGATAGATAGCCGTAGAAAGCACAGCGAGACTCATTCCGACGAAGTCTTTGTTCTCAAATGAAAACGGCAAACTGCTGTAGAGGATACACAGCCCGATAAAAGATGAGAGAAGCAGAAGCGACCGCTTCAATGTTATTTGTTCCCTGAGAAATATAAAACTGAATAGAAACAAAAATAGGGGTCCTGTCGATGATCCCAGACTGGCGTTACCGATTGTCGCCATATTGTACGCCGCAAACATGATATACAGGCGAAAAGCGTTAAGGACAGATGACACAAGTAGCCATGTTATATTTCCGCGGAATAATCGTATCTTTTTGTAAATAAAGTAAAAAAACAATATGACAGTCGGCACTGCGAGGCGAAAAAACGATAACGTTGTAGAGGGCAAATGGAGCACTTTTATAAATGAGCCCGACGCGCCAAATAGCACGGATACGATCATGAGTTCAATGTACGGGTTCATATCCACGGAGTGTATCAGGTATGAAAACCTCATACAACGATAGTAGATTACAATACACATGAATCGATTGATCAATTCATGTGAGTCAGTGTGTGTTAACTTTCTTTCATCACGTAGTTGTGAAGGGAGCGGCGAATTGCTTTATAGTCGGGAATCATTTTTTCTACGAGTTTCCAAAAGTTAGGACCGTGATTATGTTCTTTTAAATGGCATATCTCATGAACGATCACATAGTCCATGGTTTTCTCAGGGACATAGACGAGTTTGTAGTTAAACTGTAAATTCCCTGATCTGCTGCAACTTCCCCAGAGTGATGTCTGATTTTTGATGCTTATTTTATTGTAGGTAAATTTATAAAAACTGTTGAAAAATTCCACCCGCTCGGTGACCATTTTTCTCACGGTATTTTTGTTATATTCGTATTCTTCCTTAGGAAACTGTATGACTATTTTCCCTTCCGTCTGTTTTTTGATACGGGACAGATGCTTTAAAATCCACGAGGCTTTCTGAATCAAAAATCCATCGATGTACCGTTCATGCCACGCATTGGGAATTGTTACGATGAGTCCTTGGTCAGGATGAATCACCATACGTAAATTGCGGGAGCGCGCGTTCGTGCGCACAGTATACGAAATAGTTTGATCTTGAAGTACGATGTCCTTTTGCATATCGCTATAGTATAGAAAATTAGTGAGGGAAATGACACCTCATAAATTTATGAGGAGTGTTTGAGACTTGTGCGTGTGCGCCCCAGTATGAAATAGAGCATGACGATATTTATGACCGCTATGTAGACTGGGTAAATGTATTCTCCAAACGTCCACTTCTCTATCGCCATCATGTTAAATACGATCGCTAGAAGCCCGATGCCATAAAACGTCCATACCTCTGTTTCCGGATATCTATATGTTTTGATAAGTGCGGGTACACATCCTGCAAAATCAGCGGCTATAGAGAAACAAAGACCCAGCAATGGATTATTGGTAAGCTTCCACATAACGATTCCAAGAACCGCAATTGCCAGGCATACCAGATCCGATTTCTCCCACCCACCCATGCCATATTTGATACTGAGGGCAAATAACACAAGTGAACAGATGGTATAAATACCGGATAAATATATAGCCGTTGTATTCCCCTGCGCGTACAGTGTCGCAACCGTCAGGAGCTCTATGAGGAGTACCACGAACCGTGTGGTCCGATGCGGCTTCGCCTCCCCTTTCAGTATGGCAATGCAATACACGATATTTGCGTAGATAACGATGAGGACACTAATGGCAATGAGAATTGCGTGCATGGGGACAGTATAGCAAAAAAAATCAAAGCTACTACTACGATGTATAATATTCACATGAAAATATATTTAATAGCAGATACAAGAACATATGACACGGTTAAATTAAAACTTAACCCTAGCTTTAATGGTATTATTTTACGTTGTGAAGAAAGCGATATTTACCAAAACACGCATCTGTTTACAGATTCTGAAGAGAAAATCTTAGCAATAGAACCCACCATAATAAATTGGTTGCTTCCCTCAGATGCAATTCCAAAAATCCCAAATCTTCGAGGTATTTGCACTTCTTCAGCGTGGGCGAGATACATTGATTTTGATCAGTGCATGAAGCATTCCATTTCAATAACAAAAACTGTTGGGGCAAATTCTCAATCGGTTGCTGAATATGGTATATGGATGATGTTCTGTCTTGCTAGGCGACTTCCTATGCAACTAGCCAGCACACAAGAAACCAATTTCCACACCGAATTATATGGAAAAACACTTGGTATTATTGGATTGGGAAATATCGGAACAAAAATTGCGGAAATTGGTCATGGGATAGGTATGCGAGTTCAGTACTGGAATCGCTCACAAAAAATATCTCCATATACATCAATGGAGCTTGAACAATTAATTCAAACAAGTGATGTCATCATAAATAGCTTAGAGATTTGCGAGGATACTCAAGGGTTACTTGGAAAATCACTTTTATCAAAAATGAAACAAACTGCATTTTTTGTCAGTGTATTGGGTGGAATGGGTTGGGGTGTTCAAGACGACCAGTTATTATTAGACATGGTTCATTCAAATTTAATTGCAGGATTTGCAGTTGAAAATGAACATAAAGGATCTTGGAGCAAATCTTACTCAGGAAATATTTTTATACCAAATGCGAGAGCCCACCATACCGAAGAAGCTGAGGATCGAGTTATTGATCAGTGGGTAGAAGGAATCATTTCTGTGATAACGAATAAGAAATCGATATACAAAATTATATAAAATGAAACGTTTGTTCGGTAGTTATGGAAATACTTCTTTCAAATACGTTTGGATATATTCTTGCTCATGTGTATGAGAAGGTTGCGATTGTGGTGTCAAGAAATCGACCACTGATATTATATGGATATAGATTGCACCATAGTTTGTATGGGATACTATTTATAGGTTATGGATATTGGCAGCAGCAGCCTCTTTTATATGGCATAGCCATGGGGATCATATTGCAGCATACGTTGACTGATGGGTTTCGGTTTATTTCGAAAGAACAATAATCTATGTCAGCTACATCAGTATTTCGAACATTAAAGTCTATTAACTTTTTTGGCGTTGCGTCTATAGATGTGTATGCAATGCTGCCAAAATCTTCAGAACATAAGCATTTCCATACGGGGTGGGAAATTGTGTACGTCTCCAAAGGGAATTGCAAAACACATAAACAGGGAAAGCTCTATGTCTACCCTCCCAAGAGAGTGCACGAAGTCATAAATGATAGCAGTAGTGAAATCACGTTCATCTGCCTAACCATCCCGCCCGAAACAGAAAAGAACACATACTATGTTTGACGTATTCCACCTCCGAGGTGGAAATATATTTGAGAAAACATGTCGAATTTAGCCTCGTTTTTCACTACCACCTCGGAGGTGGAAGGAAATAGTGATACTACTCACAGTATATGAGGCCAATTTCCCATATACTACACATATGCGTGCACGGATTATCTCCCGTTTCAATACGGAGCTATCACATTTTAACCTACTCTCTGTCGACATGAAGCACATGCTCATGTCATACGGATTTTATCTTGCCGCCTATCCTCTGTTAGCTACATTTATGAACGCCTACCTCTGGCGCTCGAGTGGTAGTCTCTGGAGCATTATTGTCTACAACGTCGGCTGGATTATCGGGCTACCCTGTGGATTTTATCTGAACGGATTGCTGCTGAAAAAATTTCATATACTCCGGTTGTATTTTGCGGGACTTCTCCTACAGGCTATTATCCCTATTATGATCGTATTTCTGCCTATGCACGGACTCCCTGCTATTTATCTATACGGACTTATGTATGGGGCGGGAGCAGGATTATTTTGGGGAAACAAAACCTATCTGGATTTGCAGATCACCCGCGGAGCAAACCGAATTTATTACAACAGTCTCGGAACAATTGTGGACATGATGGCAAATATTTTGGTACCGGCTGCAATCGGATGGTTCATCGTGTATGCCAATAGCATATTTTCGTCAGAATCATTTGTTGCGTACAAAATTGTGATGGGTATCGGATTTATCCTTCTTTTCGTATCGGGATTTATTATGCAGTCATCCCATATAAAAAATATTGTGATCACAAATATGATTGTCAGAAAGCCAACGAGACGTTGGAATATGATCAGAATGTTTAATCTGGTACATAACATACAGGTTGGCGTCACCTTAGTGCTGGCAAATGTCGTCATACTCGTGCTTGTCGGTGGTGAAGGAGTCCTCGGCACTGTGCAAACGATAACCGCAGGGTTCTCATCGCTCATGGTCTACCTTATGGGGAGAAAAGCCACAGCTTCTGTGGCATGGAAATTTGTTGCAGTCGGCTCGCTTATATTTTTTGTGGGGACAAGCACGCTTGCAGGCATATTTACCTGGGTAGGAGCGCTGGCCTACTCCATGGTTATTACGATTGCGTGGGCAATTCAGTGGACACCCGCAAATTCCGTCACTATGGATTTGCTCGATGCAGAGGAACATAACCCTGAGAAACAATACGCAAACATCTGCGATAACGAGTTGTTTTATAACATCGGTCGTGGCATCGGAATCAGTATTGTCGTTATGCTGCTTACCATTGGCGGAGAAAACACCGCACTGCGATGGAGTCCATTTATCGTGGGTATAGTCCAACTGCCACTTGGATGGTTTATTTACACAATTGTAAAAAATAAGCGGTTACCAACTCCCACCACCGCCACCTCCACCACCGCCTCCGGAGGAACCGCCTGAAAATCCGGATGAATGACCCGTCGAGGAAGATACTGGCGTTGCTGCCTGTGCGAAACTGGAATTTGATTGTTGGATTGAATTAACCAGAAGAATACTGTTAAATCTGGCAGATGAGTGCCCCTGATACCAATCAGGTTGCTTCATGGCGATATCGGCAAACTGTTTCGCCCATATTTTTTCGACGCTAAAGGCAACCGCAAAAGGGAGCAATTTTTCAAACATCATCTGATTTTTTGCCTGGAACGAGAGTTGCCGTTCCTGAGACGTGAGAAACTTTTTAAGTGACTGTGCAACGGCAGCAGTCTCGGCTCCGTACAGCGTTTTCTTAGGCATTTGAAGTCCAAAGAGTAAAGAAGAGAGGAGCAGCTGAAAATTACCAGTAAAAAATGCCAATCCAGCCAGCACGCCGTATTTCACCCGAATTGTTTGCGGATTTTTTTCAAAGAATCCTTCGGTGACGACAGCATCATATAAATCATTTTTCACATTCTCCACCAGTGTCGATAATTTTGCACTCTTGAGATTCACCGTGTCACCTGATGCAAACAGTCCATCATAGAGTGCCTGCTCAAATGGGAGCAGCTTATCACCTTTTTGTACGTGAGAATTTTTTATCAGACTGAATGTACCTTTTTGAGACTCTGCTATCTTCATATAGCCCCGTTGAGCTAAATGGATTATGGTAGCTGTCACATCCTGCATATCCGCGCGTTCATCCGTCAGTGTTCCAGTCTCACCGGGAGTGAGAGTGGCGCCACCTTTCGTTTTCGGCGGGGAAAACCATGCACTCGCGGTCCCTATCATTGGCTTTGGATCCCGACCATGTCTCCACCACTGTATCGGGATAGAAATCGGCAGGTATATATACCAAAAAATACCAATGATTATAAAAAGGAAAATCAGTATTTTCCCGGCAACAGTATCCCAAAAAGATACATATTCTCTCGGTTCCAAAACAGGGACTATATTTTTTGGAAACCCTATGACAACGGTTAATCCTTCATTTGCATCAAGGGGACGGCTGGTTGTGATTTTTGCAATTCCCTTTGCGTATGAGTGTGTGCATGCAATTTCAGTACTGCCAGCCGCACCGGTGTAACAGGCAAGCTGTATTTCGGAGGGGTCAATTGTTTTAGGGAGCGATACAGTCGCACTGGCTTTTTGGATCGGATATCCCCATCCGTTTCCAGTTATATTCCAATACAATTCATCATGGTCAGAAAAATATGTCAACGCTCCGGACGCCGTATAGGAAATTACATACGTATGTTTTCCGGATATCGTCTTGTCTGCATCCCCTATTTTTATGTTTTTTACCTCATCGGAAGTTTCAACTGTGTATGTATACGGCGCAGACTGTTCATCCACAACATTGAAAGACCCGAGATCCATCAAGAATTTCTTACCTTCTTTATTTTTTGTTGTGTACGGTATAGTGCGGTATATACCGTGCCGGAATGATGTTCCAAAGTCATACTGAATCAGTTCTTTCACGAGCACTGTGCCGTCCGATTGGATATCCAGCGAAGACTGAAAGTCGGAAATTTCTTCGGCGTGGACTGATGGGGTAATAAGTGAAGCAAGTGCAATACAAATACAGATAAATACAGTTCGCAGTTTCATGCACCTATTATCGGAGATATTTCGCTATGTTCGCGTTGTGATCTTCCAATGTTTTCCCAAAATGGACCCCGCCTGTCTGGTCATGCAAATAATAAAAATACTCCGACGGTTTTGCATAAATCACAGCGGATATGGATTCTATCCCAGGATTTGAAATAGGTTTTGGCGGTAATCCGGGGTTTGCATAGGTGTTAAATGGGGACTTTAATTTTTTGTCTTCATCATACAATGATTTTTTCCACCAGGATTTTTCGGCACTCTGATAGCCCAACACGTATTGAAGCGTAGCATCAACCTGCAACGGCCAGTCCTCTTTCAACCGATTGAGTAACACGCCGGCAATTACAGGGCGGTCACTGGCAGTCTTGCCTTCCCGCTCAACTAAAGACGCGAGTATGATAACTTCTTCAAAGGTAAGCCCTGTTTTTTTTGCATCTTCTCTCATTTTAGGAGTGACTTTTTTATCAAAGTTATCCATGAAAATTTTTACAATAGCCGCAGCGCTGGCATCCCTAGGCACTAAATAGGTGTCAGGAAACATATAGCCTTCTTTGGCATATTTCAGAAATTCCTGTTCGGGTATATCCAAATCTTTGGCAACTTTCGCAGCGACCTCCTCTACTCTCCACCCTTCTAATGTTGTCAGCCACTGATCACTCATACCGTGCGTTAATTCAAGTGCAACGGTTTTCGCATCCATAGCCCGGGTGAGACGAAACTCTCCAGCCTGCAACTGGCGCTCAATACCCAGCAGTTTTACGAGAAGATAAAAACCCGTGGGACTTCGTATAATTTTTTGTGTCGCGAGATTTGAAGCAATAATTTTTACACCATCTCCGCTTTCAACCGTGAATTGGACCGGATTTGTATCTGTGGGATCCTGTGCACTTATACTATCCTGCCACCAAAACCACCCTCCCCACGCAGTGATCACAAGCACGACAAACAATACTACCAATCTCGATATAAACGAATATGTTTTATTTTGCTTCATTGAATGTCGCCCTTCTAAATTTATTTGACTGCGGATCGTACACATATATGCGCCCGCATCCGCAGGTCACTCGCACTGTGCCGATATCTTTAGGGGCCGGGAGCAGTTTCCCACACCCTACACACTTCCCCTGTGAAAGAAGCCATGCCTGCATCGGCGCGATCACATTTTTAAACATGATTATCCTATCGTATAGACCTGTACGTGCTTAAGCGTCTCTACTGCCTCTTTTAATCTCCATTCGTTTGAACTATACAACGTATATAGTATATCATTTTTGTCCACTTGCTCGTCCATTTTTCGATTCAGATACATTCCTGCTTTTTTATCATGTGGGCAACCTAAAATCCTACAGATCGTTGTGATCTGATGATTCTCTATTGCCTGCACTGTTCCCCGACGATGTGACGGCATCTCGTACACGTACTTTGCATCATGTATTTTTGTTGATGACACGTCGGGATTGCCGCCCTGTGCTTTTACGATTTCCCGTAATTTTGTGAGGGCTTTTCCACTCGTAAGTATGCTTCTGGCTAACACTTCGCCAGAAACAGATGCTTTCTTTGAATCTTTCAGGCACAAATCCAGCAGCTCTCCGGCCAACCGGACGGCTTTATCCTCAAGTGCAATTGAACGGTTTGGATGCTGCTCCAACACCTCCAAAATATCTTTTACCTCCAAAGCCGGACCGATACCGCGCCCTGCATTTTGTCGTATAGCGTTTATATCCACATGTACTTTAATACCAAATCTGTCAGCCAGCAATTTAAATTTCCGCTTTATGATTTCCGCATCCTTCTCATGCTGGACTTTCATTGTTTTCCCCACTGGGACATCCAAAACCAAATGAGTGGACCCTGATGCGATTTTTTTAGCCATTATTGAGACTATGATCTTATCAAATGATTCGTACGCAAGAGGATGTTCTACCTGAATAATGATGTCATCAGCAGGCGCCAAACCCACGTGACCACCCCATACCACACATCCGCCAACCTTATCCACTAATCGTTCTATTTGCCTTGGAACAAATGTAACTGGTGAAAGCACTTCCATGGTATCAGCAGTACCCGCTGGAGAGGTAATTGCGCGGGATGAAGTTTTGGGAATTTGATACCCTGCCGCAGCAATGATTGGGACAACTATAATGGATGTGCGCGTTCCCGCAACCCCTCCGACTGAGTGTTTATCCGCCACGATTCCGTGAAAATGAAGGACCGGGCCGGTTTCTACCATGGCTTTTGTCAAAAAATACAGTTCTTCATCAGAAAACCCTTCTGTAAACCCGGCTGCAGCGAAATAGGTCGTTAGTATTGGTCCTAAGCGGTTGGATGAAATTTCATCCATAATGGTGAATATTTCATGATATGACAACGCCTTACCGGTTAATTTTTTTTTGATAGCGTCAATGGCAGCTTGTTGGTGAGTGGTTTGCATCACAGAGTATTCAGCTTAGCATGAACATTCAATCGCTTCCAGTAGGTGCCGGGCGGAACACAGGTCACAAGGGTCAAATAGCTGTTATCAAAACGCTGTTCCAACACGCTTAAATCAGTCGGATCAATCACGACCATGCTATAAATTGTGTATCTGTACTCGACTCCATCAAAATTCACGAATATATCATCACCCTCCTTGAGTGTAGGTAACAAAGAAAATATACTTTTATAATTTGTAGGCGAATAAAACTGCGGAAGCATCGAATGCCCAAAGACAACAGCTCCACCATACTGTCCTGGTAATCCGGTACCGCCATAGTGTATCAGACTCGAATTCAGATCATCTCCGCCGATAGACACAAGCGCTCCTGCTATTTTTAATTTTGGTATTGAAAGTGTGTATGTATTTACTGATGATTTTTCGTGTTTCTGGGGTGCCGCCGGATACCAGACATTCACATCGGTAAAATCAGTGGAGGCATCCTGTACCATTTTTTCCGGTCCGGCTGCAGCATAGGCCACAGGAGAGAGTGGTGAGTTCGCGACAATTTTTGCAGTATCATCAATCGGAGTGATTGTTGCAGATAGCACCTGCTCGGATATGGCACTAAATGACAGTATTGGCCACACCACCCACAGCAGGATACCCACACCCACGCTCATAATAAAGAGCGAGAGGGCAAACGGCTTTTTAGGCCGGACACGCGGGCGAATTGGTGCTGCTTTTACGTACCGATACAGAGGCATAAGGACTACTCCATAAATGAAACGGTCACTGATATATTTTTCTTATTGAGAGGTAACATTGATTTTGTAGGACTATAGCGAAATCCGATAAGGATACCCCCCACGCCCGGCAGATTTTTCACATAGTTTTGCACGAATGAAATAGACTTTCCCGCGATATCACTACGTATTTTTTCTGTATCAAGAACGGGCAGTGCGTATGCCTGCATCGTCGCCTTTCCCGTTATCGATCCGTCTTTCTTCACCTGTACATCACTTACCGTAACCGTTGTTTTTGCATCATTCACCACATACCCGCTTGGGACCTGACTTGCAGACAGAGAGGATAAAAGAGCGCGGACATCTGCTTCCGCGTATGCAACTGCACTCATTGTAACAGTCAGTTTACCCTCCAGTTGCGTGGCCTCTTCATCTATTTCCTGATTAAATACTTTCTCTGTTACTGTGGTCTTTATTGTCGCATCTATGATTTTTTCGCTCCCTGTCACCACTTGAGCAAACCCTTGTTTTGCTTTCTCCGTCAATTCTGCAGATACTGTTTTTACAAAGGAATCATAATCAGATCGAGATACTACAGTTACTTCGCGACTTGTTCCTCCTGCTAAGGCTTTCTCATTTGTAGCAATCATCACGTCACTTCCATACTCCTTAAAGGTAAATTCTGTTCCACTTGGCATATTACTTTGACTACCAATGGCAAGCGCAGTGATCGACGCGGTCTGCGTGCCAAATTTCTTTGTCTCCCCTCCCAGTATGCCTGATACTGTTGCTGCGCTAATTTGAACCTCCTGATCAAGGGAAAACTGGAGTGATTTGGACGTTAATACCGTCCCTTTTTTCAATGTCTTCACTGTTGTGGATTTATTGTAAATGGTCACAGTACCCTTAGCCGGGTCTCCTACATTTTTCTTACCGTTTACCGGAACAGTTTTTTCTCCCGTTTCTGCCTTATCCCGTTTTCTACCGGGTATTATGTTCTGCTGTGCATCCACGGTTGTTGCTGTAGGATCAATCGTTATAGACTGAGACGTTTGGAATGTCTTTGGGATCTCAAGTATTGTCACGGTAGAGCCCGGGATCAGCCAGTACAAAAATCCACCCAGTCCAAGAAGCGCGATAATTCCCAACACGACAGCGACAACGGGCTTTTTTCCTGTTGACCGGCCAAATACGCCAGATAATAACGCTGATACTCCAGAGAATGATATATGAGGCAGAGCCGGCAATTTCATACCACCACGTTCTTCGCTTACTTCTTCCTCATCTTCATCGTCAAAGTCATCCTCGCCTTCAGAAGCGCCCTCCACATCTCTCTGTTGCGCCCCCGCAAGTTGTTCTTTTTCCAATACATCTACATCTTTTTTGAAACCAAGTGATTCAGCATCTACCATAACAACATTAGCGTCGGCTGTCGTCACATCATCAACGGAAAAATCTTCAGATATAACCTCCTGGGCTTCAGCAACCTCCTCTGACATCTTTGATTCAACTGTATCTTTGAGAGGAGTAACGTCTGCAATGGCCACGTGCGTTTCATCTTCAGGGTTTGATTGCTCTACTTCTGATATGTCGCTTTCACCTGCTGACTGCGCGACCAATTCCTCTGCTTTATCTTTCGTGGACTTGGATATTTCACTATCTGGCGGCGGAAGGACATCTTCTGATACCGTTTCTTCTGGTTCTGTCGTTGGAGCCTCATCTGACGGCTCTATATCGCCCATTGCAGCTCCCAGTTCACTGGCTCCGGCAAATGATATTGACTCAACAATACGCTCTTCAGAAATGGTCTCTATTTTCGGAAAATGAAGGAAATTCACGCGGGAGGTCCACTGGTGTTTCATGAGGATGGATTTAACATCCTCCAGCTCTTCCTGACTAGATCCATACAGCATAATTCTCGCTGGGAGTACTTCAATATCGGTAAAACTGCGTAACCCCTGTTCTACGCTATCAACTACATCCTCATGCTTTTCAATTTCCCGAACGCCTGAGAGCTCACCCACTTTATATACACCGACTTCCATACAATGACTATTTATGCCTAGTAGAATAACGCTTGGAGGAACACCCTCATCATGACGCATTTTAAAAATTATCGCCTGTTGCAACGGAACGAACCCTATGGCCTGCAGTTCCAGTTCCTTCATGAATTGTTTTATATGTATCCGAACCTCTTTTTGTATTTCTCCCGTTGCCGTTAAATACAACGGAGGCAAGCCAAGGATCGCTTTTGTGACGTCAGTGTGTCCTGTTTTTTCCTCCAATAAACCCAATAATTCATCCACGACAACGCTACGCTCTTCCCATGAGTCGTTTTTCAATCTTTCTGATCGTGATGCCAAGACCATAACGGCTCCACTTTGCTCTATAGTGAAAAAAGATCCAGCCACTTGAAGTGCGTCCAGATAGAGCGACACATATATCTCACGAGAATTTGATTTGCGCTTAAAAATGGATTGGAATAGCTCTGGTAATTTCATGCGTTAATCGGGCTGACACCCCTACGTATTACCATAGTAACAACCTGAAGCTCTGGAAGCAACACGTTACTCCGAAAGAGTCCCGTAAATCCTTCTGATACCCGATCCTGAGGATTCCTCTTTGCTTATTTTAAAAACCCCAAGCTCACCGGTATTTTTCACATGTGGTCCACCGCAAAACTCTGCCGAAAAATAATCAGATGGCGTTGCCTGTTCAGGCTGAATACCACTTTTTAGACCAATAAAATAGACACTGACTTTTTCTGGGTATTTCTGACCAAATTCCATTTGTGCTCCTATAGATTCGGCATCTTTTTTATTCATGGCAATATTTTGTACAGTCAGTTTTGCGCGAATTTTCTCGTTTACCAAAGCCTCAATTGCGGACAGTTCCTCCGGAGTCAATTTACGGGCAAAATTCACATCTATGCGCAGCCTTTCCGCTGTTATATTACTTCCGCGCTGTTTAATGGTTGAATCCACTATCTGTTGCATAGCGGCTAACAGAAGGTGATGTGCGGTATGGAGCCTCGTGGTCTGCTCGCTATGATCCGCTAACCCGCCTTTAAACATGCCTTTTGCAGCTGTTCGTGATAATGCCTGGTGCTTCTTAAATTCTTCTTCAAATTGTCCACGGTCGACCTGTTGTCCTTTTTCGGTGGCGACTTCGACAGTCATTTCCCATGGGAAGCCGTACGTTTCATATAATGTGAATGCTATTTTTCCATCCAATTCAGGAACTTTCTCTATTTCTGCAATCCCCCGCTCAAGAGTTTTTCCAAAACGAAGCGCCTCTTCCTGAAGCAGCAATTTTATTTCCGCGGCTTTTTCTACTACTGCGGGATATGCATGTTCATACACTTGTGCTATTGGTTCGACAACCTGTCCGATATAGAGCAGATCTTTGGGTAATCCCAGCTTTTTCCCGTACATAAGGGATCGTCGTATCAGACGTCTCAGAACATACCCCTGGGTTTTGTTCGACGGTAATACACCATCGGCCATCATCATGACACTCGCCCGCATATGATCAGCAATAATGCGCATTGCCCGTGTTTCTTCGACGTGCTCTCCGTATGTTTTATGACTTGACGCCTCCAGAATTGAAATAATGGGCGTAAACATATCTGTGGTAAATACATCTGACGTATTATTTGTTGCCGCCACCTGTCGTTCAAGCCCGCCGCCAAAGTCCACATTTTTTTGCGCGAGTTCCACGAGAGAACCGTCTTCCTGTTTTTTGTATTGCATGAAAACTGAGTTGGCTATTTCCATGAATCGTCCGCAATCACAGTTTGGATGGCATTTTTCGTGTTTCCACTCACTTCTGCCGTGGTGGCCGAGATCTTCGCCAAAGTCGAAAAATACTTCACTGTCAGGACCTCCAGGCTCACCTGCGGGCATTTTCTCGGGCTCGCCGCTCCTGCTCCACCAATTCTTTTTGGCAGGGTATGAGTAGATACGCTCCCCTTCCTGAGCATCTATACCGACGCCGCTGTAGATATCTTTCCATATAGAAATTGAATCCGTATCTTTTGAAACCTGAGTATTACCCTCAAACACCGTGACAAACAATCGCTTTGGATCAAGTCCCAGCTCTTTTGTCAGGAAGGTAAAAATCCAGGGGAGTTGTTCTTTTTTAAAATAATCCCCGAGGGACCAATTTCCCAACATTTCAAAAAAAGTGGTGTGCCTGTTATCTCCAACTTCATCTATATCCTGTGCGCGAAACGATTTCTGACTGTTTACCAGGCGGGTACCGAGAGGATGCTTTGCCCCCAACAAGTAGGGAATGAGGGGTTGCATGCCACTGCTTGTGAATAGTGTCGTTGGGTCATTTTCAGGAACTACGTTTGCGGAAGGAATTTCTTTATGTCCCTGTTTTTGGAAAAATGAAATATACGATGACCTGACATCTTTAGAATTCATATTGGATATTATATCATTACGTTGGTATCTATATACAATAATCTGATAATACACATATGACCGCGTCACGCCCGCTCCCTTCTTGGCTTTTTTGGCTACTTCTTGGCATCTCGTTTTTTTTTGCTACGACACTACTTCGATCAAATGAGATTCAATTTTCCTCTGATATTGCCAGGGACTTCCATTTACTTCGTGAAGTCGATGAAAAAAAATTTATTCTCATTGGCCCACGTTCCAGTGTTGGTGGTCTTTTCCACGGACCGCTTTGGATATATCTGAACTATCCGGCATACGTTCTCGGGGGAGGAAATCCGGTTGTGGTTGGATGGTTTTGGATTCTCCTAAGCGGTATTTTTACGTGGTCCTGTTACCGTATTGCCAAGTCACTCTTCTCAGAGTTAGTTGGCCAACTCACAGCCATCATGATCGCCCTCTATATGGTGTATATCACAAATGGATTTTTTAACCCTCACGGCGCAATGTTTATGATCCCGTTCTTTTTCTATACTGCAATCAAATACGCACAAACACGAAACGTACTGTATTTACTGGCACATGTGCTTGCGGTTGGCATCATAATTCAGTTTCAGATGGCTATTGGGATTCCAATCCTTATGCTCACGCTGATATACCACATATATCTGTGCTGGAGGCATAAAATTGTCAAACATCTTTTATGTTTTGGGTTGTTGGTAATACCACTCTCAACATTCCTTCTGTTTGATGCTCGACATGATCATATACTGCTCAAGAACGCCATACGGCATATTCAGGCCGGAAATCATGCAATTTCGTTCGGTTCGTTGGTATGGGATAGAGTGTATAATCTGACAACCGGAATTGAGTTTTTGCGAAGCGGTGGGGCGTTTGGAAACAGCATAGTATTCTTTACGCTTATGATTTTTATATACGTGGAAATACGTAAACGTCATCACGCAATGGTATACGGCACGTTTCTCTATTTTCTTGTTGGATTTTATGCTGTGAGCCTTATAAACGCGTATCCTCTATTGTATTTTTATACGTTTCCCATATTCCCATTGGCATTTATTATGTTCTCCTCCGTTACAACTTCGACGTTCAGATATGTCGGAATACTCGCGTTTTTCATTGTGTACGTGTCTAACCTTATGGGCATTTCACAACATCTATTCATTCATATGAATAACCTCGGAGTTGAAGAGGCATCGTGGCAAACACAATCGGAGGTAGCCCGCAGTCTATACTCACAAAATGACGAGGAATTCGGCTACTTTGTGTATGCACCTGATACGCTCGCGTACGGATCCAAATATGCGTTGCTTTACCAAGGCCGACTTTCCCCTAAAAAAGCGCATTCATTTAAAAAGATGCCCGTAACATATCTGGTAATCGCCCCTCCACCAAAAAACGATCCCCTCATGAGCGACGCGTGGTGGAAAGAAAACAAATTACATCTTTCAAAAAAACCAGAGAGCACAACAACGTTCAAATCAGGCTATAGACTAGAAAAATATTCGCTTACACCTGAGGAAATTGCAATTCCGTTTGACCCTCAAATCGACCCCGGAATTTTCTTTCGATAAATGGTCATATCATCCTCGACCCGCTCAGCGGACGGGATCCAGTCTTTGCTCTTACACCATCGAAATGCGGGGATTTAGAGGACAGAGTTTTCTTTTATCCTCAATTTAACCCAAAACTATGAATTAGAAATAATACTTTTCACACTCTTCAATGAGAACGAAACAAAGGCTTTTCGCAGTGACAAATGTAAATGCAGTCAATAAAACGGCATATCAGAACTACTAAATACTGTTATCGTACTACCGCTATATGGAATGAGTAAATTATTAATTTAAACGAATAGATACCTGTGGCATTTGTGCTGAAGTAAAATCTTTTATGACAGCTATCTTATCACCAAATGGACCGCGCATAACTTCTTCAGCAGCATCTAAGATGATCTGGCCATTTTCTTCGCGTTGGCCAATATGTATGGTTACAAGACCCCCGTTTTCAGTAACACGGATCATCTCCGAAATAGCCCAGTAAGGATTAACTGTAACATTAGGATACCAGCCAACACATTTTAGACTTACGGTTGTTCTGAAAGTATTATCATGAAAAGGCATATCTTCGGCAAATCCACCGACAACCCTGTCTTTCGGAATTTCACCGGTAATTGGAAATTTATACGGAAACGTAAGCATTGGATCAATTCCATATGCGTTGGGAAGAACATCTATAAAAGTAGATCCAAATCCAAAATTACTTCCACATCCCACATCCAATAGCAAACCTTCACTTAGACGTTTTAGTGTCTCCTGTGGATATCCGATTGGGCGCTTAATCCCGAGCCCATTACTTTTTGTCACGATTTCATCAAGTGAAGGACTAATTAATCTCTCTGCATGCAAAAACCACCCAGCATCAACTAAATCACGAACTGGAGGAAAGACGCCTTTGTTTCTTCGTTCCATTGACATTATAGGCCATTATACCAATATATAAATAAAATTCCAACTTATATAAAGTTCATGAATCAAATTGTAAATCTAAGTAATCAATGGAAGTTAAATATTCTATAAATACTTGGTTCTCTTAAAGTAAGCTATATTTCTATTATGAAAACTAAGCGAAAAAATTGGCGATATTGTTAATACAAGTAACGAATATAGAAAAGAAAGAGTAGAGTGGGTAGTTGGTGCTGCGCTTCTGGGCATATCTAAACTCACCAATAAACTATGGTGTTTACAAATTCCTGAAGAAGATCCCCCAGATATTTTAGTAGTCACATTAACACCAGATATTATACATAATTGGAATTATTATGGATTACATACACAGGGTTACATCCACCGGTTGTGAAACGGCTAGACACATCGGGAGTTTGACTGAATGTTGAGCCTTTAAACTCACTATTCACTTACATCTGAAATATTTGGAGATCAGGTAAATACTCTGAAAATTTTACCTCTTTTTTGGAATATTTTTGAAGAATCGCTTGCGGATTTCGGCAGTTGTAGTGATACTCTGCTGTTGTAATTCTTCTATTTTAGTCAGAGCGCTTTCAAGTTTTTCCGTTGTTGCTTCTGTCAATTCTTCTTTTGATTGTTCAAAATTCTCAACAATCTTCTCTTTTATCTGCTCTCCCTGCTTGACTAACTCTTTTCCTTTTTCCTGCAATTCCTCTACTTTTCCGTGCAAATCATTTAGAGCTTCTTTGCCCTTTTCCTCCAGGAGTTTACCGGCCTTCTTCCCTTCTTTAGTACCGAGGAAAAATATAATAAGCGCACCGATAATACCGCCAATGAATAATCCTACTATGAATTTTGCATCAGACTTTCCGTGATCTTCACTCATTTTTCTCTCCTTTTTTTTGCAGTGCTGTTATCATTTGCAATCCCTGTCGTATGCCGTTCATAAACCCCGACATGCTGGTAACACCTTCACTCACCGTTCCGCTGACTTTCCCTGCATCGTCAAGCATTTTATTGGTTTTTTGCACGGAAAACCGGATTTCCTTCAGTATATAAAATACTTGGATACCCAAAACTACGAGAAGAATTGTGAGGGTTATACTGACGCCTATGATGGTAAGTTGTATTGGATCCATGGGCAGAATCTAGAAACTATTTGTGTAACAAGTATTGCGCAAATAGACAGAACTGTCAATGACCGTTCACATTATTTTACGCCTATTTTCACAACCTGAGTGGTGGTTTTTCCCAGCCTGCTAGAGGCCATTATCGTCAGGGTATTTATGCCCGGTTCGACGCGTATCTGATCAAAGAACTTTCCATCCGGCCGGACAAGGACACTGACACCATTTATGGTAACTGTTGCGTCTGGGTCAGTTTTTCCCAGCACATCAACTCTAGTATCTGAAAACACTTCCTGATTGACGGGGCTATCGATTAATAATGTTGGTGGTTTTTGAAGCGTCTGGTACTGGACAAATAAGTACAGTAAAAAAACCGTAACCAACAGGGTGACTATTATGAAAATAAATTTTCCCGGAGTTAGTTGAAACGGACTTCTGTTCAGCGGCGCTTCCATGCCTTTTGGCAGTAAATGAGATTTGGGAGCATCCACAGTCTGCCGACGAAAAAATGCCAGCACCGTTTTACTGTTTAACCCCACATATTCGCTATAATTTTTCACAAAGCCCTTCACATATGATTGCGAAGGCATAATAGCAAACTCATCCGACTCAATTGCACTCAAAAACTTCAATCTGATTTTGGTTCCCCGTTCAATATCCTCAAGAGTTAATTTTTTCTCCTCTCGTGCATCCCGAAGCATTTGTCCTACCGTTTTCATAAATTATGTTTATGTAAAGAATATGCCATACCCACCGGCGACAAAGTATGAAGTCGCGCCCGAGAAAGGCAGAAGATTTGGTATGTCATTCCTCACTCGTTCCTTCAGCTAGTTTTGCGAAATATTCATCCGGATTTTTCATAAGTACATCACGGGGTTTGGACCCCTCCGCGGGACCTATAATCCCTGCTTCTTCAAGCTGATCGAGAATTCGTGCAGCTCGGGCGTATCCTACAGCCAATCGCCGCTGGAGTAGTGAAGCGGAGGCTTTATCATGCTGACAAATCAATCGCACAGCTTCCTCAAACATAGCGTCATTTCCATCGCTCCCCTTGTTCGCTCCTCCGCTTCCTTTCTTTCCTGCGAGCGTTACTTTTTGACTTGTGACTTCCTCAGTGTACTGGACAGGAGTATTCTTACTCTTTAGAAATTCGACAACCTTGTTCACTTCTTTTTCAGACACAAATGTTCCCTGTATACGGCTTGGCTTTGATTGATCTGCAGGGATGTATAACATATCTCCGCGACCAAGCAGCTTTTCAGCGCCCGGCATATCAAGCACCACACGGGAATCAATCATGGAGGATACGTTAAATGCCAATCGGGTTGGAACGTTCGCTTTTATAAGTCCTGTGATAACATCGACACTCGGCCGCTGTGTCGCCAATACCAAATGAATACCGGTTGCCCGCGCCATTTGTGCCAAACGACAAATGGTATCTTCAACCTCGACAGGCGCGTACGACATAAGGTCGGCAAGCTCATCGATGAATATAACGATAAACGGCATTGCCTGAAATCCGGATAACTCATTGAATCCTTCAATATTACGAACACCCACTTCCGCAAATTGTTTATACCGGTGTTCCATCTCTGCAACTGCCCATCGAAGCGCGGAGAGAATTTTATCGGGCTCAACGATAACAGGTGTCAATAGATGCGGTATGCCGTTATATCCCGTAAGTTCCACTCTCTTTGGATCAACCAGAATCAGACGCACCTCAGACGGGGTTGTTCTGAATAACAGAGAAGTGATCCAGGTGTTTACGAGCACTGACTTTCCTGACCCCGTAGTACCGGCAATAAGCGCATGCGGCATCTTTCCGATATCTGCGATAACCGGATTAGCTGATACATCAAGCCCAAGAGCAACTGCAAGTTTACTTTTGGCCTTATGGAGCACATCTGATTGAATCATTCGCTTAAATGTCACAAACTCCAATCCGCGGTTCGGAATTTCTATACCTACCAGATTCCGCCCCGGGATCGGCGCTTCTATACGGACTTCTCCTGTTGGTGCCTGAAGTGCCAATGCCAAATCACTGGAAAGGGATGTAATTTTTGAAACTTTCGTACCAAGAGCAATCTCAATAGCGTACTGCGTCACCGCCGGACCTGAGTTTACCTCCGCTACATTTGCCTTGATACCAAAACTCTCAAGTGTCTTTTCAATAATTGTCGCGTTCTTCCTCACATCTCCCCTATCAGCCTTCTGACCGGGCCCATCAGACAGGAGTGATACCGGTGGATATTCCCACATTTTTGTATCAGGTGCACTGGAAATAGTCATGTCTTTTATCTTTAAATCTGACGATGAGGGGGCTTTAGCAAGATGGGGTACCATAACCGGCTTTGGCGGTACGTTTGGATTGGCCCCTCCGATCTGAATGGGAGTTGTTGACGGCTGAATTTTTGATACCATCGGCTTATCATCCAGAGACATCCCTTTAATTTTCATCTGTCCGGGTTCTCTATCAAACCCAAACTCATCCTTCTTCGTCACAAGGCTGTTAAGCCACTCACCTACTGACGTGGCGATTGTTTGTCCGCCCATGATCAGGAAGTTCACCATAGAATCCAGTGAAGAGTTAAACAGTAGAATAAGCCCGATGACCAGAACAAATAAGTAAAACAGTAACGCTCCCTCGGTGGAAATTCGTTCTGCGGCAAATTGCCAAATTGTTTCACCGGCTACGCCTGCCTGTGTCACGCCCATAAGGGAAAAAAGTAATATACCAAGCCCCATGGGGACATTTGGCCGTCCGACGGGAGACTTAATCTTGAAGAGTAAAAAACTGAGCGTCACCAGAAACGGAGGTAGGCCAAACATGACCCAACCGATATGGAGCAGTAACTCCTCGCGAAGCGTGGTCAACAGTGACCCTTCCCCGAAAAAAGATACTGAGATAATCGCAGCAAACAGCCAAAGCCAGATTGCCCCGACCGTGTACACGGTTTGTTGCTTTAGCTTTATCTGAAAGCCGCCGTGTTTTTTATATTTTCGTTTATGGCCACCCAAAACAGCATGTCGCTTTTTTGACATGTACCTAGTATACGGTCTCCGGTCGACTATATCAACCGGATTTGATATAATACAGTAGTTCTGCCTAGTTTACCCCGCACGCGGCCTGCAGGCGGGGATTTTTAATTTTATGGAAATACGAAATATAGCCATTATCGCCCACGTCGACCACGGTAAAACCACACTCGTTGATGGTATGCTCAAACAGACCCACACATTCCGCGCCAACGAAGCTGAAATGAATCAGACAACGATTTTGGACAGCAATGATCTGGAACGGGAAAAAGGTATCACTATCCTGGCAAAAAATACGTCAGTCATGTTCGAAACGACAAAGATCAATATTATTGATACTCCCGGACATGCGGATTTCAGTGGAGAAGTAGAGCGAACCATAAATATGGCGGACGGGGCACTGCTCATCGTGGATGCAGCAGAAGGCCCGCTTCCCCAGACACAATTTGTACTCCAAAAAGCGTTGGAATTAAATCTAAAGGTCATCGTGTGTATCAATAAGATTGACCGTAAGGACGCACGACATGAAGAAGTGCTTCGGGAAACTGAGGAATTATTTCTGAGACTGGCGCATCATGAAGATCACCTGATTTTCCCGGTCGTCTATGCGATTGGTCGGGAAGGTAAGGCGTGGGACTCATATCCGGCGGATATGAATGCTCCTGGAGATCTGTCTTCGTTGTTCCGAACTATCATACGTGAGGTTCCTCCACCAAAAACATTTGCTGAAAAGCCATTCAAAATGCTTGTTTCCACACTCGATTTCGATAATTACAAGGGAACATTCGCAATCGGCAAAGTCACACAGGGAATTATCAAACCGGGTCAATTTGTATTTCATATGAACGAACAGACCAAAAAAGGTTCATTCAAGATCGAACAGGTATTTACCAGTGTCGGCCTTTCCCGAAAAGAGGTCCCACAAAGCGAACCGGGAGATATTATTGCCCTGACCGGCAGCACAGATATGGGTATTGGAGATACTATTACAGACCCAGCCGATCCCGTGGGCTACCCAGCGATCAAACTGGAAGAGCCTACGCTGAACATTCTTATTGGGGCCAATACCTCTCCGCTTGCAGGTCGCGAAGGCGAATTCTGTACTGCACGGCAGATTTATCAGAGACTGCTCAAGGAGAAACAAACCAATATTGGACTTCGAATCGAAGAGAACCCAAATGGACAGGGATTTGTGGTATCCGGACGCGGTGAACTTCATTTGGCTATCCTTATCGAGAATCTTCGCCGTGAAGGATATGAGCTTCAGGTGAGTAAACCCGAAGTAATCGTAAAGGAAATAGATGGGATAAAACAGGAACCGTTTGAGGAAATCACAATCGAAATTGATACGAATTTAGTAGGTGTCATCACAGAAGAATTGGGAAAAAGGAGAGCAGAACTCACAGACACACATACCGATGAGCGAAATATCACACGGATGGTGTATAAAATTTCCAGCAGAAATCTGCTCGGGTTCCGCAGTGATATTCTCACCAAAACACGTGGACGGGGAATTTTTGCCACGCAATTTATCGGATATTTTCCCCTAGCGCCACATATACCGAAGCTTCGAAATGGTGTGCTCATCGCATTTGAAACCGGAGTGGCAACAGGATATGCCCTTACCACTGTGCAATCCAGAGGCAGTGCGTTTATCGGACCGGGCGCACAGGTATATGAAGGGATGATTATTGGTATGAACCAACGATCAGAAGATATTGATATCAACGTCTGTAAATCAAAGAAATTGACAAATATTCATTCGGCAAATGCCGATATTGCGATACAGCTTGACCCACCGATGATGCTCACACTTGAACAGTGTCTGGATTTTATTGAAGATGATGAACTTTTGGAAGTGACACCTGTCACACTGCGCCTTCGTAAGAAACATTTGAATAAAACCGCTCGCGTCCAGGCGGCACGAAGCTCAAACTAACCATACGTAGGTCCGCACTCGCACCATACAATGGTTGCCAACCTCACAGTACGCTCTGATTAATCATGGTACTATAAGAGTATAGAAGGGATCACACTATGGCAACAAAAAAGAAAAATGACTCGTTCACTGTAAGCGGTGATGAGCTGCTCAAAAAGGTAAAAGAACTGATAAAAGAGGGTAATGTCCGGCAAATTACCATAAAAAATAAAAATAAAAAAACACTCGTCATACTGCCACTCACCCTCGGCATTGTTGGAGCGGTACTCGCGCCAATGCTCGCCGCTGTCGGAGCCATAGCAGCGTTGGTAACAGAGTGCACAATTACAGTTGAAAGAAAATAAAGCACAGGCTGAGCACTACCTTCGAAAAACTCTGGCAGACTGGACAATGTGTCCGCCTCTTTCTGATTTATGCATGATGTAAGAGTAACAAAGATGATACGTTATTTTTGCATGTGTATCCAAGATTGCTACATCAAAAATCCAGTGAACTGAACAAGTAGCAAATCTCACATCGCGCTTTTTTCCATATAAATTTTACTTAGCACCTATGTAGGAGTACGATATCCGTAGATACGGAAAAATATATGGATATACAAATTTTGTTACAGTATGTAGCGGATAATGTGTCTGATGCGGTCTATATCAAGGATCTGGAAGGTAAATATTTATTTTTAAATCGGGCCTCAGAATCCATAATTGGAAAACCTGCATCTGACGTGATTAATAAGGATGATTATTATATATTTGAGAAAAGTAAAGCTGATATAGTTCGAGAGCATGATAAAAAAATCATCTCCGAAATAAACGTTCAGACCTTTGATGAGAGCGTTGTTGCAGCTGACGGAGTACTGAGATCATATCATTCTACAAAGGGTCCCATTATAGATTCCAAAGGACATTTGATTGGCATTTTTGGTGTATCTCACGATATCACTGACCAAAAAAATCTTGAACAAAAACTTGAAAATAGCATTACTAAGTGGCGCAGATTGTTTAACATACTCCCCGTTGGAGTCTCCATATTGGATGAGAAAGGTGAAGTAATTGACCTGAATCAGACATTATGTGACAAACTAAAAATATCCAAAGATGAATTAACCAGCGGCAAACACCGACAACGGCGGTATATTCGAAACGATGGTAGCCCGATGCCTAAGGATGAATTCCCATCCGCGCGGGCACTTGCAGAAAAAAGAAATATTACACATGTAGTAATTGGTGTCGTGACAGAAAAAAATGAAACTATTTGGACGGATGTAAGCGCGTCCCCGCTCGAGGATTCCCATGGCGTAGTTATCGTTACAGAGGATATCACCGCTCAAAAGCAATTGAGAGAGCAGTTGGAGGAAAAAATTCTCGAATTAGAGCGAATGAATTCATTTATGGTTGGACGGGAATTAAAAATGTCTGAGCTGAAGCAGGAAATTGCCGATCTCAAACAAAAATCTTCACAATAATTAAACTTCAACTATTACAGGTACTATAAGGGGACTGCGCCCTGTCTCTTTGAGTAAAAACCGTTCCAAATTGTGTTCCACCTGTTTACGGACGAAATGCCAATCGATCATGACACCTTTTTTTAGCCGTAGTGAATCATTCACCACTTTTTTCGCTTTTGTCAGCAGGCCACCTGATTCCCGTATATAGACAAATCCGCGGGAAATGATGTCGGGTTCAGCCACAACTCGTCCTGTCGACTGCTCCATTGGGACAACAACGACAACGATGCCATCAGTGGCAATTGTTTGACGGTCACGAAGCACAACCTCACCAACATCCCCCACTCCAAGCCCATCAATCATCACGTTTTCCAAATTAACTGTCTGAACTACTTTCGGTGCCACTCCCTCTTTAAATTCCAATATCTCACCGACTTCGGGAATTAACACGCTTTTTTTGTCATATCCCAAATCCTGCGCCAGACGCCGATACTGCATCATGTGCTTATAGTTTCCCCCAATGGGGAGAACATAGGTGGGAGAGACGGCTGAAAGCATAAGCATCAAGTCTCCCTGACTCCCATGACCTGACACATGCAAATCTTCCATAATGTCAGAGTATGCCACCCGGGCTCCTTTTCTGTACAACTGTTCAATAAGGGCATTGATATTGTTTTCGCTTCCCGGAATTGGGTCGGCCGAAAATACTACGGTGTCCCCCTCATCAATGCTTACATATTTATGATCATTATTGGCAATTCGTGACAGAGCAGATCCGGTTTGCCCCTGAGCTCCTGCGACAATCAAAAATTGTTTTGTCGGAGGTACTTTCTTGAGGTCGCGGTCCCGCACAATAACGTCTCGCGGAAAGCGCATGTACGCAAGTTTCACGGATTCTTCGATGTTCTGATCCATGCTTCTGCCAAATATGGCAATTTTTCTTCCTGCGCGTATTGCCACTTCTATAGCCCGCTGAATACGGGCAATATTACTCGACTGTGTCGTAAACAACATCTTTCCGCTACAGAGGGCCATTTCTTTCTCCAACGTCACCCCGACTTTTTGCTCAGACGGAGTAAATCCCGGCCTCTCACTTCCCAAACAGTCGGTAAGCATACAGAGGACTCCCTTTTTTCCCACGGCAGTTATTTTATCCAGATCAGACAGTTTTCCGTCGAGAGGATCAAAATCAAATTTAAAATCACTGCCATGATAGAGCACTCCAATAGGCGTTTTGATAATTAAATTTGCCGCATCAGGTACGGAGTGCGTGACGCGTGCGAATGAAATAGTAAATGGTCCGATGGTGAGTACGGTGTCAAAATCAACAGGCGTTACCTGTGTTTTTATTCCGCGATCTTTGAGCTTTAAATTCGCAAATGCTGCGGTGAGTGTTGTCCCCCACATGGGAATCTTTCCTAATTTCGGATACAAATGCGCAATGCCTCCTATATGGTCATCATGCCCGTGAGTGAACACAAGTCCTCGTATATACTGCTTCTTATCCTCCAGATAGCGTACATCAGGTAGTACCAAATCGACACCATACATCTCAGCGTCAGGAAAACCGATCCCGCAGTCAACAATAAGAATATCTCGTAATTTTCCGTCGTAGCGATATTCATAGACGTACATGTTTTTTGTAACATTGCCTATGCCGCCCAACGGGAACAGTCTGATACTTTCTTTTCCTGAAAGCACATGATGATCTCTGTGTTCTATCCGGTGTTGCTGTGCTGGAGATGGTGCTCGTGCTTTTCCTTCAAATATTGTGTGTTTTTTTCTTCCTGGATGTGCAAATACCATATTTTCAATAACTTTCTATAAATTGTTTTATATTACTTTCATCTACTACCACGCCGGTAGTTTTTCCTTCTACTATCATTCTGGCGACCTTTCGACATAGCGTATTGATCGTGCGTTCCAGAGACCGGATACCGGCATCATACCCGAGAGGTCGTGCGATTTTTATCCACATCGCCTCATCTATTTTCAAATTTTCCTCCGTCAGTCCTGATTCTTTCAAAAGTGCTGGCATGACGTAGTTTTTGGCAATCGTAATTTTTTCCTGGTCGGTATACGAAGGCATTTGAATCGGTTCCAACCTATCCATGACAGCGGTCGCTATATGCGTCGTGTTGTTTGCCGTGGCGATGAACATACATTCAGACAGATCAAACGGATAGTCCAAAAAATGATCGGTAAACGATGCGTTTTGTTCAGGGTCGAGCAGTTCGACAAGAACACCCATAATGTCCCCGCGCGCATGTTCTGCGACACGGTCAATTTCATCGAGCAGTATGACGGGATTGCGACTTCCGGCATACCGAAGGCCTTTGAGAACCAATCCAATTTCAGCATCGGGTCTCACACGTGACTGTCCGCGTAAATCCAAGGCGTCACTCATTCCTCCAAAAGGAATACGGACAAACCGTCGTCCCATTGCCTGCGCAATCGATTTTGCCAATGTTGTTTTTCCTGTTCCCACAAGCCCCACAAGACTCAGTATGGGAGCACGGCGGGCGAGCATACTGTGAGACAGTTTCGCATCCTTAAGCTCGGTATCGCTCTTTGCAGCCTCTTCTTCTTTTTGCCATCTGTCACGGTTCAATTTTAAAACTGACAGGTATTCCAAAATTCTGTCCTTCACCGGCTGCAGTCCGTAATGATGCTTTTCCAGGTAATCTTTCGCGCGATTAAGATCCAATTGATCCTCCGTGCGTTCATTCCATGGCAGACTAACTACCCAATCAATGTATCTGAGCATCTGCTCCACATGAACTCGAGCTGATATGTCGTTTTCTAAGCGTACTATTTCTTCAAGTGAAGATAATACACGGGACTCCAGATCAGGAGGCACCTTTGTCTCCCCAATTCGCTTACGGTACATGGCCACATCATCCAACAACTTTGACATATATCTATAGTACCATCATTACAGCGGCAAACGAAAGAAACAAGTCAGTTCGAGAGAAAGTGTACGGATGGAATGCACATTCGACATACCCACGCACTCCGATGTCATACCGGAGACTACGGGATACAGAAAATCGAGTTTGTTTTCAAACCTGTGCTCCGTCAACGATTAAAATCGTCGTGGTCCGCGATTAAATGGACGTCGACCACCTCGGTCTCCTCCACCTTCTCGCCTCTCACGTGGTGGCGCATTTTTTGCATCATCACCAAAGAGCATCGAAAGGTTTATGCGCTTCTGATCATCGATTTCCATGACACGTACTTTCACTTTTTGTCCAAGTTGTACAACATCCGTCGGGGCGCTGACAAACTCAGTGGACATTTGCGATACGTGAACCATACCTTCTTTACCAGGCAAGATTTCCACGAAGGCACCGAATGGAAGAATCCGCTTCACTTCACCTTCGAATTCTTCTCCGGCTACAACTTCACGGGTTAATCCTTTTACCCATTCAACTGCTTTTTGTACAGATTCATCACTGATACCGGACACCATGACGGTTCCGTCATCTTCAACATCAACAGTCGCACCGGTTGTTGCAATGATTTGTTTAATCATGCGACCTCCGGGTCCGATAACTTCACCAATCTTTTCGACCGGAATTATCACTCGGGTAACTTTTGGTGCATACTGTGAGAGTGACGCTCTTGGAGTAGCAATCACAGATGTGATTTTTTCCAGAATCTTCATTCGTGCAGTTGTTGCCCGGGCGAAAGTTTCCTTCACCATCTCATCTGTTAATCCATCAACTTTGACATCGAGTTGGATCGCTGTTATGCCATTTTTTGTTCCGGCAACTTTGAAATCCATGTCTCCGGCAAAGTCTTCGATGCCAAGGATATCAGTTAACAGTTCGTATTTATCTGTCCCGTGATCCTTATCGGTCATAAGACCGATTGAGATTCCGGCGACCGGCTCCTTTATAGGAACTCCTGCGTCCATAAGTGCCAACGTGGATCCACAAGTGGATGCCATAGAGGTAGAACCGTTACTGCTCATAACCTCTGATACGAGGCGAATTGTATACGGAAATACTTCCTCAGATGGGATAACAGCCAGAAGTGCCCGTTCGGCAAGTGCACCGTGTCCGATTTCCCGGCGATTCGGTGTGCCAAAACGTCCTGTTTCTCCTACTGAATACGGAGGCATGCTGTAATGATGGATATACCGCTTTGATTCTTCACCCATTGGACTCTCTATCAACTGTTCGAGTGATGGAGTACCAAGAGTTGCGACAGTCAGCACTTGTGTCTGTCCGCGACTAAACATTGCGCTTCCATGTGTGCGGGTCAACAATCCGACGGCGGCATCAAGCTCTCGAAGTTCATCGAGTTTTCGGCCATCAAACCGCTTACCCTTTTCCAGGATGTCGTTTCTCACCTGCTTTTTGAAGAGCGCATCGAGCGCTTCTTCAATTGCTTTGAGCGTATAAACATTTTCGTACGCTTCCATTATGACTTTAGCCAGTTCAGCGACTTCGGTTCCGCCAAATTCTTTTTCAGCCTTTTTGGCAAATGCCGCTGCCATTTCTTTGGCATAGTCAGCCGCTATCTTTGCTTTCAGTTCATCTGTTTTTGTCGTTTCCCCTGCGGCATCTTTGGTTTTACCCACTTCTTTTGTTAATTCCTCAATTAATTCTATGACTTTTGCATTTGCTTCTTTTGCCTTTAAGACTGACTCATAGGCAATTGCATCAGGAGTTTCACAAAATCCACCTTCAAGCATATGCACTTTGTTTTTTGTGGAGGCAATTATGAAATCAAAATCACTGTTTTCCTGTTCGGTTGCTGTTGGGTTTACCACAAACGAACCGCCTTCACCTTCCACATTTTTCACATACCCCATGCGGACGGCAGATACAGGACCTGCCCATGGAACAGAAGAAATGGAAAGCGCTGCTGATGTGGCAACGAGTCCCAACACATCAGGATCATTTACTCCATCAACAGAGAGTACTGTGATGATTACCTGGACGTCATGCTTGTATGACTTTGGAAATAACGGTCGGATAGACCGATCAATCACACGCCCTGCAAGGATTGCGTCATCAGTTGGCCGGCCTTCGCGCTTTACCCACCGAGAACCTTTGATACGACCACCAGCGTAGAGTCGCTCTACATACTCAACACTGAGTGGAAAATAATCGAGAGCCGTTTCTTTTGAAGAAGCGGTCACTGTTGCCAGCACCATGGTTTCACCATATTGTGCGAGCACAGCTGAGTTTGCCTGTTCGGCAAAACGACCAACTTCAAGAGAGAGTGTACGACCACTGAGTTCTATGGTTTTCTTAACCAATGCATGTTTTGACATAATGAGGTTTAGGGGGTGGTAGGTTGGAAGTGGGATAATATTCGTCCTTATGTACTAAGGAAAAATACCATCACACTTCACCTCTATCCCCATTCTCCTTTCGGTATAAAGCGTCCGGTCACTTTGGACCGGACATCAAACGTTATTATTTTGCGAGTCCCAATTTCTGTGCAATACCTTTGTAACGGGCTGGATCTTTTTTCTCCAGATAGTTTAAGAGTCTGCGCCTCTTACTGACAATACCCAACAGTCCGCGTCGTGAATGATTATCGGATGGGTTTCCCTTAAGATGTCCCACTAATTTTTCGATGCGTTTTGTAAGAAGTGCAACCTGTACTTCAGGACTGCCTGTATCACCTTCTTTTACCTGATACTGGGAAATAACTTCCAATTTTTCTTCACTCGGAACCGGAACCACAACTTCAGCCTTTTTTGTTCCGGCTGATTTGGTTGTTTTTGTTTTCTTTTCTTCTTTCGCCACGGTTTTTTTCACTGGAGACGCGGTTGCTTTTGCTTCTTTTTCTTTTGCTGGTGCCGCTTTTTTTACTGACTTTTTTTCTGTTTTTTTGGTTGTAGTTGCTTTTGCCATAAGAATAAATGAAAAGGAGCTATATTGTGCTCCAATGCATCGTATTTTACATCAATAGGAGGTAAATTACAAGATAACGAAATAGACTTTAGGAAATATTGGAGCTTTTAAATATTTTTGGCTTCAGCCACTCTGGCGGTGCCTTTTGTGGTTTTGGCGGCACTTGTGCAGGTTTGACAGGCTGTGGTGGCTCAACAGGAGCCACTGGCACCTGTGCGGTAACAGGAACAGTCTGCTCTACCTTTTTCGGTTCTGATGCTACAGATTCACCACCATGGGTAATTTCTTCCTGAACTGTCCGGGTGGCAAATCGCTTTCCACCTGCGGCCACTGCCTTTGCAGCTAGTTCAAATGCACTGGCTTTGATTGTCTGCATTTGGAAATTTTGCGTAGCTGCGTACACAGCGTTTAGCAGGTTCGTCGCTATATCTTCGCTCAGACCAACACCAAGACCTGCAAGGAGCGTATGGACAATCTCAGCGGTGGAGCTCGCACTGTCATCAACCATATTTGTATGACCATAGTGTGCGTTGTTTGCATGTCTGTCGATATTTACGATGGGTTTTGAAGCGTATAAATCTTTATCATCTTCATACAGCTTCTTAAGTCCGCCCAAATGTATAGTGTCCACAGCGAATATGAGCTGCGCTGATTGGCCTGAGTGGGAATAGTGCACTTTTTCTTCGCTGAAAGTATCAAAACCGACACGTGGTTCAATGACGAGATTAAATTTGTCGCCTTCGATGTTGTAACTTACCTTTTCTATGGATCCCTCAACATAATCAAGTGAAATAACAAAATTCTTTTTGCCAAGCACGTTGACGATCTTCTGTGCGCCGACGTAGTTACTAAGTTCCACGATCATTGGATCTGGGCATGCAACTGTTACTTTTTTACCAAGGGAAGTAAGTCCAAGTGATAACGCCAGTGCGCTCCCAATACTGTCATGTGTCGGATGTTCATGCGTAACTATAAGCACGTCCTGAGCTGTCTCAAGTAGCCCTTTTATTTTTGTTATATCGTTTGTAAAATCCATATGTTTGTGTTTATCATCCCGAGTGAAGTACGGCGATCCTGAGTTCAGACCGCTTCTGTGTTCGCGTGTTACGTTCCTCGCAATGACAAGTATAACTAGCCTGTAGTAACAGCGATTATACCATCATTCAGCTGGAAATCAACTGTGCGGTCAAGTAGGATACCGCACTCAGCTCCATTTTCTGCTTTTGTGGTCTCGGATTTGCCTTTCCGAATCGATTTTATCTTCGCACGACCCACCTCAGTTTCACCGCGTAGTATTTTTACACTGTCACCTTTTGCCAGGCGGCCGGATACGATTTTTGTGCCGGCAATTCTTGATTTTTCAAACGGAAATTCGGCTATAATCGTACCCATTCCCAGTTCCCGCTCCTGAGAAATAACTTCTTTCATACCTGAGACAACTTCTGCAAGCTCATCGAGTAATTCATAGATGATCGTATAGGTGCGAAACACTACTTTTTCAGTCTGAGCGAGCATAGATACCGCACCGGATGCTTTCACGTTAAATCCTACGATAAACGCTTTCGACCCTCTGGCCTGTAAGACATCTGCTTCACCAATATCGCCGACTCCACCTTCAACAACCCGTACGCGGTCGCCGAGAGATGCCAATATAGCTTCGAGAGATCCGGCTGTATCGGTTTTTAATATAATATTCAGTTTTTCTTTTTCCTGTTGAGACACCGGTTTTAACCAGTCGGGAAGTGATGTTGCAGAATATCCCGGCTTCACTTCAACGGGTGCAGGAGCAGCCTGAACGATTGCAGTACCCGTAAGTGTAGATCCCACAGGAGGCAAGCTGGTGAATCCTGACACTTCCACAGGCTTAGAAGGTCCTGCTGACTTGACCAGTTTTCCATACTCATCAAACATTGCGCGAACTTTTGCAACTTGTACATCTTTATCAAACAACGGTGTACCAAATATCATGGTTCCGGTTTTGACTACAACTGAGGCTACCATGCCTTTTCCTTTATCCAATCTGGTTTCAATCACGATGGCCTCAAGTGGCGCTTCCGGCTGTTCAGGGAGTTCCTTCATCTGGGAGACCAAAACGATGAGGTCAAGAAGTGCAGGGATTCCTGTGCCTGCTTTTGCAGAAACCTGTACCATGGGAATGTCTCCTCCGAAGCCTTCAACCTGCACGCCATGTTTGGCTAAATCCTGTTTCACCTTGTCTACATTTGCACCCACGGTGTCGATTTTATTGACAACGACGATCATGGATACTCCTGCGGATTTGATTTGCTCAATGGATTCGATTGTTTGCGGCTTCACACTGTCGTCTGCGGCGACGACCAACAGTGCTATATCAGCTACAGACGCACCGCGGGAGCGCATTTTCGCGAATGCTTCATGTCCCGGGGTATCGATAAACGTTATATATGAAGTGCCAAACTGGATCTGGTAGGCGCCAATACTCTGAGTGATACCGCCGTGTTCACGACCGGCTACATTGGATTTTCTGATAGCATCAAGAAGAGACGTTTTCCCGTGATCAACGTGACCCAACACCGCAACGATTGGCGGTCTGTACACATTCTGTGGTTGATCCTTCTTTTTTTGCTTCATGTCTTCCCTTGGTCGATCGCAAACAATTCATACGCATGAGTTAGTTTGTTTGATCTTTTTGTGACTGCGCATCATCAGTCTGGGCTGCAGCGACCGCTGCATCCTGTGAGCTCACTTCAGATGCCGAGACGGCTTCTTGCGCTTCATTGGTACCCTCTTCTTTTGTGTCTGCCTCATCTGTCGGTTGGTCCGGAGTCTCAACAGCCGGAACACCTTTGCCTTTGATATCAATCTTCCAACCAGTTAATTTTGCGGCAAGTCGGACATTTTGTCCATCCCGTCCAATGGCCAAAGATAACTGATCTTCAGGGATGAGCACTTCGGCAGATTTCTTCTTTTCATCAAGAACGACATCTATGTCTTTTGCCGGAGCGAGAGCGGCTGTGATGAACTGCTTTGCGTCATCACTGTACTGGATGATATCCACTTTTTCATTCCCACCAAGCTCACTGATAACACCCTGCACTCGTACGCCCTTTTGACCCACACAGGATCCGACTGGATCAACACCTGTTTGGGATGAGAATACTGCGACTTTTGTTCGTCCGCCAGCCTCTCGAGCGACAACTCGCAATTCGACTGATCCTTGTGATACTTCAGGCACTTCGCGTCTAAAGAGTCCTTCAACCAAGCCTTTATGTGCGCGGGATACGATGATTTCATTTCCTCTCGAAGTTTCCCGTATTCCTTCCACATAGAACGTTAGCCGTTGGTTCAGGTGGTACCTCTCCCCTGGGCTTTGTTCCTGTGGAGGCATGACCGCCTGTGCCCGACCGACATCAACTACGATGCTTGGGCCGTCAAAGCGCAGCACCATACCGGACACAATCGTTCCTACTTTTGTCGCATAATCTGTGAGAACCGCGGATTTTTCCGCTTCCCGGATTTTTTGGAGAATTACCTGTTTTGCCGTTTGCGCGGCGATACGGCCGAAGCCCGGAGGCGTCACATTTACACCGTCTTTAAATATCTTTGCCTCTCCTGTGTCTGGGTGCAACTCAACGGTAAATTGCTCAAGCTCGTCATTGCCAAAATCCTTACGATATGCCGCCAAAATAGCAGCTTTTATGGTCTCCATGACCACGTTGGGATCGATCCCCCGCTCGGAGGCAACCTGATTTAACGCTAAAGAAAATTCACTTCTGACTGTTGCTGGCATAGTATTCTCCTCTAAAAAAATAGGTGGGATCTCCCCACCTCTTTACTCTCTCTTTTCTAGATATATTATAGCACTAAAAGCCTCAACGTCAACCATACCACGTAAAAAGCCCTCCAAAGAGGGCTCACTACGCTAGGTGTTTGTAAACACATGCTTATTATAGCACTAAGCACATGAATCACCAGTTATCTTGCAGAAGGTGTTGGATTTGAACCAACGGAACGCTTACAAACATCTAGACATCTTCAGCATTCAGAGCCTCGAGAACTCTCACGTTAAACCACTCCGTCAACCTTCTATCTATTTAGCAGTTTCTACAGTCGGATCGATACTTTGTATCAAATAGTCAATATATGCTCGAATCTTTTTTGCCTCAGAGACACTCATATCATGAGGCGTTTCTATCTTAGCTAAAACCCCTGGTCTCAATTGAAGTTGAAACTTAGTCATTGGAACCAAGGTTTTTTCGTCTGGCAATTCTTCTACTGGTTGATTGGAATTTGCAGCATTTTCTGTTAACTTAAGCGATTTTATCGTCTTATCCTTTTTGATAAAATTATGACGTGATGGATTCCAAGCATTCATTTTTGTTGGATCTTTCCCATAATTTTCGTAATCGTTCAGAACCTTTGCTATTCTTTTTTTGTAGATGTCTAGTGAAGAATTTGAATATATTGACTGATTCTTACGCACAACTTGCGCGTATATCTGATTTAAATTTTGTTTAAATAGATCAATAGATGCCTTTTCATTGTCATTTAACTCTTTTTCAAAAAGACGAAGTGCAGTACTTATACCTGAAGCGTAACTGGTAGCATATTTGCGATTTTTTTCTGCAACTGTTACAAAAGTGAATAGCGAATTTATATCTTGTTCCATATTTAATCCTTTCAAGATGAATCGTATCAAAATAATATCATTCTGTCAAGATGTAAAAAGAATGAATGAGTTATATTTTAATTGGGTTATAGGAGGCTCTATTCCCAGTTTGCTTATACCCTATCTAATTCTTCCAGAAGCTCTTTTTGCTTTTTGGACAAGTGGGTTGGGACATGAAGTTGTATCTTTATATACGCGTCTCCACGGGCTCCGCCGCGCACATGTGGGACACCTTTACCGCGAAGTCGTACCAAAGTACCCGGTTGCGTCCCAGGTTGCACACGGATCTTGAGCGGGCCGTCAATCGTATTTACTTCAATAACAGCTCCCAGTGCCGCCTGTACAAAGGTAACTTCCTTTTCACTGATCAGGTCGTTTCCTTCACGGGTATATTCCTTATCAGCGCGTACTTCCAAAACCACATCAAAATCATCAAACCGAATTCTCGATCCGGTATCCACACCCGGTGGGATTTTTATGGTTTTTTTCATGCTTCCTTCACCGGCCTGACCCTTCGGGATATGTATTTCTTTGGAAACACCCTTCACAGCATCCATGAAGTCTATAGACAGCTGATATACATCCCGACGCTGTCTGGCCTGCCCCCTCCCGCCGCCAAATCCACCGCCGAAAAATTGTTCAAAAATTTCAAACGGATCGACAAAGTCACTCCCGCCAAACGGAGATCCACCGGATGAGTACGAATAGCTAAACGGCCCCTGTCCGCCCCATGGATTGCCTCCGCCACCCATCCCGCTACCCGGGGCGAACGCGCTGTGACCAAACTGGTCATATTTCTCTCTTTTTTGGGCATCAGAAAGCACGGAATACGCCTCATTTATTTCCTTAAATTTATCGTTCGCCCCTGCTGATTTATTTTTATCAGGATGCCACTCCAGAGCAAGCTTCCGATACGCCTTTTTCATTTCCTCGGGCGTTGCGGTTTTTGAGACTCCCAGTATTTCGTAATAATCACGTTTTGTAGCCATAGTCATACGCAAGAGGCGCGCATTGAGCGCGCCCATCGCTTATACAATACTATTTTTCAAAAATTAACTGACGACTTCCCCTTCTTCTACTTTTTTATCATCCTTCTTATCTTCTTTTTTCTCGCCTGCGGGGGCATCACCTGGTACTCCATCAGCGGCCGGCGCTCCGTCTGCCGGAGGTGTCTGGGCGCTTGAGTATGCGGTGACTTTTTGTGTCACATCTGAGAGTTCACTGGTTTTCTTCTCCAGATCCTCCTTTGATCCGCTCTCAAGGATGTCTTTGAGTGCTTTCATCTTTTCTTCCACTTCTTTTTTATCTTCAGGTTTTACCTTCTCTCCCCCGTCTTTGAGCGTTTTTTCTGCAATGTAGAGCATATTATCCGCTTTGTTACGTGCTTCTATTTTTTCCTTTTTCTCCGCGTCCGCAGCAGCGTTGGCTTCCGCTTCTTTTTTCATTTTCTCCACTTCTTCCTTAGAAAGCCCTGTGGAACCCGTTATCTTTATGTTTGACGCTTTGCCGCTGGCTTTATCCTTCGCGGTAACGTTAAGGATTCCTGACGCATCGATATCGAATGTCACCTCTACCTGTGGGACACCACGAGGCGCGGCTGGTATACCGGAGAGGATAAACCGACCCAATGATTTGTTATCCGCTGCCATCGGCCTTTCACCCTGAAGAATATTAATTTCTACGGATGTCTGATTATCTGCAGCCGTTGAAAATATTTCCGATTTACTGGTCGGCACTGTAGTATTTCTGGGGATAAGCGGCGTTGACACGGCTCCAAGAGTCTCTACGCCGAGTGTAAGTGGTGTGACATCCAGAAGAACAACGTCTTTGACATCTCCGGAAAGCACTCCGGCCTGTACTGCCGCACCTACTGCCACCACTTCATCCGGATTCACAGATGCATTCGGTTCTTTGCCAAAAAACGCTTTCACAGACTCGACTACTTTTGGCATACGGGTCATACCGCCTACCAACACAACCTCATCGATATCTGATACTTTTAATTTTGCGTCGGCCAGACACTTTTTCACCGGCTCTATTGATTTTGCGATCAGTCCTTCAACCAGGGATTCCATCTTTGCTCGTGTCAGTTTCATGACCAAATGTGAAGGACCGTCTTTGCCCTGAGTAATAAACGGCAGGTTAATCTCCGCTTCCATGGAGCTTGAAAGCTCTATTTTTGCTTTTTCTGCGGCGTCACGCAGCCGTTGCAAGGCTTGTGGGTCTTTTCGCAGATCGACTCCCTGCTCCTTTTTGAATTCATCTGCCAGGTAATCAAATATAGCTTTATCAAAATCATCGCCACCCAGGTGGGTGTCCCCGTTGGTGGATTTCACTTCATATACACCTTCACCGAGTTCAAGGATAGAAATATCAAATGTACCACCACCCAAATCGTACACTGCGATAGTATGTGCATTCTTTTTGTCCAATCCGTACGCCAGTGCGGCTGCCGTCGGTTCGTTTAATATGCGCATGACCTCAAGCCCGGCGATTTCACCTGCCTGTTTTGTGGCCTGCCGTTGTGAATCATCAAAATATGCGGGGACTGTCACAACCGCTTGTGTTACCGGCTCACCGAGATATTTTTCCGCATCGGCTTTGATTTTTGAGAGCACTTTCGCGGAAATCTCCTGAGGCGTGAATTCTTTACCGTCTACTTCCACATCGGCCATGCCGTTTTTTCCTGATTTGATCACATATGGAAGAAGTTTCACATCAGTTTGCACAGATGGGTCTGTAAATTTACGTCCCATAAGTCTCTTCACTGAATACACGGTGGATTTCGGATTGATGACGATCTGTCGTTTTGCCACGTCACCCACTATATTTTTGATGGGATCAACGACCGATGGAATGGTATTTCTGCCTTCCGATGAATGGATCACCTTTGGAGCTCCACCCTCCATGACAGCGACACATGAGTTTGTTGTTCCTAAATCAATACCAATTATTTTTGACATATATTCTCCTTTTTAAAAATTTAATACTTTTTTTGCCGAATGTAATTTCAGGATGCGTATTATGCGACCTTTTTCCCGACCTTGACCTGTGAGACTCTCAATATTTTTTCATAAAACCGATACCCAGGTACTGTTTCTTCCATCACAATATTCTCATCGCCCTCGACCACCTCTACACACTCCATCTCATGCGGATTAAATTCTTTGCCTAACACATCCATGCGCACAACTCCACTTTCCTCAAGTACAGCCTGCATCTCTTTATATGCTAGGTCAAACCCGACATCCTGTATGTGTGCTTTCACTTTTGTGAACGTATCCACGACTGGCAATAATCTGCCGAGAATAATTTCGCTCGCGTACAGCCTGACCTCATTTTTCTCTTCACGACTGCGCCGTTCAATATTCTGGTAATCAGCAAGCGCACGCATACATTTAGCTTTCCACTCATTCGCCTCGTTTGTGGCTGTTTCCAATTGCAGCTTCAGCTGTGACAGTTCGTCTGCGCAGTCACACTGGCTCTCACAGTTGCACTGAGCGCCTTGCTGTCCGTCAACTTTTTTTTCATCTTCAGTATGTGTTGTATCTTGTTTTTTCATAGTGATTTTTACTGGTTACCAACTGCTTGCAAATTCATCGATCAGTCCGCCAACATATCGCACCATAGGTACAATTTGTGGGTAATTTAGCCGTGATGGCCCGACAACACCAATGGCTCCTGAGACATGTGGAGTAGAGAATTTGATATAGACAAACCCGCAGTGCGCGAGCATCCCCCTGGACCCAATTTCGTCGCCCAAGACCACATCAAACACGTCATCCTGTGATTCCAATACAGTCCACCAAAAATCATATCGATCCAATGTTTCAAACAATCTGTGTGTCAGTTGATAATCATAAAACTCCGGCATATCAAGCAAATTTGCCACACCCGAGTAGTATAAATCACCGTCTTTCGTGGCTGTCAGAGCCAGTGTTTTTGTGCGTTCTGCCAGTGTTTTGGTTGCTTCACGCAGCAATTTATCGACTTCCTGCCTGTAATCCCACATTTTTTCCTTCATGGACACTTCTTCTGTCACAGACATACTTCTGGTTTTCATAATCTGCTCGACATAGTATTTCATGGCCACCGGAGTTGGGCTTCGACCGGCGGAGGTGTGGGGCTGGTGCAATAATTTCATGTCCGTCAGACGTACCATTTCATTCCGAATCGTCGCGGGAGAGACCCCGAGATTGTATTTTTTATCCAAGGTTTCCGAACCGACCGGCTCGGCGGTGGAAATGTACTCTTCAATTATGACTTTCAGTATCTGAATCTGACGCGGTGTTAGGTCTTTTATGTGATCCATACTGTGTGCAAAAAGTAAATACGAAATTAGCAATACTATACAATGAGTGCTAACCACTGTCAAGCCCTATAAAATGATGCAGTTTCAAATATTGCAGATACAAAAAAACTCAAGCATAATAGATCCAAGGATGAAAAAAGTGTTCCTATATATAGGTATTGGTATCGCACTGCTCGCTGTTCCGATCACGGTGTATGTCGTCGGGCAAAATTCCGATCTCCGTAAAAAAGCAGCCCCGGCTTCTACTCTTGCATTTAGCCCGTCTGCATCATCCGTTAAGGTTGGTGAAACATTTTCACTTGCGGTCAAATTGGACACGGCAGACAATCAGGTGGGACTTGTTCAGCTTCGGATAGTCTATGATCCAGCATATTTGGTAGCCGAAGACATAACCAACGATTTATTTGCGCCAAGCATACGCGTTTCCAAAAAGATCGATGCTACAGGGAAAGCGTCTATCACAGTAGGAGCAAAAGACAGTACGCATCCTATCAATGGATCGGGCACTATCGCGATCGTTACCATGAAAGCCATAAAAGCATCGGCAACACCGATTTTGGTGAAATTTACCCCCTCACCTGACACAGTCGCAAATGCTCTCAATGAAGAAAGCGAAGATGTACTTATTGGACGCTCCCCTGCCTCTATCACCATAAAAAATGCGGATGGCTCAATTGCTACAACAACGACGTCTATAACGCCGACTCCAACAAAAATTCAGGCTGTAAATACGGCTTCCCAATCTGCCAGTCTGACTACATCTTTTTCGGGCTCCAGTGCCTCTGAATCTGCCGCGACACAAGACGCCGCAACCGACTCTGCTGTGCTTATCACCTCCATAGCAGAAAACGAGGTAGTTGAGACAGAGGTTCCAGTGATTCGCGGTAAAGGAGTACCGGGAACTACAATCACCATTATCATTCATTCTTCATCTGAACAAACTGCAGTCGTTACCGTTGACGAGAACGGAAATTGGGTATACACGCCTACGGCACCACTTGAACCGGGTGATCACACCGTTCAGGCCATGACTACGGACCCAAATACTGGAGAAACTCACACTGATACAACCGCGTTCGTCGTAGCATCGGGCAATGAGGTGACAACAGCATCAACTGGCAGCGCAATTCCGGTATCGGGATCCACATCAACAACTTTATTGCTTTTGGCTATGGGGGTACTACTACTTGTACTTGGGGCGTTCGTACCCGTACTATTATAAATATATGGAAAATCCATTTGTGAAACAAACGAAACCACGACTCACGCAAATTGTGTCTATCGTTGCGCTTTTGGTCTTTTTGCCGATCATGCTGTTTGGCGCAAATGAATTCGTTACTATATTGTTCACCAAAGCGTCGGGAACTCCTGCGAATATAGTCGTCAATACGAAGATTGTATTGGAACCGCTTGACTTAAATTTTTATCATGCCTTTTCCCAAGGAGGAGAAGAATCAAAAGACATGCTTAAACCAGTTATTGCCGAGGTGCGAAACCTTAAACCTCAGCTTATCCGATTGGATCACCTGTATGATCACTACGATGTGGTAGGAAAATCAGGAGATCAGCTAACTTTCGATTGGACACGATTGGACGAAGCGGTCGATTCGATCATAGCAACAGGAGCAAAACCATTATTGGCTCTTTCGTATATGCCTTCTGCTATTGCCAAAGACGGCATTATTATAAACACACCAAATAATTGGAACGATTGGGCTACAGTCGTGCAAAAAACGATAGAACATTACAGTGGCAGATCCGGAAAAAATCTGTCAGGAATATATTATGAGGTCTGGAATGAGCCTGATCTTGCGCAGTTTGGATCCTGGAAATATGGCGGTGAGAAAAGTTATATAACTCTCTATCAGTATGCATCAACAGGTGCAAAGAGAGCCGCAAACGTAAATACATTTTATCTCGGCGGACCTGGGACAACCGGTTTGTATAAGAGCTGGATTCTGGCACTCGTCAACAGCGGCGCTCGTGTGGACTTTCTTTCCTGGCATACCTATCAATGGAACCCAAGCAAATATGCAGAGGATCAGGAAAATCTAGCTGCCTGGCTGCTCCCCTTTCCAAGATACTCATTAGTGCCAAAGATGATTACCGAATTTGGTCCGACGGGCGATAAGTCAAACGTATACGGAACAGTGTATGGAGCAGCGTACACGGCAGCCAGTGTCAGGCAAATGATAAGCAACGGTATTTCATATGCATTCTCGTTTCAACCGAAAGATGGACCTGGACAAGAATCTGGAAACGGCTGGGGGCTTATCACTCATGAATCAAACGGCAAACGCTTAAAACCGAGATATCACGTCTATTCGTTTTTGGACACTATGGCAGGCAAAAGAGTATCGCTGAGCGGTGAAGGCACCTGGGTTACGGGATTTGCTAGCACGCGCGATAACACGTTCAGAGTGCTTCTCGTAAATTTCGACACAAATGGTAAGCACAGCGAAGTTGTTCCAATCACTATCGGAGGACTTTCTGCAGGTAGCTATAAAGTAAGACAGCGGTTCTTTCTGGGACAGGACGTAACAACCACGGAACAGGTTACTGCCGACACTATCTCTCGAAAAATTCTTATGCCCGCGTCAAGTATCCTCCAACTGGAGATAACAAAAAATCCGTAGTCTATACGCAATACCCTGAGACTACGCTAATGTATCTTTCTCACGATCGTTTATCACTTCATTTGCCGGAGCTAACAATACAGGGGCAGCTCTGCCGACTCTCCGCATCAACGCAAAGAATGAGTGGACTTCGCCGATGTTAAACAGCCATGAAATAGTTATATACGTGATAAGTCCCAGAGACCCCGCTATTCCGGTTAGCATGAGCAATCCGAAAGTCCTTGTCGTATCAAACACCAGCTGATCAAACAGATTCAACGGAATGTATACGGCAATACCAGAAACAATCGCAGCAAACGCCATTTTGATAGGCGGAACCCAGAGCTCGAACACAGACAAGATGCGCATTCTTCTCACAAGCACTATGTACAACGTAACAGCGTTCAGTATGCTCGCAATCGTTGTGGATAACCCAAGAGACCACACAGGCAAATGCCACAGTTGTATAAACACAACACTGAGCGTGGTGTTTATAAGTATAGAAAAGACACTGATAAGTACAGGCGTTTTTGTGTCATATAGCGCATAAAACCCCCGGGCAAAGACATGGACAAGCGATTGAGCGCAGAGTGAAACGCTAAACATTGATAACGTCATCCCAGTTAACACGGTTGCTTCCCAATCAAAACGTGAAGCACCGAACACCAGTCTGACAAGCGGTATCCGAAGCACTATAAAAAAGACCGATGAAGGCAGAACGAAAAATAGAATCTGATGAACTGCCGATACTATCGATGCCTTAAATCGGGGCATATCCTCCTTTATGGATGCCACGGATAGCATGGGGAGCGCCGCCTGGGCAATACTTGCCCCAAACAATCCCACAGGGAGCTGTTGTAAATGTTGCGCGAAGTTAAATATGGTAACCATACGAGCACCCAACAGTGATGCAAGCATCAGATCAACAGTTGTATCAATCTGAGATACCGCAAGTCCAAACGCGCGCGGACCAATGAGCCTCCCAACTTCGCGCACTCCATCATGCGAAAAATCGACGGAGAGCGTGTGACGATATCCCAATTTCAGGAGCAGCGGCAACTGAATAATCATGAACAACACAGCCCCAATTCCCACACCGATCACAGGAGCGTACAGACCATATGTAGGAGATAGAAATATGATTCCGGCAATAATCCCTAGATTGTACACAACAGGCGCTACAGCGGGGATAATAAATAATGTATAAGACTGTAAAATGCCGGTAAAGAAATTCCCAATCAACAGTGGCAATACCTGTGACACGATCATAATCCGAGTAAATTCGGACATCTGCTGTATCTGATCTGTACTAAAACCAGGAGCAAAGAATCGGGCGACTTGTTCAGACCATATGTAGATTGGTAAAGAAAGCACAAATAAGACTAGGATGCTAATGTTAATCAGGATGGAAGCCATCTTCCACCCATCGTGCTCCTTGTCGTTCGTCAGATACCGGGTAAACACCGGTATGAACGCACTCGTAAGTGCTCCTGTGACCAAAAGTTCAAAAATAAGGTTTGGGAGGCGAAATGCGGCAAAATAGACTCCCAGTTCATCCGGACCAAACCGGGCAGACAGCAACCTATCTCTTACGAGGCCTAACACGCGGGAAGCAAACACCATGGAAATCAGAATTAAAGCTGCGGAGCCGACGGTTGTCTGCTTTTTTGCTAACACATCCCAAATTCGTTTCATCTGTTTCATTATATCGTAGAGAGCGAGTTGCGGGGTAATAGGAAATATAGATCTTCCCCGGTGAATAATTGTATGCTATAATCCTTAATTATGCCTATTACAAAACAAGCCTCAAAGAAATTACGTCATGATCGGAATAGAACCAAAGCTACGATGAAAATTCGTAAATCTGTGTACGCTGTCGTGAAGGAAGCAAGAAAAGCTCCTACTAAAAAAACTATATCGTCTGCGTTCAAAACACTGGATAAAGCCGCCAAACGCAGTGTTATACACAAAAATAAAGCCGCACGCCTGAAATCACGTATGGCGAAGCTTCTCAAGAAGTAGTCTCTGACACAGTAATATCCATTTGTCCATTGGCAGGATTTTCAGTATGATAGTATCATGCCTGCCAATTCTATCTCAATAAACTTACTTGGCGATTCAGACATGGAACATACCCCCATGGGGAGAATCGTAGGTTGGGCTGTCACGTATGGCAGGTATATTATGATTGGGACAGAGATTGTCGTGTTACTCGCATTCATATCCCGATTCAGTCTGGATCGGAAACTCACTGACCTCAAAGAAGAGGTTACCCAAAAACAGGATATTATTGAAGCTAACCTCGCGTTCGAAAAAGATATAAGAGAACTTCAGGACACTCTCGGGAAAATCAAAGTGCTTATCAACCAACCCGTAAATCCACTCACTGCTGTGACACTATTTCAAACGATTCTTCCTCAAGGTGTGTACCTAAAATCATATGATTTGAATAAGAACACATTAAGTATTCAGGCAACTGCCGGATCGACAGATGCATTTGCTCAATTTATGCGTAATTTACAAAACTCAAAATATTTAACTGCAATAGACATTGGTGATATCACTAGAGACCCATTGTTCGGTATCCAATTTGGATTCACGGCACGTATAGCCTCAGCTGTCACGAAATAATATGGAACTGAATGTCAAAAATGAGATAGGAAGGTATCGTAAGTATTATAAGGCGCTTGAGCCCAAGCTCGAAAAGCCAAGAAATAAAGCATACACTACGATTGTTTTTTCGTTTCTTGTTGTGTCGTTATTCGGTTGGTACGCAATCAGGCCAACTATTCAGACAATCCTCACACTAAAACGTGAAATCAAAGACAAAACTGAGCTAAGCAAAAAAATGGAGGAAAAGATTGCGGCGCTTATAGAAGCTCAGGCATATTATCAGGAAATAGAGCCACTGCTCCCTTCCATTGATCAGGCGCTTCCAACAATACCTGATGCCATACCACTTCTCGTGCAACTGAGGAATCTGGCGAGTATGAGCGCTACAACTATTACGACTATACAACTTCCAACCGTACCAATTATGAGTCAGGAAATATTGCCTGGGAACAAAGGTGTGATCAATCCTGCTGCTACAGGTGGCAATAAACAGCAAACGTTTGATGTCTCCCTCTCAGTCAAAGGTCCATATTCAAATATACACGCGTTTATCGAAGGGATCACCTTCATGCGGAGAATCGCAACTATAGAATCAATTTCTATACTACCGGGTGTCACCGATCAAACGAGCACTGCAAGCGCACAGCCTAATACAAAACTTTTACAACTTGCCGTAAAACTCAAGGCGTATTATCTTGTAAAGTGATATGAACAACGATCGTGATTTACTGCTTATTTCTATTTTCACATTTTTTACCGTGTGTTTATGGATCACATTTGAGCTGTTGAAAACCTTTAAGACGACTACTATTTCCAGCACCACTCAGCAGATTATAGTACCGCTTAATCCGAAGATTGATGGAGAAACACTCAATACGATAGCAAATAAGAAAGTATTTTAACCTATGAAATTCCCAACACGCATACCAACACTCATAGGAATATTACTGCTCGTCGGCGTGGTTGGTGGTATTATTTATTCCGTCGAAAAAGTATTCAGAACAGACACAAAAGCATCGGGGTCACGGGAGCCGAAACAAGTGAGAGCTACAAATATCACTGATTCATCACTGACACTATCATGGACCACGGAAATCCCTACAACAGGCACACTGCTATTGGAAACCAAAGGTAAATCAAACAAAGTATATTTTGACGAACGTGACCAGGCAGGAAAACTGGGAGTATATTCCGCACATAGTGTTACCGTACGGGGTCTGACACCAGATACTGAGTATCTCGCGACACCGCTCGTGAACGGTAAACCACACGTACTGGCGGATAAGCCTATCGCCATCCGACTGGCATCCCCGCTTCCCCTTAACACGGGCGGTCTGGAACCGGCATATGGCACGATTCAAAACGAAGATGGGACTCCCAACGGTGACTCAATCGTGTATCTGACCATAGACGGCGGGCAGGAGCTCTCTGCACTTTCTAAACCGTCAGGAAGTTGGATTATTCCGCTTAACCAGGCAAGAACACAAGATTTGTCCAGTTATCTACCCGTCATAGAACGCATGAATGAGTCCATACAAATATACTCCGGAGACAGGCAGGCGACCGTAAGTACAGATTCACTGAACGATTCACCAGTACCCGAAGTTATGCTTGGACAGGAATATGATTTCAAAAGACAGCAGGCGAAGAAGCCCAACAGTGTTGCCACTGCTCTTCGCCCGGTAACACCTTCCCCTTCTCCCATAGTCACACAGGCACAGGTTGCCGCGGTACCGACAAAAAGCAATGTGTTGGGTGACACGACACAAAAGGTGTATACGGTCTCTATAACGGAACCAAAAAATAACAGTTCAATTTCATCAGCGCTCCCGTTCATAACTGGGACGGGTATCCCTGGGAAATATATAGGCATTAGCGTCGGTATGACAAATCCGACACATGGTTCCGTGCAGGTGGCATCAAACGGCATATGGACATACACACCGAAAAAGAATCTTTCACCAGGCAAACAAAGCGTCACGATATCATCTGTAGACGCAAAAGGCAAAGCAGTGGCTGTAACACACATGTTTACTGTGTTTAAAAGTGGGACACAAGTGCTAGGAGACGCAACTCCCTCCGCCACACTTACACCGGGCAGCACAATTTCGAGCACTCCGACAGTAGATGAAACCCCCACACCTGACTCAACACTTGCAGGAACACCTCCTCCGGTAAGCGGTAATGAGCTTCCGACGCTTATCCTGTTGATTCTGGGACTTGGTCTCTTCGCCGGTGGGTCTGTTGTCTTCTTGAGGTAAACTTACTATTTCATCGAAGTTCATTCTCTACGTACGCATGTACCGATTCCCATGACTCGATTGGTACCAAGACGTACCTACCCCAAAATGAACCAGGGTCTGGTGATTCAAATAGGTGATCTATAGCGACCATTTTTGTATCTGATGTGCGGGATCGAAAAAACAGCGAGAATAGTGCTGCCCCTTCACCCACTGTTGCTGTGTGTTCTACAGCTTCCGGCCATAGAGCACGAAGTGCAGTAAACCGGGCGGGAGTAAGCCATCGTGTCGGATGAAGTACTGTATTTTTCACTGCCAATAGGACTTCCTGTTGCCTAACACTTCTGGCGAAATCGGATCCTTCTTCACCTCTGCTTCTGGCATATGTTAACGCACGTTTCCCATCCATATGCTCAATGCCCTGGGCAAATGACACTGTGGTATATATGCAGGTCTGTGAATCAGGCTCTCGTGTACACGCATCACGCTTTGTATCTTCCGTGGGAAACTGTGTGTCAACAAAACTGCGGGGTATACGAACATCAATGCCACCCAAATTGTCTATCAGACGGGTAAACCCGTCAAAATCTATCCGAAATACATAATGGATTGGTATTCCAATGGTGTCCTCAACCACTACCTTTGATAACACTAATCCTCCAGCTTTCTTTTTTTGTTCACCATGATAATATGCACTGTTTATTTTATCTTTCAGTGTGGATGACCAAATATCCCGTGGCACTGAGAGAAGAGATACGCTGCCCGTTAGCAAATTTGCCGTAGCAACAAGCATGGTATCTGTCAATTGGCTCCCTTCACGATTTCCACCACTGATGCCTAACAGTAATACCGATGTGCGCCCGTCTGTTTGCTTTAGTGAACGGTAATTATGTGTTGCTATTCGATATACAAGTTGAGGAGATATCCCTGATATACGAACGAATCGCAGTATGTAAAATACCACTACAACAACAGATATCAGCACAATACTGTTTCGTACCCTACCCGCGATCATTCTACGCCTACCGTCCCGATCGTGTGTATTCATAGCAAAAATCAGGACTATCCTATCACGCTACTGTGATAGCATTACGTACCAGACTGGCATATTTTTCAGGATCAAGACTTGCTCCTCCTGGAAGAACGCCGTCAATATGGCTTTGGGATACAAATGATGCGACATTTTCAGCGACCACACTCCCCCCGTACAGGACAGTTGAAACGCCCGTTTTTGACTTGATCGATGTCACAACGGCATTTGCGTTCTCGGGAGAATCAGTCTTACCGGTACCGATTGCCCAGACTGGCTCGTACGCAACCACGTCCACGTTAGGAGGAACAACGGTCGAATCATCCTGCACACAGTATATGACTTTGAGTCCAGCAGCTTTTGCCTGTTCGACTTTTTTCTGCAACTGTTCATCTGTCTCACCAAAATACTTTCTTCGCTCTGAGTGCCCGATAATAACCCACGATGCCACTTCACGAATCATTCCGGCTGTCACTTCTCCGGTATATGCACCTTCCGCAAACCCTGAGACGTCTTGAGCTCCGAGAGAGACAGTCATGCCTGATTCACGTATTTTGCTACTGAGAACAGGTAGTGAGATATATGGAGCACAAATAACCACTGTCGCTTCGTGCAGATCCACATCTTTCATACGCGCTACAAATCCATCGAACCATGCTTCTGATTCGGCAATTGTCTTTTTACTCTTCCAGTTACCGGCAATAAATATATGTTTCATATGGTACTATTATACGTATGAAAAAGGCGTTTCTCAACGACTTAAATCCAATACAAAAAGCCGCTGCAGCACACGTAGACGGACCCGTACTAATCCTTGCCGGAGCCGGCTCAGGTAAGACACGTGTGCTTACCTACAGAGTCGCCCACCTCATTGTTGATCATCATATAAGCCCAGAGTCCATCCTCATGCTTACATTCACAAATAAAGCTGCCGCCGAAATGAAATCCCGGATCCAAAAATTACTCACACAGGAATTGGGATCGGCGGATTCTGGCACACATTCGGAGCCGTTTGCCGGAACGTTTCATTCTCTTTGTGTTCGAATTCTGCGCAGTGAAGGTCATCAACTGGGCATCACCTCCAATTTCACGATCTATGACGAGCAGGATGCAGTTGATTGCATCAAAGAGATAATGACATCACTTGATATCTCACAAAAAAACTTTAACCCCCGGGCTGTATTACACACAATTTCAGAAGCGAAAAATGAACTGATCGGTCCTACAGAATATCCCCAATTTGCACGCGGATATTTTCAGGAGGCTGTTGCTCGCGTATATCTAGCCTATCAGGCCATGCTTCACAACATTGGTGCGCTTGATTTTGACGACCTGTTAATAAAGACGGTGGAGTTATTCAAAAAGCATAAGGATATTTTGGGTACATATCAGGAGCGGTATCAGTTTATCCTCGTCGATGAGTATCAGGACACGAATAAGGCACAGTATACGATCACAAAACTCCTCGCAGCCAGATACAGAAATATCTGTGTCGTCGGAGACGCATCACAGAGTATATACAGATGGCGTGGTGCTGACTTCAGAAATATTATTAACTTTAAAAATGACTATCCCGAAGCAAAAGAATATCATCTTGAGCAAAATTATAGAAGCACTCAGACCATTCTTGACGCCGCCCATTCAGTGATATCCAAAAACACTTCACATCAGGTGCTTAAACTCTGGACCGAAAATTTGCGCGGTGAGAAAATTACAGTATATGAAGCAAGAACTGAACATGATGAATCCACTTTTCTCATCGATACGATACAAAAAGCAAACAGACCGTATGCAGATTACGCCGTCTTATATAGAACAAACGCCCAGTCCCGAGTTCTCGAGGAAGCATTTCTTCATGCCGGCATTCCATATATTTTAGTTGGAGGCACCAGGTTCTATGACCGTAAAGAAATTAAAGATGTTTTGGCATACCTGCGAGTCATAGCAAATCCTAAAGATACCGTATCAAACAAACGTATAGAAAAATTGGGAAAGGGCCGGTATAAAAAATTTGTGGAATTTGCCAGTACAATCACAGCAAAACAGGCACCGCTCGAACAACCGACGTTGGAGCTGCTAGACCGCATTGTTGACGTAACCTCATATCTGGATCTGTACGATCCGAATATTGAAGAGGATGCCATCAGGCTCGAAAATATCAGAGAACTGAGATCAGTTGCAACTGAGTTTCCTGTGTTAACTGATTTCCTCGAAACTGTGGCACTTGTCGAGCAGGAGTATGAACCTAAAAACAAAAAAATCCGTGACGAGAAACGGGATGCCGTAACATTGATGACACTTCATGCGGCAAAAGGATTGGAGTTCCCTATCGTATCAATTATCGGTATGGAAGAAGGATTGTTTCCACACAGCAGGAGTCTCATGGATCGCGATGAACTCGAAGAGGAGAGACGGTTGTGCTATGTGGGTATTACCCGGGCAAAAGAAAAACTGTTTCTCACCTATGCCAATAGGCGTCTATTTTTCGGCACTAGGACTCAAAATATGGTTTCCAGATTTTTGGCTGATATTCCACAGGATGCTGTTGATCTGCGTGTGTCGTTATCGTCGGATCGCGGATATCCGAGATATCAGGACGATGATTATTTGCTGTAAATAACTTTCAAAACCAATAGAATCATCGAGCCCAAGACGACAATACAGGATAGAATGATTTCACTGAGTAAAAAAAACCGTGCGATACCCTTCACATGAGTAAAATGTAAAGATGGAATCATCCACGACTGTACGGGGAGCCACTCATATGATACGTGTGAAGTTGACGAATTCCGGCGGCGCGGTATTTTTTTCATCAATCCCATTGTATCACGCTGGTAAAAGTTAGATAATAAACTGCGCCGGAACGGGAAGATTTATATTTATAAACATGTGCCTAAGGCATCAGTGGATCCCTGACCGGACATGTTCGTTCATCTCCTACGCATGTAGCTTGGAGGTTCCGCAACAGTCCATATACAGTATGAAATCTGACATAGAATTCCGCATTGTAAAACAGTCTGAAAAGGAAGCCTGGAACACTATCGTGTCTCACCCGCTCCAATCATGGCAGTGGGGCGAATTTCGCGAAAAAATGGGCATACAAGTGGTACGTCTCGGCAAATACAATAAGGGTTCGCTCACAGATGGATGGCAGGCAACATTCCATCGCATTCCACACACACCGTATACCATAGGGTATCTTCCGAAAGGATCAAACCCAACAGCGGATATGCTACAGGCATTGGAAGATGTCGGACGCTCACACAACGCGATTTATATTCAACTGGAGCCTGACTGCCAGGAAAAAGACACAACCATAGAAGTATCACCCACCTTCAAACATTCACACCGACCAATGTTTACGAAACATACATTTATACTTGACTGTACGAAACCGGAAGCAGTACTGCTCTCATCCATGCACTCTAAAACGCGGTATAACGTGGGGCTCGCACGAAAACGGGGAGTGACAGTTCAGGAGGATAACTCCCCCGGCGCATATAACGAGTATGAACGGCTGTCAGATGAAACAACCGCACGTCAGGGATTTTACGCACATAATCATACATATCATAGGACGCTTTGGTCATTGCTGCACAGCGCCGGAATCGCGCGAATTTTTACCGCGACGTACAATGGGCAGACACTCGCGGCATGGATGGTATTTTCCTGGAAACAACGCCTCTATTATCCCTACGGGGCATCGTCGAGAGAGCACAGGGAAGTTATGGCGCCATCTATACTGTTATGGGAAATAGTGCGGTGGGCAAAAGAGCATGGATATACAGAATTTGATTTATGGGGAGCGTTGGGACCCAATCCCGATACGCAGGACCCTTGGTATGGATTTCATAAATTTAAACAGGGATATAATCCGGAACTTATCACGTATGTAGGTTCATTTGATCTTATTATTCGGCCGTTTCTGTACCGTATTTTTACGCTTGCTGATACAGTAAGGTGGATGATTCTAAACAAAAAGATATAACACGTATAATCACCTTCCGCATCATATGAATCAAAAACATGCAGTAGAACCACAACAATCCCATTTGTATGAGACATACATGCATTCATTGAAGTGGAGTGTACATCACATAGGAAAAACACAGGTGTTTTTAAAACAATTTCCAATAATCGGCGGCATCATAAAAGTACACAGACCTATATCGCTTCCAGATGTATCGGAAATACGGGCACTGGTAAAACAAAAGAAAATTCGGACCCTAGTAATTGAGCCGGCACTTGATCAGGATATCCAAGAACTCCACTCATGGTGCAAATCTGTCTCCAATTTTGTCGCAATAAGTAGGTCACCGTTTCTTCCCACAAAATCTATTCGCATTGATCTCACTAGACCTGAATCAGACATATTTTCTTCATTTTCCGAAGCAAAAAGAAGAGCGGTCAGACGCTCAATAAAATTAGGAGTCACTGTTTATGTATCTAATTCTATCCGGGACATGTTAGCCATTAAAAATGCTTCCGCCGGTCTTTTTGGTTTTATGACAACATCCGGTATTTATGAATTATGGAATACTTTTGCTCCTGAAAATGCATCTATTCTTTTGGCTCATGATAAACATAAAAAAATTATTGGAGGTGTCCTCTTGATTCACTATGACCGCATTAGCTACTACTGGATTGCGGGTACTATCAAATACGGAAAAAAGCTATTCGCGCCGACGCTGCTTGTTTGGGAGTGTATCCGTCATTCAAAAAAACTCGGGTTAACCACGCTTGATTTTGTGGGTGTATGGGATGAACGATTACCCAAAGAGAACCTTCAGTGGCTGGGATTTACAAAATTTAAGGAAGGGTTTGGTGGGAAAGAAATTTATTATCCGCTTATCCCCCACCACATATAACACCACTCCCTTCAACACATGTCGAATCTTTTTGAATCTGCCCATTCTGTTCATCTTGTGTATGGGTTGGTGTTATAGATGGACTTGCGGTCGTTTTTTCACAGATAAGCGTACCACAAGAGCATGGACCTGGATTCATATACGTGCAACCTGCCGGTGGAATACGACATGCGACAGGACCGCAAGAAGAAGGTGTTGGAGTTGATGGACAATTTGATCGTGTACCGCATATTTTCTTAGCAAGCATATCATATGTCTCCCGCGTCTCACACTTTCCCGTATTTATTGTTTCCTTGTATCCATCTTGGCATTGAACAATGGATTGTGTATACGTATTGGAAAACTTATCTCCACATTGCAATCCTGCGCTGACAGTTTTTACCCCATACTGACACTGCGAATTTGTCGGTGTTGGACAGTACACAGACCCTTCTGGGAGAGCGAGGATCTTACACGCCGCTCCCGGAGCACAATACGGCGCCGGAACGCAGGGCTTAGGAGTACCGGTCTGGGTCACGGTAGGAGTCTGTACAATGGGTGTTGTGAGACGTATCCAATCTATCTTGACTGATTCGCTTGTTCGAATACCCCTCATAAAAACGATTTTCAACTGTTCAAGTGTTACACCTTGTATTTCCGGGAAGTTTAGAGTTACAGTGGTGAATTTTCCGTCAACCATCCCGGTGAATTTAAGAGGTTTTTCATACGTATTTTTCCCCGCAAGTTTATAGTAAACATAACCGCTATACGAGTTTGTAGATACAGGCCTCCGTCCATTCACAGGCGTCACAGGACAAGTTTCAAATGCACACGAAGCGCCAGACCTTCCAACGTAAGAACCATCAGGACAAGCACGGGTATCCTGAGGACAGAGTATTCGCGACCGAATCGATTGTGCCTCAATTGTTTTTTCTTGGTCAGTACTTTTTTGACTTATCCGATCAGCAGAAGTGGTTCTACACACATACAAATCACACCCATATTTTGATTTATCCTGTCCTACAACAGAAACTATGCCATTATTACAGGAAGGAGGCAATGGACACTGAGGTTTTTGAACGGATGCTCCGACAGAAAGCGAAAATGTTAATATTTTCAAACCCTTGGGTAAGGTTGTTGCAGTATTCTGATTGATAAAGCCAACCGTGGACAAAGGCTTTGCCAGTACATACGAGAGGTACCCGTTACCCAACAGGTCTTTGTTCGGTGGCAAGACGCCCCACCCTTCTGTGGTTGATTCATTGAATTCCCACTGTTTCACGATCGTGTGCGCCTGTGCAGCTTTCGATCTGCCTTCTGTATTTTGTTTCATGGCGCCATAGATAACCGCCAAAGCAACAACGCTAAATGCAACTCCGAACACCAGTGAAAAAATTCTATGAAGCTGAGAGGAACTTTTTTGTAAAATCATAGCTAGACTTCACTATCATTACACCAGCCCCATGTGCATGTCAATCAGTTGAATAGTGATATAAATTGCAATTAACTCCATGCTTCGCAGATCAGACGGAATTCGCAAAAATCACAGTGCTTTCCGGGCGTTGGCGCAAAATTGCTTCGCGTAATATCCTCTATCGTTTGGGCAACTTCTTTCTTTGCCTCTTCTATTTGTAGAGCGGAGCGTGTTGCCGATACTTTTTCCTGGCCTTCCAAAAAATAAAATGATACGAGCACCTGTTCTGGTTTCTTCTTATAGACGCCTTCCTGTGCTGCGCTCATCGCGTAAATCGTCAACTGCGGATCTTTCGATACATCGCGTGTCTTTGTGGCTTGCCCGGTTTTATAATCTATGATTTCTATCGTCCCATCTTCATGCGTGTCAATCCGATCTATCTTCCCGCCCAATGTCACCTCGGGAGTGATTTTTATCTTAAACGGTTCCTCAATCGCTGTCGGGATAACACCGGGTGAGTACCCTTTATCATAAAACTCCCGAAGCAAGTCCACGCCGTGAGCTTTCATTTTTTCCTCATACTGTTTGTTCCCATAACCCAACGAAACCCACTGGTTGGTATAGATGGTAAGTAAATCATCTACCGTCGGGGTCTCTCTGTTTTTAACCCGCGTATAGAACGCCTGCAATGTTTTGTGCACAACATCACCGAACGATAATGCGGCGCTGGTAGGAGCGGGAATTTTTATCACGTATCGGTACTTATATTGAAGCGGACATGTTTGGAAGCTGGAAAGTTGTGAATAGGATATATAAGAAATATGTTGCTTTATTTTTTGCAAATCGCTGACTTCCTCATCCTGTTTAAAATCCAAAAAGCTCAGCTGCGAGGAAGCATGTTGTGAATAGAGGACTTCAGGTATGGTTGCCAGTTCCCCGATTGCTTCATAGATAAACGGTGATAATTTCTTTACCCGTTTCCCCTCTCCATAATATTTTGCCGCGGTGAGGTACAGATGATCACGTGCCCTCGTCATTCCTACATAAAATAACCGTCGCTCTTCCTGTGTGTGGATGTCCCCTGTTGTAGGAATTTCTTTCATGAGCTCTTCGGGAACGGGGATTTGTTCTTTGCGCTCTGTACTGGGAAACCGTTGGGAAACCAGATTGACAAGAAATACGATCGGAAACTCTAGGCCTTTTGATGAGTGAATCGTCATAATGCGCACCGCATTGTCCAGAGACCAATCTGTGTCTGACGCCATCGGAGATTCTCCGAGCTGCATGGACATATCAATCCAATCTACAATCGTAAAAACGCTTGCATCGTCATGTTCCGATTCATATGTTTTCAGTTTTCCGAAAAACTTGGAGATGTTCAGCGCAACTGTCTCATCTTTCGTGTTTGCATACTGCGCGAGCGACTGCAATAATCCTGTCTTTTCCAGAAACGAGTAGAGTATCTGACCTGCTGTATCTTTTTTTAACTTTCCCAGATGCTCGTGAATCATGTGCACAAGTGATTGTATTTGTATTGTTGTCTGATCACCCACGGAAGGCTTTGGTACAGAAGAAATTGTGACATCCCGAGATATCAACTCGCACACCTCAAACAGAGATAACCCATATTTTTTTGCGGCGTTAGATATAACAGCAACGTCTCGACTTGGTAGTTTCAACCAGTCCATAACAAGGACACGATACATTGCGATGTTATCCTCAAAATTGTATAGCACTTTAAGATACGCTATCAGGTCCTTCACTTCGGGTTTTCTGTACAATTGTCCCGGCCCCAAAAATTGATACGGGATCCCTGCACGGGATAGTGCACGGGAAAATGGTTCTGCATGCGCGTTAGCTCTGACAAGTATGGCGACATCGCTCCATTGGTACGTATGGGGATCTGAGGTCTCTATGAGTCGCTTAATTGCCAGTGCCACAAGTTCCGCTTCATACTCAACCCTCTCGGCGTACAATACATCTATAGGTGTCCCATTCACCCGTCTCATACTTTCCAGTTTTTTGTCTATGTTTTCCGCCACCTCTAGGCGATCGGGATTATTTTTCTGAATCAAATCATAAGAACGGTCAAGAATCTCTTTTGTGGAGCGGTAGTTTTTTGTCAAAACGACAATGGCAGTTTTTGGAAACGTTGCTCGAAACTGAATCATGTTCGATACTGCAGCCCCACGCCATCTATACACTGCCTGATCATCATCTCCCACCACCGTGATGTTTTTCTTTTTCCCCGCAAGCAGCACCGCAAGTGAGTTTTGTGCAAAGTTTGTATCCTGAAATTCGTCTATAAGAATATACGTAAACTGTTCTTGGTATTGCTTCAATATGTGCGGTCTTTTTTTAAAGACGGTAAGCGTATGAGAGATGAGATCTGAATAGTCAGCAACACCTTCCTGAATTTTTAATTCTTCGTACTTTTGGTAGGCGCCCGCCAACTCTGTATACATATCTAACTCCTGTTTTTCCTCATCTGTAAGCTTTGCTTTTCTTTTTCGTTTCTCAATCCATTCAGTGTACTGTGACGGGGACACTTCTTCGTCCTTTAAACGGCTAAAGTGTTGTATCATCCCTCCAATAAATTTATTTGGATTCCCAAGCGGGCGAAAATTTTTGAGATGAAACGAGTGGATATGCTTTCGGAAAAACAATATGGCATCAGCCTCACTCATGAGAATATATCCGGGATTAACACCGATGTGTATGGCTTCGCTTCGGAGTATCCTGTCACAAAACGCGTGGAATGTGGAAATCCACATCTGTGTTATGCCATAGGGCATCGCCTTATCCACCCGCTCCTCCATCTCGCGAGCGGCTTTTTCCGTAAATGTGAGGGCCAGAATTTCCTGTGGTTTTGCTAAATTACCGGCAATCAGGTATTTGATGCGTTCGGTAATTACGGTTGTTTTTCCGGTTCCTGCCCCGGCAATGATCATAAGCGGTCCTTTGCCATGCTCCACCGCTTTTTTCTGCTCGGCGTTTAACTGGCGATTATCTACAGATACGTTTGTCACAATAAATTAGGTAAAAAAACACTATGTAATAAGACTCAATAATAGAGGGAATTCAACATATCCATCTCTTGCCATAAAATGACCAGCATTCGAGACAGCAACAAATGTCGCATCGAGCCTCATTGCTAATTTTTTTGACTTCTCAAAATCGATCCATGGATCAGTCGTGGAGTTTATGATCGTAATTGGCACACTCTTTTTTTTAATACGTTCGTAATCGAATCCCTGTTCAAAAAATGTGATATGAAATTCACGAACGCTTTCAAGCAACCAGTCCCAAGCTGCAACACAAAATACTCCGCGTATTCGTACATCTGTTTGCTCTATGAATTTAAGGAGTAATGCATTCGATAATGAGTGTCCTATAAGTACGGTATTCTCGTCTGGTGATAGCGACTTCAACGTATCCATCCATTCAGATAATTTTGGTTCTTTTGTATTTGGCATTTCAGGCACATCAACTCGCCAGCCATTCAATTCCAATTTTTCTTTTAACCACGGTAGCCATTGCCCGCTCGGGTTTTCTTCCCATGCATGAATAATAATTGCCCGTTTCATACTATTTATTCTTTTGGTTCTATCAAAATCTCACTAGTATCTTTTGAACTATTGATCTTCTGACCTAAGACCTGGAACCCACCACTGAGCGTACCAAATGCATTATATGCATTTCCCACATGCTTTCCAAGCACACCAAACTGTTCATTTATTTTTTCATAATCTTTCTGGATGGCACGGAATAATCGGAATAATTCTCGTGATTTTTGTTCCATCTCTTTCCCCTGATAGCTTAATAACAGCACTTGGAGATGCGCATACAGGGTGTTTGGAGAAACAGGATAAACGCGTTCTTTTCTTGCGTACTCCATAAGGTCATTCATATTGGCGATATCGTAATACACCGATTCAGAGGGAATATACATCAGTGCAAAGTCCATAGTCCCTTCCTCAGGAAGTATATATTTTTTGCTGATATCACTTATGTGTTTTTTTACATCGGATATAAAATCTTTTTTGGCACTGGATCGTATCACCTCTGTTTCCCCTCCATGCATACGGGTGAAATTCTCCATCGGAAATTTTGAATCTATACACAACAGTCCTGCATCAGTTTTGAGTACCGCATCGACTTTCATACCGGATTTAAATGCATATTGCATATGAAATGAATTTTTCGGAAATGATTGTCCAATCATATCCTTCAGCACCTGTTCACCAATGTTTCCCCGAAGTTTCGGCGACTGTAGAAACTCCTGCAGTGATTTTATTCCTTTTCCCATTTCCGACATCTCCCCCACATGAGTGTTGAGCGCTCCGATCACCCTAGCGGCTTCGTCCAACCGTTCGTTTAACTGTTTCGTATTATTCTGCAATGTACGGGTCATTTCGCTTGTCGAACCCCGCATTGCTTCATTCAGCGTCTTATTGGTCACCTGTATCGTTCCCTGCATCGATTTGAGCCATTCAATAAGCGCTGCATCATCAGGTTTTTTGAGATTTGTTAGCTCCTTCTTTATACTCCAACCCAGAAATATAAATCCGATAATAAGCGCAAGTAATATGAGTATGAGGTCAGGTTGCATAGCTACCACACAATATCATATCAGGAGGCTTACAACAATCAAAAACGATATCTGTTACTACATATATGGATAGACGCTATAATAGAGATATGTTGCAGCGGTTTTCGTATAAATTCCAGTCTCAGATAAACGTACTATGGTTGCTATTAGCAATAACAGGAATAAGCGCAGTAGGATGGATGATGCACTCCGTATATCCAGGTTCACCAATCATTATATCCATTCTCTTTTTTTTGGTTGCCATAACGGTTTTTAGCGGACTCTATTATCTGACAAATAATCTCAGACGTTCTATCATGCTTTGTAGTGGGGTACTTATCTTTCTCTTCCTTCGTCTCATCGGCTTGCACGATGTGTACTATATCGCGCTCCTTGGAGGTTGTATTTTTTCCCTTGAGCTCTACTTTCAAAAACGCTAGAATGAGCATATGAACGCGAAAAAATTCTATGTCACCTGTGCAATCCCCTATGTAAACGCCGCCCCGCATATCGGTCATGCGCTCGAATTTATACAAGGTGATGTCATAGCCAGATATCATGCGTTATTGGGTGAGGAAACGCTTCTTTTGTCCGGAGGAGATGAAAACGCTCTGAAAAATGTACAGGCAGCGGAAAAAGCTGGACTCCCGCTTCAGGAATTTATCGATACCAATACAGATAAATTCCATACGCTTACCAACGCCCTTGGTTGTCGGTTTGACGTGTGGCAAAAAGGCAGTGATACCGACCATCATTTTAAAGCAAGTCAAAAGTTGTGGAACCTCTGTAAAAAAGATGATATTTACAGCAAGTCATACGAAGGCCTGTACTGCGTCGGGTGCGAGACCTTCTATGCACAGGATGAACTAAATGACAACGGTGAGTGTTTTGAACATCCCGGCAAAAAATTGGAGTCAGTCAAAGAAACAAATTATTTTTTCCGCCTTAGTGACTACCAAAAAGATATCCTTAGGATACTTGAAACGGGACAATTGAAGATTGTACCGGAGAAACGGAAAAATGAGGTTATAGCATTTGTGAAACGTGGACTTGATGATATAAGTATTTCCAGAAGTAATGCGCGGGCAAAAAACTGGGGAGTCCCGGTTCCGGGAGATGACACGCAGCGCATGTATGTATGGTTCGATGCACTCAATATTTATCAAAGTGGTGTGGGATTTGGATGGGATGAAGAAAAATACAATACATGGTGGCCTGCTGATGTCCATGTGATAGGAAAAGGCATAACACGTTTTCACGCGGTGTATTGGCCGGCGTTTCTTCTCTCCGCGGGACTACAACTGCCGAAAGCAATATTTGTCCATGAATACTTCACTGTGAATGGACAAAAGATGAGTAAGACGCTTGGCAATGTTATTGATCCGATTTCCCTTATAGAAAAATATGGAGCAGAACCGCTCAGGTATTATTTCCTGGCAAAATTCTCACCGTTTAACGACGGTGACTTCTCCGAGGATGAATTTAAAAAAGTGTATAACGCGGATCTGGCAAACGGATTGGGTAATCTTGTTGCACGTGTAGCGAAGTTATGTGAGAGTTTGCCGCAGAATTATGCGGTACACGAACTGCGCACCGCATTCGATACAGATGCACACAAAGGAAGATCAGCCACTTTATCCGAATACGAAAAGAAATTTGAAGACGCTATGAATCGATTTGCATTTAATGACGCACTCTCATCATTATGGGAAGAAATAAAGAAACTGGATGCGGAGATATCCGACGTAAAGCCGTGGGAGTATGCAAAAAAGCCGGAACGGATAAAAGAGATTCAGGCATTCTTAGTATCTACAGTAGCCACGATAAAAAAGATAGCCACACATCTCAAGCCATTCATGCCCATTACCGCACAGAAAATTATTGAACAATTTAGCGGACCGACCATAGCGTCACAAACTCCGTTGTTCCCGCGCATCTCATAATTCGGTTTACGAATGTACGGATAACTATATGTATATAGATACCCATTGTCATTTGCAATTTGAACAATACAACGGTGACAGGAATACTGTGCTTCGTGATGCCCTTAAAGCGGGAGTGACCCAGTTCATTGTCCCTGCTGTCGACCCATTATCCTGTACGCTCGCACTTGATCTCGCCAAAGAGCATCCAGGAGTCGTCTATGCAAGCATCGGGTACCATCCATATGAAGCATCACATGCACCGGATATAAGATATCTGGAAACACTCATACAACACCATAGACAGTCAATCGTGGCAATCGGAGAGATAGGACTCGATTATCACCTGTTTAAAGGAGAGCAAGCGCTCGGAAAAAAACAGGAACAAAAACAGTTTTTCGAGGATCAACTCCATCTCGCAGCATCACACAAATTACCCGTTATCATGCACTGTCGTGATGCATATGAAGATTTTTTTTCTGTACTAGATTCACTTCCGGCACTACCACACGGCGTTATACATTGTTTCTCAGGCGGGTTGCAGGAACTCAGGTTTGCAAAAGAGAGGAATTTATTTGTCGGCATAGATGGAAATATCACGTATGCAAAAAATCTTCAGGCGACGCTTCTTCACATACCATTGCCCATGATGCTCCTGGAAACAGATTCTCCCTACCTTACTCCTTTACCGCACAGAGGTCAGAGAAATGAGCCAAAACATATTCCCCTTATCGCCGCACATATCGCCATGAGCATCAATGCCGATGTGGGACAGGTGGCATCGCAAACGACAGCCAACGCAAAACTCCTCTTTGAAATATACGTGTAATCATGAAATGATATAATAGAATAGTATTTCCCGAGACCGCCATTATGCGCCGTTTTTTAGCACTCTATCCTGAGAAGTCCACAAGACTTCTTGAAATATTTATCCCGAGTCTTTCGTGGCTGCTTATCACAATGCCGCTGTGGCTGTCATTTTGGCATCCCGCACTCGTAGCCTATCTGATTATCACGTTTGACATATACTGGTTCTATAAATCATTCACCCTCGGCATTCACGCAATACGATCATTTGTCACCATGAATGCGCATGTAAAAATTGACTGGCTCACATTGGCGAGAATCCAGGATAGGTTTGACGATTTGCACCATATAATTATAATTCCTGAGTACAAAGAACCGATGCATATTCTCGAGCGCACACTCGATAACCTGATGAACCAGGACTATCCAAAAGAGAAAATCATCGTGGTACTGGCCACAGAACAAAAAGATACTGATTCGGCAAGTACGATCAAAACACTTGAACAGAAATATGGTAAACACTTCGGACGGTTCGTCGGGACCACGCACACCTTGAAAACCGGTGAAGTCGTGGGGAAATCTTCAAACATGGCGCATGCGGCACGTGAAGTGTATGAGATGTGTAAAAAATGGAATATCAATCCTGAATTCACTACGGTCACATCATGTGATGCGGATGCGCTGATACATCCGAAATATTTCTCTTATATGGCACACTCGTTCTTATCTGATCCAAACCGGAAGTATAACTTCTATCAGGGAGCCGTACTTTTTTATAATAATATTTGGCGCATTCCCCTCCCAAGCCGTGTTGTAAACACAATGTTCAGCATTGCAAACCTTTCGATGCTCTCCCAAAAAAGCAAACTTATCAATTTCTCCACTTATTCACTCTGTCTTCAAACCGCGAAAGATGCCGGGTTTTGGGGCGTTGATGTAATCCCCGAGGACTATCATATGTTTTTCCAGGTGTACTTCACCTATGGAGAACGTGTCAAAGTTCAAAGTATTTTTTTGCCACTCTTAATGGATTCCGCTGAAAGCCACGGCTTCTGGAAAACCATGATAAATCAGTATGAACAATCCAAGAGATGGGCATGGGGCATCTCCGATATCCCGTATGTGATAAAAAATGCAGTGCTGCACACGGAAATATCAGCATTGGACAGAAGCAGAAAAGTGCTTCATCTATTGGAGCAGCATGTATTTTGGCCTTCAAATTGGTTTATCCTTACCATAGGAAGCGTTATCCCACCACTCGTAAACCCGGCATTTAGCCGTACGGTATTAGGACATAATTTGTCACAGCTATCGTCAGGGATACTTACTCTGTCAATGACATTCATGTTGGTAATCATCATTTTGGATGCCAGAACAAAACCGCCGAGGCCCAAGGAATTTTCTGCATGGAAACTGCCATTTCTCTACTTACAGTGGTTATCGTTGCCGATAGTTTCGTTTTTTCTGAACGCATTACCGGGACTAGATGCGCATACAAGAATGATACTTGGGAAGCGATTGGAATACCGTGTCACGGAAAAGGTATAATAAATAGACCACGTATGATTGACGCGATCTTTAGTTCTGCACCACTAATATATCTGACTCAAAGCGTTTGGAGAGATGAGGCGTATTCCATACTCATCGCACAAACGCCAATCAGTACCTATTTTCAACTGAGCTTTGAGCCCCCACTGTATTACACTCTCCTTCACTTTTGGATACAGATTTTCGGGACTTCGGAAGTCGCCGTCAGAAGTCTTTCTGTGTTTGCTTTTTTTATTGCCATATTCTTTGTCGCAAAATTAGCTCTAAAATTATTTGGAAAAAGTTGGGTATCTTGGTATTTACCTGTATTTTTCGCACTGAACCCAATGCTTTTGTACTACGCATTTGAAGCGCGATCGTACGGCTTATATATCGCTTTTACGGTGATGTCCACCTATTTTTATCTGGAAAAAAAGTGGCTCTGGTACACAATCACCTCAACGCTTGGTCTATACACACACGCATACATGGTATTTGTACTTCTCACCCAGGCAATTCATTATCTGTCCACACAGGTACGGTATAGATACATACATATAAATAAATTTCTTCGTGACCCGATGGTTTTATCTTGTTTTGCTATACTCCTTTTATACAGTCCATGGCTCACAAAAATGTATCTGGATATACCGCGGCTCAAGCAGTCATGGTATTTCCCGGTGGATATGCAGCTATTTAAATCGGTGCTGGGAAATATTTTTTTAGGATACGAAGGAACTCCGTGGAATCTTTGGAAGTTTACCGCCCGCATTTCTGTAGTCATATTTTTCATTACCATGGGCAGTATGCTACGTAAACACAACAGATCTTTGTCATGGTACTTTCTCATACTTCTCTACTTGCCACTTTTCGTTATACTTGCGGCTTCAGTCTACAAACCGTTGTATGTCATGCGATATATGATACCTTCGACTATTGCCCAAATAATGCTTATAGGTATAGCTCTTCATGCAATATCTAACAGACTTCTACAGAAATTCGTCGGAGCGAGCATGCTGTGCTTTGTTATCGGTTTTTCAATCTGGAATACTCAACATCATAAGAAGATAGATATGAGAAATATATTGGCACAGATTAATGCACTCCAGAGAGAACGTGATGTCATCTTGGTGGACGATGCGCTCATACTCTATGAAACAATGTACTACAATTCCTCAAATTCACCAGTTTACTGGTATAATCCACGTGGAGATGCATTCCCATGGTATATCGGAGATCATATTATTACAGAGTCGCAAATAGTCAAAGATGTCCCTCCGTATCCGCAGCGAGGATTTCTTATACATCTTGATGGAACATATAGTATTGTATATAACGCACCAATATCTAGAAAACAACCCGGGTATAAAAATCAACAACTATGAAATTTCTTTTTATAAGTAAACCACAGCAGGAATGGATACTTATTCGGACAAACTGGCTTATCCAAGTAAGCCATAAATTCGTAGCGCTTCTGGCTGTTGCTTCTATCATCATGATTGCTGTGTATTGGAAAATGCTTCCTCCACTCGTACCTCTGTGGTATTCACGCCCGTGGGGATCTGATCAACTCGCCACTCCAATATTTCTGTTTTTCCTTCCTATATCTAGCATTACCATACATCTTATTAACCTGGCGTTTGCGATGTATATAACAACTGAGTATCTGGTGTTCACACAGTCGCTATTTCTCTCATCACTCATCGTTTCGTTACTGTCGTTTATCGCCGTGATAAAAATTATTTTTCTCGTCGTGTGATTATATGAATTTTTTTGTTAATTTCCTCGTAGCGTTCATAGCCACTTGTGCCGTGACACCTCTGGTTATATCTCTCGCAAAAAAATACAATCTGGTAGATGATCCAAAAAACAGATTTCATCCCGCCCATACTCACAAAGGCATCATACCGAGGGCAGGTGGCGCAGCAATATTTGCAGGAATATTTATTGCGACATTTATTTTCGTTCCTATGTCCAGTCTCGCGGCAAGTATTTTGATAGGGTCACTCCTATTGGTTATTGTCGGGATCATAGATGATATTCATGATGTAAACCCATATATCCGCCTTGGCACAAACGCTATAGCCGCACTTCTCGTGGTATTTTCTGGTGCGGGCGTGCCATATATCACAAACCCGCTCGGAGGAGTTATTCATCTGGACACGATTAAAATCGTCGTCCCTTTTTTAAATAACTATACCATCTTGGTGCTTGCCGATCTTTTTGCCTTTTTGTGGATTATGTGGACGATGAATATCATAGGATGGTCTGCGGGAGTGGATGGTCAGATGCCCGGTTTTGTTGCAATCAGTGCACTGACATTAGGAATACTGTCTATGAGATTTGCAGTTCATGACATCACACAGGTCGCGGTCACCACACTCGCATTCATTGTGGCGGGTGCATTCGCGGGATTTCTTCCCTGGAATTATTTTCCTCAAAAAATTATGCCAGGCTATAGCGGGAAAACACTTGCAGGATTTTTACTCGCACTCCTAGCTATTCTCTCATATGGGAAGGTGGGAACGGCACTGTTGGTCCTAGGAGTCCCGATGATGGATGCAGTATATACGCTACTTCGAAGAATCGGATCAAAAAAATCGCCAGTACTTGCCGATCGAGGACATTTACACCACAGATTATTGGACCTTGGATGGAGTAAAAGAAAAATCGCCTTGTTTTACTGGAGTGTGTCAGCTATACTGGGTGCGGTTGCACTAACTGTCACTAGCCAGCAAAAATTTTTCGCTTTTTTGGTAGTCGCGGTTGGGTTTGGAGGATTTTTACTATGGGTGGCATTCTTTTCTCAATTTTCAAATCCGCAAGACCAAGACAATGGCTGAAGAATCTCGCGTTATTCTCGACTATTCTTGTCACCGGTCACTTATTTAACCCACAATCTTTCAATGCATCCCTATTGGGATTTATTTCGTTTTGTCTGTTATCTTCTTCAAACTATATATTTAATGATGTCATGGATGCGGATAAAGACAGAAAGCATCCGTTTAAAAAATTTCGTCCTGTGGCAAGTGGCGCTCTCTCAAAAAATGTCGCTTTAACAACATCACTTCTGTTTGCTATTGCAGGACTGGGGATTAGTTATACATTGGGTGGGACGTTCTTCTTCCTCTCTGTGGTATTTATCGCTCTGGAGTATTCATATACGCTGTACTTTAAGCATGTATCAGTAATCGATATATTGGCTATTACGACCGCGTACTTTATCCGTGTCTACGCTGGTGAAGCTGCCACAGGGTATCATATATCTGTCTGGCTGGCACTAGCGGTATTGTCACTAGCCTTGTTTCTTGCCATTGGAAAAAGGAGAGCGGAGCTTACACTTATGCAGGGATATAAGGTTGGAGCCAGTGATACCAGAGCCAGCCTGTCACATTACTCAGAAAAGCTACTGGATACATACACTGCAATGTTTGCTAACTCCACGTTCATTACCTACTCGTTTTACACATTTTTGGAAAAGCCGGTTATGCAGGGATTGTTTTTCCGCGGGTACAGTGAGTTTGCCGCAGATTTGCCCGGTCGGAAATGGATGATGCTTACTATTCCGTTTGTACTCTACGGTATTATGCGGTACATGCAATTGATTTACGAGGGCAAAGGAGAATCACCGGAACAAATCCTTACTTCTGATATGCCACTGCTCACAACCGTTATTCTCTGGTCTATTACGGTGCTTCTGGTTGTCTACGGTATAGGAGGATAAACGGGTTCTACATCAATAAATCTTGGAATGTTGCAATCACATCTCTCATACTTTTTGTGAAGGACGTACTTAATTAAGAGGCGGTGCTTACTCTACTTTATCAGCGTATTGTCCTGATACCCATCCCGTGTTTTTTCCGTCAAACTTAATTTCATACCAGCCACTCTTGGTGTCCAGAAGCGAGAATTTCTCGCCGGGGTTCACTCTCCCTGCCTCTGATGCCGAGGTAGACGGTTCAATCCGTACTCGAAGGAATCCAGTTGGCGTGTCTTTGATAACGACAAATGGTTTTTCTGGGTCAAGTGTGGTTGAACCGTTTTTCACTGTCGGAGTCGGTGTGAGTTTTCCGGTAGGTGATACTTTTTCTGTGGGTGTGACAGTCAGTGAGGCAGATTCCGAAGCGGTTTCGGAGGCTGCGAGATTTTGTGCTGAGCCCGACAACGCCAGCTTCAAGTTGGCAATTACTCTATAGCCCGCCGTGGTTTTAATCTTAATTGATCTAGTAAGGAATCCTATGTTTGTGACGCTGATGGAATGATCTCCCGGGGATATATCCTGAACTGATAGTGGCGTCACGCCGCGCGAGACATCGTCAACCAGGATGGTAGCTCCATCAGGTGTTGTTGTGACTGACAGCTCAGATTGCTTACTGGTTATTTTCTCCAACCAAACGACATCAACAGCGGTGGTCAGATCAGTGTCGCTCAGGTTCGCATTTACGAAGGTAAGCAGATTCTGTCCGACAGCAATTTTCCCCTGCCATGTCGCAAGTTGGCTAGCAGTGGAGTCAGACACCAATTTTATCGTATATTCGCCGGTGGCGACTTTATCTTTATAAGGAGTCTTTCCGATATTTTTATTATCCAGGAATACGGTCGCGGGGGTTTGGCTGTCCACACGTAGCTCTCCGTATTTAGGACCGCGATTGCTTAAAAAACGGACGAGAGTGAATCCAAGAATCAAGATTCCGAGTATCCCCACTATGAATAGTATCTTACGCTTCATGAGAGTTACATCATAGCACATCAAATCAGCTTGAAGCAATTATTTGAGGCTATACCCACCATCCACCACGAGCATTTCGCCAGTGATATAACTTGCATCCTGGGACGCCATAAATGCCACAGCTTTTGCAATCTCTTCGGGATCTGCAATCCGCTTCAGTGGAGTTTGCTCTGTGAAGTATGTGATCAACTCCGGTCCTGCGCTTTTTGTCATATCGGTCTTTACGTTACTTGGGGCAACGGCATTCACACGGATACCGGGTGCCAATTCTTTGGCAAATGATTTCGTAAGGGTTATCAGTCCGCCTTTCGCGCTCGTGTACGCGATGACGGGTGCCGCACCCAAAAATCCGTATACCGATGATATGTTTACGATAGTTCCTCCAGTTTTTTGCATATGTGGCGCAACTCACGGATCATAAGCCATGCGCTCGTCAGATTTGAATCGATCGTATGGTTCCAGGCGCTCACATCTGTCTTCCAACCGCGTTCTCCTATCTCGCCTGCGTTATTTACGAGCACATCTATCCTCCCGTAGGTATCCATAACCCGTGATACCAATGACGCCACATCACTTTGGTTTGATACATCGGCTTGTATCGCAACTGCATGTTCCTTGCCTATTGTTTTCACCACCTCTTGGGCCAAAAGTTTGTTGGACTTATAGTTCACGACTACGGTAGCTCCCTCCTGTCCCAATTGTAGAGCGGTAGACCTCCCTATTCCCCGCGATCCTCCCGTAACAATCGCTATCTTATTTTTGAACCTCATACCCCTCCATTTCGCTGACCAACCACTGATAATATGCACCTGATATGTTATCTACCCGTAGGGAAAATATACACGGATTTGAGTCACTGTGCAGTTGTTTTACTTCTGTTTCTATGGACTGAAATTTTGATGTTACTGATTTAAGAAGCAGTACGGCACCGTGTATCACCTCTTCAATTTCTCCGCTCTTTGGTGGCCAAAATGCAGCCGACTGCATATCTGGCAGAATATTGTAACAGGGCGCAAGTCGCTTTTTCATCACTGCCAATCCGATCTTTTTTGCTTCTTCGATAGCTACGCAGGGAATGTATATCACAATCATTGTATCCATAGATTATTTTGCAACACAAATATACTTCAATTGCGCCAGTTCCCGAAAGCCTTCAATACCATATTCGCGACCGAGCCCGCTTTTTTTGTATCCCCCGATAGGACTGTCGGGATTATAAGAAATATCCATATTAACGGATATCCCACCAGCCTGTATCTGCGAAGCGACTCGGTTTGCTTTGCTGAGATCTCTGGTAAAAATTTCCGCTGTCAATCCATACGGAGTCTTATTGGCAAACTCAACTGCCTCTTGTTCCGTTTCAAATGGAATAATAGGTAACACGGGGCCGAAAACCTCTTCAGTCAGTACTCGCATGTCTGGTGCTATATTCGTCAAGATTGTCGGAAGAAAGTAATTGCCGTTCAACATCGTTAAATCAGTTGGTTTCATTCCTCCTACCACAATATGCGCGCCTTTTTGTACAGCGTCATCAACTTGAGATACTAACAGCTCAAGTTGTTTTTTTGTTACCAATGGCCCAAACTCAACATCCCCTTCGGGATTCCCAATTCGGGGATTTTGAATTGTTTTGGCAAGTGCAGCTACAAATTGGTCAAAGAGAGATTTTTCTACGTATAATCGTTTCACAGAAGAGCACACTTGTCCGCTATTAAAGTAGCGAGCTGATTTGATGGTTGCCACTGTTTTTTCCACATCACAATCTGCAAACACTATAGCTGGAGAGGATCCTCCAAGTTCCAATAATGGCTTTATAAATTTTTCTGCGCATTTTTTATAAATCTGTTGGCCTACTGCTGTGCTTCCGGTAAACCATATCAGATCAATATCGCTGTCAATGAGTGCTGCTCCTACATCGCCGGCCCCGATGACACACTGCAAAACTCCTTCCGGAAGCCCGGTCTGATTAAACAGATCAACAAACAGTTTTTGAGAAAGTGTAGAATTTTCTGATGGTTTGAATATCACAGTATTTCCGGCAAGAAGTTGTGCAGTTATGCCCGTAGATGCCATGGTAATCGGAAAATTCCAGGGTGCAATAGATGCACAAACACCCCAGGGCTCATATACCGTTTTATAAATGGCAGTGGCATCCTCTTTTACAATTGTTTCTCCCAGTGCCTTCTGAACGTTATCAGCGTACCATTTGATAAATTCAACTTCAAATTCTATATCTTCACGAGCTTCATGAAGCGGCTTACCCATTTCCCGGGTAGTGAGTAGCGCAATCTCGTCTTTCTTTTGGCTCAACAAATTAGTGAGTTTCCGTGCATACGATGCACGTTTATCCATTGAAACATTCTTCCAGGATTGAAATGCTTTTTTTGAAGTTGACACGATCATCGCTAATTCTTCTGATGAGGTTACGGAAGTTTCTCCGACTACTTCCTGCGTTGCAGGATTTATTGATTGTATTGTATTCATATGTGCAATTATAGCCCTTTCATCCATTCAATAATACATTTTGCGAGTATTTTTTCTTTCCCATCAAACCCGTGATTCGCATCAGAAATAATAACGCTTTTATAGCTCGAGGACTTTTGATGACTATCAAACTGTTTTTTAATAGTCGCAATATCTCTATCGGCAAGTGTATCCTCCTCTCCGAAAATTACTAATAGTGGCTGGAGAATACGAGAAAATCGCTCGAGACACGGCTCAGAATCGCCATAGTCAAAAACATCCTCCTGTGATCTTTTAGAAATCAGACTTAAAAATCGGTTAACTGTACCGGGGAAATACGCACTGGTGGTAATTAATCTTTCTCCCAATCCTAACAACTGTAATAAATGCAAATACAGTTTCTTATGAAACGCGATATTCGCTGTCAATCTGTCGGATAATGGTGATAAAAGTACAACACCTTTTATGTTAGGATTTCTTGAAGATGTACTAACATATACCGCTTTATTCGCGCCCGTACTTGAACCTATCAAAAATATCTCTGTAAACCCTTTAGAAACCAGGAATGCAATTGATGCTTCAATGTCATAAATAGACTCTTCGAAATGCTCTACGCCTGATCCGACAGTTGTATATGAATATCCTGATTTGCTTTTTTTATCCAGACGATGAGCACTCGCTAACATATCATGTCCACGATTATTAAAAGATGCAAAACCGATCCCGAAGGTATCGCAGAGAGTAACTATTTCATCAATTCTTTTAATACTGCTATAAAAATTGCTCGTTAATCCGTGAATCCATAAGAATGCTCTTTTACCTCGTTTTTTGGGACAAAAATACATCCCATGATGAATGATTCCGTCACTTGTTTGTATTTCCGAGATTAAGAATGGTTTCATACACTACGCTTTTTTAACCATAACCCGCCAGTAACTAGTAGATAGAATATCATATGAATACTAATTGTGAGAAATACGTATCCGTTTAGTATGAGGTATCCGAATACTATCCACATCGGGATACTCCAATAGACAAAAAATATCGTTTCTTTTTTTCCATAAACAACAGGTTGGCAACGTGAAGCACTATGTTACCTATGAAAAACCAAAATAATTTTTGTATATCTGATTACCCCTGCAGTACCACGGAGAGCACATACACAAAGAGTCCCTGCTGACAGAGAATTTCAAAATACTTGGCAAATACCACGCTTGGAGTGAAATACAACAAAAAATTTGGAGACGATTCTGACATGAGTTTTTTGGGCTCTTTTCCATACCGGCGTACTATCCACGGAAATGCAAACCATACAGCTGTTGTGAGAATAAATAGCGGGATAAGCGAATAATTAACCGACAAAGATTGCCATGAAGGGATAAAAAATATGAGCACAAAGGCGCACATCCAAACGCCCACGAATATCGCATATTTCGGTTGAGTTGCGATCCGACGCTTATTCGCACGCGACTTATAAACCAGGTTTGCCAGAGATATGCAGAGAAGCGCGTATACAATAGTGTTCATGCTGGTAGCATTGCAAAAGCGTTCCCTATCATCTGACAATCCAGTTTGTGAAGTTCCAGAGTGTGTGGGCTATAACCGTTGGAATTATTGACCCTGTTTCCAGAAATATGTACCCATAAAAAAATCCCAATATTCCCAACTGCATCGAATACAGCAAGGCATCAGAGACACCATAGTGCAAGACAAATAAAATAATCGGCACATGGATTAACACAAAGACTATCGCTTGAAGTATCGTGGCGACTAATGCACCTGCCGTTATATCTGCTATACGCCTGGTGAAGTATCCTCTATAGACCAGTTCTTCACTAAACCCGGTGGCAAGAGAGATAAAAAAAGGCAACAGCGAGCCCTGTAGAGATATGCTGAGTGATCCGTATTTCAGCCGCTGCATAAGCAGTGACTCCGCGACCAAAAATGCTCCGGCAGCAAGTCCGATACCGATATGAAACAGTGGTGTTTTTGATCCGATGGAGAGTGAGGACAGTGATTTCTTTTCCAGAAATACGACAGTGAGAATAATAGGCAGTATCTGAAGCAGCGGTTTGGCTATAAACTCATCCACCCATTCTGGAGAAGTTACGAAATATCGGTAGAGTGTCCAGGAAATAAGTATAACGATATATACATATATCCATTGATATTTTCCTGAAGTGAATGTGGACATAGTTTGAGTATATCAAACATCAAATCATCATAATCCGGGAGTATAACAATGCCACCTCGGAGGTGGTATTCTGTATTTGATTTCCACCAAAACCCCGCCTTTCGGCGGGGATTTGGTTAATTACGTTTTAGTATCTTTTTTTGGATTAGATTAATAATCCATTCCACCCATGCCGCCCATGCCTCCGGGCATGCCGCCACCTGCGGGTGCATGATCTTTCTTCTCAGGAATATCGGTGATCAAGGCCTCTGTGGTCAGGATCATCATACCGATACTTGCTGCATTTTGCACAGCGGTTCTCGTTACCTTTGCGGGATCCAGCACACCGGCTGTTAACATGGAACCGAATTCCATAGTCATGGCGTTAAATCCAAAATCCGCGACCTTGGATTCTTCGATGGTCTTCAACACCCAGCCATCATCTGCGCCTGCGTTTTTGGCGATCCAGCGCACTGGTTCACCAAGAGCTTTGTACAGGATGTCGATACCGGTCTTTTCATCATCGGTAGACAAACCAGCTCGTACTTTTGCAAGTACTCCGCGAGCCTTCAGAAGTGCAACGCCGCCGCCTGCGACGATACCTTCTTCAAGTGCCGCTTTTGTTGCACCCACGGCGTCAACAACACGCTCTTTGCGGTCTTTGAGCTCTACCTCAGTAGCGGCTCCGACATTGATGACTGCAACGCCACCGGAAAGCTTGGCCAATCGCTCCTGAAGCTTTTCCTTGTCAAAATCACTGGTAGACGCTTCCATCTCGCGTTTGATTTGTGCAACGCGGGAAGTAAGTGCGGCTTTGCCACCTTTGCCACCGATGATTCGGCAGTTGTCTTTGTCCGCCCAGACTTTGTCTGCACGTCCACAGTCTTCGACTTTGACGTTTTCAAACTTTCGGCCTGTGTCATCAGAGATTACTGTTCCGCCTGTCAATGCTGCGATATCTTCCAGCATCGCTTTTCTGCGGTCACCAAATCCAGGAGCTTTAACAGCCAATACATTGAATGTGCCGCGCATTTTGTTTACAACCAGGGTTGCAAGCGCTTCACCGTCAATATCGTCTGCGATGATCACCAGATTCTTTGAGACTTTGATGAACCCTTCCAAGAACGGAAGCAGATCAGAGATTGCGGAGATCTTCTTATCGGTGATAAGGATGTACGCATCATTGATTTCTGATTCCATCTTCTCAGGAACCGTTACAAAGTATGGTGACGCATATCCTTTATCAAACTCCATACCCTCTTTGTATTCAATTTCCATGGTCAGACCCTTGCCTTCTTCGACGGTGACTACACCATCTTTTCCGACTTTAGTCAGCGCCTCTGCAATAAGTGTGCCGATTTTCTCATCCTGCGCACTGATTGTGGCTACTTTGGCAATGTCCGCATCTTTCACGGTTTTAGACTGCTTTTTAATTTCTTCAACCACAGCTTCCACACCCTTTTCCATGCCTGCTTTAAGCATCATAGGATTGGCGCCAGCTGTCACGTTTTTGAAACCAGCATTCACAATTGCTTGAGCAAGCAATGTGGACGTGGTTGTTCCGTCTCCTGCGACATCATTTGTTTTTGATGCTGCTTCCTTCACGAGCTGAACACCCATGTTTTCAAACGGATCTTCCAGTTCGATTTCCTTTGCAACACTGACTCCATCATGGATCACGTTTGGTGCGCCCCACTTTTTGTCCAGTGCGACATTTCGTCCCTTTGGACCAAGTGTTGTTACAACCGCTTTTGCGAGCACGTTTACGCCACGAATCAGAGATTGTCGTGCGTCTTCAGAAAATTTTAGTTGTTTAGCCATACGATTTTCCTTTCTGTAATAAATGTTTTTATTCTACGATTGCCAAAATATCTTTTTGTTCAACGAGCATCCATTCTTTGCCATCTACCTTTATTTCATTGCCACCCCATTTTTTATACATAACTTTCATGCCGACAGTAACGATCATCTTTACAGGGTTTCCTTTCTCATCTGTCCCACCGGGACCTACCGCCATAACTTCACCCATTTGAGGTTTTTCTTTTGCGCTATCCGGGAGGATTATTCCGGATGGAAGCTTTTCTTCCGCTGCAAGCGGTTTCACCAATACATTATCAAACAACGGCTTTATGTTTAGTTTTGTCATAAAGACCTCCTTATTTTGGTAATTCGATATGCAAATGTACAAATCTAATTGGTATAGCGCGCTAAAGTCTACCAACAGATTTTTTCACTCACATCTCGATATTTTTACGTTATCACTCAATCGAAGTGACTGCTATTTTATCTGCAGTAAAATACAATGTCAAGGGGTATGTTCCGCTTTTTTAATCGTTTTTCCAGAGCTTTTTTAATCCACACTCTTGCATCACGAGGATGAAACCGTAACACGCTATTAGTCACAATTTCGTTCGTCCGTCGCTTCGACATATACCATAGTTGAGCATAACGAGCAGGCAACTCAAAACACCGAAGGATAGTTCGAGAGACATGTGTCCACCAGTGTGAAACTTTCGGATGTTGGTTACGACCGACTTTCTTTATATCCCACGCAACCGGAAGATATTGTTTTGTCCAACTGTTTGCCTGCAAGAACCTTCTATAGGTATCTTTTCGTGACCAAAGCGGCTCCATTTGGAGGACTTCATGTGCTGAAAACAAATCCTGTTCAGAGACAGGAATTTGCATACTATCGTCCCCAATAAACATATTTAGGCAAATAAGATTCGAGACGCGGCGGATCCCTGGAGTACGCCGTTTTGCAAATAGCGCCGCTATAATTGTTACCAACAATCTGGTAATCCAAACTGTGCCACTGGAAGTTATGAAAAAAAGATCAATATCATCAGTGACAGCTGCATTATTTACGGCAAGACCCCCTGTCACACCAACCAAATATATAGTTGGGATAATGCGGAATTTAGCGGCGATCTCGCGGGCGATTTTCCATTTCTGTTTTGAATGATCCCGACGCTTAATATATGTTTGTACAATGTCATCACGACCTTTAAGGAAACGGAAATAATTACTTTTCTTTACACCTCTTATGACTCTGTTTCTGATATTTTTCCCCGGCACGTATCTGATACTCCGGAAATAAATATCATCATCAGTTAGTGGATAATCGAATATATCCGCATAACACACTGTCGCGTACAAATAGTCTGCTCGTGATAAACGCATACCTTATGGAGTAGTCTTTGGGGCAGATCCAGTAGATAATCCAAAATTCCCTAACACTTGTGCAAACCCATTGGCTGCCGTTCCCAGTACTTCTGTTGGAGACGATCCCTGTGAAACACCATTTATGGCATCTTCCAAGTATTTGATCAGATTGGTATTGATACCGTTATCAAATGTGCGAGACGCCAATGGAAAGGATTTAGCAGTGGGTGCCTGCTTCACGAACGCCCCCACATACGGGTCCTCGGAAATCAATGATGCCATATCCACCCTAGCGTACGGTTCACCAAATAATCTGGTTTTGGATGCTTCCGTATACATTTTTATAGTAGTTTCCCGACTTGTCATAAACTTCACGAGTTCCCATGCAGCCGCTGCATTTTTGCTTTTTGCCGAGACCCCCTCCACCCAATACGACGCCCAGGTAACAGTGTTGCCAGGCAGTTGAGGCATTGGGACTACCTTAAATCTGAGCGAAGGGCTAGTCTGTTTTATATCAAATACTCTCCACGACGGAGCCAAAATCATGGCAACTTTCCCAGATGAAAATGCGTAAATAGAATTATCCATAGAATCATTCCATGTGTATACAGGGTCAGAGGTGGTAGAGAATTTCTTGTAAAACGTGAGGGCCTCTTCAGCTTGTTGCCCGGTCGGAATAGAGAGTTTTGCACCGTTTTGCATCATCATGGTAGCAAGAATATCACTGAAATGCTCAACGTTTCCGGTGGTTCCCAGTGCGATTGCCGAGGTAATGATGGTGTTATCACTTCTCACAGTTAATTTCGGGACAATGTTCAGTACATCTTCCCAAGTTGTGGGTGGAGCCACCCCGGCCGCTGCAAATAAGTCTTCATTATAAAACAATCCCAACCCGTCAATTTCCATTGGCACTCCATACACATACTGGCCACCGACCAAATCTGCATTTGCAACAGGATAAAATGATGTGGAAAACTCTTGCGCGCTCATGACAGTGGATGGTGCGGGAGATAATTCATTGCGAAGCATTGGAACCCACGTATTATGGAAACGAAATACATCAGGGCCTTCCCCTTTGGCGATAAACGCCTGCAGCCGTTCCCGATACTGCTTTGGATTTTGCTTTATGTACTGAACTTTTATCGTAGGGTGAGTCGCTTCAAACTCAGACAGCACGGCTCGAACAGTTGCATCATTTTCCCACAGGCCCCAATACACAAGTGATGCTGATTTCGATCCGGTGATCCCTCCCGTTGCTGGATTGTTTCTCCCCAGTATACTTCGGATTCCAAAAAATCCAGCAACGGCAACAAGCAGTACTATGAGTATGATCATGATTCGTTTTCCCATGGAATTGCCCCCTGGTCCGACCGTTCCGGTAGTGGTTGTGTCCGTGTTCTGGTACTCCGGAGTTATTTGCGGGATGAACGGATTCACATTGCTTGAAGCCGCGGGGGAAACGACGAATGGCTGTTCTTGATTGACGGCAAATGACTGTGGAGCAGATGAATCGATTGTATAGCTCTGTTCCGGAGGCGGCCCCATTGGAGGCGCATCAGGAGGAGGTGGGGGGGTACCAACCTGAGGTGGTAATGATGTATCATCCATAAATAATCAAAAAAGACTCGCATTTAGTATAGATTATCGAGTACAATTATCATATCATGCACACAAGAAAGAACAAGGATGACAATGAACAGCATATAGCAATGATCCGTTCGCACAGACTGTTGAGATCGTTGGTAGCCGGTGCACTTTTTTGTATCGGAGCTTTATCTCTGGCAATTTTCTTCTTTGAGCGCGCCTATGATGGTAAGATTTACCCAAATGTGACTATAAACGGCCAGCCGTTTGGAGGCAAAACAAAAAATGCGGTTGCATCCTATTGGAACGCAAAAAATACTCCGTTTGAGACAGCACAGTTTGAGCTTGTTTTTGAAGATAAGATAGCCACTATTTCAGGAAGTGACATAGGGTTGGGATATGATGCAGATTTGTCAGCCACTCAGGCATATCTCGTAGGACGGTCAAGTGGTTTTTTCACAAATTTATATCAGAAATTTTTTACCAAGAATATAAATCTTGAGCCTTATTTTAGATGGAAAGAAGATATGACAAATAGCGTTGTATCAAATCTCTCCGATCAGATAGATATACCTGCAGAAGACGCATTGTTTCGATTTGAAGACAATAAGGTGACACAGTTCAGGCCGTCAAAAGATGGACGACAATTACACGTGGCAGCTACAAAATCGCAGTTAAAAGCTGCCTTTTCCGAGGTGGCGTCATCCAGCAGGCAGCGCATATCCATACCTTTATCAGTGGGAGTCCTACATCCATCTGTCACCACAGATACTGCCAATACGTATGGTATAAAAGAATTGATAGGTCGGGGCTATTCAGAATTCTCAGGATCAATTCCGGGAAGAATCCACAATGTAGCTCTTGCCTCCTCCAGGTTAAACGGAGTGCTCATAAAACCAGGGGAAACATTCTCATTTGTAGATGCCCTGGGAGATATTTCAGCCGCAACAGGGTACCAATCTGCATACATTATTAAAGACGGGAAAACCATACTTGGTGACGGCGGCGGAGTGTGCCAAGTCTCAAGCACGTTGTTTCGTGCGGCTATGGACGCTGGGCTACCTATTGTAGAACGACACTCCCATGCGTATAGGGTACATTACTATGAAGAAGGTGGATTTAAGCCGGGAATCGATGCGACTGTTTTTAGTCCATCTGTCGATTTAAAGATAAAGAACGATACAACTTCCTATATTCTTATCCAAACAAAACCGGATACAAAAAATCTCACACTTATATTTGAACTCTATGGTACAAAAGACGGCAGAAAAGCGGAACTACTTGACCATAAAGTGTGGGGCGAATCCCCTCCTCCTCCACCGCTTTATCAGGAAGATCCCACATTACCAAAAGGTGTGACAAGACAGGTTGATTGGGCGGCGTGGGGTGCAAAGGCATCATTTCAGTATAAGGTGACACGAAATGGAGAAGTTCTGCAGGATACGACATTTTATTCAAATTTCAGACCATGGCAAGCTGTATACTTAACAGGAACAATGTAATAAGCTATGTCTGACAAACAACTCGAAATAATGACAGAGATAGTAGGCTTAAATATTGGCATTGGAATCAAAGATGTAGTTCCAACCGAAGATAATACTTCCGCTCATAATATATTGCTAAACAGTGGACACTCTTTAAATGAATTTTTACCTAAAGGAATTAAATTTATAGTCGATAAAGAAGATCCAGCCGCTTTTTCACCATTGAAAAATATTATATATTTCAATCCTGATTTGTTAAGAAACCCGAACTATCTAGCGATGTTAGCTCATGAATGTGGACATTCTTTAGTGAAAAATCCAAAAAAAACACATCTAGATTACCTACAAACCGGTCACGAAATTGTTTACGATATTCGTTTCAAAACACTTCCATTAAGTGATCGTCTTAAAAAGATATTTTCCTTAATGAAACTTGATTTAGATAACGAAATTGAAGCATCACACAATGGTAAAATCGTGGCAGATTTATTGGGTGCTGATCCCATTGCTTATGAAGATATGATATCAATTTCGTTAAAAAATCACTTTTGGTTCAACATGCTAAGCACTCAAAAACTCTTCGAGTTATCATGTCCTGATATTAAAGATGACACTCTAGTGGAATATTATAATCCGTTTACACAAGATGTCATACAAATTTCATATGGAGAATTCAGAAAAATAAGTATGAAATCAAAAGATGAAAGTGCAAAGACTATGGTAGAAATTCGAAATAAAGTAAATATATGAATAAAAAAATAATTCTTGTTGGAGGATGCTTTGATTTGTTACATTTTGGTCATATCTCTTTCCTGGAAAGCGCAAAAGCACTCGGCACCTACTTGATTGTTGCACTTGAATCAGATGCAAACGTACGGTATGCAAAAGGTTCAAGCCGTCCTATTCATACACAAAAACAAAGAAAACAAATGCTCTCAGCACTGTCATTCATTGATGAGGTTATAGAACTTCCGCTCATGAAAACAGATAGTGAGTATAACGATCTTGTCTCCCGCATTCGGCCGAATATCATAGCTGTCACCCAGGGAGATCCAATAAAAGACAAAAAAGAAAAACAAGCTATAGCAATTGGTGCATCTCTTGTGGAAATTCCTAAAATCCATACTCCCTCAACATCACAATTAGCGAAACTGCTCGGACTGGAATAATACACAATGACTACGCAAACACGCTACAGAAGAATATTGGCAATCGAGTCCAGTTGTGATGAAACAGCAGCAGCTGTCGTTGAAAATGGCACACGAATCATCAGTTCTTCGATTGCATCATCTACAACGCTTCATGCTAAGTACGGTGGAATTGTACCTGAAATTGCGGCCCGTGAACAACTTGATTATATAATTCCCACTATCATTGAAGCGCTCAAACCAATCTCACCATCCAAATCAACTGATTATCTGTCAAATATCAACGAATATATAGATGCTATAGCAATAGCGCACGGGCCAGGGCTAATCGGATCGTTGCTCATAGGCGTGGAAACAGCAAAGACTCTGAGTGCTGTGACGGGAAAGCCGCTTATTCCCGTCAACCATGTTCTGGCACATATGTATGCGAATTTTGTGGACAGTTCACAGCTCACGGCTCATAACCCAAAAAGCACTCATCAACCGGTAACCATGAATCATGAATCAATTCAATTTCCTGCCATATCCCTCGTCGTTTCCGGCGGGCACACTGAGCTGTATCTCATACAATCAGAATCAGATATCTGTTGGCTTGGCGGCACTTTAGATGACGCAGCAGGAGAGGCATTTGATAAAACAGCAAGACTGCTTGGATTTGAAAACCGGGGAGGTCCGGCCATCCAGGCCGCCGCACAAACTCATACTCCAGTATCAACCAAGGGCCCCATGAGACTGCCAAGACCCATGCTTGACCGGGACAATCTTTATAATTTTTCATTTAGCGGGCTGAAAACCGCCATATCCCGAGAGGTCGCAGCAAATATAGAAAAGGGTACATTCTCCACCGGGGATATCGCTGCGCTTGCCTATGAAGTACAGGAATCTATAACAGACGTACTGGTAAAAAAAACACTGCGCGCTGCAGAAGAATTTGGTGCCGCATCCATTTTGATATCAGGCGGGGTTGCTGCTAATTTGATATTGAGAGAAAAATTTTTGTCACGTATTCAAGGCGACCACCCACACCTGCAGTTTTTTGTACCACCGGTTTCGCTCTGCACCGACAATGCGGTATACATAGCAAGCTATGCATATTTCAGAGGCACACCCGTAGACTGGCATGAGGTAACAGCGGTACCGGATCTGAATGTTGAAGTGACTGCTTAATGTTTTGGAGTAAGGGAAGTAAGTGAATTTAATATTTTCGCCTCTTCTTTACACCACGGGGAATATATCTCTGGATGAGTATCTATATCGAGTAAAAAATCTTCCCATGTAATCCATTTCCAATCATCTACCTCCTTAGGATCAGGGGTAGGCTGGCAATCTGTAAACCCGATACATATGGGACAAATTTCATTTTCAACTATCCCGTTTTTGTCCGCAAACCGGTATCGGTATGGAGCTACCTCAGATATCTTCGCATCAGAAATACCCATTTCCGCCGATACTCGTCTTATTGCGGCGTTAATGGTTGATTCTCCTGGCGCCGGATGGCCACATACAGAATTTGTCCAGACACCCGGGAACGTCTTTTTTGAGCTCGCTCTTTTTGTAAGGAGCAATTCATTTTGCTCGTTAAATAGAAACAGTGAAAACGCACGATGTAGGGGTGTGTCAGTCGTATGGACTGTCGCTTTAGGGGCGGTTCCGACGGGTGTATTATCTTCACTGACCAATACAACGAGTTCTTCCATGTGTTTTTTTGTTCTCTCTATTTACAGGATCCTGTTAATTATGCTGTGGGCGAGGATGGGATCGGACCATCGACATCTACTTTATAAGAGTAGCGCTCTGCCACTGAGCTACTCGCCCTATCGTTTGCGCGGATATTTAGAATATATGACCCATACACCCGAACGATGTTGTTATTATAACAAAAGAAGCGCTATGGACGAAGTAGCTGTTCCATATGACTTTCAATTTCATATGCACGTTTCTTATTCTTCCCGAAAATGATGTATGCGAGTTTATGATAAGAGAGCAGATTCTCCGATATTATTATTAATCCCTCATTGGTATGTTTATCAAATAAGATTGGCCGTAACGTATCTAGCATTTCACTAAAAGAGTACTCGTGTGTTAGTGATAAATCATAATTATTAAATGACAGGATATATGTCAGATACATAAAATCTTTTCCGAATAATTTTTCTGCAACGGTATGCACATGAGTTCCACCCGTCCTTCTAACATTTGACTCGGTCACATATAATTGCCCATTTTTTGCGGCAACAAAATCGACATCAAAATATCCTCTGTATCCATTTGCCCGATATTGTTCAGCTATGTGAAATCCTGTATCTACCATTCTTGCTGTAAGTTGATCAGATATCACTTCATTGTTGATTTCCATGCCTCGAAAGACACCATCTTTTGCCATTCTCATTCCGCCCGAAAACAAAAATTCAACATGTCCATTTTTTTGAATATGATATTCGACATTAGGAAATCCGCCGCCAACGGCATAGTTAATGGAGATCAACGATTCAATAATTATCGGAAATAACCTCCAATAATCGTCTTTTTTAAGAATATTTAATATTTTCTTCTGACATGCCCCGAAATCGAGTGGCAATTCTCCTTCACGAAGAATCAAAACACCCAATCCTGCATGGCCTTTATTTGTTTTTATAACCACGCCGTGTTCCTTTATGTATTTGTTTGCTGCAATTCTAGATGCGTCAATAATACCGCTTACCACAATACCGTCCGGCATCATCAGGTCAGGCTCTGCTGCCCTATTTAACTGCGCAAGCTGTCGAATGCCTGATTTACTTCCGTAGAAATTCACTGTCCAGGCATCTTCCTCTTCCGGAGCATCAGGAGTGAACACAGTAAGTCCTTTTGAACGCAATACCCCTACTAGGTTGATAAACTGTTCCGAGGTTGAATAACTTTTAATTGTGAGCCGTTTCTGACCGTTCGCTGCTACTATCAGTGCCTCCATAATTGAATCGTCACGCAGGATGTCATCACAAATGATTCCACTATGGGAATTGGGAACAAGAAATCTGAAATTTTTCTTCCCGAAAAGTTGGTAATAATATTCCAAAAATTGCACATCAATTGCGTGAGGCAGAACAAAAATCATATTTTCCTCATCGCAAAAAGAAAACAGATCTCGGTCACCCAAATCAGCATTCTCTTCTATCTCCTGATGACGAGCCTCTTTGCTAGAAAACGCAGCGATAAACGACCAAACATCTTCCGACATATTGAAAATGTAGACGGTGTTATTTGATATTTTGAGCGGCCCGGAAGGGCTTGGGGATACATCCATGAAGTTTTTATAAATTGATCACATAAAAAGAATACAGTATTTAAGCGGGATGTAAAGAGGGATAAATATTATAATCGTGCACGGTGCACTATTTCAGCCTCAACCAGCTCTCTGGATCGTCCATATTTCAATCTGGATAATTGAATAATTGCCTCGGCAACTTTTTTATTTTTTTGCGCATTTACTTTTGTCATGTCTTTTGTCAAATCTATACTAAATGGTTTTACGGGTTCGTTGCGCACACTTGTTTTGACATACGCGTTAAATTTATCAATATTTATGAGATCAGCTTCATTGAATGTCGGTTGAAATTCATGTTGCAGATAATTGGCATCGGTGACTCCGACCCGGAATGATGCCACTGTTCCTACGTTGCCAAATACAGCATTTTTCACTTCTTCTTCCATCTGTCCGATAAATTGATTTGCAACGATAAGATTTAATCTGTATTTACGGGCTTCGGACAATATTTGGGCAAAATCCGGTGTAGCAAAATTCTGAAATTCATCAACATATAGGAAGAAATCTCTTCGCTTGTCTTCAGGAATTTCCTGCCGGCTCATGGCAGAAATCAAAATTCTTGGTACCAAAATGAGCCCCAAGAAATTACTGTTTTCTTCACCGATTTTACCCTTCGCTAAATTGATCAGCAATATTTTCCCCTCATCCATGACATTTCTAAAGTTATAGCTGGATTGGGATTGTCCTATGATATTCCGCATCATTTTATTGGTGACAAACCGGCCGAACTTTGAAACGATGTAATCGAGGACCTCAGACTTATGAAAATCTGCGGTTTGTGCGATTTGATCTGTCCAGTACCGTTTAATGATAGGATCCGTTAATTTGGGTAACAGTTCTTGTACAAAAGCTGCATCCGTTAGCACACGGACCACTTCGATGAATGTATTTCCCGGTTCTACCATAACAGTCAACATCGCGTTTCGAACCGCATGTTCAAAGCGTGGACCTATAATACCTGTTTTTTGAGGGTCGTACAGTTTGTACATAAGCCCTACGATCGATGTGACTACGAAATGCTTTTGCTCTTCGGTGGAGGCTTCAAGCATGTTTAGCCCCATTGGCCGCTCAAGATCAGATGGGTCAAAATAAATAACATCTTCGGCGCGTTCCGGAGGAATACGGTTAAGAACCCCTTCTACCAAATCTCCGTGTGGATCAACAACCGCAACCCCTTTGCCGTCACGGATGTCCTGAATAATCATCTCTTCCAATAACTGCGATTTTCCAGTACCAGTTTTTCCAATCACATACATATGTCTTCGTCTATCATCATCTCCAATATAGATTGGACGTTCTACTCCGCGATACCTCGAGGTGCCCAAAAACATGCCGCTCATTGGGATTTGTGAGGGCGCCGGCGCCCGTTTTGCATTTAGCCAAAAAATGTGCGCGGTTTCGATAGACTTGTTCGGAAAATGGAAAATGGTTGCAAGTTCGTCGCTGTTTAGCACGCTATACTGACGAAATAATGGCACGTTCATAATTGGGAAGTAGCGGTAGATAAAATCAACAATAAACAAATGCTTAAACGGCATTTTTACTTTTGTAAAATGATTGTAATCAGATGCGAACTGACTGAAACTCGTCAATATGTTATCCAAATGCATATGCGAATCCTCTTTTGTATTTGCTGACACGACACATCGGATGACAACATTAAATCCGGGTTTCCCAGTTTTTTGTTCTATAGCCTCGAGTGATTTGGGATCCACCTTAAAACTTGCTTTCTCAGGGTTTGATTCATCTTTTTTCACATGCGATATATATGACCGTCCCTGATCTCTCCATTTTCCATCAGCAGGTTGCACTAAAATCTGGATAGCAGCTCCTTCACCTGGTTTCATTTTTGCCATAACGGAGGTAATAGATGACAACGGATCAGTCGGCAAATCTCGATATATTCGAAGTGGATTATAATCACTTGAGCTTAAACAAAGAGCAGCAAACGACACCTTCCCCTGCTCACTAAATATTGAATACTCTTCCACGAGCTTTATATCGGCCCCGGGGTATGCACCATGAATTTGTTTTTCCACCAAATCCATAAGTTTTTTGGGAACTGCAACATAGAACCGAATATCTTCGGATCTCGCTACTATTTCAAATGATAAATGCTCTTTTGGTTTCAGAAATGACCACATATCCGAATGCGCAATACTATGCAAACTGGAAAAAAGCTGCTCAGCAACATCAATTTTCACTTCGTTATCACGCGGAACGGCCACCTGCAAAAGCACTGTTTCAAGAGAATGCTCCTCACGGTTGCGGTATTTCCATAGGAGAAACACTATGTATCCGATCAGTGCGAGGATACCGACAAAAAATAGTATTAGACCCAGACTAATTCCAAGCATTTGAAGCCTATACGTGAGATCCGCGAGTTTTTCCGTCATCTGTGTATCCATATTATTCTTTCACACGGATAAATTTGCCATGTACATTTTTGAGTGTTATATGCAAAAATTTAAGTCTCCTCACACACCATTCAGCTAGCCAGCGCATGGAATTCGTTACTTCCTGATGTAAACCGACAGCAATCTGATCATCAGATAACGGTAATACAACTGTAGACGTTGTTTGCACTGGAATGTTAGCACCGGATGCTGATACCCCCAATTTCGCGATCGGAGGCGGTATTGGAATTGTCGTGGGTTGTATGCGAACGCCGGCTGACTGCACCTCCTTTGGTAATTCAAACTCTTGACCACTTGCATTAGACAACACTTCACGCTGGTCTGGCATCCCGCTTACTGGCGCCGTTTCTTTGCTCCCGTGAGAAATCGCCCCACCGGAAGTAGGTTCATCAGATGATTTCCGCGTATTTCCCGCAACTACCGGCTGATTTGGAGATGATGAAATTGGAGGTGAAGCTATATTTGGCAGGTCATTCATAGTTCTATCATAGCATGACTAAACGCATAAATAACACCACTAGGTACTGTGATATTTCCGGGTGTCCGTATTCCAATGGATACTGTGTTGGGATATATTTTTTTATCTTTTTTCTTTTTTGTCTTTTGCTTGTTTGTGCCTGTGGACTGCGCAAAACCCTGCTCGCGAATCATAGCCAAATGCCAGATGATCGCAAAAAGCAACCAGGAAGAGGGTTCTTTTCGGATAATACCATCAGGTGAATCCTTTATGGATTCATACAGCGACATGGGAGATGTGGCTGTATCTGTACCGTGTTCACGTTGCCGTTGTAGTACTGATTGAATCTTTTCCAGGGATGAAAAATAGTTCATATATTTATATAGCAGCATCACGGTTACGGCAAAAGAAAATTGTCTGACATGCTGAGCTTCTGAGATAGACTCCGATGCGCGTCTTGTATCATTGATTTCTCTGTCTGTATACGCACGCGGCACTGCTGTTGGTTCAGAGTTCTGATTATGATGGATAAGATCAAGAAGTATCTCATGCAGCGATTCTATCCGTTCTTGCACATGCTTTTTTTCTGTGGTGACAATGTGCATCCGCTCTGATTGTGACGCCTGGTGCAATATTTGAAGCATATCAACTGTCAGTATCAGCGTTTCATAATCCACGGATGATGAATCATTGACACCGGATTTCTGTTGTTCCAACAGTTCATTCGTTACTTCTATTAATTCAGCTGATATTCCTTTTTCTTCTAATATATGTGTTGTTTTATCCTCCTTTATGATCACGACAGGAACACTACTATCTTCCGAATTTTCATTATGTGATTCCGCAGCAGTCGGTACCTGGTGTTCTATGGAGAATTCCTCCATATTTCCTGATAGCACATCCAAGGCAAAAAGCGCGCCTCCTATTGGCATGGATTCATCCGAGATACTTCGCACCAGAATTTGCTCTGCTGTTTTGGTTATTTCATACGCTTCTTGCACGTCTGTATATAGGAAATCTGATTGTTCTGTAGATAGCTGCAATGAATCCTTGGCGATTTGCTTCCATACTGATACCAATTCAGATTCAGAGAGATGCAGTGATTCATCCGGCTCTGTTGATAACAGGAGCAACGATTCTGTATGCTCTTGCTGCATAAGTAAAGCTTCAACAGTGGAAGGGATTACCCAATCTTCATTACTAAATTCAGGCGCGATGATGGATCTCGATTCATCATCATGTCTCTTGGAAATATACTCAAACACACCACTAATCGTTTCGACAGAACCCTCATAGATATGTTTTGCCGTGGAATCTGTCGTCTGGCTTGCCAGTTCGATGACGCCGAATACTGCCATAGCCAATCCCTGTCGCACATTTTCCTGTGCCAACATGGTTTCCAACGCTTTAGCAGCGTACTGTTCCACTTGCCTATTTCGTTCCTCAAGAAGTAATGGATATGCTGATGTTGACCGGGATAATCTATCTAAATACTCGTTTTGTGATGAATCACCCGATAAACTATTTTTTGCTTCCTCGAAAATCTGATTGACACCAACTTCCTTTGTGAAAAAAAGGGCCTGATTTTGGTCAGCACTCTTAGATATATCTGCCCCACCTTGCAATCCAAGTCCGGTAAAGAATCTCTGTAACTGAGCATCTGTACCTTTGAATTCAACCGCTAACGCCTTAATCGTATTATTTTCTCCTCTTGAATATAAGTAGACAAAACTTCTTCCATATCCTAAATCAGGACTTATTGTTGCAGCCATTTTTACATCTGGATTGCTCATGAGCCCGGACTCTGCATGGAGCGTTCTTCCAATTCTGTCGCCGCCAATATCATTGGGATCATTGAGTTCTTCAACTGTTTTTCCACCACCATCAACCCATCGTCCTGCTTCGTTTATATTATAATCAAATGGAATTAACGGTTGATGCAAAATAAATTCGTGCTGCCAACCGACTGCATCCTTCGCAAGCGCTTTGGACGCTGCATCCATCGATGCTCCCTGCTGGAGAATACCACTTAAGTAATCTTGTGACTTATCATCATTCCATTCGTGACTCATAATGACCAAAAAAAACTTCTCAGGTACTCGAGAAGTGTATATAAACATCTCCTTATACCCGAAGGATTGTACGAACTCATCAAAAGACTGCGATCTGGCTTTAACAGTTGCGGTACAGCTCCCGAGTTACACGGAATTCGGATCTTTTGATCGTATTATTTTTTAGATTGCTTCGAAATCCCCGACCATAACAGTTCGAACACTGAAGCGTCCTTATTTATATAGCGTGCGAGCACAAAAAGCAAATCGGATAATCTGTTTACATACTGGATTACTGTGTTCCATTCCAGCGCTGTCAAATGATCCCAAGGCGCATCAGCTTTGCTATGTGTCTCACGCAATTTCACTATCTGGCGTTCTACTCTTCTTGCGATTGCACGGGCAAGGTGGACAAATGAAGCTGGCTCTGTGCCCCCTGGTAATATAAAATGAGTCAGCTGGGGAAGTGTTTTTTCCATTGCATCAATGCGCACTTCCATATCTTCCGAGCATACTGTCAGGTTCTGTGCTCCCCCTTTTTTCCATCCCGCAAACATGCTACCGATCACAAATAAATCCGCCTGTATGTCCTGTAAAAAACACTTGGTATCTTCATCTGTTATCTGCGTGGCGGCAAGCCCAATCCAACTGTTCAATTCATCTATGGATCCGTACACATCAACCAGTTCTTCACATTTCAACACACGCGTGCCGCCAAAGAGTGCTGTTGTTCCATCATCACCGGTCCGAGTATATATTGGCATATGTTTAATTCTCAAATCACAAATCCCAAATTCCAATCAAATTGATTGGTCATTGAGATTTGAATTTTATGACGTATATTAGCACTCTGAGTATCCGCAGCTATAACATTTTTTGCACCCCTCTTCGAATACCAAACTTGCTTCACCACATCCGGGGCAAAGATCAACGGTTACCATGCGTTGCTTCTTTATAATCGGCATCTGTGGAACGTCAACAGTCGCCACCGCTGCGTGAGTAGTCACCTGAGAGACTTTACTGTCCGCATGGACGGTTTCGTCTGCTGCAACCGCGTTTTCCAAGCGGTGTTTCGCAAAGAATCCGAAATGTCTGTCTATCACTTTTGCGACCGCATCAGGCAAGCTCCGCACGCGATTTTCACCAAATCCCATTGATCTGGCGCCTCCAATACCGACTAATTCCGCCGCGACTTTTCGTGCCCGATCCAAAGCGGAAACCGGAGATGAAAGTCGGAAGATAAGCGATGTCAATCTGCCAACTGCTTCAGCCATTGCAGTTACATCACTTCCCGCTTTACCGACGTTTACAAACATTTCCAGGGGTTGGTTTCCACCGTTTGTATTGATGGTCACATAGGCCTGACCAAGCGGAGTTTCCACCTGATATGTGGATCCATGAACCACCATAGGACGTGGCTTTACTTCAGGCATAACCTGTTCAACTGGCTTTTTCACTTCTTCTGCTTTTGGTTCTTCCTTGCGGGTCAATACTCCTGCTCTGCTTCCCTCTCGCATATAGGCGATTCCCTTGCATCCCTGCTCGTATGCAAGCGTGTATAAGCGCTTTACATCCTCAACAGTATGAGTTGCGGGAGCATTTACAGTCTTACTGATGGATGCATCCACATACTTTTGAATAGTAGCCTGTACATAGACATGATCCTCAGGAGTCAGGTCATTTGCCGATACAAAATACTCTGGTCGTTCTTCTTTTGTCGGTTCTCTACCATTTGTTTTTTTAAATTCATCAAACCAGGCATCATACAACGGATGCCGCAGGATATGTTCACCGAGCCTGTCACGTCGTATGAACTCAAATTCATATACGGGTTCTATGCCGCTGGATACACCGGACAACAATGATGTGGATCCAGTCGGCGCCTGTTGCAGCAACATGCTGTTTCGGATACCGTGTTTCTTCAATTTCTTTTTGACTGAATCCGGCAATTGGCTTACGAAATATCCATCCAAATGCTTTTTGATATCAATCTTCGGAAACGCCCCTTTTTCTTCCGCTATATCGACTGATGCATCATATGCTGCATCGCGTATGGTTTTATAGATCCGGTCAATTACTGGCAGACTCTCGGGAGATCCGTATCGTATTTTCATTTTGATTAGCGCATCCCCGAGGCCCATGGTTCCCAATCCAATTCGGCGTTCGCCCTGTTGCTGTACTTTTCTGATTTCCTCAAATACATAGAAATCCGCGTCGATGACATTGTCTTGGAATCTCACGCCGATTCTGGCAATTTCTGCGAGACGCTCAAAATCCATCTCTCCGTTTTCGTTCACAAGCGCGGCTAAATTAATAGAGCACAAATTGCACACTCCCCAGCTTGGTAACCCCTCTTCTCCACAAGGATTTACACAGTTTACATATTCATAATAGTAATTGTTAAACCACTTGTTGTACCGTTCCATAAATACCACTCCCGGTTCTGCACTTCTCCATGCTGCGGTAGCAACCAGATCCCACAGAACACGTGCTTTTATGGTTTTATATACAATGGGTTTTTTCCCAAGAGCCAACCAATTTGGCATATATCCGTCCCACTTTTCGTCATAATCAGGATCATCCTTATCAGGAAATACCAAATCCCAATCTGCATCATTTTTTACGGCTTCCATAAATGTGTCAGACACGCAGACAGAGAGATTTGCTCCGTTTATTCTTGCAAGATCCTGTTTAACGGTAATGAATTCTTCGATATCCGGATGCCAGTCCCAGAGCATCAACATGAGCGCCCCTCGCCTGCTTCCTCCCTGTTGGATAATATCTTTTGTCGCGACACTGAAGAGTTCGGCCCAGTTACACGGACCCGAAGAAAATCCGTTCACTTTTGTTACTCTCGCACCTCGAGGTCTGAGACTTGAAAGGTTTATCCCCACTCCGCCTCCGCGGGACATGATCTCTATCATTTGGGTGAGAGTTTTTAAAATTCCCTGGCGTGAATCATGAGGGCTCGGAAGCACAAAACAATTGTAGAATGTCACCTTGTATCCGGTTCCGGCACCCGACAATATACGCCCGCCGGGAACCAATACGAAATCCTGCATGGCACCGTAGAATTTATCTTCCCAGTGCGCACGTTTATTCTTTGGCTCAATGAGAGAAACAGCGTGAGCAATCCGTCGCCACATTTCTTCAGGAGTTTTTTCCACAGCGGTTCCCTGTTCATCCTTCAATGCGTATCTATCTAAAAAAACTGTGTTACGGATTCCTGTAAGTTGCATACTGTTCCTTTTTTTAAATGGTTTATATATACCTGATAATTTCAGCCGATCATATCGTATAGCCGGAAACTGACCTACTCAGGTTATTTCACAATACGGGTTGGGTAGTCTAATTTTTCCGTATTGCTCACTCTTACAAAAGCTTTTTTACTTCCCGTTCAAAATCTTCAATATCAACGAATTGTCTAAATACGCTGGCAAACCGTATATATGCAATCTTATCTATTTTTTTAAGTCGCTTTCCTACGAGTTCGCCAATTTTTTTACTCATTACCTCTGTACTCTCGCCTCCTATTAATTCTCTTTCAACCTCATCCACAATTCTGTCTATATCTTTTGCGGTTACCGTAGTCTTTCCGCTTGCCCTCCAAATCCCACGTCGTAATTTCTCCCTGTCAAATGTTTCTCTTCTGTCATCTTTTTTCACTACTGTAATTGGAACATTTTCAACTCGCTCATATGTAGTAAACCGTTTCTCACATTTTGTGCAATTTCTTCTGCGCCGCGTGACAGATAAATCTTCGTTATCTCTCGTCTCAAGCACATCAGTATTTTCAAAATTACAATATGGACATTTCATGAAATCTTTGGTCGCCAGCATTTCATGTGTGAAATACTAAACGCTACCTATGGTGCCAAAACAAATACTAAGACACTAAATAGAGAGCGTCAACTAGAAACTTCTATATCAAATGTGAACAGGCAGAAATTCTAGCCTCAATAGATAAAGCTTGAGGAAAATCTACGGTAATATAGTAGCATCCTCAGGAGCAGTGTGTAGTGTTAGTACTCGAATTTTGAGAATTGATAGCCAGTTTTCTGACAAACACCTAAGTGCTATTTATTTCAGACTATCTATATCAGCTTTGATTGTAGATAATTTTCCCAAACTCGATGCAAAAAACTGAGCATCTGACTTCTCAGATTTTTCCTCAAGCGATCGTTGTATATCTGCCTGCTTACGAATAGAATGCGTCAATTTTTCAACTAAAAATCCGGGAATCTCTTTCCCCTGTTTTTTTATCTCTTTTGCTTGAGAAATTGCCTTTTGTTTAAATCCAATCGCCCGATCTATAGATTGTGTTATATACGTGTTCTTATTTTTCATACGCAAAAAATCGGCTGCACTGATCTCTTTATCACTTTGCAAAATATAAAATTCCACTTTTCTGACAGAATCAGAGATAAGCATTTCTAATATGGAATCCCGAAATTTTTTGAATATATATAACGGATGATCTGGTAGGATACCAGGATATGGCAACATATACTCATCACTCCCATTGGTAGTCAGATCGCTACTGGTAGATGCAACAGACACGGGAAGAGGAACAGGGTCAGATGTTATATCCGTTTCAGCAAAAGTCATGCGGGGAGCAATTAACACAAAACAAACAGCAAAAAATATTCTAATGATTTTTTCCATACCTGCATCCTTTCCTACGTTGGGTAAGTATAGCGTACTTTTTGAAAAGTTACCATGCTATTCCAGATATGATCTGATTAAACGTGGATCCAACTGAATATATGAAAATATTTCAGTTTCCAGTTTTTTTACCATCGGATAACATAAGTTCATTTTTTCTATGCTTTCTCTCGGCAACTGTTCATTTTTCCACAAAGCAAAGCGCTCATCTACTGTGATTATTTCGTATTTAACCATCTTATCTGATAAATAGAGTACTTTTTCTTCCCATTTTTTGGGCATAATTCCCGCATCCAAAATAGCATATAGTGAGTGGGTTTTTACAATATTTGCTACTTCATTCAATCCCTCTTGTCGCAGGATTCTAACGGCTGCATCGGGATGTGTTTCGTTCGGGAGAAACTGCACATTACTATCTATATCATGAAGCAGAGCTGCTGTCCGAAGCATAGAAAGATCGATGTGAATATCCGAGAAAGAAGCACTGAGCCTGCACGCTAAAAAATCTGCCACCTTTGCGACTAACGTGACATGCACACGTTTTTTTGATGAAAGTGCATATTTTTCCCAAAGCATATATACGATTCGATCTGTGGATTGCATAGTGTATTGTTATGTAATATAAAATACGTTACTATAACCGTATGTTACCTTCTCTTCTTATCACATTTCGCGAGGTTCTGGAAGCGTCACTCATAGTGGCGACAATTCTCGGAATTTTATCGAAAATTGGACAAAAAAAAGAGATAGCCATTGTATGGTCAGCAACTGTGCTCGCAGGCCTGGTGAGTGTCGGTATAATTATAGTTTCTAGTATTTTTGGATTCAATCTAGCCAACACGTATAAGGGTAGTATTGAAGAGACAATTGAAGGATCGCTTATGATTCTTTCAGCAATATTTATAACTTGGGCTGTGTTTTTTCTTCATACCCACTTTGGCAAGCATAAAACCCGATACCTTTCCACCTTGAAAGACACAATCGAAAAGGAGGAAAAACGAGGACTGTTTATTCTCGTATTTACCGCCGTGTTTCGTGAGGGATTCGAAATTATACTTTTTTTATCAACATTATATTTTTCGTCAAACCCTTCAGAAATTTTAGGGGGATTCTCTATCGGGTTTGTACTGGCGATAGGGTTATCTTTAGGATTATTCAGTGCTACTGTACGAATGCCTGTGTATTGGGCATTTCGAACAACAAGCATAATGCTAATTTTATTTGCTGGAGGACTACTCGCACGTGGAGTCCACGAATTCTCCGAAGTGGGTGTGATTCCTGAATTTTCAAAAATTACGATATGGCTACTCCCCCAACAACCGACAATAGCCACTGATATTATCAAAAGCATTTTTGGCATTACCAGGACGATGGATATGCTTCAAATTGCCAGCTATTTGCTTTATACTTCCGTGATGATTTGGTGGGTATTTTTTAGGAAAACTAGCCAAGAAGACACAATTCAAAACAAATAACCTTCCTATTTTTCGCTGCACAGAATCCCAATGACCATATCCAACGTTTCCTTTGGTCCTGTGGAGTATGTGTTTACCACGAGATCATAATATTTCGGATCCCAAAAATCAGTAACACCATACATTCTTTCCCATTTGGTAAAGTTCGCAGTTTGTCTTGCATGAATGTGTGCTTTTGCTTCATCAACCGATAAATTATCCCTATTTACCAACCTGTCGATGCGAAGTGAGTCATCACACTGGAGAAGCACTTTAAAGACATGCGGAAGCCCGCGCATATTCCAACCTGCTATCCAGGATTCTATGGCATAATGTGCGTTTTTGTCGGATAGCTTCTCCCTCATTTTTGCATCGATCTCATGATCGATATCATCGCTATAATCCGTTGCCATATGATGGGTTTTGTCTTTCGCATCGTGCTTGCCGTTTTCGATTGCAAAGGATCTCGCCCATTCCCCACCTGAAAATGTTTTCCATCCCCACGACGTCACAATAGGCTGCAGATTTCGAAGGAGTGTCGATCTCCCGGCTCCTGGGGGGCCGGATATGGCAATGCTACTGTACAGTGTTGGCTGTTGTATGAGGGTATCCATGTTCCTATTATATTGATCGATTCAGGATTGCACAAGTAAACATTGACTCATTGACATGTAATCGGATCGAATTTAATAATACGGTATGGCAATTGACTACCTTCCGGTCTCATGGGAGAAGTATCACACACTGACGCGATCACTTGCTTCGCATGTATTGGACGACCAACTCCATATTGATGAAATAGTTGCCATATCCCGAGGTGGCCTGACCCTGGGACATCTTCTCACTGACCTCCTACGCGTACCTATCTCTACGTTCACAATCCAAAGTTACACCAATATTCAGGAACAGGGTGCAGTAAAAATCACCAAACCGCTGACTGTTCCGCTGGATGGGAAAACTATTTTGTTGGTCGACGATGTTGCAGATCGAGGTACAACTATGGTGAGGGCGATTGAGTACCTCAATATGTTTACACCAAAAAAGATCTATTCACTGACGCTGTATTATAAACCGCATTCAGTGTACAAGCCTGATTATTTTTCCCAATCAACATCCGCGTGGATTTTATTTCCCTACGAACCGACGGAAATGATAGCAAACATCATGGGGAGTATGAAAAAAGAAAACAAATCGGATGAAGAGATCCAACAATTTCTGCAAAGCCTTCAGTACAACACAGATCAGATAGAATTTGTAAAAAAGTTCTATAGTAAATAATCCCCTTGACGCATTCACCTCTTGCGGAGTATAAGGAAATAAGTAGGGCTTGATTAGCGCCCTATTTTTTTGTCCAATTTTCTGTATGGCGCATATACGAAAATGGAGAGAATCTACTATCACCCGACAGCAGCAGGAGGAGGGACTGGGTCTCTTGTTCCTGACCACCTCAGAGATATCAAAAGCCCAATAGACCCGGAGACCGGCACTGGGTTAGAGCCTGGTACAATTACACCTCCCCCCACAGAAATACCTCTACAACCAAAAGTACGGTCTGTTTTTGATGGACCGGGGTTTCATTATGAGAAAGGTTCACGCGGAGAAAGAGTATTAGTGATTGATCAATAATATTGTAGTTGAGTGTGTCACTTATGAATGCAAACGAAGGCGATTCAAAGAGAAACTCAAATAGGGGTATGTCTTTCTGGACAGGTCAAGGAAGAGGTGATCCCATACCTCCTCCACACTACGAACGGCCCGTCTTTGGCACACCAACGTCCAGTACAGGCGATCTGTTTAAAAACGTTACTGTGTATATAGGAGCAGATATCCCCGCACCTACTGAAGGTGAAGAAGCGCCACCAGATGATGTCCCGCCAGCTGGTACAGACACCTAAAGGTTTAAACATGGTACAATAGTGTATGGCAGCGAATATTCTCACTTCTGAGCTTGCCTTTCTCCAAGAAGAGTTTTTGCGTGATGCAAAAGTAATCAATCCAGAACGCGGATACATTTCTGTTTCATCTTTTAACCTCCGCATGAAGCCCAAAGTGCTCAAATCTGCAGCCAGGGCAATCTGTGAAGTATTCAAGGAAGATACAATCGATACTATTCATGGAATCCCACATTCGGGAAACTATCTGGCAACAGCAGTGGCACTCAGTTTAGATTCCCCCACACATTTACACGCATCCCGAAAGGATCAGAATATTCCGTCTAACTGGAAGGACGTCTACAGAGAGGAAATCAGATCGTTTACCACCAGCAATGAATCTATGACTGTATTTTCGGGTATCAACCTTTCATTCGTAAAAAAGGGAGATCGGGTACTCTTACTGGACGATGTGTGCGCGACAGGAGAAACGGGGTACCAACTGGTTGCCGGACTGCAGGAACGAGGTGTCACTGTTGTCGGATTCGCAGTTTTATTTGACAAAGTTTTTCAGGGAGGATTGGAACATATAGCATCACTCGGAGTAAAAACATTTTCCTGTGTCCGTGTTATGGAAATCGGAAAGCAGGACAAAGTCGTTCTTGCAAAAACAGATGAAGTTGTATAAAACAAGCATATGATCATTGTCGTTGATTTCGGATCACAAACCGCTCACCTTATCGGCAGAAGACTCCGGCAGATCGGAGTGGAAGTCGTATACACAAATCCTGAGGACGCAATCACGACTATAGAAACCACGCACCCGAAAGGAATTATTTTTTCCGGCGGACCCAATGATATAAGTTACGACAATGCAACACTATCCATAGATAAAAAAGTGTTTTCCTTCGGGATACCGATACTTGGGATTTGTTATGGTTGGCAACTTATCGCCTATCTGCTTGGCGGTGAGGTACAACACTCCAAGAAAGAATTCGGACCGGAGGATATAATTTTTGATTCGCAACCGGATATCTTTGCTCTTCCCGAAAAACAATTTTCAGTCATTATGTCCCACGGTGATACCGTTACAAAGCTTCCTGAAGGATTCGTCCGCATGGGGCACACTCAGCAGGTTGAGTACGCTGCTGTAATGAACAAAGAAAAACGCATATATGGTATACAGTTTCACCCCGAGGCATACCATTCTACCCACGGCATGGAATTCTTAAAAAACTTTGTGGTGCTCTCGTGTAATGAATCGCTCCACCCATTTATCCTTGATCCGCAAAAATGTATAGATGCAATACAGAAGACTGTGGGGAAGCACAAGGTCATCGGAGCGGTTTCAGGGGGTGTGGATTCCACTGTTGCCGCATTCCTTATTGGAAAAGCCATCGGTAAGAATCTGATTCCGGTATATGTGGATAGCGGTCTTATGAGACCGGACACAGATGTCAGGGTAAAGCACATATTCACAAAGTTGATTCAGGCAGATCTCGTCATTGTTGATGCAAAAAAACGATTCTTATCAGCGCTTGAAGGTATTACGGATCCGGAAGAAAAACGCAAAACCATCGGAAAACTCTACATCGATATTTTTAATGAGGAAGCCGCCAAACACGCGGATGCCACATTTCTGGCACAAGGAACAATATACTCCGATGTCATTGAATCCAAGGGTAGTAAACACGCGTCAAAAATAAAATCTCACCATAATGTCGGAGGGCTTCCGGAGAATTTGAAATTTACACTCCTGGAACCTATGCGAGAATTTTATAAGGATGAAGTTCGTGAATTGGGGCGATTGTCAGGAATACCAGAAGACCTTGTTATGCAACAACCGTTCCCCGGACCGGGATACGCGGTGAGGATACGCGGTGAAGTCACGGATAAACGCTTGGCACAGGTGAAAATAGCCGATGCTATCGTCATTGAGGAAATGAAAGCTGCCGGTTTGTACGATACGGTTTTTCAATGTTTTGCGGTTATGTCAGGTGCGTTTTCAACAGCAGTGAAAGGTGACGGCCGGGTATTTGCTGAGGTTGTCGCTATTCGTGCATATGAATCCCATGATGTCATGACTAGCCGTTGGGCGCACATCCCCTACGAAGTCCTAGGGAAAATATCGTCCAGAATAGTCAATGAAGTACCAAACGTTTCCCGTGTAGTCTATGATATAACCACAAAACCACCCGCAACCATGGAGTGGGAATAACGGAACATTCCTATGGTCAAAAAAAAATTGCCTGATCCATACTCACAACACGTTACTGAAGCCGCCGGCTTTATACAGACGATCATTGGAGATACCGGTTTTGTACCAAATGTCGCACTCACACTCGGATCAGGACTTAATACCCTCGCGGATCTCATACAACCTGTTGCTGTGATTCCCTATACCAACATCCCCCACTTCCCGGCGTCCACAGTCCCGGGTCATGAGGGAACTCTGATAGTCGGATATCTTGAAGGTGTCCCGATGATTGGATTTAAAGGAAGAAAGCACTTTTATGAAGTTGCCAATCAGCAAAACCCGATGGATATTGTCACATTTTCTGTGCATGTGGCTGCCTCACTGGGGTGTTCCCTCTATATTGCCACGAACGCGGCAGGAGGCCTAAATCAATCGTATGCGATTGGTGATCTTATGATGATTCGCTCGCATATTGGATTGTTCATCCCCAGTCCTCTGACAGGCACTCATCATGACTTCGGCAACAACGCATTTTTTCAACCACAAAACGCCGAGTACTCTCCAAAATTGCGAAAAATATTTTCCACACTGGACCAGTCAATACGGGAAGGTGTCTACGTTGCGGTCAGCGGCCGCGCATATGAGACACAGGCCGAGTGTCTCATGCTTCGCGCATTGGGTGCAGATGCAGTGGGTATGTCCACGGTTCCAGAAATTATCGTTGCCGCCAATCGCGGAATGGAAACATTCGGTGTTTCTATGATCACCAATATGATCGCACAGGACGGAACAAATGCCACAAATCATGAGGAGGTTATGGCGATACTAAGCAGCAAATCCACCGAAGAGAAACTGTTTGGCGTATTTAGGGAATTTTTTAGAGCCCTACAGAATCATTCAGCTGTTTAGACAGGTAGTGTTGCCCGCGAGACAAAATACAATACTGAGGCGATATTAGCGGCGTATTCGTATGTGTAGATCAAATGGTGTTTCTTTTTTCGCTGGGTGTTTCAGTACGAGGAAATATCTCCCAGCAACAGGCACTCTCATTTCCAAATTTGATTCGTGGCGTAACACTGTAGGTCCATAACTGTATAGTTCAACAGTGGCTTCAATGCCATCAAGACTAACAGGTTTTCGTACAGTAAATGTGACAACATCCCCTTTAAATGCAACAAAAGTATACGCAGCAAATGATTCCGAATACGCTTGAGTTGTTTTAAATACGCCGCCACGGATTACAGAGTGCGAATATATATCAATATCCTGGAATTCTATCCCGTGGTACGGCACTTGCGGTGATGGGACGCCGGTATATGCGTCCATAGACCCAATAAATGTGGGCGCTCCGGTATAAAATTCCAGAGAACCCACAATTTCATCGGATAGAGTTTTATACTCGGGTGAGATGACAGTCACGCCCACTTCATAGAATAATTGGGGCGTTTCTATATAATAGTATTTCGTCGTATAGTCGGAGTATGCGACTGTGTGAATAACAACGGGGTGAATACCTAATGTCCCGTATGAACAACCATATACACGTTTGAGAAAGCCAATAATATTTGTCACTGGTTTTCCGGAGTGATCCGGCATAGATGCATGTCTCGAGTAGCTGGTGATACCAATTGCAGCGCCATTCTTTCCATATCCATGGAATTGTATGTTTGGATTGTTCACACAGTACTCTTCTCTGCAGGAATCATTTCGAACCCAATCGCCCGGTATCGTCATACGAAAACCTAATTCATCGCTTGAGATCACTTTGGGGTTTTGGATTGACGATGTTCCGATAGATAATCGCTTGGGAACTATAAATAAGGGCTCCCTGCACTGCTCCAGTTGTATACGTGAAAATCCCGACAATCCAAATTTATTGTGAAGCTTTGCCCAATACAGAAATGTGGCCACACAACAAACGATAAGGATGGAAGATAAAAGCAGAAACGTTCTCGAAATTGTTCTCTTGGTGTTGTGTGCGCGCATACCCTCCCAGTTACTGGGGTTTATTTATGACTACGGGTTTAATGCGGCTTAACGCTTCGAGGGAGTACCGTACACCCTGAACTCCTATTCCTGACTGTTTAACTCCGAGAAATGGGAAATGATCTGGACCCCGTTGTGGTGATCCGTTAATCTGTACAGTGCCGACATTGAGAAGGTCTGCATACTTTAAGCCTGTTCCCTCATCTTTAGTAAATACACACGCCTGTAGTCCGAATCTCTGGCCGTTCACCACCCGTGCAGCTTCGTCCATATCTGCGACCGGAATAAACGATATGACGGGACCAAACACTTCCGTAGAAACGATTTTCATTGACGGCTTTACGTTCGTCAGAATTGTCGGTTCTATGTATGCATCTTTTCTGTGGCCACCGGTTGCGACTGTTGCACCCTCTGCAATTGCATCCTGTATGTGTTTTTCAATTTCTTCAGCTACTTTGAGTGTTACAACAGGTCCTACGAGTTTTGTTGTTTCCTCACGAGGATCTCCCATGTGCACTAATTCTTTCATCTGTTCCAGTACAATAGGAAGGAGCTGATCCAACACATTTTGTGCACCCATCACATATTTGATAGCTGTACATCGCTGACCTGCAAATGATAATCCGCCTTTTATAATTTCCTTTGCAGTCAGGTTCATATCCGCATCAGGAAATACGATAGTAGCGTTGTTACCGCCGCATTCAAACAACAGAGGCTTCATTGGAGCTTTACTGGCAATTGCCATACCGACATCGGAGCTTCCGGTGAAGGCAACCATGGTAGTGTTCTTATGACTCACAAGATAATCACCAATATCATGACCTCCACCTGTCAGACAGGTTATGACACCCTCCGGCACACCGGCTTTTTCAAAAATACTTGTCAAATGCAGACCACTGATACTTCCCTGTGTCGGTGGTTTAAATACCACACTGTTACCCATCAGGAGCGCAGGAGCGATTTTACTGCCAGCAAGATTGACTGGGTAATTAAACGGAGCAATGGCAAGAACGACACCGTGTGCAACACGATTTATCACTGCGATGCTGTCTTTTTTGTATCCGGGGAATTTATCACTCTCCAATGTTTCACCGCGAATCGACTGCACCTCATCAGCAAAATAATCAGTCAGTTCTGCTGTCCTTTTTATTTCACTCTTTGCTTCACCCATGCTTTTCCCTACTTCCCGGGCGAGCAGCGCCGCAAGGTAATCCAGATAATGCATGGTCCAGTCAGCTGCCAGATGAACAATTTTCACCCGCTCATTTAACGGAGTTGCCTCCCACTTTTTTTGTGCATCTACATTTCGCTGCAAGGCCTCATCTATTTCCTCTGTGGTGACAACTTGAATTTCGCCTACGACGGAGCCGTCTATCGGGGATACTATTGAAGTTCTTTTTCCGCTTTTACTCTCCACCCATTCTTTTCCGTTGAAATAACGGTACACCGGAGGGGTAGCATTATTACTAATGGCTTCAAATAAATCGGCAGGCATATAGTCAGTATAGTGTTACAAATTGCTGTTTGTAAAGCACTACTTCCCTCTTACAATTTCTTAATCACACAGACAGTCTTACTTCCCTTACTGCCACGCTCTAAAGCCTTCTCCAGAAGAAAAATAACGCCTTTCATGCAGGACTCCTGAGTTGCCCCTGTTTCCTCGGAAGCGATACGGATATCATCTTCTGTTATAACGCGAGACACACATACTGATGCGAGGATGAGTACATCTCCCGGTACGATAGTCTCAGCTATAGTCTCAGGAATTGCACCAGATCTGGCAAACCCGAGAGCGCGAATTGTAGATATCTCGGAGTTTTCTGTTTTGTACGTCAAATCGTCTACCAGACCTTCCCGGACAAAATACAGACCAATATTCCCTATCGATCCTATCCAAATTTTACGCACACCCAATAGAACCACGCTGAATGTGCAGGCAAGTCCTTCGGAAAAAGTCGGTTCTTTTCGTTTCTGCCAGAGTGACAGGTTAGTGGTACGAAACATGCGTTCTATCAATTTGCCTTTATCCTCCCAATAGTATGGGCGTTGGCGAACATGCCGATAGCACCACAGAGCTGTTTCAGATGCAAATTGTGAGGCAACATCAGGGTGAGGAAGTGTCACTACACCGGTCGAGAGTGCAACGCACTCGTTTCCAAGTAGGGAGATACTGTCTGTATGTCCTGATACTTCATCAGGCAGTTGACTGTACGCCACTATATACCCACAGGAAAAAGCGTCGGACATACGCATGTGTAAGAGCGACTCACCTATTAGAGCGCCGCTTGAAATCGTTTTTCAATTTCCGCCCAATTGACCACATTCCACCAATTTTTTATGTACTCAGCTCTGACATTTTTGTATTTGAGATAGTAGGCGTGTTCCCAGACGTCTATACCTAACAGGGGCATTCTTCCCTCCATAAGGGGAGAGTCCTGGTTCGCAGTATCTTCAATAACTAACCGCCCTTTATCAACACTGAGCCATGCCCAACCGCTACCAAACCGGGCCATGGCACTGGAAGCAAATTTTGCCTGAAACGTCTCAAAATTCTCAAATGTGGCATCTATGGCTTTTTTTAATTCTCCTGTTGGTGTGCCACCGGCTTTCGGAGCCATACTTTCCCAAAACATTGTATGGTTGGCGTGACCACCACCATGATTTCGGACTTTACCCCGTAGTTCTTCGGGTACCCGCAACAAATCCGCGATGAGCTCTTCAACAGGCAGCGACAGCAGTTCTTCATGTCCTGCCAGTGCATCGTTTAAGTTTTTTACATATGCAGCATGATGTTTTTCATGGTGGATATGCATCGTCTCCTCATCGATAAACGGCTCGAGTGCATTGTACGCGTACGGTAAATCTGAAACGGTAAACATAGTGTCCTCCTTATTTAACATTGAAATTCACTTCCTACCTATATATATCATATACCATACCGAGAGAATATCAGGAAAACTGATATAATAGAAAAGTGAAACAAAAGAAAATAAAACCGGTATTACTTTTACCCAAAGTGGCAGCCTCTGCCGATCTCCCCCCGGCTCCTGCAACGCATCGCCTGAAATGGACATATATATTTTGGGTGATACCTCTGAGTATTATTATTGCAATATATGTACTTATATTTCGGGGCCTCCCTTCCCCTACGTCACTCGGCACATATGAGATACCGCTTGCAACCAAAGTATATGATCGAAACGGTAAACTGCTCTATGATATTTTTGCTGATCAAAACAGGACGGCCGTACCGCTATCGAAAATTCCAAAGCACTTACAACATGCAACTATAGCAATTGAAGATAAGGATTTTTATAACCATCAGGGTATTAATCCCGTGGGAGGAATGCTTCGTGCCGTTACCGCAACCATTACAGGGAGAAAACTTCAGGGAGGATCCACCATCACCCAACAGCTCGTGAAATCTGCACTTCTCACGCCTGAGAGAACAGTGATCCGCAAAGTAAAGGAAATTATTCTGGCAATTTGGGTAGAAGCAATATATTCGAAGGATAAAATCCTGGAGTTATATCTAAATCAGGTTCCGTACGGCGGAACTGCATGGGGAGTCGAATCAGCTGCAGAGCGTTACTTTGGCAAAAAAGTCGAAGAACTCACGCTTGCCGAATCGTCCCTTTTGGCAGGACTGCCACAAGCACCGACCCTCTATTCCCCGTTCGGAACCCATCCGGATTTGGCAAAAAACAGGCAGCGAGACGTGTTAAAACGCATGGTGACAGACAAATATATTACACAGGAGCAAGCTGATGCGGCGGCTAAAGAGGAACTTGTATTTAAAAGGGATATTGGACTGAAAGCCGGACATTTTGTCATGTATGTGAAAGATCAGCTGGTCCAAAAACTGGGTGAAGCGGTTGTGGAAAAAGGTGGTTTGAAAGTTATCACAACCCTTGATCTGGAGCTCCAAGAATACGCGCAGGCAACAGTTGCAGCAGAAGTTGAGAAAATCAAATACCTCAGGGTTGGAAATGGCGCGGCACTCATCACAAAACCGGCAACAGGAGAGATACTCGCCATGATAGGCAGTACAGACTATTTTGCCACACCGTCGGGAAGCTATAATGTCACGACAGCGCTTCGACAACCGGGATCATCGATTAAACCTATTAACTACGCTATCGGCATAGAAACAAAAAAAGTTACGCCAGCAACAATTTTTCTTGATATACCGACCTGTTTTGGCGTCGTGAACCAATCGTCCTACTGCCCAAAAAATTATGACGGTAAATTTCATGGGCCGGTTGCCCTTCGTATGTCTCTCGGCAATTCTCTAAACATACCAGCCGTAAAAATGCTGAAAATTAACTCAGTTGAAACAATGATTGCATCAGCAAGCGGCTTTGGGCTTGACACGTTGAAAGATCCGAAGCAGTACGGACTATCGCTCACACTCGGTGGCGGTGAGGTGCATATGACTGATATGGCTGAAGCATTTGGCGTATTTGCAAATGGCGGTATACGAAAAAATCTTGTTTCAATACTAAAAGTTACCGATAAAAACGGTAAGGTTATCGAAGAATATAAAGATCAAAACCTTAAGCAGGAAATACCATCACAACTACTGCTTCGTGGACCTCGGGTGCTTTCGCCCGAAACGGCGTTTCTTATCTCGCACATGCTTCTGGACAACAACGCGCGCATGGGGGCATTCGGTCCAAATTCAGAACTGGTAATTCCAAAACATGCGGTATCGGTAAAAACAGGCACCACAGATGATTTGAGAGACAATTGGACAATTGGATATACACCGCAATATTTAGTCGCAACATGGGTCGGCAATAACGACAATTCCCCGATGAATCCGTCTCTTGTATCAGGTGTCACGGGTGCGGCTCCAATATGGCATAAGCTCATGCAAAAAATGCTTGAAGGAAAGAGCGATGTATGGCCAAAACAACCGGATGGGATCGTTGGGGCAAGGGTATGCTCGCTTTCAGGATTACTCCCACCGAATGATGGAGACGATCCAGGATGTGCCATACGGTTCGAGTATTTTATAAAAGGGACAGTGCCGACAGAGCGTGAACAACTAAAAAAATCAGTTCTTATTGACAAAGATACCGGAGATATCGTTCAACCGGGCAAAGCGGGAGCGAATGTTGAACCCCAGGAGAAGCTAATTTTGAAGGATCCGCTCTCTGAATATTGCCTTGATTGCCAACACCCGGAAAACACCAGAACCTACATAAAATAAAATGAGCCTTGTTACTAGCCTATAGATTATGGTATAAACACATTCTATGGATCGTCATAGCAGTGTGAACAGCGAAAAGCAGCCTCAAATACCATTTTATATATTCCCTATTATCGTACTTATATGGGTATTTATAGCCATAGGATCCTTAGTCAGACGGACAATAAGCGCGCTTTTCTACCCTTTCGTACTGGCTTATAGCACTGTAAAAACATTGTTGTATGAGCTGGTAGCCGGCATACGAAGCTGGATTCAGGAAAAAAAACATCTCCGCGCGAGCAAAAAACAGATAAAACCCCCATCTGTTGAAGCAATTCGCAGACAACAGGTCCAATTAGGGTACAAAAGCTCAAAACTATCGCTTACAGAGCAATTTAACCTTCTCAGAGAGGCAACCCGAAGCACGTTTATATCACTGAAGCAGAAGATTTCATTGCACCAACAGGCCAAGAGAGAAAGATTGGCACGAAAGAAAGAGAAAATGAAGCAGGTTTCCATCGCACAAAAAGAGATACCACGCACCGGGCATTTTCAGGCATTCAAGAGTTGGTTTTCAGGATTAGCCGTCCACAAGCACCAAAGAAGTGTACCAGATACTGGCAGTATGCAGATTCCAACCAAAGGCACGTCCATTGATATGTGGAAGTCGTTTATCACGGGAATTGCCTGCACAATTATTTTTGTATTTGCACCATACGAAGGGTATCACTGGCTTATGGCGCTTCCAAACCCGCAACTGCTTTCCAGGCGCGATCTTCAGGTAACCACGAAAATTTTTGATAGAAAAGGCGTGCTTCTCTACGAGATCTATCAGGACCAAAATAGAACGCCCCTTCCGCTTGAATCAATACCAAAAACTATTATACATGCGACTATTGCTATAGAAGATAGAGATTTTTACAGACATCAAGGCATATCACTCAAGGGCATCATACGTGCGTTTAGAGAGACCGTATTTAACAAGCGTGTTCAGGGAGGATCTACTATCACACAACAATTGATAAAATCAGCGCTCCTGTCCCCTGAAGTAAAAATAACAAGGAAAATTAAAGAGGTATTATTGGCGTTTTGGGCTGAGAGACTGTATTCGAAGGACGAATTACTGGAAATGTATCTTAATCAGGTTCCATATGGAGGGACTGCATGGGGCATCGAAGCCGCAAGCCAAACATTTTTTGGCAAAAGCGCAACCGAATTAAATCTAGCAGAGGCGAGCTTACTCGCAGGTCTTCCCGCAGCACCTACAGAGTACTCCCCGTTTGGCTCGCATCCCGAAAAAGCATTTGACAGGCAAAAAGAAGTGCTTCGTCGGATGCAGGAGGACAGATATATCACTAAGGAACAGGCAGATGAAGCACGTGAAACACAAATAGTGTTTGCTACACCAAATACGGCTATTCGGGCACCCCACTTTGTTATGTATGTAAAAGAACTGCTTGAAAAGCGGTATGGACAGAGACTGGTAGACCAGGGAGGATTGCAGATAAAAACATCACTAGATATATCCCTTCAGGAGAAAACTGAAGAACTTGTTTCAAAACATATTGATGCACTTGCATCACTCAATGTAGGTAATGGCGCCGCACTGGTTACTAATCCAAAAACAGGAGAAATTCTCGCAATGGTAGGAAGCAAAAATTACTTTGATTTAGAATCAGACGGAAACGTAAATGTGACAACGTCACTGCGGCAACCGGGATCATCCATAAAAGTTGTTAACTACGCAGCCGCGCTCGAGAACGGCTACACTGCTTCAACAATTATCGATGATTCTCCGATCACGTTTCCAAATGTGGGAAGCACTCCGTACGCTCCAGTCAATTATGACGGCAGATATCACGGAGCGGTTCCGTTTCGCTATGCGCTAGCAAATTCGTACAATATTCCTGCTGTTAAAATACTCGCCAAAATTGGCGTACCGACTATGATTGCAGCCGGAAAAAATATGGGAATTTCAACATGGAACGATGAAAATAGATTTGGGCTGTCACTCACACTCGGCGGAGGTGAGGTCACTATGCTTGATATGACAAAAGTCTATGGCACGCTGGCAAATGAGGGTAGAAAGACAGAATTGCACCCGATTCTTGAGGTCACAGACTACGCGGGTCGCGTGTACGAAAGAAATACTTCTCCTCGAAGTGTCCAGGCACTGAAGCCTGAAACCGCTTGGATTATTTCAAACATCTTAAGTGATAATACGGCAAGAATTCCTGCATTTGGTCCAAATTCAAGTCTCGTTATACCGAACAAAACAGTATCAGTAAAAACGGGAACCACGGACAATAAGCGTGACAATTGGACTATCGGGTACACGCCATCATATGTTGTCTCCGTATGGGTGGGAAATAATGATAACACGCCAATGAATCCGTATCTCACTTCAGGGATTACGGGAGCAGCTCCGATTTGGCATGATATAATGGTCGAATTGCTGAAAAATTCGCCGGATGAAGTGGCAAAAAAACCTGATACTGTTGTTTCAATCCCCTGTTATTTCGGGCGAACAGAATTTTTTATCCAAGGAACACAACCGCAAAGTGGCAGGTGCGCGCCGATGCCGACCCCTAGCGTATCTACAACACCAACACCCTAGAACAAATCCTCAACGGACAACCGTAACACTCCCGCTGTCTTTAGGAGACATATCATTCTGATACTTCCACGTACCCTCAGATTCAAATGTGTACTCATATACACCGCCCTTGGATACCGCTTTTATTTGGACAAAGCTCGGTAACACCTGATGAGTAGGATATGATGCGGATGCCACGAGCATTTGGGACCCTGATTCGTTTACGAACACTACAGTCGTGCCCTTTTTAACTGTTATAGGAGAGGGCGAAAATCCCGTATCTGTATACGTCACTACGGAGCGTTCACTAACTCCGCCTTTTTCCTGAGACGGCTGTCCCATACTTCCGTACTCACCCTCTGAGACCGTATTTTTGGGTACACGAGGTGTCACTGAAACAGTAGGCACACTATCTCTCTTTGGTAGGATATCACTCAGAGAATTCCTGCTACCAAGAACGTACCACCCGAGCAATATACCCACTGCCAATACTATCATACCAACAAATAGTTTAGTATTCATGCTACCTCCTATATCCTGTAATACTGCCTCATACTAACAAATCCTGTCACACAAGGCAAATAATCCACAAAAAAACCCCGCGGTATGCGGGGTTTTTATGTATTCATATCGAGTTACTGTTGTGGTCTGTCCTCACGAGGCCGTGATTCATTTACCACCAATGGTCTCCCATCGACATCTTTACCGTTGAACAGTTCAATTGCTTTTTTTGTCTCTTCTTCTGATGACATCTCTACAAATCCAAATCCGCGTGATCTCCCGGAATATTTATCCGATATGATTTTCGCTGAAATAACTGTTCCTGCGGCCGCGAATAATTCTCCGAGCTTCGCACTATCGTATGAGTATGGGAGATTTCCTACAAATAAATTCGTCGCCATATATTTTTCCTTTCTGCCTGAGAGATAAAGATATCCTTTTCTTCAAGTTAAAAATGAGTATATCATACGAGCTATTTTGGAGCAAAAGGACAATATAAACATACCCACTGCACATTATAGAAAGACTGTTGTATGATTAGCAGATGACGTGGCTACATGTGATTATCCTCGCAATTATAGAAGGCGTAACTGAATTTCTTCCGATATCAAGCACCGGCCATCTCGTGTTGGCAGGCAGTATGCTGAAAATCCAGGATACCGAATTTATAAAAAGTTTTGAGATTATCATACAGCTCGGAGCGATAGCTGCAGTTTTTGCCCTGTATATCAAAAAAGTGCTGGCTGATGTCTCTATACTCAAAAAGATACTTATTGGATTCGTACCCACCGCGATTGTTGGATTCACGCTCTACCGTATCATTAAGCAATTCCTTCTCTCTAACCCATATATAGTTATATATTCACTATTCTTCGGCGGTATTTGTATTATCATTTTGGAACTTCTTCACAAAAGGAGTGACCAAATAGATGAACCTCAAGCATCCATTACTTCACGTCAATCTTTTTTGGTTGGTATATTTCAGGCAATCTCCATTATCCCCGGAGTATCCAGATCGGCGGCCTCAATTATAGGTGGTCAACTCACGGGGCTTTCCCGAAAACAGGCGGTTGAATTCTCATTTCTCTTGGCTGTACCTACCATGGCAGCAGCTACAGGTTTGGATCTAATCAAAAGCGATATATCTTATTTCACCGCCACGCAATGGCAATATCTTTTTGTAGGGACATTCGTTTCATTTATTACTGCACTCGCCGTTGTTCGCGGCTTCGTTCGGTTCGTAGAGAAACATTCATTCATTGCATTTGGCGTCTATCGTATTTGTCTTGCTGTCTTCATGTTTATAGTCAGACCATTTTGAAGCCAGAGTGAGAAACACGCACGCATCTACCCTTCAGACCTGTGTAAAACACGTAGTTACATATATAGGCAGGTATAAGCATGGCTCCCTCAACCAAAAAGCGCCCCTCAGGGCGCTTTTTTGGATAACAGTATGTGAATACTATTATCTTGTTACTGAAATTGTTGCTCCTAGCTCTGCTGCCGGCGCTGATACCGTGATACGGTTGTCTGCTGCGCTTCTCACTACTGTGTATGCAGTATCATATGCCGCTGTACAATCCGTAACAGGTGCTCCGTTATTTGTTAATGGATCGACAGGTAATGCAGCCAGATATTGCGTCATAAGGGAAGAACAGATATCCGCCCCTGTGTTTGCGACATTCTGCGAGGCCGTTGTAATGCCTGTTGGCAATGTGCCCCGATTATCAGCGGCGAACTGTCCGATGGCATTCAAAATCGCGTTTACGTCACTGGCGCGTTTTGTATTATTTGCCTGCGAGAACTGACGAGCAGGATTTATGGCGATTAATGTGATTGCCAAAAGTACCGCCAAGATACCGATGACAACGAGCAACTCGATGAGCGTAAAACCTTTACGCCCCATAGGCAGTGTGTTTTTCATATACTTTTACCGTATCTTACTTTCTATTTCCTTGTCAATAGTGACAATAGATCAGCGATACTGCAGATACACCACGACACTTAGAGCCAGAAGAAGAAAACCGAACACAGATAGCAATAATGGCAGACTGGATTTTTTTGTCGAGGGTGAGTTAACATCTCCGGTAGAGATATTCGTACTGGGTGCACTGTATTCGAATGAATCGAGTATATTAAATTTCGACAACTGATCAAGATGTTCCGTAATATATGTGGCGAGAGGAACATTTAACGCATGTTCTTTTTCATACTGCCCCAACGCAAAAGCAGGAATGATTGATTTAACAGGTAACCCCTGAAGCAGAAACCCTTGGTGCATCCCATCAAAGAACGCTTTATTAAACGCAATGGCTCGTTTACCATTTTTTATCGGGTACACTTTTGACCAAATCAACTCATATGGCACCATATCGAAGAATTTCAGGATTTGTGTTTCCATTTGTGGAAATTCCGATGCCAAGAATATTTTCTCAAAATATACTGATTCAGAGAAGATAAAGACGATCTGTGATCCTACTAACCCATATTGCTTTACCCATTGCTTAATCAAGGAATAGAGACCATCCTTCGATAAAATTTCAAAGTCCGAAACAATTGTGTTCGGTATTTGCACCGTAATAATTCCTGGCGCTCCTCCACCATACATATAGATCGCAAATCGATCAACAAATATTAACAATAATGATTTTTGATTAAACATACGTCAGATAAGTATACGATACTAGTATAAGTTATTATATTTCCTGCCAGGAAATTAAGTTCAATACCCCATTTGTAAATGTAGCAGTGACGCGCAACGCCTTTTGATACGAACCTCGTGTTCCGGTGGAAATAATGGTTTTGGTTGACCCACCCGTGACAGAAATCATTACGGAATCATCCCCAATTGACATCGTCTCTCCACTATACGTCGTATCTCTCAGAAGTCGCAACAATGCATTTTCCACACCATTTTCCGCCAATTCCAGAGCGTGATTTCCTTCCTCTTCCTGCATAGTGTTAAAAGAGCTCGACACAGTAAGGGCAACCGCTGTGGTTACAAGAGTCACAGCTATAACCATATAGAATAACAAGATGATAAGAGCCTGACCAGACTCTCTACTAATATGATTTAGATCAAATTTCATATGCTATCTCAACGCAAAAGTTGTACTGAATGAGCGATTTTCTACTCCTTGTCTTCGCGTAATCAAGCTGGTGAGCGTGAAATCAATTTTAATACTCTGTTTACCTCCGCTAGTACCCAAGCGTTGAAATGTCATATTGGATACCGATGTATCTACATTATTTAAACGTATCGTCCCCAGAGCATTGGTTACCTCAAAATTACCATTATTTGCTGCATATGTATGAGAATTTCCGTTAATTGTCAATTGTAATACTCCCGAAGAGCTTGCAAGAGTGTCTGGAATAGTAATGCCAGAGGCTCGCCCCATATCATAGGATAATCTCGAAAAAACATATCGCCCGTCCTGCGCCAGTGAAGAGTGTGATTCAGATGATAATTGAGTCTCGATAAGTGATGAGAACAACGCAGTAAGTACCGCTAAAAATGACATAAGTATTGCCCCATATATCATCATTTCAACGAGTGTAAAACCAGATTGAGCATGCGTATGTTTCATAGTTTAAGGCGAGTAGTTTATGACAATATCCTCAAAAATCGGTGATTGCAGCCGATCCAGCGTATCAAAATACACTTTATATCTAAGACACTGGGCGGGATTTTTATATGGACCCGAGGAACTCAGCGGCAACGCGCTAGACGTTGCAAAAAACGTTGTATCTGTTTTATCCGGTCCGATAAAAGTATAAGCTGCATTACTGCAGCTACCTGACACCGCATCGGTTATTGCAAACTGGTATCTGATGTTAGTCTGATTCGGAATAGTTGATTGGACATCAAACCGATTAAATGTAGCTGATTTTGTAGCATCAAATATGGAAGAGGTAAATGTCCCTGACACCGCATACTGACCCCCGGGACCGCCCTCTATAATCTTCAGCTCACTGCTTGAATCGCCAGTAATGATATATGAATAGGCATCTCCGTCAGATTCAAGAATCGATGACACTCCGTTCACTCCACTATCAATGTTTAGCCCACCACAATATGATGGATTTGCCTCATTGACGATATTGATCGCCTGATACTCTTCTCCGCCTATACCCACGATAATTGCTTTATTTCCCGGAACAATAGTTATACCCTTTGGGTTCATGCCGCTGGTATCGTAACTTCCGATCGGAGTATGGTTTCCTGATTTAGTGCTTATATCGAGAATGAACAATTCTCGTTGTGTGAACGAGGTTTTTGTTGCAAGATACGCTCGGGTTGCGGTCGGGTTCACAAATACATCAATTCCCTCCTGGGCAGTAAGCTGGGCTTGTCCGACGACTACAAGGTTTGAGGTATTGCTTACATCAAGAATTTGCAATTGAGTTGATGTTGAATTTACTGCCACATACGCAAACGTCCCGACAACCATTATCTTATTTCCTATACCAGCAAGCGTCACACCATCCGCATCCAGCGCGTTTCTCGAACCTGACTTACTGGATAGATCAAATGTATATAACGTATTGCCAGCGGTCATGTACCCGGTGTTCCCAGAAACATACACACTGTTTCCATTCCCATTTCCCGGCGCATTAAAGTATCCGGACTCGCTATATTTTCCTGTGGAGGGATTGTATGAGGTTAAATCTATGATTTCTATCTCTTTTGTGTTCGTATCCGTCGCCAGGTATGCGTAATTCGATTCACCGAACACACCATTTGTTTTATATCCGTCAAACTCACCCGCAATGCTCGCGACAGGAGGACGATCATTACTGATCATAACATTTGCAAACGAGACCCCTGATGCGTTGTCACCGGTCCCGGCAAACACTCTCCCCTCAATAGATGTCACAGCATTTGCTACACCACTTTTAGGCAAATCGTGAGCAGCGATAGATAAGTTAGGAGAACACCAATCCCCGCCGCCCCCGGCACCAAGCGTTACTTCCCCACCGTTTGTATTTGTGATTGTCGAATTCACAAGTGCTCCTGAAGAAAAATCAGATTGAGATGATTGCGTATACACCTGATTAGTAAATCTTGATATATACAGTTGCGATGTGACAGAGTAAGGAAACAATGCTGACCAAGCGACTGTAATGGTAATCGCTTTGGTAGATGGATCTATTGTTCCTCCCTGTGAGACAAGCGATCCCGATTCATCTCGATACGCATCTGCAATTTCAATCGATCTTGTTTGAGAGTTGATCGTTTCTGCACCTGGAACCAAAATCCAATCTGATCCTGATACTACAGGATGATATGTCCCGTTTGCGGAAATATATTCCCATCCTCGCTCACGGATTATGCGCAAAGCCTCACGAGCCTCTCTGACAAGCATGGTTGCCTGAGATCGTTCGATTTGTTGAACTTTTCCTTGACTGGCACTCACAAATCCGGTAATAAGCGCCGGCAATAACACTGTCGTCAATGCCAGCGCAAGCAACAGCTCCACGAGTGCGGCGCCACGTTGCACATGTACTCTATGATTCTTGCGTTTCTCCATACTATTGAACTTCGGTTATAACACCATATGCATTTATATATATAGTCTTCGTCACACTACTGTTGGATTCACTGAGTGACACGGTATTTGCACCCTGAGTATATCCTGCTATCTCGCCGCTTCCGGACAAAAAAACAATTGACTGACCGGGGAATCCGATAAAATTCGCATACACAGGAGTTTTAAATTGAATAACGGTATTTGTCGGATCGCTTTGGGTATATGATATCCCAGAAAACAAAGTGTATTGATTTGATGCAATATGTACTCCATATCCAGGAGAAACAATACCATTATTTGTCTTACCCATCATTGCTTTTGATTGCTGGCTTCTCAAATCAGCTATAAAAATGTCAACAGCTTCCGTTAAATTCGCTGACCGCTGTGAACCAAGTACGCTCATGGTAGCAAGACTTAAAAGTGTAAGCATAATACTGATAACTACTAATGTTTCCACAAACGTAAATCCCAGTCTCCGAATACTGCTTTTTCTATATGAAGAACAATTGATATATCCGTATATTTCTTTTACATCCGCATTACCAGCATGTGTGAGTGAAGACATATTATCTGGTACCTACCTGACTGATTAAACCGTATATTGGTGAAATAATCGCGAGCATCATACCTCCAACTGCAAGCCCTACAAATACCAATAAAATTGGCTCGAGAAGGGCCGTAAGTGTTTTTAATGTATTGGATACCTGATACTCAAAATAATCAGAAATATCCTGCATGGATTTATCGAGAGAACCAGTTTTTTCTCCCGCTTCCATAAGCTTAATCATGATGGATGGTATATACCCTTTGGCAGCACGAAACCCTTCAGATAATGACTTCCCTGAAAAAACCATGTCACGCGACTGCGCAATAATCTTTGAGGTACGCTCCTTAACGACCACATCCTTCGTCAGTTCCAGTGCTTGAGTTATGGGAAGACCGGAAGATAACAGTAGATATAAACTTCTAGAAAATCTTGTGATATCAATTTGCTCAACCAGTGTGGAGATAATTGGTAATGAAAAAAAGAAATTCAAAAATATTTTTTTTTGTTTTTTGTACAACAAATAGAACAGGAAAAAAACTACTATAGTACCAAGAAGAACGGGTATAGTCTGTTTTAAAAGAAGATCTGAAACAAACATCATCATTCGGGTTGGAAGGGGCAACGTAATATGCATTCGTAAAAATACTGTACTTATTTTCGGAACAACAAACGTAAGTATCATCAAAAGCACTCCGGTGAAAACCACAACGATAAACGAAGGGTACATCATTGCTGAGCGAATTTTATCGTTGAATTCAATGTCCTTTTGTACTGTTCGCTTGAGGTCCCGTAGGGTAACATCCAGTGTTCCTGCTTCTTCAGATGCTTTTATTACATTTACGGTAACTTTATCAAAAACCTGAGGGAACTTGATAAGTGTTTGATGCATATGTTTTCCTTGCATCAGATCATCATACATAGTGTCCAATATTATCTTTTGCCCGCCCTTCATATCTTCTCTGAGAGAATTAACTACTTCCAGGATTGGAATACCGGCGGTAAGCATGGTAGATAAACTGCCGACAAATTCCAATTTTTCACTGCTGCTGATCGTAACTTTATCTTCTCTCATAAATTTTCCACTTTTGTGACACGTAATACTTCTTCGATTGTGGTAAATCCTTTTTTCACTTTATCCAGACCATCATCTAACATGGTATTCATACCTTCAGCTATTGCCTGTTTATTTATTTCATCCGAATCGCTGTTGAGAGAGATAAGCCGCTTAATTTCTTTTGATACCTCAAGTACTTCAAATACACCGAGACGTCCTAGATACCCTGTTTTGTGACAGACTTTGCATCCGGCGCCAGCATAGAGTGAGACCGTTTCGCCAGATCCGAAGTGTGAGTCGATCATATGGGGGGCAATGTGTTTTTCCAGTTCGGCTCGCGGCATCGTAATTTGAGCTTTACATGAATCGCATATTTTTCGAAGTAACCTTTGGGCTATAATCAGATTCACAGTTGATGCCACAAGAAACGGTTCAACCTTCATATCGCTAAGTCTTGGTATTGCGGTTGCAGCATCATTTGTATGAAGTGTTGAAAGCACCAAATGTCCTGTCAGAGCTGCGTTTACCGCGATAGCTGCGGTTTCACTATCACGGATCTCTCCGACAAATATTATATTCGGATCCTGTCTCAGGATACTTCGTAGACCGTTCGCAAAAGTCAGGTTGGTCTTCACGTTTACCTGTACCTGACTCGCACCTTTTACTCTATATTCCACCGGATCTTCAATTGTTGTGATATTTTTATCACGGGTATTTAATATTTTTAAAATTGCATATATTGACGTGGTTTTTCCGGACCCTGTCGGGCCGGTGGATAAAATCATGCCGTACGATTTACTGTATGCGTTATTCACCTTTTTCAGATCGGGTTCATTCATGCCTAAATCCGCGAGTGAATACTCCCTCGAGTTTGAAGACAGAATACGGAGCACCGCCTTTTCCCCTTCCGAAACTGGGAGGATTGAGACACGTATATCAATTTGCTCCTCTTCAAGAGCAATCCGCATTTTGCCGTCCTGTGCGCTTAAATGTTCATCCGTTCGAAGGCTGGAGAGTACTTTTATGCGTGTCATTATCCGGTCGTGTAATGCCTTTGGAACACGAAGTACATCATGTAGGACACCATCTATACGAAACCGTATGAGGGAGTTATTCTCTTCAGGTTCTATATGAACATCCGATGATTTATCCTGATACGCACTATCCAGTAACACATCGACAATTTTTGCGATAGGTAAATCATCTGAAACCAGTGTCGTTGCTTTTTTAATATCTTCGCGGAGCAATTCATCTATAGTCTTCTGGAGAACTTTTTTGTAAATCTGGAGCGTATTTTCCACATCCCTCTCGGTGGCATAGTATATGATTACTTTCTGATTCGTTTTTTTGGCTACCATGTCTACCAGATCGGTAATTTTTGGATCGATCATGGCAATCTGCACACCATCCGGTACTCTGCCAAATACAACGGTTTTATACTTTCTGGCAATTTTTTCAGGTATTATATGGAATACCTCTTCGGGGATAGCAACCTTTGATAACACGACAAACGGAACTTTGAGATACGATGCCACTATGGCACCAATTTGATCGTCAGAAACCACCCCTTTATCTATTAGTTCATTCACAAAAGATCCGTGTGAAGCAATAGACTGATCTCGAACCTCCTGTATACGTTCTTGCGGCGCCACAGAATGTTCGACTAGCAATGATTGAAGCTGGTCATCGGGCAGTATCATACCATACTCATCATAGCATCACCGGAGCACAAATTACATGATGTGAACAAGGCTTCAATGAGGATTAGTTCACACTAAAACCCTACGGACTCTTTGATAAAGACCACAGTGATCCGTGCCGGGTTTACCTCTTTTGTAATGATGAGCAGTTTGCTGACGTTGCTGGCCGGCACGCCGTAAGCAGCGTGCGCCCGCTCACTTTCCAACGGCAGAACATACTGGTAAATACGATCCATAGCATCATCAAGTGTCGGGACGATTTTTTGTGCCCCTACGACAATCACCACATGTGATGATCCGTATGCGTACGCAGGCAATTGGCTTCCAGTGTTTGATGCCACAACAAGCTTTCCATCTTCTGTCACGGCATGAACGCTTCCAATGGCATACTCTGGCGCTGCACCCATTTTTTGCATCTCGCTACCCTGAGTAGTCCGATCCAGTGCATAGAGTTTGGGCTTTACAGCGGCATACTCGCCTGATGCATTTATGGCAGGTTCTATGCCTGTCTTCTCAAGCGTTACTGATGTCATAGTCATTACTTCAGAATGTTTCGGGATCAGAGATAATGCCGCTGACTTTGCCTCAGCCACTGAACCGACAACCATTGCTGAAATGCCGTTTTCTTTCAGCGCGGCTATTGTTTTTTCTATCGCTCCATCTGTTGCGATTGTATTCCATGTCGTCATAGGTACTCCTTTTAAATAGATATATATTTTGTTATACTTGCTATATAGTAATCGTATTACTATATTTTGTATAGTAGTTACAAATAGTATAGTATGAAACAGACAAATAAAGCGTGTGTATCAACGACCCTAAAGATTATAGGTAGGAAGTGGACTCCTCTGCTGCTTCGGGAGTTATGCGAGAGCACCAGAAGGTTTGGAGAGCTTCAACGAGCGCTCACCGGAATAAGCCCGCGAACATTGTCCCTCAGGCTGCAGCAGCTGGAAAAAGATGGCATTATTATCAAAAAAGTATTTGCGGAGGTGCCGCTCCATGTCGAATATTCACTCACTCCAAAGGGCGCATCACTCAGGAAGATAATCGAACAAATGCACGCGTGGGGACAAAAATACAGCTAATACCCGACTCCTGCAATAACGTCTCCCTTACGAGCGCTCAACCCTTCTTTGCCCCATAACAATACACCATCGTGTTTGGCTGTTATTATTTCAATACTATCCCCGGACAACGAACGTGTTACACCGATTTGAGATCCTTTTTGTATAAATGTCCCCGGATGAAAATTCGCGTACCAAATTCCTTTTTTTTTCAGAATATACTCAGTGACTGTCGAAAAAATTTGTTTATCAATCGGTGAATAGTCACCATGTATCATGTGCAGTTCACTCATAACGATGCGTGTCATTGTTATTTGAAGGTCTATTGATGTTCCGGTATTGTTTCCCCCTGCACCTGATTCAGTCAACAAATATTTACACCCTTTTGATGCAAGTCGCTTTGAAAAATCCAGAGCGTTACTAAATGCAGAGTACGCGACGGGGAGTTTTTGTATCATAGACAATACACTCATATCGAAGTCAGCATTGCCACTTTTCCATCCCCATGCAAATGGTATTAATGACTCAACGAGTGATCCGCCGTGCAAATCCAGCCAAAAATCAGATGACTCGGCATACTCACTGAGCCAATAGCGCAACCGTTCTGAAGCGGATCCATTTTTATCGCCCGGATATATGTATTTTGGAAAGTTGTGATCAATGGGATTCTGACTCATTTCCTGCTCAAAACCTGGAATATTAACAATAGGAATTAAAATCAGTGTTCCTGAAAACGACGCGTTTGCATATTCCTCAATGAGCGCATATGCCGCTGCTATTCCCGCATATTCATCACCATCGTTTCCTGCCGTAATAAGCAATGTCGGACCGGCTGCTTTGCCGATAATTTTTACTACGGGAATTTTAACTGTCGATGTCCCTAACGATACGGGGATAAGAGATACATGTGTGTTTTTTTTGCCGAAGAGATCAATCATAGCTGTAGCAATGATATAATGCGGTATCGCGTATTTGCAAACATATAGCCTCCGAGCAATGACAAAACCCTACCAGGACCAGAAGATATTGCAGGAAACAATATTCGATCTGCAGAATGATTGTAGAGAACTGCGATACCTGATTTTGGATGCGACCTCCAAAATTCGCACGTATCTTCGTGGCACCCACAAAATAAAAAAATACCTACAATCCGACACCGTAACCACTATACAAGCAGAGGCAGATTACCTCCTTGGTATGTACGCGGGTCTTGATGCGGATATCTGGAATCTGCAAACCCGACTTAAACGCGAAGACACATGGCAAGACACAGTCAAACATGCAAACACAGTTATCGGTCAAACGAGAGAAATACTTCGGACAAACCAAACTATCCTTGGATCGTTCATCACTGGAGTTGATTGGCAATCCCCTTCCATAACACATTCGCTCTGCAGTCAGGCAGGAGTGCAGGAAGGCTCGATTTATGCAACAGTTAATGATTACAAACGTGACCAACATTGGAACGCGTTCGCGTATGAAGAAGCCTTTAAATCAAACCTTATTGATGGGCTTATAAAAATACCCATTCACGCATATGCGACAGCAAGCGGCATGGCGGCATTTACCACAATTCTCTCCTATCTTTCCTACGAAGGGAAGCTCAACGGCACAGTCATTATAGGCAAATCGCTGTATTTTGAATGTAAGGCACTTATAACCAAAATCCCCGGAATTTCCGTAGTTGAGGTGGATGAAACCGACACGGGCGCAGTAATTCAGGCAATTGGGCTTCACAAACCATCGGCACTTTTTTTTGACAGTCTCGCGAATATGCCATCTGTCGCAGTTGCTGATCTCACGACACTACTTACACATCTTATATCCCACTCGCAGCGTGATACGGTGCTTGTCATCGACAATACTTGCCAATCCGTACACTTTCAACCGTTTCCGAAACTCTTTGGCACACGAAGCAAGCTCTCCCTCATCATGTTTGAAAGTCTGAACAAATACCACCAGTATGGTATGGACAAAGTGACGGGGGGTATTATCTGGACATATGGTGGAGACACAGGGAAATTGTTTGAATATCGTGATCATTTGGGGACAAATATCCCTGACGCCAGTGTGGCAGCCATGCCGACGCCAAATAGGGTTCTACTCACAAAAAAGCTCCACCGACACGGCAGGAATGCCCAAATACTTGCCGATACACTCTCAAACTATCTCAGTGCAAATCCAAAAACGCATATTCGGGGAGTCGTCTACCCGGGTCTCCCGAGCCATCCATCCTACGCATGGACCAAGGATTCATCTTTTAACGGAAGCTATCTCACGCTCGAATTTGCACAAAAGTATCAAACAATACACTCATACAACAGATTTGTAGCACGTGTGCTTGCCATAGCCAAGTCAAAGAATATCAACATCATATCCGGGACGAGTTTCGGCCTGAATACCACGCGCGTATACGTCACGGCAGTCAGAAGCAAACCAACTACTCCATTTGTCAGAATTTCTGCTGGATCTGAAGATCGTGGAGTGATTGAATTCATTGCTGGTGTACTGGTACAAGCCATATCCGATTTCCGATAAAATTCTTTTGCCCCACTTGCTAGGTTTGGACGTATCCCATCGAACAAATTTTTTATATCCTGTAACAAAATGGGTATATACATATGCAAAAAAACGATGTAATTTATTAGTAGTACTGATTCTCAGTTTGCAATAATTTTTGTCTTTATGGAACAATCATCACGGATCACCAGTGATACCGTGCCTTTAGGCGTTGTTACGAATGGCACATCGGTTTTTCTCTATCACACCATTGAACAAGAAGAGAAATTTTTTCAGGCGGACATAAGTACGGATGGTTTTGTATTTACACCAAAGTCAAACGGCGCAAAAATTGTGGATGAGAAACGCCGAAATGTTAACCCCCATAAATCACAGGATTTCCGTATTTCTAAAGTCGGAGACCGGTATGTATTACTGTTCAAGTACCGGAAAGAGAAGAATACAAGCACGTATGTGGCTACTTCCAAGGATTTGGTGCGCTTCCAACGGTTAGGAAAAGCATCCAATATAAAGGAAAACGGCGTCATTGTGAGTGATTTTGAATATCAGGGCGGATTTGTCATGTACACGGGTGAAAAAGAAATATCACTTGCTGTATCAAATGACCTTATATCATGGAATCTTGATGCTGAACCGGTATTGTCATCACACAATGATTTTTTTGGGGAATTTCCCGTCCATGTAGCATATGCTGGACTGGCAAAAGACGGTATCTTGGTCTTGTATTATGTGACCAAGGAGAAATCCACCATAATCCAGGCTGCTCTGTTTGATAAAAATGATCCCAGAATGCTGCTTCGTTCGTACAATGAACCGATTTGGGAATCCCCTGCAGATTGGCATGAAAAACATGCGTACCCGGTCGGGTTACTCCTTTTGGGTGAGACATATCTTTCGTACTGGATATCAGATTCGGACGGGTTATTTGCCATTTCGCACCCACAGTTTACAGAGTTGGGTACCTATGAAAAAAGTAAACCTGCATTCCTTCTTAATAAGCTTAAAAACAATCCCATCATTAAACCTATCGTGGATCATTTCTGGGAATCACGCGCTGTGTTTAATCCCGGTGCGGTTGTTGCCGAGGGTCGCGTACATATGCTCTACCGCGCAATCGGAAATGAAGATGTTTCAGTGCTCGGGTACGCATCAAGCGAAGACGGCATCCATTTTGACGAACGGCTGGATGCGCCTGCGTATGTCCCGACTGAATCGTTTGAAAGCAGTTCTCCCTACACGGGCGGCGCTGCATACTCCCCTTTTGCATCCGGTGGCGGATGTTCGGGTGGATGTGAAGACCCACGGCTGACAAAAATAGACGACAAAATCTACATGACCTATGTCGCGTATAACGGATGGAGTGAACCTCGGGTCGCTCTAAGTTCTATTTCTGTCAAAGACTTTGTCTCCCACAACTGGAACTGGCAAAAACCGGTGCTTATATCCCGCCCGGGTCAGGTAAACAAAAATGCCTGTCTGTTGCCAGAAAAAGTAAACGGCAAATACGTGCTGTTTCATAGAATATTCCCGCACATTCTGGTGGATTACCTGGATGATTTGGATTTTGACGGTGAGACAAAATGGTTGGTCGGTCATGACAAAATATCGCCCAGACGCGGATACTGGGACAGCAGAAAAGTCGGCGTTGGAGCAACCCCACTTGATACACCGTACGGCTGGCTCCTTATTTATCAGGCAGTTGGAGACCAGGACTCCGGCAGATATAAGATGGGCGCAATGCTATTGGATAAAGCAAACCCGGCGCGAGTACTTCACCGCTCAGTGAAACCAATCCTTGAACCCACAGAATGGTACGAGAATGAAGGGTTCAAAGCAGGAGTCGCATACCCGTGCGGGTCAGCCATAGTAGGCAACAGACTCCATGTATATTATGGAGGCGCGGATATGGTGACATGTATTGCGACGGCACCTCTGGATGACTTCATGGATCACCTGATGCACGATACGGCAACAACTCTTACTCCGATTACCGGTAAAGCCATCGAACATTAAGCTCGAAGGATATGTCCCTTGCGCTACGTTTTTCACACAATCCTATTCTTTCGCCTTCCAAAAATGCATGGGACGCCCGGGGATCGTTTAACGGATGCCCTATCCAGTCTACAGATGGGTATCATATGCTCTACAGAGCACAATCAACTCCCCAAACAATACAGGGACAAACTGTGGAACTCTCGACCATAGCCCATGCAATAAGTTTTGATCGAGTCTCGTATATAAACAGACGGCAACTGATCAAACCCACAGAAACCTGGGAACAGTTCGGGTGCGAAGACCCGCGCGTCACACAAATCGATGACACATTTTTCATCAGTTATACCGCACTATCACAGTGGCCGCCGTTACCTGCAGGTATATCTGTCGCTATTGCCACAACCCGCGATTTTTTTACTATCGAACATAAATATCATTGCACCACATTTAATTCAAAGGCATTGACGATTTTTCCCGGAAAAATTAACAATAAATTCGCCGCACTTATTACAGCAAACAGCGACATTCCTCCATCAACTATTGGAATTGCGTACGCTGACTCTATATCCGATTTAGTTGACAGCGCGTTTTGGGATGATTGGTACAAAGAGTTACCAACCCATGCGCTTGCCTTACTTCGAAGCACACATGATCACGTCGAGATAGGAGCGCCACCGATCCTCGTTCCAGAGGGATGGCTCCTTATATATAGCTATATCAAAAGTTACAACACAACACATAAATTCTTTGGCGTAGAGGCAGCACTGTTGGATCCGGAAAATCCTCTGAGAATCATAAAACGGACAAAGGATCCGATACTATTTCCTGAGACTGAGTATGAGCGTGTCGGAAATATAGCAAACGTCATTTTCCCAACGGGGGCTGTCATTCACAACAACAATCTGGGTATTTACTATGGAGCCGCAGATACCACAACCTGTCTTGCCACATGCTCAGTCAGCGAGCTGTTAAGCATCATGAGCTAACGGCCAAATTGACAGGTCACCCGGATAGGAAAATGATCTGAGAACTTCACCCGCTCTGCCACCTGATCAACTATCATACAATTGCGTGCAAAAACATAATCAAACTGATGCCTGATTAAACCGACTCTGTGTGTTGCGATTTTTTTCGGGTGCATCATATATCCGGATTTTTTAAATAAACCAATGAGACGTTTTTTCCCAAGAATACTCGAAATATTAAAATCACCCAATAATACCTGCGGTGACCGTAGCGGTAACAGATATTCAATCATGTGCATCACCTGCTTAAATTTCACTGCGTTAACAGCAAGAGCAACAATATGCACGTTTACCACAACAATTTTTCTGCCAGAGATGCTTCCGGTAAGGATCAGATAGCTTCTGGGTACTGTTGTTTTCAGTATCCGTTTTTCCATTTTATTAATACCCAGAGACACTGTTTCGAACTTCGCGTTCTTGATACGGTCTGTTCTATAGAGTGTTAATTCTCCAAATATGCGTTTTCTAAATGTGAATGCTTCGGCAAACATATGGCCGTACGGCACTCTCCCCAGAAGGCGTACGCATTCTTCGATTTTATCTTTCGGAAATTCCTGAAGACACAACACATCGGTATCTGGTAATCTGTTGAGCCAGTCAACGATTTTATCAATTCGCTTCCCGGCCTGCACATTGTATGTCAATACTGTCAGTTGTTTCATGGAAGAATATTATACTGTAATTACCGCGGTATATCGAGCTGAATGAATTTACGATACAATACACAGATGAAGCAATCGCCAGACATATACTCGTATACTCTACCGAAAGAAAGAATTGCCCAATCACCCGCCTCTCCACGGGAATCAGCAAAACTCATGCTCGTACACAGGGCCAGTCAGACAATTGAGCATGCTCATGTCCGCGATTTTGTTGACCAACTGCGACGTAGCGATGTGCTGGTTATCAACAATACAAAGGTATTTAAAGCGAGACTTCACGGGGTGACATCAAAAGGCACGCGTGTCGAATTATTTCTGGTACGACCATCTTCTGAAACCGGGTGGGTAGCGTTGGGAAAACCAGGAAAAAAAATACACGTTGGAGACAACATAACAGTGGCTGATGACTTCGTCGCGACGGTTCTTCATAAACATGACGATGGGACACTCACTGTTGATTTCAATATGCAGTCTTCACTCGTTATACAACACGCAAATATATGCGGAGAAATACCCATACCACCGTATATTAAAAAAATTCCGACGGATGGATCATACCAAACGGTATACGCGTCAGAAACCGGATCGGTCGCCGCCCCTACGGCAGGCTTTCATATCACGGAGGGAATACTCAACGCGATCAGGGAAAAAGGCATTACTATAATTGAAGTCACACTTCATGTGGGTCTTGGGACATTTCTGCCGATAAAATCGGATACAATAGCTGACCACCACATGCACAGCGAATGGGTCCATATATCAAAAGAAGCCGCTAGCAGGATTACACAAGCGAAAAAAAATGGCCAACGCATTGTAGCGATTGGGACGACAACAGTCCGAACTCTGGAAGGAGTATCACAACGATTCGGAGGATCCCTTCAGGAGTATTCCGGTGAAGTAGATATTTTTATTACGCCTGGGTACACATTTACTATCGTTGACGCGATACTGACCAATTTTCATCTTCCTAAATCCACGCTGATTGTGCTTGTGAGTGCATTTGCGGGAAATGAGCTTATCACCAGCGCATATACTGAAGCGCTCAGCCATAACTATCGCTTCTACAGTTTTGGTGACGCAATGTTCATTTCGTAGTATCTTTCCTGTCTCTACTCACACGCAAGTGTCGTGGTGTATTATTTTAGTCTTTACTAAAATTATTAGCCATGTTAAAATAATTGCGTGAAAAAAAGTTTAGAAGAAATTCACAGAAGTATCCCTATCATTGAGGGTATATCAAAATGGAAAAAATTATTGGCATTCGCGGGCCCTGGATATCTCGTGGCCGTCGGATACATGGATCCCGGAAATTGGGCCACTGATTTAGCCGGTGGATCACGGTTCGGATATGCACTGCTAAGTGTGGTATTGATATCCGGACTTATGGCTATGTTGCTCCAGCACTTATCACTGAAACTGGGCATAGCAACCGGAAGGGATCTTGCACAGGCCTGTCATGACCATTTTTCACCGGTCGTCCGTAAAATCCTTTGGGTGTTTGCCGAAATTGCAATCACCGCGTGCGATCTTGCTGAAGTGATAGGTTCTGCAATCGCATTGAACCTGTTATTTCATATCCCGGTATTATTGGGAGTTATCATCACAGCCTTTGATACGCTCCTTTTGTTATTGCTGCAGAATAAGGGACTGCGATACCTTGAGGCATTTGTTATTTCGCTTATCACGATGATTGTGGTAAGTTTTGGCATAGAGATTTTCCTGTCACATCCGAGTGTCGGCGGCATTTTACTGGGATTTGTTCCCGCAACCGAATTATTTACAAACATGGAAATGCTATATATAGCCATAGGCATCCTGGGAGCGACAGTCATGCCGCATAATCTGTATTTACATTCAGCGCTCGTGCAAAGCCGCGACTTTGGAGATTCGCACATAAACAAAAAAGAGGCAATTAAGTACGCCACATTGGATTCCAATATTGCACTCTCACTCGCCACGCTGGTAAACGCGTCAATTCTCATAGTCTCGTCTGCAACATTTTATTCCCGTGGCATGCACGAAATTGCAGAGATTCAGGACGCATACCATTTACTCTCCCCTCTCTTGGGTGCCGGGGCAGCAAGCACTCTGTTTGCGCTCGCTCTCTTGGCATCAGGACATAACTCCACCATCACTGGAACGCTGGCGGGACAGGTGGTTATGGAGGGATTTGTTGATATTAAGCTCGCACCATGGCAGAGAAGGATCATAACCAGATTACTTGCTATCATCCCCGCAATTGTCATTATTTGGTTGTATGGGACACATGGTCTCGCGCAGCTATTGGTATTCAGTCAGGTCGTACTGAGTATGCAGCTGCCGTTTGCCGTAATACCGCTCGTGTATTTTACCGGTGAAAAAAAGTATATGGGAGTACTCGTAAATACAACGGGTATTAAAGTGATTAGTTGGATAATCGCATGTGTGATTACGCTGTTAAATCTATGGCTTATCAGCTCTATCTTTATGGGTATATAATACGGAAAATATGGAACTCACAACACCATCTGAGGACTATCTTGAGCGTATATCCGAACTGCTTGATGAAAAAGGGTATGCCAGGGTTACCGACATTGCAGAACGGTTGAAGGTCAAACCCGCCTCCGTAACCATGATGCTTAAAAAGCTCGAAACTTCAGGACATGTTGTTCGGGAACACTACCGTGGATTTTCTTTAACACCAAAAGGCGTTGCCGTGGGCAATAAAATTAAAAAACGACATTCCATCTTATCAGAATTTCTGCACCTATTGCATATTCCTTCGCATACCATTGAGAAGGATATAGAAGGGTTAGAACATAGCCTGAGTGACGACACGCTTGATGCACTTGAGAAGCTTATTACAAAACTGAAAAAAACTCCGAAACCGATCTGAGGCGTCGCATTGTAATACAATTCACATTCATGAGATAATCACACTATATGCAGCCTATTTTTAGAATCATTTCCTTCACAAAAAAGTACGCACGATGGTACATTTTCATGTCTGTTTTTGTGATTGTCATCTCACTGCTGTCACTTGTCGCTCCGTATTTGACCAAACTCATCGTAGATGCGATTGTCGGATCCCAGCAGGGAAAACCGTTTGATGTACAGTTTATTATCGCAGTACTTGTCATGATCATAGTCTCGGATATTGCGATAACCACGCTGACAGCAGTGGGACAATGGATCGGTGATCTTCTGGCTGTTAAGCTTCAAACGTTTCTCTCGAAAGAGTTTTATAAGCATGTTCTGTCACTTCACATCGGCTATTTCGATAATGAAATCACAGGAAAGATAGCCAATAAAATGTATCGGGGCATCGCATCAATCACTGATTTTATACAGAGCATGCTCAATAATTTTTTACCGTTTTTCCTGACTGCTATTGTGACGATCTTACTGCTGTCTTTCTACTCCCCTGTCATCGCCATACTGCTGACAGCACTCTTTCCGCTGTATATTCTCATTTCACATAACTCTAGCAAAGCGTGGATGGTGCATGAGGGACAAAAAAATTCGATAATTGACCAGAGTCAGGGACGTGTGTTTGAAAGTTTGGTAGGTATCAGAGTGGTAAAATCATTTGCCGCTGAAGCGGCGGAACTCGCCGCTTTTTTAACGGCAAGAAATAGCGTAGAGGAAATCGGGAAGAAACAAACGAAGCAATGGCACGCGTATGACTTTGCCAGAAGGCTCGCCCTTAATATCATTTTATTCGGCATTTTCAGCTACATTGTCTATTACACGTATCAGGGTAAATTTACGCTCGGTGAAATGACCTTCCTCTTACAACTCGTTCAACAGGCAAGATTTCCGTTATTTGCCATGTCGTTCATTCTCGGCCAAATTCAACAGGCGTCAGCCGGCTCAGCGGATTACTTCGCGGTTCTGGAAACAAAGACAAAAATTCATGATCATAAGGGGGCAATATCACTCACCATCAACAAAATTAAGACAGGCCGTCCTATTATCTCATTTTCACGGGTATCGTTTGAGTATGATGAGGGTAAGAAAGTACTGAAAGATATATCCTTTGATGTGCATAAAGGAGAAAAATTTGCACTTGTTGGCGAATCAGGACAGGGAAAATCGACAATTATCAACCTCCTGCTTCGCTACTACGAACCACAAAAGGGAACCATACAGGTAGGAGGAATGAATATAGAGTCGGTTACACAAACATCGCTGCATGACCATATTGCCGTGGTATTTCAGGAGTCATTGTTATTCTCTGGAACAATTATGGAGAATATCAGGTACGGAAAACCAAACGCGTCAGATGAAGAAATTTTTGAAGCTGCAAAGGCCGCCAACGCCCATGAGTTTATCCTTGAGTTACAGGATGGGTACAGAAGTATGATTGGAGAACGCGGAGTAAAATTGTCGGGTGGACAGAAACAGAGAATATCCATAGCACGCGCCATGATCAAAGATTCTCCGATTATCATACTCGATGAGGCGACCAGTTCTCTGGATTCAAAAAGCGAAGTTGAGGTGCAAAAAGGATTACGTGAACTGCTCAAAGGGAGAACGTCCATAATCATCGCCCACAGACTTTCCACCATCGCCAATGCTGATCACCTGCTTGTCATTTCTGGAGGAACGGTTGGCCAATACGGGACGCACAAAGAACTACTGGCAGACAAAGATGGATTATATTCCCAACTTGTATCACTGCAGCAAAGCCTGTTAAAAACACCGGATGCGGCTACTCAGGAGAAACTCAAATCGTTCGATTTGGTCGGATAGATGGGGCAACGCATCAGTTAGTTTTCGCGCGGATGAACTGTGTGCGTATCACTAAAAATGATGCCAATAAAATTAGGATTCCTCCAATAAGAGACTCAGTACTTGGTATTTCCCTGAAAAACATAAATGCGAACAGTATTCCTATCAGATTTTCTCCGAGCATGATCATGCTACCAGTTCCAGCAGTGAGCAGTTGGAACCCTTTTGTCATAAACAGATATGCCGCAAAATTATCCAGTCCAAATAACACAGTGACGAGCCATGTCGTCCAAGAGACCGATTGTATACCACCGGTGAGATAAAAAGACGGTTCCAGTACCATCGACATTATGCCGAGTGTCACTACTCCGACACTCGTATTAGCAAGCAATATTATTATCGAGTCATACGATGCCAGTTTCTTTCGCCCAATCACATAGAATGACGATCCGAGGGCGGATAACAGTGCAAATACCGCGCCAGTTTTCCAGTTAACCATCGGGCCGGGACTAAACAAGTAGAACAAAGAGATAAACCCTATTCCCATAGCCACTATCATGGAACGGGACAATCGTTCTTTTAAAAACAGGTATCCCAGAAAAGGTCCCATGATTGTTGAACAATTAAAGATAAACAACACGGTACCTATCTGTGTATTCAGATTTGCATACGTATAAAACAGATTTACCAACGCGTACCCGAACAGTGCCACGATAAAAAGCAGTACCATATCTTTACGTGCGACTTTAAACACAGATTTTGTGAACGCAAAATATATCATGGCGGCGAAGAACGCGACGATATAGCGAAGAAAAACCTGAGACACCGGAGGAATATTGCCACGACCTAAGGTGCGGATCAATACAGGCATTATGCTGTATAAAATTGTGGCTATTACCAAATACAGTACGCCTTTGGATTGGCTCGTCATACGTACAGTATTATACTCGCATCATAGACTTGACGGGTATAGGTGAATCCCTGAGGATACCAGCTGGTTGTACAGGTCCTCCGTACTACGAGTTATTTTTCATCTTGGACAAACAGAAGTGCTCCCGAGTTTATACAGTACCGTTTGCCGGTCGGAGCGGGTCCGTCATCAAACACATGACCTAAATGCCCGCCACATCGGTCAAGGACTTCTATCCTGCTATCCTCAGACGATGTCTGAAGTACTACCACATCCGGGGATACTGGAGCCCAAAAGCTTGGCCAGCCGGTATGAGATTCATATTTCTGCTCAGATCGAAAAAGCGCGTCGGAACAACCTGCACTATAGTATGTTCCCGGGCGTTTTTCGAAATTCAGTGATCCCGTAAATGGGTTCTCTGTCCCCTTCTTACGCAATATTGTATATTGCGTATCAGTTAATAATCGACGCCACTCGTCGTCTGAACGCATCTTCGCGGGATCAAAAGAACCGGAAATAATTCCTGATGATGTCACATGTTGTTCACCGGTCAATGGCCGTCCGTAACCGGTATTCATATACATGCGGTATAGAAGAAACATACACGCAAGTATGGTAATCGCAAGAATGTATCGTCTCCCGGTCATACGATCTCATCGTATCACACATATGTGAACTGATTACTTTGCATAATCCATGAAGTATACTCAATATACACACGTATGATTCCTTCTGTACAATCTATTGTCGCATTTTGCGCAACAGTTATTTTCATCTATATGTCTGTATGGTTTTTGATTGCTATGGCAATCAAAAGAAATGATATCGTAGATGTCGCCTGGGGATTGGGCTTTAGCACTCTCGCTGTGTTAGTGCCACGAAATGGCCAATTTAGTCAGGATCTTGTCATACGAATGTTGATTATAGTTTGGGGCGTCAGATTAAGCTATCACATATTTGCGAGATTCAGACAAAAATCTGAAGACTACCGATACCTGGCAATGAGGAATGCATGGGGAAAGTGGTTTATACTTCGCAGTTACGTGCAGGTGTTCATGCTTCAGGGAATATTCATGCTGCTGATTTCAGCACCGCTTATTGTTTCATCCGTGTCATCACGGGAATCTCAACCAATACCATACTGGATCGGATTAGGAATCTGGGTGGTTGGCTTTATATTTGAAAGTGTCGGAGACTGGCAACTGGCCCAGTTTATTAGTCAGAGGAAGAACAAAATTTCAGTTATGCGGTATGGTGTGTGGAGGTACACCCGCCATCCAAATTACTTTGGAGAAGTCACGCAGTGGTGGGGAATATTTTTCATGGTGATGACACAAGCAAATGGCATGTATGCCATGCTTTCCCCTGTCGTAATCACTATCCTCATACTTGGAATTTCAGGCATACCCATGCTCGAGAAAAAATACGTAGGCAATACGGAATTTGAAGCGTACAAACGAACAACCAGTCCGTTCTTCCCATGGTTTCCAAAAACTGATCCTATCTGATTGCTCTGGCAATATAGAATCCTGATGCAGCCACTACGGAAGAAATACATATACCCCATATCAAATCAACAACAGTGACTATGACCGGCCATTGCCGGAGCGTAGCCAGGTTAGTTAAATCGTATGTGGCATACGTGCATAATCCAAAGAACGCACCAAGCAATATTGTTTTTGATAGGTTGGATTCTTTTACTCCCGGCATTACCGCGAACACAATGATACCGGCAATATAGAGAGCGTAAAATAGAATTGCCGCCATCCAATTCGGATTTGGTGACATGATATACCCGAGATGTTTGGCATAAAAATCCTTTGCAAAAACCCCAAGCCATAGCATGTCTATGCCAAGAAAAATCGCCATCAACGAAACATACAATTTTAGAATATATGTATCCATGTGGATAGTATACTCGTTTCAGGGTCAGTGAACCATACCAATCGATGCTTTAACTTGAGGAATTGGAGCATGTTCATGGGTAAGCCAGTTATAGAGGAACGGTTGTCCAATCTTATATAAGGCGCATTGACGAGCTGTTTCTGCAACAGGCCAGTCACTGTGAAGCATGAATTGTTCAATTGCCGCGATAGTCGATCCAATGGATACAGGAAGGGCAGCTTGATACCTCCACATGTCCCCTTCTTTTGATGGAGTTATGAGCATAGAAAACAATGATGGGTTATATATGGCATGGATAAACGGCGTAGATCTGCTGATATCAGAAAATGACTCAGAAGGGTTTTCCCAATATTCTCTTTTGAGCGGAACCAATCTGGAAAATTGAAGCGGCAGCATAATGCATGATTCAAGGATTGTATATATTTCTCCATCTCGGCTGAGAGTTCCCTCCAGATCTTTTATGTCACGGACAATATCTTCAGGTTTTACATGGACCCGTTTATTAGGTACCAATGCCACACTGTTGTCAGGTCTGGAAACGGAAACAACTGCTGCATGAGTAATCAGCGGGTAGGTGACATCTTCGGAACAATACGCAATTTTATCAGTCATAAAATAAGATTCTTAGTATATCCGAAGCGGGGAAAATTCTCCATAACCTGCTGTCATGTACGTTTCGGCAGTGGCAGCGCCATTGCGGTAAGTCTGACAAGCTCACAAAAAAAGTCAGCATCATCGATTGAATCAGTAATATTCATAGAGAGTTTCGCTCCCGGATACGCTGTTCCCTCGACATATCTCCCGGATGCATATATTTGACCAGCTGCGGTTTTTTTTATAAAAATCTCGTCATCACAGATAAACCCCACCACTCTACCAAAACAATACAACGCATATTCGCCAAACATGCGTCTGACACGAACATCACCCAAGGAAGATAGTTGCTCAAGAATATACTCTGCAGTAGCTTTTGAAGTCGACATTATTACTCCGTAGAGCGGCACTCCCCGCTATTAAACTCACTTCAATGTCACAGTCACGTTCGTAGTTGAAAGAGAGAACGGAATTGATCCTGTATCGGAGATGTTTGTCTCAGTTTCATTGATAGACACTGTGGTTGATGACACGGCCGCATTTTTCAGGGATGAGAAAAAGAGAGACCCTATCTGAATTGTGCCAGCCGGAATTGGAGTGGCACCTTCCTGAGGGGTAATAAGAATCTCTATACGCCCTGTTTTGTTTGCTGCTGCAAGCGGTGTAACAGAGAGCTGATACCCCGGTTTGCCTACAAGAACAACGTCCTTGCTTAATTTTAACGCTGTAGCGTCAAATGTTAAAACTAATTTTGCATCTTTCACTGTCGAATCGGTTGTGACCCAGAGTTGAAAGGGTTTTTCAGGAGGAATTTGTGTAGATTGAGGGAATAGGGTTACCCGTGCTTTTCCTACTGTCGCCTGTGTCACAGTGTTGGTAGGCGTGTTTAGCATGGACTGACCAACGATGACACCCACTACCATCAATGACAAAAATGTTAATTTCCAGACGGTTTCAGTTCGGGTGACGGGACCAAATACCCGTTTATACCAGGGTGCGGGGACGACAAACGTTTCTGTCACCGGAACCAATCGTACAGTTGCTGATGGGTCTTGCGCTTGCCCCACTGAAGATGGTGGACCACTCGGATGTTGTGCGATATCGTCCATAGTTAGTCAAGTGTACTATAGGAATCTGTTGATTGTAAAGAAATACTATACGACCCTATTCTGTCATAGGGAAAATCGTCCCATATAGGCTACACAGTCATATTTCTTCATAATGCTGTTGCCACTCATATACCGTATGAGCCCAAACACTGGCCTGGAAAACCAGGGTCTATCATGCACTCCCCCAATTGCCCACGCTATCCCAGCATATCCATTCGGGTCTCGCCCATCAAGCGAATATGTATCATTCAAGTACACTGTCCTTCTCATTGCTTCATCAGGCGTACTGCTCCACTCCAGAATTTTCTTTGCCCAGTACATACGCAGATATCCATGCATTTTACCTGTCGAAACGAGTTCCTTCTCTGCAGCGTTCCACAACGGATCATGTGTGAGTCCGTGCTCCAGTTGTTCATCGGAATATAGGTATGATCGCGGATCATTGAGGTGTTCTGAAAGAGTTTTTTGCGCCCACTGCGGGAAACATCGTACTGAGTCGTAATCACGCTCATACCAGCAGAAATTATCAGCCAGTTCTTTCCGAATGATAATTTCTTCCAGAAACGATGAACTGTACTGTGCACATGACGCACGTTTCTTGATTTCAAGAGCCACCCGTTGCGATGATAATTGACCGAAATGTAAGTAGGGACTCAGGTTTGACTGAGCATGCATGGAGGGATCATTTCTGAATGTATCATACTTCTCTATACCATCTTGCAGAAACGTACTGAGTGCGCCAGTAGCGTGTGAAGCGCCCGGATGTATCCAGTCGACTGATTCAATATGCATATTTGCGTTTACCGATGATTCAATATGTTCCCATGCAATGTTCCGGTCTGCCATACGAACATGAGATTGGACAGAAAGTTTGGGAAACTCCGTCAGAAAATTATCCAGTTTAGCCTTTATTTTTGGCCGAATTGTATATGCTCCATATTCGCGTTTTTCTGAAGAAACCCAAACTGGAACGATATTATGGGTATCAACTTCAATAAACGGAATATGAAGTGTATCTACGAGCTGCTGTTTCCACTGTTTGTGTATTCTAAGCGGCGAAGAGTCACAGATAAGAGCTCCCACATGTTGTGAATGTATATATGCAGGCAATTCAAGTGCGGGATCCCCCATAAGAAAAACAAACGGTATCTTGTACACAGCTGCATTCTTTTTCACCTCCTGTAGCCCGCGCAACAGAAAATACAGTAACCGCTTTGTTGCGAATGGGAATTTTTTGCGCAGGCAAAACACAATGAGTACATAGGTATGATGCTTTCTAGCTAATTCTTGTGCATATACTATGGCCCAATTATCTTCAATTCTCTGATCACGGCTCATCCAATAGACTATATGGCCCGAAGTATACTGAGCAGTATTCAATACTCTGTAACGATCAGGGTTAACATCACGCATACGTGGTTAATTAAGAAGGACAATGGCACCATTAAGTATGGTTGCAAAACTTACCCAAAGCAAATATGGGAGCAACAGATATGAAGCTGCCTTTGATATACAGACAAATGATCGCATAGTATGAAGTATAGCTATCCATAAACATACGATAACGAGCAGTGCCATTCCGGGAAAATGCAGTCCGAAAAATACGATAGACCACAGCATGTTAAGGATCAGCTGCAGTGCAAACAGGATAACAGCCTGACGTGTATGCTTTTGCACTTTGGATCCGAGGACCAGATAGAGAGAATACCCCATCAGTGCATACAGAACTGTCCATACAGGACCAAACAGCCAATTCGGTGGATTAAAAAATGGTTTATTCAAATACGCATACCAATTGGAGATAGATTGCGTTGTGAACAGAGATCCGATGCCGGCTGCAAAGAAACATATGGCAATACAAAAAATGAACAGGCCAAATGAATGGCGTTGTAAAGCAGGTAGGTGTGAGCGGATTTTGACAGTTTTTTTCATACTAGCGGAAATTCCGCGGCAACGTCGCATCTATTATTGATGCGAATCATAGATACGGCCTACCAATAAGAGTATCATACTCCTGGATAGTAATTCTATTTATAAGTCAGGTGCTCTATATTTTGACGTTTGTACTACACTACGCATATGTATAAATCAGTGCGTACACTCATGGCATAAGCGGGAGCTGACAATAGAGTGGTTATTCGTATTTTTTGATTAATTTCCATATAATACGGGAAATAAGAACATGAAGATATTTATAGGCAAACCAAACGAGTCATACAGTATGCGCGTGTATTTATTTTTTATTTTCCTATTTTTTTTTATCCCTCTCTCACACGTGTCTGCCGCCGTTGTTCTAAACGAAATATATCCAAAACCAACTGACGAGCAATCCGAATGGATAGAACTATATAACTCAGGTAACGAGAGTGTCTCCCTAAATCTCTGGAAGCTGGAAAATACCGATGGGGAGAAAAAAACATTTATTATCAACGCGAGCGCGATTATTCAGCCCAAGGGATTTTTGGTGTTTCCAAAATCACAAACAGGTATTGCGCTTCGAAATGACGGAGATACTGTCAGACTGATTGATCAACAAAATACAGTGGTTGATTCACAGGGATTTCCCGGCATATTAGGATTTAATACATCCTCAGGAAGAACGAGCGATGGCGCCGGTGTCTGGTCAACCTGTACTGCCCCGACCGAAGGAAGCAAAAATTCCTGTCCGGAGCCAAGCGTCACGCCAACCCCGCTTGTAAGCGACACACCAACACCAAGCATTTCACCGATTCCCACTGAATTGACACCAACAGTGGTTCCAAATACGCCTACGCCTATCGTTGAAGTGGTATATGTCACACATATTCCAACTCCTACACCCACGCCTATCGGAAATGTCACCGTACAGCTAAATAGATCTGTGATGATTCAGGCAGCTGTAGTACTCTTGTCATGGATATTGCTTGCGATTCTTGCGATGAGAAACAGAAGGAAAAACTCTCACGCCAAAAAGCACACACATCACACGACTACTGAAGGAACACAAGAGCAGTAAGAGGAGCCTCCCCGATTAATCAACAAACGTGAGGGCTATACCGGTGTTATTTGCCCGACCGGTTCTGCCAATTCTGTGGATATAATCCTCATAGGACTCCGGTTGATCAAAATTTATCACATGGGTAACCTGATCGATATCCAGTCCGCGTGATGCTATATCTGTAGCAAGGAGCACCTGAATTCTGTTTTGCTTGAAATCATCTATCGCCCGTTGCCGCTGTGATTGTCGTTTATTCCCGTGGATAGCAGCAACAGAAACACCTTTTGTCTGAAGCGCCCGCTGTAATTTATCCATACCGTATTTTGTTCGTCCAAATACAAGCACTTTATCGAACCCTTCTGTTCGAAGTAATTCATCCAGCACATCTATTTTTGATCTGCCGTTAAGTTTGACAATATCCTGATCGACATTTGCTGACGGTGAACTTTTCGCTACGGAAATAATCTCCGGATTTGTCAGAAACTGCTGCATAATTCCGCGTGCCTCATCCGGCATCGTGGCGGAGAAAAATAATGATTGTCGTGTCTCTGGGAGTCGTGAAGTGATATAGGTGACATCGTTGATAAATCCCATATCCAACATACGGTCAACCTCATCCAAGACAATTGTTTTAAATCCTGCGAAGGATAATACCCGCTGTTTTTCGAGGTCTTTTAGACGACCCGGTGTGCCGATGATAACGTGTGGCACGCGCCTGATCTGTTGAATTTGGTGAAACATGTTCATGCCTCCGATACACAGAGTGGCCAGTAGTCTCATGCCGATGGCAAATTCATAGAATTCATCCTGGATCTGCACCGCTAACTCACGGGTCGGCGCAATAATGAGTGCTCTGTTGGTAGGGTCAGTAAGGAGGTGATGGATTATCGGAAGCAAAAATGCCGCCGTTTTCCCGGTTCCTGTTGATGCAAGTCCCACCACATCCCGTCCTTCCAAAAGGACAGGGATTGCACGATCCTGTATAGGAGTCGGGTGTACATAGCCGCGTTTACTGATCGCGAGTTTTAACGGCTCTGAAAATGGAAAATCAGCAAATGAATGCTCAGGAACATATGCCACTTCCTGTTGGATAGTTGCTTTCTTTACAAACAGACGCGGATCAATTGTTTTTGGCACGCGACCGCTTCGTGGTCGAAACGAGTTTCCCTGTGAACGAAAATTAGATTGACGTCTTCCTGATTGTCTAAACATATATATAAATAAATTAACCCAATACGCCTGCCTAAGTGAAATATGAACGAGTGAATTAGAAGAAAAGATACAATATTATATAAAAAAATCGGGGTACCTTTATCTTTAACAAATTCAATGAACTTTTTAAATCCCTAAGCAGATGTACTAGGTCAATCTGCTATCTACAACCGAGTATAACACAAAACACATTCCCCTGTCAATACACTATAGGATTATTTCCCGTTTCGTGCCTATTCAAAATTTTTCACGATATCGGGATACGTCGCTTTAAACGAAGCCGAAAATGTACATTTCATACAGTCTGGTGCCCAGTACTGAATGACTCCGTTATTTTTACTTATCACAAATCCTGAATTCCCACCGTTTTTGAAAATTGCACTGGCTAAGTATGGATACTGCGCTTTGCTCGCCTGCGTGTTTTGGGAAATTGCCAGACTTACCAGATACCCTTCTCCGTACTCGTCGGCATAGTAGTCAAGAAACGGGTTAACCACCTTGAGCTGTATGGCTGATTTATCCTCAAATTCACCACCCAGGGGTGGCTCAAATACTACAACAGCTGTGTGCGGAGCTTTTTTTGCCGCAGGTGCGAGAGTGGCGGATGTTTTTACATCCGACTGCGTCGGTGTCGGTGTTACAGTGCTTTCGTTTGTGGCCGGTGTTTCAGAAATTGCTACTTCAGTCTCAGTCTTCTCTACGGGAGCTGACTGCTTTGTCTGCATGTAGAAGTAGCCGGCTGAAAACGAGGCAGCGATGGCAAAAACAGCGAGAATAATTACCAGTGCGCCTTGACCTTTCATATGTTCGACTTTCATATTGTTTACTGTTCCCATGGTGTCATAAGCTGGAAATAATTTCCATCCGGGTCAGCAAATGTAGCAATCATCATACCACCGCCCATATCGTACGGCTCTTTTACCACCACTGCACCAACTGATTTGATGCGGTCAAATTCTTCTTTGATTTCTTTGGTTTGGAAATTATAGATGATGCGCTGTGGTTCTTTTGCAGTTCCCTTTACCTCTGAGTGCTCCCCTATGGAAAAGAAGGTTTCACCAACTTTCCACCCATGCCAATTACCCTCCACCATATCTGCCTTCCGGCCAAACACTTTTTCATAAAACGCGGCCACCTCTTGGATCTTTGAAGTCCCTACCATCATTGAGTTAAGGTTTAACATATAAATGTATTGTAGATTACAAAAATACTGATTGCAAATAGGTGGATTTACACTCTGGTTTCTACGTTCTTATACACAAGCACGCAGGGCACCGGAGGGAAGTCATAGCTGGTCCATTCCCAGTGATGCCCGGTATCGATGGAGTATCCACGGGATTGGTAGAATCCGAACGCGTCATGATCGGGATTATTCTCTTTTTTATACGCATGATTACTATCCAGTGCCTCTGCGACAACGACACAGTTTATCTTTTTTGCCATAACCTCAACGGCATCCAGAAGCATGATATCCACACTTTTGTCTCCGCTGTAATTTTGCGTTGTTGTAAATTGTTGGATAAACAGCACTCTGCCTTCAAGTGGCATACCTGTGGATGTATATGAGGATGGCATCGATCCTGCCTCCACTACTTCAAACGTCGCAAATCCGTACACGACATCATCATGCACAACGGCTATGGCATGGTCAGGTGCCCGGCTGATAAATTCATCCAACTCTGATTTTGATATGCCGCGATCACCATACCAGGTTGCATCTATATAGGAAGCCTGCGCGGTATCGGTGGCCCGAAGATAACGAATTGCTAACTCCATAGATATGAGTATAGCAAATAACCTAGGAAGTACCCATGATCTCTTCAATTGTCTTTTTTGATTTCACCGAAACGTCAAACTCTTTCGCGTCATACCCAGGTACCACATGGTTATCTGCATGTTTAATAAGTAGCCATGAATTTTTCGGACCAAATCCGTATGTCTTTACGAGCGCAAAAGATCCTTTCAGTTTGTGACCATGCAAAAAGAATTTTATCTCCCCTTTTTTGAGTCCCTCCCGCATGGCGGTTTGCCCCTCTTCAAAATCGGGAATCAGTTCACGGACACCTTTTGAAATTTCCTGTTCCGGAATATATGTCCCTTCATCCCAGATCATGACTGCTCCCGCGCCGTATTCTCCCTCCGGTATCACCCCTTCGAAATGTCGGTACTCCATGTCATGATCGGTTGTTTCCATCGCAAGCCGTTTCACTTTGGGATCCATCGTCGGTCCTTTGGGAATAGCCCATGACGGCATCACATCGCCAATCTGCAGACGGAAATCATAGTGCGCCCTCACAGTGGCATGTTTATGGATAACAAAGACAAGGTGCTGTTTCATAGTGTTTTTGCAAATCTCTTTTGGCTGCGCTGTCTGGCTTTCAGAGCCTCTACTTCCCTGTTTTTATGTGGGCCCGAGAAAGAGGTAGCACCGAGTAATTCTGATGTTACCTGAGCTATTTTCTCTGTCGCAGCTTCGTATGCAGCTTCATTTACTTTCGACGGCTTTGCGCTTCCTGCAACTTTCCTGACAAACTGCGTGGCTGCGTCGTAGATTTCCTCCCGAGTCGCGGGGGGATCGAAATGTGCAAGTGTTTTTATATTTCGACACATAGGGATATGGTACCATACAGGTATGAATCTGGAAAAACTTCTAACAGCATTTGATACGCAAAAACAGACGCTCATCGATAAAGGATACCCTGCACTTGCCAAGCTAAAAGCGGATGTGTTTAGCGCACTGGTTGATCCACTCAGAGAAAAACTCGCCCAGATAGATGTCTCAGAAATCGATGTAGTATCCGGGTATTTGCCGTTTGTGATAGTCATTTCCCATACGTGTGTACCGACAACAGATGCCATGGCTGCCATCGTTCGGGATGGCCAAACCGGAATCACAAAATTGACTCCCCTTACCCCCGAAGATTTCCATCCCACGGACGCCGTCGCCATTCCTGATGCCGAAGCATACTTACTTGTGGACATTGACCGGGGGGTAGCATCTCTCAATGTGAGACCTCAGGATGCACTGGCTGAAATACAAAAAAACAAACGGTCTCCCCTGACCATTGATGAGGGGGTTGCGATTGTCACACACCACCCGGAATTTTTGATGCGGAACAATTGTTTCTCCCTGCTGGGTTCTCGCCATACGGGCGATAAACGGGTTCCTGCCATTTGGTTAAACGGCAAAAATCATCCGAATCTGGGCTGGTGTTGGGACGGCAATCCCCATACGTGGCTGGGATCAGCTTCGTGCAGCGCGCGTATCGCATAGCTTAAGCGTTCGATTTATCAGGAGTCGGAATTCCCCTTCGCTGTATTTCCTCCAAGATTTTTCCATGCAGGGGGCGGCAACTGCAATTGGCAGCATGTTCCAGATGCCACGTCACACGATCACCAAGCGAGGCGTTTTTTGGCATTTTGTGTGATGTGTGCCACTGGGCGTTTAGCTTCATATATACCTATCTTATCAGGTTTGCAGCTTTCTTAAGCGAAAAAGATGATTAGATGGGTATATACTCAAAAACTCAGTGACAACCCTGAGTTTTTGCGGTATATATAGTATATTACTGCCGGTTATTTAAAGATTCAATTAGGGCACTACTTTTATTTGAGAGTGATTCAAATTCTTTTATGGAATCCTCCTCTGCTTTTGATAACCAGAGGTTTGCATTCATTTTTGATACGATGCCAGAGGCTATAGTCCTCTGACGAAAGAGCATATCCAGCAGCACTCCAAGATCCTGCTGATTCATGCCCGAATATCCACGCGCCTGTTCCCAACTGGGGATAACACTGTTTAAATTTTCCACTGCATTTTTCCAGCTGTTTTTCACCGCAGTGGAATAATTCGGCGGTTTATATCCTGCAAAATGCTGCACGATAACCTGTGCGGGACATCCGTTAATCAGCCCTTCAACTTCTGCTATGCCAATTTCCTGATAGTCGGGTTCCAGAAGAAATTTTTTTGTGTTGGGGAATTCAAACTGATTCTCGATCATTTCATCTGATTCGTAGTAGCCAAGCCTCGGCGCTTCCCCATAGACGATATTGAAATAGTTGGCATCGCTCATCGCGCGAGCCATCGTATAGCCGCTACGGGTGGCTTCAAATGAAAAATCATCGTGTTTGAGTATAATCTCTCCCCGCTTTCTGGCGGACACTTCCAGTTTAGGCTGATACGTGAGTGGCTTCACTTTCGCCTCTTTGCGTTTCTCGTTGAGTAGCGCGAGGTAGGCTGTTTTATCCAATTTAATTTTCGCGGATTCGTCGAAATCGCCTGCGGTTTCTCGCCAGTACCTATCAAGCGTTCCTTTCTGACTCTCAAGAGGCAGCACATGGTTGATATCAGAGAGCGGGATGAACCCGATTTCCCGTGAATCACCACTCCCTTTCCGGTTGTCCCCCATCAAAAATACATTTCCATCCGGTACAGTCACAACACTGCAGTCTTTCAGAAATTCTTCTCCAAATGTTGACCGGGCTTTTGCTGTATAGGGCTCGGGAAGCGGCTGACCATTTAGGTACACAATGCCGCTTCGAAGTTCCAGTGTATCTCCCTCTAGCGCAATCACCCGTTTCACCCATCCGGATGCTGCACCATACAACTCTTTTGAAACCGCCTTTGTGCGATCGTTTATGAGAACTACGATATCCCCCCTCCCTATGGTATGTCCGAAATACCGTTTCCCGAGCAACACGAATCCGTTCGGATACGGCAACATGCCGGGAGCTGCAACCACTTCATCTGCCAGTTCCTTTGGCGTTTTACCATGCCCTTTGGGAAATGTCGGATACATCGATCCTGTCCCAACGATCTGAATACCCTCAAGGGTGAGTCCCAGCCGTTGGCGTATTGTAGTTCCCACAGAAAAAAAAGCAACAAATACAACGGGGAACAATACGCCCAGCACAAGTATACGTTTTATGACGGTCAAAATACGGGAGCCGGTATCCTCCTGTACAAATTTTCTTTTCACCTGTCTATTATATGGCGCAGCGCAACGGAAACCAAAACTCTATCCCCATAGCCATATATTCTGCTATAATAGTGAAATTCGAATACATTCCCCTGTAGCTCAACGGTAGAGCGGCATCCTGTTAAGATGATGGTTCGAGGTTCGAATCCTCGCGGGGGAGCCAAAGTTGATTATCGGAGTAATTTAGCATTGTATCAAAGGGTTTTATTCCGTCGTATCGTACTATTTTATCTTCTAGTCGTAAGTTCTGAAGTACTAATTTTAATAATTGTCTTCTTTCTTCAACTTCCGAACGTTCAAATAATTCATAAGCTCGATTAGCCAATTCTAATAGGTATTTAGCCGTAATATAGTAGTTATCTTCTGCTTCATGTAACATACTTAATCTAGTATCAATATCTTCTGTCTGTTCGTGGAACGACTGATAAAATTTGTCATACTCACTATCAGTAATACGCCCTTTAAGCTTATCTAGATACAGGTTATCCATCATCGTTGTAATAGTTTTTTGTTCTTTTGTTAAAGCATCATATTGTTTATTATGAAAATCCATCTTGTCTTGATGAACTTCATTTAAGTTGTTTACTATTTTTTCTAATACCCATTCAGGTACTTGTAACCGTTTAAAAACTTTGCCTATTTGAAGAGTAATGTCTTCTTCTCGTATCCATTTAGCTCCGTGTTTGCCATTATATTCTGTGCAATGGTAATAGACGTGTCCTTTATGCTTTTCAGGCGTAATAGATAGTCCACAGTGTCCGCAACGTAGTAAGCCACGGTAAATATATGGTTTGCCAGCATATTTAAAGCGTTTCTTGTTGAAGCTTGTTTTAATCTGTTGTACTTGGTCAAAGAGCATTTTTGTGATGATAGGTGGGTACTTGTGCTGGTACATCTTCTTATTCCATGTCATAACACCATAATAAAAATGGTTTTTTAGGATTTTATCAGTAAAACCGTGCGACCAGTTTACACCATATTCCTCTTTGAGCTTTTTACGTAGTAAGTCCATTGAAAAACTACCAGTCGCATACCATTCGTAGGCTTTTTGAACGATGCGGGAAGCAAACTCATCAACAACGATTTCCGTTTTATCCTTACCGATAGGAACACGCTTGTATCCGAATGAGGACTTGCTTGGATAAGTACCCATTCTAAGCATTTGTTCTTGCGCACGTTTTACATTGTCACTGATGGCATCTGAATAGTATTTAGCGAGTCCAAGACTGATACTAAAATTAAACTTTTCTACTGCGGATAATTTACTATTGATGACTTGTCCGTCGGATACAAAATGAAGCTCTACTTCATCTTTTAGAGCTTTTTCATAAAGCGTTGATACACGTTTATCAAAAATGTTGCGGGATAATCTGTCTACTTTATCAAAACATACAGCTATCTTTTCTTTCTGCTCTAATACATAGTCAAGAATACTATCAAAGTCATTTCGTTGGCTTTTGTATGCACTTTCGTCAAAGCTAAATTCTTTTATAACTTTATAATCCTTATTTAGAGTGTAATTTTTAAGACGTGCTAATTGGGCTGGTAAGGAATTATTTGCCTCTTTTTGTTCTTCAGTTGAGACTCTAGCTATTAATATGGCTAACATAATTTAGGCACGGCGTCCTTAACATGACCCACTTATCATGTTAATAAAAGCCTATTTATTTAACATGAGCTTCCTGTCATGTGTAAGAAGTTCATAAAGTTTAACATTGATAAAATAGCTAAATTTACCAATTTGCACATGCCTAATAAGCCCGCTTGGATGCTCTGAAAGCTCTTTAAGGTACTTTGAAGCTGTTTGTCTAGTAATCCTTAAATCAGCCTTAACAAATTCAATTTTTGTATAAGGATGTTTAAATAAGTTATTTAGCAATTCTTGACTGTAAAAAGGAAAATTACGTAAAAAGGCTTTATATTCTTGCATTAGATCTCTAATTTGGCGAATCATACCAATTGTATCTAAAGAGGTTAATCTTACTCCTTCTAGGATAAATAAAATCCATTCTTCCCAATTATTATTATCACGTACATCCTGTAAGAGACGGTAGTAATCTTTTTTATTTTGAATTACATACCGACTTAAATAAAGAACTGGTATGTTTAAGTAACCTTTTGATATTAAATACAAAAGTATTAAGATTCTACCTGTTCTACCATTTCCATCATAGAATGGATGGATTGACTCAAATTGAAAATGAATAATAGCTGTTTTTATTAAAGCGTCTATATTTTGTGTATCGTCTACATTAATATATTCAAGTAAATCTGCCATTAAAGTTTCTATTTCTTTTGGATCTTGAGGTGGTTCATAAACTATTTCGCCTGTAGTATCATTCTTCAATACAGTGCCTTTTAATTTTCTATAGCCAGCCCTATTACCTTCTAAATGTTCTTGCACTGCAATAATACATTCGTTTTTAATAAGTCCACCCGAGGATACGATTCTCCTTGTTCCTTCACGCAGAGCTAAGTTATAGTTTTGCACCTCTTTTGTTGCTATGCTTTGAACAAGTTCTTTTCCTAATTCTGCTTTGAATAGTTCGTCATGCGTAGTAATAATGTTTTCAACAGCAGAACTATCTTTAGCTTCTTGTAGAGATAATGTACTTATCAAGATACTTTGGTTAGGAACTATATGAACAAAGCCTTTTAGTTCTGCAAGAGCAGCTCGAGCTTCTGCTAACTTTTTAAGTACTGGCTTAGTTTCAAAATCAAAATCTGGTGGTAGTTTTTTAGGTTTATACATAAATCTTCAGTGAAATTTAGTTCAAAGCTTTTTCATAAAAGTATCTATATCATCTTTTTTTATTCTATATTGCTTACCTGCTCTGAAAGACGGTAGCTTCTTATTTTGTATCCATCGATAAACAGTAAGATAAGCAACTTTTAGTATTTTTGCGACTTCTTTTATTGAGTAGTATTGTTCTTCAGTCATATTATATATCTTTTATCATTGTTTATCATTTTATCCTGAAAGTCAACGAGTTTTAGAGACTCAAAAAGGACCAAATGCTTACGAATTAAGGCCAGTGGACTAGGAATAATAGGTAGTTTAACCATCTTCGCTTCTGCAATAAGTCTATACCAGCTTCTTTGACTTTTATTGGCAAACATCGTGCGTAATTCACGTGGATTGACGGTATCAAATATCTGCTTCAGTCCATATAGTTGTATTATCCGCTTCAGTCCAAGGTGGGGGTTTCGTATTATCAAATCTGCAAGTAATGACTTTGAGTTAGCAGGTTTATAGTCAAAGAGTTTTAAACGCTTACTTTCAATTTCATCTAGATAGTTTAGTAACACTTTTTGAGATACTTTAGCATTAAAAATGTTCTTGTATGTTAGCTCTGACGTAATACCAAGTGTGCGAAACAGTTGCCCTATCTTTTGCCGTTTATTAAGTCGTACTTCCATTCGTAATACTTCAAATCTTTTCCGTTCTTTGAGCTTGTCAAACAGGTTTAGCTGTATTATGTTATCTCTTTCTAACGCCCGCTTTTCGCTAGTTATTGAACTTTCAAAGTCTTTAATTTTATCGTAGAAAGCTACTTCGTATGAGTTGCTATGCCACTTGTAGCTATACCCCTCATTTCGGTAATCTGTTTGGTTTACGTCTAACGATAGCTTTATGTTAGCTTCCTTTATTTTGCCGATTACATAATGAGGGGTAATGCCGTCCGTGAGAGATATATTTTTTGAGTAATGGATTGCGGACACGGGTGCATTTTCCAGCACGCTCGTAAATACCATCACGCCCATATCTTTAAGCCTAGATTTCAGAAGTTGAGTAACGGCGTCAAAGTCCTCTTGCTTTAACTCATCAAAATTATTGCCAAACAGCAGTTTTGGTAATGATAGCTCTATTTTTAATGTTGATTCCCGTCTACCTGTATGGTTAAAACGGTTTGTTAGAGTAAGGCGTGGTTTATAATAACCATTTTTAAGTTCTGTTTTTGTGGGGTTTTGTTTTGCAGGAATATACCCACGACCACCCATAGAGGAGCTATCGCTAAGTATGAGCCTTGCGGATGGTTCGAACTTGTCAGGGTCGTTTATGTAATACATGCCTTTACTCAGTGTTAAAACTATTGTGTCCAACATACGTTTTCATTACATCTTCAAACTTTGCTATTACTATATTTTCTATTTCAATTGCTATTTCTTTATTTATTGGGTGAAATATATTAAGACTGCTCGTAACTGTTTTACGAGTGGGATAAGTCAAACGATACCCGCCTTCTGGTCTTGTATAGATTCCTATTGACCCAAGATATATACAGTTATCAAATACAAAACTTGCAAAGCCTACTAAACCATTCATAGGTTTTATTGGAACTACCTGAACTTCACTTAGTATATTTTTCATATCTTTTTTCCTTATTTTTTCTTCTATCAATTTGTATAAGAATTGAGAAGAAATTAGTAAGACATTCCAACTCATATGGAGATATGTGTTCTTTGCCCTTTGATGGAACTATCTCGTTCTTAGTTATTTTTTCCACAAACATAAATCTAAAACTATACCGAGAACGGAGAAAGCGCTGTGGCGAGAAGTTAAGGGGACAAATGTTCTAATTAGTTTGTGTCACCTTTTTAGAGCTATAATTTTGTCTTTTGCTCTATGGTAAGCTTTCTTAACCTGATCTTCATTAATTTCATAATCGCTATTTTTTTCTGCGAGGAAATTAGCGATTTCAACAAATGTCATTTTTTTGTTTTCTCTAAGGCTGATAATTTCACTGTCTCTTGGAGAAATATACGTAGGTTTTTCATCGCCAAAAACTTTCATTTCATTCTCTATAGTTTGCCAATTCTTTCTAATAAATTTATAAACTTGTTGTTTACTTACTTGGCCCATGATACAGATTTTTATGTCTGGGCCTTCATACATAGGCAACAACTCATGTGGCGTTTCTAAAGATAATTTTGTAAGAGGAAGATAAATAAAGTTTCCTATGATTATATACATAAGACTTCCATGCAATAGAAAAGGGATTTTGTATTGTCTACTTAGTTCTTTGCAGGCTTTATTTATATCAAAACGCCATTTAAGACTATTTTCATCATCCCTTTGAACTTTTTTAAGCTCTTCCCATTCTTTGGTAGAATACCCTATTTCGGGAATATTAAACTTTTTTCTTATAGCGAATACATCTGCCACAAATTCGGCATTATTCTCCAAAGCTCTAAGATGAGTATAGATCTTTTTATCTATAGCTCCTTTAGTAGCACGATTAGCTTCCGTTAGATTTGCAGCCTCTGTGTACGAAATTTTTATGTTTGGAAGTGATCCCTCAGAGTGTGCTACCAAAAAATGTATTTTCATTACGTATTCAATTACTTATATTTAACTGATTTTATCAGTTTTTGGACTGTCGTTCATAGACAGGTGCTATAATTAGCACAGTTGAATAGAGCCTAAACCAAAGATAACTTTGGCATGGCACAAAACCTTCACAGAAGTAAGCTCTTCGTCAGAGCATCTGTGAAGGTCGTGCACCGAAAGGTGTATGGGTGGAGCAATCCATCGCTGGCGGGGAGCTTTTTATGTCATTTCAAAATAAAGATAATTCAAAAATACATCTTCCTGATGGATCACCGATATATGATTCTGGTAATGCGCCTAGTATCTTAAATCCGTTTAAAAAATATATTCTAATGCCTTTTATTTTAATCTCATGCACATTTCTAACTATGTTAGTACTTACTTTAATAGCACATTCCTTTGGGTACTGTATTACTGGTCCAAGCGGTCATTGTGATAAAGCCACAGATAATACTTTAATAAATGCTATTACTATAACAATCGTTCCCGCTATTATTATAGTAATTCGAAGCTTATTTTCATAAGTTTTTAGTACTAAGAATAGATTATTGCGTTAGAAAAAAGAGGTCATTACCAATCCATATTTGCATTATTGTCTGCAATGCGTCCTTCGTATTCAAGATATTCTTTAGCTCCAGCATCGCTTAAATTCATATACTCCTGATATCTTTTAAAGGAATCTGATTCATAAAAAACATCAAAGCCAGCATTTATATACCACATTATTTTTTTTGTTAGCTTACTTTTTTTAACTAATTGTAAAAAATCTTCCAACACCTTTAAATTCTCTCCGCTTTTAAGTCTATAGAATAATTCTCTATCATAAAGACCCATGGGTATTCTGTGAGCGGCTTCTGGCAAATAAAAATGAAAAATTGCATGTGTCTTGTCTAGATATCCGTGTGCCGTCGGATTTCTCCTGTATTTTGCTAAGTTAACTAGATTGTTATAGCAAGCGTTGAACTCAGGGTCATTTATTGGAATTATTTCTTTAAATTTATCTTGCCAATTTAACTTGGAATATTTTTCTAATTGATATCTTTGGGGGCTATTCGTAAAGGCAAGCCCAAGGAGACAAAGATGTTCCACTAAGCTAAAAAATGCAATATATGTAGCATCAGATAGATATGCAGCCTGTTCATAGTGTTTATAGTTAATTTTCCCCAAATTGCCTGACAATGTCAGAGTTGTAGGCATATTTGATCTTTTTTGCTTGCGTCGAGCTTCGCGTAGAAAAAATTTAAATTCTTTTTCTATTTCTTGAAATTTGTTTTCTACTATTACTTCACCATTTTTTAAAGATAAAATACCTATCTCTCTTATAGCAGGTTCAATCAAGCTAAGACATAACTCTATTCTTTGTAGAATTTCCTCAAATAACTTTTTGGCGACAGCTTCGTCCACTTTGTTGCTGATGTATATTCTAAAACCAAATTTTTGATGAGCAACTGATGCAGAAATACCTTTATATTTAAATGGAATTTCCCAATTGACCTTTTCAAAAGGTTTATCCCAAGTTGTAAACTTAAGATACTTCTTAAATAAAAATCTAATCAATCGTTTTTCATCATAATCCCCCTCATCTATTGAAAATTTATAAAATTCATTAAACAATCCACTTATAAGATCTTTATCTTGAGTGAAGTCTTTTAAAATTGCAGCTACCTTCGCATCAATTTGATGTGTTATTAGTTTTGCCATCATTTAATTATATATGGTATTTAAAATAGCAGGTTATTTGCTTGGTTATCTTTCACTTAAATTACTCCGCTTAAGTGAAGTAACCATCCCGCAAGAAATTCACCTACTATAGTCAAAAGTAAAATTCCCCACCATGTTTGATGCCAAAGATTTTTTTGCTTTTTTAGAATTATTTTTCTGCTCGTTTCCATTGAGTAAAGTTTGCTCCCTCAAGAAGCGTTGAGGTCAAGATTTAGGAGGTTTAGGTTATGAGGCTAAAAAGGAAACCTCTATAGAGGTGAGTACCTAAAGGGGGTTTAGGTTACAGTTGAACTTTAATTCTATATGCCCCTGTATTCGGCTTTTCAACACTCTCATCTTCTTGTGTTGAGATGATTTTGATATGTCCTTTGGCTTCTTTAGGTAATCTATCCTCAATCTGCTTGATGGTTGAGCGTACATATCCAGCGTCTTTGTCGCCTTTCAATTCGTTTATAGTAGCCCAGCCGCCTTTTTTATCGGCAAGGACTTTAAGAATATGTTTTCTATCGTTACTTACTACGTTTATGCTACCGTATTTTCCAAAAACAAAGTTATTATCTTCCCACCTAAAATCATCAGGCCAAACAGATTTTTCGCTGGCTTCACGGTCTATATTGGTGGGTGTTTCTGGTTTTTCGTTTTTATCACTAGATTTATTTCGTTTTACATATTCGCCTCTGATTGTCTTATAAAAATCATCAAACTTACTTAATTTGAGAGAAACTGATACTGTGGATTGCCAACGGTGTAGTCCCTCATTGTGTTTGAAGTCGTCTATCGCACCCTTTTCTCTAAGATATTTAAGGCTATCCCAACGGGTTTCACAGTATTTATCCCGAAACCCTATACTATCAGCAGGAAACAAAGCACTAAACTTAACCAGATGCGGTAATAGGTGTATTGATACGGTTGTTTTATTAGTTAGTTGGATTTGTTCGTTTACATCCAAGACCACATCATAAATTCTAAGCATATTGATGTAATCAAGATTTTCAAGGTTAGTTTTTTGTCCCATCAAGTATTTTTCATACCAGTTATCAAAACCGTCAAGAATATCTAAGAAAAAGAAATCTGGGTTGGTCGGTTGTTGGCTTAAGGGCAAAAGCCTATTTGTTTTTGGGTTGACCTTGAGAGCGTTTTCATCTTGAAGTTGCAGAAGGATATTGCGTATTTCCTCTCTATTCAAATTATCTAATCCATTCGTGGCGTTTAGGTAGAGTGTTGTAGGTTGGTCTTTGCGGGTTGCTTTCTTTGCCTCTACTATCGCCTTCACAACAAGGTCTAGTTTTCCCTCATAGGTCATTAGTCCATTACTACTGGTCTTTGTCGGGCTACTTGTTGGCTTTTTACCAGTGAACTCTTGGTATCGTGGCTCTTGTTGGATTTTCAAGAAGTAGTTATCAAAGGCAGGAAGAAGTTCAATATGCCAGCAACCATCGTCTGCGTGGTCGTAGGGGTCAAGGTTTTCAATAATATCTAGATCTTTTGTCCTGTTTGGAGCTTTTAGTATTTTCAAAATCCGTTCGTCTGTTGCCAATTTGGTAAACAGTTGCGACAGCTCAATATCTCTATATCTGCGGTTTAAGTCGTTAGTTGGGTCTATCAATAAAGGCTGTCCAGAAGGAGCAAGCACTCTTGCATCATCAATTGCGTCTAGTAAAAAATAGATTTTTTCTTTGCCTATCATTTCCATAGCTTTATTACATTTTTAACCTTACTTATCATATTTTATCAATTTTTGGTAGAATAATCTTGATATAAAGGCTTATAAGATTAACTCAGTATGACCACAAACGAAGATTTATTAGGAGACATGAGGCGTGTTCAACAAGAATTTAAGGAACAAATGACTGAATTTGACAGAAATTTAGCCAATGCCCGAATTATCAGTAGAGATGTAATCTATAAAGTTATCCTCCTTTGCTCAACCATCATTGGTTTCTCTTTGACGCTTATTTCTATTCCTCAAGTTGGGCTAAATACAAATATAGGCATACTAAAGACGTCTTGGTACCTTTTTTTAGCCACAATAATTTCAGGTTTTTTGTCTTTATTCCTTGAGGGCAGATTACACTATGCATTGAAATGGCGGTCTTTTCAGGTTCAAAGTTATGATAAAAATTACAACTACCCAATCAAGGATAAGTTAAAAGTATGGCTCGTATGCTTATATTCCCTTATTTCTCCAAGAAATCTAATTTTTTGCAAAATATATGAAAGCCCAAAGGAAAAGAAATATAACGAACTACTAAACGCAAAAGCTGTAACTACTTTAGCAGAGCTAGAGAAACTTACCTTTGTTTTTGAAGATTTCTTTATCTGCTTGTTTATCGCAGGATTATTAGTATTTGTGGCAAGCTACCGTTAAATATCAAACCTATGCCTTTAAGTGATGCTGAAGAGTATATAAATACTTACATTTATGATGGTCTAGAGGGTGGATTTATTTATCACGATACCAGAATAGCTATTGATAACGGTCTTAATTACCTAACAGCTCTCGGTTTAATGTCGTATACAGAGTATATTGGCAGCCTGATGCCAGATTATTCCTCTGGATTAGCCACTACAACAGACATGAGCGGCAAGCGAGCCAACTTCTATAAGTTTTATTACCGAATGGGAAATAATTATATAGTATTTGATAGGCGGTTGAAACAGACATTTGGTGATAATAAGGGTGTTTATACAGTATATAGAGGTGGATTAAGTCATGCGTATTTTATTGGGGGTAATCTTATAATTGGAAAAACAAGATGGAATTTATCATCTGTTGTGGCAAAAACTTCTAATAGTTCTTTAGGCTTCACTAATGAAGGGAAGCTCGGTCTTGCAACAGAAAAGTACTTTATTGATTTTATTACTGTGGTAACAGAGTTAAGGAAAAAAATCTTAACACAGCGGAATAGCGAATGGATAGCATCATTTCTTGAGGGGTCAAACCTAACTACACACTCATTGCATTGACGTAGATTATGCAAATGCGGGTTGTAATTGAAAGGTTTCAAAAATGGTTTGGATATTCTGTAGGCTAAATCCAAACTCTATTTTATGGTTACGGAACATGTCTACTAGGGGGAGCACATTTTTTGCCTCAATTTTGTCATGCCCCAAATAGGATGATCCAACCCTCATTTATCTTTGTGTTGTACACTTAGAATAATATTTGGCTTAACCCCGGCAACCGCTGGCAGGAGGTGATTCAGAACTTGCTCTGCAGTCATTCTAAATTCTTTACCTGTCGCAGATATCTTTAACCAACCCTTTTCATCCTTATAATATTTTTCGGTAAAGTTTTTTGTTCCAATAGAGATTACGTAACTTTCATTTTTCAAATTCATACTTGGATTTTAGCATGATAGGATCTCATATGTTCTCCTAGACTGGGCCACATAAAAACCCTTTATCGATTTGCATTTGTTTGATATCATACAAATATGAGTAAACTAATTACCTGTATCTGGTTTGCTAACAATAACGGCGAAGAGGCGGCTAACTATTATATAGATGTGTTCAATGCTGCTCCCGGTGATCACCATGCAAATATTGGCGACATCACAAAAAGCCCCAAAGCATCAGAAGAAGTATCAGGCAGGCCAGCGGGATCTGTCCTTACGGCAGAATGTGAGATTGATGGAACAAACTTCATGTTTCTAAACGGAGGTCCGGTCGATCAGTTTAAATTAAACGGCGCAACCTCATATATCATAGAGTGTGAAACGCAAGAAGAAATTGATTATTTCTGGGGAAAACTTTCAGCAGTTCCTGAAGCAGAGCAATGCGGATGGTGTACGGATAAATTCGGCATCACCTGGCAGGTGGTACCACGAATTTTGGATGAAATGATGCGAGACCCCAAAAAAACAGAGGCAGTAACAAACGCCTTCCTGCCAATGAAAAAACTTGATCTTGAAGCAATCCGAAAAGCCGGAGAAAACAGTTGATACTATTTCTATGGCAACAGATATAGCATTTGCGGTTCCTGATGATTGGCGGGGAAAGACAATAAAGAAAGTAAGATCCCTCATACGACACGCTGATCCGGAAATAGTAGAAGACGTAAAATGGAAAACTAAGACAAACCCAAATGGAGTGCTCGTTTGGTATCGTGATGGCATGCTTCTAACCGGCGAAATCTATCAGAAACACCTGAGACTTTCATTTGCAAAAGGCCCTTTGCTCAAAGCGCATGATCCGAAAGGCATGATCAACTCGTTTAGAGCAATACTCCTGAAAGAGGAAGATACATTGGATGAATCAGGGTTTACAGAACTGATCCGGAGCGCAGTAAAACAAAATCAAAAAGCTAAGTAGCAAATAACAAACGTTCTACTATTTGAAGAGTGGTAGCGTATATACGGGTAGTACCGTATGTATTCCCTCTTCAGGATTAGTTCGAACCGTCTGATATACTTTCATCATGGGAAAAGTCACTGCAGGAATCACTGTAACACTTGATGGTTTCTCGTCCGGTGTAAATCTAAGTTTCGAAAAACCATTTGGGGATAATTTCGATTCAGACTTACTGGACCGCTGGATGTTTGCAGAACCGGAAAAGCATAAACATACAAAAGAAATAGAGGCAATTCTTGATGCAGGTGCATTTATTATCGGCAGCAATATGTTCGGTCCGAAAGACCGGAGACATACGCCTGAATGGAAAGGATGGTGGGGAGACAATCCCCCCCTATCACGCTCCGGTTTTTGTACTCTCCCATACAGCTCGTGACCCGATAGCGATGGATGGCGGAACCACATTTACGTTTGTAACCGATGGCATTGAGTCCGCGCTTTCTAAGGCGAAGGAATCGGCGGGAACTCGAAATGTAAAAATCATGGGAGGGGCACAAACAATCAATCAATACTTAGCAGCCGGGCTCGTAGATGAACTGTGGTTGCATATTGTTCCGGTTACTGTAGGCGCAGGCTCCCGACTGTTTGATGGGGTACCCAATCTCCACCTCGAGCCGATTGAAATAAGTGGCACCAATGTAGTTACCCATATCAGATACACAGTAGTGAAATAAATTCCTCATCAAGAAATTGAGAAGCAAATACCAAAGATGGGTTATCACTGATAGAGTTATGTTTTAGGTTGTGATACCAATTATATTTACTATCCCTACTCTACTAGATATACTTGCGTTAGGGATACATTTGAACTCAACCCACCCGTCTTTAACACTACATCAATCATATTTTTGATCGCGGCTAGTATCGTTACTACGATATTGGGTACTACCGTAATTCCCAAAGCACTCGACTTGTACCAAGCATACCCTACGGAACCGACCGGCAGTCAAATACTACTAGGCATATCAGTTGCGATTATCACTACTTGGGGGATATTTTTCATATCTATCTTAAATGGGAAAAGCAGAAAAATTAAAGTAGAGAATTCTTTAGTGTACTTCATGAAACGATCATTGTTTGGATTTGGAACATAGATAGCATCATCGATTTCTCCAACGTCACAGAGGTTAAACAAAGACAAAAAACAGTGTTTAATGGAAAAACCACTGTAATTCTGTTCTGGTTAATTTTACATACAAAAAATGGAAATCACCAAGAAATCCTACTCAACAACTGGGATATGCAAAGCATGAAAAATCTCTTTTTCTATATACGGGGAAAGTACCCGAGAATTACATTCGATACTATTGTGATAAAGGATACTCCAGAGAAATTATCAGGCATAGACCAGCTACTTAATAAATACTGACATACATCCAGAATCCCATACAGTCTGTATCATATTGATGCTCCTCACACCTTCTTGTTTTGTGATGTATCTCACGTTACTATAACAGTATATTTCTTTTACAAGGAGGTACCGATATGGACAATCATACAGACCATTCAGATCTCGTTAACGGTTTCTACGCAGAACAAAAAGAAATTTTCAGTTCTTCTACCCAGGCAATGTACGCGTTTCTTGATGACGACAGCAGGGTATGTAATCAGCAATTTGCCTCGCTTCTTGGATACGCCACTGCTGAAGAATGGGCTGCAGTTGATGTGCAGGGTGCATTTCCTGATGCATTTGTAGACGATACCAGTCAACAGACACTGGTAGAAGCGTATCTAAACGCTATGGAACACAGTGTGGGATCAACAGTCAAAATCGCCTGGAAGAAAAAAGGTGGCGGGACTGTGAATACCACAGTCATTCTTGTTCCGGTTGCATACCAGGGACATACATTCGCGCTTCATTATATTTCAACTTAAAATGATCATTGACCTGATTTTGTAATTACAGTAAAAAAACTGATACGGTCGATTCTCAAACTTGAAAACCGTTTACTGTGTTTATACTGCAAAAATAAAAATCTAGGTTTGTATAAATTCTATATGAAACCAAAAGTAAGTTTAATAACATTAGGTGTCACGGATTTACAAAAGTCCCTCAAGTTTTATAGAGACGGGCTTGGATTCAAAACTCACAACTACAAGGAAGATCAGGGAGTGGTTTTTTTTGAAATGGATGGGACGTGGCTTTCATTATTTCCCAGAGAAAAGTTAGCTGAGGATGCAACAGTGAACGCAGATGGGAATGGATTCCGGGGAATTACACTAGCGCACAATGTTTACTCAAAAAAAGAAGTGGACGAATTGTTTGATCTGGCGATTTCATCCGGAGCCACTGCCATTAAAAAACCACAGGATGTTTTTTGGGGCGGATACTCGGGATATTTTGCTGACCCTGATGGTCACCTGTGGGAGATTGCATACAATCCGTTTATGGATTTGACATAAACGTATAAGCTTCTGTGTTCCGTCGATGGCTATTCCATCTGTGGTGCTCAGCAGCGTAGATTCCTACCCCTTATTTTTCTAATTATTGCTATACTGTTTATGTGAATATATCTGTCACATCAGTAAAAAATCTGTCTATCCCACAAAAAATTATTGGGGTCGTGATTGGCGTAGGACTCCTCATCCTCATATTAAAACCGTTTAGCACCTCCAAATCTGACAAATATGATACGTACACCGTAAAGAAAGGCTCAATTTCCGAACAGGTTGTGATAAGTGGTAATGCCAACGCAACTGCAAACGCTGTCATCTATTCCCCTTCTACCGGCGTTGTTGAAGAACTTTATGTAAAAAATGGAGATACAGTCACAGCAAATCAGGTCCTGATGAAAGTAAAAAGTACAGCCATGGAGCTGGATAAATCCAATGCACTGGCAGCATATCAGGCGGCAGTCGCATCTCTGAACACGGCCAAACAAAACAAAATTACAAATCAGTCGCTTTTGGAGTCAGGAAGAAAATCAGTTATTGATGCTTCTGTGGCCCAGCAACAAATGACAAACAGAAGAAACGAAGGTCTGAGTAATCCCGCGACAGGAAAAACGTATACACAGGATGAAATAGATAGCATCAATTCCCTGACAACCAGCACGAAAAATGCATTTTCTGCAGCAGAACAAAAATTTATTACCAGTGATGCTGCCATCGCATCTGCACAAAGCGCTGCATCCGCAGCACTGTTGGCATATCAGGCCACAGTAAACGGCACGATAAAAGCCCCAATTGCAGGAACTGTCATGAATCTTGCTGTGGGAAAAGGAGAATATGTTACGGCAAAACTTGCAACGAACACGGGATCAGTAGAGTCCCCTCCTGTGCTTCGAATTGCGACTGCAGATTCTATGACGATCCTCGTAAAGCTCAACGAAATTGATATAGCGAAAGTACATCCTGAACAGAAAGCAACGGTCGTTTTTGACGCCATCCCTGACGCCAAAGTAGACGGCGTTGTATCACGCATAGATGAAGTGGGCACAAATGTAAATGCAGTAGTCACCTACAATGCCTATATCACCATTTCGCAAATAGATGCCCGCATCAGACCTGCTATGACAGCGACGGTTACCATCGAAACAGATACGAAGCAGGACGTACTGATTGTACCTAATATCGCCTTGCAAAAAGAAAAAGATGTCATATCTGTGCTAAAGAGAAAAGGGAACGGTCAGGTGTTAACTTCGGTAACTGTTGGTGTGAAAAACGGCACACAGACAGAAATCATAAGCGGACTATCTGAAGGTGACGAAATCCTCGTTTTGAAAACAAAATAATATGCCGATGGGTGCGCGTATGAAACAATTCATCCTGGATCTGTCCACATCAGTACGTGTCGGCTTCTTCCTATCGTATAGAGATATTAAGCGTGCGAATATTTGGACGACACTGCTTATTACGTTCGTTATGATGCTGACATTTCTCAACCTGATTGTCATCAGAGGGATACTCGTAGGCCTCACGGAAGGATCCGTCAGATCATATCGTGAGCGGTATACAGGCAATATTTTCCTTTCAGCTCTTGATAAAAAGCAATATATCGAAGACAGCCATTTGCCGATAACTCTCTCCCAAAATATTCCTCTGATACAGAGCGTCAGTCCCAGATACATAGGCAGCGGCATTGTGGAGGCGGACTATAAAATCCAGACACGACGTGATGAGGGTCCGGATAGAGCTAATGCAGTATTCGTAGGAATTGATCCGGAGAGTGAGGATGCAACGACAAATCTCGCCTCACTCCTGGTGAAGGGTACTTATCTGGATCAATCAAAACAGAATCAGGTTCTGGTTGGAGTATCGATGTTATCCCAATATGGATCAGCAGCAGGAACAGGATCGATTGCACTCAAAAATGCGGATGTGGGTTCCACAGTTCGGATAACAGTAAACGGCATCAGCAAAGAAGTATTGATTGTCGGAGTGGTCAAGGGAAAAGTCACAAATATAGACAGTCGGATCTTTATGCTTGACCGAGAGCTCAGACCCATGATCGGAAGGACAGATTTCAATGTAAATGAGATAGCCATCAAGTCAAAAGATACGTCTCACGATCCCCTGATAAAAAACATGCTTCTGGGCAACAATATAGATTCCCTGGCAAAGGTGCAAACCTGGCAGGAGGCTCAGCCACAGTTTATTAAGGATATATCCTCCACATTCGCCCTTCTGGGAGATTTGATTGGTGGGATTGGACTGGTAGTCGCTTCCATCACGATTTTTATCGTCATTTTCGTCAATGCTATTACCCGCCGGAAATTTATTGGCATACTCAAAGGCATCGGCATCAGTCCTGCAGCAATCGAATTCTCGTATATGTTTCAGTCTTTTTTCTACGCAGTCACCGGTTCAGGAGCAGGATTGTGCATAGTGTACGGGATTTTGGTTCCGTATTTTTCCACAAGACCTATAAATTTCCCGTTTTCAGACGGTGTGTTTATTGCAGATATTCCGGGCGTGCTTACCCGTGTGTTGATCCTTCTTATTGCAACCATTATTGCAGGGTATTTACCTGCCAGAATGATAGTCAAACAAAAAACACTCGATGCGATTCTCGGAAGGTAACATATGATTACTGTCAAAAATTTATACAAAACATATTTCTCAGGCACAGTAGAGTTTCCTGTCTTAAAACATGTATCACTATCAATCAAAAAAGGTGAATTTATAGCAATCACAGGTCGTTCAGGCTCAGGTAAAAGTACACTTCTCTATCAACTTAGCCTACTGGATACGCCAACCAGTGGTGAGATATATCTGAACAATGTGTATACAAATACACTCTCAGACGAACAGCGCATCCAGTTTCGATTAGCGGAACTCGGGTACGTGTTTCAGGATTACGCGCTCATACCAAGTCTGACCGCTATTGAAAACGTTATGACTCCCCTTCTCATGCAAGGGTATTCAATAACTGATGCCCAAAAAAAAGCGTACAGTGTTATGGATAAAATAGGGGTCGCAGATAAGCAGGATAACCTCCCCAATCAACTGTCAGGAGGACAACAGCAACGGGTAAGTATTGCCAGAGCCATCGCTCATGATCCTAAAATTTTATTTGCAGATGAGCCCACGGCAAATCTCGATAGCGAAACGTCAGAACAGGTACTGGACACATTCTTGGAACTGCATACATCGGGACAGACCATTGTAATGGTTACACATGAAGATATATACGCGAGGTTAACAGATAGGATAATTACACTTTCAGATGGATGCATCATAAAAGAAGTTAAACCATCAAAAAGAAAATAAATATATACGGAATTACTGTATACACGGAAGTCACTTTTTTAGGACATGATCGAGTGTCGTTTTTACAACGAGAAGCACGGGCACCACAAATACTGCACCGAGTAGCCCAAACAGCATCGTCCCAAGCATGACACTTACGATCAAAATAATTGGGTGTATGTTTGTTATCTTTCCCGTCAGATAGGGCGACAGAAAATAATCGATGACGAAGTTAAATAACCCATACACAACCAGTAGTACTATCCCTTCAAAAATCGGCGACACATTCTGGAGAAATATTGCTCCGTCAAATATGGCAACCAGACTGACTATCAACGTAGACAATGGCATGCCAAAAATCGGTACCACTGCAAGAGCACCGGTCAGTACTGCCAGCAAGAGTGCAAATCGGACACCAAGAAGAGTTAACACCACCCAGGAGATAGCCGTTATCAGTATAACCAGAAGTAACTGTGTTTTGCCAAATCTGATTAGGGTGAGAAATATTTCCGCAAGAAGGCTTTTATTAGAAACTACCACATGCTTTCGTACTTGCTTCATATGTGTAGTATAGCAATATTGACCGCGGCGTGAAGTCTATAGAGGCAAGAACATTGAATGTGTAAGACATACAGCAGATGATTACAAATAGTGGATTCGTACAGTTGGAGGTTCTGTACTATACACACTGAGTACAAGAAGACATCTACTAGTACAGTATCCCCTGAAGAATGCTGTAAGAATTTGCAGCGATAAGAGCAATAGCAGTATTAAAGAGTAAATTTCCCAGACCCAACGGCAATATCACCTTCCAAAATGGGAAGCGTATCAGTCCAGCAGTAATAGTGATGAAGTCGTTGGAAAACGGTATAAAGGTGCCATAGGCAAAACAGAACCAGGGAAACAGTTTCGGGTGATGTGTTATCAAATTTCGCAAGCGAAAAAAGAATTTTTCAAATCGCTTCGGGATAAAATCACTCCCCCTGTGTCCCAGATAATATGATGTGGAATCGCCGAGCATAACTCCTGCTGCTGCTGATGTCCCCAGTATGAACGGGTTCAACCCTCCCGCTGCCATAGACACAACGACCAGATGATACGGAACACTGCTGAACGTTGACACTCCTCCCATAAACGCAAGGAAGAATATCAGCACATATGCGTTGTTAACCCCAATTGTATTGATAATCTGTTCCGGGGAAATAAAAATATTAACGACAATGGAAACGGTCAAAAATACTGTTATTGGAATAAGCCCTGCGATATATGTGTTCCAGGAGATTTTTCTCTTTTTGGGCGGGTGATTATTCTTCATGAGTTTATGGTTTCTTGGGCGCAAATATGCGGATTATCTTTGCCTGTAATTCGCCTTTCTCATCTGGCTCAGCTATGACAATTACCGGAGTATTTCGTATCAGACCGCTATTGCCAACCACATGCGACCCTTTCAGGATTCGAGTGTTTCTGGAATAAAAAATCCGTGTTATTTTACTATTTTTTTCTTTGAGGGTAATCGATGTATCATGGATTTCTACGATTTCGCCAAAATACTGATTTTTTGCCCACTCACCAAATTGCGGAGATCTAAACCAGAGCATGGTGCTCACAACACCAATGACAATCAGAGCGATAAGTACAGGGACAGTGAAATGCAAGTGCTTCATATATACCCATTCTATCAAATCCGCTTGCAAGATACGCGCTATTTCTATATGCTACTCCCGAAGCATAATGAAGAGCTCTCTCTCACTTTTAGCACTTTCTGTCAGTCTATTTTCACTTTTGTTTGTCGCGTACATTGCATACTCCGCGGGGTACAACTCACAATCCGCGGTCATTATCAGCCCAATTCCTGAATCAGGATCATCTGAAAGTGTTCTGGCCGCACAGTACGCACCGGAAAATTTGAAAGAAAACAGACTCGCAGCAATAGTCTCTAATTCTCTCAGTGGCGCACCCGGTGAATTTAGCGTATATATCAAAAATCTAAAAACAGACGAAGTGTACCAGAAGGATGCAAACGAATCGTTTGAATCTGCAAGTCTATATAAACTCTGGGTTATGGCAAGCGTATTTCAAAAAATTCAAAACAGCAAATTAACTCACTCCCAGATACTCAGTCAGGATGTACCAACACTCAATAAAAAATTCCAGATAGACTCCGAATTCGCCGAACTATCCGAAGGAGTTATCACGCAAAGCGTTGATGAGGCGCTCGAAAAAATGATAACCATATCAGATAACTATTCAGCTATGTTACTGTCTGAAAATGTTAGACTATCAACAGTCTCAGCTTTTTTGAAAGATAATTCACTACTTCATTCCTCCGTCGGAACGTCAGGTGGCCCCCCCACAACGACAGCATCAGATATCGGGCTGTTTCTTGAAAAGCTGTACTATGGCGATTTTGCGGATCGGCAATCAACAAATGTGATGCTCGCGCTGTTGAAAAATCAGAAACTGAGAAACGGAATTCCGAGACTGCTACCGAAAAATCAGTTGGTAGCAAACAAGACAGGTGAATTAGGTGCATATAAGCATGATGCAGGCATTATATTTTGCGATTCAGGGGATTATATCATCGTGTTGTTATCAAAAAGCGAAAACCCAAAAAAAGCTCAGGATACGATTGCTTTCGTATCCAGAGATGTGTTTGCTTTTTTTTGTACAAATCGGAACTAAAATGGTATTTATTGCCTACGCTTAAGAGGCATTGCATCGACAACGCTTAAGACCTCATCACCATCAAGACCTAGTTGATCAAAGTACCATTGAAGTGCACCATATTGTGGCTTATTTTCCTCGTTAACTATTTCCATCGCATCTCTTCGACTCAATGTTCCTTCTCTGATCTGTCTTGATCTAAAAGAGTCATTCTCTGTAAATCCCTGCCCGGTATAGTAAATATAGTTATAAAATGGAGAAGTTCCATCATCTGTTCGCCAGGTTTGAATTGTCTCCTTCGATGTTTCCCAGTTATATTCTTTTTTTAACGTGGAGAGAATTTTCTTTTCATCCCACTGTATGTAATGCCATAGGAAAATGTAGTTATGTTTCTGGATATATGTAGAAAAATAACCAAATGCGGTATCAAATAAAGATGAGTTTAAGTATGATGGGTTCGTCATAAACTGTCCCGTATAGTATGCGGCCAGTTGTATTTTTCCGCTTAATCGCAGGTCGTGTATCACCCCGCCCGGATCCGCGTTTTTTATTCCACATTGACCGGTTTTGAATTCCTCTTTCTCCAATTCATTACCCCGGCAAAAAAATACTAATTTTATATTATTTTGCTTTGCTAATTTATCTGCGTAAAACTCGCATTGTTTATCTCCCACCATAAACAGTGGGACCATTCCCAGATCAGGTTTTTTCATCCATGCCAATATATTCTTGCGGATATAATTGCGTTTCATCGTTATATCAGCAGATACAATGATGTGCTCTACTCCTAACTTTCCCACCAGGCGCGCCTCATTTCTCCTTGCTATATCCTTTACCATACCCCAATCATAGGTATACGCAATCGGATTTAAGTTGAGTTCTTTTTTCAAAAAATGCAGCCCATATGAGCTGTCTCTTCCACCGCTAAACGCTATGATACAGTCAGGCTTATCAGAGTTACTTCTATATGGCGCTATGATTGTTTCGAGAGATTGTCTGCCCTTATATTGTATCTTTCTGTGCTCATGACAATAATTACACACACCATGTGTGTCAAATGAGATAAAAGGCGTTGTTTCGGGAAGTATACACGTGGTGCACCGACGTAACGCATAGATGGTTTTATAATCAAAGTCATGTTTTTTTAATTTGGCCAAACTGTTGATTCCACGGTATAACCGAAGTACATTTTCATCAGCCTTTGCGTTCATGTCCGAGTGATCTGTAATCACAGCCATTCGTTTCTCCCGCTTTTTAGTTTTATTTCCAACAGCAAATATGTCGAACTGATGTATTATTCCTGTTCGCATAGAAATAAGTGCTCCGAATCCCGCCCGTAAGTGTTCTACGTTCCATGATGTTTTTTTGGTTAGGACCGCATGGTGTTTTTGCATCCATGTTCGAACGATACATTCCTCTGATGCAAATATGGTATTCCCTTCGATTGCACAGAAATATAGCGACCCGGTATTTGTGCTAACGGCAACTGTGTTAGAATCTGCAAACACCATAGCCAGCGACGCGGATCCCTCAATGCGTGCATACATTTTCTGGATTGCACCCTGGTGGGAATATCCCTGTGCGATATATTTGTTTATCAGCTCAAAGATAACCTCGGTATCAACTTCATATTTAGGTTTCTTTTTTAGAATCGACCAGAGCTCATGATCATTCACAATGATGCCATTGTGAACACCTACTGTATTACCTGTTACTACCGGTTGATTGTTTTTATTCTCTGTTTGCAGGCCATTTGTCGCTAACCGTGTTTGTCCAATAATTACGGAATTTTTTGCATAGGTGGATATCATGGTAAGCAAACGTCTGTAAGTCTCTGATTGGAGAAATGATCGCGCACCGACGGGTTCTTTATACACATGTATATCGGTGTGCACCCGGGTGAGGATACCAGCAGCTTCTTTGCCTCTGGATTCAGACAATAGTAACAGATCATTCGTTGCGGGAGCTATGTTCGCAAACGCACATGCATCTGGATTAGTTATAACAATTCCAAAAATTCCACACATACACTATATTATACTGATACAATCAGTAAATAAAAGGAGAGCATGTCGCACAAATACGCTTGCATATCATTGGACTTAGAACCTGATCACGCCGGAAGATCAAACGAATGTTACGACGCATGGACAAAATCAAATATCCAAGCATTGATGACAGTGCTTCGACAGTATCAAGTACCACTAAGCGCATTCATTGTAGGAAAATCTATCTCGAAAAACAAAGATATAGTTACGTATTTGGCACAACAAAAAACAGAATTTCACCTTCATTCCTATTCACATGACCTTCGCTATCCTGACAGTGCTAAAGAAATCACCAAGGGAGTTCGCGCCTTTCGTGCTTTTTTTCACGCTCCGCCGTCGGGGTATAGAGCTCCTGAGGGCAGGATATCATCTCAAGGATATGCCACATTACAAAAAAAGGGGTTTGTTTTTGATTCCAGTATATTTCCATCGTTCTGGCCACATCCCAAATATTTTTTCCAAAAAAGAACTATTCATAAAAATGCGTATAACCTCATTGAGGTGCCCATAACAGTGGTTTCACCGTTTCGATTGATATTTTCATTAAGCTGGATACATCTGTTTGGCTGGAGAATATATAGACTGTTACTTACGCTTTTTCCTCTACCAAACAGCGTAATATTTGATTTTCATCTGCACGATCTCTACACCGTTCCAACGACCAAAACGCTACCAATGTTTTGGAGATATATCTATCGTAAAAATGCTGAAAATGAACTACAATTGCTTCAAACCGTACTGGACTATCTCCATAAAAAGGGATATATATTTGTACCGATGAGCACACTTATTTCACATAAAAATATATGAATATATTAGGCATTTCTGCATTTGGTCAAAACCCCGCGGCATGCCTCCTCGTTAATGGCAGATTAATTGCATTTGCAGAAGAGGAGCGCTTTATTCGAATAAAAACAGCGTACGGAAAATTTCCGATAGAAGCAATCAAATATTGCCTGAAGGAGGGTAATATCTCAATTTCTGATATTCATGAGATTTCAATGGGGTGGGATTATGCGAAGTACTCAACGTTTATGCCGTTATTCTCAGCAAGGGTGTGGTTGGAACATGCGTTTCTAAAGCACTACAGCTCATCAAATCGTGGACTTATAGATATGATCACCCTTCAACCGACAGAGGTACATAAACAAATTTCATTTCATCTTTCACAATTGGGTTTGTCCGGGAAATTTCCTGTTATCTCCTATGTTTCCCATCACAAAGCACACGCCGCGAGCTGTTATTACGCGTCGGGATTTCCCAATTCGCTTATAGCGGTTATCGATGGGAGCGGTGAAGAACGTGCAACGTCGCTTTACAGAGCACATGGACTTACCATTGATGAAATCACACATCAAAATATTCCGCATTCGCTCGGTTGGTTTTATGCGGCTTTTACGGCATATTTAGGATTCAAACCATATGAGGAGGACGGGTTTGTCATGGGTCTTTCTTCATACGGAAAATTCACAGATGAATTCGCACAAAAAATATCCCGAATAGTACAGATTCAAAATGGTTCATACACAGTTGATCCCACATATACGCTATTAGGGCCGCACTCACATAGTGAACACTACTCAGATAAATTAGTCGATCTGTTCGGGCCATTCAGAAGACCGTTCGAACCGGTAACACAGCGACATAAAGATATTGCGTATGCGGTACAAACCAAACTCGAAGATGTTGTGCTGCATAGCATTAGGGCGGCTATGCCCGCTGCGCAAAGCAGCAATCTTTGCCTTGCGGGAGGCGTCGCGCTTAACTGCAAAATGAACGGAAAGATTGTTAAAAGCGCTATAGCATCCGATCTGTTTATTCAGCCGTCCAGCAATGACTCTGGCACAGCACTGGGAGCAGCAATGCTCTGCTCGGTTGGCCATGGGGAAGATCCGAGGTTTCATATGAATCACGCCAAGTGGGGTCCTTCATTTTCCGAACAAGCCGTCAGGGACATCCTGGATGAAGCTATGATAGCGTACAGTCGACCTAAACATATTGAAAAGACAGTAGCACGAGCTATTGCGGAAGGGAAAATTATTGCCCGATTTGATGGTCGTATGGAAATGGGTCCCCGGGCATTGGGAGGCAGATCAATTCTTGCCGATGCATCAAAAAAAGGCATGGATACCCGTATAAATAAACGGATAAAACATAGAGAACCATGGAGGCCATTTTGCCCATCAATGATTAGTGACGTTGCACATGTATACAACGCCAATTGTATGGAGAATCGGTTTATGACCGTTGTATACGATGTGCCCAAAGCACGAGTTGGTGATATTCCATCTGTGGTACATATCGATCGGACAAGTAGACCGCAGGTGGTTGATAAATCAGTCGATCCTGCATATTACAACATCATAAAATCCGTCGGTGAGTACACGGGTATACCCGTTGTATTAAACACATCATTAAACGTAAAAGGAGAACCAATAGCATGCAAACCTATCGATGCACTACGATGCTTTGAAAGTACAGGCATTGACGCGCTTGCACTGCAGGGATTTTGGATAGAAAAATAAATACATACCGACGAAATCAGTTTCATGAATATATTGATCATGAAATTAGAATACAAATACCCCATACCAGTTATGGGTAGACTCCAGAGATAATGTGTTGATAGATAGGGTCAACAGGAATACTCAGTGGATATGCTGACAATTTCCTGAGCTGTTTGCCAAACGTATACAATGGAGTTTTCATATGCATCATATGGGATTTCAGAAACTGCTTCCACAATACATACTGTGTTTTTGAAAAATGCATGGAACCTGTGCAGTTCTCTGAGCCACAATAGCATTTGTGGGCACAATTTTCGCATGTGTCATCCTTTGGGCTCAAACAATACGAAATTGCTATCTCCTCACCTGGGAGAATCGTTCGTATGGCAACAAATAGTGTGTGTCCTTTGTATATATACATCCAGCTATTGGGTGTACAAGAATGATTTATACAGTGGAGTCCCGGAGAGTGCACATCGGGATATATACACGCATCATCGGTTAAGTACATGAGGTACAATCCTTGTGCATCATTCCCTACATCATATTCTGACATTTGCACGACTGTTCCCAAATAATCTCCAATAATAGCTCCCTGTGCTATGGGTTTTTTCGCAAATACTGCGCGTCCCTTCAACGGAGTGTTTCGAATTTCCCATGCATCATCCGGCAGTAAAAACATATAGAACGCACTCTAGCACAAAAACGAGCAGGTAGATAATGGTTTTTTTACGTAAAAGACACGGATCGGGGTGTTCGTTTATACTACTGGTATGACAAAGGGAATTCATCATATCAGTGCCATCGCGTCCGATGCACAGAAAACTATAGATTTTTACAGTGGCATTCTGGGACTGCGACTGGTGAAACAAACAGTAAATCAGGATGATCCCGGGACATATCATCTGTTCTTCGGAGATACCGAGGGATCACCGGGAATGGATCTGACGTTTTTTATTTTTCTTCCATCACACAGAGGATCAATCGGAAATGGTCAGGTATCAAGAGTGTCTCTCGCAATTCCCGAAGCAGCGTTACCGTTTTGGAAACAACGATTAACACAGCATGCAATTCCTTTCACGGAGCGTAAACGGTTCGATCATAATCGTATTGCGTTTCGCGATTTCGATGGATTGCACCTTGAGTTAGTCGAGACTCGCCACGCTGATACCATTGATGATTCACACGTCTGGGCATCTTCAGATATCCAAAAGAAGTATGCTATACGTCAGTTTCATAGTGCCACACTGCAGGTACACGCAACCGCAGGTATACTTCCTATACTTACCGGGCTACTCGGATATACGACAATCACCACAGATGCCGAGACCACCCTTTTTGGAATATCAGATTCTACCCGTGCATCACTTTTGGAGCTTAGCCAAAATCCAGCGACACCGAGTGGCTTGCAAGGTGCCGGCACAGTCCACCATATAGCGTTTCGCGCTTGCCATGAGAAACAGCAAAATGACATTCGTACACAGATAGAGAGATTGGGATTATATCCTACAGAAGTTATAGACAGATTTTATTTCAAATCCGTCTATTTCAGAACACCTGCTGGGATACTATTTGAGATTGCCACAGACGGCCCCGGATTTACCGCGGATCAATCGGAATCGGATCTTGGGACATCACTGTCACTCCCGCCATTCTTACGCCCGTTTCAAGCGGAGATAGAAAAAAATCTACCAAAATTGATCATAAAAACATGATTAACAAGCTCACACTTTTCGACTACGAATTTGTAGATAATGCAGCGAAGCGCACGCTGTTTCTGCTGCATGGGACGGGTGGCAATAAACACGATCTATTATTTTTCGACGATCTGTTGCACGGGCAGTACAATCTCATGGGGTTGGAAGGAAATATCCGGGAAAATGGCATGCCCAGATTTTTCAAGAGACATGAAGCGGGAGTTTTTGACCAGGAAAGTATTAAAGCGGAGACACTCAAATTACATATGTTTATTCGGTCATGGTGCATTGAATACGCGATGGAGCCTTCAACATTTTCTTTTTTGGGATATTCAAACGGAGCAAACATGCTTTTAGCAACACTGTTTTTATATCCCTCATATATCAAACGGGTAGTGTTATTACATCCGCTGATGCCGTTACCTGCAAACCATCCTGAGCCTGATTTAACAGGACGCAGCTGCTTTGTGAGTATTGGCACCAGCGACACGGTTATAACACCGACACAAGGAGCATTCGTGTCAGATGTACTGCGCAGGAGTGGAGCAGACGTGACATTCAAGGCATATCCCAGCGGACATGAGGTCAGTGAGAAAGAGCTTGCCGACTGCTGTGAATTCTTACTATCCGCTATATAATAGACTCTTCAGACATCCAATACCGCGGCTGGATGGTATAATCCAAATACACACAATGAACAATGCAGTAGTAGTACATACGAGCCGCATTTTGATTGCAGCACTTTGCATCGCAGTCGGTTTTTTTGGAACACTGGCACTGATACCTAAAAATGAAACGATAGTGATGCCTCAGGCGCCCATTCCTAATGAAGCTTCTGACATGTTGACTGCTTTACCCTTTACGCTCACTCCACCGTCTCTCTCCCTGCGCGCACAGTTAACCACTGCAACCGGCGATGTACGGCATAAGACAAGAGATGCGGGCGCATTCCTCTTGGCAACGCCGTCGGCTACGATAGTGCTTGGAGAATCAATTGCTACGGGAGCTGACGGCAAAGCGACAATCACGATCCCCTCCCTTGTGTCCACCAACATGGAGAAAAATGCGGAACTCGTATTTGCAAATATTTTTCTTGAAAACACCGTGCTTCAGCAAAAAGCCGGAGAGATTATGTACCGGATAGAATCCATAGACCATCCGGTGGCGATTCGGGCACTGCGAGCTCTGGTTAGTGCAAAAAATTCCGTTATTTCCATTACCATCGATGATGCGGATGTGGCAATTAGCGTACAAAAGGGAGAAGCAAAAGTTGGCATTGTAGACAGTGAAAACACCACGCATGTGTACACTGTTACAGAAGGAAACAGGGCAACTGTAGACACCTACTCCCAGACTATCCGGATAGTATCACCACGTTAAAACGAACGATTGTTTATATGATTCAAGCGGCTTGAGCATTGTATCGTCCTCATACCCAAGCGCCCAGAGTGCCACACCGCCGAGGTTATATTTTTTTGCCAATGCAATTTTTTCCTTCATAGAGGTTTCGTCTTCATAATATATTTGGTTATATACACCCCCCTCCTTATAGATGAGGTAGGGTTCTTTCGAATACGGATCAATTCCTTTCGTACAATCTGTACAGACTCTGAGTTTTTCCATAACCCGTCTGACACTTGCAGTGGATGATCCGCCGGGGATGGTGGCCGACTCACTCGCCGCTTCTATTGTCTCCCACTGGTATCCGTAGAGAGGAATGCCCAACAGGATTTTTTCTTTTGGCATAATTTTTAGTGCTTCACGTACCGCCACCTCGACATCAAATTCGACGGTTTCCCCCGCTCCACCTATCGGTGCGACCGCCCCGGATGTGAGTGAACCGGAATAGTGGTAATCGTAGGTCATGAGTATCACTTCATCGGCGAGAGCTCCCAGCGCTTTCGGGTCATATAATTTTGGTCGCAGTAGCGCGATGGGAATGAGGTCAATGGAGAGTGTTCCTAACTGTTCTTTCACCAGGATATCTTTGACAGCAGAAACAAATTGCGTAAACTTTGCTCTACTGCTTTCAGATGCTTCCATAAATGTCTCTATATCTAAATTCAAATCGGTAAATCCCTTTTCCTTCATAATAGGGCCGACATCACCCATCATCGTGGTTGCACTTTGCACAGGGTCAATCAGTAACTGTTCGATAACCGCATCATCACCGCTTATGATCAGGAGGGATTTTTTTAGTTTTTTTTCTGTCGCATCTTTGAGACGAGCGGATACTGCTTCCCGCTGTAGGTTATTCCAACCGGGCTCAAGTTCCCCGGGGTTTGTGGTCTTCATAATCGTGCCGTCACCGTTTAGTGCCAGCCCAAAATATGTAAGGGTGGTAATGAACCGCTCATACTGTTTATCCGCTTTACCCAGTAGCCAATACGGAAGAAATCCAACAATCTTTGGACGGGTGACATGTGCGTTTGTTATATTTGGAATCCCTGCGGAAGATGTGTCAAACGATCCGCCCATATAGATAAATCCAAAAGCGGACAGGACACCAAAGAGGAGACAGCATGCGCCGATAGTTACAGAACGGACCATGCACACATTGTACCATGCACGGGCTCAATGCCGTGGGTATTTGGTGTACAATTACACTCATGAATGCGGATATGATAGTTTTATTCGGACTTCCGGGCGCCGGTAAATCATTTGTCGCAGATGTGCTTGGGGATTCATTTGGGTACACTCTCCATAACGGAGATGAAGATCTGCCGATATCCATGAAACAAGCGCTGTTGCAAAAAGCTCCCATCACAGACCGGATGCGTGAAGAATTTACTGAGCGTATGATATCCTCATTATCACGTCTCTCCAAAGAGCATACGAATCTCGCATGCCACCAGACACTGCTTAAAGAATTTATGAGAGAGCGACTGCAAAAAGAGTTTCCGACGGCAACATTTATTCTCGTCACATCAGAAACAGCAATCAGAGAAAAGAGATATATGAAACGGAAGTATTTTAACCTCGGTCTTCCGTATCTGCGACAGATGTCTCAGGCATTTGAAGCGGCTCGTATACCACACCAAGAGCTTATAAATCAAAACGATGGCCGACAGGAGATACTCGCCCAACTCACGGGGATAGTATCGTGAAGTGAGTTGGTCGGCATTGATTATTCTCCGGATCACTGATACCGTTGAAGTATGAAAAAGAAAAAACTTCAGCTTATTGATGATGATATCTATACAATCAGACGGCTGGCATGGATGCGTGCGCCATCTCTCATCCTCGGACTTATCATGGGATTTGCCTTATCATTTGTTACCTCCAAATTCGAGCAGGTTCTGGAAAAAAATATTTCCGTTGCATTTTTTATTCCGTTTATTGTATATATGGCTGATGCTGTGGGCACACAAACACAAGCTATTTATACGCGAGATTTGGGAAATGGCACAGCCAGGTTTCGAACATATCTGTTTAAAGAAAGCGGACTGGGAATTATCATGGGGTTGTTTTTCGGATGTGTCACATTTCTGATTGTCACCACATGGTTTCAATCAATGCTTCTTGCCACGGCAGTCAGCCTTGCAACATTTTTTGCAATCAGCACAGCTCCCGTCGTTGCCATACTCGTTACAGAAGTGCTGCAGTTGGAAAACCAAGATCCGGCAATCGGAGCAGGTCCCCTAGCTACGGTTATTCAGGATGCGGTGAGTATATTGGTCTATGGAGCTATTGCCAGCTGGATTCTCCTTTAACTGTAAAAAACAGTTTATTTCTCTGTCGAGAAAACCCTATGTTTCAAACGTGGAGATACGACAGCCCATAGAGAAGCGGAGGAGAATCAAACTGCGCTTCCTTTGAAATACGCTCTCGCTTTAGCCCGGCGCAGTTTATTCCAGATAATCTTTTAATTTCTTTGAGCGGGACGGATGGCGAAGTTTTCTCAGTGCCTTTGCTTCGATCTGCCGGATACGCTCGCGGGTAACGCCAAACTGCGCGCCCACTTCCTCCAGCGTTCGGGGTCTGCCGTCTTCAAGTCCAAACCGCAGGACCAATACTTTTTTCTCGCGATCTGATAATGTCGTTAAGACTTCTTCCATGTGTTCTTTAAGAAGCTGTCTGCTGGTTTGTTCATATGGCGTAGGACCCGGATCAGAAATAAAATCACCCAAATGACTGTCTTCTTCGTCTCCGACAGGAGTTTCCAGAGATGTCGGCTCCTGGGACACTTTCATAATCTCGCGGACTTTCATGACATCCACTTCCATGACTTTTGCAATTTCCTCTGGTGTCGGTTCACGTCCCAAATCCTGCATGAGTCTCCGGCTCGCCCGCACAAACCTGTTGATGGTCTCAACCATATGTACAGGAATTCGGATGGTCCTGGCCTGGTCCGCAATGGCGCGGGTGATGGCCTGTCTGATCCACCATGTGGCATACGTGGAGAATTTGTATCCTTTTCGCCAGTCGTATTTCTCGACAGCGCGGATAAGCCCCTGATTACCTTCTTGTATGAGGTCCAACAGAGACATACCCCGGCCGATATATTTTTTCGCTATGGAAACGACGAGTCTGAGGTTGGACTCGATCAGTTTTTTCTTGGCCTTTCGATCGCCCTTTTCATATTTCTTTGCAAGGGAAATTTCATCGGCAAATGTCAGAAGAGGTATTCGGCCAATCTCTTTTAAATACATGCGCACAGGGTCAGAGACACCTTCACTGGATGCTTTCACCAATGCTTCTATTTCTTTCTCAAGTTCCACGATACTCTTTGAGGATTCTTTATCTCCGTCCTGTGTGGTGGTTTCAAAGACATCGATCCCTTCCTGTATAAGGGTGTTACACAACTGGTCGAGTTCTTTGATATGCTCTTCTGGTTTGGGGAAAAGGAAGAGGATGTCTTCCTGTGTTACAAATCCGTTTTCTTTACCTTCGCGTATAAGGTCAGCAACTGTCGCAAGATTTTTTTGTTTAGCCATATAAGTACCGTGAGTCCCTGCATCACCTTCGTATAAAAAAGTGATTACACTGTCTTATCGAAGAGAAACAAGTGACTTCGCTTGTTCATGACACAGTGTACGAGTATCCTCGAGTGTGTGCTGTATCAAGAATCCCGCTTCCGCAGGAATGCACGAAGTATACCAGATTTAGGTTTGATTTTCCAGATCCTTTAACTGCATTGTGGTGTTTTTGAGCTTTGACTGGAGTTCAGTTGCCTCTTTTTCGGACAGATCATCAGATGATCCACGCCTCGTCAGCTCCTGAATTTGTCTGTGGAGTATCACACGCTTAAACTCCCGCAAGGTTCTGATCCATTCTTCCATAAATGCATTTGGACTGTCCAGAAGCTCCTCCACATCCCACAAAAATGCCTCATCCAACGTCGGCAATAATTCTTTCGGCAGTGAATCAGCAAAATCTTTTATCAAAAATATCTTTGCTGTTTCCGGCCCCTCCTCATCCGGCATCAGAAACGCGAGAAGATGGTCAATTATTTTACACACAGTCGGATGGGAAAATTCTGGTAAGTACCCTGATTCCTGAAGTTCCTCGAATAGATCCACTGTTTTTCCCTGCAACAGAAGAGCGAGGATGTATACCTCCAGTTTCTCAGTTCTGGACGAGAGTTTATCTGGGAGACCGGATTGATTAGCCTGTTCGGTTGGAGCGAATGACACGGTGCCTCGCCCCATCCGGCGCATGCTTTCAAACAATGCTTCCTCAGAGGTCTTGAGGAGTCCCGCTGTTTTGTTTATATAATGATTTTGAATCACCGGGTTATCAATTTTTGCAATGACAGGCAGCAGTTCGTCACTGATTTTTTTCTTCCCATAGGCAGTTGCAACATCGTACCGTTTCAGTGCAGAGGAGAGGAAATAATCATAAATAGGCACCGCGTCTGCAATTGCTTTTTTGAGTAGTCCAGGCGATTCCCGTGCTGCTTCGTCAGGATCCTTTCCCATGGGGAGCGTTACCACCCGCATGTCCATACCTGACTGGTCGGCAAGCTCTATGCCCCGACGGGCAGCGGCGTCCCCCGCCATGTCACTATCCAGAGCAAACACAACGCGCTCGGTAAATCGCTTCAGTAACCGTACATGGCCTTCTGTAAGCGCGGATCCTTTTATGGCTACGGCATTGCCGATTCCTGCCTGAAACGAGGAGATCACATCCAATTCACCCTCCATGACCACGGCTTCGTTTGCTTTTTGGATATTGCCTTTTGTTACATCCAGGCCATAAAGCACATTACTTTTTATGTACACAGGAGTCTCTGACGTGTTTATATATTTGGCATCTTTTTCGTCCCCCTCGAGGATTCTTCCCGCAAATCCGACCACATTTCCCCGGTGATCTTTGAGCGTAAACATGACGCGCCCGCGGAAACGATCATAGTACCGCGCCGCCCCGCTGCCCTCGCGGGAACTGCGGATCACCAATCCTGCTTTTTCAAGGAGTTCATCTTCATATCCTTTTTTCCGCAAAAATCTATACAGTCCTTCCCAACTGTTTGGGCTGTAACCGAGTGAAAATGTTTTTATCGATTTTTCCGTTATGTCCCGGTTCTTCAAGTACGCTAGTCCCCGTTTCCCCAGCTCATGTTTGGTGAGTATGTAGTGGTAATACTCACTTGCGAGATGATTAGCCTCCAATATGTTTTGTTTGATGCCGGAATCTTTGGAATCAGAATATTTTCTCGTCAATTTTACTCCTGCGATGTTTGCCAGGTCCTCCAGCGCCTCGGCAAAATCTATGTGGTGGTACTCCATCACAAAATCAAATACCGTCCCTCCTTTTTGGCATCCGAAACAGTGGAAAATCTGCCTGTCAGGAGACACGACAAATGATGGGGATTTTTCTCCATGAAACGGACACAGCCCTTTGAAGTTACGACCCGCTTTTTTGAGCTTTACATGCTTTCCGATTATATCGGTTATATTGAGCCTGGATTTTATTTCATCGATATCTGTCATATGCGCACGAGGAAGGATAGCAGATATACCCGAAAAACGCGAACAATTACAGTCGGGCAATTACCCGCACGGGAGCCGCTTCCGCATGAAGCTTCATAGGGAACGCCAGTATCTCAAACGATGAGACACCCAGAAGGGACTGCATATTCGTCATATTTTCGATGATAAGGACTTCCTTCGAAAGCAAAATTTTGTGAATAGGATATGTTTCTTCTTTGTCTGGATTTATCATATCCATGCCGACAATGCTGACACCGCTGGAAACAAGCTTGTGTGTTAACGCCTCTGTGATCCGCGGATACTCTGTATTATATGATTCAGTACCGTATCTCTCTGCCATACCGGTATAGAGAAGCACAACAGATCCTTGTGGGACAGTTATCCCCGCAAGTGCATCCACATCGATTACCTGCTTATTGTAGGCATTCACCAGGACTCCCTGTCCCACAAATTTTTCTGGCGGAAATTCATCCATATATTTCCCATCCTCTATCATATGAAGCGGTGCATCCATGTGTGTCCCAACATGCATGACACTCGTAAGCTGATGATCCGTGTATCCGTTTGCTGCGATGGTAGTAATCTGTTTAAGACTCGTTGCGGGGTCTCCGGGAAATACGGGCATGTTATCAACAAATGTATGGGATAAATCGATGTATGTCATATGTAGTTATTCTATCAAAGGTATCGGAAACATGCCTGACCGATAGTTCATATACAATTCGATCGTTTCTCCGTGATCAAATGCGAGTGCTTCTTTGTTGTATAGTTTTTCAAACGGTATAAATTCCACATTTGATGATTCCGCATCCGGTAAACCGGTTTTCTGTGTCGGACGGATCAAAAAATCAAATGATACATTTTGTCTATCCTCATGCGGACGGATCGGATTTGTATTGATACGGAAGAGCGTGATGACCTCACCTTCCCACCCTGTTTCTTCGTACAGCTCTCGAAGCGCACCTTCATGGGCGCGTTCATCGCGGTTCAAGTACCCGCCAGGCAACCCCCACTTTCCGCTTTCAAGCAGATCCCCCGCCCGTTTTACCAGCAGTATGCCGTTATCTTTTTCCACGATAGCATGAACGACAATGTGTCTGAGCTCTGCTTCATACCCTTTTTCAAATCTGCAGATAATCATAGAGTAGGTTTAGGAAACTGATTCATACTGACTCTCGTACCAATCAGGATTTGTTATCGTTATAATTTCCGCGTGATCAGTGACCAAATAGGATGTGGCTCCGGGCAATACTTCTATGACATCTCCTTTTTCAAGAACAAATGCTTCTCCGTTCACATACACCGTGAGAGTTCCCGAGACTACCGCATATGCTTCCCAACATACGGTATTTTTCCCTGAACCCGACTCAGGCACCCGTCCTGTTATTTCCTGAAACGTGATTCCGATCTGTTTGTTGGATAGGACATAATCCCAGACTGTCCATCCATCACGAAAGGCTAATTTTGTAGCATCTTTTTTCGAATGTTTCATAGTACTGTCTCTATCGTATCATGATGATGCGGCATGTTTGCCGGCAATCCAGCCGGTCGCCCATCCCCAGGATAAATTGAATCCGCCGACAGCGCCGTCAACGTCCAGTATCTCTCCGGCAAAAAACAGTCCCGGTGTGAGGCGTGATTGCATAGTGTTTGGATCTACGTCACTCAGAGATACTCCGCCTGCGGTAAACTCTCCCTCGTTCCATCCCCGGGTTGCCTCTACAGGTGATTCAAACGAATAGAGCATCGCACAGATTGCTTGTTTATCCTCGGGTGACAGTTCATTTGCTATTTTTTCCTTCGGAAATTTTAATGCTGCACACACCCCTCCTGCAACTTTTTGCGTCACCAGTCCCCACAGACTTGCGGCAACGGAATACTGTGGGTACGCATGCCAACGTTTTTCAAGGATTGCCATAAGCGATTCTCCCGTTTCATCAGGGAAAAAGCACAGTCGCACAGAGCACCCCGCTTTGTGTTCCCGGTTTATACGTATAGAAAAATCCCGGCTTATATCAAATATTGCAGGCCCCGAAAATCCGTACTGGGTAAACATCACATCCCCCTGTGCACTCGATAGTTCTGTTCCATCTATATATGAGGTAGCGCGCATCTCCATTTTTTCTCCCTGCAAAAAATGAGACAACACATTTTTAGATACCACGGGGACAGCACTCACCACAGGCTCTACAATGGTATGCCCAAAAGAAGCGGCGATGGTATATCCTGATCCGTCCGATCCGAGCGCGGGATAGGTTTTTCCCCCTGCAGACACCACTATTCGTGAAGCGGTATATTCGCCTTTGGATGTGATGAGAATGAAGTGTTCTCCTTTGGTAATTGCTGTCACCGCTGTGTCGCAGTATATATCGATACGCAAAAACTTTAGATATTCCACTAGCATGTCGCGGATTGTTTTGGCGTGATCAATTTTTGGAAAAATTTTTCCTTTACCTGTTTTTACTTCCAGATAGGTCGGCACTCCCAGCTCATCAAAAAAATGCATAATCTCGGAGTACCCGAACTTAGAAAATACCGTAGTGATGGCTGATTGGTCACCATGATAGTATCCGGATGGTCCGTTTTCCAGATTCACATTTGTCAGATTTCCGCGTCCAGCTCCTGCTGTCAGCAGTTTTCTGCCAAGTTCAAATGTTCTATCAAGGATTGCGACACGACTTTCCGGGTTTTGTTTTTTCGCGGATATGGCAGCCATCATCCCTGCTGCACCGCCACCGATTATAATCACGTCATACGTATTCATATTCTGTATTGTATCAAGTCACAACGCATTGGTATAATACCCGTATGATACTCGTTTGCTGTTGTTGCCCTTCTTCATAGCGGTCGCTCTTGGCGAAGGGTAGTGTATGTATATCCGCCGAGAGGCGGATTTTTAGTGACTACTTAACGAATTCATTCATATGAATGAGTTTAGTAGGAACTATCCCCTGAAGCGAACATTCGTTTGTGTGGAGTAAATCGTAAAACGAATTTGAGCGGAGGGGGAAACAATATTAAATTTTTTATATGGAGGTTTTATGCAAAAAGAATATATGACAGTTGATAGCACATGGAAAGAAAAAGGCGCAGCATTTATACTCGCCCATCCTGACGATGAGGCATTATTTTTCGGCATGATGGAGTGTCTTTGTTGACGCCGGCGTCCCGGTCACTGTCATTCTCATGACCCTCGGAGAAATGGGAATACAAAAACATATGGTCGATGTACTCCCCGACCAGATGAAAGAAATTCGTAGGCACGAATTTTCCCGGGCGATGCGATACTTCAGATCGACGGGAATTGCTCTGGATGCGGGTGATTTGAGTCTGCATAGATATGACGAGGATTCCCTCATAACGTCCGTGCTCAAGCCAGTTCGTGAAGAGGATTTTGGTGTGCTGTTTTCCTTCCGTCCGGAACCGACTCCCTTCGTGGATCATCCCGACCATGATAAGACAGGGCATATCGCACGATTTGTTGCTGCAGCGTCGGATGTGGAACATTTTCATCCCGAAATTTCATCTACGGAAAGTAGGCCGAATCTGTTTTTACTTACCCATCAGGTAGATTCAGCCACCCATATACTTCCCGTATCATGGGCTACCAAACAACATAGGCTTTCCTATCTGGAAGGGTTTTATCCGTCTCAGTTCCCGACAGAATCTATTGCATCAAGCGGCGTCATATTTGAACGGCTTTCGACACATGAAGGGATAGAGGGAAACGCAGAGCTCTACATGCAAATTCGATAGATACATCCGTACTCACCGTATGAAACCGGGATTGGATTTTTTTTAAATCCGAAATACCAAAAATAAGAAGGTGAAGCGGATTTCACTTCACCTTCTTTTGTTGAGCCAATACAGTATCACACCTCATATTACTGTGTGACATGGCTCACGAGCATTGACGGATTTGTCTGGGCCAAGCCACTCACAACTCCTCCAAATGTTCTTCCATCCACACCATGTTTGAATGGCATACCCATCATCATGAATACGAACGCAAATGTAGATATTCCGAAAATTAATTGTTTCATATATGTCACCTCCTTTCTGTTTATCCAAGCCGGCTACCGATGAGGTAACCAGCTCAATAAAAAGAAATTACTGAGGAAGAAGCACCGTATCGATCACGTGAATCGTGCCGTTTTTTGCTTTGATATCAGCAGTAACAACTTTACTTTCATTTATGTAGACATCGCCATTTTTCACTTCGATTTTTATCGGTTGACCCTGCACAGTTGCCGTCGAAGTAAGTGTTACTACTTCAGACGAAGAAATATTTCCTGCAACGACGTGATAGGTAAGCACCTTTGACAGGGCGACTTTATCTTTCAGTAGCGACTCCAGTGTTCCGGATGGCAATTTTGCAAATGCAGTGTTTGTCGGAGCAAAGACTGTAAATGGACCTTCTCCCGAAAGAATCCCTACAAGACCGGCTTCTGTAACTGCAGTGACGAGTGTTGAAAAATCTTTGTTACCCACAGCTATATCCACAATTGTCCCGGCCGTTTCTTCTTTCATATCTGTACCCTCCTCCATAACCAGCGGAGCAGGTGATGGTAGTGTTGCAACACCAGCAGTGTTTTGCTGTGGTTGCACCAATACATATCCGATTCCCAATATAGCTATCAATCCAACAACCCCAATCCAAATTTTTTGTTGATTCATTTTGTATCACCTCCCCTCAACGATTTGATTAAAAATCGATATATTCTTTCTACCAGATCATTTTTTTCTTTTCCTTTTGGCACATGAGGAAAATACTCGAGCAAAAATCCATTTATCGCATGTGTTATTACTTTGGCGTCATCGTGTAGATTGGTTATGTGGAACTCGCCTGTTTTATTTCCAAGATCAAGCACCTCTTCTATATGAAGGGCGCTCTTATCCGGAACGAATCCGCCTCTCGTGCGTTTAAATTGCAATCTATGAGAAATATAGTACTTCAATACGGTCACCACATCCTGCGAGTTATCTATTTGAAACGCGATCCGCTGCTTTAGCATCTCCGACGCTGATGCGACATGCGGAAGAGACGCTCTTTTTATACCTAAGGCATGGTTTATGTAGATAAAAATCTCACGCAAAAGAGTTTCTTCGTTTTTAAAATAATGGTAAATCACAGAATGAGTTATACCTATATTCTCAGCCAACCTTCTGATACTGAATTCTTCAAATCCACTTTTTGCGTATAGCATCGCTCCCTCTTTCAAAATAATTTCTTTGTCGATTTTTGTCATATTTTAAATATAGAACACTTGTTCTATTTTGTCAATGCATTGTATACTCACGGTGAAAACCAGTGTGCACATCAGGAAATGACACGTATAGTATGGTAGAGTTTTAGCACGCATCTCTCAAAAATTCAGGAGGAACCGAGCGATTCTTGAGGCATATATGGTCATTGCCGCCGCAATTGATAGATTATGTTCAATAGATACTATTTGTATATTCTGGGCTCCGTGAACCGGTATAGTTGATATAGGAACTGTTTCATCATATACGGCGCGGATCGTCAGGATTTTGCGTCGCTGCTCATTCGATAGATTTGGTTCTGTTTTCTCAAACAACTCTACTGATTCTCTAAATGATCTGCTTGAACGGGATGCTGTTTCAAGAGTGGGAAAAACCTGAGCACCTGCACTAAGCCGCCCGCAAATATTTACTACTTTGTGAATTTTATTTGATCGTTTTGTAAATGCGTTAAGTACAGCACTGCCCCCGGCACTTGTTCCAACTAATGAAATTATTCCTCCGCTTGCATGGACTGCGTCAATTCGAGATATAAGTTTTTCAAGTTTCGGTTCAAATTTCTGCTGACCATCTTTCCACACAACATCGTGCATAATTGGAGTAAATCCGAATCGCTTCCATGTATTTGCAGCTATTCTAAACAATGCATTTTCCCCACCCAGTCCAGGGACAAAAAGTACGGGATGCGTTTTTGACTGCATAGATTTCTATGAGGTTTCAGATATATTGTGAGAGTTTTGAATCAATTATTTTTTCGAATCGATATATTTTTTTGCAACTTTAACCGCTATACTACCGCCGGGGATCAGTAGTCCCGCCGCATCTGCACCCACATCAAATAAAAAGTTGGGATCCAGTACCTTGCCCATGTATTCGGAAAATACCCGACTCCCTGTGGATACTGTTCCCGTCAGTCCGTCTACCTCAACGATTGCGTCTTTACGTTTTGTTTTCCAGGTATATTGAAATGCGTAGACGGGATGATAATACAAATCCACGCATGTTACCTCGACTGCTTCCTCATGAATTGTATCCGCCTGAATTCCTTTTATCATTTTGGACAATGAGTCACGCATGATGCCGCTGACCCGCGATTGTGGAGGGACAATGATTGCGTCTTTTCCAACAATCTTTTCCAGTGTGGTTGTCACAAGCGTTGGAAACAAAGAGACATAGTCCTTGAGCGACGGATTTGTTTTTCCGCTCACGCCTTCCACAAATACTTCATCTGATTCTTCCTGTACACAGTGCTCTACGACCGGGAAATGAAAGTGGCCGCTACTTACTTCAAATTTAGTTTTTTCATACGTGACTGCTTTCACGTGTTTCTCGCTCGCGGGAATCTGGTAATCATGGGTACGGTCGTACACATAGCGGGCTTTTGCCGCCACGTGCCAAAACGGTTGGAACCGGTGTTCTGAATATGTGAGTTCAAAATCCTCATCCTTCGGTTTAGAAAATAAACTTGCCACCTGATTCATGGCACCAAATGCAGAGAGCTTTTTATCCCATGCTTTTTTCTTAGCATCCTCAAATGAAAGCTGATCAGTAAATACGAGGATACGCTGTGGTGCTACGTTTATTTCCATGCGTTCAGTATAGCGTACTTCAACTCACAGGGAAATATTTTGCCCGCCATGCCAACAGGCCGTGATTCATATGGAACACATTCGTGTATCCCAACTTTTGCATCATACTGACGGCGACACTGCTTCTGGCTCCGCTTAAGCAGTACACATATATTTTATCCTGCTTTTTTGGGATGAGTGCCTCCACGGAGCGTGAGACATCTTCAACGGAACAGTTGATACTCCCCTCCAGTTTTCCTCTGGAAAATTCTCCGGAGGTTCGGACATCCAGGATCACACACGCCTCTTTCGTATCCATAGCGTGCTTCACATCCTCGGCTTCGACTGTCGGCACTTCTGGCTCGTTAAATCCAAATAGCATAGTTATATTTTAAATACCCAACATATATGAGAGTTGCGGCGGGTTAAATCCTACCAAAAATTCAGGTTTTCGGTCTGGGTACTGTACTTCGATAACTGGCACACCCATCTGCCCTGTCTTTTTTACCATATCGGCAGCTGCCTGTTGGTCTTCATCAACTAATACTTTGGTGAATGCTATTTTTTTATTGGTTAACCAGTCTGCAGCCATTGTGCAATACGGGCATGTTTTTGTAGCATAAACGATAATGTTTGAATAATTCATACAACCTCACTTTCTAATGTTACTAATTGTTTACTAATATGTGCGGCTTTCGGATACCGGAGCGAATAATACACCTGTTTTCCTTCTTTTTTGGAAGTCACTAACCGTGCCTCCTTCAGTTTTGCCAAATGCTGGGAAACCGCAGATTGAGATAATCCACAAGTGGCGATAATTTCACTCACATTCTTCGACTTCTGTTCCAAACAAAGAAGTAATTTTGTCCGAACTTTATTTCCAAATGCGCAGTAGATATCGGCTGACATGAATATATATTAGCATACGCTAATATATTGTCAAGCGGTACGTTACTTCCGCATGCGTCCCCACCCTTCCCCCCGTGGATGTGTGGTATTTTGGGTATTTTCCTGTTGATACAGTCGTTGCATAGGGCCCTGTCTCGACCAAAAAGTTGTCATGCCAGTTGCATCCATAAGCCACCCCGCCAGTACGACAGCAGCGATCAACGATAGGATTATCATGGTGAAATTCTTTTTATACGAAACATCATATTGTTTCAAAAACCATACCCCGCTTGCTATGCCCAATACAGCCAACAGTGGTGCCCACCAGGGAAAACTGGAAATGAGTTGTTGGAATCGCACAGCTCCCATTGGTCCATGAGTTCGAAGAGAAAATGCGACGATACTTACCAAAAATACGGAGGCAATTATTGAAGCGCCAATTCCGATGATGAGTGCCAGTGACCCCACGACAAAATACCACCGCGGTTTCATAGACACACGCCCGCTTAGGATCTGTTTCATCACCGCTTCTTTTATGATATGTTTCGTTTTTGACATAATGCTTTCATCATGGCTTTCGCCCGGTTTATACGCGTTGCTACCGTTCCCATTGGGATTCGCAGCACATCACTCACGTCCTCATACGATAGCTCCTCCAAATAAAAAAGTATGAGCGGTTGACTATAGAGATCAGGCATCTGAGATAAACACCATGACGCCCCCAGTATTCGTTCTTTCGTTATATATTCTGATTCAATGTGCTCGTCGCTTTGGAGCTCCCTCTCCGTAAACAGCGGCACTTCCCTCTTATATTTTTTTATACTGTTAACTGCTTCATTGTGCACTATTCTGTATATCCAGCTGCTGAACGTTTTTTTCGTATCAAATCCCTGTAAGTTCGTATACGCTTTTATGAATGAATCCTCTACGACGTCTGTTGCGACATCTTCCCGGTGCACAAGAGTTACGGCGTAGCGTATGAGTTTTTTTTCGTACCGGTCTATAACCTCCGAAAACAACTCGTGCTCACCGTTTCGTATACGGATCACCAACTCGCAATCGGTTTCTCTCGTGTGATCAGACATATAGATTATGTGTTGTATAGCGCGCCACTATCCCGCAGACCGTACGTATTCTGCGGGATTCAGGCACACTGTTTTATTTTACTCTGTTTCTACCCATCCCCTGACCCATTCCTGATCCATTTCGAAGCCCGAGCCCAAGAGAAGTTCGTAGTTCGTTGGCTTTAGTTACATCACCCTTTTCATTTGCTTCGTGCATGAGTTTAAGTGTATGCAGTTCTGCTTGCGTGTCGATGACGGCACACATTCTTCCTGCTGTGCATGCGGCTTTAAATGCTGATAAATTTTCAGATTCGATGGCCTGTTCTTTTGCTTCAGTGTGATTCGGTCCTTTAACGGACGCATCACCTCTGTATGCCAGTGCTATCGTCGGATGCACGAAGTATACACCCAATGCCAACGCGACTGCTGCTACCACTATAGATTTGTTGTTCATATATTTCACCTCCCCTCTAGAGGTAATACAACGCGCGGGGAGATTTTCTTTCACTGGCGTTCACTTCCACTAGATACGTATTGAAAATACTTCTGTGTAGAGTACTATAGAAGAATGAAAAAAGTATGTCTGATCACAGGGTCTACAAGCGGTATCGGAAAAGCTATTGCAAAACAGCTCGCAGAAGAATGTATTGTTATCCTTAATTCATTTGAAGAACTGCCGCCACATTTTATTGAAACCGAATTTTCAGGAAACACGGAAGTATCTTTTTTCAAAGCGGATATTTCAAAGAAACAGGAACTCGAATCACTTCGCACGCATATACACAACACGTTCGGCAGATTAGACTACCTGGTGGCAAATGCCGGAATCATGCCACTACCGTGTGGGATCGACACCATCACAGAAGATGTTATCGAGAGAACTATTGCGGTTAATCTCAAAGGCACATTTTGGACACTCAAACTGCTGGGAGACCTCATCAAAGAAACATCCAAAGAAGGATCTATAGTCACGCTTACATCTGTTGATGGCATCATTGGTGAACCATACGGTGTTATGTATTCCGCAACAAAAGCTGCCATTATTTCGCTGACCAAATCATTTGCACGACATCATAAACGCCCACTTATCCGTGTAAACGCAGTCGCCCCCGGCCTTATTGATACGCCATTAACAGACAGCACGGGTGAAGACCCGCATGCAACCACGTCACTCTCAATCATTGATCGCGTTGGGAAACCAGAAGAAATTGCGCAGATGGTAGCATACCTGCTTTCAGAAAATGCCTCGTATATCACGGGCCAGGTGTTTACGGTTGATGGCGGATTTACACTGAAGTAATGTTGTGTATTACTCGTTTACGATTTTCTCAAGTTTTTTTTCGGATACACCAGGCACATCCGGGTGCCTCTTGTTTTGGATGTACTCATAGATCATCGGGAGGACAGACAGTCCGATAATAGCAAAAATCACATAGTGGAAATGTTCCTGCACTATTTCCATATTTCCGAAAAAGTATCCCGCACTCGTAAATAGTACCACCCAGATAATTCCCCCTACGATGTTGTAAATGATAAATGTCCGGTAATGCATAGATCCCACTCCCGCAACAAAAGGAGCAAACGTGCGGACAATCGGGACAAATCGCGCGAGAATAATTGTTTTCCCGCCGTGCTTTTTATAGAACTGTTCTGTTTTGTCGATATGTTCCTGATTAATCATCGGGATTTTTGGATTGTCCACAATAGCTTTTCCAAAATACCGTCCGATGGCATAGTTCACCGTGTCGCCCAAAATAGCGGCAACGATAAACAGTGTGAGCACCAACGGGAAATTCAGGGTACCGAGCGCCGCAAGTGCGCCAGCAGCAAACAGGAGCGAATCTCCGGGTAGAAACGGAAGTATGACCAGTCCGGTTTCGGCAAATACGATACCAAATAATATCGCATAGCTAAAAAACCCATATTGCATCACTATCTCTTTGAGGTGGCGGTCCAAATGAAGAAAAAAATCTAACACATTTTGTCCTAATTCCATAGACGTATATGATACCACAGTGGGGTCTCACCGCTCAATCCGAGTTACGATATCGGGGTGTATCCGATACGTTTTATCTTTATAGGAAATAAGTTTCCAGGAAAATTTTTTGTTTATAGCCAAGACAGCGTCATATAGTGTGCGTGGATTGTATGCTTCTTTGGCTTCGCCGAATCGGTCAAGTAGTTCATCAGTTTCCCATCTCTTGGTTGGACTGCTAAATAAAGCTTCACACACATAATATTGATTTGATGCATAGGAAACTGGATATACATTGCCGTCCACGATGATCTCGGATTTCTTTTTATCAAAGCACACACGATTCGGTAACTGTCGAAGCAGTTCTTCCCTCTCTGCATCCGCATTCTGAATTGTTATCCGTATCCACGTTCTAATCAGATGGGAAAATAGGTACGAAAGTGGTATGACCACGCCAACACCAAATATGATTGATATGATATAAAAATTTTTTAACAACATTTGCATATCAGACAAAGAATCCGCAGCGAGGATAACACCCTGCTCTTTTCCGTCTTCGCTAAAAATCGTATCGGTATACACATAAAATACCTCACCAGTGGCAGCATCAGTGACAAATTCAGGAGGGTTTTTGCGCACGTTGTCAACATAACTGGGATCTATAAATGACGGAGTTCTCCCATTATTCAACAACACGGCGTTATATGCAGTTACGATTTCAAATGATACGTCGTATTTAATGTTGCGAATATCTACGTGCTCAACGGACAATGCTCCATTCGGCAGCACTTCAATTTTCTCACGTAATATATCAATATTTCGCATTAGTTCCGCATCGACATGGGACATATCCGTTCCGATTGGCTCATATGTTGCCACCAGAATTACGCCTACAGCAGTTGTATCTTTGTACAACTCACGTGAAAGCACTCTCCACCGTTCATTGGTATCACCGGTAAGAAATTGAGGCGTGGAGAATGTGCGTATTCTGGAAAAATCAGATGTGTCCAATAAACCTGCGATGGGACTTGACCGCTCAATAACAAATCCGTCGCGTGTCATGATATACAGCGGTTGGGTAAATCCACTGGAGCCGTTCGGGTGGGGTGTCATCGGATCTGCGAGGTACTTCTGCGTATTCCATGTGGATCCGGTAAATGAGAAATCATTTCGGACACGGGAGACATACTGTTGCAAATCTGTACGGACCCCACGGATAAATAGCAATCGTAGTAGCACAAAGTTTGAAGAGATATGAAGGATTGCCAACAGCACAAAAAAAACAGCAAGATATAAAAATAATACTCTTGAAATCTTTTTCTGACCGACTGGAAACATGTGGCTGTATTATACTCATCTTGCCCCGATTTGCATACACGTACATGTGCAATAAGCCTATCATATAGATCTATATTCAATTCTTTCTATAATAGAAGATTGTCTAGAAATCTACCAGTGATATGCCGATGTGTATATAAGAGATCCGATAGATTCAAGGCTCACAAACACACTGATTGTTCCGATGATGGCAAAAATAAAGGCATACCAATACATGTCTCGCTTTATGAAATGATGCATTACTGCTAAGCAGGCGATAATCATACATATATACACCCCCGCTTTAACAATCCCACCTATGCTATAGAGCACTGCATGTGCAATCAAAAAACCAACAAGAGATGCCAGTGTCACAAGTGCATCTTGGTTCACTACATATTTTTGCGGGACAATCCGAGTATGCATATGAAGGAAGTGTAGCAATTGCCCGTGTGATTCACATGAGACTCACGTGTGAGAAATGGTATACAGAGCGAACAGGCTTTTACACATCAACAAGCTCACCCACGAGGATGGAGGGATCATGATATTTATCAATCAGTGCAAGATTTTTTACATTTGCACGGAAAAATAAATCCATCACGATACCGATATACGGCACGACGCCAAATATATAATCTACGATGATGTTCCACAGCATGCGCAGGTATACATGTGTAGGCACCTTTACACGATAAGCAATCCAAAACAAATAACAGGATACGCCGACTGCAAGCGCATTACCCAATCCGGGGATGATATCCAATAAGGGATCTATTCCAAATCGTATGCCAAAGACAGAAAACTTCACATCCATCACAGACACCATCCGTCTGGCAAACCCAATTTCAGAAGTTACAGACATGATCCTCCCCTTTACGCTTTACCAATTTGATTATATGCCCATCCCGCCAACGCTCCACCCACCAGTGGCCCCGCACTATATAATAGTAGGCTGGATATATGCGCGGAGACACCGGTTATATCAAAAATCAGCGGTGACACCCCCACCGCAGGGTTAAACGCTCCGCCCGATATTGGCCCGCCTGCAGTGGCAGCAGCCAGAAGCGTCATGCCGATAGCGAGTCCATAATACTGATTCCCTTTTGCTTTTGACACTGCCACATGGTGTACTACACTCACCAGTGCGAAGGTAAAGAGCACCTCGATGATAAATGCGCTAATGAAAGATACCCCTTCACCGGGTGCAGGGATAAAGAAATTTTGTTTCACCAGAGAGTAGACACCTGCCGCGGCAAATCCACCAAACAGTTGCGCAGCCATATAGCGCTTGGCTTCTGCCCATTGTATGTTGCCGGACACCAACAGGCCGAGTGTTACCGCGGGATTATAGTGCGCGCCGGAAATATATCCGCCCATATACACCATCGCAGTCAGGATGAATCCGATCGCAATCGGATTGCCGCTGAGAGCAACGGTGAGTACCAGAAAAAATGTACCGATTCCTTCAACAATATAGTGTTTCATATATCTGTATCATACATCACTTGTGGCGGTTGCTTCAAAGCAAAAGTCCCGTAGTGTCACAATTGTTTCCTTGACACAGTTCACCGGGCATCAGCATACTACATGCATGGACCCAAAAGTTACTCCTCCAAAGCCATCTCCCTCTACACAAAATTCAGGAATTCTCGCTATTCTTGCTCTCGGGTGTGTGGGCGCCTTTGTAGCGGGATTTTTCCTCAGCGATCTACTGAAAAATCAGACACAATCCTCCCCGCCTGTGTCCACTGGTACATCCCCTACACCAACCATGTCGCAGGGTGTAACGCAGACAGGATCTGGCATATCAGCCGTCGATTCTCTCAGTTTTGCCACAGGGCTTCACTATTTTGACGATACAGTTCTCGCTATCACCACAGACACTCCGCGGAAAATTTTTATCGGGTCCATGGTACGGGTTGAAGATGAGCCCAATATGTATGTGCACAACACCCGGGTGAGTTTTTTTGACGGAGAGACATGGACACGCAAGACTGGATCCGCGCGCTCTAATACATCTGCCATCACCACAAGTGCTCTTATCAGTGCATGGAATATAGATATAGACGCGACCCGAGTTCTACGAGAACGAGTATCAGGAAAAGCTCAGGTGGATACACACTCCATTCAATTTTTTGCACCTGATCTGCAAAATGAGATGAGTGTGCGAAGTTTACCCGGGTATACGAAATTTATGTCCGAAGGGGATGGGACCATCACCATCCAAGGGAAAAAACACGCTGCTAAAGTACTCTACACACGTATCTACTCCATGAATACCGCGGATATCCAATTTTATAGTGAGCCAATTGGCGTCACCACAGACTGGGTGGCGTTTTGGGATACTGCAGGTAATTTCTATCATGTGGATGCCACGTCAGTTGCCAAACCGACTGCTATATACAAATCTCATACACTGGGCATTCATTTGTCTCCATCAGGCGCAGTATCCAAAACGTTTTCTGTACAAACCACTAGGGATACCAATATTCCACCGGACAAATACTCTATTTCCATCGGCAATCCTATCGGATCCACACTTGATCTCACACGGAAAAACGCTATCAATAAAGCACCGAATGGCGCGTATGATTGGTACTTAGGTGAAGTGGAAGGCACAGTGTCTCATGACGGTCAAACACCACTCTCAGGCTACGGTGTTGTTGAGTATATACATGATTAGAAATTCTTTGTAGCTTGTCTTTGCGAGGAATCCTGAGAAAGGTCGACTAAATTCAGCCGAAGCCCTTGTCGAAGGATGACGCGGCAATCTCATCATCTTTACGTACGTAGCCCAGAGAACTGAGTAAACCCATTAGGTGCAAGGAGAGCATACTAAATGATAGGGTGATTCGGCAAATAGAATCTGAGCCAGAGGGTGAGCAGGACACCCAAAACGAGGAGCACCACCAGCATCCACGCGATCGTCTGTGTCAGCGGTTTCCCAAATACACGGCTCCAGAGTGCACTCATACCGACTGCTGGCAAAGACAACCCACCAATAACTAGAGCCACTATTTTTATAATGGGGATCAGCACCACAGCGGGGAGGATGACGATCGCGTGCGCTTTCGGCAACATAGTCAGAGCAATAATTCCTACACAAAAAATGGCGATAATATGCATAACTCTCGTACCCGGTATCCGATTGGTAGTAACGGGTATACAATGAGTATAAATGAAATCTGGCACGCAACAAACTGCGAAACAACTCCTCTATAGCGGCGGCATTGCCGAGATCGTCGACCACCCCACGCCCGTAACCCTTTCATTTCTCCAAACATGGTTTTCGGGATACGGCTCATTTGGCACAGCAATGCAGTTGCTCGGTTTACCCTTTCATTCATCCACAGACAGCATCCTCATTTGCGTCGACGGAGAGTTGTTGGTGGATGTGAGTGCCGAAGAGCGTATGCTCTACGCGGATACCGTACTTGGGTACGGGACGCAAACGGATCATACACACCTGCCCTCATTATCCATCCACCCTCTACGGCTTCTGTCTCCATCACACATATGGCAAACTATAAAACTCATCGCAGTGCAAAGTACATGGACAGCAAATCCCGACGGCATCATCACCATCATGAACCAGATGGTCGATGCGGTAGCAGTACCCAAACGGTCTCTGACATTTATAGAACTGGATACGCATATCAATACCGTGGTTATGCCCGCTGTTATCGCAGTCGGATATGTGGCGGAATATTTTCATCAGTATTCACTGCACCAATCCGGTGCGCAGAAAGCCACCATAGAATCATACATTTCCTCAAAAGTCGCCGAGACAGATTGGATTTTCCATTCAGTGGCGGACCAGTATCTGGTGAAATCAGGCGAGAAATCATTTGACTGGTACATGGATCGCTATGGAAACCGCGCCGATCGGGATTTCGAGATTACCTGTCCCAGGTGGTACGAAATACCCGAGCGCATACGAGAACAGATAGATAAAAGTATACAAACGCCCCAGTCTCGTATTGGGGAGCTCAAAAATGACTCGTTGAAACAGCTCGCAGATACCGTTATTTCTGTGCAGCGGATTCGAAGCCGCTTGAAACAAAAGGCACTCGGATATATAGCACTACTCAGGCGGCAGATCATGGATCTTGTACGGGAAACCGATGCTCTACCCAACGCGACAAGGGAGCAGCTTTTGTCTGGCAATCCTATTACCATAACACTCCCTGTACCCGTCCCCACAACACAACAGCCCACTCCTGTACAAAATAGTGGCCGCGGCACACCAATATCGAAAGGGACAGTGACAGGCACAGTCATCCAAGTCACGTCTTCTCTGATGGATATCCCTGCAGGCACCATCGCCATATTCCCAAACGCCAGTCCCGAGTACAGTATATTGTTTCCGAAATGTGCCGGGATTATATTTCAAAAAGGCGGACAGACTTCGCACGGAGCGATCGTTGCACGCGAATATGGGATTCCTGCGATTGTGGAAAAGACTGCTCTCGCCATACCAAACAACGTTCGACTCACCATTAATGGTGAACAGGGAACGTGGCAGATAGTGACGTTACAGTCATGATCAGGCGATTGTTGCTATAATGCGCATACGCATGGAAGCTATCAACGAACCGCTCAAAATTTTATTTATCTATCTGGCTCATCCCCGCCAAAGTCGCGCGGATATGGAATCGGATATTACGGAGCTTTGGCATCTGGTGACGACTCTTGGTAATGCCCAGGTAGTCGACCTCATCCATCAGAAGGGCTCTGAGTTTCCGGGTACCTACATAGGTCCGGGTAAAGTCGCAGAAGTCGCGGAGTATCTCACGAGCCACAAGATTGATGCTATTGTCCTCAATGGCCAACTCAAGCCCAGCCAGAAATTTACACTCATGAAAGCGTTCTGGGACATGGCGCCAAATATCCATATTTGGGACCGGGTTGATGTGATTTTGGAAATCTTTTCCCGCCATGCCAGAACCACAGAAGCCAAGCTCCAGATCGAGCTAGCCCGTATGCATAGCATGGGTCCGCGCATTTACGGCATGGGCATGGTGCTCTCCCGTCAGGGAGGCGGTATCGGGACCCGTGGCATCGGAGAAACCAATACAGAGCTCATGAGGCGCCACTGGAAGCGGGAAATAAAGAGGGCGACAGACGCGCTCACCAAGTCGGCACAGTCTAGGGCAAGCCAGATGGATCACCGCAAACATATCGGCTTACAGACGATATCGATTGTCGGGTATACAAACGCCGGAAAGACATCATTGTTCAATATTCTTACTCACAAGAAACACCTGGTGGAAAACGCGCTGTTTGCGACTTTGGACAGTTCGGTAGGAGAAGTATTCCTCCCCTCTCTGGGCAAAAAGGTACTGTTGTCAGACACCATCGGATTTATTGCAAATCTCCCCCCCTCCCTTATCGAAGCGTTTAAATCTACGCTGATGGAGTCTGTCCACGCTGACATTATTCTCCATGTCATCGATGTGTCCGATCCCCAGATGAATGAAAAGGTTCGCGTGGTCCACGACATACTCGCACAGCTGGGCATCCTGCGGGAAAAAGAGGTATATATATTTAACAAAATAGATGCAGCAGCGGATCTCAACCGCGACACGCTGATAGAGAAAGCGGCAGAAACTCCTCATGTATTTCTCTCCACAAAAACAATAGAAGGTGTGGACACTCTTCTAGAATCTCTCATCCCTAAACGATTGGCGGACATCAGTACATAAAATGCTCCTTGCACTTGAGACTATTGGATGTACTATAGATGTATGACCATCGTTGTCGGACTGTTCTATGGATTCCTCGCCTACCTCTTCATCCGAGTTGTCCTCACAGGGTTTTATGTCGTCGAGCAAAACGAACGCGCGGTGAAAACGGTGTTTGGCAAAGCCCAAAAAATCAAAGGCAAAACCACACTCGATATTCCTGATTTTGCCGATTCACTGAGGAAAGATGAGCAGGAGCGCTACCAATTCCCGCAACTCAAAGTCATCCCCCCGGGTGGTTTGTATTTTAAAATGCCGTGGGAAGAAATCCGGAAAGTCTCCATCGCCACACAACTTATTGATATCGGGTTTGATCCGCAGGATCCCTCTGTCAACGAAAACAATACATCTCTGGCCGCCGTCACCAAAGACCAGCTCAATATCAAACTTCGCGGCCAACTGCAGTATACGGTGTCCGAGCAAAATCTCTATGCATTTTTCTTTGGGGTCACCTCCCCCATTGCTCATGTCATGGGATATTTTATTTCCATTTTGCGCGAGCGCATCGCCAATTTTGAAGCACCCGTGAAACACGGTCCCAAAGATTCCCTCCAAGCATCACTTGGCACATCTATCAATGATTTGCGCAAAAACTTAGGAGAATTCAACAGCCATATGGCAGCGGAGTGTCATTCCTCAGCTGCCCGCTACGGCATCACCCTGGATGCGGCACTGATCACCGCGCTTGAGCCACCAAATGATGTAGAGTCAGCGCTTGCCGCCATCAACACCGCACACAATCACGTGTCCTCACAGATCAGTCTTGCGCAGGCAAGCGCCGATCAAAAGATCGTCCAGTCAAAGACGTCCGTGGAAATTGAAACACTCAAGGCAAAATCGGAAGTACAGGTACTAAACGAAATGGCGTCCCAACTACTGCTCATCAAACAGAGCGGCAAAAAGACGCTTCCTGCATATTTGCGAAACGTCAGGCTGTCACTCTTATCTCAGGCAAAGAGGATATTTTTGGAGACCAAACATGAATAACGCGCTACTCATACCATTTTTTGCGATAGGATTTCTGGTAGCAGAGTCCATAGTCCTTGGCATTGCCAGATTGTTTGGCGTGTACACCACGGTGCAGGAACGCGAGGCAAAAGTATTTGTGCTGTTCGGCGAAGTGTTGGGGGTACTCGATACACCCGGACTCCATAGCCCCCTTGTAGAGTTCGGGTGGAAGGCACTCATCGTAAACATATTCGGAGAGACACATGTGAGAAGTTTGAGTCTCGATCAGGAATATATCAGAAGCATTCCGGTGAATTCCGAAGAAGGCACGCCCATGGGAATCGGTGTCTGGTATGAGATGTTTATCTCCGATCCAGTCGCCCATATTTTCAAAAACGTGGATCCCGAAGGGTCGCTGACTGCCAATGTGAAAAACGCGACGATCAAGAGTTTAAGTAACCTTCCCTTGGCCCAAATGCTTGCCAATCGCCACCAGATGTCTGGAGCGGTTCGAAGTGAAGTATCGGCACAGTCCTCTGAATGGGGGTACAAACTGGGGTCTGTTTACATCCGCAAAGTGCACTTCAGAGACGAAAATATGACCCAGCAGATAGAGGAAAAAGTAGTCAACCAACTGCGTCAGGTCACCTCCGCTATCGAGCAGGACGGACTTAACCAGGTCAACGTCATCGCAAGCAAAGCAGAGCAGGAAGCATCCATCGAGCTTGCCAAAGCTGCGGCAGTGAGACCCAAAATCGTAGGAAAATCTCTGGAGGAAATTTCCAAGGACCCCGAGGTTCTCGACACCATGTTTCAGATATTGGAACAGCAAAAAATTACGGGTGGCAATACGGAGCTCACATTATTGCCTCAGGGCACTCCGACAGAATTACTGACGCCGCTTCTGGCTTCCGAAAAAACATCAGGAAATAAAAAGTAGCCTATCTTCAATGTCATTGCGACGTGTCCCGCGAAGCCTTAGCGTAGTGGGAAGCCTTGGCGAAATGGGAAGTTGCACAGCAATCTCGTCCCTCACTTTCAACCATGAACGGTTAACGGTTAACGATTCGCGGTTCGCGATTTATGATTTATTTTTCCAAATCCAGCGTCTGATGGATTTTAATTTTTTCCACAAACTCGGGAATATGGGATACCAGCACGAGTGCTCCCTCATATGCGCTGATGGCTTCGGCGATCACCGGCAAATGTCGGAAATTTATGTGGTTCGTTGGCTCATCCATGATCAGCAGTCCCGGTTCCATCAGCACGAGCCTGGCAAACGATAAGAGTCCCTTTTGTCCTTCAGAGAGGCTTTTAATCTTGGCGGTTATCAGTTCCCCGGTGAGCAAAAATCCTGCAGCAGTGGCTCGCAGTTTCTGTTCGTTCAGCTGACAGTCAGATAGCTGCACCGCTTTGACGAGCGATTCCCACACGGTATCATTGTAGTCCAGTGTGCGGAAATCCTGACTGTAGTACCCTACTCTCACGCCGGGCGTGATCACCACTCCATCTGCTTTTCCGTTTGCGATGGCATCAATGAGTGTGCTTTTCCCGATCCCATTTGGCCCTTCGATCAACAGATGCTTCCCCCGAGTGAGTAGGACATGCGCGGGCTTTGTTACGACTTCATGGTTTTTCATGATAGACACACTGTCTATCCGTATCGCATCGCTTCCCAAATTTTTCTGTACGGGGATGGTGAATTTCCGTATCGTTTTATCTTCCCGTCGTATGTCGACTTTTTCGTCCTCAAGTTTTTCAATTTTCTCTCGCATTTTTTGGGCGACGTTTCGCATCTTACCGCCTTTATTGGCAAAGAAGTTGGCCTTCTCTTTATTGTCTGCGATCATCCGTTCCCGCTGCGCATTCTCTCGCTGCTGCTGTTCTATGCGGGTCTGGATTTCTTCCACCACATCCAGATAATTTCCCTGGTACTGTTCTATCTTTTTGGTAAAGCTGTCGAGGTACAGCACTCCTTGGGTAAATGCATTTAAAAAGTCCGCATCATGAGAAATCACAATCACACTCTTGGGATACATCATCAGAAAATACATGAGGTGATCTATCCCCGCCCGATCCAGATTATTGGTCGGCTCATCGAGAAGGAGTAAGTCGGGATCTTGTATCAGGGCCGATGCCAAAAGGAGCCTCGCCTTTTGTCCACCGGAGAATGATTTGATGTGTTTGTCAGCGGGCGCATGCAGGTTAACTGCATCCAGTACCCCTGCCATTCTTCTCTTCACATCATAACTTTCCGTATTGCAGCGCTTGGTGAAAAATTCCTCGATAGTCAGGTCGTACTCTTCAGGATCTATCACCTGGTGTGCTGTTGCCACGGTCAGCGATTTGTCGACACTGATTCTGCCGGATGTGGGAGTCAGTGCCCCCGTAAGCAGCTTGAACAGTGTGCTTTTTCCCGCACCGTTTTGTCCCATGAGTGCGACTTTCATTTCTTCTCGCACGGAAAAGCTCGCCTCATCGAGGATCTGTTTTCCGTCACCATACTGGTAACTTACTTCATCAAAACGGATTATTGTTTTCATACTGATTTCTTTGTTTTGGATCTGTAAATCGAAACACCCAAAGCGTAGATATACACGCCAAGCTGAAGTATCGAAGATATCGCAAAACGAAGTAACAGTATTATATCATGCGAAGCGTTGACAGTATTTCAGTATCGTTTTGTATGTAATACCTGATTTCCAGGTTCTCCGGATCAAGCAGGCTGTACAACGCGCGGATATCACGGTCAGTATGCCTCACGCACCCGGAACTGCCTGGAGTATCCGCTCCAAGTTTGGACACATCCCCATTCACACCATGAAGTCCGAATGCCCCTGGAAGCACCCAGTCGCACCCTCCACCACATTCAGGGTACGGCACGGGTCCATACGGAGACCCCTCAGACACGGGCACGTCCAGCTCCAAAAAATACGGTGCCGTCTCGGGATTATCTGTTGGGTATTTCGCGGTGATGAACCAATATGGCCTTCCAACTAATTGCGGCACAGGAGTAGGACGCTCGTTTGGTATGCCTGTTTTTACCCGAAAAAACGCAATTGGCATACTGGCATGGGAAACTCCGGGTTGACCGAAATACAGTACCTCCACCTGCAACTCTCGTGAGAGGGAGAACCAAAATCCATATGCTGTTATCATTTGGTCAATTGCCCGCACTGCATGCACGCGAGGGAGTGTCACGTACACACACAGCGAAAAAACCGATAGAATGGTCCCAATCTGATAAAATACCTGTATGATGAGACGTGCAGTTCTGTTCATCGTGTTGGGTATTGTATCAATACTTGCGTGGCGGTGGTACCACCCACCGTTTGTCCCCGTTGTCACGGGTATCCCCACCCGACCGACTCCTACTGTCACACCCACACCATCTCCGACTCCGAAGCCTATTCCCGCATCGTTTCTGATACCGGGTGGCACGCATGTATTTCAGACATTTAACAACTGCGGTCCCGCCGCGTTATCGATGGCACTATTCTATGTCGGTATAAACAAAAACCAAACTGAACTGGGGCTCGAGCTTCGTCCGTATCAGGTGCCTGGAGGAGACAACGATGACAAGTCCGTGACACTTAAAGAACTGGGAGATAAAGCCATAGCATTAGGGCTCGTTTCCTATCACCGTCCGGGCGGCACCACCCAGTTGGTGAAACGGTTTATCGTAGCAGGCATTCCGGTGATCACCAGAACGAGACTGAAGAAGGAAGATGACATAGGACACTTCAGAATTATCAAAGGGTACGATGATGCCTCGGGCGAATTTATACAGGATGATTCTCTGCAAGGGAAAAACCTCCGGTATTCGTACGCCGATTTTTCTGCACTCTGGCAGACCTTCGGGTATGAGTATCTTATTATTTCCCGCCCGGAAAAAATCGCAGAAATTCTTGCCATATTGGGCGATCAGGCGGATGAAACGGTCGCATGGAGGCACGCAGCAGATCAGGCAAGAAATGTGCTCAAAACTAACCCATCAGATATGTATACAGGCCTAAATCTCTCCGTTGCTTTGTATCATATTGGGGATTTCTCCGGGTCTGTAGCAGAATTTGAGAAAGTGGAATCCCGACTTCCCTTTCGCACGCTCTGGTACCAAATCGAGCCGATGTTATCGTACTATGAACTGAAACATGACGCCCGCGTGTTTGACATTACAGACAGGATTCTCAGCAATCAGAATCGCGCGTATTCTGAACTCTACCTACTTCGTGGGCGCGTCTACCAAAGACAGGGAAACACAGAAAAAGCCCGCGAAGAATTTGCAAAAGCGGTACTCTATAATACGTCACTGGGAGAAGCCCGTGAGGCGCTAAGTTCTCTACGCTAGCGCTTGGGATGCAGTACTGTTCTTGATGTTCCCCCTCGCCATTTCCCACATATCCCGCATCTTCCAATTGATCCAACAGTCGCGCTGCCCGGGAATATCCTATCTGCAATTTCTCCTGAAGGACACTAGTCGGTATTGTATCCAAATGTTCCAACAGTCTCACCGCGTCATCAAATACACTGTCTTGTACATCCTTCATATCTCCAGTATACACTGGTGTATTTTAATCAGGTGCATAGTACACTATATCTATGAACCGACCTGAACAATCAAACAATGTATATAAAATGCTTTCGATCGCATTACTCTGTCTTTTTGCAGGACTTGGGATTGGCTACTATATAGCCAAAAATCCGGTGAGAGTTTTTGAACCGCAGGGATGTACAATGGAAGCAAAAATCTGTCCTGACGGATCCGCTGTCGGACGCACTGGTCCGAAGTGCGAGTTTAGCCCCTGCCCACCTGAGACGAGAAAACAACCACAGGGTGACACAAACACGACAACAAATTCGGGCAGGTTTAGCAAACGATTGTTTGATCCCAATGGAACAATCATAGAGACTGCACCATTCCCCAAGGAAATGACGAAAATATCAGATAGCGCACTGGTTGGATTACAGTGCTCAGGGTTTTACTACAATTACGGGAATGGGGGGTTTTTGATGGAAACAGAATCAGGATCAAAAGAGATGACGGATGCCCTACTACTTGATGTGGCCAGTAAACATCCGACGATATCTGCCCTATCCTCATGTAGGACAGAAACAGGCGGCACCATAGTACACTATGAGATTGAAGCAGGAGCTGCAGGTGCTGGGAACACCTCTTCCTTTTTTACTCTGGAGACAGATGGCAGTCTCAAAAAGATTTCAAGTATATCCAATGACGGTGCACCGTATTTCATTTGCAGCAGACCGTACATGCTGACAGATAAAAATATAGTGTATTGGGGGTGCGGCGGCGGAGACGGCGGATTCGGCCAATCATCCGTCTATGCGATCGACTTGAATACATCTTCAACCAGAAGAGTTATCAAGTGTACATCCACCGCAGACAGCGAGTCAGCCGATCCCGGCGGACCAAGTACAGTGAAGTGTGAATAGATCTTTCATTCATTTGTCATTGCGAGCGAAGCGCGGCAATCTCGCTTTTCTTGTTTGTCATTCAAACCATCAACCATAAAATAGAAACTATCCGGCTATGCTTTGTTATTTCGCCTTAGGCTTCTGTAGCTCAAGCGGCTCCATAGTTAAAATTCGGGAGTGTACAGGATCAGGAGCATTGGGTTTTATAAGGAACGGTAACGATAGTATCAATATATTTATGAGAGTAAATTCAGATACCACAGCGTACATTCGATTGAGAATCAATAGTCCCCAAGCAAGCATAATCATAAATAGCACTTTTGCAGGAGTGGTGTTTTCTTCGGTAAAATTCTTTATAACACACCCCATATACTCACGTATTTCCTCCAAACGCTCGGGCATTGTCTGACGTTTGCTTGGTATGGGAATGATAAACAACAGTCCCAGAATAGGAAGTCCAATGGAAGCAAACATCATACCGGACATAATAATCTGCAACACTGGCACGCGAACAAGCACATCAAACGATGGGAATATTTTTGTAAACTGATCCAGCTGTATAAAAAACAGCATCAGATATATCAGATCATTCCAAAAGTACAATACAATTTGTTTTGTGTAGTCCAGCTCTCTTCTCTCAAAAATACTATGGATCACGATTGCGGTGGGGATAACTGATATGCAAATCAAAGGAGGAACAAACCGAGCAGGAATCAAAAACAGTATGGCATACCAGAGGATAATAGAATGTACAGCAACGATATGTTCATTTACTTTCGGTATAAGCGCATTTCTAAATGAAAAAAAGGTCAGACTGATACAAATAAAAAAATATTTAATTAAGTGATCATGTATATCATAGTGCGTCTCATTTTTATCAGGCAGAAGCCCGAGAAAGAAGGAGAATAGGATAACAAAAACAAAATTCCGTACAGCAGTCAGATTCTGTAATTTTGGAGCAACATGCAAAAAGATGCCGAGACTAAACCAGAAGGTAACTATATAGGCAGGATCCATAAAACTATCGTACTCTTTTTGTATAAAAATCTGTAGACTGGCTTTTCCGCGTTTGCTACATTGTATATATGAAACGAAAATCTTCCATAAAGCCGAAGAGTAAGAAAACCTCCCGTCCCCTTCTTATCGGCATCACTTCAGCAGCTCTTGCTCTACTTGCCACAGTCGCAGGCTTCCTTAAAGGCACGAAGTGTAAATAAATTTACATCTAGCTTATTTTCCCAACAAAAGTGTGATCAGGCCAATAATTGTATCTTTTTTTGATGGGGCACTTTCTGCAATCAGAAGCGTTAATACAGTGAGTGCATCTGGAGAAAGTTTTTTAGAATCAAGGCGTTTTGCCCGATTTAAAAACCACACAAAGGCAAACGCACCAGAGCGTTTATTCCCATCAATAAACGGATGATTCTTTACGATAAAATACAGCAGGTGTGCTGCTTTTTCTTCAATACTTGGATACACATCTTCATCATTAAATGATTGGAGGATATTTCCAACGATTCCTTCAATTGCCTGCTTTGTTCTTTCTACAGCAAACAAGTCACTCGCCTCGCCTTTTCGAATCAATTCTTTCTTTAGAAGCTCAATACTACCAAGTAAATCGCCAGAAGTTACAGCTAGAGTTTTTTTAGTAACTCCAACTCCAGTAAATACACCTCTGTCGTATGCATCCAAAGAAAACCAGGTGTGTGCAAATTCTTTTATTAGATCTATTACTTTCTTTGAATCTATCTCTGTGGAACCAGGCAGCAATGTCTGTATCTCAGTAACTGATTTCATAAACGCATCGTAATTCTTCGCGATTCGTTTTCGATTGATCGTATATCCATTGGTAATATGATCACGCAACGTTTTGGTTGCCCAAATACGAAATTGTGTTGCCCTTTTGGAATTTACTCTATATCCGACAGATATAATCATATCTAGGTTATAGTGATTCATCTCACGCTCAACATTTCTTGCTCCTTCTTTTTGAACTATCCGGAAATTCCGGAGAGTTGACCGTTCTTTAAGCTCAGAATCTGAATAAATGTTGAGTATATGCTCACTCACAGTCCTTATGTCGATATCAAATGCAGAAGCGATTTGCGCCTGTGTTGCCCAAATGGTTTCATGTGTGACATCTCCTCGGAGTTCTATTGCCCCGTTTTTCGCCTGATAAATAATTGGCTGCTGAACCACTTTCTGTTTCATACAAAATTAGTATATCACCACTTTTTATAATACATTTCATCGCGACGAATCTTGAGCTTATCAAAGGGATGACACTAAAAGCATATAGAATATATATTTAATTATTTTCTTTCAGAAAATATATTGAGATATTCTTTATAGAGATAAGATTGACCATACGTTATATCAGTATCTTTTGGAGAAAGAATATTCATCTCAATAAATCGATTAATCACCTCTTGAGAACCAGGTCTGCTAAAGCCAGTCCATTGTTGAATAACTGCCACATTTATAATTGGCTGCGCAAAGAGTTTAGGCATAACGAGCATCGCTGATTCCGCAGCACGTTTGCCTAAATTCTGAATCTTCATCATATCCTGCTCGCGGAGTTTTGTAATCTTGTCTACCGTAATAATAGCTTCATTAGCAATTTCTATAACACCATCAAGGAAAAAATCTATCCACGAAACAACATTACCATTGTGATAACTAGTTAATTTTTCATAATAGACTTCTTGATGTCTTTTAAAATATGAAGAAAGGAAAAGAACAGGGCTTTCTAGAAAATGCTCATGCCACAGGAAAAAGGTAATAAGCATTCTGCCGGTTCTTCCATTTCCATCTAGGAAAGGATGAATAGTTTCAAATTGAGCATGCAATATACCTGCTTTAATTACAGTAAGTAAGTCATCATTCGCATAAAAATATTTCTCCAATTCATCAAGCGCTTGTTTCATTTCTTCTACAGGTGGTGGAACATATCTAGCGTTATCTGGTCTTGTACCACCTATCCAATTTTGGGTTTTTCTAAACTCACCAGGATCTGCGAAATGTGTAGCTCTGGCTTTACTCATAAGTTCCTTATGTAATTCCCTCAAAAAACGGAGTGAGAATGGAAAATTTTCCTTCTTCGCCCTGTCCATACCGTATCGAAGTGCAGTAATATAATGGAGAATATCATCCACATCAGCAGGGACATTTGTGTTTGTTTTTACTTCCGCTTCGATAGCGTCAATCATAGTGGCCATGGTACCTTCAATCTGGCTTGAAGCGGCGGCATCTTTTCGCAAATACATCAGGAGAAAGAAATCCAAATCTGGAAGTAATTTAGTAATTCCATCAAGCTTGCCGACGAGTCTTGTAGCCTCACTGGCTTTTTTAATAGTTGTGCCGTCAAAGATAAATCCACCTTCGGGAGGAAACTGAGCAGGAATAAATGCTTTAAAACCTTGAGGTTGTTTTCGCAAAATTCCGATCGTATTGGCGTCCATACTTTGTTACTATCTTTTTAGAGATGTAAACAAACTATACTACTTAGTTTACATCTTGTCAAGTGATGTAAACAAACTTATACGTGGATTTAAGCCATTAATACACGGTTTCTCTACATAATATCTTCTGTCGATTCACGATTAGCGGTTACCCCTTTTCCCTTATAAATTCTCTCCACACGTATTCTCACACTGAAACACCTGCTCGGGATCATTAGGAAATTTCTTTTCGCATGCCTGCACACAGGTTTTACACGCAGTAAATTGTGTGTCTTCAATTTGTTTGCATGATCCATTCACTACACCGCACGTTGCAAATTGCCGACACCGGTCTCCAAGTTGATACATCTCCGTGCACATCTGGGCGGGATTGCTTCCGCAGACGATGTCCAGCCCATGGCAATTTTCTATTCCACAGGTTGAAGTTATTACAGGAGGTTTCGTATCGGGATTATTTAGTCCCGTGCATCTATAATTTATTTCCGCCGTTCTTGTTTCTTCTTTCACCACACATGCCGGGTTGCATCCCTCATGTCTGCTGTTTAGATTTGCACTAAACCACCAGGTTTTAGAGTATTCATTATATGTTCCAGACCCAAGTGCTTCCCCACCTTTTATACAGGAGTTTTCCGCTATGTTTCGAGCTTCCTTTTCCGTCAACAGTGCATTTGCTGTATTCGTTGGTTTTTTGGAAAAGAGCACATCATACTTAGACAGCACAAACATGCCGATAGCGAAGACAATTCCAAGTGCCACACAAAACGCAAGAACAGTTTGAAGTATTTTACTCATATTCACATCTTATCAGGATTCATTTATTTAGGAAGCGAACTCTTAACGCATGCGCTGACAATTCGTTCAACGATTGGTTCGGATTGTGTTGGCTCAGCCCAAAGAGTCGGCTCTGTAAATGCGATGGAAAAAGCCTCAAAATCTATACTTTTTCCAATTAGCTCTTTTTGTAATTGTGCTTTCATTTGATCAAATTTTGAGTCAAGTATATTACCTGCAACTGTGATCTCGTTATCGAAATTTATGCTTATAGCACCACGAATGGATGCATGGGATATATCTACTGCTGGAGTTGTGTTATCAAAATATGCTGAAATAAACATATCTTTCCATTCCATTTCCCAAAATACTGAATTATCAGAGTATCTACTGAAATTGATAGCAACCGTATTACCTTCAAAATCAGAAAATTCCTGTCTGCCTGTCCAAGATATACTGTCATCCATACCAAAAGTTTCTTGCACACGCCTGGTAAACGTAACTCCTTCTAATCGTTTATTCCATTTAACTATATCTTCTGGTCGCATGGACCTTTCATGTTCATTCATAACATTGCTTGCATTATTATACTGCAATATGAAATTTCATAAAATGAATTGGAGCAGCAGATTTTATGAATCCTCAACTTCACCATTCATAATTCAAATATAGTAGTATCATACCTACTACATGCCACACCAGATATTTCATGAATCGGTCGTATATCTATATGTCCTTACGCTCAGCATTATTCTGACTGTTGCGTATATACAAGGGTTGCTCACCTCATTTCTACAAGCAGGATTATCCATCATATCTTGTGCATTTGATCTCATTTTTGGAAAAATATTTTTAGGTTGGGTATCACGCACCCGCGACGCAATAGCCTTTCGCATCACGGATCCCGTAAATTCGTTTATAGACAGAATACCCAGAGGCTTCAAAGCCATGTTTTTTACACTGTTAGGATACAGCATATTTGTGTTGGATCATCTGTATAACACGACACTATTTGCAGAAGATGAAACAACATTTTATGACATTGTTATATACGGTCACAAATACTGGATAACAGATTATGCTCTCATGATTGGTGGAGTATTTCTTTCTTATGGACTCCTGTATTTTTTTATTCTTATCTCAGAAGTCATTCTTTATTTCGTCGACCGACGCATTAAAATTTTCGTCGTAGTACGGAGGTAACCCCGGTTAACAACAGTAACGCACTTGAAAGTGCAGATAATACACCTCTCTTGTTCATTTGCTCTTTTACACCCCAAGTCTTATAGTATCAGTATATGCCACGGGATATCGTAAAAGAAGCACAACGTATAGAGCTCCATACCAATTCTTCAGATGATGCGCGTGATAGTATGTTCGACGATGCGGTGCAACTTGTTGCAAAACACGACATGGCTTCAGCATCTCTGCTTCAACGCAACCTTTCATTCGGGTACGCCAGGGCAGCCAGAGTACTCGATCAACTCGAAGAAGCAGGTGTCATTGGTCCTGCCGAAGGGTCCAAACCTCGTGAAGTCCTTATTTCTTCGTATGAAGACTATATAAATAGATCATTTAAAAAGCCAAACGTTGCCCTTGATGAAACAGATCCTGATTGGAACTCCTACAAATCTCCGAATTGGAAATCGCATGTAACACACTCATCATCAATTCTGCTGTTTGACGCAATTTCCAAAAACAGTGGTACTTCCCCGTTATCGTTTCCAATCGGCTGGGAAAAAGAATCACTGAAAATCACGACTCTGTTAGAGACACCGCACTGTATTATCACGGGAAGCCCGCACAGCAGAAAATTGGAATTTTTGGATACCATGCTTTTGTCACTTATAGCAGTAGCGTCTCCAATAAATTTGCGCATAGTGCTACTCGACGGCGCTCATTATTTGTCGCCATATACCGGCATTCCTCATCTGCTCACGCCGGTTACAGCTGAACCGGATAAAGCACTCGCAGCACTTCGGTGGGGAGAAATGGAAATGGAGCGCAGATGGAACGAATTTTCAAAAGCAAACTGCAGGGATATTGCCTCATATAACAAAGCGTCATCAAATCCCATGAGTCATATAGTGTATGGCATCACCCAGATAGAGTATGTATGTCCTATGCAACAAATGAATTCATAGAGGGTCTTAAACATCTGACGTCGTTGGGATCCCGCGCCGGAATTCATATGGTGCTGGTATCAGATTCATTAGCATCCCGTACTATTGCCAAAGAGATTAGAGAAAATATTCCAAATGTCATCTCGTTTAAGTCGACATGGGATGGAAGTTCAAAGCCAAAAGACTCCGAAGGTCTCGCACCAAACGAATTACTGTATAAAAATGATGCGGATAACACAGTAACGACACTGGATGCTCCATTGTTAGAAGAATCCGAAGTTCTAGGAATTCTTACGGAAATAAAAAAGAGCAACAATCATCCTTAGAAATTCTCTATCACAAGTTTTTTCATTTCCATCATATTGGCAAATGCATTCGGGCGCTTCATCAGTTCCCCCATATTCTCCGGGACTATTTGCCAACTTAACCCGTATTTGTCTTTGCACCATCCGCACTGTTCGGATTCCTTGACGCTTGAAAGCTTACTCCAATAATAATCAATTTCTTCCTGATCTTTACATGGGACGGCAAAAGATACAGATTCATTAAACGTAAATTCAGGTCCGGCATTGATTGCCATAAATTTGTTGCCAGAAAGTTCAAATTCTACTGTCAATACTTTTCCGGCCAAGTCTTTTTGAAAATCAGCCAGTCCCTCACTGGGATAATATTCTGTGGACAATATTTTACTGTCAGGAAATACAGATACATAAAAGTCTACAGCTTCCTTCGCATTCCCATTGAACCATAAATTTGGAGTGATCGTTTTTTTCATATGATTTATTGTAACATACCACACATAACGCACTCGCACAGTTGTCATTGCGAGTCCCGATGCACTTCGGGACGCGGCAATCTACTCACTGACTACGAACCACCAACCATGAACTAACACGCTTTGCGGTTAACGATTAACGATTAACGATTTGCGATTACCACTTTCCACCTCCCCCTCCTCCGCCTCCCCCTCCGGAGTAACCACCCCTGCGTCCACCGGATGAATGAGATGAAAATCCACTGGAAAATCCTCTAGTCGAAGACGTGCGAGTCGGTGTGTAATACGTATTTGAGTTCGACGGGCTATGTGTAAAAGTTTTAGAGACAGCGTGATGAAACCGAGTGAACACAAAGCCTTGCGTCTGATCATAAGAGGTATACCAACTTGGAACCTTTAACTCCAGCTCTTTAAAACGCGCTAACCAAATTTTTTCCACTCCAAACGCTATAGCATATGGCAGTAATTTTTCAAACATAAACTGCTTTTCAGACATAAACTCAAATTGCCTATCCTGGCTTTTCAAAAATTGCTTCAGCGCGATAATCATATTCTTTGTTACCACTCCATATTCAGTTTTTTTTGGCTTCGCATTTTGAATCGTAAGTATGACCACCAATAGAGGGATATTCACTGTAAGGAATGCCAAAAATGATAAGAATGATTTTGAACTTCGCGATGCATCTATGGGCTTTTCATATATCTTTTCATCTATGCACATAGCATGGATCATGTCGTATATGTTCTCTAATTTGTCTGCTATTTCAAGTTCATCAACGTTAACCATCTTAAAATTTATCGTAGAAATTGCTTTATCCAAATGATCCAAGTTAAGCTCTGATGATTTTCCGTCAAACACAGTTTTACCATTAATTTCTATCGTTGTATTGCTTTGTGAATCTTCAGTATTTATATACGAAGGGGTGAATATTACGTTCAATAATTTTTCTTCAAACGGCAGAAGACCTGGATCTTTCATGTTGGTATTCTCTCTGTTGAGTTTTTCAAAATAAAATTCACCTTTTTTCTTTTCAAAAATTTTTAGATATCCCCTGCGGGCTAAATCGACGATGGTCGCCGTTATTTCCGGCATGCCTGCACTACCATTCAGTATTGTTCCGCATACTGCGGGTGGATATTCACGTTTTGAGAGTGCTGATTTTGGCACCGAGAATGAAGCACTTGCAATACCCATCGGTACTTTCGGATCTTTACCAAACAATTTCCATTTGATGACATACAAAAACGGAAAAACTATAAACCAAAAAACGATCAACACCTGGATCCACTCAGGAATTTGAAGCATTTCTGCACTGCTATCACTCAAGGATGCGCGAGGGGTGGCGACTGAAATCGGCATCGGATCTACAACCGAAACTATCTGCTTTGGGAAGCCGGCAAGGATGGTGAATCCTTCTTTCGGGTTCAAAGTGCGACGAAGTGAAAATTTGTATACACCGGCATAATAACTACTTACACACGCAGCTTCGTTTGATCCTAATATTCCCGTGAAACAATCAAACTTCACGTTTTGAGCAGGAATTTTTTCAGGCAATATCACATTGACCACAGAAGAGGTTATGCCATCTTCCCAAGCGTTACCGGTTACGTTCCAATAAAATTCGTCATGATCAGAAAAATACGTGATACCCCCTTTTAATTGATAAGAAATTTTGAAGAACTGAGGACCTTTGAGAAATATATTCGGATCACCGATTTTTATGCTTATGACACCGGAGGTGTTTGATGTTGAGAATCTGTATGGAACTCCTTTATCGTTCACTACTGTAATATCAGTGATACTCAGTTGAAATTTCTGATTGTTCGAATTAGTTTTGACTGTCGGAATATCTCGAAGTATGCCATGCACCGGACTACTACCCAAGTCGTAGAAAATTTTTTCGGTAATTTTTGCCGAGCCGTCTTTGTGTAACACTATATCCGCATTAAATTCTTTGATCTGGCTTGCAAAAACTGTCTGAGGCACGACAATTGCAAAAAGTATTATCGTTAAGAGTCTCCAAAGAAACATACGCATACTTCAATTATAGTATCGCTGATCACAAACACCAGATCCTATTTCGAGATTGCGTATGACTACTCTAATCAATCACTCGCATTCCATCTTTTATAAACGATTTACGCTTTACGATTTACGATTTACGATTAACGTGTAACGGATAGCGATTAACGATATTCGCTATGGTGCTATAGTAATACTATGCCCACGAAAACTCCCAAGAAGTCGAAGAGCAAGATAGCCACTCGCCCACTTCTCATCGGTATTACAGCAGCGGCGCTTGCGCTTCTCACATCGGTCGCTTCGTTTAATCAACTGCGCGGAGAGAAGGTCATAGAGGTTATAGACGGAGACACGTATCGTATAGAAAACAGACAAATTGTGCGTCTCTACAGTATCGATGCCCCTGATGTGGATGTATGCATGGGGCAAGAAGCGAAAGAGAAACTATCCTCTCTCATTCTCGGTAAACGTATCACACTCCAAAACATCCGCTCGGGCGGATTTAACAGAGTGATGGGGTATGCATACGTGGATGGCAAATCAGTGGAAACAGAGATGATGAAAGGCGGATATGCAGTACTCACTCGGGGTACCAAGGAACTACCGGAACTACTGGAATCTAGCACATATGCCAGACAGAAAAAACTCGGCGTGTTTAGTGATGCGTGTTATCAGATGGAAAATAAAGTAAATCCCAAATGTAACGTAAAGGGTAATATCGGGGAGACAAAGCAGGACAGATATTATTTCACTCCCTCATGTCCCAACTATACACAGACAGTCGTCTGGACCAGTTTCGGCGACCGGTGGTTCTGCACAGAGAAAGATGCTGTTGAAGCGGGGTTTGTTAAAGGAACAAAGTGTAAATAATTTATTATCTAATTAATATTTAGTATTCCCCGAGCCTCAACTCACTATACCAGAAAGTGCCTAGGTTTCTATCCTTCAGACTTTCCAAAATCTAGGCTATATGGTGAAATGAGGCAAAGGTGGAACGATAAAAAGAAACTACAAAACACTCCTGCGATTTCTTATTGAATAAAGAATATACACAGTCCAGCGTAAATTAATCCAAAAACAATAGGAATATAGAGTTCAATATGAGAAAAAGGGAAATATTTACTATTATCTTTGCCTTCTCCCAAAATTTTCCACTCATTTTCATAAAGAGCAATTGGAAGCCTTTCCTCTATTTGATGTAATACTTTAAACTTCCCGGTATTTAACTGCTTGTAGGAACGAATTAAAAACCAAAAAATTATGCTGATTATTACTCCAATAGCGGAAAGTAAGATATATACCCATTTCGATTCCTGGAAAAATTCGATTTGAGTAGATAAGCCAATTATTGAAATTAAAGCTGTATTTATTGTTAAAAAATAGCTGTTTGCACTCTGTCTTCTATCGCTTGTTTTTTCAATGCTTTCTACATAAAGCTTATATTGGTCAAATAAATGTTCCTTATAACTCTCTCCATAATTCTTTTCTGATTCTGTAAATAATTGATTATTTTTCATAGCTACCTATTGCCTGCAATTAAAGATTTGATATTATCCCAAGTCCATCGATATGTTTTATCTAATCCTACTGGAACAGGACAACTCTTATTTGCATACCCGTGAATGCCGAAATGGGGAATACCAGCTTGAATAGCCATCTGAATCTCTTTAAGCACCCCTTCGCACGCATAGGTATATGGGCCTACCATAACAATAAAAATGTCACATTGAGAAATCTTCTCGTAGACTCTTTGTTCCCAATTTCTTTGAGCAAATGGTTCTTTAACAGACCAATCAGCGATTTCAAAAGGAGTGTCTGAATTTCTTGCCTGACCTACAATGGAATCTCTTAAAAATTGGTCATTATCAAAGTCAAAACTTATAAATGCTCTTTTCATATTCTCTACTGCATTCTTTTATTAATAATTACTTTCAAATCATCAATTACCTCGTAACACATATCATCATTCAGTTTTTCAGTAGTATTAAAGTATTCTTTTGGATGAACGAAATTCCTTTTCTCTCTAATCTTGTCTGCTCTCCTAATTAAATCCTCATCAAAAATTTGTGTATGAACTTTTTTCAATTTCCATAGTAATTTCCCAAGTGTGAAATCTTCTGTATCGGGTGAAAAATAATCTTTTTTCTCTACTTCACTCATCCAGTCTAAGAGAAAGGCTTCCAAAACTGAACCTGAGAGTATTAGAAAGGATTTATAGAGCTTTTTATCAATGCATGTGTTCAATTCCTTTAAATCTCCTTGTATAACCTTCTCAATAACATCTTTTTTAAACATCCGTAGTACTTCTAATTCTTCAATAATAAATTCCCGTTGAATGGGTTTATCGGGAGTGGCATCATCAAACAATTCCTTATTTATGGCTTGAATAACATCAACTTTATCTTTTAAGAAAAGTGTCTTGAATACACTCTCTGATTTCTGTTGAGTAATCTTATCAGGCAAGATAACTGGTAACTCTAGTAAATCTTTCGACCTTATATGAGGAAAAAAAGTGCCTCTTTGAAATAATTGAATATATTTCATCACAGTCTCACTTTGAAGATAAAGAAAAAGATATTCAGGTGTGATTTCTTCCGATTTTGGTCTAATTACTACTAAAAAAGTGGATGAAAAGATAGATTCCTTGAAATCGTCAGTAACGAGATAAAATTTCTTGTTTCCTGAAAATGAATCTGAGAATAAAATATCTCCTTTTTGTAATCTAATTGTAGTCTGTTGTTCTTCTGAAAGGTCTTTAATACTTAATGGATAGACAAAGTCTTTAGTTTTAATAACATGCCCTTTGGAGCCTTCGAGCTTACGAGGTCGTAGTATCTCCGCCAATTCTTTTAATGCCTTAGTTTTTTCTTGCTTTAGCTTCATTAATGCCTGTCGAGAATCTGGCTCGTAAAAGCTGATTTGAAGATTATCTAAGTCGATTTCTGAATAATTAAGTTTCCAAATGCTACGGCTTTCATCAGTTGCTTGATTGATAGTGTCGTTATTAATTGTATTTTCTAAACTAGAAATATAATCTTTGTATGACTTCGTAATTTGTTGTTCACCAATTATTCCAGATTTTCTATAGTCGAGCTTACCAGTAAATGTCTCCTTTGAAAGATACTTACTGAAATACACATGCTGAGGCTTACCTTTTTGAATAACTAAAAGTATAAACTTAACATTTGTTGCTGGTTTCCAAATTTCAGCTAAGTCGAAAATTCCATTAATATACCAGTCATTAAATATTCTTTGCCTTGAATTTACTTCTTTAATTGAATGTAAAAGCATCACTGGAACAACTAATCCAACTTTCCCACTATCTGTATTCAATTTAGAGGTTATATATTCTGTTTCAGAGTTTTTTAAACCTGATATCGGATAACTTTTTCGTTCCTCAATTAATTCCTGAATATCAATTTTCATAATTATTTTTCTTGAATGTGTTTTGCATCAATGATTGGAATTGATTATCTAATTCTCGAGACTGCTCAAGCATTTTTTGCTTAAGTACTTCAGTGTCCTTAGCAATCATTGCAAAGTCATCTTGTAACTCTATAGGTGGAATAATCATTTTAATTTTTTCAAATTCACCCTTAGTAAGAATTCTTTTCATACCTCTGGTCGCATGGTCTTGAATATATGTTCTAGAATTTCTTAAAAGCCAGTACAAAAATAAAGAGTTTATCTTTTTATTAGGCTGAATAGCATTAATTTGTTGATTGAATGACACTTTTCTATCAGCAATTGCAACTCGCCCAATAGATGCAATGCTACCAGCAATACAAGCCATTAGAACTGCTCCAGACGTAACAAATCTAGCCTTATTTAGGCCGTTCTCCGATAGATATTCGCTAGCATTAGTTATATACAGATTTTCTTCTACAATATTGTCAGTTTTTATCCATTCAATAAATCTGGATGAATAATTGTCTTTTTCATTGCGAGAAGGAGTATTGCCAGTTATTATTTCTCCAAAGGACTTCAATTCCGACTTCTCCCAACTTTTCGAGTTAGAAATTGGGTCTCCAAACATTTCTATAAAGACTGACTTTATGTATTCATCTAGTAAGCCTGTTGTCTGCTTCCGCTTTTGTCGAAGGGCTTCGGCTTTGTCTAGGATATTTACAATATTTCTTTGTTCAGTGATTGAAAGCAAGGGTATTTCGGGGTCAGTTAAATTGTTTAATTTAATATATTTAATCACTCCTCCAATAGATAATTGTCTCAATTTTTCTACATATTTAAATAAAAACCAATAAAGGTATTTTGTATCTAAAATCGTCTCATCTAAGCTCTCAATAATATAAGTTCTTTGATAGGCATCAAACTTTCCTTCATAGTACTTCACATTTAAGTCTCCGTTTCCAGCGACTAGCACACATTTGCAGTCATAAGTATAGGAGTTGATTTTGTATGTATCTTTAGAGCAAGTAAAAAAAGGGTATGCGCCATCATCAGAGCCCGCATTAGCATCCAGCTTACCTGTTTTAATTTTTGTTAATCTTCCAAGTTGACTAGTATTCATACTCTACTTTAGCTTTAAAAGACCATCCATAATTTCTTTTTCCAGTTTTTCAATCTTTTCTAATATTATTTTTGGCGAGTCATATTTGACCTCCTTATAATCGGCATCCTTGTAACTATTGATGCTTAGGTCGTATTTATTTGCTTCTATTTCTTTTCTAGGTACAAAAAAGACTTTTTGTTTACGATCAGTATCAGTCTGCTGATTTCTACTTTTCCATTTGCTAATAATGTCTGGAATATCGTTATCTGTAATTCTTGCTCTTTTATCATCAAGACTATAGCCATCTGATTGCATATCGTAGAACCAGATACTTTCTGTGCTTCCACCTTTTACAAATATCAAAACTGCGGTGCTCACCCCTGCATAAGGCTTGAATACTCCTGATGGCATGGAAATTACACCTTGAAGCTCACAATCATCAATCAGCATCTTTCGCAAATTCTTGTGAGCGTTTGAAGAACCAAAGAGGACACCATCTGGAACAATAACGCCAGCTCGGCCACCAATCTTGAGGGATTTGATGATTCGGTTAATGAAAAGTAGTTCTGTTTTAGTTGTCGGAAGAGATAGTGACTCATTGATATCACCCTTATCAATACTTCCTTTGAATGGAGGATTGGCCATGATGACATCGAAATAGTTGTCTTCATCATATTTTTTGGACAACGTATCTTTTTGTTCTATGTTTGGAATTGAAATACCATGCATCATTAAGTTCATGAGGCCAATACGAACCATACTGTCGTCCATGTCATAGCCGTAGAATGTTTTTTCTTTAAGTTGTTTCCATTGGCGTTCATCAGTGAGTTTGTCGCCTAATAGTCCGCGGGTAAGGTCATTTTCATCAGTGGTTTGGTGCTCCTTACTGGTGTGAGCAGTCAAGATATGCTGATAAGCACCTAAGAGGAAACCACCAGTCCCGCAGGCGGGATCACAGATTGTGTCACCAAGCTTTGGGTCGACAAGTTCGCAGATGAGCTGGATGATATGTCTTGGGGTTCTAAATTGACCTAATTTACCGGCACTCGTTATTTCTGCAAGCAAATGTTCGTACACATCACCCTGAGTATCCTGAAATCCTTGTCCTTTTTGTTCTTGTTGAGAAATTTCTTCATAAATTTCATCGATGATGTTGATAGACTCCACAACTAACGAAGGTTTGGAGATAATGAACACTGCATTTCCCATGTGTTTCGAGTAGGCGCTATTTTCGGAGTTTAGATTTTTAAGGAAAGGAAATACTTTTGTTTGAATGTGGGTCAGCATCTCACCACCTTCCAAGTGCCGGAAGTGACTCCAACGCATGTTTTCATTTTCACCTGCAAAAATTGACTTGTAGGATTCACCAGTAAATTCAGAGTCATGCATCTTCTTTAAATCCATTTGATCAAGCCGTTTCATGAATAGTAGATATGAAATCTGTTCTATGGCGGTGAGTGGATTAGAAATTCCACCACTCCAAAATTTATCCCATAGCCGATCGATTGATGATTTGATAGTAGTGTTAAGCATGTTGGAAAATTTGATTCGTAAAGTTTAATATTTCAAACTGCATTGATTTATCAAATAATCCCAAGATTCCATTTTCATGAATTTTGGTAAATGGCTCCTGAACCAAATCTTTCTTGGTTAGTGATCCATTCTCGATAATAAATGTTTGCAGAGTCTGTAAAAATTGAATCTGCTTGGAACTTAAGGTATTGTGATCAGCGATGAATTCAGCAAATGCCACTGACACTTTTTCTGGAAAAGTTACTAGGCCACCAATCCCCATAATGTATTTAATTAAATCAAGAAATCTAACTTGGCGGGCATCATAGGCTTTTTGAAGGTTTTCTTCGGTTGGATATGGTTCGTATTCAGCGAGTGTTTGAGCCAACTCATCGATTTCTTCACCAGTAATGCTGTCACCGTTTTTAATCCTTCTTAAAGTATCATTTTCCTCTTCTAATTTTTTGATCAATGCTTCAACTTTTTCGCGATACTTTTGAATAGTCACACGCTCATTGGCGGGACCAAATTTGATATACATTTTTTCTGAGGTTATATCGCGCAAATCAAAGGCATCCTGACTTGGCTTAATACCTTCCTCTCGATACTTCATGAGAGGAGCTATTCGATCAATCAAAACATCAAGGTCGGCATCCGTGGCTTTAGCTAGATATCCGCTATGTAGCACTTCCTCAATCAAATCCTTTTCGTTGGCAACCACATTAACAGTGAGCGGTAAGTCGGATACCATTTCAATCAACACATTTTCGAGCGCACTGACTTTCTTTTCTTGATTGTCAGCTTGAGAAAATTTGGCAATCGAATACTGCATGACTTTTAACTCAAAACTCATTGCCTTGTAGTCCTCACCTGTCCGCGTTCTCATAAGTGGTGCAATGTCTTTTTGAAGTAATGCGAGTTTGTCTTCATTTAGTCGTGCCCAAAATTGTTCATCGAGCGCATCGAGGGTATTTTTTGCGTCAAGGATAATCACATTATTTTCAGGCAACTTTTTAACCTCGTCCTTTAGTTTTTGGATGGTTGTTTGAATTAGGACTTCATCACTTAGTGATTGGGCGACCGAGAGTTTTTCGAGCTTGGTTTCAAATAACCTGACTGGAATCGGTTTGGATTGACGATCAATCTTGCCTTTAGGATTCATTTCAAAATAATCAAAGTTTTCCCAACAATCCATTATTAAGAACTTATCTTTTTGGGTGCACCAAGGCTTAAGTTTCTTTGGCTCTAATATGCGGGTGCCACGACCAATCATTTGCCAGAATTTGGTATACGAAAAAACAGGTTTGGCAAAAACAAGATTGACCAATTCTCGAACATCAATTCCGGTATCAAGCATATCAACACTGATGGCGATTCTTGGGAAATCATTGTTCACAAACTGATCAAGCAAGCCACCTTTACCGTAGACTCGAGAGTCATCTGAAACGATCACTTTAGCAAAATTACCTTTATGTTCTGGGTATAAGTCATCGAAAATTTCTTGAAGCCGTCTCGCGTGCTTCATGGTCATAGCAAAAATAACGGATTTACCAGGGAGTGTTCCGCTATTATCTTTTATGGATTCTTCCATGAATTCCTGTACGATCAGTGCATTGGTTCCACGATTCGTGACCTTTTTTTCGAGATCAGTGCCCTCATAGTTTATTTCTTCTGGTTCTTTTCCGTCTGAAATCAGCCGCTGTTGCTCTGCGAGTGAAATATTAGTTTTTCTAATGCCTTCCTTTTGAAATTTTGTGCGGATTTTGAGTACTTCAAAGTCACTCAGATACGGCGGTTTGTTGTTGATAGCTTCTTCGTATGAATATGCATATGTCGGCAGACCATCATCACAATTAAATAGACTGAAAGTGTTATGTTCTACTGCATCTTTTGGCGTAGCCGTTAATCCAAGTTGGACTGTGTCAAAATAATCAAAAATGTTTTTGTAGACGTTATAAATCGAACGGTGACTTTCATCAGCTACAATCAAATCAAAGAAGTGTGGACTAAGTGGACAGTCTTTATTCTCAATGATATTTAACATGGTTGGATATGTCGCAGAATAGATACGTCTATCTGTTGCGATTTCAGTCTCCCCAATTTTTGGCCAAACTGGGGCATTAGGGATATATTCCTTAAATGCGTCTAGAGCTTGATTACGAAGCGCAATTCGATCTACAAGAAATAATACTCGTTGAACTCTATTTGTTCTCATTAGAACATCCATCATGGCAGCGCATGTTCTTGTTTTTCCGGTTCCAGTAGCCATAACAAGCAAGGCTTTTCTTTTACCTTTATCCATGTTTTCAAATACAGAACGGATTGCTTCAATCTGGTATGGGCGACCAGCTATATCACGATTAATTAATTCTTGAGAAATTGGCTTCTGATTTTTTCTTAAAAAGAGTAGTCGTTCTAAATCTTTTTTGGTGGGGAATCCATAAACTTTTCGAGGCGGGAATTTTTCTGTGTCCCAGAAATAAATATCATTGCCATTGGTGTAGAAAACAAACGGCATATCTTTGCCAGAATTCTTTTGAATGTTAACTGCATATTGTCTGGCTTGTTCCTGTCCTATACGAGCATCCCTTGAAGTTTTTTTTGCCTCTACAACTGCCAAAGGATATCCATCATCACCGAGTAATACATAGTCAGCAAATTGATGTCCTTGATATTCGGATTGCTGCTCTCTAACTCCTTCAGGCAATCCGATCCATATATCCAATTCTGATGTGACATGAGAAGGATCATCTACATCCCATCCAGATTTCAGTAAGCGCTTATCAATTATTTCTTTTCTAGTTAATTCTTCACTCTTATACATAATTCAGGGAATAGAATATTAAAATTACTTGACAGACATGACCAAATTATACTCCCCTCACGCACAAATTACGATCAGATATGTTATGTATTACCGAAGTTAACGCTCGGCCCATCCGATGATTCAGAACCTCCCATCCTAGCCTCAAATCTAGCTGTATCACCCACTATTTCCTTGATTTTTATACGCTCGAGCGTGAGAAAATCAAGAGCGCTTCCGATTCACTGGTACGTACTCAACCACCTCGGAGGTGGAAAGGTATGTAATTTTGTTTATGGTTTTTGAACATTAATGGGTAATTATTGGGAATTCTTTGGAAGTAATTCCAACAATGTGCTGGAAATTGTTCCCACCTGATCTGAAGTTAGCACCATTGGATTTTCTTGAATTGATCTCAATAGCCATTTGGAACCTATAACCAATACCCCATCGATCGGCTTCATGCCAAAACGCAACACTGCATACGGACTAGAGAAAACTAAAATTGGCTTAATTCGTGGGGAAACAATATTTTTGTTATGTAAATAATCATCCAATCGGATGGCACTCCCACGAGATTGTTTCAAAAAACCTCCTTCAAAAATCCCATGCACATACAGCTTATTGTCGCTATAACATATATTCCCCACATGACTTTTCACTTCCAATGCAAATACTCCGGTCGGCCCAATGACAACAAAGTCTATATTCGAGGTCAATGGCGGAATTATTAAATTTTCTATGATCACATATTCATGAGACAATTGAAGGAGTACAGCTCGAACATCCGCCTCCCCGCCCAAACCTCTTGCCAATCGTCGCAATTTCCATAACGTTCTTTCAATTGGACCACGCATGATGATATAGAAAATTAATAGCAAGCTTCCTGCGATATTTGAACCAAGATGCGGAAATCCAAATGAGAACAAATACACCCAATATGTAATTATTGCGACAAAGAATATATACACGAGAAACAGACCATCAGTTTTGTGAGAAAATTTTTGTTCAATAAGATAGATATCTTTACCGTATATCTTTGCCATACTAAAACTATACTCTCCCCATTCACAAATTACACTTGAGAAAGATCAAGTGTAAACGATCGGATGTGTTATGTATCACCGTAACTCAAACCAGGCCCTTCCGATGAGTTAGAACCGCCCATCCTAGCCTCAAATCTAGCTGTATCACCCACTATTTCCTTGATTTTTATACGCTCGAGCGTGAGAAAATCAAGAGCGCTCGGGTCCTCGTACTGTGTGATGCTCACCTCGAAGGTGGCAAAAGTATTAGTTTCCGAGTAGTTTGATGATTGCTTCGAAGTGATCTGAACCTAAGTTTTTTTTCGAAAGATAGACGCCCCTGGGATTCTTATGTTTCACGTAATACGGATAGTCTGTTAATTCCGGAACAGCTTTAATCCAAAATCGTTCCATCCGAGTCATAATCACGTAAGCTTTCTTTTTCATTAATTCTCTCAGAAGATAAAACGTATAGTTTTGAGATTCAGGATACTGATCAGGATATAGAAGGCGTTTAGATCTATACGGGAAGTATTCCATAAATAATACTTTGTTTGCCACATTTTCCCAGTTTAAACCTATATGTTCATGTAATCCTCGGGTATGCATCCAATACCAGCAGCGACTAGCTGTTCCATCTGTATAAACCCATTCCCTATATTTTGGTGTCATTGAGTAAATCCCAGGAGTATTTAAATGAAATAAATTCTTATAATCAAGGTCCATAATGTCTTGGTAGTCAGGTCTTAATGACAATTTTGAATCATGGCCGGGATTTGCCTGTAATACTATAACTTTTGCAGTATGTGGATTACCGAAATATGGAAATGGTATATCCTCTGTATGTAATGAATACGTGTCGATAATTTTATTTTTCTTTTCTTCACCTGAATATCTGGAAACGATTTTCTGTAATTTCTTTTGATATTCTAAAACCCACTCCTGATCAACATCCAAAATATATGGTTGTCGTTTGCTGAGTGTATTCCATGGATTTTCCATAATTACATTAATTTTCTCAAATTATACTCCCCTCACGCACAAATTACGATCAGGTGTGATATTTTCACCGAAGTAAACGTTCGGCCCTTCCGATGAGTCAGAACCGCCCATCCTAGCCTCAAATCTAGCTGTATCACACACTATTTCCTTGATTTTTATACGCTCGAGCGTGAAAAAATCAAGAGCGCTGCGATTCACTGGTACGTACTCAACCACCTCGAAACCGAAAGATGTTTCAACAAATACTAAATCTTTGTTATTTGGCCTCGTTTTTGAATGCCACCTCGGAGGTGGAAGATGATCCGCAAGAATTTTAAAATTCACCCCAAATTTAGCCTCGTTTTTTACTACCACCTCGGAGGTGGAAGTTGAAATAGGATTATCCCTAGACTTACGACAGCGAAGCGATAGGTTTACCGTGATAATCTCAAAAGTTCTTGTGTGAGTGACGTCATGTCCAATATCCTCTTCCCGTCTACTACCTGTGCCGTGGAATACAGCACCCTTCGAATTGCTTCGGGATCTCTTCCTACAACCTGGGCAATTGCGCAGCACGCGGCAGATACATATGGGGCCGCAGCCGAGTGAGACTCAGGCACGACTCGTTTATATCCACGTACAGGTATTTCTATTTCTCCGGGTGCATATATATCAATTCTCTGCTCGTCATTCGATTCGATAAATTGTCCCTTCTGAGTGATACCTCCCACCACTACTGTGTTGGAAAAGAATCCATAGGAATCATCAGCTCTATCATGCCTGTACCCCGATGCGGTAACGGCAACTATACCACTAGCATGCGCGGCTTCAAGCAATTGTCCATAGTAGGCGAACGCCATCTGTTCTTCATTTGTGCCACGTGTTTTATCTGCTCTTGTCCCTAGAGATATATTAATGACAGATACGTGCGTATCGATTGATTTTCTAATTGCCCACAACATATCTTTGGGGGTCGAAACACTCATTCTCTTTAGAGAAACATCCGGTGTAATCGTCTCAATTAATTGGGATATCCCTGCTCCATGGACAATGATACCGTCAAGCGTGGAGTGGTTTGAGTCTATCACCGAGGCCGAAATGCCACTTGCCGTAAAACCGTTTTCTCGTAGAGAAAACGCACCCGAGTTTTTATATCCCCAAAACTCCCGTAGCGATTCTTCATTCGGCCGAAGTGGTTTGCTTTGATATTCTCCCGATACATCATTCATATCGTCATAATACACCAGATTATTTTTATCAGTAAGTATTTAGTGTAATGACACTTTCATACCACCTCGGAGTGGAAACAGAATCGCTAAAAACCTCTAAAATTTAGCCTCGTTTTTCACTCCCACCTCGGAGGTGGAAGATTGTATTGGAAAATGTGGTTTAATCTCTAAACACATCGCTCGGTTTTAGCTGTGGAGGGCGAACTGTTTGCATCATCGTTTTATTCCACGTCACATCTGTCCTAATAGTATTATCATCCGCCACCGAGAATACCAAATCTCCACCCCATGCCCGCATGACGTCCCGCGTGTGCGGCACAAATAGCCATGGCTCATCGGCAGCACCTTCATCGGTCACTTTTTTCCGATCTCGTTTCTTCCCATGAGTGATCTTGGATCCATTTAGAACCGCTGCAAGTTTCTCCGCATAGTCCCGCTCATAGGCGACATTATCTTCAACGCTCATATGGAACATGTCAGTAGCTTCATCATAGGAAATCTGCACACTGATCTGGACTCGCCCGTCAGTCTTTTTTTCACCGCAATTGTTTAAGAACTCCTGAGCATCTCAGTGAACACCCATTTTTCTGCTAACACTTCACATCCAGGAGTTGCCTGAACAAAATAGTCCGCTACGAAACCGGGAAATGTTTCTATCCGGGAAGCTAAAGTTCTGCCGAGGTCGTTTGTTTCCAGGTTTGCCATAGTATGTAAGAGCAGATTGTTCTGCGGGGCTATAGTAGCACTTTTTATCCTATAAATCGAATTTGTAGGTACGATTTACATGCTCTGGTACTCGGAGACGTTTGCTTTATTTAGCAGGAATGTCTGCAGACATTCTATGGCATCGGGTGCGAAGATTGAATCTTTTTTCATAATGGCATCCCGGATCGTTTCAATAGTTTGCACAGATACGTGTTCTTCCGATTCCGAAGTCTTGGCATTCATAACCAGCACCATTGGCGTTGGCGTAATTGGCACAGGCACCATATTCACACGAAACGGCGGTAATTCCCCTTTATACGCTGCCTGATTGAGGATATTTTTCAGTACGAACTCTCCGTGCTGTACTTGCTTCACGGCAGATTGCATATCTTCTTTCGCCATGGCGTCCTCCCAGTATTTGGTTTCTATGAAAAATAATCCCGTAGGACCTATGACAATGTGATCAATGACAATGGAGGAGATCCACTCATCTGTCTCTTTGTTATGAAATGGTTTATGAAATTTTAGAGAGTAATCGTTCAGTAATACGAACTCATCGGGAAGCTTTGCCAGTTCTGCTATTGCCTGTTCTTCACTCCGGGCATCACTGAGAAGCGAGGAGTTATCTGTAATTGCCTTTTGCACCCACCGCAGATCGGTGGAATACTCCTCTGTCAGCTTTGTTACCCATGCGTCTGTATTTGTTCTTTTGTCATCCAATTCTTTTTGCATATCCAGGATGGAATTCTCCATACCTCTGTATATCCGTTTTGCTTCGTTATCAATATTCTGATCCAGATACGCTTTTCTGGTATTGGCAAAATAGTACTTCATTTTGTTTACCAGATTTTTGAAAAAATTCTCCTCTTTTACCTGCAGAAGCGGGAGCTCTTTCGTCAGTTGTGAGAGTTCTTCACTCAGTTCAATTTTTTTGTCTGCCAGACTCTGTAGGAACTCCGCATTTTTTTGTGCGATCGTGTGTTCAAGTTCTGCAATTGAGTCTGCAAGATCCTGTTTGCTTTTTTCGGTAAACGCATCGAGATTTTTCTGATAGTTACGCTGGAAATCAGACACATCCTGCAGCGAGGTTATGGCATAGGATGTCCCCTGCAATGCAGCTATGAGTGTTGTTGTGCTTCCTGCCTGTCCGTGGATAATCGCCATAGTAGGTTTTTACAATCAGGTACTGTCTTTCTACTATACAGTACCCATTACCCGCTGCACATATCAATGCGCGTATATATGCCACCTCCGAGGTGGCATCGTGTTTGAATAGTTTTTAAGATTCTTCTCCTGTTTAGCCTCATAATTGAATACCACCTCGGAGGTGGCACTGTATGTAAGAGAATCTGATTATTTTCTGAACATATCCAGGAGTACAAGGTAAGAGAGAAATAGTGACCAGGCAAATCCGGCCACACCAAGTATGGTGACAATACAAACGAGCAAGACCTTCTTCCCGATCTCATCTACCTTCAGATACACGCGTCGCACGGAGCCTGTCACCCACCGCGCAGTGGCAGGCAACGACATGTGGAAATACCGTTTACAAAGCGCGTTTGCCACCATGGCTATCGCATAGGCCGCACCGAACAGATCGTAGACAAATTGTTTGAGAGAATACGGTTTTATCTGTATCCGTAGACGAATAATTGCACTCATAGAAATCTTCTCCATGGTACACCAAACCAGACATTGATTATATAGCTTGTCGCTGCATCTCTACCACCTCGGAGGTGGTAATATTATTTCATAATCTCATTGAACTTTAGCCTCATTTTTTACCGCCACCTCCGAGGTGGCAGGTGGATATGAATTACTACTCCGCTCATCATCCAGGAGTGTATGTCGAATATCGGAAAGGGTTTTCGCATACTCAACCTGATCTGATACAAATTCAATATACCTCTGTTTGGATCCCACCAAACCAAGGACCTCACTCGTATCGATCCAACTTGCACTATTTCTCACATAAGATGGGTACGATGTCCATGGATATGCAGACAGTGTTTGCATAGTTATCATCCCGGCGGTCACTGGATTCAGATGTATATAGCGTGACACATGTAATAACTGCTCATCTGTTTCAATACGAACAGCTTTAAAATTTCCCTGAAAAATTGGCCCTACACGTTTTCGTTTGGTATTAAAGTATTTTGCATAACTGTTTAACGCTTTAAATAAATACGTATGGATTCCGTCATCGACATCCTGACGCACTAATAAGTGAAAATGGTTCGGCATGAGTGCATATGCAAAAACGCTGATATGCGTTCCTCCTAGCTCCTGTTTCTGTCGAACTAATCCGGCCGCTTCATTGGACACAGAGCAGTAGTGAGAAAATTTTATCGGCGTTTTTATATACCGATAAAACTCCAGAGCAGAGATAAAATGTCTGTATTCTGTTGCTGTTCGAAAAATCGAGAACCGATCAACCCCACGATTAAAAATATGATAATACGACCCGGTCTCAAACGGCATTTCCCGTATTGGCATATATTCTTTTCCACCTCGGAGGTGGAAATTTTCTGTTATATTTATACCTAAAATAGCTTCGATTTTTACTACCACCTCCGAGGTGGTAGTAAAGTTATACAAACCCTTTTTCCTTAAAACTCAGGAATGCATGAGAAGACACAATGATATGGTCCAGAATATGGATATCCAAAAGATTTCCTGCATCTGCAAGTTTCTTTGTTATTTGCATGTCTTCATGAGATGGTGTCACGTCTCCCGAGGGATGATTATGCGCGATAATCACACTCGCTGCCGATAGGCGTATAGCGGGTTCGAATACCTCTCTGGGATGGACAAGACTTGCGTTGAGTGTACCGATAGAAATAGTCTCCCGCGCGATTTCCACGTTTTTTGTGTCCAGATAGAACGCTATAAAGTGTTCTTTTTTGAGTTTTCGGATATCGCTGAGTGCTTCAAATACCGATTCGGGATTGATTGCTTTCATCGGCGTTTTTTCAATTATCAACCGCTTCCCAAGGGCAATGGCAGCAATAATTTCAGTAGCTTTTACACTCCCCAATCCTTTGATTTTTCTTAAATTGGTAATTGTTATAGCTTGCAGAGATTCAGTTCCAAACAATTTGAGTATTTGATTGGATAATTCCACCACATTTTTCCCCTTAATACCTGTCCGCAAAAGGATAGCAAGAAGCTCTGTTGTAGACAGTTTGTCACTCCCATATTTGAGGAGTTTTTCGCGGGGGCGGTCCACTCGGGGAAGATCTTTGATCTTCATATCATAAGTATACGTCGCCTGTTTTATACAATTCAACAAAGAAGAAACCTACCGTAGTCGTTGCTTGAAAAAAGCGATGGTTCGTTCAAAGGCAGTGATAAACGCAGTACCTTGTATATTGTGTCCACCATCAGGATATTCATATACCTCGTGTGGCACCGACGCCGCTTCCAACAATTTCAAAAGGTTTCTGCTATATCCTATATTCACAACATCGTCGTTTACCGCGTGATGAATTTGAACTGCCCCTTGTAAATCGCTCAAGTATTCTGTTATTGCAACCTGCTTCCAAAACCAACTATCCGCCGAAAAATCTCCATACAGTTCCCGTAGTTTTTGCCTTCTCTGTTGCAGCTGCGTGTTAAGTGGAGGCGGTCTGTAGCTTCCGTCCTGAATACTAAACTCCCGCATGTCCGCATAGGTATATACAGCGCCAGCCCATATCACAACTGCGGGAATCGTCGGTCGTACGGCAAATACACGCATACTGATGTTGCCTGACATGCTGTGTCCCCACAATCCGATGCCATTTGGATTCACGTCGGGATATTTTGATAGCGCATCATAGGCATGGAGCGCATCGATTACATAGTCTGAAGAATAATACGCCCCCCGAGCTTCGCCTTCGGATTTGTCATGACCCCTGAAATCAGGCTTAAACACCACAAATCCATTCTTGGAAAGCTGATCGGTATATGCTGCGTACTGCTGCGTTGTCTTATATATAGTTGGTGGGATATATCCGTGTAAAAAAATCACAGCCGGCCAACCTCCTGTAGGGGCATCGCCTGTTGGGACTGTCAAAAGACCGTAAATTTTAAACCCCTCCGAAAAGTACGATACACGATACGATGTATACCCACTACCATTCGCAATCATATACTCCTGAGTAATTTCACTTTGGTACTCCTGCGAGCGTAAATATGGAATTGTCATCTCCTGAAACTCAAATGGTGTCGGTTTCGGAGTAATTGTATTTGAACGCACTCCCGCTGATGATTTCGTGTCAAGCTGTCTGCCGAACACCGCAGATAGTGAGGCGGCCGCAATAATACATAGTATTCCAATTGTAATCTTTGCTGACATTTTCATTCAGTCAGTATACTAAACCGGTGTTCTATATTACAGAGTGGGTACTCGGGGGGGGTTCTTTTTTTTCAGATCCCGTTCTCGTTTTACAAACACCGATGGGTATCGTTTATTTTTATGTATTTTCACTACTGAGGTTACCGTATCTGGCTCTGTGTATACCAATCTCCCTTCAACTTTTACGTTTCCAAATAGATCAGCCTGTTCCTGTGAAAACAGGACGCCGGAATTTAATCCTTGCACTAAGACAAAATGAGCTCTGGGAATGGCGCGTGCAAGACCGAATATCACCCAAGGATTATTATCATAGTGCGTCACTTTTTCGTACTTATCCAACAATCGCAGTATTGCTTCTCCCTTACTCATAATTCCACTGACATCCCGAGGGCGATAAAAAACATCTACAAACCGAGCACTCAAATGCCCTTCTGCAATAGTTCGCGTTGTTAAATTAATCCACGGCAGTTTATTCGGCCTTCCGGTGTTCCCATACACATCAACACCATCACGTCCCCATAAGTAGTACATAGAATCAGGTATCACAGTACTGAATGACTGTGAAACATATTGAGTAAGTTGTTTAGGAGACATACGCCATGTGTCTTCGGGGGTTCTATCGAGTGACTGTATTGGAGGAGCTGTGTACACCAGTGGATCCTGACGAAAATACTTTGCTACCGTTTCTATAGTGAACGGGTCATGATTGGTAAATACCACACCATCAAGAGTGTAGAGCTCTGCAGACTTCATTGAAAGTGTTTGTCTATTGGCTGATTTATTTAAAAACTCTGATTTTGAAAGTATATCCTGCCCGGTGTTATGTTTCAATACACTTGTATGGTACGCTCATCATATGACCGGCAGAACTCATGATCTTGCAGCATTTACATTACTAAACTGTGCATTTGTCTATTACGGCATGCCTCATATGTCGCTTGCAACTGCGGTCGTGGCTTTTGGCGCCAATATGATCGGCGGACTCCTGCCCGACGTAGATACGGCAACCAGCGATATATGGGACAAGGTGCGGGGTGGGTCGGTTCTGGCAAAGATTGTAAAACCGTTTATCGGAGGCCATCGCATGATCTCTCATTCACTAATCGGAGTTGGTATTGTAGCAACAGTACTCAAATATATATTGGCCGCCATCGGCACTGTCCTTATCGTGGATATGGATATCATCTGGTGGTCGATTATGATCGGGTACCTCTCGCATCTGATTGCAGATTCTTTTACCACTGAGGGTGTCCCTTGGCTACTGCCCATCAGGGTACGCATCGGATTTCCACCCGTCAGGGTCCTGCGGATAAAAACAGGAGGTCTACTGGAAAATATTTTGGTATTTCCGGGACTGTTGGCAATCAATGGCTATATTTTTTATATCAATTATCGTGAATTTCTTCAGTTTTTCCGATCATTGGTCCCGTGATGAAGGATCACCATATTGTTCCATGGATCATGGAAGGATATGCCACTAGCAATTTCGCTGTACCCGATGGCATGGGTTATCAGATTTTTTTTGATAGTTTCAAATTCTTTCTTTGAATGGATATGTATTTCATATGATTTTAGCCCGCTATATCCCTCGCGCTTTGTTGCACCCCGACTCTCCCACGTGTTCATACCAATATGGTGGTGATAATGATCGCGGGAGACAAACAGCGCGCCGGGCAAACTGGCTGTCACGGTAAATCCAAGCACATCCACATAAAACTGTTTTGCTGTTTCTATATCCCCGACTTTCAGGTGTACGTGTCCCATCGTGCGGTCATGCTCGGTATCATTCGTTCCATGATGAGTCCGTATATACGATATAGGGTCTATGTAGAGAGATGCCATCTGCACAGTGCCGTTTTCCCACTCCCAGAGATGTGATTCTTTATCGAAATACAACTCTATGCCGTTGCCCTCGGGATCAGTGAAGTAAAACGCTTCGCTTACCAGATGATCGGCGGACCCTACAAAATAGCCTTGCCACTTCGTAAATATATGGACAAGTGTTTGCGCGAGCTGTGCGCGCGAGGCGTATAGAATTGCGAGGTGATAGAGTCCGGCATGGGTAGGAAGTGTCTTCGTTGCAGTGTCCTGAGTATGCAACTGCAGCAGGCGTTTTTCACCGTGACCCAATACCACAACGTTGTCTGATTCGGATATGAGATCAAGTTGCAGCACTTCGTGATAGAACCGTTTCAAAACCGCCACGTTCTGTACATGCAGCGATACCGCTCCCATGGAAATGATAGAAGTTTTGTTTTGCACTTTGCTTTTTGTTGACAATGTTTTCATCACAACTATATAGGACAGGTATTTCTACCCAGTGCAGCATAAAATCCACACCAACTGAATATCGCCTCAAAAAAACTGAATCCCGAAAAGAAAAAGAGCCATGGGCTCCATGAGGTCGTCACTGCCAAAAGAAATAGCCCCACTCCGATGACAGTGCGAAGAGCTCTATCACGACCCCCTATGTTCTGAGAGCGCGCCCGATTTTTCCAGGCACCCGTGAGACGTTTCGCGTTCCATGCGGCCAACTTTTTTAACACACTCTGGTATATAAAACCAAAAAGAAAAGAGGCTGCAAAGAGTATGATCACGTAGCCAAGCCCAACGGGCGTAAACAAAAAAGAGATAGGGGAGTCGGAAAAAAATTGTGACTTATCGCCCGCTTCTATAAATTGTACCAATGACCAAAGATATTCATTCATATAGCTTAGTATGACAGAATTTTTTGGATAAAGGGGCGCACATGTGAAACCAATTCAATCTCATTTCCCTCATATGAATGGTTACATGACGTAATCATATGGCTCTCCACGTTTGCATGTTCTGAATGTATGTATGCTACAGCATCCTTTGGAGGAATCACCGTACACTCTCCGGTATCTCCTACTATCGCAAGAATCGGTATGGTAATTTTCTTCAGTTCTTCCAGTGGTTGTAGCGGATACAGCGGGAGTATACGGGAAAGTGCGCTTCCCGGTGTCATAAAATTTTTGTACGACACAGCTGACTGCGGCAATTCTCCCCAATTGATGGTGAGGTCACTCAACAGTTGATAAGGTTTCCCTGCACGAATAAGCTCTGATGCTTCCTGTAGCACAGATTCATTTGATTTCCCGATACGCGAAAGGTATTCCAACTGTCCGCCATGCGAGTCTGTAAACCCTAGTAGAATGAGCGCATTCACGCGATTCTTATGAGTTCCATAGAGCGAATAGTACTGGATTTTATTTGTACCGAAACTATGTCCTTCCAATATGATTTTGGAATATCCGTTGGTAAGTGCAAATTCTATCCATGCGTCCATATCATGCACACAGTCCTCAAACAGTTCAACTGCTGCCCCCGTAAATGGAGAGCCAGACTCAGTATTGTACACCCCTGTTCCACGGGAATTTGTTGAGAGAAATGCGATTCCCAGACTATCTGCCATGGAAAATAGCGCAGGATAAAACGAACTTTGATAAAAATCCCCCGCCGATCCGCGCATATGAATAATGATGGTATCACTTGGTTTTTGAGGTTCAGATAATACGCCATATAACTCGTACCCATCGGCCGTCGTAATTTTGGAAATCGGAAATTTCATATATCTCCAGTATACGTGATTTGTCTACACACCTGTATTCGTTTCGCAATCACCGTATGCATCCGATTCTTTGAACCGAGGGATTATTTGGTGAATATTGATTTAATGTATAATTTAATCGGAGACCAATCAACTGTTAACACGGCACCGTTTAGTGCGATTTGCCTACGATGATGTAATTACGCGTTACTTATGGATGAGAGCTTATTTCGGAAAAATCCAGTTTTTGTATACAGCTAGTAAGATGATATTTTGCGCGTCAATTGGTTTGTATCGGCGCTACTCGGAAATAATTCAACAGTCGGATACACGTGTGCATATGTCGCTGCAATGCATCATATAATTTTGATCTGTCACCTTAAAATTATTATATTTACGATAACCAATCCAGCATCAGTGAACGATTAGCGTACTTTTCTGATAGATACTATCTATACCACATGCCATGGGATAGAGTGCTCTGAAAAGCGTCTGATCGTTTCCTTTGTATCTTTATATAAATCCGTTATCTTTCTTGCAGTCGATTCTGTGTATTTTATGGATATAGGAGTGATGTACCATTCGGAATAATTAAACAGAGTACGTGTTTATTTTTTTATTGGTGTAAGCTCGGTATACATAAAATATGCATATGACTTGAGTGAGCCTTCTACGTATGGGATCATTTTTCCTTCTGAAACAGTTTGTTTCACCTGTTCAGAGGTACTACTCATATTTCCATTTTCAGATTTTACAACGATATTCCAGGAGTGTGAGACATAGTATAAAAGAAATACTATTGCGACTACGCGGGAAAGAAATGATTTCGAAATCATACTGGAGAGAACATATGCACACATCATAATGGCAATGTATCGAAACGAGGAAAAATAGTAATCAGAAATTTCCCCGCTATATACAGAGAAAGCGACCCACGGGACTAGAAGCCAAATTCCAACAAGAAACGATAGAGTAAGACTAACCCTTCTACGAAAGCTATACCAAACAAAAGACATATAGAGAAACGGGAGAAGATAAATTGCTCTTCCTATAAATCGAAAGGGCAGGATTTTCTCAACATCAATAAACGCATCTCGGGTTAATTGCAAAAATCTCCTCGCGTGAAACCCATGATAGTTAGATGAGGCATACGATGATACGCTTCCGAACGCATCATTTTTTGGGTGAGTAAATTCATAGATACCATTGGGCAATAGAAACGCGATGACTATGATAATCGCCAGAATAGCATTCAGCATTGTTTGTTTATTTCTCGGGAAAAAAGGCACTGCAGCCAACACCATCACAATAAATAGGATCACAATAAATAGGATCACAATAAAATGGACATGAAATGATACTCCTATTAATACCCCAATCCATAATAGGTTTTTCGATTTTCCCTGTAAGACTCGATACAGATTGTAGAATAATAAAAGTGAAATCGGTGGAATCAGATTTGGAGACCACTGAACCCGGTCCGCTAATATTGAAGCGCCAGAAAATGTGAGTATGAATACGGAGAGAAATGCCGTTAGATCTCCATGTATTTTTCTGACACACCAAAATAATATAAGAAATCCCAGAACTCCAGTGGATGCGGCCAACAGAGGAGAAGCTACAGGATCGTAATTGGTCATCCAGTAAAAAATAGCAACGAGATAATAATAGAGCGGCCCGATATGGATACCGCTGTTCCCTTTCACCATCATGGATTGAAGCGGGTATTCATGATCATGAAGTATTCGTGCAGACATCCATGCGGTATGCACCTGATCCCACTGAAGGTCACCCCATATACGTATTCCTGAAAATCGAATCCATACAAATACACAAAATAAGAGACTGGTCAGCGCTATACAAGTGTTGGCACGAAGTAACCCTAGGATTTTCCTTATTCCTTCTGTCATGCATCCATTATCTCACGAGTGAAGAATCATAATAAACAACAGTATTGGCGGAGAACTATTTACAGTGTTATAACCTATTTCAAAACCACCGTTCTGTCTCCAGATCAATTAAATTATTGCCTAAATCTTGTGGTTTAATAAATTTGATCGTGCTATCATGGACTTATGGAACCTACTATTCCCCCTCAATCACTTCCGACTCAACCCGTTATACCTGTTTCTCCAACTCCCGTCCCACCAAAAAATAATTCGTTATTCATAATAATCGCTATTCTCGCGCTTGGTATAGCGGGGGTCTTTGCATATCAAAACTGGCAACTGAAACAACAAATTATCCAAGCCCAACCAACACCAACTCCTCTTATCACCCCAACCAACGCCACTGATCCAACTGCAAATTGGAAAACGTACTCGGATCCATTAAATATATTTGAGGTTCAATATCCAATCGATTGGATTCCTTCAAAAGAAGTTAAAAACAAAGATAAATATACACAAGTAGTGGATTTGGCGAAAACTGCAGATAGTAGTTTTTATAATCCTGATGAAATTCATGCTCTGTGGATCAAACTCGTAGATAACCCAGGCAATAATAGTTTGGAGCAAATCATTAAATCTGGGGTTCTCGATAAGAATTACGGAACTTTAAGCACTATGTTCAACGCCACTAATACAAACATTACTCCAAAGTTCATGACATCAACTATAAACGGATACCAAATTTATCAACCCGATGGTAATTGGCCATCCGCATTTGGAATTAAAACTGTTTTTATCAAAAATCCAACTAATAACTCTTTCGCCTGGTTAAATCTTGAGCCATACGATAACAATAATCAAAATTTAAAAAATATTTTTGATCAAATCTTGTCCACGTTTAAATTTACCAATGAAAAATCAGAAATTCCTAATACTATTAATAAAATATTTATAGCAGTGAACCAAGCTTTTGGGAGCAATATTACTCCAACGAAAGAAAGTCAATTTTATTCACTAAAGGGTTTCGTGAACCAGCAATCTTGGAAGTTAGACGTGTCCAGTCTTCTTACAGACAAATCACAATTCACCATTTTGCTTAACACGCTTGAAAAAAATTTAAAGCAGGATATAAATAGCGCCGCTGATGGGGTTGGACAAAGTGTGCAAGGATATGAGAATGATCAAATATATTGTTTTCTCTTGAGAGGCTTTAATGCTTCGGATTACATCAGTTGTGTAGAAAAATAATTAATCCAGTTAACATCTAGGCTCCAATCCGGTCCCCTGACAGGCTAAATTCAATTTTCAGTCCAAATATGCTTTTCTAATGCTCCAGGTTTCTGGAATAACCCGTTTTTTTATACGTCTTTTGCGGGGAACTGTTTACACTGTTATAACCTATTTCAAAGCTATAGTATTTCCTCCCGAATAAACTAATTTTTAAAAAATGCCTTCAATGATCTCTTTATAATGAGATTAATTTCTTTATTCGACCGTTTCATCACACCACCTTCTCCTTTGTTTTCCGAACCAATAATTTATCTACCCTATTTCCATCCATATCAATCACTTCAACGCGAAGCGTGTCAAGATCAAATGTATCACCTGCGACAGGGATTCTCCCAAGTTTATACATGACAAATCCGCCTATTGTTTGAAATTGGCCATTTTTTTCATCAGGAATTTTTCGTAATTTAAAATAATCCTTCAGCTCATCAACAGGCGTAAGCCCATCAACCAGCCAGCTGCCATCTTTCCGTTCAACGATAGTCCGATCCTCCACCTCATCAATTGTCGGGATGTCACCAACCAATGCCTCTAGAATGTCCGTGATGGAAATGAGTCCTATTATGTTGCCATATTCATCAACAATCATAGCGACGTGAACTCCCGACTTTTTGAATAACTCCAATACGTTAAGTGCATTTGTGCTCTCCGGCAAAAAAATTGCTTTATGCATTAGCTTCGTAACATCCAGAGTGTCCGTTTCCAAAAAATGAGTCAGGAGCTCTTTCGTACGAATCACACCCATAACCTTGTCAAGCTTTCCGTGACAGACAGGAAGATACGAATAAGCACTGTGGGCAATTTTTTTCCTAAGATCACTTTCATTACTATCAAGATTGAGCCAAACAATTTCATTGCGCGATGTCATAAGCATATTTACTTTTTGATCAGCAAGTCGAAATGTACGCTCTACTATATCTCGCTCTGCAAGATTAAATATGCCAACTCTGGCACCTTCGCGAATCAAAAACTTCACCTCTTCTTCTGAAATTGGGAGCTCTGGTGGCGTTTTTACACCGAATACTCGTAGCACCCATTCGGTAGACACACTTAAAACATCAATGAGGGGCTTGCTAATGGAAGAGATCGCTTGAATCGGAAACGACACTAGTGAAGCAATTTTTTCTGGGTTGGTAAGGGCAATGCGCTTTGGAACTAATTCCCCGACCACAAGAGAAAGATAGGTGATAATCGAGACAATCATTAAAAACGCAATCTGATCACCGTAATTCCCAATTATTGGAACTGGGCTAATCAGCAGAGAAATTGGTTTCGCCAATGTCTCTGCTCCAAAAGCACCAGCAAAAATTCCGACAAATGTAATTCCTATCTGCACAGTGGAAAGCAGTCTGTTGGGGTTATTAGCAAGCTCAAGTGCCTTCTTTGCCTTCGCGTCACCCTGATCCGCCATGTGCTGCAACCTGGATTTACGAGCAGAAACAATTGCAATTTCCGCCATAGCGAATAATCCGTTTACCAAAATCAAAATGAAAATAACAACCATTTCCATACGTGTGTAAGTATTATATCAGCAATCCAAAGGTATACAGGAGTATATTATTCTTCGAGGTGGGTTAAGTTCTATTCACGTCCCCTGTCAGCCTCAACTGTAGTTTTAGTTAGAACGTAGTTTTTTAGTGCTCCGGATTACCAGAATAACCCGATGTTTATTTTTTACGTCTTGGCGGAGAGCATGGGACGAGATTGGAACAATTTTAATATTTTCTTAGAATCTATTTATCAATTTTATTGCGTAAATTTAAAAGTAGCGAGGATTTGATCAAAAATATTTATGTATTGAGTGTTTGCCAATGTTTCTACTTCAATGGCACCGGTTTTATATGGTGCGATACCAAATCGAAATTCTACTCCCTTCAACATTCCATCATTACCAATTCCTTGAAAGATTTCCCAATTATTAATAGTTTTTGTTTCAGATATGGTGTTTGTGGTTGTGATCATTCTTTTAGAATTCGTGTAATTGGCGTAAGGTCCCGTGAGTCTCGATTCAATGCTAATACCACCTTGTGCCACGTGTTCTTCTGGGGATGTAATGACTAAAAAACCAGGTGCTCTTTCCTCAACAGTGTAATTAGATGGATATTTGAACGAGTAATCATATTTCTGATAAGTGTATGTTTTCCAGTTTGTCATTGAGTCTGGTGTAGTAGTTGGCAAAATTGGTTGTGTTGAAGTTAAATTATTCGGAATTTCCGTAGGTGTATTTACCGTCACATTATTCTGAGACTGAGATGATTGTAATTTTCCTTGGTTAACGCCATACAAATATGCTGAAACTCCAACTAATATCGCGATTAGCAAACATAAAACTATTATTACGGAATTATTATTCTTTTGTGCCGGCGTCGGCATAGGTGGGTTAATTGAAGTCGGGATAGTATTAGGCGTTTGATTTTCTGTATTTTTATTTTCCATATGAGATTAGTATTACACAGCAGATAGTGTATTACCAGAAGATTCGAACGTCCCACCTTGGTTACCCAAAATTTAAGGCTAAATTTTCCTGAGCGGAGAGTATGGAACGAGATTGGAACAATGTTTGCAAGTAATTCCGTCGCACAACATTAAGACATTTATATAAAGAGGTATATATTATATATATTATTTAATAAATACCTTTCCTGCCTCACAAGCATCAAAGCACCTTTGTTGATTGTCTTGTTCGCTAATTCTTTGGCAAGTCATTCGACATTCAACTTTATCAAGTTGTCTACCAGGATTTGCCTTGGAAATAGCTGTTGAGATAATCGTTGACAACACTATAGCAAAAAATACAAATGGTATAGTCAACAAAATCTTAACCCATAGGTTCCATTTGACCCAAAACCAAGCCAGCATCAAGCCTATTGGATATACAAAAATAAGCAGCAATGCAACAACGATTGCTTTCGTGTCTTCGGAAATACCCTCTTTAGTTTTAGACTTTGGCATAGCGTAATTATAGCACTCGCTCTTGTTAGATTCTAATCCCTTCACCTTTTGAAGTCAGACGTCGAATATTTTAACGAGGCGAGACGCTTAGGTGTCGGCCCTGATTAAAACGGCGGAGAGCGTGGGACGAGATTGGAACAATTATTAATACGAATTCCTCTTAAATATATAAGAGAGTATTCCTAATACACCAATAAGTATAAATCCCTTAGCGAATATTTTAATTAGTCGAATTATAACTATTTGGTCAAGTTTAAATAATCGATATTTATTTAAAGATACCACTGCATTTTTTAAATAATGCTCGTTGGTAAATTGAGCGAGTAAACCAAAAACTAAGAAAGCAAAAGATGTAGAAAGTATATCGGTATTCATAAATATATTATATCAAATATACTATGAATTATTTTTTCCAAAACCCAATTCTCCCGTATGATTAAAAAGGCTAAATTATCGAAGCGGAGAGTATTGGACGAGATTGGATCAATATCATATTCCACAAATACTATTTTTTATAAACTTAATGTTCAAAGGTAGATTCCAAAATCCATAAATTGTACAATCTGCTCCCATAGGCAACCATTTGGATGGAGGACGTAGTTCGTGCCATCTAAGTTTTGTTGTTAAAATCATAAATACTAATAAAAATAGAAGAATATATTTAAAGAATTTCATATTTTGATCATACAAAAATAGTTCTGAGTAGAACGATTTACAGTGTTTAACCTACTTCCAATTTATCACAATTCATCATATTGATAGTAAATTTATTGCAATTTAATATTTTTTCTTTCATACTCAAGTTATGAGACCAAAAGCCTCGATTAAAAAACCGTCAAAAACTAAATCCGATACTTTCAAAAACAATTTCAGTTTCAACCATTTTTTTGCTTATCCGCTAGCCTTTGTTTTTGTTATTATTTTTGCATCACTCGTCTATCTCACCACCTCTCAAAAAACTGCTGTTAACCAAAGCCAATATGAGCCAACACCTTCCCCAACAGAAACACCTTTCGTCGCTAAACCACCGAAAATCACTGGATGGCACGTGTATACGGATAAATCTAACAGGGATTTTTCGTTTGAGTACCCGAGTTTCATGGCTGAACCCAAACAATACTGGGTAGACAATCCAATCCGTTTTGACTCGGACGTTTCGTGGTTTAAGGAAAAGCACGAATCGGGAACCGTTATTCACGGTATAACTTTAACCATAAAAGGACCTGAACCACAATCGGATCAAGCAAGTTTTATTGAGTGGTTAAAGAGATATAATCAAAAATTTGACGAGGGAACATTCGAAACTATGGGAGGATATGATACTGTTAAATTTATTTCACTTCGTGGCCGCCAGGGAGTACAGAAAGTAGGCATTATAAATCCTTATAAATATCCGTCTTATCAGTCTCTTTCATTTAAAACACGACATGGGGTATATGAAATATTCCTTCATATTCAGGCTCCAGAAGATGAAGTAGCCCTCTATCAGAACCTCTGGCCACATATCCTGTCGACATTAAAGTTTTCAGATTAGGTTAAGTTCGAATCCCTCCCTCTCTCAAGCTGAACTCACTTTTCATCTAGAACATGCTTTTCTGACGTTATAGATTACCAAAATAAACCATTTTTATCTTGTACGTGATGGCGGAGGAGACAGGACTCCCTTCGACAAGTTCGACAGTGAGCCTGTCGAACTGCTCACCATAAACTTCTCGTCCTGTCATCTATCATTAAAACAAAACGATCGCTTTCGCTACAGCTTCAAGAGGGTAACTATTTACCAAATTTTAACCTATTTCAAAACTGCATTGTTTTCAGAGCAATCGAATCATAACATAAGCCTATTGAACTCCTAAGTATATTATTCCATACTTACATCATGAAACCGAAAGCACCTCTTCGGCGTATTTCAAAACTACAGGCGGCACTTCTAAAAGAAAATGTCTCCATTCCGCTAACTTTTTTTATTTTCGTGCTTATAGTTGTAGCTATATACTTTGGTTATCAGTATTGGCAACCATTACAACAATATTCCCAATCTCAACCGACACCAACAACCATATCTGATTCAACAACACACTGGAAAACCTATACAAATACGGATTATTTATATTTGTTAAAATACCCTCCAAATATAATTTTGGATGAAATTGGAGGTGGACAACCCCCATTTACTGAGGAATACTTATCTAAAGTTTTGGATTTACGACTACTGCAAAATAATCTACAACTCCTACAGGTCTCTGTCAGCTCTATTAGTAATAAATCTCTATATAACGAAGCAAAGAGCTATTATGCCTTAGTTACAGATAAAGCATCTGAAAATGTTATCATTAAATCCCTCCAACAAGTGAAATTTCTAGATAAAGATGCAATTTCATATACAACATATGGGAAATTTCATAAAACAACTTCTACCGAAGGATATATTGATGGTGATACTCCTCACACCTATCGCTATATATGGATAGATAATAATAATTTTAGATACGTATTACTTCTTACTGAAACACCATTATCTGACCAAATGCTTTTGACTTTTAAGTTCACAGACTAAATCGACTTCTGGATCTATCAAGGAGACATGACTTATTTCGGCAAGTTCAATAGTGAGACAGTCGAACCGCTCACCATAAGCCTCTCGTCCTATCATTCATTAAAAAAACGATCGTTTTTGCGACCGTTTTGTTTTAGCGGAGAGCATGGGGCGAGATTGGAACATATTATGAACCCCACTATTCTGATATACACACCGCTTTTTGATTATAACTTTCAATGACGTTTGTTGCAGAAGGAAAAATACTTACTGGAATGTTTGCTGAATCAAACCACTCCCACCGTTCCCAATCTTCAGGAGATAAGTTTTTTAATTCGCCGCTAATAGTCGCAATCACGCCTATTTCTATGTAATGATTTTCAAATAAGTAATTTGCATTTACTGAGAAAATTTTGCACGAAGTGGTATTACATCCTAATTCTTCAAGAATCACCCGTTTAGCAGTATCACCTATCTTTTCTCCGAATTTGATATCTCGTCCGAGGATTCCATAGACTTGTTCTCCATTGATCGACCACTTTTTTGATAATAACCCTAGAAGAATTTTATTTTCTTTTTCAACAATTATTGCTACTGCAACTTTTGGCTCTTTTTGCTTCATAAACGAATTATATATCAACGACGTTATGTTTCTTAAGAAATGCTCTTCCTGAGCCGGACTTTAAGTATTTCTCGAAGTTAAAAGCGGTATATTTATTTTGAAACGCGAAGTAAGAGATTAATGTAACTGGAAGTCGACCTTTTGTTGCAGGAACATTTCCTTTTTGATGACGGTCGATTCTATCTTTTAAATCCTCAGTGCAACCGGTGTATGGTTTTCCATCAGCACAAGACAGAATATAAACGTAGTACATAGGAATCTCTCCTTCGCGATCTACTTTGCGGACTGCGTCTGCCGTAGCTCGCTTCGGCGAGCGAAGGCGGAGGAGACAGGACTCGAACCTGCGAGGGATTGCTCCCGCGCGCTTTCCAAGCGCGTGCCATAGCCACTAGGCGACTCCTCCCTACGTGCATTCTCTGGTCGCCCATGAGGCTGCCAGAAAGATCATTATATCACCCCGAAGGCCTTTTTGGATGCTATAATCAGACAATGTCTCCAAAAAAAATCGCACTGCTGTCCCTCATCATCTCTTCCATTCTCTGGGCATCTTCTGGAACGGTAGCTAAAATTCTTCTCCCCTCTATAGATCCAATTCCACTTATGGCAATTCGAATTGGTATAGGAATTTCTATTCTTATTCCGCTGTACCTGTTCAAACCCCATAAGCCGTTTGTCCAAACCATCTCAGATACATGGCCTGCAATCCTTGGCGCCACGGGTAACTTTTTATTTTTTATACTCGGTGTTTCACTCACTACGGCAAATGCCGCTGGAATTATCTACACGATCACTCCGCTTTTGACGCTGTTTCTCGCCAGTAAGACCATTCAGGAGCTCTATACACCAAGACGGCTATATGGCATTCTTTTGGGGCTCTTCGGCGTCGCAGGCATCATGCTGCTTCCTGTTATTGAAGGCAAAGCGTCTATAAGCGGAAACCCATTGGGAAATCTTCTTGTGTTATGTGCGGCATTTTGTTGGACTCTTTATATCGTCAGCTCTAGAAAAGCTATTTCAAAAAAGGGATATGAACCCCTTGCAGTTACAACGTTCTCTATGTCAGGGGCATTTATAATTTTTCTCCTGATCACCATCAGCACAGAGCACCGTCCCTTTCTTTCAGTTGCTCTTTCCGGATTTCATCCGTGGCTATTACTCTATTACGGTGCACTGGTAACTGCTGTCACGTTTCTTATTCACCAGTGGGCAATCAAGCATTCTTCCGCGACCACAGCATCTCTGACAAACTATTTGCAACCGGTTTTTGCGTTTGTGTATAACGGTATATTTATCGGGGAGAAACTCACGCTTGGTTTTATTATCGGAAGTATCTTTGTACTTGTTGGCACATTCCTCGCCACGAGCGAACAGGCAACTGCGTATAAAAATTCACTTAAGGGCAAGTGAAAATCGGTGTATAGCCCCATCGATACACGCATCCCGCTTCTCAAATTGCGGTTTATCCAGCAAAGGGAAATCACTGCCTTTCGCATCACACTTTGCAAGCAGCAGCAGAGGGATATATAAATCAGCAACAACACCGTGAAACGCATCGAATATTTCATCAGGTGCTTCACTCATCGCAGTATTCACCACCGTATTTGCCGTCATATGAAGCAGTGCCAATTGTGCGATGGTTCGGACAGTTCCCTTCGGCAGATCAAACACATGCGCCATACCTATCGTCGAAAGGGCACTATGCACCTCATGGTCGGGACAGTTTGTCATACCTGTTGCTGCATCCGTGGTGAATGTCACTGGCTTGGCGATATCATGAAACAGAATTCCGAGTCTGATCAAGTCAGCATGACTGATACCATACACATGTGTTTTCAAATACGCGGCCAGCGCCACATCATGCTTCTTTGTGGCAAAATCCAGTTCGTCCAAAAATTCTTCGAATGCAGCCAAACACGCGGTCGTGTGGTCAAACACGCTCTGGTGGTCATGCCACGGATTTATCTCAATGCAATCTCTGAGTGTGTAGAACTCTGGGAGTATAGTCTCAAGCGATCCCCCACGGATAGCACCAGATTGTACGACGTCTTGTATACTACTGCGCAAATTCTTCATGAAGTGTTTCTCGTATAGATTTCCACCAGTCATGGGAATCAGTTGATTCAATCTCCCGGGCGAGCGCTATGGCCTCCGGCATACGCAGTCGGGTCGCATTCCCCCGGAACCAATCAGCAGCGTGCGTGTTTCCCTTTTCCATCAGAAGCTTGAGTTCCACCAGAAACGCGACGACATTTGCTTCGTACGTGATACGCGCTTCCAACGTTTCCTTTTTTTCGTAGGTGGTCAGTGTATCCAATAATCCGTCATCGATTCCCTTAAAAATATCACTGTTCGCGCGATCCTGATCCCGTTGCATATAGAATTTTGCGATTTTATCCATATCCCCGGTTCTGGCTTCATGAAAATCGTGGAAAATACTCATGATAAGCACGGTTTCCATGTTTAGGCTTAGCTCTGGAGAATTTGTTTTCAGTTCCTTCGCCAAAAAATATGCGATGACACAGGTCATAAATGTATGCTCACCAACTCCCTCTTCGTTATCACCCATGATCATCCACCCTGTGCGTTTCATGCGTTTCACTACAGCCGCTTCGAAAATCAGATTTTTTATACTCGTTACATTTTTTGTATCCATATGTGTTTTACTGTTCAAAATCTCGTATTATTTTGCAGTTCTATGTTTTCGTTCTTTTGTTGTCCCACCGGAGCTATCGCTCCTTTGGGATGTATCCCAAAGCTCTTTTCTTTTGTTGTCCCACCGGAGCTATCGCTCCTTTGGGACATTGATAATTCTAAACTCTTCACTGTGAAGTGATTCGTTAAGACATATCAATGTGCTCTCGGACAGAGTCGAACTGTCATCAAAGCCTTCGGAGGGCCTCATTCTATCCATTGAACTACGAGAGCTGGTGCATGCATTATACCCTGATTATGTGTGAAACGGAATTTTACGCCATCATTGCGAGGTCACCATGAAGAACCGTAGGTTGCATCGCATGAAGCTCTGTTATGTAATCCATATCAGGAATTGGATTGAGTAAAAACATTTTCTTGCCGAGCCAGTATGCCAACCCTATTTCTAAAAATGTGTTTCCGCCAATGTAGTTAGCAATCCCTTTCTTGTCATAGTTGAGAACAAGTATCGCATCGGATTTTTCGATTTTTTTGAAATGTTCCCGTATGAAATCATGCTCAATTTTTGCCTCCACTTTCGCCTCATCTATAGTCGGATGCACATAGCCTATGGTATCCATGAGCTCTATGCTCTTTGGAACATATACTGTATGCCTCATCGCTTCCAAATCGAGCTTTGCTTTACTCATTTCCTTATGAAACTGCATGCTTCCACAAATAGTAATAATCATTATTTGTTTCCTTTCTTATGCTCCGCAACAGCCGGCAGTATCGATGCTAAAAATATACAGATACCCCCCACTAATACCGGCATAGTCGGAATTTCTTTGAAAAAAATCATCATCAGCACGATGCCTATAATGGTATCATTCAACAATATGATGCTCCCTATTTGTCCATCTACATATCTGAATCCGTAAGCGACAAGTTGGCCGGTAAATGCCTGCGTCAGCCCCAAATAGGAGAGTGACACCAGTGGCACTCCGAAGGATATCCCATTCCACGATTCCCGCAATGCCAGAGATACTCCAATCGCGAGGATAGCTGCAAGCCCGTTATCCAGTACGACCAATTGTGTGAGCGGATATGATTTGGATATGGGACGGGAAAATATACTCCACAGTCCAGCACACATGCCGCCAAACGCCGAGATAAAAATGTTTACGTCGAAAGAAAAGCCTTGATTCGTAAAGTACATACTTAAGAGGCCCAATGCGGTTAACACGAGCGACACTATTTTCACTCGAGTCATTCGCTCTTTGTACCAGACGTATCCCACCATTGTTGTCGCAAGTATCATCCCGGCGTAAAACGAAAACAGGGCAGTTCCAACTGGGATTTTTGCTATGGCAAAAAACAGTCCTGTCGTTGAGAGGATATTCGCGCTCGACCTGGCGAGAAACCATTGTATGTCGCCACGTATTACGCGCTTCCACGGGACGAACCAAATAACTAAAAGTACGACGACAAGCGCGCGTATAGATGTAGAGAGAAAAGGGGCCACCTCAGCGCCCGCGATTCTCGTGGCAATATTTTGAGAGCCGTATAAAAATGCGGCTGCAAACAACGATAAAAAACCAAGGCTTAATTGATTCATATTCAGGTTTTTGCAAGTATTGGAGATGATATCACTTTTATCTGCGATAACTCTCTAAATCCCTCAATGCCATGCTCCCTGCCAATTCCGGACTTTTTATATCCACCAAATGGATTAAATGGATGGAAATGCCCCACACCGTTTATATCTATGGTACCCGCCTGGATTTGCTGGGCAACTCTCTCTGCTTTCTGTATATCGCGGGTAAATACCTGTGCACCAAGACCAAATTCTGTTTCATTTGCCAAACGGACAGCCTCTTCTTCTGTCGCAAATGGCACAACTGGCAACACGGGACCAAATACTTCCTCTTTCCAGACGCGCATTGCAGGAGTTACACCCGTGAGAAGCGCGGGAGAAAAATACGCACCCACGAGCTTCTTATCAAGTGGTAATTGGAACACTGTTGCGCCAAATTTTCTTGCATCTTCTACCTGATCCGAGAGCAATTCGAGTTGTTTTTTGGAGACAAGCGGACCTATTGCAGTCTTTGGATCCGTTGGATTTCCGACAATCATTGCAGAAATTCTTTTTTTTAATTTATCCACTACATCGTCGAAAATTGATGCATGGACCAGCAATCGCTTATCAGCATCACACGTCTGTCCGCTAAACATAAACCGTTTTGATGAGATCGATGAAACAGCACTATCAACATCAGCATCATCAAATACGATCGCAGGATTTGATCCACCCAACTCAAGCACAGCTTTTATCCCTTTACGTGCTGCCACATTGTATAACGATTGCCCTACAGCCGTGCTTCCGGTAAACCAGATAAGATTAATATCACCCTCGACAAGCACACTCCCCACATCTGCCCCTCCGTGGATAAACGATAACACCCCCTTGGGTAACCCTGCTTCATGGGCAATCGTTTCAAGAAGTTGTCCTGTGAGGATACATTCTTCCGCGGCTTTATACACCACAGTATTACCTGCCAAAAGAGTAGGAATCACTCCCCAGATAAACATGTCAAATGGCAAGTTCCAGGGAGTAATAACAGCCGCAACACCGATGGGCTCGTAATACGCGGTATGAAGGGAGATGGAAGTCTTTCCTGTCACCGTGGGACAGAGCGCTTCCTCAGCATGATCTACAAACCAATTCGCGTATCCCCAATCCCATTGAATCTCTTCTGTACATTCCTGTATTGGGGTACCAATCTCTTGAGTGATAATCTGCGCTATCTCATTGGCATGCGACGTATATGCCTCAAGTAATTTCTTGACAAACGGAATTCTCGCTCTTACTCCTAACTGCCTCCATGAAGAAAACGCATCATGCGCATATCGAATTTTTTTTGTAATTTCTATAGAAGATGTTACGTGTACAGATCCTATTGCACTATACCCATCTGCTGGATTCGTGGAGGTTAGTAATTCTGACATAGTTGCGTTGCCCCGCATTCAAGCTGAGGATACAGCCTGCCTGCCGGCGAGGCAGGGATTCGAACAATTGCATGGCGGAAGCGGCGAGATTCGAACTCGCGTGAGCCTTTCGACTCCCAAGGTTTTCGAGACCTGGCCGTTTAACCACTCCGACACGCTTCCTACTATATGCCCTGACACAGCAACCGTGTCAGCAGTACTATGACTGTGCGCTCCCGCGCAGAATCGAACTGCGATCAGAGGTTCCGCAAACCCCTATTCTATCCGTTAAACTACAGGAGCATTCGTATGTAAATACGATCGCATCTCAATACCCACAGATAACCCGATGGATACAACGAGACGCGTGGCCGTATTATACCCTGAAATATGCACGAACGTAAATTAGCGCGTAGGAGGTTTTTCCAGGGGAACTTTGTCTGAGAGCCAAGTAGCTGCATTATCTACCCATGTTTTTTCAGGCTCCTCACGGAATTGGATATATTTTGCTACGGTTTCCTTCACTTTATTTTTATTTTCGTGGCCTAAAAGCAATATGATACGTGTACCCACAATTGGCTTTATCTGTAACATGGTTTGTCCCCACTGTGTATCAAACCAAAACTCACTGAGCTCTTCCCATCGGTACAACCGCCCAACGCTCTCAACTCCCAGCGTGGTGATATGATTTTCCACCTCTTCAGGGGGGACAGTGGAGAGCACGTAGATCAAAAATACGATTGAAACAACAGCAGCGATGAGCAAAAACTCCCGGGCAAACACTAAAATAACGATAAGTAAAAATACAATTGCTCCAATGTTGGTAAAATACTCTTTATCCCGCTTTTTAAATAAGCGTGATGGAGCGGTCCAGGACAACAAGACCTCACGTTGTTTCGGCAGCTTCAACTCTTGAGAATCTTCCATATCTTACTTCAGTATATATCAATACTCGCGGTGAGTAAAAGGATTGGTTCTTAGCGGGAAAGTTTGTGGTATATCGGGCACCCGGGGTAGTGTGCACCCGGAAGATATCCGGTACTCATGAGGAACTCATTTACAATTTCTCCACCGGTAAAATGAAATGTTTTTTTGAACAGTTTCACCCATTCCTCCTTGGTGAAGTCTGCATGCCTATCCAGCCAGTGTTTGAACGAGCCGAATTCTTTTTGGATGGAGAGTATGACGTTTGCGTTGTAGATAGCAGCGTCAATTTTCAGTCTGTTCCTGATTATTCCCGCGTCTGAGAGCAACCTCTTTCGCTCACGTTCCCCATAGGTTGCCACCTTGAATATGGAAAACCCATCAAACGCCCGTTTGAATTGCTGCTGTTTCTTCAAAATCGTAGCCCAACTGAGTCCCGCCTGATTTATTTCCAGCACGAGTCTTTCAAACAATTCATCATCAGACACCATAGGGAAGCCGTATGCCGTATCGTGATAGATCCTGTGCAAATCGGAGAGGGGAAGTGATTGCACAAAGTCACAGTAAGTTTGTTGGTTTGCCATATAGTCTAGTTATTTAGTTCTAACATATGAGTGTGAAATCGCAGATAACAATGTAGTAAAACGGATGAAGGATCTTAAGAGTATAGTTCGTTTTGAGCCATTAGACAATCAGTATCGAATAAAAAGGTAGGCTTCCTAAAATCTAAAGTTGCATATGGTGTTTAATAATGTGTTTGCACGTAGTTACTACTTTATTGAAATACGATTCATACAATCCAAACAAACCGTAATAACTAATTATAATCACTGGAATAATTAATGGTAAATAGTATCTATACCACGTCAACTGTAAGAACGGATATATATACAAAAACGTAACAAAAATATATATGGCCATAAAACGCTCTACAATCGAAACTTTCAAGAATAATTTTTGAATTATAAAGTAGAATCCCAATAAAAAACTAACTGTGTTTAAAAAAGAAGATAGCGTAATATTCCTCACAGAAGGATCAGAGCTGTTAAATATCGCCGCCCATGAAGCAATAGCTCTCTCATATGCTGAATTTATTACGGTAGTATAATTTTTCGGATCAAGTATCTGGCCAATCATCACTTCCTGCCTACTTAAAAAGTATTTCAACGTATTATCAATAGGGTGCAAATACACCGTCGGATTGGTGATCAGCCAGATATCAAACCCGATGACCCAAATTATTGTGATATAGAATATTTTTTTGAGAAAATATTTTCTCGTAATTAGATATTCAATTATAAAATACGCTGATATAACTATAAAAAAGGTTATTCCGGTCAGTTTTGAAGCAAATGAAAGTCCTCCTATTATTCCTGAGATAATCAAAAAACCAAGTGATTTATATTCAAGAAATAATATAAAAGCAAGCAACGCAAACATTGAAAAAAAATATAAGAAGCATCTGGTAAGGCTTTTAGCATCGATTTAATAAATATATCGTTATTCAACAGAACAAATACGATTCCGATGGAAAACATGCTCTTGGTTAATAAAAAGAAATTTATACACACTAAGATAAGTGTTAGCCACGTGAGAATCACACTCACATACCGCATTTGATAAATATATATTGAGAACGGTGTGCGTAAAAAATCGTCTTCGGTTTCAAATTGCCCAAAAACCCAACGTCCATAGCGAGTAATGAGATCGTCCCTTGTCTGTGTGAAATCACCATATATCGTAGTTAAGTAATACCCATACATATATCGAGACACTGGGGGATGATCAAAATTCACGTCAAATTTCCAAAATGGTGATTCAAAATCCTTATTCCGTAAAAGAGTGTAACTTTCTGTTCCATAAAAGGTATGAATTTCATCTTGATCTAATGGGATTGTTAAAGACATTGAGTGCAACCATCCGAACAGGTACACAAAAATGACCACAACAAGGGTCCATTGTATGACGGGAAGTAGTTGCTTACAACGTAAGCTCATACATATATGTATAAATGAGAATATAGTAGGTCATATTCAAAGTAGAGTATCTCATCAAATATGTGGTTTGAATATCTACTTTCTGCACGTGTGCGTATGTATTCTGCGGAGAGGGAGGGATTCGAACCCTCGAAGAGCTTGCGCCCTTACCTGTTTTCAAGACAGGCGCACTAGACCAACTATGCGACCTCTCCCGCGATGACAATACTATTCATTATACATTGACGTGCGGAGGAGGTGGGATTTGAACCCACGCGAGCCTTATTCAGGCTCAAGGGTTTAGCAAACCCTCGCAATGGACCGCTATGCGACTCCTCCCGTTTGTTGCGACGTTTTGTAATTATATCAAAATAATCGTACTGAAGGGGAAATCATCTCTATAATAAGATAATCACCATACAAAACAGGCAGCGCAGTATTACCGAATGAGGCTGAACATTGTATAATGAGATGTTTTATGGACACTCATGGAGAGGTCGCATAGTGGTCTAGTGCAGCGGTTTACTAAACCGCCGAATCGCAAGATTCCGCGAGTTCAAATCTCGCCCTCTCCGCAACGAATATCACTGTGCCCCACTCTTCAGATTCTGTATTGTAAATCACAAATAAAACTCCTACTATATACTGAGTATGTCACTTAATTTTATCGCTATCGTTGTTGCTACAGTGCTCCAGTTTATATTTGGCGCCGTGTGGTACAGCGCTCTCTTTGGCAAATTGTGGGGAAAAATCCACGGATTCGATACATTGTCCAAGGAAGTCCAAGCGCGGATGATGAGTGAGATGGGTCCGTATTATACGGTCCAATTTTTGGTAACCATTCTTACGACCATTGTACTTGCCATATTTATCGAATATGTACCACAGAATTGGAATCCGTACGGGATGGCATTCTTCTTTTGGATAGGATTTATTGTTCCCACACAAGTAAGTGCCGTTATTTTCGGAGGGACGCCGAGAGAGTGGATCGTGAAAAAAATCGCCGTACAAGCCGGCGCTGCCTTTGGCTGCCTTCAGATAGCAGCAGCAGTGCTTCATTTCCTCTAATCGCAACTCGCGATTAACAGAGCCTTCCCGGCGTGTATCGTCACCGTCGCGTTATCCGACAAAAATTCATTGCTGACACAGACAGTTTGTCCGCGACGAATTGTTGTGTGTGTAAGCGGATATTTCAAACCTCGAATTGTTACAGTAATAGTTGCAGAATTTGGGAGCAATGAAATGTACGTGAACCCTCCCCTCTTTTTCACTATTGTGCGACCTCTCGAAATGAGCTGTATGTGATTTGTTTCGTTTCGGCAGCTCATCGGAATTTTGTGCAGTAGTCCCTGTTCCAGTAGCGACAGTGTAGCGAGCGTATGATCCATCCGTGTCCCCCACCCACCCAGTATCACAATTTCGCTTGGATGTCGTTCGATCGCCACCTGCACAGCAAGCTCCGTGTCGGTGAAGTCTTTTTCAGGATGGTACACCCTAGTATCAGAAACCGATTTTTTTATGCGCGAGAGTTCCCTCGGGTTTGCCGAGTCAAAATCTCCGATAGCTAACTGTGGCGTCACTCCCCGGGACAAAAGCCAGTACGCTGCACGGTCCACTCCTATGACATAGTCATCGGACGTTATTTCTCCAATTAGTGCATCGTACAATACTCCGTTACAGACTATGACAACCCGATTTTTCATATAGTTATCTAGCAATGGTTACTCCCCATACTGTGCGCACTCCATGACGTTTCAGGACATTTGCCGCTTCCCGGAGTGTCGCTCCTGTTGTACATACATCATCAAACAACAGTATTGTTGCCTTACGCAGGTGTGAAGACTCAGTGCGCAGAGAAAACACTTGGTGCACATTGGCTAACCTATCCACTTTGCGTTTCATAGTCACTTGCGGACGAGTCGCGATATCGCGACCCAGAACATCCGCACTATACTGTAAGCCTAACCGCGTTGCAACGAGTTTTCCTAAGAGTTCAGATTGGTTAAACCCGCGAAAACGGTATCGGTAGGTGTGTAGTGGAATGGGGATGAGCATCGTGGACGTGTTATCGGTTAACACGGATATTTGGTAGGCGGAAAAAGGGATATACGATACAAGTTCGTCGGCCATGTCCCGCACATATCCATACTTTATGGAAGTGATAAGTTTTTTCACCACATCTTTGTAATAAAAAAACGAAGTGAGCCCATCAAGGGCATATCGAGAGTGACACCGCAGGTGTGTAATACCCGCTATAGCCGGCTTTTCGCACATCGGGCATATGGATTCGTTTTGGGCTATCGGAATAATCTGTTTTTGGCAGCGCTCGCATATATACCGCCCGATTTTCCCACACGACACACACTGCTTTGGGAAAATAAAATCAAGGATGGTCATAGAGGGTATTTTTCAAAAAGGCTTTTATTTGATCTCTCCCATATCCACTCTTAAGAAATTTTTCTCGAGCTTTTGCATCTCGCCTATGTATGAAGTATTCGTAATGAAGTATTCGTAATGAAGTATTCGTAATGAAGTATTCGTAATGAAGTAATTTGAAGAGGGTTCGTAGTCGTGTTGAGGGGACATGGTCATTTGCATGTTACTCAGTCTCTTTTTTAAATTAGTGGAAAAACCAATATATAATCCGCCGTCCTTAACGGACCGTAATATATAAACGTAATACCGCTGTGTAGAAGAAACGTCTGACGTTTCTAGCATACGTACATATGTTAAGATGTGGCCGCGTCAAACGCGGCTCACATCTCACGCGGCTATAGCCGCGTCGACGTGGTGGAGATGCCGAGTATTGAGCTCGGGTCCGAATAGAGTAACTAAAAACGTCTACAAGCGTAGTCCATTTTATTTTCCCCGCCTACCTATAAATGGACAAAGTAGTTGGCGGAGAGGGTTGACCAAACGTGCGCCGAACGTAATAGGTCTGTTACGTCCTGATGTCCCGGCTAAGTTTTAACCTCTCCCGACTCACCGGAAAAAATCAAAGAGAGATTGCTTTACGCAAAAAGATATGCTCTTTGTGCGGAAGCCCCTGTCAAACTTGCCAATTTCTGCTCGAGAGCAGCAATATAGCGGCTTGAAAGGGAGTCTGTTGATTCCTCAGCAGATAAATTTTGAACCTGTTTTACGACTATTGTTCAAAGTCGGCTTGCTGTTTTTAATGTGCTGCCATCCGTCGAATCATTCATCCCCTTCGATTCGCATCGCTCGCTCAGGGTAAACCTGTTACTGCGAAGCTACTTAACTTTCCCCCGAAATTCCCGATCAAGCTCCCGTCGCAAAATTTCTTTTTTCTTGGAATCACGTTTTTCAAACTGTTTTTTCCCTTTTGCGACAGCTATCTCAAGCTTTATTCGAGGACCCTTAGTATACCAAGAGACAGGAATGACGGTCAAATTCGCACCCCCAAGCTTAATTTGTATACGAAGCAATTCCCGTTTATGGAGAAGTAATTTTCGCGTCCGTTTTGGATCATAATGGTCTGGTCTCGCGTACTGGTATGCAAAAATTTGTGCGTTTAAAAGATATGCCTCCCCATCGATAATCCTCACGAATGCCCCCTCCAGAGATGCATGTCCGGCTTTTACAGATTTCACCTCCATGCCCAATAGAGACACCCCTGCCTCAAACCGTTCAAGGATCGTATAGTCAAATGTAGCTTTCCTATTCACTATTCCCATAGTGTGTCCATTTTACCACGGGGTGATTGTGGAAACGTGATTTACTTCAAATCTATGGTGTACAGTTTACCGCTTATGAGTAACACAATTTTTTTCAACTTCTCGTATACGGAAAATTGAGTCGGATGCTGTCCTGAATACTGATACTGCGAAACATACATGCCGTCTTTATCCAATACCACAATACGTGAGTGAGAAGCATCCAGCACATAGACGTAAGTGGTGTCATCGCTCGTATATATAATAGGCGATTTTCCAAATGCAGGATCCACGCCTTTTACGAAATAGGTGTTTTCTTTTCCCTGGGTAAATCGCAACACGGTGCCATCCTCGTTTCCCATAAAAACAGATCCGTCTATGGCAAGACCACTTGTGCGCGTCAAGTCAGGAAGCGTATCTGGGTTTAAATATTCCCGCCGTTCAGAAAATCCTTTTTCTGTCGCGACATATTTCCAAATCCTACTTTTTATCACATCGAGTAAATAAATATTCCCACCAAATGACACTATCGATTGGATCGTTCCCCACTCTTCATCTTTTTTTATAACAAGTGTCGGTTTTTTGGCGCCCGGGGTTATCTCCAGCACACCAGTATCAGAAAGCACATATGTTTTAATTCCATGAGCAGTGACAAGGAGTGGCCCTTTTACATCGGCTCCTCCGCCGATGATCTGTGCATTTTTGGAGGCAATATCCATTTTATAAATCGTATTCGTCGCTAGATCAGATAGCACTATTGCGTTGCCATCACGTGACAAAGAACTGATCGCTCCATTTTTTTTGAGCAGTGACACATCATAGTACAAGGATGGAGTAACTTTTGTTATTCTAAGTGCTAAAGTGAGATTATCGGAAATCGTTTGATAGACTTCAAGTACTTTTCTCCCCTCAACCGTTCGTGTGGATACCGTCTCACGGAGTGGAGCGAGCAGTTTCTGTGCTTGTTCAAGTCTCTCCCGTCCCTTAGCCGGATTAAGCTCCAAAAGGGCGACCCCCTCCTCCAACGCATGCTGTGCCTCTAGGGTAATTGCTTCAACACGTTGATTCTTTTTCACACCAGCTTGCTTCATCACACCTAAAATGACACTGACAATGAAAAGCCCTATCATCACTGCTGTACCTATCGCAATCATATGTTTCGGATTTGCAAAAAGATATCGCATCCATTCTTTTGGAGCAAACCAGAATCGAAACGATCGGATATCACCCAGTTTTGAAAACATCGTTTCTTTTTTGCGCGCTGGCACGTCATCATTCGATGACTGAGGCTTGGGAACCGTTCCGGCAATGTGTGAATCGGAGGTTTCGATTGATGCCGAATCGGCATCAACAGACAGTATAGGCTCAGGCTCACTAAACTCTGATACTCCAAAAACCAGCGCTACACTTCCTTCCCCTCCAGTTTTTTCGTGCAACATAAGCGTCAGTTTTTCAGCTATTTCAACGGGAGGTAAATGATCAAACAAGCCTGACAGCTCTTCACGGGTGAGGACTCCTGTAAACCCGTCAGAAGCAAGTAGAATCGTATCTTTCAATTTGACTTCGCCAGATATAGCTCCGTCTGTATGCATGAGACTGGCTAGTTCTGTGCCCCGCTTCACATATACCATTCCTTTTCCCCGTACGACCAGGTAGATAACAGTGCGAATGGGTACAAGCACAATGAGAGAGCGGATGTATGGCTGCGTCACGCGGTCACATATATCTTCTAGATCATGAAGGCTACGGGGATCCTGACTTAAAAGTTCTGCCAGTTGTGATAATAGAGAAACTCCAAGTTCTTGTGCATGACCCTCCGCATCTTCAATTTCGAGGATGCCGTACGCGGAAGGGGTGGTTAACACCTGACTCCAATGCACAGCATTGACAGGACCAACCACTAATCCGAGAGACGGTTTTATACGCATATATCTATACTAACACGAAGAAATGCTACAGAAGTATAAGGGCGAGCACAAACAGTGCAATACTTACCAGCAGATGGATGAGTGCGAGGGTTTTGATAACGGGTTCGAAGCCTTCTTCAATTACCGCCGACATCAACCGTTCCTGCCTGACAATGACCAGGGAAAACACTATATAAATAGCAAGTCCCAACAGAGTGAATGCTTTTATCACGAGCCAAAATATGCCTGCAAAATCTCCTGTCATTCTGGCCTCCCACTGTTTGCCGAAACACTTCGTATTTGCTCCACCACTTTATCCGGTCTTGGCACGCTGGTACACTCGATATTCGGTGTTTCACCAGCTGTCTCAACAGTCACATTTCCATAGTTAAAGAATGTAGCCATTATGCCACTTGCTGAATAGGTTATGTTTTGAATCCGGGAGAGCTCTGCTTGAGAAAAGCGCTTCACCAGAAGGTTTATAAAATCTATATCAACAATACGTTCGTTTGTAACGATATAAATATTGAAATACCAACCGATAAACTTCACGATCACAAATCCTAGTGTTGCCAGGTACCAAAACAATGTCCCTACCAACACATAGGAAGCAGGTATCAGGGTAGATATACCAAATAGAGAAATGAGAATTGGAAATATAAAAAGTGGCGCCATAGCCATTGCAACAGCAGCCAGCATCCAGGGAACATTTACAATAAAATGTTGCCGTAAAAACAACAGCACCACTTCATCCGCCTCCTGGGTCTCAAATCGCACGGTTGAAGGATTCTCTGCATAGCACGTGAACAGGTTAATTTTATCAGATCGAACAGGAGCCGGAGAGGTCTTCGGTTTTACCGGGCTTGAGGTGGCGCTGTCAAATACGGTTGGCACACTCGTATTGTACTACACGGTGCTATTTTTTCTCAATATTATAAAGACCGGACTTTAAAGATATCTTGCCCGGAGCTCTTAAATTAAACGCTTTATAAAAGTCATTCCCGTTTATTTCAGTGCTCCCCTTATTTGTTTGGAATGTCACTTTTGCCGTAGTGCCACCTTCGGAATATGTCACAGCAACACCGGATACGGCTGTAAACCCGCCGATTCCCCGCAAATCATCCCGACTGTAAGGATTGCCACCCCAACACGACCCTTGCGGTGTCACGCGGGAACTTTCCCCTTTTCCTTGGAACAATACAACCCAGGCATTGAGAATATCTGCCATTTCATCACTAGTAAGCCATGGATGGCTTCTGCCGCAACTATCCCCAGATCTGTCCTTCCACCATCCTTTGTAAAACCATGGACTTCCACCAATTTTTTCATACGCCTGGCTTGTCCAGCCGGACCTCCCGTTCGCGGTATCCCAAAAGCCTGGTGTGGAATATCCGTTTGCACTGTACGATTCCTGATACCCGCCACTTGTTGAGGCGTACCACGTGGAAAATGGAGATCCATTGGCGTACACCACTTTCCCACGGGTTGCGTTTACCGCTTCGTCCCACTTGCCACCCTTTGCCCCTGGCTTAAACACCTGACAACTCTCCGTCGCACAGATCGTCCCACCCCGGGCAAGTGCATAACTTCGAGCTGCGATGGCCTGGGCTTTGAGTGCTTCCATACCTCCCTCATCACCCCAACTTCCAGGCATTTCATATATGCGTTTCGCGTACTCTTCAAGAGAATAGGTCCCGTACCCCGTCACGTTGATTTGCGCATCAGGGTTGTGATCACGGATTTCAATGCCGGACCCATAATATGCCTTGAGAATAGTTTCATAATTCTGTCCAGATTTTGCCCGACCAAACGCTCCATATTGGCTCATACCCTTAAAATGCGGTGCACCGAAGCTAAATGCGGCAAACGCAGGTGAAAATCCTGGATTATAATCAGGGCGGGAGGCCGCGTCATCAGCAAGCGGCACATCTCCGACGCTTGTCTGGAACGTGCCAGTTTTTGCACTCAAAATTGACTGCTGCAGTGCAGACAGATTTGCAATGATGCCGGTCAATTTACTCTGGTAAGCATCCGCATCACCGACTAATTTGCGGACCGATGCCGCCCGTTTATCCGTTTCTTCTTTTAGGTACGCAAGAGAGCTCTTTTCGTTTTCCAACGCTTTTTTCTTATCCTCCAGATCTTTCACCGATATCGCCGTCTGCGTAATTGCCTTTTTATCAGTGTTTACGACTGCATTCTGATACGCCATCACACGCAGCATCTCTCCGATGGATGTGGAAGATAAAAATGTGGCAAACGGAGTGAATCGGGTATTATTAATATAAAATTCCCGAATTCTCCGGTTTGCCAGCACCAACAATTCTCCTAATGCTTCTTCTCCTGCCTTGATGGCTGCTGCTTTTTGCACCACGGAGGCTTCAATAGATTTGATCCGTGATTGAAATGTAGCGATATCCGACTCCATTTTCTTCAATGCGTCTACATGGGGACGCTTTGCTGACTCCATCTGATCCCAGGCTTCTTTGCACTTTGCAATCTTGTCGCGGCATTCAATTGCGTTTGAGCAGGATGGGTCACACTCAGCTGCATATACGTGAGACACGAGTAACCCAAAACTCATAACAACACAGATAAAGATTCCTATTGTTTTGAATAGAAGTGAGCTGTTGGGTACCATATTTTTCATATTGTATCGGTAGGATGTCTAATCGGTATTACCACAGGATAGACACAATTTAATTGTACCATTCTTTATTTCCCACACATAATTTGATACACTTACCATATGCGAATATTTGGCTTTATTACGGGCTTTTTCATATTACTGGTAGTTTCAGGAGTTATGGTTCCTCGTGTGTTCGCTCAGGGATCAACGACGACGATGCAAAACAATGCATGTGATCCAATTACCGATCCAGATGCAAAGAGCAAGTGCGAAGCATGTATGGGTGGAGAGACAAATACTGGTACCTTCACTGCATTAGGGTGCATTTCAACACATCCTGGAGACCTGCTCGGAAAAATTATTGGGCTCGCAATCGGCATGGCTGGCGGAATTGCGTTTTTGTTGATACTGTTTGGAGGATTTCAAATAATGACAAGCGCTGGCAACCCAGAGCAACTTAATGCTGGTCGCGAATTAGTCAGCTCTGCAATTACGGGACTGTTACTTATTATTTTCTCTATTTTTATATTACAATTTATCGGGGTGAATCTAATAGGAATTCCGGGGTTTGGAGGAACACCTGGTGCTTCAGGCGGAAGATAATATGAAATACTTAACACAAAATCTATCTATACCGTGGGGAACGGGCCCAGGAGATACAGCTACCATTAAAGGTCCTCTCGGTGATGGAGTAATAGGCGGTGGAGCAGCAACCGTTGGAGGTTTACTCTCAAGCGCTATGAAATTGGTATTTCTCTTCGGAGGAGTAGGGCTCCTCCTCATGCTGTTGGCGGGTGGCTTTACATTTCTCACGAGCGCAGGAGATATGAAAAAACTTGAAAAAGGCAAACAGCAAATCACAAACGCAATACTGGGATTTATCATCATTTATGGAGCGTATTGGGCGGTTCAGATCTTAGGATTCATATTCGGATTCGAAGCAATCGATACTATTTTCTCCTAACAATTTACGAACCAAATCGACGGTGTCTCATCTCATACTGTTCAACCAGATTATCAAGCTTTTCTGGTGAAAAGTCGGGCATGTGCCAGTCAACAAAAAACAGTTCACTGTATTGGCTTTGCCAGAGTAAAAATCCGCTCAACCGTTTTTCACCACCGGTTCGAATCACCATTTCAGGGTCAGGTATCCCTGCTGTATCCAAAAATTGTGTAAAGTACTCTTCAGATATCTTTGTATTTGGTGTTTGAGAGGCATGACTGTCAAGAAGCCTGTTACATGCCCTGATAATTTCATCGCGTCCTCCATAATTAAGGGCAAACACAACAGTTATTCTTGTATTATCTTTCGTTTTTTCGCTGTAGTGAGAAAGAAGCTCTCTGATGTCACTGTCAAATGATGCTGTATCCCCAATGACGCGGATCCGAATGCCCTTTTTATGCATACGGTCACCAAATGTTTTAAATCCATACCGAAGCAGATTCATAATGCCCTTTACCTCCGCACTATCCCGTTTCCAATTTTCTGTGGACCACGCCCATAATGTGAGAAACTGTATACCCATATCGGCCGCGTGTTCTATGAGAGATTCAAGGACACCATCTACGACTTTTCTGTGTCCCTCAAGAATCGGAAGATTATGTTCCCTCGCCCACCGCCTATTCCCATCCATAATGATTGCGATATGCTCCGGAATTGTTGGTTTTGTCGTCTTCATAGATTAAAACAAATGTGATGTGACAGTTCTGGTACCCACTGCAGGCGCATTGACTATGACTCTGCACACTCCGCCAATTGCACCAACCAGAGATACGACCTGCTGTTCATGTTTAGCCTCACATAAGACGTGTACATTGGGACCTGCATCAATCGTATAGTACACGGGGAGTCCATCTTCCCGCCACTTGGAAATTGAATTCATCAACTCAATTGTCACATCATTCCAATATTGTAGTGGTGGGGTTTGCGTTTGCATGACGGCGTGCATGGAAAGACACTCATCTTCCACGAGCTGACCAAACCGCACAAAATCACGCGCGTGAAATGCATCCAGCATACAACTGAGTGTTCTATCTATCCCCTGTTGCCTTTTTTCCCACAAGGGACTTGAAGAGACCTTTTGGTGGCCTTCGGATGTAGAGACCTTCTTCATCGAGGTATCGACAATACACAGAATGTCCCTCAGATCCCAAAATGTCGAGGGAGCGATGCTGTGTGCATACGACGTGTCATCAGATGTCCCCTTGTCCCACACGACAAATCCGTCGGGAATGCTCCTGCATGCTGACCCTGATCCTCTCCTTGCTAGTATCGTCAATTCCCGCTCTGAAAAAGTCAGTCCCAGTGCGCCGGAAGCTGCCACTGTTAATGCCGCGAATCCCGACGCGGATGACGCTACTCCCGTGCCTTTAGGAAAAGAATTTTTTGTCACGATACGGGCACTTTTTTTACTACCTGCCAGAGTACGCAACACGGTAATATGGTCAACGATCCGCTGAGACTCGTGTGTGGAAACACTCTCACCATCAAACGAGACGAGGTCCTTGGTATATTCATTCGAAAACTCTACGGTTGTCACGGTGGTTGCCTTTGTGAGATTCATCGAGAACGAAGAGTTCGCAGGCAGTCTGCTTGCAGCATCACGCTTCCCCCAATATTTGAGAAATGCGATATTTGCCGGCGCTATAGCTGTGGTTTTCATGATAGTACTCCGATCAGAGACAATGCCTGTAAGGCGCCTTGGGTAAACTTCATACCCCCGGATACAATTCTCGTCCGAAGTGTCTCCGGGTCTATACAGAGAATCTCTGCAACTTCGTCAGGATGCGCTTTAAATGGACCTGAATGCACACCCGTGTATACCACGGCTCTTTCTGATTCCATTGTATTTTTTATGATCATCTTTCCGGCAAATTCCAGGTGTGTATCTACACCGATTTCCTCCCGAAGTTCCCTGTGCGCAGCTTCCTCATCCGTTTGTCCCTGCATCACATGACCGGCTGCCGATATACCCCATAAGCCCGCGTCCATATCTTTTGTCATCGTCCTTTTTTGTAGTACAAGCTCGCCGTTATCCGTAGTAAGTAGTACTCCGACAGTCCTATGCATAAGTGTGGAATTCGCGTGGCACTCTGCCCTGGTTCTGTACTCAATAATCTGATCTGCCTCGTCCACGACAATGAGCATTTCAGATTGATTATCTGTTGTTTCTCGCCTCACACCTGGCGCGTCTAAATCAACTGAAATAACTTCTCCGCCCGCCTGATTGATCGCCAAAGCCACCGCGTCTTTACACGCCGCATCAACCACAGCGAGCATACAGTCTCCCCCACCTGCTCCCGATAATTTTGCGCCGAGAGCACCTGCTTCTTTGGCGGCATGAAGCAGTGATTCAAGCTTCTCTGAACTAACCCCTAAATCCCTGAGATATTCCTGATTAAAATTCATGAGAGTTCCGATTCTATCCCACTCAGATGATGCCAATCGATGCGCCGCATCTGTAACAAGATCTGTTATCGCCGTAAATATCCGCTCAACTTTTTCAGGTTCGGCTGTGCGTTTTGCCGCAACAGCACGAACGATCGATACGGTATCTGCTTTCACTCCACTGTACCCCACGAGTATCGGTAAAGATGTTACAGGCAACTGTTCCACTACGTCTGCGCCTGACTGGTAGAGTATAGTTCCACCCCACACAGCACAGGCAACATCAAATCCGGATCCTACCTGCTGAACATCCAATACTGCCGCATATGCTATATCGAACAATTCTTTGGACTTTATATTATGTCCATACAGCTCAGACAGTGCATACACCATGCACACAACACTTGCTGATGACGATCCGAATCCAAACGTAGAGGGAAAATCAGATTGAGTCGACACAGCGACTCCCCCATCTATGGGGTGTCGCGCGAGATATCGTCGTAGCGCGGCGACAATAAACGCAGCTTCTTTTGGAATATCATCTTTCCCGAGATCTGACAGCGAGAGTGAGTATTCAGGGAGACCGACATCGGGAGCCCGAAGCGTCAATACATGATCAGGTACCGATGATAGCGTAAGGTGCATTCGCTTTCCGACGGCAGTTACAATACACGGATGCCCGTACACGACGGCGTGATCCCCAAACAGCAGCAACTTTCCCGGCGCACTGACTGTGATTGTCGAGTTATTTTTCATCTAACCGTACTCCTTCTTCTCCGAGTGAAATATGGGTAAGCTCATACGCATAGTGTGAGAGCACAGAGGCGACACGGGCGCGGTCCGGGTGATAGCCCAGCATAAATCCGACCCCGTTTTCCACCCCACCCCCACCCAATATCTTGACCGCACCGCCAATGTGCTCTATTTCCCGTATACACGGCAGTACTGAGGCACTCACCACTCCCATGTGTTCCAATGTTTTCTCGCCAATTTTCATGGCATCTATGAGTGTCTGTTCATCCCCTTCTTTTATTGCCACCGTGATGCGTCGAACCTGCGCTTCGTTAATGGAGAATTGTGTATGCAGGGCATCAGCATCAGTGGATACAGATGATGCGACGCGCGTCACCATATCGCCTGTGGATTCCTTTGGTCTACCGGTATTGATGAGGAAAAAATGAGAGAGAGTCGGATGAAGCTTAAAGGGCAATTGCCATATGCTTTTGAGGAACTCAAGCTCCCTCCTATACCAAATAAATCCGCCCATGGTCACTGCTGTGTTATCACCACCTGACGGATTTTTATGTTGTTTTTTTTCAATTTCATACGCCAGTTCATTTATGCGAATAGGATTCCAGATCTTTTTATAGTGGTACAGCATAGCACCCGCAATACCAACTGCCATAGCAGCAGATGATCCTAAGTGAAATCCTGAAGGGATATCGGACGAAATAGTTATACGGGCGGGCGTGGGATGAGTTATAGCAAGTGTGTCCAAAAGATATCGCACAGCGTGCTGTGCGTGTTTTACTCCGACCGAAGAATCCACATGGATATCGGTTTCGTCGGGTGCGCCATGTTCAATAGTTACTCGAAGTCGTCTGTTTACTGCGCAAAGCAACGCAGGGTATCCGTACACGACGGCGTGTTCGCCCATTAAATGTATTTTTCCCGGAACTGACACTGTCGTCATAGTGAGAGAGGTTTCACCTTTATGCCGTATGGTATTACATCATCTGTGCCTGATTGCGCCGTTTTTCTCACAATGGTTATTACTTTTTTCCCAACTTCCAAGGCATCCAAATCACAATCAACTATCTGTACACATAACGATTCGCCTGATTCGAGCCGAACAATTGCTACCGCATATGGGGCCTGATACCCAAAGTTTGCGGGCGGCACTCTGATAATTGTCCACGTCACAAGCTCCCCTATTTTCCCTATCATTCGCGCTACATATTTCTGATTTCTCCACACTTTTACCGGCGATATCATCATAGTTTAGCGTTTAGGGTACAGGGTTAAGTGTATGTGTTACTTTACCCTTTCCGCTACCCCCTTTTTAAGTATATGAACAACAGCGGTGGCACCACTGCCTCCTACATTGTGCGTCAGACCGTACGTTGCATCTGACACCTGGCGCTTGACCGCTTTTCCACGTAATTGATCGGCGACCTCGACTAACTGTTTCACCCCTGTAGCCCCAACGGGATGCCCGCATCCTTTGAGCCCACCGGACGTATTTACGACGAGCCGGGTGGAGGAGCCGAGCGTGGTTTCTCCGCGCTCAATTGCACCGGCGGCGCTTCCTTTTTCATAAAACCCCAAATCTTCCATTGCGAGAATTTCCGCTATGGTAAAACAGTCATGAACTTCAGCGACATCGATATCACCCGGTCCAATTCCAGCAAGAGCATATGCCTTTGCACTGGCTGTTCGCGTGGCCTTGAGCTCTAACAGGCTCGACCGCTGGGCAAGTGACAACGTATCCGTGGCAACAACAGACGACACGATCTCGACAGCGTGTGATCCCAAATGTTGTCGCAATTTTTTGTTTGACGTTATGACAATCGCCGATGCTCCATCTGAAATCGGAGAACAATCAAGAAGTGTTAAGGGGTCGGCGATACAGGAGCTTTTAAGTACCTGTTCAACTGTTATTGCGCTGTGGAATTGCGCGTTTGGATTTATAAGAGCATGTGCATGATTTTTAACGGCGACTGACGCGATTTGCTCCCTTGTCGTACCAAATTCACGCATGTGGGCACCCGCAAGCATCGCGTATAACCCCGGGAACGTGGCTCCGGAGAGCCGTTCAGGTTCACTACCTGCACCCATGAGCGCGGTTGCAACGTCCTCTGGTTTATGATCGGTCATCTTTTCGACACCCAAAACCACAACTGTTTCATACTGACCGGAGAGCACACCATTAACCGCGTTATGTGCGGCAAGACCTCCGGAAGCACAGGCTCCCTCTACTTTAAATGCCGGAACAGGTAGTCCTAATTCTTCAGCAAAAAATGCACCCAAATGTTCTTGACCGCCAAGCATCCCTGAAAGCATGTTGCCTACAAACAATGCCTCAACAGCAGAGGGCTCGATACCCGCATCTCTGAGGGCATCACCGACCGCCTGTTTGGCAAGGACCCGGGGGGATACCCCCCAGAGTTCTCCAAATTTCGTTGTTGCGGCTCCAATTATGTATATACTCATCGTTAATCGTTAATCGTTAATCGTTAATCGCGATTTGCGGTTAACGGATAGCGGTTTACGGTATTAAATTTTGTGTGTTTTTTTCAGATATCCGACATAATCAATGTATGTTTTTTGGGATATTTGCTCGGACACCGTGGTCCTATACGCATTTGCACGGGATCTAAATGCGACTATTTCTTCTGTCACTTCCCATACAAACGAATCACTCCCTGCTCCTGATCCATACGATGCCATAAATATTTTTTCGCCAGGTTTTGCTATATCAAGCACGGCCGCAAGCCCCAAGAGCGCTGATGCGGAGTAGGGATTACCGATGGCATCAACGGTGAGAGACGGCAGGAGCTGTTCTTTGGTAAACCCAAGACGACGGGCCACATCACGCGGGAATTTTCCATTCGGCATATGAAACACACAGTATGAAAAATCACTTGGCTTCATATCTGTCTTCTGCAACAGTTGGGTTGACGCTCCCATGACGTGGGCAAAGTATGCCGGTTCACCGGTAAATCGACCTGAGTGGGATGGATACCGCAATCCGTCCCGTCTCCAAAAATCCGGTGTGTCCGACGAAAATGATGAATATGAAATGAGAGACGCGATGCACTGTGTAGATCCGAGAATGTATGCTGCTCCTGCTGCCGCTGATGTATATTCAAGCGCATCATGCGGTTTGCTTTGCGCGGTATCTGCGCCAATAACCATTCCATGCTCCACATGGCCTGATCCCACTATACCTGCGATTGCCTGCATGCCCGCTGTTGCGGCTTTACAGGCAAATTGCATATCAACTGCCAGGTATGAATTACCTATGCTGAGTAACTCTCCCACGATAGTGGAGGTAGGATTCACTGCATACGGATGACTCTCGCTCCCGACAAAGAGCACATCGATATCTGTGGGATTGCCTGAATATCCATATAGACTTTGGCACCCTGCTTCAAGGGCTATGGTGACGGCATCTTCATCCACTCCCGGCACTGATTTTTCTTTAATACCAAGTGATCCCTGAATTTCCACACCGTTTTTATCCCATGCATGTGCAATATCAGACAGCTTCACCCGATAGGTCGGTATATACGTTCCATATGATACGATCCCTGTCTGTTTCATGACCTCGCTCCCCTTCCCAACTGAGCATGTGCCCGCGAGAGACTCCCCTCGGATAGTGAGGCCAACAGTGAGACCTCACCGGCGAGCACGGCTCCACCGACTACTTCTGCAAATTCCTGTGAAGTCAGTGGTTTTGTACTACCTGCGACTCCTACTATAGCGAGTGCCTCTTTTTGCGTTGCAAGTGTGGTTCCGCCGCCGACTGTGCCAACAAGTAGGTCAGGAAGGTAGACACTCATGTAGAGCCCCCCGTCAACAATTTCGCAGGTGGTAATACCCAAACTTCCTTCAACCACATGGGCAATATCCTGTCCTGTTGCCAGAAATACTGCGGCGATAATATTTGCATACTGCGCATTAAATCCCATGGAACCTGCCATGGCACTACCGATCATGCACTTTGATAACCAGACGTCATAGAGCTTGGGCGCTGTTGTTTTGAGAACGTCTGCAATAACTTCACCTGTCAGGAGTACTTCGGCTCGAGACTCAAATCCGCGGCCGCGGACAAAATTGATCCATGCAGGTTTTTTATCTATATCGTAATTACCGGCAACACTCAGACACTGCACGCCGGTCTGGGAGTTGAGGTGAGACGCAATGGCATCAGAGGCAATCGTAACCATATTCATACCCATTGCATCCTGCGTATGAAACACCAATCGCACAAAGACCTGTTTTCCCACAGATTTCACAGTTATATCAGACAGAGCGATATGAGAAGACGTGGTTTTGGCAACGCGATCCAGATCTGACTCATGTTCATATATATAAGACGCAAGCGTTTCCCCTTCACGCACTCCGGACACTCGGAACACGAGCCCTCTACTTGTTCCTATCCGAAACGCGGATGTGGTTGCTCCCCCGCTTTTTGTAATCGCCTTACACCCCCTGTTTACTGACGCCACCAGCGCCCCTTCAGTGGTGGAGAGCGGCACATAATACGAACGTGGTGAATCGGACACATCCGCTGTCCCTCGAAGAGTGAGTGGACCCGCTACGCCCACGGGGATTTGTGTGAAACCGATCATATTTTCGCAGTTTTTTGTGCTGGCTATAGTGGTATCAAGCGTACTTGAGCCGATATGTGGAAGCGCAACAGATAGTGAGTCCTCAAGTGACTTTCTTCGCTCGGATACTGATGTGTGTGTGCGCATATTCATAGTGGCAATTATATAAAGGGTATACGAAATACGCCTATACGGTACATCAGTACGCTATAGAGACCAAGGAGCGGGAGCACGATAGCGCTAAGGAGTGAAATTTTGGCCAAATCCAGACGAAGCCCAAACCGAAGAGCTAAATATGAGAGTGTTATTTTCCAAAATAACAACGTAATGGATATAAGTAAATATAATGCACTAAATAGAATGCCGGTTCCGTTTGTAGACCGCGGAGGCGGCAGGAGTATATAGAGAAATGATGTCATCCAAAACCAAACGACAGTGGGAAGAAGCGTGTATCCCCAACTCACAACAAATCCTTTAAGCTTTCCCGATCGACCAAATAACGCACTGACGCACCAAAACAGGCCAATCACAATAATAAATGTGGATACAAATCCCGCCATAAGCACGATCCACTGTTTGGTAAGCAAATATGGTCGAAACAGTGATGTTTTCACGATTGATGCCACGGAAAAATACACGGCCACGATAAGTGCCAGGATTCCGAGTTCTTCGTATCTGGCGTGGTCAACTATCGCACGGAACGTCTCATACGGCTTCGTCACGACCCCGAGGGTGCGTAACCCAAAAAACACAAGTGATTGTTGCAGAGATCTGATCATAAAATAGAGCCACACACAGCCCTACTGTAGTAGTCGTAGACACAGGACAAAACCATGCGCGAAGAGAGGGAATACGAACGTCTCTATACCGCCAACGGGCATGGAGCGATGAGAAAACCAGCTTAAAATCCTTTCTGCAAGATACTCACGAGGAGGGTTATCGTCGACCCGAATAGCATATACAGTCCAATGACTAACAGTAACGAACACACAACGATTGCGGCAAGGGGCATGACCTTTAACCGCTTAACCAGTATTTTATAGAGCGGTGTGAACGGACCGACTGTCTGAACGGGCAAATCGGTAACCTCTTCCCACCGTTTCACAAATTTTTTGAACACTGCATCGTTTGATTTCATATGGATATAAAAAGCTCCACAAATGCTTTGCGCGCGCGGAACAGTTGTGACTCTGCGCCTTTCATGGATAAGGCGAATTTACTTGCGATGTCAGATACTGACAGATTTTCTACGTATTTTGATACGAGAAGTGATTTGTAATGAGGCAACAGTTTACCAAATACCGTCTGTATTTTTTCCTTAAGTAGCACGATGTCCAGCTCCTCTTCCGGATTTTTCTGTGACGATATGAGCGTTTCTAAATTTGGCATCTGAGAAAATACCATTTGCTTTAATTTTTTGCGTCTGTAAAAATCGATGATTTTATTGTGGCAAATCGCATAGAGGAATGTGGTGATACTGGAGTTTCCGTGAAAGTCCCGCAATGCTTCCAAAAAGGCAAATAACGTATCCTGCAGTATTTCTTCGCAATCCGCCGGGTTATTTACTTTTGTCCGAATATACGAGGTGAGTTTCGGCGTGTATCGCCTGTAAAATACCGCCAGTGCCTTCCGATCTCGAGCGAGTATTTGACGAATCAGGAGTGTATCATTAGCGTGATCAATCATAAGAATGTGGGAAAACTATACCACACACTCCATGGTTCCCACAAATTTATACAAATTGACAGGACCGCACAAACTGCCATACACTATTAGATATATGGAGCGAGTCTATGCAGCTGTAGAAATCGGAAGTGAGTTCCCTTCATTAACACGCATAACAAGTCTTGGAGGGCTCTTGTCCGTCATCGTGCCAAACGCCTTCATGCTGGCAGGGGTCATAGCCTTCCTTTTGTTAGTATTCGCCGGATTTGGTATGATACAGGCTGCGGGATCAGGTGATACAAAGCAAATGGAGTCAGGTAAAAAAGCGATTACAGGAGCTGTCATCGGCCTTCTCGTCATAATTGGATCGTTCTGGATTATTCAAATACTAGAGACATTAACAGGCATGAAGGGTCAAATCCTTCCGCCCATGAGATAATACAACTATGTGGAAAGTATACGCAGATGACATTGTGGGTTCCGTGACAAACCCGCTCCCGGCACAGTATAAAAATATAATCGGCGGAGGCACAGGTGGGGGACTTATCCTGTTTATGAGTAACATCTTGAGACTGGTGTTCGTCGTTGCCGGAATATTTGCATTTTTTAATTTCATCGTTGCAGGATTTCAGTACATGAATGCTGGCGGTGATGCTAAGTCGGTTTCGGCAGCGTGGGACAGAATTTGGCAATCGCTGATGGGATTGGTTATTATCATTGGCTCTTTTGCGATGGCCGCACTTATGGGACAGGTATTTTTTGGCAATCCGAATGCAATATTAAGCCCGACGATATACGGTCCAAACTAATATGACAAAAGTTCTTGCAGCATCACAACCACTCGGCACAATCGGAGGTGGAAGTTCAGGCGAACTCGGACCTTTTGCAGGGAAAAGTCTTAATAATCCACTTGACGCCATAACTGGATACGTTAGTTCCATCGTGGGGATGCTTACGATTTTTGCGAGCATTTGGTTTTTATTTATGTTATTGTTCGCAGGGTATGAGTGGATTAGTGCGGGCGGTGATGCCAAAAAAATCGCTTCTGCACGTGATCGCATCACACATGCGTTTGTGGGACTTGTCATTGTCATCGGATCTTGGAGTTTACTCGCCGTCACAGGACAGTTTTTTGGCTATGATACTTTATTGGGTTCAGGCGCAAATGAATATTTTAAATTAAAATAACACCATGAATTCAAAAATCCTTGCAGCACTGAGCAATCCGGTATTACCCAACACCATCGGTGGTGGGGCAGGAGCAAATTATCAGCAGGGTGGGCGTGCGCTCGGGTCACTTATTAGCGGTCTTGTCGGAGCGCTGTTTATCGCAGGATTTCTTTTGGCATTCTTCTTCCTCATTACGGGCGGCATTACGTGGATCAGTGCAGGCGGAGATAAAGCAAAACTGGAAGCTGCACGGGATAGAATCACAAACTCTATCATAGGTATTATCATTGTGGGAGCATCATTTGCATTGACGGCTCTTGTTGCTGGATTCTTCGGATTTGAACTGAATACCCTCCCAATACCCACGGTCGGACGGTAAGTTTCTCAAAGAAGACATTGACATTGCGCGTTATTTTGCGCAACAATGAAAAATAGGATATAATCAATGTATATAAATAGGAGGAACGTATGAAAGTATTTGCAGCAGATCCACAAATCACCATTGGCCAACCATCAAATATTAAAATTGGAGATATCGGCCAACTCATTAGTGCTCTTGTGGGAACGCTCCTTATTATCGCAGCACTGCTCGCTTTCTTCTTTCTGATTCTCGGTGGTATTCAGTGGATAACTTCCGGTGGTGATAAAGCAGGCATGGAAGCCGCCAGAAACAAAATTACTCATGCGATTGTCGGACTTATCATTGTTGGAGCCGCATGGGCGGTTATGCTCCTCATCCAGAACTTTTTGGGAGTCACGATCATTGGCGGCGCGGTAAATTTCCCAAAGCCATATTAACAGTGATTCTGGAATCTTGAATAAAGAATCATGGGGTTAGGGCAAACGTGTATTGTTCGGTTTTCCATAATTCGTTATTCCTGATTCATTATTAACGCCCTCTCGTGCTACAATATACGTATGAATTTCAAGCGATTTTCTGCAAATATCGCGGTTATTGCCACGTCACTGCACCTTGCTCCATACGTTGTTGCTGAAGAACTTAGCACCTACAAAGACACAGATGTCGCTACTCTTAGTTCTCTCGAGGGATTGTTTAGTAACGCCGTAAGAACCGTGGTCTCTCTCTCCGCGGTAGGACTGTTCCTTATGTTCATCGCGGGCGGGTTTTCATTTTTATTCTCAGGCGGAGACCAAAAGAAGCTAGAGCAGGCTCGTGGCACCCTTACGAATGCAATTATTGGGCTTGTCGTCATATCATGCGCTTATCTGATCCTTCGAATCATTGGAACATTTACGGGCACCTTGGATACCATTACCACATTTAAGATTTTTCAGGAGTAACTATGATTGACGTTCTTACATATATACACAATAATAGGAAGAGCATGATTCGTCTACTTTCCTCAACTCTACTTTTTATACTTTTTTTTGCAACTCTCCCTTCGGCAAATGTCTATGCGCAAAATCCTGCACCTGCACCCGTGCAGACATCGTCGTGGAAACAGTCCACACCCTTTTCATTTGGCAGCGCACTTGAAGGGACAGCGATGAATGCCCAATCAGCATGGCACACAGGGACACAGTACGTCATGTATTCGCTGACCTGTCTTATCACTGGAGCAGATTGTTCATACAAATTAGAGGATTTGCCTGCGAATATGTGTGGAAGCGCGTTGGGACATATAGATAAATCCATCGCAGCAACATTTGTAAATAGGCCTGCAGACACTGGACTGTGGCTCGCTGATACAGGAAGAACATTAGGGTTCCTCCCAAGGGAGGCAGTAGCGCAGGGTATAGGATTTTCAGGAATGCAACCGTTATTGCCTATTTGGAAAGCATTTCGAAATATTTCGTATATGTTGATGGCCGTTGTCATGATCGCACTGGGATTTATGATCATGTTTCGCAAAAAAATAGATCCAAAAACGGTTGTCACTGCACAAAACGCAATTCCTAGAGTGGTGATAGCACTGATACTTATCACATTTTCGTACGCTATCGTCGGTGTGCTTATCGATTTTATGTACGTCATCATCTACTTCTTAATTGCGCTGTTTAAGTCAACAGGGCTACTGGATAATCCATCGTACCCTGTGTGTTTGGCGTACAAGACGCCTGAATTGCTCTATGGTCAGGGCGGCATGATGGCAAACTTCATGAATATCCCGAAGGATCCCTATAGATTAATATTCGGCGCTACAGATAATTTTCTTGCAAACTCAGGCACCCTTTCAGGTATTGGGCTGGTGTTGGCCCTACTGGGAACTGCGGCATCAGTGCCTCCTGTCGCGACCGGAATTGCCGCTGGTGCGTTTATTGGGCTTCCGATTTTGCATCTTATTATTTCTATAATCATTATCTTTTTGTTCCTGCGATTGGCATTCTTTTTTCTGGGAGCCTATATACAAATTGTCATTTCACTGTTATTGGCACCGTTGCAGCTATTGTTTGAAGCGGTTCCTGGGAGCACGGCATTTTCCTCATGGATTTCAAATCTGATAGCGAATCTGGCGGTATTCCCTGTTGGCGCTGCGATGTTTATGCTGTCAAACGTATTTACCCATTTTGCAAATGTTAATTCTGGCACTATCTGGGCTCCTCCGTACGCTCCAATATCCGGTAACGCATCGCAACTGTCTGCCATTATTGCTTTAGGTGTGTTGTTTGCCATACCGCAGACTGCCGGCGCCATAAAAGAGGCGCTAAAGGCAAAGCCGGTTATGGGTGGTGGCAGTGGCAGTGGCGGCGGATTGCAAAATGCAGCGACGATACTGTCAATGGCGTACTATGCACAGTCATTCACTCCACAAGGATTGAAGGATAGGATTTTCGGTGGGGGTGGAGACAAAAAAGGTGGGCATTAACGTGTCTTTAAATACCCAACTCATCGCCTTTTTTGGCTACATGGATAATTAAAATCCAGAAAAAAGATACGAGATATTGAAGATTATCTCAGATAGTCGCACGTGTGCATATTAATGGTGGGCACCACCACCACCACCACCACTGCCTTTACTTCCACCGCCCCCCTCATCATATCCTTCTTTTGCGGTTTTAGCTCCTAACCCAATGGAAATGCCAAGCCCAGCAAGTCCGGCAAGATAGTATGTATAAATCCTCCAAGGCGCATCGGTGTGATGATGTTTTCCGTCTATTCCTACATATTCCCATATTAATCCCATTTCTTTTTCCATGTATGTATTCATTCCTGGAGCTGTGGTTCCGAAGGCTTCTTTTAAATCCTTTTGAAGTTGTTCCCACATCCCATGGCGCTCATTTATGGTGGTTGCCAAGTCGCCATGATCTCCAACGTTGCCAGTAACTCGCCTAATCGGAGAGTTTTTTAACTGATTAAACACCGATCCGTAAATCAACCAATCATCCGCTCTGTCCATTGCGGTAATATTCATCCACGATCCACCAACTACCGCCACGCCTCGTGCCGCAAACTGTCCTCCATATGTAAATAGAATATTTTTCTTCAAATCAGGGAGAGCTTTCTGGAAAGGTTCAAATGAACGAACACCAAGTAAATCGACAACCATTGTTGCGCTTGCTTGTGCAGATCCATTATCGCCAGCCACACGAGCAATGCCACATTTCTCAGACTTACCTGATTCTTCTCCTATGTATCCCGACACTCGCTCAACGACATCTGCATTGGAGTGTTTCTTATTTACACTATATTGCGAACCAGGAGCCTCCAAGGGATTGTCAAGAAATTTTTCTCTCGACTCAAGATCTTGAACATCAATGTATGTATCAACCATATCGGACATAGTTAACCGCTTGAGTTGCGGTTCTTGTGTAACAAAGTTAGATAATTCTTTTTTTAATTTAATAAACTTATCTTTATTCACCCCCATATTTTTACACACAGTTGTTAGCACCCCATCTTGAATTTCGGTTGGGCCATGATGCCAGTTTATAGGGCCACCGCCAGTTTTTTCAAAAGATAATAGCTCGTCAGTGATACGGTCGGTGATTTTCATATACTGTATGGCTAGATCTGGTCTGTCTGCGCTTATAGTAGCAGCTTCTTTAGTTTTGATGTGTGAGAAAACTCCTTCAAAATATCCACCATTGACCATCGCTTTATATTTTTCTATTGTTTCATAGTGATTGTGCTCAATAAGATCTTGAAAGCTTCTAGTGGTCAGGTATTCTCCCTGTACATGAAGCACTCCAGGCTGACCATGTTCACCATGCATAAGCTTATGGGCTATATGCTCGCGCTGGTGCGCTGATTCAGCACCAATAAACTCACCACCTAAAATGCGCTTATAATCGCCAACACCGATCCCCCTTGTCCAGGCATCTGCGCCGTATATAAGATCGTACATATCGATTTTAGGTTTACATACCCACGACGCACCCTCATATCCGTACCCACCTATCACAAGGTCAGCATACTTCATACCCTCTTTGAAATTTATTACCTCCTCCAATTGATGGCGTGTGAGCGCTTCTATGGTTTTTGGTGGGTTTTTTACAGGATATCCTTTTAAATCATGACCAAAATGGAATCCTAACATCTGCTCAATACGCTCTTTTCGCTTTCCGGGATCCATTTCATATACATCAAGTGCATCTGCGGCGATTCTTAACTTATATGATGGATCTTGCATTGCTTGATCCACCATTATTTTGGTTGCCTCTGTCACGCCTGTTATTTCTGCATATTGATGAGCCATTACACGCATGTGAAGTTTGCTTGCAGGATCCATAAGATCCCAACGCTCAATAAGATGTTCATACATTTGCCTCGCCTGTAGATATTGTGACAATCCAGATTCTCCGCCATACTTAGGGCCTTGAAAATTTTGACCGTCACTGGCGCCAGGGCTTAAGGCTTTTGTACGCGTATAGACCTCGCGAAGTGTGACCGTGTTAAGCTTTTGCGCTTCCAATACTACCCCTTTTATGACATCACTACTAAACTCCATTGTCTCATTTTGAATACCGATTTTTCGACAAAGTCCAGAATAATCATATTTACCATCAAGGGATTCCTTTATTGATGAGCGATTTTGGAAATGATTAGTAAAGTGTTCTCCAAATTCTTTTTTGTTTGCTTCCAGAACGTACTGCAAATCAAACCGCATACTATCCATTTCCTTATCACCGATTCGCTGTTTATGTCCACGCTCAAAATTTCGTTTATAAATATCGCCCAAGTCGTCTAATATGTGGTTTGCAGTTCCATTGATAAATCCTCCGTCAGCCTTGATGTCATAAATACCTCTATCCCCTAAAGCACCTAACACACTCACTTGTGTTTTTTTAATATCCATTCCCATCTTCATAACACCATAGGAGTAATCGATGTTGTCTTTTGCTTGAATGATACGGCTAATTTCTCGTAGTCTTTTGACACGATCTTTAAAGAATGGGTGCTCCTTCATTTTAACCAGATCAGTTCTATAAACAGGTGTTCCATCAGGATTCGTCAGCGGCTTTTTATCTGGACCGAGAAAACGCTCTGTTGTCACCTCAATAGGAGTTTTTGTTGCATCGGCGATTTCCTTTCGCCATTCAGGGTTTTCCATAAGCTCTTGAATGTCAGATTCATATTTAGAGCTTGCGTAATACTCAACGACTTGCTGTAGTTGTCGTTGAATTTGTTGCGGAACCGCGCCTCGAGTGTCAAACCCGACAGCTTCATTGTATTTACGATACAGTTGGTTGAACCCCCATTCAGGGTATAATACCGTCAATTTTCGCACATCTGAGGCTAGAAACATGGAACTGTACTGATCCATAATACTTTCTCCACGCTCGGGTCTATTACGATATATTTCTTCTTGAAGCCTACGTGACTCTGTCTCTGCAGCATCAGCCATTGATTCAATCACATTCTGAGGATTACCCACTTTATTCAGTTGATCTGCGGTAAAACCGCTATGTACATCTTGCAAGTCATCAAGAACTTTTCGCAGTCTTCTAGGGTCTCCTTTAAATCCTGGGGTTGAATCCATCATGTATTGTACTTTTTTGAGATACTCGTCTAGGTCGCGGTTTCCGCTTTTTTTGGTGGCATCCCACACTTCTGCGCCACTTTTCCCTCCGCCACCAAAGCCTGACGCTTTCATCATCTCCGTTTTGATCGACGGATCTCCAAGAATGTCAGACACTTCAATTACAAACTTGGTTTGTATCACTTTTTGCTGTGACGTCCGCCCTGGTCCACCAATTTCTTTTGCATATTGCTTTAGCGCATCTTGTAGAGGGGTGTTTTCAAGTACTTTTTTTGCTAAAAAGGTAGCTGCGTCGTCTGGGATATTCATTAGTCTGATTTTTGTTTCTATACCAACGTCGCCTCCCGCCATAACTATCAATATATCGTTAAGACTTTCTTTTATGTCTTCGTGCACATCCTCTATTGTGTCTTCTTCATTTTTCGCTTTCTTTTTTCCTTCTGGCTTCTGTCTATTTTCCATGACTTTTTCTTCGAGAACCGACGCCATGCGTGTGCGCAACATATCTGATGCGTCATAAATTTTTGAAGGAATACTTGCATTGACACCTTTAAGATAGGCGACGCGTTCGTGTATTTGTTTTGCAGCCTTTGCTATCTCAATTTGCTCGGATAAGACCATTTCAGAACGCAAAGAATGTACCAACTGAGCTTCTTTTGCAACCAAATACACTGGATCATTTCTAAATGAGGATTCAGCTATATCTGCAGCAACAACAGCGACTATATCGGACTTTGGGACGCCATTATCCAATAAGAATTTTACGTTCCTTCCCGTCTCGGGCGTTGCAAGAGACAACTTGGCGGCCTCTACTTTAACCGAAGTTGCGTTAATTGATGGGGCTGCCTTATTATCTATAACCGCATTAACGACCTCTGTGTGCCACTGTGCGGTTCCTTCTTTAGCGGTAATTACTGCTTTCGCTAATGGTTTCACCGACTCTTTCATCTTTATGCCGCCAGGTTGAGTTTTTTCCTGTATTGCTACTCTTGGTTTTTCAGGGCGACGAAGTCTCATGCCCTTTGCCATCATTCCTGCTTCAGCAAAAATTTTTAATGTCTCCATTAGGCCTTGCGCTTGATCTTCTTCTTTCATAGATATTTATATTGTATCGTGAGGCTATAGAGACTTCAAGCTACAGGTTACTGATACAAGCTGTGGGCTTGTATGTACAGCGATATGTGCTGGGGCACCAGTTGACTAATGGGCAATCCTCTTTTCACCCTCTCCCGAATTTTTGTGGAAGAGATATTGCTCCCCACAAGCAATTCATCGGAGATAACATGCATGTTTGGATACAATGGCTCATTTGGATATCCATACCGTGGAAATACCAGAAAAGGTAGCTCTTGTAATAGCTGCTGCCACTCCTGCCATAAATGCAGTGTTGGCAGTTGATCAGAGCCGATGATAAATGAGTAGGTGTGTTCTTTGGGCAAAAAAGGAAGGATGTGAACGGTTTCTCCGTCCAGTTGATTATCTATTTCGATAGTAGAGACCTGAGTTCTTGGAAGTTCTATAAGTCGGGTCATAGCAAGTCTATCTTCTACAGAAGCAACGGGTTTGGGAGGGCTTTGATGGAAGTTTGGCAAAAACCATACTTCATCAGTCTCGGTAAAATCCAGCACCTGCTGGGCAATCATCAAGTGCCCGATGTGAGGGGGGTTAAATGCGCCACCGAGAAGTGCTATCTTCATGGTTGTTTCAGTATTCGTTTGGTATATCGCTCTCTCGATGAACGAATCACTTTTTCCCTATTTTGGTTACGAGACTTTGGAAGAGGCAGGGTTTTAGCAGAGAACGGCTGGCTCGTATGATTGTCTATGGATAATTTCATTATCATCTCATAATTCCCCAACGCTACCAACTCACTCTCCGCGTATTTGTCACCAAATTCGCGCACCAGGCTTCGGGCGTCTGCGGCGCCGACGCTGAAAGACATAATTGAACCCGCATTACCAAAAATTGCTTTTTGGACATCCTCATCGATTTGTCCTATGTACTGGTTAGCAAGCGTTAGATCAAGCCGATATTTTCGTGCTTCCGATAAAATTTTAATAAACGATGTTGTTGCGAAATTCTGAAACTCGTCGACATAGAGATAAAAGTCTCTGCGTTCAGTTTCTGCTAAGTACACGCGGTTCATGGCTGCAAGCTGAAATTTAGTGATTATCATAGCCCCCAATAAGGCGCTGCTATCCTCTCCTAGTTTTCCTTGCGACAGATTTACCAGCACAATTTTACCCTGATTCATGACATCTTCAAGATCTACTGTGGATGCACTGCTTCCCACGATATTTCTTATAGTCTGAGACGATAAGAATTGTCCCACCTTGTTGAGAATTGGAGACACGGCTTCCGAACGCATTTGTGGACTCATTTTGCCAAACTCGTTTACCCAGAAATTCTTGAGCACCTGATCGTTCATCTTTTCCACCACTTTAGCTCTATATGTTTCGTTGGTTAACAGCTCCGGGACCTGCAAGAGCGTACTACCCGGGACGTTTGTGAGGGTGAGGATTGTGTTACGAAGGATATATTCAAGTCTGGGCCCCCAGCTTAAATGATAGAGTTTATAGAAAATAGAGACTATGCCCGAAGATACAAGCTCTTTGTACGCGGGGTTTCTAATTTCAAGCGGATTCAAATGAAAAGGGTATTCTAAGTCTGATGGATCCAAATACACCACATCATTGATTCTATGTGAGGGAACATAATCTAGCAAAATATCACAGAGATCACCATGCGGATCAACCACTGCGACGCCTTCGCCATTTTTCATATCATTGATAGCCATATTGGCAATCATTGTGGATTTTCCTGTTCCTGTTTTTCCAATTATGTACATATGTTTTCGCCTATCATCTTTTTTCACGCCGAACGTACACAGCTTGTTTTTGTATTCGGTTCGACCAAAAAAGTTAATTTGTTTCTTCTCCTCTTCATTTTCCGTTGCAATTGGCAGATTTTCCGGTGCCTCCCCCGTTAATTGCGATCCCCATGAGATATTTTTAATCATAGAAAGCGTGAGCCCTGGCGGGTGCCATAATGATGCAAGCTCAGAGGCGTTTAGTATTTGGTTTCTTGGCAGTAGATCTCCACTCCTCGTAATCATCGCTTTTTCTAGGCGTTTTTTGTTCCAGAATGCGGGTTCTGTGAGCTGTAAGGAATTTCCTCCACCCAATGTATAGACGCCAAACGTCCCACCCAAAGAGTGAAGCAATTCTGTCGCACGATGCTCGCTGGCCGCTACGGTAGCAATTCTGACTGCTGCCGTAAATCCAACCTGTGCGATTTTTGTTTCTATGAGCCTTGCGTGTGGATGAGCTTTCATCCGACCGGGAGTCGGAGAGCTCACATCGGGAATTCCACGGGCTACCACTGCCGCTGCGGTATGCTGCCAACCGTGCCCGGCAGGAGAAATCCAGACCTGTACAGCCGCCGCTTCCCCTACCGGCAATTTCGCCATCTGTCCCAAAACGCTTGCAAGAACATCCAGCTCTTTTACCTCTTTATATGTTTTGAGCGGGTAATAAAATGAGTTCGATAGCGTCAGGTGAGCGGCGGCATGTGGAAGAGTAAAAAAATGCGGAGCATAATCAGCAGACTGAGAAAGCAGCACTTTCGGGTACTGCGCCGTGATCTGACTTTCAACATAGGATTGGGAGAGCGATGGCATGCCAATAAAAAAATGCAGCCGCGAGTTCACGGATACTAATTCAAGGCTATAAAACTTTGGCGCATGTCGAGGCCCAAAAAGCTTGGCGAAAAATCCCCCATGCCCTCCTGTTGCACCAAGCGCGGCGTACACCTGTTCCATTGCGGCTGGTGTTTCCTCACTTTCTCTGGAATTTTTCACCTCCAGCAGTACAAACGAAGACTCCATGGGTTCATATTATCACAAACAACAGGTGCTTCATGCTTGAGCATGATTCGACCCCACGCCGAGATGATCATCATTGTCGGCGTGAAAACTCAAATAATGAGTTTTCACGGTCCTGATGCGCTTTGTGCTATTGCTAAACCCATAATACATTCGTAGAATATTTATACCATGGATCAGCATCCTGTCCCACAAAATGTCACCACATTTCAGTTCCGGCTTATCGGAGACATGACCATTAAGCAATTCGGGCACCTCGCGGGCGGCGCCATCCTTGCCTACATTTCGTACAAACTCCCGCTGCCGTTCTTTTTTTCTTGGCCACTTACCATTATCTTTGCTCTCGGCGGCATTGGATTTGCGTTTGTTCCCATCGAAGAACGACCGATGGACGTTTGGGTGCTGTCTTTTTTGAAAAATGTATATAGTCCAACTATATACGTGTGGGAGAGGTCGCCAAGCGTAATCACACCTGTGGTTTCACGGGTACAACCAGTGCACCCTAGTGCCCCTGTTATCGCACCGCGTCAACAGCCATCGCCCCCCGCAGTCAGACCTCCGTTGCCGCAGGGGCAAATGGCAGCGCAAGTGCACCCGACCCAACCTGTTGCACAGAAATCAGCTGCAAGCGTTGTAAATACCATGTATGCCGCGAAACTCGCCACAGGACAACAGTACACCTCACAGGGACAATTGCCTCAACAGCAAGCGCCTGGAATGTTTGACTGGCTATCATCACTCTTTTGGCCAAAGACACGGATACAGATCCCTCAGCCCACACCCCAACAGGCCCCTCATATGGCAACACCTTCTGTGGTGGGTAATCATCTTGATATGTCCACTCCCCCGGCTGTTGCAAAACAGCCTATCAACACGCCTCCACGAGATTCTGAAGAGAAAAAAGAAAAACTGGATGAAAAACTCTCTGTACTTAAGCACGAACTGGAAGACCACTCCATTTCTCAGGCGCGAATTTTGGAACTTCAAAAGCAACTAACGGAAGTGCTGATGCAAAAAGATATAATGGCCGCCGAAATGCAGGCCATGCAAAAACAACTAAACACGGTGGCTGCTCCCCAATCAGCTTTGCCAGTACGGCCAACGATCCCCTCGGCACAACAACAACAGGTACCCCAGCCCACGCCACAACAGAAGCAACCGACAGTAAAGATTATTACGCCCGAAGGGGCCGTACGAGCGGGGCTTCCACGACTGACGACATTCCCCAACGTGGTAACAGGCATTACAAAGGACAGCGATAACAATCTTCTTCCTGGTGTGCTTGTTACTGTAAAGGATAAGGATGGAGTCCCTGTGCGCGCTCTCAAAACAAACAGGCTTGGTCAGTTTGCCGCATCGACTCCGCTATCAAATGGTGTGTACTTTGTAGAGATAGAGGATCCAAGACAACGATATACCTTTGACCGGGTGCAAATAACACTCAACGGGTCCATTGTCCCGGCATTGGAAATTATTACAAAGAGTCAAAAGCAGATATCACGGGATAAACTGGCAAAAGAATTATTTGGAAACACAGCATAATATGACAGACGCAATCGTCCCTATCAAATCCACCACACAGGTTTTCACAGAGGTGGAAGCCATCGAACAAAATATTCTTATTTTTGTCGACGGTTCATGCTCGTTGGTTATTTCTGCATCAGCTGTTAATTTTGGTCTGTTGTCTGAGCGTGAACAAGACGCAATTATATCATCATATGCCGGACTGCTAAACTCTCTGTCTTTTCCGATTGAATTACTTATTCGCACACAGCACAAAGATGTTACTGCATACTTGCATCTGTTGGAAGACCAGGAGAGAAAACAGACAAATCCAAAACTCGCAAAAAGCATTCATGATTATCGAATTTTTGTGGCTGCAACGGTAAAAGAAAAGGATGTTTTGGATAAAAAGTTTTATATTGTTGTCCCTTTTTCGAGTCTTGAGCTCGGAGCATCGCCCAGCGTGTTTTTTGGTACCAAAAAGCGGGGCTTGCCATATAAAAAGCAATATATTATCGAAAAGGCGCTTTCGGCCCTCAATCCAAAGCGGGATCACGTTATTCGATTGCTAAACAAACTTGGCCTTCATGCGCATCAGCTTACTAATGAGCAATTAGTAAAACTCCTCTTTACTACGTATAACGCCGGTGTGCCCACTCCTGATGACGAAACAATACATAAGGCACTTCACTCAACATAGAACAATATGACATCTTTTTTTCAAAAAATTCTTGGTCAACAGATACCCACACAGGTAAGTGCGCCGGTCGTGCATTCAACTGATCCGATTAGCGTTTGTGATCTCGTTGCCCCTCCTTCCATCGAAGTGGATTTTGATATGCTAAAAATTGGAGGATATTACTATAGAACATTATTTATTGCAGGGTACCCTCGTTTTGTCAGCGCAAACTGGCTTGAGCCGCTTATTTCATTCAACCACACACTGGATATTTCCATGTATATATATCCCACAAGAAGCGAAGAGGTGCTTGAAAATCTCAAGCGTAAGGTTGGTGAAATGGAAGCAACCATACAGTCGGATATGAAAAGAGGCCGAGTTATTGAACCATCAATTCAAGTGGCATTAGAAGACGCGCTGGCGCTTCAACAGGAGCTCGCTAAGGGCGCTCAGCGATTCTTTCAATTTGGATTGTATGTCACCATACCGGCAAGAGACATAGAAGACTTAAATAAAGCGAGCAAACAAGTTGAGGCAACGCTATCATCACTGCTCATTGTGACAAAACGGGCAACTTTGCAAATGGATGAGGGTTTTAAGACTACCCTTCCCATGGGTCAGGATAGAATTGTTGTGACAAGAAACATGGACACAACATCACTCGCCACCACATTTCCGTTTACCACATCTGAACTCACCGCAAATGAAGGAATTCTCTACGGCATCAATCAACACAATGACAGTCTTGTTATTTTTGACCGCTTTACATTGGAGAACGCCAATACAGTGGTGTTCGGAAAGTCAGGCGCCGGAAAATCGTTTTTAGTGAAGCTCGAGATTCTTCGAAGTCTTATGTTTGATACTGAGGTAATTGTCATTGATCCTGAAAATGAATATGAAACACTCACACATGCGCTGGGTGGCGAGTATATCCGGTTTCATTTTGGAGCAACCACAAAAGTGAATCCTTTTGACTTAGCACTCTTGCATCAGAAGGGCGCGATACAGGAAGATAGTGAGCTAAATCAAAAAATTTTATCGCTTCATGGGTTTTTCCGTGTTGTCATGGGCAAACTAAACGCTATGGAAGACGCGCTGCTTGATCGGGCGTTAATCCTGACATATAAAATGAAGGGAATTACGCCTGACCCGGAAACACAGTCAAAAGAACCACCGCTCATGGAGGATTTATATAAAACGCTGGTTGGCATGGAAGACACTGTAGCGAGAGGTTTAGCTGATCGTATCGAAAAATTTGTAAAGGGAAGTTTGGTTGGTATATTTGACCATCAAACTAATTTTGAAATCAGAAATCAATTAACCGTATTTTCAATTCGAGATCTTGAAGATGAACTGAGACCAATAGCTATGTATCTCATTCTGGATTTTATCTGGACAAAGGTGCGCAGAAATATCAAAAGACGCATTTTGATAGTTGATGAGGCATGGTATATGATGAAGTATCCTGACTCTGCCGCTTTTTTAAACTCTATTGCTAAGAGAGCCAGAAAATATTATCTCGGACTGACAACTATCACGCAGGACGTTGAGGATTTCATGTCCGTTGATCTTGGAAAAACAATTATTCAAAACAGCTCGCTGCAGATTTTACTCAAACAATCAACGGCAGCGATAGACAGAATTGCAGACGTGTTTTTTCTCTCTGAAGGCGAGCGCCACTTTTTACTGTCTGCAGGTGTTGGAGAAGGACTTTTCTTCGCGGGAAGCGCGCATGCCGCAATTAGAGTGATCGCATCTCCTCAGGAAACTGCACTTATCACGACAAAACCGCAGGATCTTCAGGCAAAAGCAGACGCCGCGACGTCTCCCCCTGTTACCAAGCCAGCGGCTATGTCAGTCGAGGTTATCTCTCCCGCTCAACCTGTACAAACGGATGTTCACCCGCTTGGAACAGCAAATCGACCTATATTCACCACAGAATCTCTGCCAGAAAAACCATAAACCATGGATGATGATAAAAAAAAGATAACCTTAAAAGAATACATTGACTCTGCACAGATCGCTTCGGGTGTAGAAAAGTTCGACGTATCAGGATTTTTATCGGGGCTGGATGCATACGGAGCGATGCCAGAAGGTGTTTCTGGAATTGTGGCCAGCCTATACACCTCCGCTCCGGATCGTCGTGCCAGTCTCATAAAACAGCTATATGCAGAGCTTCAGGCGGCGCCGGGATCATCAGAAGCGCCGAACCTCCCGCAACTATCAACCTCCGAAGAAGTTCAATCCGCGCTTCCTGTTGCAGCCGTTTCAGAGAGAAGGAGACAAGCGCACATAGATACGGGTGCATATGTCATACATCAGCATGACATGCGAAGCTCTGAGCTGAAGTCTGTTGAAAAAAACATACGATGGCGCAGAGAGGTAACACAACAATTTTTTGCAAAGATTCAAAAGAAAAGGCTGTACGAATCAATTGGTGTTCCAGAATCAGAAGCAAAAAAAGCAATTGAGAAAGCACTGGAAGAGCCAATTTATGAGACGAATCGAAAAAAAATTGAAAAAATCATAGCAGAACGCATAAGCAATCACGAGGTTTTTAGGCAAAACAAGGAAGAGTTCCAGGGAATCTTCGAAGAAGTTGCGTCAACAGCAACAGTATCCTATGCCCCTCTTTCAGACGAATTGACAAGAACAGCGGTGGGGGCCGTGCTCGAAAACAGGACGCTTGAGGACGTTCGCCCAGTATTAAATACATTTGCTTCAGTGTCGCAGCAAGACGGGTATGCGTCACCGTTGGAGCTTAGTGCTGCAGTCAAAAAAGCAAAGATAGTTGCAAGCGTCGCCGCGGGTAAACCCAACGATCTAAAGATAGATTCAGCTGCGGCACTGAGTTTTAGCACGAGTATTCGGTCGATTCAACAGTCACCAGAGCACAAAAAAAGGGTGGTTGAAAAAGTTGCGGTTGATGACTACGGTCGATCGTTGGTTGAGAGCGGAGAGGTGGATGAGTTTATTCGGAGAAGCGAAAAATACTCAGCACATTCGCTTAAAAACAAAGTTACCGGATATGTTGCTCCGGCGTATTCTCCGGACACCGATGCGATTGAATACATTGCCGCAGAAATTCGGCACAACCCAACAGGGCTAGCGACCGCTGAGGGCTTATATATGGCAAAGGCGCACGCCAGCACATCTCATCCCACGCACTTTGAATTTCATCTCCCTGATTTTTCTTGGTTTATTCGTTCTGGACAAAAACAACCAGGGCTAACCGTGGCGGGAAAGACAATTACTGGCGGATTAGCAAGAGAGCTGGGAACACAGGCATTACTTAAGATGGGATTTGGTGCAACATCTAAGATTGTGCTTGTCGGAGCGCCTGTAATTGGATGGGCAATCCTGCTTTGGACCACATTTTCGGGAACAATTAAAAATGTGGCAAATTCGACAGTCGGAAAACTGTTAAACGGCGGACTTGGATCTCTCCGTGCAGCAAGTGGAGCCTTTGGCGGTTTTGTTCAAAATGCACTACATACCAAATATGAAGATCCAGCCGCAGTAAATGCCACGAGCCTTGCGGTGTTTGCGGCCGTTGCTCCAATCATCTTGACCATGGGACTTGTCTTTCAAACAATGGCTACGCATCGCGCACAGTTTTTGCCTATTAGCTCTGGTATTGCTCCAGGAGGCCCCCCCATTGACTGCACGCAAGAACCGGATAAGAGTGGGCCTGCGTGCAACCTTTCAAAATGCGAGGTTAAAAAGCCCGGTGATTGCCAGTGGCCGTTAGAAAAGACCTCTGGTGCGTGTATTATAGAAGGACCCTTCGTAGGGACGCACAGCTCGTGTGGTCTTTCAGGAGTCGATTTTATTTCCCGAGACGCAAACCAGGCCGGGCTTTTCGGTGCCAAGGTGTTTACTCCTTATGCTGGGACGGTCGAGGCGTCCGTATTTGGCTACGATGATTACAGTGGCAAGGCGGGTAGTCAAGATGGTGGGACATATGGAAATCATGTTATTGTAAAAACAGAGGATGGTGGAAGACTCATGTTTGCACATCTACGCAACATCCAAACGGTTAACTCTGGTGATTCCGTCGATTCAGGGACGGTGGTTGGCTTTGTTGATAGCACGGGATACTCTCTTGGGGTACATTTGCACTATGAGGATCTGGGCGCATCAAGAACATGTCCGAGAAGCGGAGCTGATATAAATAAATATACACCGTTTCCTGTGCCTGCTTGCGAAGGGTTCGCAGACTGCGACGCAAAACTCAGAGCAGAGGGTCACGCCGCATGCTTATCAGAAATGCCATGAAAAAATTTATTGTGTTTTTATTTATAATTACAGTGGTCGTGTTGCTGGTTATCGTGTGGTCTACTCGTAAGAATTCCGTGGTTCAGACGCCTCAGAACGATCTCCTTCCTCCTAGAACAGCACCGTTGTTGTCTGCCCCACGCAACATAGTGTTTCCTGGTGAAGAAAATGTGGTATTCTCTTATGGTGTCGCGTTGCCTGAACTTCCAAAAGAATTGCCTTCTTACTCAACAGCGTACCCGCAAAATATAGATGTCTCAGTTGCGGAGCTTGCCAAGATTTGGGGATTTACCTCACCGCTAAAAAAACCGGTTCCGTATGTATTTGATTGGGTCGAAAAAGATAAAAATCTTTCGGTAAACACTCGGACAAACACACTTACTTTTGCTTATTTTTATCCTGCTACAAGCTCTTCTATGGTTCGTAGACTCGCGCAGGGGTCGGTTTTAAAGGACATCGCTGACGTTGGACTTCTCCCAAAGAGTCTCCTGCTAACAGAGACATCAAGAGAGGTGGATACCACACAAGGGGAGGGTCTTGATACAGAGGGTTTTCCCTCAACATTCATCTTCTATCAATACAAACTGGCAAATCAGCCGTATCCGTTTATATTCACAGGAGTAAATCAATATGCCGCAACCATTAGAGTATTGGCCGATGGTGGCGTTGTTTCTTTTTCGCTGAGACTTCCTCCGTTTGTTAAGCCGCTAGAAAGCAAAAAAACGCTCACTCATGACGAAATATTGTTGTCGCTAAATGAAAACAAAGGCATACTAACTCGCGCAGGAGAGAAGTTTGGGTCAGACCCGTACAAACAAGTGGACAGCTTCTCTTCGGTTGAAATATCTTCTATTACTATTGGATTTTTCTTTGACGCTGAAACAAAAAATTTTGACCCAATATACGTAATTTCAGGTACTGCGTTTGGGGACAGGGCCTATTCCGTCACATATTATCTGCGTGCAACGATGTGACGGGACGCGCCGTGCGGAATTTATGTTATCCGCACAGGCATAATGATATGGAGATACGTTTCATCGTTTAACAGCTTAAATACTCCTGGATTTAGAGAGCCGGTCATTTCAAATAGAAGTACTTCTTCCTGAATTGTGGAAAGAAAATCCAACAGATATTTACTGTTAAATGCCATTTCCCCTCCTTCTCCCTCGACCTTTGCCTCAACCACAATCTGATCTTCCCCTACCTGCGGAGTGTTAGCGCTTACCACCACCTGCTGTTCTTGAATGTGCAGTCGTATTATGTTCGCGCTGTCCCGTGCAAAAATACTGGCAGACCTGACCGCCCGAAGCAGGCTTTCCCTGTCAAACTGGACTCTCGTGTTATATTTTTGTGGGATAATTCTGTTGTAATTGGGGTACTCTCCATCAATAAGGCGCGTTCGAATTTCAATATCGCCTATTGCAAATAACAATTGATTGTCTTTCTGCCTGGAAAGTAGAATTGTCTCGGTTTCTTTTTCTTCTGCGGCTATCTTCAGCACTTCTGCAATTGCTCTCGACGGGACCAAGAGATCAAGTCCTTGGGTAGACTCGATTGCCTGTTTTTTCACAGATAGTCGATATCCGTCCGTTGCCGCAAACACCATTTCTGTGCCGTTTTCGACAATTCTGACGCCTGTCAGAACGGGTCTTCCTTCATCTGTTGCCGCACTGAAAACAACCCTGTTAAGATTTTTTATTACCTGTGACTTTTCCATCTGAATTGGCTGCTTCAATGCTTCCTGTGGGATGAGCGGATATTCAGATGCAGAAACACCGGGGATGGTTGCGGTATACCCTGCACACTGAATCTGAAGCGCTCCGTCTACAACAGATAACACGATGGTGTCTTGTGGGAGAGACGATACGTATTCGCATATTAAGCGTGAGGGAACACAGATTCCGCCTTCTTTATTCACTTTTGCTCCAACAAGCAGCGTCTCCGTTGTTTCCAGATTGGTTGCTGTTATCTTTAGTCTTCCTGCCTCCGTTGTTAACAACACATGCTGTATAATTGGTAATTGTGGTTTAGAAGGGACTATGCGGCCCGCTCTTATGAGCGCTCGCAGTAAATTCACTTGTAATACTTGTAGGTCCATATGTGTTTAGAATTATTACTATAGTATTAGTAATAGAAAGCGGTGTGGAAAAGTGTATGTCTTTTTCATGTGTAAGTCAACGGATCGCTCTGATCGAACAAGTAGTGTGTTTGATCGGAGAAAACCCTGTGGATCCTAATGTGGATAACTGTGTGGATAACCATCATTAAAATGTGAATAAGTGGATAAGCAAAACAAACTATACCCACAGCTTGCTTTTTATCCCCGCCACATCCCCTCTCAGTCTTTCGTTTGTGGATAATTCTTTGGTTATAGATTCTACACCATGCATCACAGTGGTATGATCACGCCCCCCCAAAAGCCCCCCTATATCACCATGCGTAAGCCCAAGCTCTGTTCTGCAGAGATACATAAACACTTGCCGTGGCCTCGCGATTGGCCTATCTCTTTTTGGACCCCTTAATGCAGTTGATTTAACCCCAAAATGTATGGCAACCGCATCCAGCAAATCTTGCGGAGGCACTCTCTTTTGTGCTTTCTCAGAAGATTTTAACGCAGGTTTAATGCTGAGAAGAGATGCTATTAATTCAGTTGTCACCTCTGTGTTTTTTGTCGCGGTTTCGGTGATAAGCCTCCGGAGAAAACCCTCAATCGCTCGCGTATCAGATATGTTTGCAGCAATAAGTTGAGCAGATTCCGATGACACTGTTAAACCGAGTGCCGCAGATTTGATATTTATAATGGCCACCCGAAGCTCGAAGTCTGGGTTTGCGACATCTACCGTCAACCCGCCCTCAAATCTGCTTCGTAGCCTGTCTTCCAACTTGGAAATCTCCGTGGGCGGCCTATCAGAGATGAGAATTATTTGTCCACCCTCTCTGTGAACAGCGTTGAACGTATGGAAAAACTCCTCCTGTGCAGTTAATTTACCCGCAATGAACTGCACATCATCAACAAGAAGAAGTTGAGCGTTCCTGTACTTTTGCTTAAATTGTCTGGCGGTCTTTGTTTGGATTGCTTCGACTATTTCGTTTAAGAACTCCTCCCCCATACAATACACAACCTTTGTATTTGGACGACGCTGCAAAATACTGTTTGCGACGGCATGCATCAGGTGTGTCTTCCCTACCCCCACACCACCGTAGATAAAGAGAGGATTATACGCGGTTCCAGGGGATCTTGCGACTGCGGTGGCGGCAGCATACGCCATTTGGTTGGTTGTTGAAACCGCAAAGTTCTCAAACGTTGCATCAGGCCTGATGTGAAGCCTTCGGGAAAGCGATGTTAGATCAGACTCTTTTTGTGCGACGGTTGTTGCAAAAAGAGGCCCCGCCTCTTTGTCAGTAAGCGTTTCTTTTTTAGGAACGACCGAAAATACCATGCTGATATTTTCGTGAGTGTGATGGTCTAATATGCTCTTAACCAGCGAATAGTATCGCGTCTCAACAAGAGTTCTCATGAGGGGGCTGGTAAAGCTTATAGAGGCAACATTGTCAGATAGAGACAAGAGTTTTGAGCTGGCAAAATGCGTTTGAAATGTCGCCTTTGATACCGACAATTCAATCTCAGCCAAAACAGTTTTCCAAAGTTTTTCAGTATCCATGGTGTATATAGAGGCAGTCCGTCGCTCTTGTAGAGGCAATCTGGGTTATATCATATTGTGGATAAGTTGTCCACATCAGTTCTCCATGTACAGCGTGATACTATAGTACTACATGTTTTCTCGCACAATGTCTATCGTTCTATTCTGTGTTCTCGGATGCCTTCTTCTGCTTGGAGATGATAAACAGTCGATTGTGTTGATCACGTCTTCAGCGGGCGTGATAGGGCTGTTTGCGCACGACTGGTATATGGGAACACGAACATACAAAATACATAACACCATATTGGCTTCATGGCTTGTAGTCTTCGCTGTGCTCTGTCTTTCTTCTCTCACTGCCCTAAGTGTGGGATTTGCGGTGTGGGACAGTATTAAATATATCATAGCGTTTTTGCTATTTATATTCTTTTCTAATAGGAAAGAATATGGTCTTCAGTCTCACTTCCTGAGAGAGCTGTCCAATTGGACAGCTCTAGTGCTTGCAGTATCATATGCGTTTGAATATTTCCCGCTTTTACAGTCAGCAATTCCCAAAATGAACCTGTTATATAAATCGTATGGTCATAGCCATGTCGTGAATATCCTTGTGTTTACCCTACCATATCTACTTATGAGCAATATGAAAACCAAATCCCTTCGCACAACAGGGTTTCTCTTGTTTGTGTTGATGGGAATCATCACGTCGTACGCACGCGGATTAGCGGTGTTACTGTCTGCGAGTTCTGTTATTTTTGTATTTGTGGGTATAAAAAATAAATCCCTACCCAAACTAGATATAGGCCGATTATTGCATGTATGCAGGATCTTACTACTAGGCGTAGGGCTGCTCATCTCAGCCATCATCTTATATCGGCAAATATCTCCAATCATCATCCGCCCTCCTCTGTCCAAAACCACGATTTTTGAAAGCAGAATAGGATATTGGAAACAGTCGATTTTGGCAATTCAAGACCGTCCTCTGTTTGGAAGCGGTCCGGGTAGTTATTACCTGGTGTCAAAGAGATATCAGGATGAACAAAACAGGTATTCTTGGTTTGCTCACAGTTATCCACTTCAAACCGTTGTGGAATTAGGATTGGTAGGGTTTGTGTGCGTGGCAATTTTATTGTATGTGACTATTACACACGGGCGACAAACCATTGGTGAAACCGATAATCGTCACCCTACGTGGATCAAGCAATCTATATTATTTGGTGCAATCCTCTCTCTTGGGTATAGCGTTATAGAAATGAATTTAGATTTTACCGTCGTGTGGCTTATATTCTGGATATTTTTAGGCTTGTTGTCTCAACCGCGCTATCACAGTGATGCAAAAAACACACAAAACAGAGAAATTAGCGTAGTAATTCCAATTATATTTCTCTGCATATTTTACGGCTGCGCTGTCGTTGCAGCAGCGCTGCAGCTACAACCCGGCGGGATAAAATTTGCGCTCAGGATAATGCCCCACGACGCGGGATTAGCAGAAAAATATTTGGATTATAGTACGATAGAAAACAACCAGCCCATACATAACACGGAAGCAATATATTTGTTTCATCAACACAACTCAGAAATCTTGGCAAAAATAGCAAACACAAAGAAAGATGCACAGGCATATGACTACTATATGTACAAGGCGATTCAGAATGACCCGAAAAATCGGTCACTGATAGAATCGTACATCACTGAAGTGGGCAAGAAAAACATACCAACGGGGATATATAGAGTGGTACGCCTCTTGATTATGAATATATCCATAGACAAAAAATCAGACACCAAATTCATCGACAACAACTGGAACCGGATTCAGGAATGTTTTAATGAAGAAACCCTACTGTGGGTGGACCCCCCATACACAGACACGTATGAAGCAAAAACCCTGTACTTCGCAGCGCTTTGCTTAATAAAATCAAAAAAAATACAAGAAGCCAAATCGCTCCTAAAAATTGCGGTGAACTCTCGACCATCATGGAGCAGTATTTATATTGACTACGCAGCGCTGATATGGTGGAATGATAGTGACAAACAACTTGCCGTAGCAAGCATAGAGATGTGCAAAAGTAACAAAAACGCGAAAAAGCATTGTTCCCAATTCGATCAGAATTTGTTTTTAGAGACAAGTGTGTATGATGTAACCGCTCGCCTCAAAAACTAATATGGTATATCCAAAGCATGCAATTATAGCGGTAACATTAAACTGTAATTCCCGATGCGTCATGTGTGATATTTGGAAAAACCGTATCACCAACGAATTACTACCAGAGGAGTTTCTTAAATTGCCATCGTCTTTAATCGATATAAATATCACGGGCGGGGAACCATTTTTAAGAAAAGATCTGGTCGAGATTATATACAATATGAAAAAAGCAGCCCCTCGCGCGAGGCTTGTAATGATTTCAAACGGATTTATGCCGCACAGGGCGGCAGAAGATCTGCCCAAAATACGGAATATAGATCCTAACTTTGCATTTAGAGTGTCGATTGATGGCATGGGTAAAGCACATGACGATATTCGTAGAATTCCTGGAGGGTTCGATAAAATAATGAAAACACTTGATGCCGCACGTAAATCAGGTATAAAGGACTTGGGTGTTTCGTTTACGGTGATAGACCAAAATGTAGATGAAATCCCAAAGGTGCGCGATTTTTGTAAACGCCAAAATCTTGAATTTTCTATAACGGTAGCAACAAATTCTGTTATTTACTTCGGCTCAGACAAAGGTTCATTGCGCCCCAAAAACCCGAAGCAGCTCGAGCGAAGACTTTCAGATCTTTCACATGACCACTTCGGAAGATTCAGTCCCAAGGAAATAGTAAGAGGTTGGTTTGTGAAGGGCATGATAGATTATATTCATAGCGGAAAGCGCTCTCTGCCCTGTGATGCGGGACAGGGATTTTATTACATGGATTCAACAGGAAATGTGTTTACATGTCACTTGAAACCATGGATTATGGGAAACATCCGCAGCGATACAGTAGAGAAAATTTTTAGCAGAAATGTGTTTGCAAAGAACGTGGCTGATTGCAATGATTGTTGGATGGTTTGTACAGCAAAATCAATGATGAAAAAACGGTTAGCGGTAATTCTCCCGCAGGTTGTCCCTGAGGTGATAGATGCAGCCATCAGAAATATGTTTTAGTCTACGGGTTGTGAGACAATCGAAGGAACTGTTTTAAAAAATCATTGTAATCGCGAGTTTTAAAGAATGTAATTGGTTGGGTATGATCGTATTCTCCACGTAGAAAATCACCAACCAGGCATGTCCTTCCGAACTCCAACGCCTCTGCTACACCAATGGGAAATCCTTCGATCTCTGAGGGCAACACGAAAAACCTGCAGTTGCTGAGTAACTCGAATTTTTCATCCCCCAACACATACCCGGTAAAAAGCACATTTTTCCCTACTGCAGATTGTCGCAATATATTTTCATATTCTGAAGGATGGTTTGCCCCCCCAGCAATAACAATGGGTAGAGAGTTCCAAGCAGAAGCACTGACGAGCCATTCTATGCGTTTTTCCGGAACGAATCTACCCATGTAAAGAATATACTGATTTTTTTTCAACCCATACTTTTTTAGAGTTGCGCGTCCTTGTGTTTTTAGGCCGGTTGGCGCTATATATTTGGCGAGGGTAATATCGCCTTTCCCGAACGCTCTATAATGCTCTGCTAGACCCTTTGACACAACAAATATTTTATTCGAAAACACCAAGGTAACGGTCTCACAGAATTTTAAAAAAAGTTTAGCAACACTCCCCCACTTTTTCCTTTTCCAATCAAGCGCATGTATGGTGGTATACACCTGCTTGTGAAATAAACGAGGAATAAACGAGAAGACCGCCGGTCCTATGCCGTGATACCACACTATGTTTGCGGGGCTCAGCGATGCGTGTATGGAGGCGATAAGGCTGTAGCTTATGGTATCAAGATATGGGTTGTTTATGGAGGGTATTCGCACCAGTTTCGCGCCATAGACCGTTGGTTGACACTCATGTCTATGAGTCCATGACCGCACATAGCATCGAACAGAATATCTTTTGACTAATTCAGGAAGCTGAGCCTCCACATACCCCTCTATTCCGGAGGTTCCTACAAAGTCTTTTGGTAGCCCCCTCGGGCCAATAATCGCAATTGTACCCATAGACTTATACATAAAATAACTGCAGGTATTTGTATATGTTGTGTATTGAATGATACGTTTTTGCGATACGTTTGGCTCGCGCTATCTTTGACCGCAAAGTGCTCAGTCGTGAAAGCGAATATTCAATTTTTTCACGCATTTCAGCATCCGTTGTAACTATGTATCCACTTTTTTCATCCAAAACTTCATCGACGCCTTCAAATCGCTTGGTTATTACGAGGGTCCCGAGTGATAGTGCGTCAAGCATAGCCACAGGAAAACCTTCAGCGCTTCCAATCGAATTACATATATATAATTTTGCCCGTCGCATCAAGGTAGAAATATTGATGATCGGAGCGAGAACAAATATATTACGTTCGAGTTTATGCTCCTGAATAAAACGTAAACAGGCGTCTTTTTGCGAGCCCTCCCCTACCAGTAAAAGAGTTAATGATGGCCTGCTCGAACATATTATGTCTCTGCACAGCTGCAACAGCGGAAGGATCTGCTTGGTATCCTCCAATCTTCCGGCATATATCAAATCAAACGGACGTAAATTTGTGGGCAGTTTTCCTAGTGCATATCTCGACCAGTTTGAAATTACGACTATTTTTTCACTGGGTATGCGGTATTCGTTAATGAGATTATCCTGTATTGCTTTAGTGGGCACAATAATCGAGTCAGCATTTGGGTATAATAACCTAATGCCCATGCTTTGCAGCCACGGAAGCGCCATGGTTTGTAGTATTGTGGATGTGTAGTGGCCTTCATTAATCAATATGCGGGTATCTCTCCAGAAAAAAAGCATTCTTGAAGCAAGAATAGTCAGTGCATAGGGGCTGATAAATCCTAGGATTGTTGTGGGATTTTTTTGAAAAATATGATACCACGCCCACAGCATGAACAGCACGCTGCTATCAAATGGACACCAACGGTAAAAATCAAGAATATGAACGTTGGGATTTGTAATGATTGCCCGCAGATCAAAATCCCTCTGCTCTTTTAATACTATATACACACCTGTATTTGGATGGGTGCTCCCTATCTTATTTACGATATCGGTGATTCGCACCGGCATCCCCCCTAATCCCAAGTTCGAATAAATGATGAATATGGGCCTACTCATACCGAATATAAATCCAAATGCGAAAAGAAGAAATCTGCAGTTTTAGTAAAGCCATAGTTGAAGTCGCGAAATTTCTTTATCTTTGAGATGTTTTGTATTTTATCGTTATTTGCCCAGGTCTGAAGCATCTCGGCTGGAGATGCCGATTTGTACGAGCATTTCAATGTGAGTCCGTGCTGATGTATGACGTCCTCAGCAACATGTATTACGTCTTTTAACAAGAGTGGCCTCCCACTACCAAGATTGACAATCTGAAGCTTGTTAGGTCTATCAAGCAGCGCCAGAAACATCTGTAAAAAATCTTCTATATATGTCCAATCACGCGAAAGCACAGAAGGGCTATAAATATCAATTCTATTTTGCTGTTTTGCAGACATCAATAATTTAAGGGGAAGCATGTCTGGTCGACCGTTCGGACCGTATACACTAAATGGTCTGACAATAGTAGTCGGGATACCTGTGCGATCAAAGAAATTCTTTACGCCAATTTCCATAGAAGTCTTTGATGCTCCGTAAACTGATATTGGTGTATATAAATGAATATCTTCAGCCTCATTAAATGGGACAGTAGAAGTGTTGCCATATACAGATGAAGAGCTAAACACTACTGCGTGGCTGATATGTCTTCTACATGCCTCAAGCACGCTCAAGGTTCCTATAACATTCGTTGAGAAATACTGCAGTGGGTTCTCTTCTCCATTTCTCACTCCGACCTCAGCCGCAGCGTGAATAAGCGTTGTTGGTTTATAAGCATCGAGTATATTAATCAGACGCTGCGTAGCTGTAATTGATTCATTATAGAACTTGAATTTTGGGTTAGTTTCAAATTCTGCGAGACGGAATTGTTTTATCTTCGAAGAATAGTACGGATTCAGATTATCGATGCCAATGACTGATTCTGTGTCTGATTTTTCTAATAATTCCCGGCATATATAACTTCCTATAAATCCTGCAGCTCCGGTGATAATATACCTATTATGCATATACATTGGTGATTGATAGCCATCATGATATCATCTTATGAATAATTAAGAAAACAATATATGTGTGGAATAGTCGGATTTTCAGGTGTAAAGGATACTGATAGGCTAATCTCATTACTTAGCTCGATTGAGCACCGAGGAAGAGATGAGCGGGTAGTATATGCTAAAAATGGAGTTAATTTGGGCATGAATCGATTAGCCATTGTCGATCTTACGCCCGGCATGTACCCAGTCAGATACAAGAATTATGTAATGGTCTATAACGGTGAAATATATAATTTCAAGTCACTCCGTCGCGCATTAGAGCGTAGGAGCGTCTCTTTTACAACCGAGAGTGATGCTGAGGTGATTCTCCCGCTGTTTGACGCATATGGATACCGTGCATTTTCAATGCTTGAAGGAATGTTCGCAATTTGCATCGTTGATACCGGGAAAAATAAACTCATACTTGCGCGTGATAAATCCGGCGAAAAGCCGCTATATTATAGACACAATAAGGCAGAGTTTCTGTTTGCCTCCGAGCTTAAAGTATTGCTACAAAGTGGCGAGCAAAATACGCTAAACGCTCCGCTATTGAACGAGTATCTTCGCCAGGGTTTTATGTTCGCGCCAAATACCATGATCAAAGAGGCAAAAAAGATTCCGCCTTCCGGGTATATCATATACGATCTTAAAAAAAAATCAGTCACACACGGCACATACTGGACGCCTCAAATCAATACAAAGCCTCCAGATTTCGTGGAGAGTGAAGATGCCGTGATTCGTAAGATAGATTCGCTATTGCATAAAGCGGTCAGTTCTAGGCTGGTATCAGATGTTCCCGTAGGGTGTTTTTTGAGTGGCGGAATAGATTCCAGTTTAATAGCACTTTTCGCCTCACAAAGATACCACACACTTAGAACGTACTCCGTTGCATTTCCAGAGTGTGAACAGGAAGATGAATCCCGATTTTCACGATTTATTGCTGCGCGTATTAAATCTGAACATACCGAGGTGATGTGCACTGCCACTGCCGTAGGAGAATTATTGCCAAGGATAGGAACCCTTGTAGATGACCCAATAGCTGACCCTGCCGTGTTGCCCACATTGCTACTCTCAAGAGAGGCTCGAAAACAAGTAAAAGTTGTGCTTACCGGTGAGGGCGCCGATGAATTATTTGGTGGATACCAGCGATATCAAAGAGAATTATATATAAATATGGCAAGAAGAATACTACAATCACGCAAAAACGTGATGAGTGCCGTACGTTGGCTATTTCCAACTCGCTTCAACAGTCTAAAACTCCCATTTGTTCAGGGATATAGCGCCCAGAAAATATGGAATACGAGAGAACTAAACCAATTCTTGATGAGGTCGCAGTCAGACATGATACCACATGACTATATGCGCATGTTCGGTGTCTCTGATCCTCTTCTTGCTATGCAAATGACAGACTATCGTGGGTATATGGCAGAGCAATTGCTGATGAAAATAGATAAATCAACAATGGCCTCTAATCTAGAGGCACGTGCGCCATATCTCGATTATAATCTCATGCGTTTTGCATTTTCCCTCCCAAGGCAGTATAAACTGAGGATGCACACTGGAAAATACATCTTAAAACAGGTTGCTAAAAAATATTTACCTCACACATTTGTACACAGAAAAAAACATGGATTTGAGCTCCCCCTCTCTGTGTGGTTTAGAGGAGAATTGCGAGAACATGTAGAAAAATCTGCTCGTCAGATAGAACAGTATGCAGATGTGTTTCACCCCGATATGTATAAACGAATCGTGGATGAACACTTGTGTGGTAGTCGTGATAATAGTGATAAAATATGGAGCATGATAGTGTTGCTTAGCTGGATGGATGCCCACCACATATCACATGAGTACAACTAAGAAAATATGTATATTGTATTGGGATCTGGGTTTAGGTGGCATTCAAAAACGGATTAAAGATCTCGTGAGGGCCATGTCTGTTAGATATCCCGCATACGAGATTCATGTGTTACTCAGACGAAAGCTCTTGGCGGGATTTGACGAACAGGTTAAAAATACCCCGAGAGTATTCGTTCACTACTATCCGTTCACAGGAACAATCCGTCCTCCTCTTGGTTTTATATTCTGGATTGCCTGGATGTATATATATCTCTCTCCTCAGGTGATCCTGACTTTTCAGGCACTCCTCTCGTCGGTAGTTGTGCTATGTAGATATGTATTCTTTTGGATTCATTCAAGACTGGTTATAAACGAGGGCGCCGTCACATCAAACGCTCTCAAAATTGACAACATTTCACACCTCGGGCTCCTTGTCCGGATTTTCTATAAATTTGCAGACACTATTATTGTCCCCACGATTGCATGCCGAGACGATTTAATTTCAAAATATCATATATCTCCGAAGAAATTGAAGCTGGTGCCAAACTGGACAATGTTTCCACCGCAGGCTCCCCTCAAGTCACTCTACGATATCATCTACATCGGTCGTTTTAGCAATGAAAAAAACCCTATGGAAACGATACAGCTCGTACGAAAACTATTACTTCGATATCCCGCGCTTAAGGTTGCCATGATTGGAGATGGGTATTTACGCGCACAGCTGCAGGCTGAAGTACGCCAATATGGCTTATTAGACACTGTGCATTTTTTCCAATCCTCAAACGATATTCAAAAATATATTCGGCACGCTAAGGTATTGTTCGTGCCATCCCGCAATGAAGGGATGCCAAATGTGGTTTTAGAGGCTGCAATAAGCCAAGTGCCATCTGTGGTATCAGATTTTCCGGGGGCAAGAGAGGTAATTCAACACGGGGAAACAGGATATATCTACACCACACGAGAAGAAGCAATTGAGAGGGTTACGTTATTATTGCGACACAGTGCGCTGCGAAAAAAAATGGGAAAAGCAGCACAAAAAAATATCATAAAACGATACGGACAATTAACGCAACGAGCGTATATGAAAACGGTGCTAGCTCTGTGACAAGGGTGTTTTTTTAGCTCTGCCAACCAGGCCGTTATATCCAGTCTGAATGGATATATTTGAAAGTCCAGCATCCGTATGCCAACGCCTGAATTCAGTGTAGGTTTGAGGCGTATCATATGTTGGGGATAGCATGTCCATCGTGTCAAGATAGGCCCATTCTCGTAGCGCTTCATCGGTTGGTTGAGTGAGATCCCGAGAATGATCGGCAATGAGCAGCTTCCAATTTATTGTGGGTCCAATACGAGGAATTTTTCTGATGAGGGAAGCCAATGGCCACATGATGTCTATATATCTCTTAACCGCACGGTATAATGTGTGTGGAGCGATGCGGGTTGTAATTGGTCTGACCCAATACTTAGGCTCCAATACATATCGGTATATATTTTTTATATATATATCGCTCACAATTTCGCCACCAGGTGTTAGTGACGACAGCATATTTAAAAATGCTAACCGAGGATTTGGCGTATGTTGAAGTACTCCAAAGCAAAACACCTTATCAAAATATTCTGTTTGAAATGGCATCGCATACACATCCGCCTGGACTATAAGAAGATTTGGGTGTCTCCCATTGTGGAGATAATTCATGCTAACAGACTGAGAATAGTCAAAACTGACTACGGTGGCACTAGTTTTTAACGCTTCTCTGGTGAACCTTCCGGATCCGCTCCCAACTTCAAGTATGTTTTGACCTTTAAGGGAATACGGCCAGCCTGTTTCATGTACAAATCTCTTGTGCGACGATTTTTCTATCGCTGTATCATACTGGGTGTTGTGGTGCATACTCCATTCGAAGCTAAAACTCGCAGTATAACTATCTCCAGCAGTGAATCGTGGTACATATTGAATAATAGGATAAGATACACCGGACAGAGGTTCCACAAGAATACCCTCCTGTACCCTTTCTCCGTTTGCCCTTTTTTTAATAAGTTTCAGTGGCCTTTTTGTGACGGGACATCTCAAAATATGTAAGTGTTTCAAAAACATGTATGTATTATATAATAATCATATCTATCGCATCCCAATTTGGACAACCAGCGCAGCCCAAGTTGAAATTAGATGTATAAGCATCTGTTTGCTTCATATCTTTTGTCTGAATTAACACCAAAAACATGAACATACACCGGCAAATAAAAGTACCGTATATATTATCTTTTTTATTGACTTGTGTAAGCATATGGCTACTTACAAAGATTCATTTATTCTACGTGCCCAACTCGGACTTTATGAATTATCTCAATGTGGGGAGAAGAATGTTTATAAATCCAATGGACCCGGTTATAACAAGCGCGCCTTTATATCCGGTCATTATTTGGATTTTTGAAATACTTGTTCCGATAGAGTCTCCTGGTGTCATTATAGGAATAGTCTTTAACATCATTTGTTTTATAGCAACGTTATATGTCATGTGGATGCTTATACGCCGGGTAATGTCACAACACGCCCTGATACCGGTAGTCCTTTTTGCTGTAAACCCCTTGTCCCTCTATGTCGTTTTGCAGCCGTCGAATTTACCACTGGCAGTTTTATTCGTATTTCTCGCAATCCTCACGCACAAACACAAGCCTATATACTCCTTTTCCATGTTGTTTCTGGGCTCCATCACTAGAATTGAGGTTCTTGTGCTCTTTGCTATCATCATGCTTCATGATCTGTTCATATTACGAAAGAACAGGTGTCCAAAAGGCTTATTGATCTTATTTATTCTGTTGTTTGCGTGGTATGCTCGGCCGGTTATGCCACACGATAATTACGTATCTGAAATTTCGCATAGGCTAATTGAATTACCAAACCTGGCATTTATTCGCAATTCAGTGCTTCGGGCTCCATTTTCTATTAATCTGTTAACATCCCATAAAATATTTGATTACACGTCGCCCGAATCATTTCTTGTGTTGATGCTGTTGTTTTGGCTATTTATTGGCGCTCGGATTTATAAAAAAGAATCTCCGGAATATAGCACTATGACTAATAGCTTTATGCTGAGCTATGGACTGATCCACCTACTCTTTCCTGATAGAACGATACGGTACAGTTTTCCACTTCTCCCTTTTGTATATGTGTTCTTATTCTTGCCGTTTCGCGGCGTATTTCGATTTCGCAAAACTGACTATACGGGGATAATGCGATATGCGGTTATTTTCATTGCGTGTGGAATCGCAGTGCTGTCCTTTACGCACGGATCTACCTATACTAATGATCAACGATGGGATCGTGCAGAAAGAAGACTTGTTTCGGAATGGCTGAATACCTATATTCGTTCACCCAGCGTTGTGTACGCTTTTGAGCCATATGTGCATAGATATTACAATAAAAATAATAATATACAGTATCACACAACCCACGATCAGTCAGCCTGGAAAAACGAATTATGCATGGAAAAAAGAGATGTATACATAATATTTGATAACCAAACTACAAGCTCCGGGTCATATTATGATCACATAAACGGCCTTGACTATTTTTTAGCTATGCAACAATCGACAGAGGCAATGAAGCAATTGAAAATTGTACACTCAATCAAAGCAGGTCATCGCTATGCCAATGTATACAGATTTATAAATACATCTGAAGGCTGGTGTGGAAATTTCTTTAAATGATACAAAATCGAAAAAAAACTCGCACGAATATAGCAGTACTAATACCTGCGTATAATGAAGCTGCTTCTATAGCTCGTGTTGTTTCTGGCGTACTTCAAAATAGAAACATAGCGAAGTGCGTTGTCGTTGATGATGGATCGATAGACCACACGGGTGTAAATGCTCGTAAAGCAGGCGCATATGTTCTGAGAATGTCAAAAAATTCAGGTGCGGGAGCGGCTCTCAGAGCCGGACTTGCAGCCATAGTAAAAAGCAAGGTGGATTATATAATAACCCTGGATGCTGATGGTCAACACGATCCCGTATATATACCCCGCCTGCTAAATGGCATAAGCCAGAACAATGAATTCGTTATAGCCAGTAGGTATATTAAACAAACACCAAACAGCACACAGTATTTGCGAAGATTTGCAACAAAGATAATTTCGATGGCCATAGAAAAAGCATATTCAGTCAAAGTGTCAGATCCCACTTCTGGATTTCGAATAATGACAAAAAGAGTAGCGCAGTTACTTTCAGGAGCGTATCCAACTCGGTTTTCGGAGCCGGAGATTATACTTTTGCTCATCAAAAATCATATTCAATTTTCCGAGATCTCCATACCTATGTCGCCTCGCCTTTACGGGCGATCATCCATATCCTTTTTACGGGGCACCCTCATGTTTGCATACATACTGATTAAAATTATGAAATCATCTCTCGTGAAAGTCGTTGTATGAGCATATGAGGCACAATCGGTTCTCTACTTATCTACGCGAATCAAAATTATTTGGAGTTATGTTCGTTCTATTACTATTTTGTACGTCCCTGGTTATAAGAAACCCATATATAGGGAGATCATTTGGAGATCAACACGAGTGGGCCACAGCTCATACATTAATCGCTCTGGAAATATTACAATCAGAAGGAGCGATTCAAAACGTATTCCGAAATATACAAACCTATCCGGGTGAAAACAACAAGCATATATGGTGGGTCACAACCAGGGTCATGGATGAACACGGCATAGGGTATTACACATCCTATCCTCCATTTGCACTCATCTTCGCATATACAGTTTTTACCGTGTTATCAGTCCCATTTACGATTGCGTCGATAGAGATTTTCAATTTGATATTACACGGTTCATCTGCGGCCATTTTGTATCTGATAGTGTATGAAATGGTTTCGTGTAAATCGAAAAATATATATGCAATCATTGGGGTTACATATTATATATTTTTACCGCTTCACTTGTGGGCGTTTCATAAAATATATTCTTGGGATATCCTTTGGCATTATTTTTGGATAGCAGAACTGTATGTTATGTTTAATCTTATTAAAAATATTGATATACACTCTGCTGTCACTACTTCACGGCTCACATATCTTTTAGGGTCTCTAAACTTTCTCACAATTTTTACTGAGTATCAGGGGGTCTATTTTGCAATTGGCGCATTTGTGTTTGCTCTTGGTATGTCTCGTTATGACAAGCGGTATATTACAATAGCACGCACACTCGCGCTGTCAACATTTCTGTCACTTACTATTACGTTTATGCAGCACGTGACTGTCACCGGTGTATTGCCATTTCTACACGTTGTATATCATAAACTGTTTGTTCAATATGGCACGTTAGGGATGTCCACACAGGTTGGAAGCATATCAAGCATAGGTAAATATTTATATGCATATCTTTCTCCCCTGCTGCCAATCATAGTGTATTTGATTTTTCTCAGTTTCATATATAGAAATAGAAAAATATCTTTGGGGATTGGTATAGAAAAAGCGTTTGTGATGATATTATTTCTCCCCTCAGCACTGCATCTGATATTCTTTTTACCTGATCACATTATTCATGAATTTACCTTATTAAAATTATCTATTGGCCTATCCATCATAATTCCATTGCTTTTATCTTATTATGATGTTTTTCTCGTGTCTAACACTACATTATTTCGATCAATCATATTGTTACTAGTAGCACAATCAATCGTCGCCTCCGTTGCGATCTACAAACGAGAATATGCACAACAACCCAACCAAAATCGATACATGATATTAGGTAACCAGATTAAGAAACAACTACAGGCATCTGAAGTGGGGTTTATCAATGACACGAAATGTCTTAACCCGCAACTAATTTATTTCACGAAAAGAAATCTCGCATATGCAGAGTCTTTGGATCAAGTCAATCAGTGGCTAGTACAACATAACAAGAAAAAAGGAAAGCTTTTTTCTCTGCGTGAGGGTTGCGTATTGGAATCAGTCGTACTGGTGAATAAATAGGGGCGTTTCTATTCGCCGTGCAATTGTTATTTTTTTTCTACTATTTTAAAGACTATATCAGAAGAAAAAATTGGTGTAGTGATAACACTTCTTTTTAGGTTAATTGTCTCACTATTTAATACAGATCCTGTCGCAGGATCAATCCATTGAATTTCGCTTCTCCCTGGAATTTCAACGGAGATTTCCGACGGTTGTTCTATGGGATGTATTACTCTTCGAGATATGTATCCGTATATTATATTTCCGGATTTTATTGAATATACAGTATCTTTTTCATTTGATGATGTTGCAGTATGTTTGACCAGAGAATCTCCAATGTCCGCAATGGTCTTTGAGAAAACCTCTACATATTTTCGTTCAAGCGGCCCTATATATATATTTGATGGCCCATCCTTATTCTCAAACAGCTTGCTCGGCATCCCCCAAACAATAAATGAGTTTTTCTCAAAGAAATTAATCCATAGTCTCATGCGATATCGTATCCCGGAATATTCATCCCAGCTGCCATAGCTATTTCCCTGCTCGCTTACCACTATGGGTTTTTTATACGATTCAAAAGGCAAAAATTGCCGTCTATAATCCTCTTCGCAGTATTCGTTGCACTCCCCTGGATACCAATGAAAAGAAATTATCTCGATTTCATCCAAATGAGGTTTTTCCCAACTGGTCGTAATAGGGTGTTTATATGGATCAATAGAACGGAGATACTGTGCCATATAGACAACAAGCGAATCTGGTAATCGAATCTCATTTGTTAGTTCCCATACATCTACATAGCTTGCATATCTGGCGACTATATAGTCGATATAACTGCGGAGTATATCCTGTTGTTTGTGTAGCGGTAATGTGGTGTCAAAGGGAAGCGAAAAACTTAATAGACTCATCCAAATGTGCTGATTATGTTCTCGCAGCATGCGGAACATCTTATCAAGATATGTTCCGTTATTGATTTTATATACATTTCCTTTTTCTGACAATAAATCCCAGAGCTGAAAACTACAGTTGCTGTCTCCCCATCGGAATATATTGAACCCACTTTTTTCATGTGTCTCTAAAAAAGACTCAAAGCTGGTAGTTGGGTACGAACCATCATGAGATGATACCACGCGTATATCAGTATTGAGTGGCCATTGGTTTAACGGATCCCCATCTTGGTTTAAGTCATTCACACACGTCTGAATTCCAATGGGAATAAAAATAGAACCGGACTCATCTGTAAAGAGTTTTGCATCTGTCTTTGAGAGTGATATGAAACCAATATCTGTCGAATTAATAACTAAAAATGTCCCGATTTTTTGAGGAGATATAGCTCCTTCAATTTTCCATTTCCAAAGACCTGTGATGTTTGGAGTGAATCTCAATTTCCAGTGCTCATGATCATAGTAAAAGGCTTGTATCCGATACTCTTTTCCTTTTGGATCGATAATCAGGGCGTGTACATTGATATCAGCATATTTATTCGCATAGGATGACTCATCCTGTAGTATATCTATTTCAAATAAACTATTTCGTTCAACTACATTTCTTTGGGCGGTAATGGTCGCAGGCTTTCTCGTGTTGATATACGCGCCGATTTGCGGGAAAAAACGAACAAGAGCAAGTACCTGTTCACGTGCCTTTTCGTATGTTGTCATCGTGCTCTCCGCGTTTCTTATATCGGAGTCAGAAAAAAATGTATACTTTGCTTCTGGGTTAATCATCGTAACGCTTGTATTATCCTTGGAAGTAAAAAACATATTATTCCTATGTATTTTAATGCTTACTTCATTAATGTTTTTAGAATGATACGTCCACCTAACATGACCATTTACAGACTCAACAAACGTAAGGAAAATTTCCGTATCATCCTTCGAAACTATATATATCCCACTTGTTGAATAAAAAGAATTTAGTATAGTTCTCCCAACTTTTGCGCACCATATCGGCTTTCCCTCATAAGTTATTGCACATTGCGCCTGAGATCCGATAATATAGACGTGTTTGGAATCGTGTTGCACGGAATACGATTGATTATGGGCAAATGATTGCGTCCAGAGTACAGTGCCAGTATCTCCATCCAATAAACTAAGTATGTCGGATTGTAAATTTCGATTTTGTATCAACAGTCTGTTTGACTCAACCACTTTCAATAGTGTTGTTGTCTCATTGTCCGTACTATATAACCATTTACGCTTTCCATTGTCTGTATTGATACATTCCACGGCGCCATCCCAATGTGTGATAAATATACATTTGTTACTAGTCAGAATAGAATTTGATTGGGTTTCAGTGGAAAATACGATCTCCCCAGATTTTTTATCAACAAGATTAAATGTATTGTGAGGATCAGTAAACGAAATGGTTTTCTCAAAAACAGTCGGTTTTTGAAATATAAATTCCTGTGTGTTTATTTCCCATAGCACATGTCCATTTAGCTTATCTAACGCATAAATCTTTTTTTTTGGTGCACTGTTTATATATACAATCTTCGTATCAACAGTAAATCGTCCAAAGTGAAATATCGTTGTTAGCGGAGTATGTGAGGAAATATCCTGTGCTCCAGGACTGAAAGTCCACAGAATCGAACCTGTATCAGAATTAATCGCATAAAAAGAGCCGTCTCTGCTTCCCGCAAATACTTTGCCATCGGAATATACCGGTTCGGTATCCAATCTGAAATTATCTGTTAATGACAGTCTCCATTTTTCGGAGCCTGTCTTCGTATCAATTGCATAAATTCTGCCGTCAAAATTAGATATAAACATACTTCCCTTGGTATCAAAGGCAGCGGGATAAATTGAATAATCAAAAGCACTGTGTCTCCAGTTTAAAGATCCGTTTACAGCATTGAGGCTATATGTGTCCCCGTTTATGGTTCCGAAATATACACCATTCTCATGGATAGTAAAGCTGTTATAGATGCCGGGATCAGCCTTTAGTTGAGAAATTTCCTTGTGCGAGTTATACGTCCAGGCATATTCATGTCTCGCTGAATATATAAGGTAATATGATATATAACATACAACACTCAAAAAAAGTAAACTGAATATCCCTCTTCGAATATGTATATTTGTGGATGGCAGGAAGAATACAGATTTCATAACTCACAGATACCACAATGCAATTTATTGAATAATCTCTGTTATCACAGGATACAAGACGATTTGATCAAAAAAGATCGGGATTGACCAGCCTATGAGAACAGGCTTATCTTCCAGAAACATATAGTTCATATCTAGCTTCGTTACGGTCAATTGTATAGTCATGTATACATCCTTCTTTATAGGGTCCTCTGCTACTGCAACGCTTCCATCTGCCATCGGGACAACCCGTTGTGCCGGTTCTATGGAGGCGTCAAGTATTTTGGCTATGGGTTTTCCTGCAGCGTCATACATCACCAGTTTATTTGTTATTGCGTTGGCTATCCACGGCTCAACACCACGGGTATATAACGAATACGGAGAAGTTGAATCGACAAGTCTGGCTTTGACGGTTACCGTGTATGTCGGCCTGGTGTCGGTATATCCTTCAATCCCAGATACGACACCATGTATACTCGATCCATTTATCGTTATATCGATTGTTCTGCCAATTTCCAGCGGTTGGTATAAGTAGGTATATTTTTTTTGCTTAGGTTTGTATTTCGCTTTTACCGATGCAGTTACCCAAATTTCTTTACTTTGATACCCCCATTTCTTGATGCTGAGAATTTTCAAATTTTCCTTCCCAACATTATCATATTGGTAATCTCCTGGCCTGATTCTATCTGCTAACCAATATGGAGCGTCACCGTCACCATTATGAGGGAAATATGCTGGTGAGGGTATGACTTTAAATTCTATAGTAATCCACTGTTCTCGCGAGATAGATGATGCAACTAAAAAAACTATAACTCCCGCGGAAATCGTAATGATAATCCAATCAAGCGGCATTAGGCGTGTAAATGTTAATTTGAGGAACCTAAATGCACTGCTCATTATCAGTGTATTATATAGTGGCACATCCTACGACTCAAGCCTATATTTATATAATAATCGTAAGGAGTATCCAGAACCAACCGAATAGCTGCTGCTCTGTGAGTATCGGATAAAACATCGAGAGCAAAAGAAAAACCAAGAACATCGAGCGGTAAATATATTGATATATATCAATGCCCGACACTCTAGACGTATATATGGTTGCAAGTGCACTGCGCAATTTTATGTATAAAAATGTCATAAAACTTATTCCACCCAAATAGCCAAATGCAGAGAATATCTGAGCGAATAAATTGTGTGGTTGTGTAGGAAAAGAGGTGAACCCCCCAATATCTTGCAGTAAAATCTTCGGAAACATTCCGAGACCCACGCCAAAAGGGTGCTGTAATAATATGCGAATTGAATATCCAATCAGTTCCCATCTAAATATAGCCCCACCACTTGAATTGAATGTTATAGCAAGTTGAGAGAGTCGCGGTATTATAATAAATGGAAACACCAACGAACATAACAGCGCGAATCCAAGATAGAACCGCCGAATAATAAGCGTAACGTGCAGAGATTTTCGGATGTCTGATCGTCCAAAGACTATAATTAGAGAGATTGCTGCAACTATCCAAGAAGCTCTGCTTGCAGATAATCCCAAGCCGATTATACCGGCCACAACACCCACAGCAGAGGTATACTGCATAAATATACTTGAGCGCTTTGAAAGTGATGCGTACAATAAAAGAGGTAATGTAAAAGCCATAAAATACCCCAAAAAATTCGGATGACTAAACGTCCCTTGCATGCGCGCAAAAGAAATATCTTCACTGGCGACATGAGTTATGGTTGCGGAAAGGGATGGGTCTATGCTGTTTTCTGCCCAAGTTCCCAGAGTCCCTTTATTCAGATATTGTAACGCACTCCAAAAACCTTCATAAAGTACTAACGATGATAGGATAGGCAATAAAAACTCACGTACAGTTGATTGCAGCCGACACTGAATAATATAGTAATATACCAAAATATATCCCCATATCTGGATAGCAAGGATAAATGATAATACAGGCATTTCTGAAATATATGAAGAAAATATCCCAGACACAAAAAATATTCCTAATAGCACGTCAGTTGTTCCAAATGTCGTATGAAGCTCACTCAGTCTAGCTTGTGAAACGTGACGTATTCTACCGTAATACAACAAAGCTGCAATGAGAAATGACATTGTAATTGTGGGAGTCATGATGAACGGTACATCACCATATACATATTCTGATGGCACGACTAAAAATTCCATTCCCTTACCGTTTTGGAACGGAAGCATCAACATGTATGCATAGAGACATGTTCGTGTCAAATTTTTGAAGACGAGGTATAAGCAGATAAGTAATATACTTGTTATTAACAGGAGGATCTTATTATTCGGAACAATGAAAAATATGCTCAAAAAAACGAGGGAAATGCTGTATAGTTTTTTTTCAATTGTCCAATCTTTAATTCGACTCCCGATTCTAAGATTCAACATATATAATCAATTCAGGTATGAAAAATTCACTCATAATTATACTGTACGACCATCCCTTTAACCACACGGCGGATTATTGCACGCAAACGAGTAAATATCTACACGATGAGTACTTTGTTCTTGATGTACTGCTTAAAGATGCCTTTACAATTAAGGAGTATTTTACAAAACAACGAAGCAACACGCCTATTATTCGTTATGAGTATCGAAAAATTATTATCACGCCAATCCTGCTAGTGCCATTTAAACGATTCAAGATCGTGCAAAAAATTAATCAGTACATTGTCTCCTTCTCCATCCATATTCTTGTTGAAATCATTAGACTTCTCTTTAAACTTGATAAGGCAATCCTCTGGTCATTTAACCCGTTAGAATACGTAGGATTTTCGCAAAGATGGGACAGAAGTGTCAAAATCTGTGATTGTGTTGATTTTCATGAAGAAATGCAACACGCTTCTTCTCAATACTCTATCGCCCTCAAGGCATATGATTATGTGACAGCTAACTCCACATCGTTATACCGTCTATTAAAAAATTACCGATACGATATTATAAAAGTGCCAATCGGGTTTGATTTGGATACACTTGAAAATTCACAAGTACACCCTATTGTGGTTCCCTGGAAAAGTAAATATTCTATAGGATATATTGGAGGCATTAACTCTCGTATTGATTTTCGTTTATTACGATCAGTTGTGCGTATGAATCCCTCCGTTGATTTTGTATTTATCGGACAAATTCAACAACGTGAATCGTGTGACGTATTTAATGATAGTGTTATGAATCAGATACAATCGCTCTTTGCAATGAAAAATGTGTATCACATTCCCCTAATTCCGCGAGAAGATATTGGATCCTTCGTAATCCGATTTACCGCCTGCATGATTCCGTATGATGCCAAACTGCTCTTCAATAAATATAGTTTTCCTATGAAGCTTTTTGAATATATATATTTTCATAAACCAATTCTATCGACCCCAATAGATGAATTAGCGTACTACGATGATTTTGTTCATATTGGGGCAACTGCATCCGAATGGAATGATCAGGTAAAAAAAATATTAAAGGCCAAGTCTCCTCAGTATAGTATGTACACAGCCGCTCAAATATTAAAAGAAAGTACGTGGAAAGAAAAAATAGATAGTATATTGGTATATTCCGGTATATAGATTAGCAATATACACAATTCACGCGCGTATTTTGATGCGAATCAGACGCCTCTATTGGAGAACATAGATGCTGCGATGGCAACGCAAATACCGCGAACTTTATATATATTCTTGATCACACAATATTTCCATATACTTCGTAGTTGCCCAACGCCATGATGGTAATAAAATGCTTTACAATATTTCTTACAATCAGAATAGCTATCGCGAATGTTGCGCAGGACCAATTCACGTGGGAATGTGTGCCCTAATCTCTGGTAATACACATAGCATGCAAGTTCACCACACGTATACGACAAGCCTTGAATATACAATTCATGAGCATTTAGCCATTTATTGTGGCTCACAAGCATCCGTGGACAGTAGAGTATCTGATAATTACGTGTGAGCATTCGTAAGATCATATCTGCATCTTCTGCGTTGCTCCCGATTGATCCTGGTCCTAGCCATTCACTAAATTTTCCCACCTTCTGAAGAACAGTGGCTCGTATGGCCATATTGTTGCCGAACCCAACCTGTTCATAGTGAATGCATGGTTGGGTTATTACAGACATCTTTTTTTTCAAAAAAACGCTTGGGCACGTTTCATGTACATGTTTATTGGGTTCGAAAGGAACTGTCTTTCCAAATATTGCTGAAATGTTCTCATGTGTGCTAAACGTATTTTTTATGGTATGAATCCATGTATTTGAAGCAATACAATCATCGTCGGTAAATGCGAGAATACTGCCTCTTGCGCTAGAAATACCTATGTTAAGCGCTTTGGATTTACCTTTTTTTGAGTTGTGAATATATCTATATGAAGGCAAATGATATAAGACTGCCTTATCTATTTCAAAATGTGCACCTTGGTTAATAACTACTATCTCGAAATCTTTTTCGGATTGATGAGTAAAAGAGGACAAACAACGGTTGAGCTTTTCGGGTCGATCTTTTGTCGCAATGATGACGGATATCATAATGAAATCAGTAAAGTGGTATATATAGTACCATATTGTCACTCGTGAGCTGACTCTCTATACGCCGTATATAAGTAAATAGTGTGTGACACATCTTGCTCAAACCAGAATCAAACAATGATATTGGTGTGACGAATAAAGAGAAATACAGGTATAATAACGCACACACGATTGAGTATGAGAATATTATATATAGTTCCTGAGGAATTTAATGGGAAAAGGTGGGGAGGTGTAACTAGTTATACCGTGGAATACGCAGCCCGCTTGATACAGATTGGCCACGCCGTAACTATTCTTACACCAGGGAAACAGATGTCACAGCATACGTATCGCCGTATCACCATTGTTAGGATACCCCCAGATGCAACACGATTCAGAGAGCGAATAGTGCTTAAAATATTACAATATATCTCTCAATCTCTCTATTCGAGGATTGCCTGGTCATTTGCGGTAAGATCATACGTAAATAACTCAAAGTTCGATATTGTTGAGTCTCCAGAGTGGGGATCAAGCACGCTTCTCTTAAGGAGCACGCCTCACACAAACGTTATCGTACGAATGCACAGATCTTGGTTACAGTACAAACAAGATAATAAACTCCCGATTGTGCTTACTGACTATTTGATTAATATATTTGAGTGTCTGTGTATACTCAAGTCATCTGCGGTAACCTCCCCCACTATATACATGCTCAAACAACATTCTCTATTGGTATATATGGTACAGCGTTTGGGAAAGAGAGTTCGTGTTATTCGAAATGCAGTACCTCCGTATAAATCAATTGGCGGTCTTTGCACCGTCAAAGGAAAATATATTCTTACAGTAGGAAGGATAGAAATTGGTAAAGGGAGCGTTCTCTTAGCTGAGGCGTTTCTATCAATCGCTCATCGTATTCCACGGATATGTTTAGTGTATATAGGGGAAGATACAGAAATGTATATTGCTGGCAAACAGCAAAGCTGTGAATCATATATTCGTGGTTTATTTAAACTTCATAATCGAGTAGATCAGCTTGTAATCCTACCGAGAATGAAGCGTGAGAATCTGTATGGGTATTATAAAAAATGTATGGTGTATGTCGCTCCTTCACGAGGGAACGAGAATCCATCAATGTCATTACTGGAAGCTATCTCAGCTGGCGCTTGTGTGGTGGCAAGCACGGCTGGAGGAATTCCTGAAACAGTGGCTACTTTAAAAAATATTCAACTGGTTCCAGAAGACAACGTAGAAGCATTATCGAAATCTATATTGTCTGCGACAGCAGTTAAGAAGAATACAAAAAGAACGCTATCGGAAAGCATATCATTTGATTCTCAAATTGAAAAAACTGAACGCTTGTATCTCGAGGTGCATCAACGCGCTCTTTCTCGATAGTGATTCATGAGAGATATACTTGTACTATTTTCTACCACAGCTGTTAGCGAACGAGCGCGCAGCAGTAACTCCACAGTGTGTTGCATTCTGGTAAATCCCAAAATTTATTTCCAGTCACACCAAACGAATGTATGATCCGAGCCCGTTTAGGTAACCCCCACCACATCCAATTACTCCCCCACTCTTTCTCAGCAAGACCGGAATACTGCAAGACTTTTTTAGCGAATGGATATGATCCAGAATATATGATAATGCCGTCATCTGATACCTGGCGTATGTCGCTGTACTTTGCGAGGACATTATATTCATGCCCGATACGCTGGTGTGTAAAATCATAGTGTATATACTGAAAGTACGAATTGATGAGGCCTTGTTGTCCAGCCTGAATTTTTACTGTACTTCCATCCCTGTAATATTGAGATACCAGTTTTTTTGTCGTGATGAAATTAGATCGGCTTGAATAGCTATAGACTCCGGCATTTAATAATGGGACTCCCTTTTCCTGAAGTAACTCAGGGATTGCGATGTATGGTTTATCGTCAATTATATTCCACCAATCATCAAGTGTATCCACAATCAATGCGTCGGCATCAAGATAAATATACTTGTGTATGCCTAGCACTCGAGTTCTATCCCAGAGTGCGAGTTGTAAATCTTGTGTAGGTAAGTGTATGCAGCCATTTCTTATCTTCCGTATCTCACTTGAGATGGGTAAGGTTTCAAAATAAATGTTTGTATATCGTCGTGCAAACGATCTAATAGATGATATATCATGCTGTGAGAATATTGTTATATTGGCATTCTCATGTTGTCGCTTCGCAAGAGCAATCCAAGACTTGCATAACACTAATGATTCCCGATCAGAATAATCCATCAACGTAACAAGGTGCATAGCTATGTATCCTGTTCCATACGAGTACCAATCAGTAGTCTTTGCTGTCAGCAACGCGAGCAATAATTCTATTGTGAATGCTGATTTCTTACAGATCTGTTTCGAAATCACGAATATATGTGCATAGTATACTACTATATAATGTGATTGTTATCATTCGTATATATGCTCAACATGTGTTGAGCGAAATATATTATGCGTGTATGATTCAGTTTATCAGCTTGCTTTTAAGACTGTCTAATCTGTGAGGCAAATGGTATAGTTATGGTGGTTGAAAACTCACATATTGAAGTATATAATGCGTGAATTGCTATGAATAAATATAAAAATATTGTAAAAAAGATTCTCAAAAATACTCCGCTCTTTGGTGTTGCCCGAGGTGCGTACAGATTGGTCAAAAACACTCTTGCTCGCGAAACGGATACAGGCTTTCCTACGATGCCCTATAGATTTACTCATGAAGATGCGCTTCGAGTCTACGAAATCGTATTGAGCGGAAGATTGCAGCATGGAGTTGGGAAAGAGGTATTTGCCCTGGAGAAGGAATTTGCTGAATACCATAACGTAAAATATGCGCTAGCTACAAATGCGGGTACATCTGCACTGGAGCTAGCTGTAAAAGCAATAGGGATTCGCCCTGGCGATGAAGTAATTGTGCCGGCATATACATTCGTTGCCACCGCACAGGCAGTTATCAGACATGGAGGTATTCCAGTTTTTGCTGATATAGACGATACGTATACGTTGTCTCCAAAATCTTTCGAAGCAAAAATTACAAAGAGAACGAAGGCAGTAATTCCTGTACATATTTTTGGTAATGCTGCGGATATGGATAGTATTATGAGAATAGCTAGAAAACATAACTTGTTGGTAATCGAAGATGCCTGTCAGGGGCTAGGAGCAACATACAAAGGAAAAAAAGTAGGAAGTATTGGAGATATTGGCTGTTTCTCATTTAACGAAATGAAATCAATATACACAGGACAGGGAGGGATGTTGATCACAAATAAGAAAAAATATTGGGACGTGTCGAGCATGACGAGAAACACTGGGCAAATTAAGGAAGATCTTGGTAGTGATATCGTCACAACGGGAAATACATTCGCTCTAACTGAAATGCAAGCTTCCCTTGCTCGATCAATACTTCCTCAACTCGATAGCCTTATTGCAATGAGAAAAAAGAACTACGAACTATTTGTTGATATGATTGACGGTCGCTTGAAGCATGTTCGATGGTATAGAATCCTACCCGATGCAACACCTTCGTATTGTCGATTAATTTTTATGATAGATTTTGAGGCGATTGGAGTTTCCAGACAATCCTTTATCAAAGCAGCTCACTCAATGGGAATTCCTATGAAGGAAATATATCCAAAGCCACTATATACCTATTCTCTTTTTCAGAAGAGACGGGATATTATGACCGGCAGTACATACCCATTTGATCAAAATACGCACGTGCGGTATACAGGATTGAAATTACCATTTGCAGAATTATTTAGTAAACAACAAGTTGGCATAGAATTTAGTCCCTATATTACCACTGAGCATATTCAAAACCTCTGTACTGTCCTTCAAACCCTAACGTTAAAGCGTTTATGACACACGGGAGACTGGATACAGCAGCGCGCAAGCGACCTCTGAAAATTGGTTTAATTGGACTCGGTCTTATCAGTCATTGGCACATAGAAGCGATCAAACTGAAAAAGAACATTATTATCTCCGCATTATCCGATGTGAATCATGTCATTTTAGCGAAAAAAGGACAGGAATTAGGCGTTAAGGCTTTGTATTCTGATTATCGTGATATGCTGAAAAATGCTGATGTGGATATGGTTGATATTATGACCCCACATAGTCATCACGCTCAGTGTATATCAGACGTTTTGGCATCTCAACGCATGGTTATTTGTGAGAAGCCATTGGTAACAACAATAGAAGATTTAAATGTTGTCGAAAAGCTCTCAAAAAAAATGAATATCCCCATATACGTTAAACATTATATGAGGTATTCCCGGGCATATATGTTTGCGCAAGAGCTTCTCCTCAAAGAGTCAATCGGCAAACCATATTATGTACAATGCACGTTCACGACAAATTCAACGCGTGACTACGCAAATCCACACACATGGAAAGGAAATCTATTGGAGGGTGGTGGAGGTGTTTTTATTGATGTAGGTGCACATATTCTTGACCTCCTGATTCTGTTGTTCGGACATCCAATTTCCACATACGGACAGAGGGATAAAATTCTAACAAAATTATCCACTAAGGGAGAGGATTTTCTGACAGCAATCGTCGAATTCCCAAAAAAAATAGCAGCCAACATTGTATGTACGGAAAATGATGCCGCGTATGGGTTTAGATGGGAAGTACGCATATATGGCACAAAAGGCGCAATCGTGATAATCGATCAGGGAAAAGAAAAAAAAGTGTTACAGCATATACAGGATAATCAGATTCTCCATGAATACGTTGAAGATAACTGGTGGGAACAATCAAATATACACGCAGTTGAGGATATTTTGGATAGAATTCAAAATGGACAAGCTCCAAAAGTGCCTATGGAAGATATCAGAAGTGCTATCGAAACAATAGTCGCCACATATGAATCATCTTCAAGCGGGAAAAAAGTGCTATTGGCCACCCCATGATATGCATCTCAAAACAAAAGATATTGTCATTATTGGTGCGGGGCCTGCGGGGCTTGGGTGTACTGAAGAGTTGTTGCGAAATAAGTATGCCGCGGGTCAAATTATTATTCTAGAAAAAAACGAAAACCCGGGGGGGCTGGCACGATCATTCTATACAGGGAAATATTTCTTCGATTTAGGACCTCATAGATTTTATACAAAAAATGCAAGCATCCTCACTCTTTGGAAAAAGATACTAGGGAAAAAACTGGTGTCCGTGCGTAGATCTACGCACATTTTATATAAGAATCGCTTATTTGAATATCCAATTAAAGCATCGGATGTCCTTTGGAAATTGGAAGTATCAGAATTGTATAGCTGTCTAATTAGCTATATATATGCGAGATTTCGGTATAGGAACAGTCAACCGAAAACATTTGAAGATTGGATTATAAAGCATTTTGGAAAAAAACTGTATGAAATTTTCTTTAAAACATACACAGAGAAAGTGTGGGGAATACCGTGTAATCGTATTAGCGCAAAATGGGCATCTCAGCGAATACGAAACCTTAATCTGTTAGATATTATAAAAACCGCATTATTTAAACGCGGGAGTGATGCGAGAAGTTTGATAAAAGAATTTTACTATCCTATACAAGGCAGTGGCTATTTGTATGATACATGGGCAAAAAGGTTACAACGAAAGGGAGTAACGTTTATATTTAATTCCTCCGTAAATAGAGTGCTTCACGATAACCATAAGATTAAACGAGTTGAATACATAAAAAATGGAAAAACCACGAGCGTGGCTGCTAAATATGTATTTACCAGTATGCCAATTACAAAGCTAGCTGATGCTTTGTTCCCATCCCCTCCTCAAGACGTGAAGAAAGCATCAAAGACGCTCTACTACAGAGATCATATAACTGTGAATCTATTGATAGAGGGGCCACCTATTTTTTTGGATCAGTGGCTATATATACATGATCAAAGAGTGAAAATTGCCAGGGTGACAAATTACAAGAACTTTGTCCCAACCACAACAGCTTTCAAGAACATGAATCCGATTTCAGTAGAGTATTTTGTATTTCAAAAGGATCCATTATGGAAGATGCAGGAGTCTGAATTATTTCATTTCGCTATTGAGGAATTAAAGACTATTCAGTTAATTGCCGAGCAAAAAATTCATACTATGTTTATAAAAAAAGAGACAGAATCGTACCCGGTATATTATTTGAACTATGAAAAAGAATATAAAAAAATCAAAGGGTATATTAATCAATTCGATAACCTTCGAAGTATAGGAAGAGCGGGTATGTATAAATATAATAATATGGATCACTCTATTCTCAGTGGTCAACAGAGCGCAAAATCAATGTTTAATGGAAATGCTCGAGACATAGATGATGTAAACAACGCTGATGAGTATGTTGAGTAATACCTATCCGGAGTGTCTCACCTCAAAATCACTCAACTTAACATATAGGATGTGATCGTATTTTCATACTTCGAGATAGATTAAATCCTACGTGTTCATTTTTATATGACGTCTATAGTTGTTGAAAGTGCGTACACAAAGCATGAATGAAATATATAGGTACGTGACAAGATGGTATTCCACAGGTGCGATTAACCTTTTATATACTGGATCAGACTCATACGCAAAAAAAGCAATAATGATTACCTGAGAGAGTCCTATGGTCCCCAAAATGAATAAAGGAACTAGCTCGGAAGATCTTCTGTGTATCAGTACTCCTGCATGGTATATCCACAGAGGTATACTAATTATCATACTCATGCGGATATAATCTGATAGTATTTCTAGATATCTAAAGATATATACATATACAATATTAGTATCAGATGAGATAGCGTGCGGAGCTTGAGAGAATAACACATGCGGAATCGCACGAAAAGATACGGTGATATATTGGAGAATATTATTACGAATGACATTCCCAACAAACCCCTGCATTTCAACCAGTTTTGAATTATCTGTGAACATATTTCGATCATATGCAAGTATGAATCTATACACATACGTATCGTTTCCCTGGGATAGATATGTGTATAAGTGCGAATACAGTCTGTCATAACCAGAGCCGGAAGTGATTGGAATATTCGATTGCATTATAATTCCTAACAGATTAACCGTGCTGAAATATGTTATGCCGCTATAGTTGTGGTAAATTCTGTTTATTTTTGTATATGCCAAAGGCATCATGGTGCATGTAATTAAAAATATAATAGAAACCCAGCGCCATAGAGGCCGCTTACTTAGCATCACCATACTCAAGAGCATGAGTATTGGGATAGGCGCAAACGCTGGTCGAAGTAGAAAACCCACGCATGAGTGACCACCAAAAAGCAGAAGATTATTCAGTTTTCTGTGGTGGTATGCTTCTATATATAAGTATGTTTGGATTAGCATCCAAGAGACCGAAACTCCTTCCGACATAAGCTTCCTCTCCCATATGAGAGCAGATACATTTATTGCACAAAGGATATAACAAATAAGCGCAGATCGCTTTGACAATCCCATTCGTGCTAATAGAAAATACCAAGCAATTGATGCTGTAATTCCATACAACATCTGTAAAAGCGCGATTAGATCTGCATGTTGAAAAAATTCAACAGTGCCCAACGTAGGTATTTTGTCCACCATTATTCTCATTACGCCGCCTACAAACAATGGGTATACGGGAGTGCGCAGCGGATTAATAATAGTCGCAATCGATGGGTGTTCAATTATACTCTTTCCGACTACATAGTAATCCTCACTATCATTTTCGATTATTAAGTGTGGTAATACTCCGGATGTAACAATCCGAATCAGACACGTGACTATGAAGGCAACGATAAGATACTTCATCTAGAAGCTAACAAGCTTTCGTAAGGACTCCCTTAAAAACGCTCTTTGCCAATATACAACGAAGAGTGGTAAGTACCATAACGAGTCTCTAATCGCGACGGCACACGCAAGACAAACAGGGAGAAAAAAGAAATGAACTGTTCCCAACAATGGTCTGTAATGACTGATGCGAAGTGCAAAGAAAGAATGTTCTTTTATAAATTTATACCCGGATATGATTGTCACTATGAAGAGAATTCCTCCCAGCACCGGCGTACGTAGTGCTATAAGGCAAGATAATAGTATATGTGATAGTATCTCAGCCGGTAAGCACACATTTGCTATTAATTTCATTGAGTGTGATGCACCTTTTTCAATAACATATGTGCGTACACCGGCGAGTTTATCACTCTTAAAGTCATCGAGCTGATGAAATAACATCGACCTAATGCTAAATATTTCCAGCCATATCAGGTACGAAAAAATAAAAAGCAAATGAGTATTTTGCAAATAATCCATCGTAATAAGAAACACACTTACGGGTCTTAATATGAGTGAACCGACAATAATACCTAGGAACCCCTTTTCCTTATACCGATACGGAAAAGCAGAATAAAAATATACAAAAAAATAGCTGATAAATAATATCAAGAGTTTTTCAATAGAAAATACTCTCCAAGAAAGTATTGCGGTTGAAATTCCTATAATCAGCATGAGCAAACTCGATGCAATCATTACTCCTTTATTTCGCGAGGCATCTTTATTCTTAGATTTTACATCCTGCTCATAATCAAACAGATCATTCACCAGAAATAGAAATATATAGTAACAAATAGCAAAAAAAACAGCGGAAAAAAATCGCACATACGCTTCGATCCCCTCTCCTAACACCTTATCAGTGTATTGGAGGTATAATACAGCAGAAAATATAAACGGTATCCGCACCTTGCTCCAGTCATCCCATCGTATTAAAGAGAAGATTCTATCGGAAAGAGATCCAGTATTAAGTGAGGGATTTTCAGCGTCTCTTTTCATACATGAATGGAAAAATCATCCAAGTAAAAAACCATGATTAAGTTTTTCCTTCATATTGTTCCAAATAGAGTACACGGTCTCTAATTTTTTTGGAACTTCTTTTGAGGCGATAAAAAAGGTACAGTATTTCTTACAAGCCGGATAAAAATCACCTCTATCAAGCTTTTCTCTGAAGTCCTTATATTTTTTTGTATTCCAAATTGAGCGTATGCCCTTCTTCTTGATATTCAATCCCAGGTGGAAGTCTTCTTGGAGTTGGGACCCGTAACCACATGGTTTGATATCTCCATCCGGGCTAATATCCATACTGAATTGCACGAGATCACAATGTCGGCTTTCCCAATAGAGTGGATCTGGGTTCACAAAGTTGAATTTTGGATGAGCCTTATACACACGAATAGTATTATCTATATTATTCTCAAGTTGGGGATGCTTTGAGGTTATTTTTTTGGCCTGAAGCAACATGTTTATTGCTTCAAGTCGTTCTTCGTTATTCAGTGCTAACTTGCTCTGCTGTCTGAGTGTTAAATCGTACGGAGACAACGGACCAAAAAATACCTCATCTACTCCCAATGATATCCCCAATTCCACGAACTGTACGATTTCCTTATAATTTCCCTTTTGGATGCACAAGGATATTCCGATTTTTGGTGAGAGCCTCTTTATTCTATGATTTACTAAATAACGAATACTATTGAGAACTTGGGTATAGCTATCCACGCCATTTATTTCCGTATATACTTTCTGTGTTGCCCCATTAACAGATATATATAACGCATCCCAATTCATTGCAATTAGCTTATCCGAAAGTTCCGGTGTCAGTCGTGTTCCATTAGTTATGACATGCCCCTCAATATTTCTCTTTTTTATGGTCTGAAGAAGAATATCTATTTTTGGAAACAGCAGTGGCTCTCCCCCTCCACATAATACGACTCTCTCAACGGATGCAGGTAGGGTTTTTATAATGCGTAGATAGTCATCAAGCTGTAGGTCAGTTGTGCTAAACGCTTTTGTCAATTTTTGACGCATTTGCGGAGTCAAATGCTCTCTCCAACACATGGGGCACGCATGATTACATATATACCCCATTGGGAATATACGTACTTGTTTGAGTGTATCCATATCTGTATGCAGCAATTATTAATATGACATGCTGTATCTAAATAAGCCGCATGATCTATCTATGCTAATCATATTATATGAAAGAGCAATCGATAACAATCCCTGAAGTTTGCTTGGCACCTACAAGACGAAAATGGAATGAATAGAAGCGGTATCAGAAGTAAATTGGTACAATTTTTCAGGCGTGCCACGATCTCAAAATTGGCAGACTGAAGAACATCGCCTGCTAGTAATTGATATGCATGTGGATGTGTTAATAGAAAACATTCTCGGCGAGTATTGCAATACACTCCCGTAGAGTAAATAAACGCGATTATACTCGCAGTGTATCAAGCTAAGCAGTCTCTATACAATTTATGAATCTGCTTTTCGGAAAATAACGTACGTGCTGCCTGTCGCGCTTTCTTGGCTATCGCCAAATATGTTCGTTTGTTTCTCTTGAGCGCAAGAATTGCATCAGAAATGCGTTCAGGATTATTCTCCGTAAGAATACCTCCCGAAGAACGAATAAATGCAGATAACGTTCCCATATCCGATGCAATGATTGGCTTTCCATACGCGAGATAATCTAACAATTTCATCGAATGAAAATAAAACGGGAAGTGAGACGGTTTATGGTACAGCGCAAGACAGACGTGTGATTCTTTCACATAATTCATATATTGCGCATAAGGTATTGGGTTTAGATGAAGTATATTCGAACTGTTATGCCGGGAATAATAATTATTCTTACCAAAAAGTAAAAATAACACGTGCCTATCTTTAGCCTCAATAATTTTAGCGACTTTATATATAATATCTGTTGCCTGCCAAGGGAGACTTGCATCCCCTCCCCAGATGACAACAAATGAATTTTTTTTGAATGGAAACCGAAATGATTTACTTGTTGCCTGCTTATGAGAACCTGGTACAAAGTTTGGAATAATTTGCCACTTTTTTATTTGTATTTTTCTTTTAGAGTATTCGTACAGCTCTCCAGAAATAAAAATACATACATCAACAAAATAGGATAATATTCTCCTGCGAAGCGCATTTTTCCAAACAAAAAAATAGTTCTCTATAGCCGTGTTTACTTCAAGTCTTTCTTCGGGAAACCCATGAATCTCCCATATAAAATGATGTTTTGGCAGGATGCATTTCCAAAAGGTATATTTATCTAATATGCATGAGCCATCAATGCGTATGACTATGTGGTTGAATTTATTTTTTATTCGAAGCAGACTTATTACAGTATGTACGTATGTCTTCTTGGTATGCTCGAAAAGCAACACCTTAAATCCCGCATTCTCCATGGCTGCCATACGCCTTTGGATGTTAATATCTATAGCGGTATGAGTGCCTAGGGTAGGTACTATATATGCAATGGTTTCCCCCATGAGTTTTTGCTTAGAATTCTAGATATTGGATATCAATACATTCCTATCTCGTATACTGGTTGTCTTTCCATCGTACGCGATATGACCATCACGAAGCACTATACCTCTAGAACATTGTTTGCAAAGGAGTATTGGATCGTGATAAACGGTGAGAATAGTTTTTTTTTGAAACTCGACTGAATTTAATGTCTCTCTCGCTTTCTTTGTGAATTGACTGTCCCCGAACGATAGTCCTTCATCAAGCAGTAGTATGTCAGGATTACAATGTATTGCTACGGCAAATCCTAAACGCAATTTCATCCCGGCTGAATATGTATATAAGGGTACATCTATGAATTGTCGAATACCCGCATACCGTACAATATTTGCAAGTTGAGATTCGATATATGACTTTCGAGCACCAAGTAATAAGCCATTCAAAATGATGTTTTGCAACCCGGTCAAATCCGGATGAAACCCTGCTCCAATATCTATAATCGAGATGATACTTCCAGTAGTTGTTAATTTTCCGGATGTAGGGGTTGTGATACCTGCAATAATTTTTAGTAAAGTGGTTTTTCCACTCCCATTCTTACCTATTATGCCAACTTTCTCTCCCCGATATATCGTGAGATTAATTTTCTTCTGAGCCCAGAAAATTTCCCTTTTTTTGGTAAGTAACCTGTCAATAAATATTGGCCGTTCATGATTAATCGCATATGACTTATGAATATCTCTCAGCTGAATTACCCGATCTTTCATACTTATATCCAATCATCAAATGTTTTGCTTTCAATAAAAAATACACGTATACCAATAATAAATAGTATGAAAATCAGAAGCACATTCATGGTGAGCAGACTAGGATCTATAGTATTGTGTCCAAACAGAGCTACCTGCATAAGTTGTAATATTCCAGCCAACGGATTGAAGTTCCAAAGCCATCGTTTATCCATGGGCATCTGGTTAAGCGTGTAAATTATCGGGGTAGCGTAAAACCAAAGTATAAGCACCGCCTGGGTAAGAAAATTAACATCTCTATATCTCACGTTACATGCTGAAAGCAGTAAACCTAATCCTATCGTAAATACCGTTAGTAAACTAATCGCAATGATCATAATAGGTACTGTATATACGGTTGCGGTCCCCAGAAAGTATACGGGTATGCTAAATAGCAAAATAGCCACAGCAAAGTGAATGAAATTAGATAAAATTATAGAAAGCGGAATAATAAAATGTGAGAACTGTGCCTTTTTGATTAGTGATCGCTCAGATACTATGGATGGTGTAACGCGGGAAAGTGATAGCGAGAAAAAATTCCATACGAGCAAACTAATAAAAAGATAATGATAATAATTGTCAATTGGTGCTTTCATAAAAAATCTAAAAATATAGCCAATAACAATCATCTGAATAATAGGATTTGCGACCAGCCATAAGAAACCAAACACGGTATATTTATATCGGGTACGTAATTCTTTCTCGGTCATTGATATGAGAAGCTCTACAAAATGGGGATTATATTTCAACATGGGAGCATTATACAGGAATATATAAAATCTGCTAAGTATATTACTATGTATGTGGTTCAAACCCCGAGGACTTTATCATAACACTACTACTGATTTCACCACATGGGCATCACATCTGAAGGCATGCTACTGACAGATGCAATGAACGTAAATTGATGCCCTTCATATGTCACATGAGAACCCCTACTCAGGGTTTGTGTTCCGGATATATATAACGGGTTTCGTCAAAAAGACGTATGCGTACATAATGCACGTTATATGAAAAAGCTGGCATGGTAGTATATGTTGCGTATAAAATGATATGATGTCGGGATTGAAATCCTATGGTATATCGATTTTTTTATAGCGTTGCCATCTTTGGTTTAATACTTCTCGCAGCTCCTCTATTGGTATGTATATCAATATGCGTATATTTCTTTTCCGGAATACCTATATTGTTCACGCAAAAGCGGGTTGGTAAACTCGGTACAATTTTCTATATTTACAAATTTCGCACAATGGCTATCAATAGCGACATTAAAAAGAAAGCACTGTTGGATTTAAATGAAGCTGACGGTCCGGTTTTTAAAATACGCAACGATCCGCGGTATACACGCTTCGGTAAGTTTCTGGCCCATACGGGGCTGGATGAATTACCACAATTGTGGAACGTCCTCAAGGGTGATATGGCCCTGATTGGTCCCCGACCTCTCCCAGTTTCTGAGGCGAAAAAACTTGTCTCCTGGCAAAAAAAGAGACACAATATAAAGCCAGGCATTATATCTCCCTGGATTTTAGAGGGATATCATACCATGAGTTTTGATGCCTGGATGAAAAGCGATATAGAATATATGAAGCGTAAATCTTTCGCGACAGATTGGGTGCTATGTATACAAGCATGTAAATTTCTCGGTATGTTATTTTTCAAGGAAATAGGGCTATATGTAAGGGCAAAGAGTCACTAAAATGTCTGCGCGCCTTTAAAGGTTGTAAACTTCTTCATTCTTAATAGTTTTCGTAATTGTTTAATTGATGCATTAATTGATTTTTTGTCCGCGCCCTTCATTTTTAAGGTATTCATCAGAAGTTCGACATATTCTTTTAGATATGCCTGATCGTGTTTTTTATTTAATTTCCCATTTTTTTGTACGCGTGAGGTATATGAAATTGTAATATCATCATCAATACTTTTTGTGACAGGATTCATCGTTGTGATCCTATATGAAAATTCATGCACCATCGGAATCCTTTTGTTATTTTTTGACGTTGCACCAAGTACAACCCTTTTTACGGTCAAAAGTATATTGGGTAAGTCTGAAAGTATAATCCGTTCGGTTTTCTCTGATTTAATGTACTCACCAATACGTATTCGTTGTATTCCTCCTATTTCATGTATCTCTGGGGCGAGGCTTACGAGTGACGTTATTTTTTTGGGAATTGGTAGCGTGATTATTTTCGGCTTTGAAGTATTTTGAATCGCGGCATGTAACCGTTCCCACGCTGGTATGGTCCTATTCAACCGTACTGATGGAGGCTCGTTTACTTCTCCTATCGCGTCAATTTTCAATTTATTGAGATCACGCGCCAGAGGTGAACTTCGCTGAAATGTTACAAGCTCAGATGCTAGTTTGCGAACATGTGACAGGTCACCCCCGATTTTTCTAAGCTCCTGATCAATCGTTGTGATCGATTTTAGCTTAGCTTCGGCGTGCGCAGTTGATTGTATGATAGATGAGTGTAAATCAAGAAATTTCTCTACGTACGCGGGAGTGAACAACAGATGATCATCGATTGTTACGACTTTATCTTCTTTAATAACGATCTGTTTCCCTATAGCTTCTTTAATACTATGGGTAAGAAATGTTCTGATAGTGTCTTCGTACCAGATTTGCAGCCGTCTGGAAGCAGTCAGTTCAAATTGTCTAGCATGCATTTTTTCTATCAGACTGAAATCGTATGGAATTGATGTTTTGGAAGGAATTGCTTCCATCTCTTCTTTAAAGGTCGGATACATACTAATGAGCGCATGATCAGCAAGGCCTACGTGTCCACCATGCTTATACGTAATCCACTCAGCGCTTCCGGGGTGACCCGCCCGTTTGGCTCGTTGCAATACCTGTATCAGAACATCTTTGGCGTGTAAAGGTCCCCATGCCACTACTCTCAATCCACCCGACATATCGGATTCTTGGGAAGTCTTTATGTCAATCATTCGTCCCGCTTTTGGATTTGCGATTGTTATATGATGTGCGAGACCTGCATTTTTATATATTTCTTTTTCTTCCTCTATCGTAGACTTTGATGTAATGGTAGAAATAACAACATTGCTATGTTCTGGCAACGTCGCAAGGAGTGCCTCTTGTATGTCTTCTACCTCGTGATCATTGTCTGTAACTATCAGATGCGGTCTGGGGTTTTCTGTCAGCTGTCTGAGTGTTTCTATTGCATCATCCTGAGACTCTTCTACGGCATGGTCTGGGATTGGCACAGGTTTACCGATCCATCGCTCAGAGTTCACTATCGGTTTTTTTAGAATTTCTTTAATTTCTTCTTCTATTCCATCAGTAGTCATAGTGAGTATGGCGTATTGCTTTTCACCATACACAGACTGTAGAAATGACCAATGCCCGATAGAAGCCTGTGCGATGTCTCCCCCACCCCGAAGTGAACACACTCCTTGCGCGACATCCACAGCGACATCCAATAGATCCTGATATCTATGTGAAGTTAGCTGTCTTCCAGTATGTCTATCAATAACGTGTACTGTGTTATTTGCAGCTGCATACTCAGTTCCATCTTTCATCGGTAGGGCTTGCATCCATGCCTGAGCATAAAAATTTATGGGATAATCTTTCGCAGGTAATTTTGCGTAGGATTGTATGAGTTTTATCGCAGATTTATGCATGTCTTGCGTTGACATACGTAAATGAACTGGAAGCGACTCCTGGATTGTGCGTAATCTATCAACAAGCGCTGCATGAAATTCGCTGGGAAGTCGGCCGGTTTCCTGAATTTTTTGTAAGCCCCGTTTAAATTGCCTTTCGTATTTTCTGATAGAGTCATCATTCACCTCATCGTTAAATGTATAAAAACCGTTTTGATTGATGATATCGCCATTTTTTACTAGCCGTTTGCACACATGTTCAGCAACAATCATTGAAATCCAGTCTGGAAGATATCCTTCCACCGCACTGGAATTTGGAGCCTCAAGCACATTCACGGTATCAGTTCTCCATTGGAGATCGCCTTCATCGGCTATAGCCTCAATTCTTCCGGTAAAAAGCTCAGGGTGTTCTTTTTTTAGATAGGCAAATTTAAAGTCTCCATCCGTCCCGATTGCTATAGCAGGCGCCTCAAGTTGTGCGGACGGCAAAAGCGATTCTCTGGCCCTTGCGTATGCATTCGCGCGATCATAAGCTGATATTTTCAGCTCTATCTTGTGAAGGAGTGCTGATCGATTAGGTGTTGGCGGCAGTTGTGAAAGGAATGATCTTTGCGCCGTGAGTTTATTATAGAGATGTGTAGATGAAATTTTTGCGTCCTGTTCACTGAACACAAACACTGGCAGGCTCAACTGTTCTGCCATTTTTTTGATTTGCTCCGAATCCCGTTCTCGTGCAAATTCGTCGATCACATAATTATGAACCTGCACATGCTTCAATAGTACTTTCGCAATACTTGCTAGTACCGCATCCGGATTGCTTTTGCCCTGGCCGCTATCCACCCGTGTTGAATGTGAGGAAAACAATGAGATGATCGCATCTATTTGTTTCGGGTTAATCCCGACGGTTTCTGCCGTGCCGTTTTTTGTATGTTCCATCGATTCATAAATACTCTTCGGTGGAAATAACGTAAGCTCTCCTAATGCAATAATGCCGCCAAAAGCGTGTGTGAACGTTTCTTCGGTTGGATTTTTTTCAAATTTTTGACACGCATACCGGATATACTCAGCCACCTTCTTTTTGGCTATCTCCCTTCCCTCCGGACGGGTGAACCGATACTCCCCGCTCTTCGATCTCTCTGTGACGGGTGACTGTAGGGGATCTTGTTCGACGATATCTAATAAACTCTCCCGAACATGATATATGTGCTCAGATAAAGAGAATCGTTGCTTTCTGTTTGGTGACTCGATAATACTGTCTAGCTCCCGAAAATATCGTTCTTTGGGGTCAGATGCCCGAATTGATTCAATTGTGCCAGTCTCGCCCATACTTGACATTATAGCTTATAGTATACTATTATCTAAATACAGCGTTTAGAGTGAGAACTTGAATTTTTATTTATCTACTCTATACTTAAGAGTATAAAGAAAATAAGAATAAATTGTCACAAAGAAGAATATTCTTTGCACCTTATACGACTGTATATACACAATATAAGATATGACAATGATTGAAGTACATGAAAGTACACAGGATACGGATCAACATTCCGGACCTTGGGCAGTGAATATATCCCCGGGCATTACGATTGATTCATTAACCCCTCACAGCAGTCAGGTTGATGCTGTAACCAGGCTTCTAGATAGCCATAAAGAGCTCACTTCGCAGGAAAGAGATGCAATTTTATTCACGTCAATCGGCATGGCTACGAATCACGGTGAAACCGTACAAAAGTTTAATAGCGCGTTGAATTCGTTTCAGGCGAGTCAAAACGCGTTTGACGCAAAACTCACCAAAAATGAAGTTCGTGATGCTGCCAAGCCATATGTAGAAGTGGTTCGTGCGTATGAGGACAACCCCCAAATCCGGGAGCAAGCGGACGTGTTGGCGAAAATTTGGACGAACCTATATTCCGAACCAATTACCGGGAGAGAGGTGTTGGGAGGGTTATACATCGGAGGATCCGTTATCGATGGATGGCGAAAAATGTCGCCAAAAAAGAAGTTGCTTATCGTGGGTCTGTTGCTTGCTGGTGGTATTACAGCATGCGCAGGAAGCCAAGAAACTGCTCCAAATAGCACCATAGAAATTACGTTTAACGTAAATATCTCTGTAAACTCGGAGGTTGTTCCTATAACAGAGCCAATGCATGGGTTACTATCTGATTCGGAAGGTCGACTTATTGATCCTGCGGGTAATGTTATAGCACCTGTTCCTCAGGGAGATAAATTTCTGTATACCGGTGTTTCTGCAACTGAAAATGAATTCCAATTTGCCACGATTGATGTGGGTGAAGGGCGTGTTACTGTATTTCAGCAAGTTGAAAATGGGAATCCTTCAGTCATGATGTTTGTATCTGAGCCTGATGAACACGGTGCGTACACCCTTATTGATGAAAATAATGTGAAATCTGATTACACCATTTCTCTTTTTGGCAATAAAATCGTTCTAAACGATAATTCTACTGGTCTCCATTATCTGATCACAGCCGCAACTTTCTTAGATGGGTTAGCAACTCCATCGGTTATTGACTCCCCTACTCCGGCAATCGATCAGTTACAAAATAGCTATCCGGTGTACAATGTGTCCTTTAATAATTCAGAAACTATACAACCCCAAACACACGAGGTCCACACACAAACGGCTGTACCATCGCCAACTGCAGCGCCGACCGAAACACCAAATTCACTCGTCAATGCCCCTCCGGGAACGACGCGTGCTGAAAATGGCAAGTATTACATGGATAAGGTTATTGAGGGTAATGAAGTAGTGGTCTTTGAATATACAAAAATCTTAGGACAATCAGGAGAAACGCTATATGAGGGATGGACAATGCAAAAAACAGTCGGCGAAGGCATCCCATTAATAGATTGGACAAACACATTGGAAGGATATGAACGGGATATAGGATTTGTTAATTTATTTGTATCCCCCGAGGCGATGGGATCATTTGATGTTCCCAGTTTTTCCCATACGAATAAAACGGTTGCAAATGCAAATGATTCTGACTTGACATCACGGGTTATAGTATCAATATTTAATAGGACAAATGCAGGGAGAAATCCGAATAATTCAGAATCTTGGCAGCAAGACCTTAAATTACAAAAAGGAGAAGTCCCAATTAGCTTTACAACAACTGATACAGCGATAGCAGAAACATGGAATATTAGCCCTGATAATGGAGCAAGTGTATTTCTTGTTAGTTGGGATAGTTTGGAAGGTTCTGAAGAATTCTTTCTACACGGGGTATCATGTCGATCAAAAGTTCTTGGGGTTGATAAAGATGGAAAATTAGTTGGAGTGATAGCAGTTAAAGCCGAACTTAATACATTAACGGAAGATCAGTGGTGGAGAGTAATTCTTTTTCATGCTGCCAGCGTTATAGATCATGCTGATCAATCCCAACAAGGTGGAAACGAAACACTTGAGAGTTGGATCGCATTTGCAGATAATAAATTCCCTAATACCTGGATCGTTCAGACCTCAGAATAAGTCAGTAGTGACCCTATCTGTCCTTGTTTTTTTGTAATTTTTCATTTACCCTAGAACTGGTACGTGATTTCTCCAGGTACATGTATGAATAAGTTTTTGGGTCTCTTCCTTGTCCTGTTACTGCTGTTTGCGCCGATTATATTCATATCTTTTAGGCAACCTTTACTGTCAAGATATGTAAAGCAAATACTTGGTATTCCAAGTAACACCCAAAACTCTGCCAAGTACGAGGCAGTAAATGAATCAAAAAAACAGGTACTGAAAATAGTTGACACATCGTATTTGGACTTTATTGCATCGAACTTTGGCCTGTTTGAAAAAAATGTCATTATCGATCCTAAATTCTACATTGAAGGCAAAAAAAATGATACAAAATATACTATTTCAAAAATCGAATTTAAACTAATTGATGATATGCCTCAGTATGTCTATGCGGCTACAGGTCCAACTAATTTTGCAAGTAAAGGAAATTATCAGATCAACGGCGATACGTTAATTATTGTAGTTTCATTATTCACAGATCAGATACCGAAAAATACAATTATTAATACGTATAAAATTGAAGAGGTATTTTTAAAAACGGTGTTTACAACTTTACTCTACGCAAAAGGACTGAGTACACCGAATGAAATGGCGGTATATATTTCCGATATAAGTGAAGGTATGGACAAATATTTAAAATCAGGGTTATTTGCCTGGCCGATTGAAGTTCAAGAATTATGAAAAAATATTTGTTGTTAATTTGCAGTATATTCGTTGTTTCTATAGTCATTCTTCAACGCCCTTCCCCCATATATGCTCAGGATGTCTGTTCAGGTAGTCCTGCGTGCAATTGGGTTTGGCTACCATACACATGGTACGGTTGTACGGGAGAAGGTCAGTATAGATCCTGCCAATGGCAAACAGAAATGCGGACTGTATGTCAGATCCCTCAGTCTGGTGGTGGTGCATGTTCGTGTTGTTGGCCGGATGGCTGCTATTTAAATTGTCCGGGTACAAACACGGGGGGAACGGATCCTCCACCGGACGGGACGCCGGAGCCAACAAGTCCCCCTCCTTCATGCCAAAATATGTACTACTGCAACACAACGACATACACATGTCAACAGACTGGTTCTCAATACAGCACCACAAGTCCATACCCTGTTTGCGGAGGTTCGTCTCCTACATGCTCGCAAAATTTAACGACATCCCTCCCGGGGCAAACATCAGGAGCGTGCTTCACCTCTTTGGCGACATGCCAATTGGGTTGTGTTGCTCCACCCGGTGTTGTCCGTATGCGTGCTTCTGTAATTCCAAACACAGCCAACACATGCGCAGACGTGACCTCCAGCACCAATTACACCCCAGTCGGGGTTCAGTTATTCCCAGACGGAACGTCAAAAACTACAGCATCAGATGGAACATACGCGAGTGCACGATGGGCAAATTCAAACCCTGGAACCAAGTCTTTTGTTGATACGCCGCCGACTGGTTATATCCTTACGCTCGCCTGCTATAACACCACGTCTCAACCGGCGTACGCATCTGGGTATACGGCGACACTTCCAACAGGAGAAACGTTGACATGGCAATTAGGGTATACTGCGGGCGTTGGTTGGTTCCAAGCGCAGGGCGGAGATGTGTATGCAGCAAGTACACTTCGGTCATATATTCCTGTCGGTGCAGTTGGTGGGCGATATTTTGTTGGTAACGGCAGTACAGGTGGGATGCCAGGAGTAGTTACTTTTGGGGCAACATATGATTTCGATAACACGGCTGCAAATGGGGCAGGATATGTTTCAACCAAAAATTGGTTAGTTAATGAATCACAGTCAGCAACCGATTTCTATAGCGTGATGTACCACAGGTTAGGTTCACCCACTGTAGCAGATTTTTCCGGAGATACAACGCTCAACGCGAAGCTAACATCAAAAGCCGATCCGTATTATGTAGACGGGAATTTGACAATAGATACGGCAGATTGGTTGGTCGGAAATAACGAAACCATCACGGTGCTTGTAAACGGAAATTTAACCATAAACAGACGGGTAAATATTTCAGGAACAGGATTTGTAGCCTTTATTGTAAATGGTACGATTACAATAGGGTCAGATGTGGGGACTACATCGACTAGTGCGACACCAGTAATTGAAGGCATATACATTACCTCCCCTGCCGGATCGTTTCGCACCAGCGCATCAACTACAGCGGCCGCCAGACGATTTGTAGGCAAGGGAACATTTATTGCCGGAACATTTACCCTCGAACGCGATCTGGATGCAGATACGAGAAATATTGACTACGCCGCTGAGCTGTTTATCTACAACCCAGAGCTGATGCTTCGGATGCCGGATAAAATGAAAGATCTCCCGGTGAGTTGGCAAGAGGTCGCGCCGTAGATTGTCCGTATACACTGTTTATGATATAATTCCTCTATGGTCAAACGAACATATCAACCAAAAAAAGGCAAACGAGCGCGCACACACGGATTTCGAGAGCGCATGAAAACAGTTGGCGGACGCAAGGTTCTGAAAAGACGCCGTTTTATCGGTCGCGTGAAATTGAGCGTATAAGTATCTTCAGTGCGAGACGGTTGGTAGGATTACTATGTTACCCCGACACAATAGGTTGCCTGCTTTTGAAGTGCGCCGGATTATGCGGCATGGAATCAGATACTCTGCTGAGTCGGTTACCTGCATATACCATATTCGCAGAACCTCTCAGGGTGAAATAACGCCAGTACAATGCTCTCCCAGATTTTCGTTTGTGGTGTCAGTAAAAGTAAGTAAAAGTGCTGTGATTCGCAATCGCGTCCGGCGGACACTTCGGGAATCTATACACCATCTGTTACCAAGTGTGACAGAAACAGTCGATATGGTAATAATAGGAACAAAGAAGCTTATGGGATTGTCTCAAGTTGAAGTTCAAAAGAGAGTATCAGATCTGCTTAGTAAGGCTCGTCTCATGAATCATGAATGATGAATCAGGAATCAAGTATAAAATAAAACAAAATACCCATAATTCAATGTTCATAATTCTTCATTCAATGCCGCGTCAATTTGCTCTCTTTACCATCCGTTTCTATCAGAAAGTTCTCTCATTTGATACAGGATATGCCGGAAAACTGATCCCTCTTGGGAAGACGTGCAGGTTTACTCCTACCTGCAGTGAATTCGCGTATCAAGCGATCGATCGCTATGGTATACTATACGGATCGTGGTTAGCCATTGGTAGGATACTGCGCTGTCACCCATGGAATCCCGGAGGATGGGATCCTGTACCGGAAAGAAACTCCGACAATCGCGCCCGATTATAATTACTATGGAAAATCCAACAATCTGGAATCAACTGTTAGTTTGGCCAATCGTTAATGTCCTTATGGCCCTCTATAAGGGATTTGAATACCTTCATATTCCGGGCCCTCTTGGCTTTGCCGTTATAGGACTGACGATCATCATCAGAGCTCTCCTGTACCCGCTTATGAATGCCCAGATGAAATCGGCAAAAAAAATGTCTGCACTGAAGCCTCATCTTGATACCATTTCCGAGAAACACAAAGGAGATAAACAAGCACTGCAACAGGCACAGCTTGCACTCTATAAAGAGCATGGGGTAAACCCAGCAGCAGGGTGTCTTCCCCTGTTGATTCAGATGCCAGTGCTTATCGCGCTCTATAACGTGTTTTATCAGGTGTTGAATAACGGGAACGTGCAAAAAGTTGTGGCTGAGCTCAATCATGTAGCATACGCATCGTGGTTACACATCGACAAGCTTGATCTGACGTTTTTGGGGGTAAATTTGGGTCTTAAACCCGGACAATGGCAAACACATGGGTGGTGGTTACTCTCGATCCCTGTGATTACCGGAGCTCTGCAATGGTATCAAAGTAAACTGATGCTTCCACAGACTCCTGCAGATCCGGCAACACAGCTGAAACAGACAAGCAGTAAGAAGCAATCAAAAGCTATAGTGAAAAAAACTGACGATGCGGTAGCTGAGAAAAAACCGGAAGATACGGCGATGGAAATGCAAAAGCAAATGGCTATGATAACGCCGATCATGTTCGGATATTTTGCTCTGCAGTTTCCGTTAGGTCTGGCGCTCTACTGGAATGTTTTTGGTCTTTTTGGTATCATGCAACAACTTAAGATTAATAAGGAGAAATGAGTGGATATGTCTGACTAGTACCTAGTCTTTCATGTCTGGTCTCGGTTATATATATGGAACATAAAGATACAGTCAAACAAATAACAGAAGATTTACTCTCGCGCATCGGAGTGATGGGAACCGTTACAGTGGATATAGATGAGACCGAGAGTTTTCGAGTGCATATCGAAACAGAGGAGACGGGTCTTCTTATCGGATTCCACGGCCGAACATTGGAGAGTCTTCAAATTATCCTTGGTATTATCGTTTCCAAAGAGTTGAACACCTGGGTGAAAGTATATGTAAATGTCGGTGATTATCGGGAAAAAAGAGAAGAAGCACTTATGCTCATGGCTCAGCATGCCGCGGAACGCGCACTTGCTGCAGGTCGTGAGATTGAACTCGCAAATCTTTCAGCATCAGAGCGCCGGGTTATCCACCTGACACTCAGTGGTGATGACCGTGTCGAAACTGAATCAGTAGGCGAAGGAAACAGGCGCACGCTTCTGGTAAAGCCAAAAACAGTATAATCTACTATACTAGTGGGTGTGATTCACAGTTTTTTATTTTCGCTGCTTGTTGTTTTGCTGCCCACTCAACTTGGGTATCATTTTTGGCCAGAGTGGTCGCATGTCCTTGGAAGACGCATTGATTACCTATCCCCTACTGTGTATCTTACCGATATTCTGATCCTATTAACGCTTGGAAGTTGGGCATGGGCAGTTCGAAAAAGTATTATGTATCGTGTATGGCGTATTGAGTCTTTTAGAAAAAAAACACACAGAATACAGTATACCGTATACGCAATACTCTTTTTCATTATTATAAACATCGCAACTTCCCTCTCCCCCATTCATTCTCTGTACCAATGGATAAAAGTGCTTGAGTATTCACTATTGGCTGTATATATCATAAAAACAAAACCCTCCAAATCCCATGTCGTTATGTTGTTGTCTGTAGCACTGTTCTACTCTTCTCTTATCGCTATTATTCAATTTTATTTGCAACGCTCGATAGGTGGTCCGCTGTGGCTTCTTGGAGAGCGGACATTTTCCGCTTCAACTCCCGGCATTGCCCAGTTCCCCATTGTGTGGGAAATTGGATCTTGGACATTGGATCTTGGACTTAGGTTACGTTCATACGGCACATTCCCCCACCCGAATGTGCTCGGAGGATTTATTGCCATAACCATACCTTTGTTGATAGGTGCGCTCAAATATACACACCTGTCCTGGCGCAGTACGCATTTTTTTCATATAAATATTGCTATTTCGGTAGTTGCGCTACTGTTAACGTTTAGTCGTGGAGCATGGATAGTCGGTACGATCGGCATTATCATTTCTTTGCTGCAATCCCCATCAAACGAGCCAAGAATGAAATACAATCCTATTTGGAAATATGGTGGTGCAATTGTTAGCAGTATTCTCCTGTATGGGTTATTCGCAGTAGTACATTCAGGCGGTGAGTCAGTCGTTGTGAGGATAGCGCTTAACGAATCCGCGATTTCTATGTGGGAGCGTTATCCGTGGTTTGGCGTTGGACTGGGGAATTTTATTACCGCTCTCCCCTCTTTTTTATCGTCACATTTTATATATTTTTTGCAACCAGTCCACAACATTTATCTGTTACTTTTGTCAGAACTCGGTGTCGTTGGGATAGTTCTTCTCTGTGTTGGTTCATACAGACTTATGCCTCTCATACGTAGCGTTTCACCGCACAGCGCACGTACTATGTTTCTCTACGCACTCCTGGCTATAGGTGTACTTGGATTGGTTGACCACTACCCACTCACCGTACAGCAGGGACAACTGCTCCTCACGGTATTACTTGCGTTGAATGTTCTATAGCATGTATAAGTGCATCGGCTCTGTCTCTTCAAATACGGATTCACGTGTACAGCAGTACAAATCGCGCTTGTTCAATTCGTTATTCATAATCCGTAAATCGTGCTAGAATATTGCCATGCCCCAGATGCCTTTGAGTCTAACGCCACGTATACGCTCTATACTTAAAAATACCTCAGCACAAGTTGTCGGGCGTGTCGTTAGCTCATTCTCTACCCTTGTCTTAACCCTGGTGCTCGCCCGTGTATTTGGATCTATTGGCTATGGCGAATTCGTAAAAATGACCACCTTTATTTCGTTTTTCTATCTAATTGCTGATTTTGGATTTAATGCTATATACATCCAACGCAGTATCGCTAAAAGCGTGGATGACATATCCGAAGACTCCGAGTGGTCAATACTATTAACAATCCGATTAAGTCTAAGCGTCCTTCTGTGTCTTGTAGCGTTATTCATTATTTCATTGATTCCGGAATCAACCGCCAACGGATATTCAAGGGTGGTTCATATTGGAATAGTGTTACTGCTGCCTACCATTATCTTTCAGTCATTGATCACGACGGCAAATGCGGTATTTCAAAAAATACTCCGATATGAATGGTCAGCAATCTCCGTCATAATCGGCTCTGTGGTTTCACTATTGGCAATAGGATATCTCACACTGAGTGGTACTCAGACGATCATTGCATTTAGTACCCTTCCCCTTTTGGCCGGCGCTGCCACCACATCTTTTGTATCACTTTTACTTCTCAAAAAACCAATAACGCATATAACGCTTACACGCCATATATCTGAATGCATCCCCTTTATCAGATCCACTATTCCTCTCGGTTTAACCCTTTTATTCAATGTTATTTACTTTCATGTTGATAGTGTAGTTCTAGCATTTTTTCGCCCGACAGCTGAGGTGGGCATATACGGCCTTGCATATAAAGTGTTTGAACTTATGTTGGTCGTTCCGACGTTTTTTATGAACAGTATGTACCCGTTGTTTGTGCGGACAGCTGCGGAAACAATCAGCGGCACTTCAGAAAAATTTACACAGCTCGTGAAATCCTCAGCAAAAGTATTGATCGGAGCATCTGTAGGTATTTCCATTCTATTGTGGCTATTCGCCCCATTGTTTGTGTATATAAAGCCTGAGTTTGGATCCAGTATCGCAGCGCTTCGTGTCCTTGCGGTCGGTATTCCACTTTTCTTTCTTTCGAGTCTGACTATGTGGATACTCATAGCGCTTAAGAAGCAAACGGATCTGGTCACAATTTATGGTGTATCGATGATAGCTAATATCGCGCTAAACTTAGTGTTCGTCCCACAATTTGGGTATATGGCTGCGGCGTGGATCACCATCGCAAGCGAAGCATTTGTCCTGATGGCGAGTACTCTACAGGTGGTGCGGGAACTCAAAAAAAATGACACGTCAAACCATACGAAGTGAGTATCTTCTCTAGATACACGAGTCAGAATGTTTTATACTACACTCCATGAAATACATCATCCATACAGACGGCGGGTCACGAGGCAATCCTGGAAACGCGGCTATCGGAGTAGTAATTGAAATTGCACGTGATGGTACATCTGCCTCACATGGTACCCCCTTGCTATCCCCGGTCACCGCATTTGGCAAAACGATCGGAGTGGCAACCAACAATGTTGCTGAGTACACCGCGGTTATTGAGGCGTTGAAATGGATGCTTGAGAAACTCGAAATTCGAAACTCGAAATTCGAGAAATATCAGATATTTTTTTATCTCGATTCAACATTGGTTGTCAATCAACTAAATGGGTTGTTTAAAGTGAAGGACGCAAACATGCGAATGCTCATGATGAAGGTTCGTGAGTTGGAACAACAAGTCGGTTGTCGCATAACCTATACATATGTTCCTCGTGAACAGAATTCCGACGCAGATTATCAGGTGAACAAAGCGCTCGATAGTGTATAGTTCATGTGTTCACTGGAACTTATATGCCAGTAATTGACCGTAATTCTTCAAAATTTTTCATGAACCAACAGCTATAGACAAATAACAGTCAGTGATTCTAATCCCCTCATGTTGGTTGACGGATATAATCCGTGAGAGTGTGTAAATACTCCAAGTTGTTTTCGGTGTTTCTATTTGCCATAATAGGAAAACGAAAGCGTGACGACATATGACCCCTGCCTCCACTCAATCTTTATCTGATGACAGTAACGCATTGCCACTAGCGCGTATTTACGCTGAGGAGGAGTCATTCATTTTTCCTCTGCGGGAATATCTTGAAGCACATAGTTGTGAGGTGCGGGTAAACCCGCAGCAACCCACAGATGCAATCTACACAATAATCGCAGGTAGCCAGAATTTTGTGAAATATATTTTCGCAACACAGGATACCGACTCACTTCGTTGTATAGGTATAGTAGTAACTTTGGACCCAAATGATGGGAATTTTTTTACTGAAAATTCCAAAAGAATTGTCGTCGTGGATCCGAGAGTTTTGTCGGCAGATGACGTGGAAAAAATATTTTCCTTTTTTTTCTCAAGTAGCGACCCGATGTTGAACATTACGCGAAACATACATGAGCAACCTTCCGTAGTCAGCTTCGCCTCCAATGATGCACTCTCACAGCCTGAATCACCGAAAATTGCAGAGCACAGAGTTGCTTTGCCACATCCTTCACACCCGCCTTCCGTGCCACCGATTGATACGCCAAGTGTGTTATCTGAAAACGACAGTTTAAGAATTAGCACTATTATGAATGAAGTATTTTCAGAAACCACGTCCGCCAAAAAAAAGAAACGGAAGCAATTATCATTTGCCAGGATGCGCACTAAAATTTTTTCGCTCGTTGTTTACTCGGTATTTTTTTCTGGTATATTTCTATTTCCGATGTTTACCTATTTCGGATCGATTTCCATCGCGAGTATTTTTATGGCAAATGCTGCGAACGCTGCCATACGCACTGACACCCAAAAAGCCCAACAGTCACTTGACACATCAGAGCATTGGTTAATTCAGGGAAAAATAATATTTTCAGTTTTTTCCGTACCCCTGCGTGTGATAGGCGCGACATCCACAGTGCGAGGACAGGAGCGATTTATCTCCTTATTATTTGATCTTACTCATGGCATGAAAGAAACAATAAAAGTTGCCGAGCAAGGTAAGAAAGTCGCTACCGTTTTGATTCCGTCGTCGGTGTTATCCGAAGATAAACTTCCTGCATCAACAATTGAATCACTTAATAATTCGGTAACATCATCACATAGTACACTTGGGCTTGCACAAGCTGAACTTACGATTCTGCTGAGAGATCAATCATTTCCATTTTCCATTCCTATACTGCATACAAAAGCGTCTGAGCTGTTAACGAAACTGCAATCTGCAAGAACAGTGTTATCGTATGCGCGTCAATTTTTGACTGTATATCCTAAAATAGCCGGATTTAAAAAACCCCAATCAATTCTTATTTTGTTACAAAACAGCAATGAGCTGCGTCCGACAGGGGGATTTATTGGAAGTGTTGCTGTGGCAACTCTTGAAGATGGAGGTCTGGCTGATTTTGTTATAGAAGATATTTATGCACTAGACGGTCAGTTGAAGGGTCATGTTGATCCACCCAAACCAATCGCCGAATTATTGGGCAATGAACATTGGTATATGAGAGACAGCAATTGGGATCCGGATTTTAAAGAGAGTGCCGGCCGGGCGTCATGGTTCTATGAGAAAGAAACCGGAAAAACAGTCGATGGAGTCATCGCTATAAATATTCCAATTGTCGTAGAGTTGCTAAAGGCAATTGGACCTGTTCAGTTACCTGACTATGGGGACAGAATAACTGCTGAGAATTTTTTCGGGAAATCACTGTACTATACACAGCAAAATTTTTTCCCGGGGTCGACACAAAAGCGTGACTTTCTGGGAAGCTTAGTCCGCGCATCGATGACAAAAATAATGACAGACCGTGATATAGACGGATTTGCTCTCATGAAAACGGTTACACATGGTTTGGAAAGCCGCGATATCCTTGTTCATCTCCAGGATGCTGAACTTCAATCGACTGTCGAGTATTTTGGGTGGGGTGGGAGAGTATATACAGAACCGCTTTGCAATGGAATTGATAAGAACAGGTGCCTGTCAGATGAGGTGCTTATTTCAGAGGCAAATGTAAGTGTAAGCAAAGTAAACTACTTTATAACACATAAAGCGATGCGTGAAATTACCCTAACACCAAAAGGAGAGATACAGGAGAGGTTATCTTATATGATTGGTAACACCGTTAATACGGCACCAGATCCAAATGAAAAAGGAGTAGGAGGACCCTACCAGACGTATATCCGTTTTTTACTTCCGAAAGACAGCATTATTAATACTGTGACACTCGATGGTATTCCAATCCCATCAAGAAGTGCGCTGCAAAGAACGGCGCCGGCTATACCATATATAGAGAATGCTGATGGAGCACAGCCCGCAAGAAGCATCGGTGTTGTCCTTCGGATTATGCCGGGAGAAGAAAAGGATCTTCAGATGACATACTCCCGTGGCGTATTGCAACCTCTCGGTAAAGGTGGGGGATACTTAGACCTTTTATGGTACAAGCATCCTGGTATATCAAACATGCCGCTTCAGACAAAAGTTAAGTACCCATCCTATTGGACCGCATCCAACGAAGTACTTTCAGGTACGAGGCAGGATGGAGAGTTTATTGCAAAAGAAAGCGAATTCGAGTACAATACGCACATACAGCGCGATACACGGTATCGTATTAAATTTATACAATGAAAAAACATACATTAAATGTCTCAGTGCGAACCCAAACGGGAAAAACAGTAAAAATGCTTCGAAAGCAGGGTATTTTGCCGGGAACCGTATATGGCAAGGATATGAAAAGCCTATCCGTGCAGTTTCCCACAGACGCATTTGTCACCTTATATAAGGAAGCTGGAGAAACAGGGTTAGTTGACCTTGTGGTAGATGGAAAAGTGCTACCTGTTTTGGTCCATTCCGTACAGGTTCATGCTGTCACTGATTCACTTATTCATGTTGAGTTTCATAAGGTAAACCTGAAAGAGAAAATTCATGCAAAAGTTTCAATTGATCAAACGGGCGAGAGTCCCGCTTCTGCACAGAAGCTTGGAGTATTGCTTGTTCTTCATGACGCAATTGAAGTAGAAGCCCTTCCTACAGATTTGCCGGAGAAAATAACAGTTGACCTTACACGCCTTACCGACGTTGGTAGTGATATTACAGCAGGATCAGTAGAGTTGCCGAGTGGTGTAACATTGATCTCTGATCCAACTCTTGTACTCGTGAAAATCGGACAGTTAGTCACAAAAGAAGCCGAAGCAGAAGTTGCTGCTGATGCGGCGCAGGCTGCTGATGCAGCTGCAGTTGTAGAAGAGGCCGCAGCGCAAGATAAGGCTGAAGTAGCCAAAGAGTCTGCAGAAAAATCCTCAGATAAGTAAACCAATCTCCGTGGCCATGCACGACCCTCAAATGATGCGTGTGTATCTAGTGCAGTGGATCCAGTTCCTTTGCTTTTAGGAGTAGTGTTTCAGCAAGTGTCGTGAGCTTTAACTTCGATGCGTAAAACGCTGCCTGTACGTATGCGTCACGATATTCAGGATGAGTCTCGATAATATGTTGCCAATATTCGAGTTTCTCCTCATACTGCTCGGGTTCCATCTTCCACGTTTGGATGATGGATGGTATATCCGTCGATGACCCTAATATTGTTGGCGAGTTATTACTGAGTTCTTGTGCTATGGCAACCTCCCGTGCTTTCTTTGCGTCATTTGCCGAGTCTTTATAATATTCTGCAAGGATTATATGGCCTTGTGCATCCAGTGGATTTGACAGTATTTTTCCTGATATCCTGTTGGGACCATAGGGCATAGCCAAGAACACATTCGTGATGTACAGATAGATAAGTGAAAATAGTAATACAGCAAGAATTGAGACGTAGGAAACCCGTTGCAATATCTTTGCGGTGAATAATCGGGAAATATGCGGTAAACTTAGTGCCATTGGGTCTATTGTATGGATTGAACGGAAAAAAAACAACTCAATCGAGGTGTACTTCCACGCCAGAGAAGCAGCGGTGTTCGACTCGGCTGATTGCGTGCTTGCGCAGAAGTGTGGTATTCTAGCGACACTTACATATAACTGCCACATTTAAAGGAGAACAGTATGCCAAAAATAGGAAAGAAACAACTAAAGAAACAAATAGTGAAAAAATCAAGGGTCGCTCCTGTGCGTCATGAAGTGTTAGGGGAGACAATGTCAGAATTTGTAGAGCCAGTATCTCCGGATACAAACGCGCCCGCGCCTATGAGGTGGGGGATGCTCATCGTTGGTGTGCTCTGTATAGTTGGGATTTACGCAGCAAGTAAGGGGTATATCGTCGCTGCCATCGTGAACGGCTCTCCCGTGTTTCGCTGGGACGTGACACGGATGTTGACTGCTCGATACGGACAACAAACCCTCGAAAGCATTATCAGTGAAAAACTTATTGCAGATACCGCAAAAAAAGAGGGAGTAACCATCACACAACAAGATATTGATGCAAAAACAAATGAAGTTGTCAAATCCTTAGGGCCAAATGTGAAGCTTGATGATCTGCTTAAGTATCAGGGGATGAACAAGGCGGACTTTGAGCATCAGATCGCATTGCAGTTGACGGTTGAAAAAATACTGGGTAAAGATGTAACAGTCTCCGATGCTGAGTTGGATGAGTTTATTACAGCAAATAAAGACAGTATGCTGGCAACAGATGAAGCAGCCCTCAAGGGAGAAGCGCGAGAAGCGTTGACATCTCAAAAGATAAATGAAAAAATTCAACCTTGGTTTGCAAAGTTGAAAGAGAGTGCAAAGATTGTAAAATTGATGAAATAACGTATGAAGAACGTGCTCATTGGTATAGCAATTTTGGGTGTTATTGCGGCTGCCACGTGGATAGCCTATACGAAGTCAAGAGCAGATTTAGAGGCCGTAAAGGGTGTGGAAACCGAATCTGTAGGTTTACCACTGCCTACAGCAGAGGTTACACCAACAATAGAAACAGTACAGAAAGAGGAGGGTCTCATGACAGAACAAAAAAAAGAAGTTAGAAAGCCAAAATCATATTCAGCTGCGCCTGCACTGACTGTGAAATCTGATAGCACATATACAGCAATATTCAAAACAAACAAAGGAACGATGACAGTATCTCTGTATGTGAAGGATGCGCCGAACACGGTGAATAATTTTGTATTTCTCGCGCGAGAAGGATTCTATGATTCCTCTGTGTTTCACCGCATAATCAAGGGATTCATGATTCAGGGTGGTGATCCTAAAGGTGACGGAACGGGTGGACCAGGGTACCGATTCGATGATGAGAAGGTAACACGAGAGTATACGAGAGGCACTCTTGCAATGGCAAATGCAGGTCCAAATACAAACGGGAGTCAGTTCTTTGTGATGCATGCTGATTATCCGTTGCCGAAAAATTATGTGATTTTTGGCGGCATTGATCCCAAAGATACAACAAGTTTAAAAACGCTTGATGCTATCGCCACAACGCCCACCTCTTTTAGTGCGATGGGAGAGCAGTCCAAACCTGTGGAAACAGTAATACTTGAATCAGTCACGATAGAAGAGCGTACATAAATACTATGCCATTTTTTTTAGGAAATGCTCACCAGTGGGTCAGTAGTGCGGGATGGATGGGCTCGTTTATCTGGCCTTGGTTTATCGTCCCAGTTGCTGTATGGTCTGCGTGTGCAACAGGGTTTGCCCTTTGGCATGCGGCAAAGCGCAATGAGATTGGTTGGTTTATTTTTTTTCTCTTTGTGCATACTGCAGGAATTCTCGAGATTCTATATCTGCTGTTTGTTGTCGGTATATTTACCTCGACCAAAGAGAGAAATCCTTCACGTATCATAAAAGCAACACGCCGGAAAAAATAGTATGTCCAATTGGAAGCGCCTCCACGATGATCCACACTTGTGGGAAAAATACTTTGTCCGTGAAAAAGTTATCAAATCGATTCGCGGTTATTTTGATGCCAATTCGTTCCATGAAATAGAAACGCCTATTCTGATTGCCAATCCTCCCGCTGAGTCATACGTGGATGTATTTGAAACGACAGTGCTTGATAGAAAACGCAGAAAGTACTCCGCATATTTATCGACATCCCCTGAGATGGCTCTCAAAAAATTGTTAGTGGCAGGAGTTGGTAACTGCTTTTCCATGACCAAAAGCTTTCGCAATACTGAAATGCAATCTACAAGACATAATCCCGAGTTTACGATTCTCGAATGGTATCGGGTTGATGTGGACTATACGGCGATTATGGATGACGTTGAACGTATCGTGTTTTCGATTCAACAGTCCGTGAGTGAAGATCCTGTGATGCATTACCAGGGACATGATATTCATTTAGGGCCACCTTGGGACAGATTAACCATGAAGGAAGCGTTCCTGAAATACACTAGTATCGATTTTGATGCGTTTCTGAATATGGATACAGCGAGAAAAGTGGCAGCAGAAAAAGGATATGCAGTTACCCCCCAAAACACGTGGGAAGAATTATATAATCAAATTTTTCTTAATGAAATCGAGCCTAAGCTTGGTTTCGGTAAGCCTGTGTTTCTGTATGAATTCCCATCCAGCATGGCTGCACTGTCAAAGAAGAAAGAATCAGACCCAAGATATGCCGAGCGGTTTGAATTCTATATCGCCGGACTTGAATTAGGCGACGCATACAGCGAGCTCACGGATTGGGCAGAGCAGGAGCGTCGTTTTAATGACGAGCTCAAGGAAATAGCCAGATTAGGAAAAACCAGCTATGAATATGATCGTGATTTTATTGAAGCGTTGAAAGTTGGATTGCCGCAGTGTGCCGGAATTGCAGTCGGAGTTGACCGCCTAGTTATGTTGTTTGCTGATGTTATCAACATAGCCGACACGCTGTTTTTCCCGGCATCCGAAATGTTTAAAGTGGAGTAAGGTGTTTAAACAGAAGTAAACTTATACATCTGACTGATTCCACCGGTGCACTATGGATATCACCACGCTCAACCACATACAGAATTTGATTCAAGCGTCTGAGCACGCTGTAGATATAATTGCGGTTACAAAAACTCGCCCATTCTCCTGTGTGAAAGACGCATACGATGCCGGGGTGCTCCATATAGGTGAAAACAGGGTAGAGGAGGCGGCTGTCAAAATACAAACAGCAAGTGAACTGGGAATACACGGGCTAGTGTGGCACATGATCGGGCATGTGCAATCCCGAAAGGTCAAGCGAGTGGTGGAGTTGTTTGATTGCATTGATTCGGTGGATAGCGTCAGCGTTGCAACTGCGATATCGTTGCACGCAGGTAAGATTCATAAACACATCTCCATGTTACTTGAAGTAAATATTTCAGGAGAATCCACTAAACAAGGATTTGCGCTATATAACTGGGGACATGACCGTGCGGTGTTTGGAGCGTTTTTAGAAGATATCAAATACATGCTTGAGCTTCCAAATATCAGTATAGACGGGTTTATGATAATGCCTCCGTATGTCACAGACGCAACAGAGAATGCGCCATACTTTCGATCCGTACGAGCTCTTGCCGCACGGATTCGAACGGAAATTCCGTCAGTCGGTGCTGTATTATCCATGGGAACAAGTTGTGATTACACCAGTGCCATAGTAGAGGGATCAACACAAATTCGACTAGGGGAAACTTTGTTTGGACAGCGAACCTCAACACCATAGTGTAGGTGAAGTATGTGAGGCCGGGTTCTCTGCCCGCTAGATCTCACCCTGTCTCTTAAATCCCCAATGACTAGTCTTACCGTTTGGTATTTGATTGAAATCAGACGGAATTAACGATATAATATCAGCCATACAGAGGTAGAAAACTTAAACAACTATGGCAAATATAACAACAGCAGACTTCACAAAAGGCATGTTTATAGAATTCAAGGATGAGCCGCATCAGATTACGGATCTCACATTTGTGAATCCGGGAAAAGGATCTGCCTTCGTACGCACACGGCTAAAGTCGCTTAAGTCGGGTAAGGTGCAGGAATTTACGTTCAAATCAGGTGAATCAGCTGTCGAAGTTCCTGTCGCAACTCAGGAAATGCAGTACCTTTATAAAGAAAATGAAAAGTATATATTTATGGATAACACATCATATGAGCAATTCGGCATTTCGGAAGACATGCTTGGTAATTATATAAATTACTTAAAGCCAAACGACACGTATCAAATACTGGTAAACGGTGATGAGGCAGTTGGCCTGAGATTCCCCAAAAAAGTTCGCCTCATGGTAACGGAAGCTGATGACGGGGCAAAGGGAAATACTGTTGGTGGAGCAACTAAAACTGTTATTATCGAGACCGGCGCGGTAGTAACGGTCCCAATGTTCATAAAGCAGGGTGAAATTATCGCAATAGATCCTGAAACAGGTGCATATCTCGAGCGAGGGTAATGTGCTCCAACAAAACGCTTCTGTATCCCACGTGTAATCTGATACACTGAAATTGTGGCATCAAAAATACACCAGCAACATATTCCCGTATGGCATTGGATTATAGCAAGTGGCGTGGGTGTCATTATCCTGCTTGTGGTTGCTGTATGGGCTACCGATACGTGGGAACAGGTTCAGCAGCGTATTGTCGGGCTCACAAATGAAAAACATGCAGTTGAATCACGCATGTCCTCCATTGCCCGCGAACTCTCGGATATTAAATCACAGGATCAATATGTCATTAATAAAAATTTGAGCGCAGATATACAACAGATCGAGGCTACATATAGTCAAACGGTCTCTGTGTATGAGCAGTTGTTGAAATTAAAGGAAGCGACGAATAAAACAAAACCGTTTGATGACGGGTTTGCCGATATCCTCGCGCTGCTATCAAAGCGTAATTACGCATCCGCATCCTCCTCTCTTAGGACATTAAAATCAGCCATGGATGCGGAGTCAGCGCGATTGGCAAGTACGTTTGTAATTCCGGCAACGGTACCTGTGAATAACGTCGCCCCCGGGTCCGGCTATAGCAGGCAGTCTGTAGCTGCTAATGGTGAACAACATCTGGTAGATCTGATTGCCGGAGATCTTAGCACCACAAAAGTTATCGTTGATACGGCTTCCGATGGGGATTGTAAATCAGACTGTCCTGTATTGTCTCTGGGTGACTATGTGTCCAGAAGTGGAGGATTTGCAGGTATTAATGGATCGTATTTTTGTCCTTCTACCTACCCGAGCTGTCAGGATAAAAAGAATTCATTTGACACACTTCTTATGAATAAGAAGAAAACATATTTTAACTCGGAGAATAATAAATATAGCACAGTTCCCGCAGTCATTTTTCAAGGCGGTTCAGTCAGGTTTGTCGGCAGGTCTCTGGATTGGGGTAGGGATACAGGGATAGATAGCATGATCGCAAATCAACCAATGCTTGTATCAGGCGGAAATTCAGTATTCGGTGGTGATGCTGATCCAAAGAAGGGGAGTAAGGGCCCTCGCGGTTTTGTGGCAAATAAAGGTAACACCGTGTACATCGGCTTTGTTCATAATGCTACGGTCGCCGAAGCAGCGCTCGTGCTTAAAGCATTGGGTATGGAAAATGGATTAAATTTGGATAGCGGAGGATCCAGTGCATTGTGGTTTAACGGATATAAAGTTGGTCCGGGCAGGGCGATACCAAATGCGATTATTTTTGTGAGAAAGTAACGAATTGTTTATAAAGTAATGAGTTTATACGGCTTGAATGTTCACGTAGCACAGGTTTGAACTCAGAACTTAGAGCATACATATCTATCTTTGTTGACAGCTTCCACGTGAGGTGAAACAATATTTATATATGGGTAATCCATTAACTACAGAAGATTTATACGGAAAATCTGAATCCACAAGCGATCAAGCCGCTAAAGAAAAGCCGTTAGTATATGAAGAAACTCCAGTTATTGAGTCAGTACCTCCGATGCCTGAATCACATGATCATGCCTCATCCACTGAATATTCGGAAGCAGTCGATGCACTTACTCATCGTCCGCAGCTAACCTCACCACATGAGCTTCCTACGCGTACAAAATCTATTCGATCGGAGGGAAAAGGTATTCTATCAGGTGTATCGCTTTTGGTATTCCTTCTTCTCTTTATGGTTGGAGTATGGATTTCAGGTGCTATCCGTCAATTTTTACCAACGAACAATTCTGCAATCGATAGCACATCATCACCTGTTGTCCCGGATACTGCTATAGACAGTGGAACAGCTCCATCACCTCAAGTTGATTCTCTAGCTAGTTGGAAGTCGTATGACATTATAAGTGGCATAACAAAAAAGCCCGTCAGTGGAATTTCTTTCACGCTTCCACCGAATGTATTAGCTCCGGTTTGTGATAGTTCTAGTTGTGCATCTCAGGGAACCTATCTTCCGGGAGGGACACGATTTACGGTTGCTGCACGTGGTTCCGGTCAATCATTACGGGATTATAGGGGAACCGCAATTTCAGATTCTAATGGTGTTACTTTTACCTCGAAAGAAGTACGTATAGCAGGTAAGAATGCTATGGAATTCATAGGAACTTTTACTGGGAGGACTATATCAGGATATGCATTCACAGCTATGAGAGGTGTGATGATTCCACTTACTGATTCTACATCTGTGGAATTTAATCATTTTGTCCCAAGTGGCATAGTTGCGGATTTTGATTCAGATGATGCACTATTTGATACGATACTCAGCAATATACGTATAGGCGTTGATCTTTCACAAGGTAACAAAGGTGAAACCCCTGCATTACCATCTCCTTTGCCAGCCAGTACTGCTGATAGTCTTACTTTACCACCTGTGGCTCCTGCTCAAGCTAGTGATTCAAGTCAACTTTAGGATAGTGTAGATATACTCGTTTGTAGGTGTTGTCGGGATCCTAATTTTTTACACCTGGCCATGGTGTGATAATAAGAGGCATTCGATCCCAGCGTGGGAGTTGTTGGTAAATTTTTTCCGTCACAAATGGCACAAACGGATGGAGAAGCGTCAATATTGTTTTATATACATGCAGTAGGACAGTAAGTGCCTGTACGTCGCCATTTTTAAAGCGTTCCTTATTTTTTTCCAAGTGCACGTCTGCAAGACGGTGCCACGCAAAGTCATAGAGTGCCTTTGCCGCATCCGATAGGCGATACGATTCCATACTCTTGGTGACCTTCGCAGTCAACATATTGAGTTCTGTGATAATACGTTTATCGTGTTGATTTTCGAGCGTGGCATGGAAATTTTCTGTATAGTCAGCAATTTTGACACCAGCCGGTGTATTCATTTCGATAAACCGTCCGATATTCCAGAGTTTGTTGGCAAAATTACGCATGCCGCGAATTTTGTCCTCAGACAGAGACTGATCGTTACCTGCAGCCGTACCAAACACAAGTGAAAATCGAAGTGCATCAGCTCCGTAGAGATCTATCATCTTGAGCGGGTTGATTACATTCCCTTTGCTCTTGCTCATTTTTTGCCCTTTGGCATCGCGAACCAACCCATGCAAATATACTGTATGAAACGGTACGTCTCCCGTCATGTAGAGCCCCAGCATGGCCATTCGGCACACCCACCAGGGGAGAATGTCATATCCTGTCTCCATAACGCTTGTAGGGTAAAACGTGGAGAAATCCGACGGCTGGTTAGCCTTGAGTGTTGCAAAGGGCCATTGCCCAGATGAAAACCAGGTATCAAACGTATCTGCATCCTGCTCTATATTGGTGCTTTTACAGTCAATGCATGAGGTAGGTACGTCGCCATTCGTAATCGTCCACGCTGTACAATCTGCACATTTCCAGGCCGGTATGCGTATTCCCCACACTATCTGTCGGCTGATATTCCAATCATGAAAATTTGTGAGCCATTGGACACCAAGTTTCTCAAATCTTTTTGGCACAAAAGTTATTTTTTTGGCTTTAACAGCTTTTTTTGCAGCATCGGTTAATGGCTTGACCTTAACAAACCATTGTTCCATAGGCAAAGGCTCAATGATCGTATTGGATTTATAACACACGCCTACTCTATGTGAGTATTGCTCTTCGACTTTTTCAAGAAGACCGTCTGCTGCAAGATCTGCAACCATGAGCGCTCGTGCTTCTGCGACCTTCTTACCATGATATGCGATTGCTCTGGCCATGTACTTTGTATCTACATCTTTCTTTGAAAGGAACCACGAAAAATCCATTCGTCCGTTAAAATCAATGATCGGGGTGACCGGGAGGTTAAATTTTTTCCCGAGCTCAAAATCGTGCGCATCGTGAGCAGGGGTGACTTTCATAATGCCCGTACCGAATTCGGGATCTACGTCAGGGTCAGGTATCACGGTCATAGATATAGGTCCGAGAAGTCCCATGATTTCAAGTGTTTGACCGATATACTTCTTATACCGTTTGTCCTTTGGATTGACGGCCAATGCTGTGTCTCTGAATTTCGTCTCAGGGCGAACGGTTGCAATGGTAAACGGGCCATACTTCAGGTAATACATCGGATCAATACGATCCTCATATTTAACTTCCAGATCAGAAAATCCGGTACCGCACTTCGTACAGTAATTTACGAGCCTCACGCCGCGATATATCAGGTTATCGTCGTACAGTTTTTTGAACGTGCCATACACGATCTTGACGATCTTAGGATCGAGCGTGAAGGTATTGCGGCTCCAATCAAGAGAAAATCCTAGTCTGCGAAGCTGATTTTCCATGGTTGTCCTGTTTGCATGGACAAAATCCCATATATTTTTATATAGCGTATCGCGATCAAAATCAAACCTGCTTTTCCCTTCTTTTGCCAGGTGTTTTTCATACACATACTGAGTCTCAAACCCTGCGTGGTCCGCGCCGGGAAGCCAGAGTGTCGGATCGCCCTTCATACGGTGATACCGAACGAGTATATCCTCTACAACATACAGTGCATGTCCCAGATGTAAATCTGCATTTGCGTTTGGTGGGGGGAGTAAGATGGTAAACGGAGTCTTCTCAGAATTAATCTGAGGCTTGAAATATCCTCCCTGTTCCCAGAGTGTATACAACGCCTGTTCCGATACTTTCGGATCGTATGCCTTATCCATGGGTATATTGTATAGCAGGGGAGAGCGTGGGAGCAAGCTGAAGATTACAGCTCATCGAGCTTTACATTTTCAGTTTTAACATCCTTCACCAGCTCCAAATATCGCTCCGTTGTGGATAGCCTCTTGTGTCCGACCAGTTTAGACAGGGTCGTAATGGCAGTTCCCGCCATTAAATGATGGGCGATAAATGTGTGCCTGAGATCGTTTACCTTAGCTCCTTCAATACCCGCAATTCTGAAATATCTGTCTATTGCGGTTCTGATGTTACGTATAAGCAGAGGTCGTCCTGTTTTGGTAATAAACAACGCTTTGTTTGGTGTGTTTGCTGCACGTTGTTCTACGTATTTGTCTAGTGCGTCCTTTGCTGCCTTATTCAGTGGAACCATGCGCTCTGCGTGTCCTTCCTGTGCCGCTATGTGAATTTCCGTTGCCTTAAGATCATCGAGTGTCAGATTTGCTAGCTCTCCAATTCGAATTCCGGTTTGGAGAAACAGCTCAACGATAGCATAAATACGAACGTCGCCACGGCAAGTATCCCGAAGCGCCCGGTATTCAATTTTTGAGAGAATTCGAGGTGGTTTTACTTCATACTTAGGATGCGCAATCTCAATGGCAGGGTCAGATGTGATAATTCCCGAGGCCTTTAGAAATCGGAAAAAGGTTTTAATGGAATTGATTTTTCTGGATATAGACTTCGGGGTATAGTTATCTCCGGCCAACTTTTTTAGGAACGCATCGATCTCATCGCGAGTGACTTCATTGACCATTTTCTTACCCATGTTACTGAGGTACATGGTCACTTGTTCAATATCTTTGCCGTATGCTACGATGGTTGCACGGGCGCGCTTTCTGGAACCAAGATACTCGGTGAATTGTGTGTGTGCGTCTTTTAGAGTTACTGACATAATTGTATAGATTTTTGGCAGTTAGCTATCCTTGATTCCGATACAGCCGGAACTAACAGATTTAGAGCGATAGATCGATCTAATGAAGCTAAAGATACCCTATAATATCATGAAAACAGCCAGTGTGCAAGTCCCTTCACCACCATGATGCTATTTCGCCATTCACTCGTGCGGTTTATACTCGGCATAATTAGCCTCAGCCTGAGCGTGGGGTTTGTCCGTTCTATCTACGCACAAATTCGGAAAGAGGATCTTGTGAGTGAGCGCAGGATGCGTTACGAGAAAGAACTTCACCGCAATGCCCAGCTCAAAAAGAGGCTTGAAGAGGCGACAAGTAGCGCGTTTATCGAGAAGCTTGCACGAGAAAAACTCGGATGGGTAAAAGAAAATGATACGGTGATTCTATTGGATACCACGGCTGTCACAAGACGAAGTAGGGATGGAGAAACTAAGACTCAGTCGAACTGGGATGCCTGGTGGGAATTATTCCGTTGATGGTGCCAGCGGCAGGAATCGGACCTGCTACCCATGCCTTATGAAGACACTGCTCTACCAATGAGCTACGCTGGCGATTGGTCTATTTTACCTAACTTGAGGCGCCAAAGCAATTCTGTTATACTAGCCATGGTTAGAATCAGAATCGCGGGGTAGTGTAGAGTTGCACAGAAGGCTCATAATCTTCTAGACCGCGGCGCGACTCCCGGCCCCGCAACAAGCGAAAAAAGCAGCCACCAGGCTGCTTTTTTATTGGATAAAGAACCGTATTGACATTGTACTACTATACTAGTACAATAGTACGATATGAATCCAGAGTGGCTAGACGAGGTATCAGCAGTATTGGTTAGGATATATGATAAAGCAGAAATGACTGAATTTTTAAGAGGCCTGTTAACGGAAGGTGAACTGGAGGAGATAACCAGACGCGTGCAAATAGTGAAAAAATTAAAATCAGGAATATCTCAGCATACAATTGCACGTGAGCTTGGTGTCGGTGTGGCAACAGTGACCCGGGGATCAAAAGAGATACAAAAAGGAAGGTTCAGACAAGTATAGTAGCGTGATTATTAAATGCATTCGTATGAGTACATATAGCAACGTGGTACAAACTTGGTGGCAGAACTCTCAACAACTGGAGAGTGCTGTGCTGTTGGATTAACACGTATACCGTACCGATTGCATACACCTCCAGAAATGGAGGTTTTTTTGTTGTGTTAGTTAGCAAGCCGATTCAGAGAGGCGAGTGTACTAACCAACAATCCCACAATGCGGGATGTGGAAACATTTATGAAAGGAATACTATGAACACAAAACAGTCAACACAGGTCTCAGACATGCCAAAGGCATATTTGAATATCGCCTACTATCTCAATCGATATTTGGGCGAACTGCCCCCGCCTCCGGTTGATCCGACGGGTACACCAATTGGCCCAGACGCGCTTGCGCCGTTATTTGCGATGGAGTTAATCAAGCAGGAGGTTTCTCTGGAAAAAGATATTCCGATACCAGAACCAGTACTTGAGGCATACAGACAGTATAGGATGACCCCTCTTATACGAGTGAGAAGATTGGAACGGTATCTTGACACACCAGCCCATATCTATGTGAAGTATGAGGGAGTGTCACCTGTGGGAAGTCACAAATTTAATACTGCACTACCACAGGCATATTACAACAAGATGGAAGGAGTAAAAGGGCTTGCTACCGAAACCGGAGCAGGTCAGTGGGGGAGCGCACTCTCTTTGGCATGCCGCATGATGGATTTGCCCTGTCAGGTGTTTATGGTCAAAAGTTCCTTTGATCAGAAACCATACAGAAAAACGATAATGGAACTATACGGAGGCTCTGTTGTGGCAAGCCCCTCGACACTGACAGAAGCAGGTAGGGGATTTTTGGAATCGGAGGCCAACAGAACGGGTAGTCTGGGGATGGCAATATCCGAAGCTATCGAATTTGCCGTCAAGAACGGGTATCACTATGCCCTCGGTAGCGTCTTGAATCATGTCTTGCTGCATCAAACAATCATTGGATTGGAAGCAAAAACGCAGATGGAAAAACAAGATACCTACCCGGATATCGTCATCGGTTGTTGTGGGGGAGGGAGTAATCTCGCAGGTCTTAGCTTTCCATTTCTGGCCGACAAGCTTTCCGGTAAGACAAAACACCTGCGTGTTATTGCTGTAGAGCCCATAGCGTGTCCTTCATTGACTCGTGGTGAATACCGCTATGACAGTGGGGATACGGCCGGCATGACTCCCAGAATGATGATGTATACGATGGGTAGTGATTTTGTGCCGAACGCCATACACGCGGGAGGGCTGCGGTATCACGGAGACGCACCCCTTATTAGCTTTATGTACCATAAAAAACTCATTGAGGCAGTTTCATATGGGCAATTGGATGTATTTGAATCCGCCGCATTGTTTGCCAGATGCGAAGGGATCATACCTGCTCCGGAATCCGCACATGCGATACAACATGCGATTGTCGAAGCCATTCGTGCAAAAGAAGAGGGAAAGAAGAAAGTAATACTCGTCAATCTCTCTGGCCACGGCCTGTTGGATCTGGGAGCGTATGACGAGTATTTGAGGGGAAGCATGGCATAAGATCACTCGCACATTTACACAAAGGAAGTCTGGCATTTCCTCGCTACCGAGTTCCCCTAGTCACGGGTATTTGGTAGTGGGGAAATGAATGTGAAAACTATAGTTCAAGGAGTATTGACATGGTTCGAAGAGTACTAAGCTTTGGTATTGTACTGGTAAGTGGCGTGATCGTCGGTATTGGCTTGATAGCAGAGTGGCATGCACGGGTTATTTTGCCGCTATCAATCGTGTGCGTAGGTGCTTTGCTCGTGGCATGTATTCCGGCACGCCCTGCCAAGAAGATATGTCTGCGGTGCGGAGGATCGGGATATGTTCCGGTTGTAGGCGCATGGGCGACTGAGTACGATGCGGATACTTGTCCACGGTGTGGAGGTTCCGGTCGCCTGCTGCAGCAGTCCAGTCCACTTGAAGAGGATGGGTACTGTATGACTGATACAGACATCTAGTCTTTCCTCAATAGTTCGCATTCGCATCTCTGCGACAGTCTTCTTACAAAAGAAGCATTCCGTACGGAAATAGTTGTCTCCTGATGTTTTTATGATAAAAATCGTACACACGACGCGTGTACACATTTTAGCAGTAATTACATCAGGGGGCACGTTTCTAAGACACATAGTTGGTTATAAATATAAATTCATTTACAATAAGGAGACCTATGAATCTAAAAGATACGATTGAAAAAATTTTGACTGAAAAGAACGTTGAATACCGGTTTATTCCGCTTCCTGCGGAATTACCCGCAGATGTCCCATCCCACGCTGCGTTTCACGGTATTTCGCTTGCGAATGCAATGACAACCATGCTCTATCGGACAGAAAAAGGCATTATCGCCGCAGTGAAACGGGCGGATACTCAGGTTGATCAAGAAGCGTTAAAGGCGATTGCGGGTGTGTCGACCCTGACATTTGCATCAAAAGAAGACCTGAAAGCAATAGGGACTGAGGTTGGGCTGGTACCATTTCTTGGACTGAACATCCCATTTTACATCGATGACAACGTGATGGGTGTAGGTAAAATTTACGGAACAAGTGGGGATGCATTGATGGGTATGTCTATGAATGCGACAGATCTCCCGCTGGTAAACGCAGGCAAAGTTTCGAACTTTGCGCGACTAGAACAGCTTGCGAGCGTTCCGATGGGAAAGCGTTTTTTATCTGGCATAACTCCCAGCGGTGACGGATCACTTCACATAGGGAATTACCTGGGCGCAGTGAAACAGTTTATTGAGCTATCAAAACAGAATGAAACATTCCTGATGGTAGCCGATCTCCACGGGCTAACGACCATACAGGACAAAAAACACCTGACTCGGAACATAGAGACACTAGTGCTTGAAGAGTTATCCCTGCTTCTTGGATTTTTGGGCGAGGAGAAATTTAATTCCATTACGTTCTTCAGACAATCTGATGTGACCATGCATACCGAGTTACAGTCGATACTAAACAATGTAACGCCCCTTGGTTTACTGAAACGTGCGCATGCGTATAAAGATAAACTCGCGAAAGATGTGATGGAAGACGATGTGAACTTAGGTCTATTTAATTATCCGATCCTCATGGCGTCTGACATTTTGTTGTATAAACCTGATCTTGTCCCTGTAGGAAAAGATCAGAAACAACATATTGAAATTACCAGAGATGTGGCGGACCGGTTTAATCGGATTTATAAGAAAAATGTGTTGAAATTGCCAGACCCGTTTATTCCCGAAGCTGTCTCAGTTGTATTAGGAACTGACGGAAAGCGAAAAATGAGTAAGTCCCTGGGTAATCTGATCAGCATATTTGACGAGGAATCAGTCATAAAGAAACAGGTATACGGTGCCTATACTGATCCGACCCGCGTGCACGCTACGGATAAGGGTCATATAGAAGGAAACATGGTGTTTTCCTATTTACACTATTTCGGGGAAACCAGCCGTGTTGAAGAGCTCAAAGTTCAGTACAAAGAGGGAGCCGTGTCAGATGTCGCAGTAAAAGAGTATCTTTTTGAATGTTTGAAGCGAACGTTTGCTCCAGCAAGGGAAGCTTACGTTCAGCTAAAGGCAAATCCAAAACGAGTGAAAGCTATTTTGAAAATCGGGCAGGAAAAGGCGCTTTCAGTCGCAACGCAAACCCTGAAGGAGGTTCGTGATGCTATAGGTATCACGACGTCATATTCATTCTTTGAGTACCCGAAAGTGAGTGGAGGCGACACGGTATCCATCGATGACTTCGCGAAAATTCGGTTAACCGTTGGTCATGTTGTCAGCGCAACGCATAAGGAGGGGAGTGACAAGCTGATCCGTTTGGTTGTCGATGTCGGAGAGCCGGAAAAACGGATTATATTTACCGGGGTACGAACATTCGGGTATACGCATGAAGATTTTTCGGGTAAGCAGTTTTTCTTTATCACCAATCTGGCCCCGCGAAAAATGCTTGATGAGTATTCGGAGGGCATGATACTCGCAGTAGATGGAGCAGACGGTAGGCCACAATTTATTTCTGCTGACGGAATGCCGGTGGGCTCCCAAATTCGATAAAGGAATGTTGCGCAAGCGAAATCCTATTTCGAAGGAGACGATAGATGCCTATACCCGCACATGATGGGTGGAGATTTAGACTGCAGGTTGCAATAGCTCCTTTACCTTATTCACTACCTGATCAGGTGTATGATCACTCTTTATGAGGTATCCACGGGCGCCGAGCGAAATTGCATTTGCGATGATTGTTTCCTGTCCGAGGTTAGATAGCACCAGAATTGCTTCATTTGGCGCAATGGGCGGTGTCTCATTTTTAAGTTTTTCGAGAATCTTAATGCCATCCATTTTAGGGAGCATAATATCAAGAAGCACAATATTATATCCGCCAGCATGCATTTTCTGATACCCCTCTTCTCCATCCACAGCGTGTTCCACATCGTATCCTTCGTCCTGCAATATATCGATATAAAGCTCTCGTATATATTGATCGTCTTCGACGACTAACACTTTTTTGATCCCTACAGTATTCATACTAAAAGTGTACTCTATATCACTTTTGGTTGTAAAGCATTTGCGTCTGAATTAACCGGAAGTGTGAATGTAAACGTGGATCCTTTTCCAAGTTCAGATTGAACATCTATAGACCCTTTATGGAGTTCCACATATTGTTTGGATATAAATAAACCCAAGCCACTGCTTTCTGCAGTGACCGTTACCAGTGAATTTTCCAATCGTCCGAATTTTTTAAATAATTTCGGCATATCATCGGCTGCAATGCCACGACCGGTATCAGCGATAGAGAAGCGTATGAGATTGCCCTCCTGAGCCACTGTAAGCGTGATGGTGGCTCCTTTTTGCGAGTATTTGATACTGTTACCGATAAGGTTCTCTAGGACCTGTATGATCTTTTCATGGTCTATCTCGATGAGTGGTAGCACATCAGGTTTATGCACAATAAACGTGACTTGGGCGTCAGCAACCTTTGCGGCAAATTCAGTCTGTATATCATCGCATAATACCAACGGATTTACCTGTGTCTTATGTAATGTCACGCGTCCGGATTCAATGCGCGATACATCCAACATTTCATTAACCAAATGTATGAGGCGTTCTGTTGATTTAAATACTCTGTCCAGATAGATCCGTGCTTTCGGCGTAATTTCTCCTGCTTTGTTGTTTAGTACCATCCATGCATAACTTTTTATTGCGGTCATGGGGGTTCTCAGTTCATGTGAGGCAACAGATACGAATTCATCCTTCAATTTATCCAGTATCCGTAATTGTTCGTTGGCATATTGCACCTGATTGTTCGTTTCTTGTATATGCTCCAACAGTTCAGAGCGATCAATAGCCAGTGAAATAGCTCCGATGAGTTCGTCGAGCGTTTCTTTTTCTCCACGAGACAGGTCGTTGGCTTTTTTTGCAAGTCCGAGGCAGAGAAGCCCAATCTGCCTTGCTCCAATACGCAGCGGATAGATGATGACGGTCTTAATGTGCAATTGATTCTCTATATGGTCGGCTATTTCCTGATTGATAAGCGGTGTAAAAATATCCAGCAAATTTCCCGTTACCGTCTGTTCGGGACTATTGAGTGATGTAACCAGTAAATTTTCATTATCCGAAAGTGGGATTGCAGCACTATCAGAGGAAATATGAAGCGCATCAGACAATGCTGAATTCGCTGTCAACTGTGCAATCGCACGAAAGCGAAGCGCATGTTTTTGATCGTCTATAAGCGCTAAAATGGCGAGAGGAAATTTTAGTTCAGACACAATTGCATCTGCTATCTTTTGGCTAGCCTCATGTGTTGAGAGAGAATTAACGGTAATTGTTGAAATAGTGCGAAGCACACTAAGCGTTTTATTTTTTATGGAAAGCTCCAGATTTTGCTTGTACATCTCCTCCGTAATTTTTGACAAATCTTCAGAAGATTCATGGAGCACTGATTTGGGTGATTGCTTGGATGATCCGACAAATACTGGTGAATTGGCAGGCATATACAACGAGTATAAAGTGTATAATGTACTAAGTCACTAGCAACCTAATTACCTGAGAATTTCTGGAAGGTCGGAAGGGGAGAGAGACAATTGAGTCTCTTTTACGGCATCCTTACATGCTTCAACTGAAGCCTGTCCGAAAATATGTTGGTATGAGTTGACGAGGTTCTCCAAGATTCGGACAATATTTTTGGATTGAATGGTCACACTGCCATCAATGCTGACGTGAATTCCATCAACCTTTTTTGCCTGTTCTTGTGCTAACGGGCCAATGATCGTTTCCTGATGGGAGATGATTGATCTGGCTATTGTTGTGGCCTGGTCGATTGATAGCATATGTTTATTTCATTGAATGAAGTGCTTTTCCAACACGATGCAGTTGAATAAGTCCAAGCGTCATCAGTGTGTACGCAACAAGATATAGGTAGTCAACAGTTCCTCCCACAAAGTATCCATTGTGGCTGTTGGCATACAAAAATGCGAAGTCAGATAAATATTGCACAACTAGCGACGCAATTAAAAACTGGATCGGATTTTTCATAACACCGCCCAGCGATTTCCTGGAAAGACTGTACACTAAAATAGCGAGTGAAACATACAGTGCTTGCCCGAGTGGGTATCCAAAATCTAATGCAATGGTAAGTGGCTGTGTCCAATCAAATTCATATACTTGGAGGAACAAATAATATGAGCCTATAAGCCCGATCGTGGGAATTATGACTGCCTGAAGCTGGGTATGCCATGATCTTGAATTTATTTTAACCCCGGATGCTTTTGCCAGTAACCAGAGTGCATAGATGTAAATCGGAATTGATCCAAAAAAACCGATATCAGGAATGCCAGGATAGGAGACTTCGATTCCAAGGAAGAGGTTATATACACTATTACTGACCTGTCCCAATGCCTGCGCAAGCAATCCACACGAGAGCATGATTACTGCTTTTCCCATCATACTTTTCCAGCTACCCCAAATTTTGGCTGAATACAGTCCAAATAAACCGCCAAATACTGTCATGAACGGTCCATATACGGCTCCGAATAGATACGTGCTATAGCCACCCGGTACAGCAACCCGTTGTAAAACTAGCCACCAAACAGTAAGGAGCACAAAAGATGTGACAGTGATTTGTGCGATGGGATTTGATTTCAATAAGTCTCTCATATACACAGCGTAGAATCATTTGCTACCAGAGTCAAGGGTTATGAGTGTATACTAATGATCATGAATTGGCTTCCCTATGCATTAACAGCAGCACTTAGTTTTGCTGCCGTAAATCATATCGATAAATACTTGTTGTCAAAATATTTTAAGGGACGGACAACCGGTGCGTTGTTATTATTCTCAGCGTGTATCGGTATACCAGTCAGTGTGTTGATTGCTATACTCTCGCCTCAAGTATTTGATTTGTCACTAGGTAGCAAAATTATTCTGGTTTTTAATGGGGCGTTTTATCTGCTTGGACTTTTGCCATACTTTTATGCGTTGGATAAAGACGAAACATCCATAGTCGCCCCTCTATTTCAAATGGTGTCGGTGTTCAGTGCTCTTTTAGGTGTCATATTCTTGGGTGAGAGGTTATACCTGATGCAGTGGCTTGGCTGTGTGTTGATTTTCTTGGGAGGGGTTGCGCTCTCAATGGAAACCTCCCAGTATACAAAAATTCGCATTAAATATGATGTCTTGCGGCTTATGGTATTTGCCTCATTTATTATGGCGTTTAACGGGTTTATTTTTAAGTTAGTCGCTGTGCAGACAAAGTTTTGGACCGCCATGTTCTGGGAGTATACAGGGTATATTTTATTTGCTTCATTAGTCTATATTTTTATCCAACCATTTAGAGAGGAATTTCTTACAGTGCTCAGGCAAAATAATCTGAAGATCCTTGGAGTGAACGGAGTAAATGAAGTATTAGCTATCGTAGGAAAATCATTGCAGCACTTTGCAACTATGTTAACGCCACTGGCGATCGCGTTTGTTGTCCACGAAGGCGCCCAGCCATTTTTTGTTCTGCTGATAGGAATTTTTCTTACTGTTTTTTTCCCAAAAATCAGCCAGGAAGATATATCAAAAAAGGTTATTATTCATAAATTTGTCGCCGTCGGTGTGATGGTGTTTGGTGTGCTTCTACTATCCTAAATACTCATATGTTACCGGTATATCCCAGACTGAAACCTCTTGAGTTAACTGATAAAAACGATATTGAGAAGCTAGTTGCATTGTATCCTCCCTACTCGGACTTTAATTTTGTAAGTTTATGGAGTTGGAATATTCACAATATGGCCAAAGTGGGCACACTCAACGGGAATCTGGTTGTGCTTTTTCAGGATTACATCACAAATGAAGCGTTCTTTACATTTATCGGTGAGCGACATGTTCAGGAAACAATCGATACACTGCTATCCAATGCGAGCGCATGTAACGTTATAGATGAATTGCGGTTAATTCCAGAGCATACAATACTGCAACTTCCTGCCGGTGCGTATACGGTGATAGAGGATACTGATAATCATGATTACGTCGTTTCAATCCAAGATGTGTCTGAAATGAAAGGTACGGCATATTTATCAAAACGTAATCATGTAAATCGGTTTACCCGTGAATTCGGTCACATTTCCCGTTTGCGCCATATAGATATACGCTCCCGACAACAGCAGGAGCAAATCCTCAGCCTGTTTGAAACGTGGCAGAAAGCCAGAGGAAAACTTGATATGGAAACTATAAATGAATTGAAAGCGATACGGCGCTTATTTCTAGGAGCTCATATTTTTGATCTCCACTCAATGGGGTTGTTTATCGAGTCAGAGTTGGTTGCATTCGCCATTCATGAAAAAGTTCAACAACAGTATGTTGTATTCCACTTTGAAAAGGCCGACACAAATTACATAGGCATATTTGAATATTGTAAACGACATGTCTCGACCGCACTTTTACACGACGGGTCGGTCTATATGAATTTGGAACAAGACTTGGGAATAGAAGGACTTCGAAAAGCAAAACAATCGTACAGGCCAGTTCATTTTTTGAAAAAGTATACAGTGAGGAAGGAATAACTTTACAAGTTACCTATCTATTGTAACGGCTGTCGCATCTTTGGCCTGAAAGTATGCAGCAGCGAAGTGTTTTGCAGTGTCAGTATCAAAATCTTTGCAGCTAAAAATATCTATAAATGCACGTTTATCCACTTCGTCACAGTGAATGGTAATAGAAGATGTCTCAATAAATTGCATGGCGCTATATCCTTCAAGAGTTCCAGCCCCAAAACGCTCTATGTACGTGGGGCCATGTGCAACCATTTTGATTTTTTTAATAACTTGGGATACAAATTTCTTAATTAAGTCAGGGTCACTCAGTGTTTTTTTATTACACCCGTAGAGATTTATGGAAACTGATTTCCCCCATGGTGGTGTTTTTTTCATAGAATACTCATTATATTTGTTTTTAGTTTTTGCCCGCAAGGCGTAATCTCTGTAATTACATTGCAATGCAGATCACAATCGGTATATAATGAGCCCTCACTATGGCAGAAAAACATGCAGTAAAAGGGAAGCCCTATTCAAATGGTCAGAATCGCCCAAATGGTTCTGGTAAGAAATCCGGAAAAATGTTTGAATTTCGGATGGAATTTAATCTGAAAAACATCATTGTCGGATTGTTTGTTCTGTTTTTGGTTTTCTCCCTGTTTAGCAGCCTGAGTGATCCCAGCTCACTCCTTCCTAAAAAACCGTTATCCACAATTATTACCGATGTGAGGGACGGAAAGATAGAAAAAATTGAAGTGGAAGACTCAAAACTAGTAGCACAGTACAAAGGGGGAGAAAAAGTAGTTTCTCACAAAGAGCCACAAGATTCTCTGGTAAAGCTCTTGGAATCATCGGGGGTTGATCCCAAAAAAACAGAGATTACTATAAAAGATCTCAGTGTCGGACAAATGTGGGTTGGAATAATTTCAAATATACTCCCACTCATACTGACAGTCTTGTTTTTCCTGTTTATTTTCAGACAAGCTCGTGGCGCACAGGATAATTTGTTTAGTTTTGGCCAAAGCAAAGCGAGAATTTTTAACAAGGATTTACCAAAAATCACGTTTGCAGATGTTGCCGGAGTTGATGAAGCCAAAAAAGAACTGGAAGAAGTAGTCGATTTCCTTCGAAATCCAGCGAAATACAAAGCGCTGGGAGCACGAACTCCCAAAGGTGTGATTCTGGTTGGTCCGAGTGGTACGGGGAAGACGCTTCTGGCCAAAGCTATGGCGGGAGAAGCAAAGACAGCATTTTACAGCATTGCCGGAAGTGAATTTATGGAAATGCTGGTTGGCGTAGGTGCCGCACGCGTGCGTGACCTATTTGCCAATGCGAAGAAGAATGCCCCGGCTATCATTTTTATAGATGAGGTTGATGCTATTGGTCGTATGCGCAGTACCGGTACGATGGGTGGCCATGATGAGCGAGAGCAGACACTCAACCAAATACTGGTCGAGATGGATGGATTTGAACCGAACACTGCGGTACTCATCGTTGCTGCCACAAATAGAGGAGATCTTCTGGATCCGGCACTTCTTCGACCAGGACGATTTGATCGGAGAGTCGTACTCGATCTTCCTGATATGGAAGGCAGAAAAATGATACTGGCTATACACGCAAAAGGAAAACCGTTTGTACAGAACATGGATTGGGACCGAGTTGCAAAGCGGACTGTAGGGTTTAGTGGCGCTGACCTTGAGAATATGTTAAATGAAGCTGCTATCGGGGCGGCTCGCGGAGAGAAAAAAGAGATAGACAATACGGATGTGGAAGAGGCTGCAACCAAGGTGAAATTAGGGCCAGAGAAAAAAAGATTGCAGAGTGAATTGGATAGGAAAATTACTGCGTATCACGAAGCAGGTCACGCGGTTGTGTCCTACTTTAGTCCAAATCTGGATATTGTCCATAGAATTAGCATCGTGTCACGTGGTATGGCGCTTGGCTATACACTTTCACCGCCTGAAAAAGATCGTCTGCATGAGACAAAATCACGCCTTATCGAGGAGATAGCCATGACTATGGGAGGCCGCGCTGCTGAAGAGCTAATATTCAACGAGAAAACAAGCGGTGCATCAAATGATATTGACCAAGCAACGAGGATCGCCAGATACATGGTTATGGAATTTGGTATGAGCAATCTAGGGCCTATAAACTATGGACCTGACCGAGATATCACTGAATGGGGGAAAAGCCTTTCGGAACAGCAATATATCTCAAACGATGTTCTTGCTGAAATTGACAAAGAAATCAGGAGATTTGTTGAAGAAGGGTATAAGAAAGCGTTTGATATCCTTAAGAAAAATCGTAAAAAGTTAGATGTTATTGCAGAAGCACTGATAAAACGAGAAACAGTAGAAAGTGATGAATTTGAAGCTCTAATGGGTGGCGCAAAAAAAAGGACACTCGCGAACAAGCAATAACGGCGACATCCAAGCAAAAACGCGCACAATCCAATATAATAGCCTCATGAACCGACTGCTGATTATAGACGGTAACGCAATGATGCATCGCGCGTATCATGCAATTCCACCCCTGACCGCTCCGGATGGCAGTGTGGTAAATGTAGTGTATGGGTTTGCAACTATGTTGTTACGCCTGTATGAAGTATTGGCTCCGCACTATGTGGCCGTCACATTCGATAGGCCATCACCAACATTTCGTAAAAAACTTTTTACCGGATATCAGTCGAAGCGCCCAAAAATGGAGGAGACTCTCGTGGAGCAAATCCCGAAAGTACACGCAATGGTCGAAGCTTTTGATATTCCTATTTTTGAAAAAGACGGATTCGAAGCGGATGACGTAATCGGAACATTGGCAACCAAGGTTATTTCTGGAAAAGTAAAAAATATTCAGGTTGACCAGGTTGTTATCGTCACAGGAGATAGGGATATATTGCAATTGGTTAATGGCGAACACATTATGGTGTACATGCCAACAAAAGGGTTATCAGAAGGGAAGATATATCAGGACATCGATGTGGTGGCGAGACTCGGAATACAACCGAATCAAATCACTGATTACAAGGGATTAGCGGGGGATAGTTCCGATAATTATCCGGGCGTAGCTGGTATCGGACCAAAAACTGCAATAGCACTGCTTGAAACATTCGGAACTGTAGAAACGTTATATACCGCATTGAAAAAACATGATGCAAAACTAAACCAGTTTAGCGGCTCGGTCATACAGAAATTAAAAGCAGATGAACACAATGCCCGGTTATCCAAAGACCTTGCAACGATCCGGACAAATGTGGAATTCCCGATAGCATTATCTCCGATTACCTCACTCAACACGAAAAAATCCCGGATGGCACTATCAGCATTTCATTTTCATTCACTCTTAAAGCGGATGGGTGTCACATCTATGACCAGTGAATCAGACACGCCCAAAATCGAAACCATAACCTCAGCTGCAGACCAACAGAAAGTAAAATCCAGAGGGGAGCAACAGGAATTATTTTAATTCACTATGAGAGTAGCATTAGTTCATGACCAGTTAAATGAATTCGGAGGAGCTGAGCGCGTACTCCTGGCGCTTAGTACTCTGTATCCAGACGCTCCGATTTATACGGCATATTGCAAAAAAGGATCTCCTGCATGGGAGCGGTTTAAGCATAAAAATATCAGGGTCTCCTGGGCGCACTATATACCCGGGTTTGTGACACGATTTCACAGTCCGCTTCGCTTCTTAGCGCCTCTTATATGGAACTCATTTGATTTTTCTTCATACGATATCGTAATAGGATCATCCAGTTGGTACGTAACAAAAGGATTCGCAAAAAAGGGAAAAGCTGTTGAAATTTGCTATTGTCATACACCACCCAGATGGCTGTACGGGTATCCGACATCTGTAAATTGGCAACGATACCCAATAGTTCGTGCATACGCAGCAATAGTCGGATTTTTTATGCGGCAATATGATTATCACGCAGCGCAGCGAGTGGATGTGTTTGTAGCGAATTCCAGGGAAACGCAGCGGAGAATTAGTAAATTTTATCGAAGAGAATCGACAGTCATCTACCCACCAATCAATGTACCCAGTATTCACAGTTCACAGTTAACGGTTAACGGTTCACGAGACTACTATCTTTTTGTCTCTCGAGATGTTGGAGGTAAAGGCTTAGAGCTAGCTGTAGCGGTGGCAAAAAAACTAGGTTTCAAGCTGAAAGTTGTAGGCAGAAGCGGTGTGGATGACTCCAATACAGAGTATTTGGGTATAGTAACTGATGATGTTCTGGCTTCATTGTATTCCGGTGCCAAAGCATTTTTAGCATTGGCGACACATGAGGATTTTGGAATGACGCCAGTTGAATCAATGAGCTTTGGGACACCTGTAATTGCGTACAATGGAGGAGGATACGCAGAATCAGTGATCGACGGAAAGACCGGGATATTATTCAGTGAATACTCTGTGCAAGGGTTATCTGTGGCTATATATCGGTTTGAGCGTGTGAAAAAAGAATGGGGTCGTGCCTGCAAAGATACTGCACGAATGTTTAATACAGACAGATTTGTTACGGAAATACAAGATATTGTGGCCGGCTGTGTTCCACCTGACCATTAACCAACCGGATTTAACCCGATACGAATCCTTTGTGATCTACAGGTTGTGTGTCCGATCGTGACCTCCGAGCAAATTCCCGGTCTTTTTACTTTTCCATATATCTCACAATTCATTGTTGAGCTATCCAGATACGGACAGGACCCTCTGATATATATGTATACGGATTTGCGAGTATTTTTCCCGTCATCTATAACATATATTCCTTGATTCAAGAAAGCGACTTCATCAAGATTAGATACCTCAAATTGATTGGGATTGAGTGTCGTGTATCGTTGGCCATCCAGGAATCGGTTCGCCTCTGTTTCTGACAGCTCCAGTGTGATGTTTCTGCAACAAGCAGCAGGACATCCAAGTGCCGCACACGCATTTTCATGATTTGCCATAGCAGAGCGAATTGTACCCGAAATCTTACAATAGTCAATTTTTCGCGATATAATGCTATATATGGCACAAGTAATATTGGATGTATCACATCTAAAAAAGCTATATGACTCATTTGTTGCTGTCGATGACATCTCATTTACTATCCACGAAGGAGAAATAGTAGGACTGCTTGGTCCGAACGGGGCAGGGAAGACGACCACAATACAAATGCTGTTAGGGTTAACCCAGCCAACATCTGGGACCATTTCTTTTTTCGGAAAAGATCTGGCACATCATCGGGAAGAAATTTTTAGGAAGATAAATTTCGTTTCTGCATTTTCTGGTATGCAAACGCGGGTAACGGTGAGGGAGAATCTTGAAGTATATGCCGGATTATTTTCGGTAGAGAATTGGAAGGAGAAAATAGAGGAATTGTCCATTATATTAGGTGTGTCGGATAAGTTGGACACATTATATTGGCATTTATCTTCAGGTCAACGGACACGGGTAAATCTGGTCAAATCGTTCCTGAACAGTCCGAGACTCATTCTGATGGACGAGCCGACAGCGAGTTTAGATCCTGAGGTGGTCAACATAGTGTTGAAGCTCATAGAAGACATGCGAAAGAGAGAGGGTGTGGCAGTGTTGTATACAAGTCACAATATGGGCGAGGTGACCCGTATTTGTGATGAAGTAATTTTTTTGCATCACGGAAAAATTATTGCGATGGACACACCACTTGGGCTTACACAGCGTGTTGGCACTGCGCTTCTTCGGCTTACCTTTACAGGTGGGAGAAAACCGGTAGAAACGTATCTAAGCAGAGAATCACATCGGTATACGATCGATTCACCGCACACGGTTGAGATTTCCATAGATGAGTCCCGTATTCCGAAAGTGCTGTTTGGATTTTCAAAGGAAAAGATATTGATAACAGATATTGAAATCGAGAAGCCAAACTTGGAAGATGTATTTCTGGCGGTTGCAGAGAAAGGAATTCATGCGCTTACATAGGATCAGATCTGTCGTGCTGCATGCTTGGCATCATATGCTCCATAGCCGGGAAACCTGGATAGATATAGGATGGTTTCCTGTTGTGACGACGCTCTCTATCGGAGGGTTAACGACATATATATCCCGTCAAAATGGCTCAACGGAATCGCTATTCCCACTTGTAGCAATAGTGATGTGGTATGCAATCGAGGTAGGGAATTACTCCATTGCCATTGGTGCGCTATGGGAAATTTGGGCGAGAAGCTTTAGCAGTCTATTTATTTCGCCACTAACTGTGGAAGAGTTTGTTGCCGGTCATATACTTTTTAGTATTTTTAAACAAGTGATTATCGTCGGGCTGTTGTCACTGATTACCACCGTGTTATTCGGGATATCACCGATAATATTCGGGTATATGCTCCCACTGTATTTGGTACTGCTTGCGATTTACGGTTGGGGATTTGGTATGTTTGTCTTTGGATTAATTCTGCGATTTGGTACCGGGTTGCAATCGTTGGCATGGGGATTGGTCGTAGGGCTACAGCCGCTTATCGGTATATATTATCCGCTTGATGTAGTACCTCCTGTACTTAGAGTATTGTCCGACAGTATTTCACCCTCTCATGTTTTTAGATCAGCACGGTCTCAAATAGCAGGTGGAGAGCCTCTATGGGATGCTATTGGCACTGCACTTATTCTTGATATAATGACTGCTATTATGGGATATATATTTATGAAGGCTATGTGGAAACGGGCTCGCGAGCAGGGCACGTTGGCCCGAATGGAGGAATAACCATATGGTAGTAGAAGAAAATCAAACAATATATCGAACAAGATCTCCACTACATCAGGAGCGTAACAAATCTCAAAGACTTCTTGAACTTGATCTGATACCACCGCTTGTTGAATTTAGTGATATATTCACTCGTCCTGAGTTTTCATTTCTTCGGGATTCAGCAGAAATAGATTTGGATATCCGGTATAAAGATCAATGGGATTTTCTCGCGACAACAATAAAAGAAAAGAATGGAGATGTTGATGAAGCGCGCCGAAAAACAGTCGAATCGCTTATGATATACAATTTTTCGTCACTTCTTGCTAACGAAGTGTTAATATCTATTACGCAAGGAGATACTGGTCCTTCGGATTTTGGCAATTTTGTACGAAGGGCGCTCGTTAGTGTTCCGGCATTTCCTCATGGTGATGTGCATACCCGAAATATAGATGCTACTCAAAAATTAAATATTATCATGACAGCCGCAACTACAGATGATCAAAGCGGTTTGTTCACATTTGCAGCGGGACTTAAGCCGATTTTTCATGATTTCCCACAAGCGCTTATGGAGTATAAAAAATCCTTAATTTCACCTGAATCACACCCAACATTATCCGTGATAAACCCAAAGGATGATCATAAAGAGGTTGCAGCAGCGATCGTTGTGATGCTAAGACCAATTTTTCAGCAGTACGGGCATATGTCAGAACCCTTATCTCGTAAACTTCTATGTGTGCTCGCGGCTGATATTAGTGCCCATGACGAGCTTACCCATTTTGACGCGATTCTTTCAGATACGGAAAAAATTTTGGCACCGGGATTGCCAGAAGATGAATTGTATGCCCGGTATAAAAACGGTACCCTTAACAGGGTAAGCATTCTACCACAACAGTGGCTTACGATTGTGGCACTCAAACATCAGGATATGCGCTCAGTATATGAGAAAAAACTGACTGAAAAAAATGCGGTGTATGACACGGCAGAATTTGGTGCATACGGACTTGGACAAGAGCTGGAACATCACTTTGCGACACTGCTTGAAAGGATGAAACGCGATGATTCTCCAGGATTTGATCCTAGCTATGAAAGTAAAAAGCACGAAATACACACTACTCTTATCAGATTTGCGTCGATTTTTAACACATCGGACACGTCTGAAATGGTTATACCTGGAAGAGCAGTTTCCTATGCAAGAAAATTGAACGTACCTGTGAATTTCAGTCTGCCGATCGTCAGTAAAAAGGACAGGCGAGAGGCTCTATGGGAGGTGCATCCGAATAATTTTAATGTATCTGCTCATATGAGAACTGTTGCAGAATTCGCATCTTTCGCGCGTATGATTATGGGATCAAAATTTAAGGACACAGATGGGCTTATTGAATTATATAGACATACTGTTTTATATCATTTCGCACAGTCAGAAAAAACTGTTGCGGCGCTTATACAAGGAGAAGCGGGATTAATCGAGTTTGATAAGTCTACTCTAGAAAGGGCAAAAATTCTGGCGGAAAAGGCATTTAAAAAAAGTAAAAATGGGGCTTTGTATGAACGTTTTGAAGATGATATAGCGCAAGCCTCCACAATTCAGGAGATTATAAAAATAGTTGACCATATACCCGAGAATACACTCGGAATATTATATAAAGGACGATTTATTCAACGGCTGGCACATATTTACAAGCAAACACAGCAGACAAAAGAGCAGCTTGAGCGTAAAGATGGACCGGATGATCATAAAAAACAGCATGGGGCGAGTGTATATGTGTACGGATCAGAATACGTTAATATGGTAGCATCTGATTTTATTTATTTTTGGGATCAGATATGCGCGATATTCGGTATGAGCAAAGAAGAATCAGACATCTGTAGAAACGATATGATATCTGATACTCCATTTAGTCAATTACAAAAAAAATACCCAATGCTTCCAATTCCAGGATATGATTCTTTAGGGCATTTATCTGACGCGAAAGTATTAAATAAGAATAATCCCTTCGTGAACGTATATCATGAGCAACAGCGCTTAAAAGATGACGAGTATATCCAAGACTGGGTAGATAATCACATGCCATTGGAGGAGCGATACAGTCTTCTGATTACTCACTAAACTCTACGGGATTGTATGAGAAAGGGATTTTGAGGTCCGCATACTGAATCATAGGCTCTATGTGTTTCTGATGGTTTTTCTCAACAGTAATTGACCAGGATAATGTATCGATATCACTTCTGCCTTTTTGGACATCTCGAATCATGCGTCGGGCTACTCTGATTTCCCGTGGAGTATCGATATAAATTTTAAGATTACCTATTTCCCGAAGCGGAGAGTGGAACGCAAAAATACCTGGAATCACAATAAATTTCTGTTCTGGCTTCATCTGAATAACTTGTGTTCCAACCCGATCACTGGTGACCATATCGTATACGGGGATTGTGACAGGATTTCCTGTTTTGAGCTCTGTAACAGCCCTGGCAACATCGGCGATATCAACAGACTCAGGCGCATCGAAGTCATATGAGCCATCCGGCTGTTTGATCATCTTGTCTTTCCCTATATAAAAATGATCCATTTCCAAAATAAATGCATGGGAAAACATTTTTGCAAACACAGATTTCCCTGAACAAGATCCACCGCAGATAAGAATGACCGATACAGTTGAATTATCCATATGTACAAAACTGTAACACGAAATGTGTTGAAATCAAATAAGTGAGTTCACAAATGGCAAAAATTTTCCTACCTGACATTTTTCGCATTTTTGTTTGACAAAGTAAAAACTTTTTAGTAGTATACACAGAAGTGGCGTTGTGACGGGAAATGTTGTAATAAACATAACATCATATGACTCTTAAAGGCGACGTTGTAGTACTCTCTCTCGGTGGATCACTTGTTGTTCCCAATGGTGGTATTGATACAGATTTTCTTATTAAATTTAATACATTTATTCGAAACCAAATCTCCTCAAGAAAGAGGAGATTTTTTATAACGGTGGGTGGTGGTGGAACCACACGACATTATCAGAAAGCTGCACATACAGTTCGAACAGAACACATAGATGACGTTGATCTGGACTGGTTGGGTCTTCATGCCACCCGTTTGAACGCACAACTGGTTCGAACTATTTTCCGTGACATAGCTGATGCACGTGTGATTAAACACTATGAAGTTATTCTAAAAATAGACGCACCGGTGGCAATCGCGGCAGGATGGAAACCAGGTTGGAGCACAGATTACTGTGCAGTTACACTCTGTCAGGACTACGGTATTACACAGGCAATTAACTTAACAAATATAGATCATGTGTACAGCGCTGACCCACGAACGAACCCAAAGGCAAAACCTCTCACAGACCTCACATGGGAAACATACAGATCAATGGTAGGGGATAAATGGGTACCGGGAATGAATGCTCCATTTGATCCGATTGCATCGAAATTGGCACAGGATCTCAACGTTACCGTAAAAATATTGAACGGTAAAAATCTGGATAATCTTGCAAAGGCACTCGACGGCGAAGAATTTGAAGGAACGACAATACGAAATTAATACACTAGGCATATTCACTCTCAATTCCCTGTAATAATTTCACACGAATTCGTATGGTAGAATAGGCCGATGATACTTGAACGCTTGCGTCTTTCTCATTTCCGAAGTTACGAAAAGCGTATATTTGAATTTTCCCGTAATACGACACTTATCATAGGAAAAAACACCGCCGGTAAAACAAATATCATTGAGGCAATTTGGCTACTTGCAGTAGGGAAAAGCTTTAGAGCCGAGCACGATAAAGAAACAATTGGCTGGGATGGAGAACTTGCTGTTATCCACGGTGATATCTCCGTTGGTGGTGATCAGGTACAGCTTGAATTATTTATCACTAACGGGATTGTACACGGGCAGCGCGCTCCGACGAAAAAGTACATGGTAAACGGTATTTCAAAACGACAGACTGATTTTGTGGGGACCGTCCGGGTCGTATTGTTTTGGCCTGAGCATCTGGAGCTCATTACAGATAGTCCCGGTGTGCGAAGAAGATATCTGGATAGTGTGTTGGTACAGGTGGATTATGAGTATCGAAGGAATTTGCTTTCATATGAAAAGGGATTACGGCAGCGAAACTCTCTACTGGACGCAATTTCTGAAGGAAAAGCAAACAGAAATCAGCTGCTATTCTGGAATCAACTGCTTATAAAAACAGGGAACTATATCACCCAGAAGCGTATGGAGTTTATTGATTTTGTGAACGCATACACGGTATCAGGAATTGCCAACAGAATTGAGTACGATAAAAGTATTATTTCAATTGCCAGGTTAGAGCAGTATAAGCTTGAAGAAGTCGCAGCAGGATCCACGCTCGTCGGTCCCCATCGTGACGACTTTATAGTTCACAAACGGCAGGCGACCGGGCAGGATGCTGAGAAATATATACAGCTGAGCAAATATGGTAGTCGTGGGGAACAGCGGTTGGGAGTGCTATGGATGAAATTATCAGAGCTCTCCTACATTCAGGAGAAAACAGGAGTCAGACCAATTTTGCTTCTTGATGACATCTTTTCGGAATTAGACGAGCAGCATAAAGAACTGGTGATTGATGTTATAGGAAAGCAGCAGACTATTATGACCAGTGCAGAAGAGGATATACTGGAAATGTTCGGGAAAGATGCCGTTTCGGTACTGCGACTATGAAAAAAATATCCAAAGAGGACATAGCATCAATTCACACGCCGGTGTCGACAAGTCATAAAGGTCAAAACGGCAGATTATTGCTCATCGGGGGGAGCAAACTATTTCACGCAGCGAGTCTTTGGTCACTGACTGTAGCCTCTCGACTTGTAGACCTGGTCCATTTCTCAAGCGTAGAAGAGAATAATGAATTGGTAAAATTGGCAAAGCAGGAATTTAGAAATGGCATCGTTATCGCAAGATCAGACATCGAATCATATATTGAGGAAGATGACAGCATATTAATCGGTCCTGGAATGACCAGAGACAGTGAAACGAGTGAGTTAACCAATAAACTGCTTCGTGCATACCCGAAGAAACAGTGGATAATAGATGCGGGTGCGCTTCAGATGTTGGATATTAACCTCATTCCTCCCAGAGCGATCCTCACACCGCACAAGGGTGAATTTGATCAGCTATGTGAACGCGCAAATATCACAATAGGAGAATCAGGCGACGAAGATACCGTTGCCACACTGGCGCTGAAATGCCATTGTATTGTCCTTCGTAAAGGACTCGTGGATATAGCGTCTGATGGAAAAGAGATATATATGATTGAGGGAGGGAATGCGGGTATGACAAAAGGTGGAACAGGGGATGTCCTTGCAGGCCTTATCGCTGCGCTTTCCTGTACAAACGCTCCTATGCTTTCTGTGACTGCCGGTAGTTATATAAATAAATATGCCGGGGACATGTTATTCGAGAGGGTAGGGCCTTTTTTTAATGCGTCCGATCTTGCATCTCAGATACCTATAGCACTGAATACGGTCTTGTTTGGTCCCAAGTAATTATTTTTCGAGGCGTTCAATAAGCTTGGATAAATTTATGGTTACCATAACTGCAATTGCGGTCACGATGACTGCGTAAATAACAAGCGAGACAAGTCCGCTACCTTGAGAGAGATATGGTTTAATATATGTCGTCACAAGCTCCTGTATGGCACTGTTCCACGCAAGCGCAGCCACCAATCCAAACCCGCTGGTGGCGAGTGTGAGTATTTGTTTGAGCACCGCAATTGTTACTTTTTGTTTGACTTGCTTTTTTGTCACCATGCGGTTATTATACGGGTATTGTGCGGGAAAAGTCAAATGTTCTGATTAGTAATACCTTCCCTGCGAAGACGTTCAGGGTATAGTTCGGTCTACGAAAATTTCGAAGGTTCAATTTAGCACGATCTTATTATGTATCAACCAAACTTCACCATAACAAATAAAATACTCAAATACATCGGTATTATCGAAGCTGCCAAAGAGGTGATAGAAAATGCGCCCCTTGTTCCTGCATGGGAGGCAAAATTTCGCGAGGATGCTATGGTTCGCACAGTTCATCACGGCACGCATATCGAAGGAAATGAATTGACAATACATGAAGCTGAGAAGGTGTTGGCCGGAGCGAAAATTGTCGGTAGGGAACGAGATATTCAGGAGGTACTCAATTACCGTAATGTGTTGAAATTCATAGAAGCATACGAAAAAAAAGATTTAAGTGATGAGATGATGAAACATATCCATGCATTGACGGTACATAGGATACTACCGGATGATGCCGTTGGCATATTCAGAAAGACGCAGGTAGTGGTTAGGAATAGTCAGACTGGGGAAATCACATTTCGTCCGCCACCGTCAATAGAAGTACCATTTTTGGTCAGCTCATTTCTTGAGTGGCTAAATCAAACAAGTTCAGACGAGCTGCATGTTGTACTGAAGTCCGGAATCGCCCATTATGAAACGGTGAGAATTCATCCCTTTTTGGATGGGAACGGTAGAGTGGCACGGGCAATAGCCACTATGGTATTAACAAAAGCCGGGTATGACATAAAGAGATTTTTTTCTCTGGAGGAACATTACGATAGGGAGCCGGTGGCGTATTATGAATCTCTGCAGCAAGTAGGGAAGATGAATGGCAACCTTACTCCGTGGTTGGAATATTTTACTGAAGGACTCGCGATAGAGCTGACTCGGATAAAAGAAAAAGTTAAATCACTATCCACAGACCTGAAAATGAAGAAATCATTGGGTGGGCAGCAGATGACTCTTACTGAACGGCAAATAAAGATCGTGGAATTTATCCAAGAAAACGGATTTTTACAGAATAAGGCGTTTTTTGAATTGTTTCCGATGATCTCGGAGGATACCGTACTTCGTGAATTGAAGGACCTGATGAAAAAAGGTATAGTGAAAAAAGAAGGAACGACAAAGGGTGTACGGTATATACTAAAAAACTAATTTTCAAGCCAATGACCAAGTGACAAACACACGTATACATGAAGCCGATTGATTATTTGGGCGTAGTGTTTGGAAGTTGAGATTTACTTGTATCATATATGGACAGTGCTGGAATAACATATGCTTTCTTAGTCATCCCTTCGTTTTTTGCGCTTATAGTCGTTATACAGGGTATTGAGAAAATTACTAAACGTGACCCTGAAGGCTATGTTGCTCTTGGATTTGGCATAGTATTTTTTATACTTATCCTGGCTGCATATTTTCTGTTTATACGATGAGTGTAAGAATTACGAGGTCCCTTCTGTTTGGAACCGCGCAATGTCAGATGCATACTCGTATAAATGATATCCGGTTCGTTGTGTATGATTCGCTCCCCGTACTGAAAAACAGTATATGAAATTTTCTGAATTGGCCATATACATGCAGCGCATAGAGGAAACACCGTCACGTAATGAAATGACGGACATTCTATCGCGTCTGTTTGCCGAGGCGAAACCAGATGAAGTAGGGGATATTTGTTATCTATTACAAGGGCGAGTGGCTCCGCAGTATGAAGCAACTGAGTTTGGCATCGCAGATAAAATGATGATTCGTGCCATCGCTCAGGCATATGATGTGGATACGGACAAAGTAACAGATGAGTTTAAGCAAACGGGGGATTTGGGAATAGCAGCTCAGCATATCCTTGCCACAGGTCACCATACGAAACATGCGGACAAGAAATTAGACGTCAGCCATGTCTTTGAACGGTTACAGATCCTTGCACATACATCTGGAGTAGGATCCCAAGATGAAAAAATATCTGTTGTGTCACAATTGCTTACCAGCAGTGATCCTCTCTCGGTTCGGTATTTGGTGCGAATTCCTCTTGATAAGTTACGACTGGGATTTTCAGATATGACAATTCTGGACAGTTTCTCGTGGATGCTTTCAGGAACTAAATCTCATCGCGCTGAACTCGAGCGTGCCTATAACGTGAGGCCTGATATTGCATTTATAGCCCAGGCGATTAAAAAACATGGGATATCTGGCGTATCTCATGTGCATGCAAAGGTCGGTGCCCCGATTTTAGCCGCACTGTGTCAGAGAATCCCCACCGCGGATGAAATGATAGAAAAGATGGGAGAGGTTGCTGTGGAGCCAAAATATGATGGAGTACGGGTTCAAATACACTATAAAAAATCAGGCTCAACAACGCATGCTATAGAGGTGAAAGCATTTTCCAGAAATCTGGAAAATACCACGGCTATGTATCCTGAATTATCAGGATTGCCTGCAGAACTTCATGCAGATGAAGTTATATTGGATGCCGAGGCGATAGGTATTGATCCCAAAAGCGGTAAATTAGCGTCATTTCAAGAAACTATGACCCGAAAACGAAAGCACGATATTGCTGAAATGTCGACCCGTTTGCCGCTGCGATTTTTTGTTTTTGATATTTTGTACAAGGATGGGACAGATTTATTACAGGTACCGCTTTCAGAGAGGAATAACATACTTACAAAGACCGTATTACCTAAAACGTTACTATCAATCTCTCCTCATATTGTAACCCGTAACCCTCAAGAATTGAGGGAGTATCATGATGCCCAATTAGAGAAAGGCCTGGAGGGCGTGGTGGTAAAAAAATGGGATAGTGGCTATGAACCGGGCAGAAAAAATTATTCCTGGGTTAAGTTCAAGGAAGAAGAAGGCAAAACTGGTAAGCTCACAGACACAATTGATGCGGTAATAATGGGATACTCACGTGGAGAGGGGAAACGGTCAGGTTTTGGCATCGGTATGTTTTTGGTTGGGGTACGGTCTGAAGAAGGGTTTCTCACTGTGACAAAAATCGGTACGGGTGTGACGGATGAAATGTGGAAATCACTGAACACATCACTTGCGTCCATACAGGTGAAAACGCAGCCAAAAGAGTATCTGTCTGTGAACAAACTCTTTACACCAGATGTGTGGGTTGCCCCCAAAGTGGTGGTTGAAATCGCCGGAGATGATTTAACAAAATCTTCAACTCATGGAGCTGGTATTGCTGTACGGTTTCCGAGATTGGTACGGCTTCGCACCGACAAATCTCCCGATCAAGTAACTACTGTTGAAGAGCTATCCACTATGTTTGCGAATCAAAGTAATCTTCAGGGTAGGTAGTTTTGAATTATCCTTTCCATATGCGCTATAATTCAAGTAGTCCTGTGAGGATACGTATATGAATATAGCGATCATTTCCGGAACATTCCTGCCTCAAATAAATGGCGTATTAAGCTATGTTCTAGATACGGCCACAGAGCTTGCTCATCGTGGTCATTCTGTGACCGTATTTGCCCCGGCACCGGCAAAAAATACCCCGTACAATACATCAGGCTATCCATTTTCTATTGAGCTTCTCCCATCTATTCCTGCAGTTGTGTATCCGGATTTGAGAATCACAAAACCCACGCTCTACCAATTTACAAAAATATTCAAAGAGAGATCCATAGATATCGTGCATATCAATGAGCCCTATCCGATTGCGATTGAAGCTATGATAGCCGCAAAACTATTAAAAATTCCTGTCGTATTGACATTTCACACATTTTATCTGGATAAGGATTTTTTGAAGCACTTTAGATTTAACACCATGATAGAATTCCTTAAATCACCGCTGACCAAACTAAATATTAATTTTCATAATTATGCTGATTTGATAATCTGTCCTTCACTTTCAGGACAAAAAGAACTTGTGTCACATGGGTTAACCTCACCTAGTGTTATTATTCATAACGGCATAAATGACGCGCTTGTCAGAAAAGATAGGGCAAAAACACGGGAGAACGTGAGAAGACGTTATGGCATTGATATTTCCTCACCTGTTGGCATGTTTGTAGGAAGATTATCATTGGAAAAAAGCATTGATGTACTGATACGTTCATGGAGTATTGTTACGCAAAAAAATCCGGCAGCCCGACTTGTGATTATTGGGTATGGACCAATGGAACAGTCACTTCGACAATTAACCAAAAAAATGAAACTTACTAGCTCGATAATTTTTGCAGGGAGAGTACTCAGACATGAATTACTGACTCAGGGAATATATACGATGGCAGATGTATATGTCTCAGCAAGCAAAATCGAAAATCAATCAATGTCTATGATAGAGGCAATGGCCTATGGATTACCCATAGTTGCTACAAACAAACGGGGGGTGTCTGAGCTTGTAGATAATACAAATGGTATTCCTGTGTCTCCCGGGTATCGCCCTCTGGCAAAAGGAATCCTTGCATTGTTTCAGGATGAGAAACGCAGGGAACAGCTATCACACGCATCTGTGCTGAAATCCAAACGACATCTTACGTCCCACACCATAGGCGTGCTGGAACATGAGTATCAGCAGCTTATTCACAGGTAACGAAAACAAGCACGTATGAAGACAATACTAGATGCTCGTTTCACGAGTCGACAGATTCCTGATGTATCCATACGGTATCGCAAAGTCGGGGCCGGAAAGAAACTACTGTTTCTTCATGGTACTTGGGTGGATCCATTTATATTCTCCGAATTGTTTACTACCCTCTCCAAAGAATATGAACTATTGATTCCTGATATTCCTCCGTTCGGGCGTTCCCGATTGGACTCAATGTTGACTTTGGAACAGTACGCTGTGTTGTTTGATGAAATGTTGGAGTCACTTGGTTGGGATTCTGTAGTGGTTGTCGGTCATTCATTCGGCGGAGGAATTGCCTTGCATTTGGCGGCAGTAAGCCCCAAAATTCGTCGAGTTGTCGTATGTAATTCGATTGGCTTGCCGTTCAGGCGGCCGGAAATACTCGGAAAGTATCCCAAAATGGTATACCGGGCGCTCCGTAACCTTTCTAAAGAACATGACAGCACGATTCTCCGGAGGCTATTAATTGATGTAGGACGCGTGCTGCTGCATAATCCGATACCACCGATAGTGCAAACCATAACACAATGCCTATGCGAAGAGAAAATAATACTTCAAAAAATTTCTGCGCCAGTTTATATCATTTGGGGAAAACAGGATGAAATATTGCCGTTGTCCTATATAGAAAAAATTCAATCACTTGTGCCTCGTGTGCACGTCAACTATATAACCGGGCACCACAATTGGTGCCTTGTCGATCAGAAACGGGCAGGCGATCTCATCAGGGAGTCTCTTGACAGCTAACGCTTTGGCTTCGGGTATTGACTGCATTTTTTCATGCATGATAATGTGAATATAGAATAGGAGGTGAATATATAAATGGCAGAAACCAAAGGAAATGAAAATTTAATGGCAGCAGCATCCTATCTACTCGGATTTATTACGGGTGTGATATTTTTACTTGTTGAAAAACAAAGTAAATTCGTGCGATTTCATGCAATGCAATCAACAGTGTTGTTTGGTGGCATTTTTATCATAAATATCGCGCTTGGATTTATCCCAATTTTGGGGTGGCTTGCTGGGCTACTTTTATCGCTCACAGCATTTATCTTGTGGATTGTATGTATGTGGAAAGCATTCCAGGGAGAAATGTATAAAGCACCAGTTGTTGGAGATATTGCAGAAAAACAATTGGCAAAAATGAAGTAGCAAAACACACGTGATAGAACCATGATACGTTCGAGTACTCATCATGCGCCTGTCACGTGTTGTCGTTTATTTCAGATTAACAGGGTGTTTTTATGGTATATATAGTCGTCTAAAATAGGGACAGTGCGATTTTGTATCTATACTAGGCATATGTGGTACTATTAATCGAAAGGTAGGTGTCATATGAAAATGATCGTAGGACTCGGAAATCCAGGGGTAGACTATGAAGATACGCGCCATAATATAGGATTTATGGTGATAGATAAATTAGCACGGGAAATAGGTCGTGATGGCCTAGCTTGGAAGCAGGATGATAAACGAATGGCCTACGTGGCAAAAATAGGTGATGTACTGCTGGTAAAGCCCGTTACCTTTATGAATAATTCCGGCGAAGCGGTCAAAAAACTCATGGATTTTTATAAAATCGATTCATCTGATATTTGGGTCATCCACGACGATCTTGATCTGCCAATCGGAAAAATCCGTATCCGTGAAAGAGGCGGAACGGCAGGTCATAATGGTGTCGAATCGATTATGAATCATGTGGGAACCGATAAATTTTTGCGATTTAGACTAGGAATTGGGAGAGGCAAGGAAGATATAAAAAAAGGCACAGATCAAAATATGGGTCACAGAAATGTCGTGACGTTCGTGTTGTCACGGTTTACTCAGTCAGAGGCGGGGGCGCTAAAAAAGTTAATTAAGTATGCCGTTGAAGCAGTACGGATCGCCCTGGTTGAGGGAATAGATAAGACTATGAATAGGTTTAATTAACAATCGGATTGTCATCCCGACTTGATCGGGGGCCAATTTTCTCATGGGTCCTTTTACATTAGATTCTCGCCTTGGTTCGATAAGCTCACCATCCTGGTGTATCGAAGGATCTCGGGACTGTCAGGAATAGCTAAATAGTATGCAAAAAAAATCATCTGATATACAAAGCATTGGTCAAATATTGCTGAAATTCAATCCGGTTGAAGACAAATACATATCTAGGGAATTTCAGTCATACGGTATTTATCTCTCGGAACAACTGGGGGATTATAAACATAAATCGCTCTATATACGGCTTGCGAAAACCGTCCCCAGAGCCGTTCTGGAAAAAGCGATGTCATTCGTGAAAGATGCCAATGCCAACAGCAAACCGAAGTTGTTTATGTGGAAAATGAAAAAATTGAAAAATGGAGAAGAGTGATGTATCACGGATAATTTTACAATATTCAATTTACAAATTACAATTGATACACATGACTATAGAAAAGATACGGGAAATTATCAGGCGAAAACCAACGTTCTTCATTATTGCTTCATTGATTTACCTCCTTGCTGTCGCAGTACTGAAATGGACTATTCAGCCGACTATCGATACGATTCTGTTTATAGTAGGTGGTCTGATAGGTGTATTCTTTCTGGATATTGCTGAAGTATTCTTTAATTTAAATCCATCTCCATTCCGAGGAATAGTCTTTTTTGCGGCATTCGTCGTTGTCTGCTTCTTTATTGTGACGTCGTCAGGAAGTGCGCTTGCTGGTGGGCTGGTATTGTCTTTATATCTCACGATCGTGTTATGGCAAATAGGGCAATGGAGGTTGTCGGGTGATCTCTCAAGTTGGTATTCGATGATTGCTGTCCCTGTCGATTTGCTCACGCAAAAACGTATCCTGATTATCACTGTCGCTGTATTTTTCTTTTTAACATTTTTATTTGTCAGATAACACGGTTCATACATGAAAATATTACCCGGATCACCGTTGTGGAACTATCTCTCTGAACCAAAGCGAGTATTGGCAGGGGATGGGAGTTTTCTTATTCAGGATAGCATGAACCACATCGATCAGGAGCCAACAGATTACTCGTATCTTGTCTTCCCATTTGCAAAATTATATGAGGGATTCTTAAAAGATTTATTCCTGGATTTAGATATCATAGAGCGCAGAGACTATGAGAGCGATCATTACCGGATAGGAAAAGCATTGAGCCCAAACTTAGCACGAAAACTGGGACGACGTAGCGCCTACTTGCAGATTGAGAATCGGTTCGGAAAAGACTTAGCCACCAGACTTTGGCACACATGGAAAAATGGACGTAACTTGGTATTCCACTATTTCCCTCATAATTACAGGGCGCTAACGTTGGAGCAGGCGAAGCGGCTTGTGGAGCAACTTGTAGAGACAATGGATCAGGCGGTGAGAGACACGCAGGTTATTCGTGGAAATAGAGATTGACACTACTTGCCATTGGCAGAGAAACCTATTATTGTAGTAATTGATGGCAAAACAATCGAAAACAGTCCCACCGGAAGTACTCCCACTCGTTTCAGTGTATAGGACCTGGGCATGGGTTCTCTTAATTTGGAGCTTGTATCGATATTTTTTACGTCTACCTGAATGGTTCGACGAATTTGTCGCAAAACCGCTCGTGTTTATCGGCCCTGTGCTTTGGTATTTGAAAAATAAAGAGCATCGCACTCTTGAGTCCGTAGGACTCACCACAAAAAATATATTTAACAGTATCTATGTAGGTCTTGCATTTGGAATGATTTTTGCCATAGAGGGGATAGCCGCTCACGCGATGAAATATGGAAAGCTTGATGTGACTCCTATCGCAGCATTTAAAGAGTATGGATTTTTTCTGATTGTTGTGTCTCTTGCAACTGCCATCTCTGAAGAGATACTCAGCAGAGGCTTTGTGTTTAGTCGTATATATGAAAAAACAAAAAACTTGCCGTACAGCGCGTTCATGGGATCTATCCTTTTCATCCTGCTTCATGTCCCTATCCTGGTAACATCAAATCATTTGACCGGGACGACGCTTATCCTGTTTTTTGTCACTGATTTTGTATTGGCATTTGCAAACAGTATGTTATTTGCCTCTACGGGTTCTCTCATTGCTCCGATTTTGGTTCACGTGTTCTGGAATATGACCGTTGCTCTCTACCTGTAACGTGCGTCACGCACGAGAAACCCCGTCACGCGGACGGGGTTTTCTTCATCAAACATTCGCGAATGCTTAATATTCTTCTGACATACCCATCATTCCGACTCCTTTGCCGGATATAACAGAGCCACCTTCCATCATCATTTTGCCTTTATCCATGAGTTCCTTATCGTTATACTTCTTGCCTCTCTCTTCCATGATTCTTCCGGCGTCTTCCATCATCATTCCCTTTTCTTTCATCATAACGGATGCTTCTTTGAGAGAAACCATCTGTGGTGATGCGGCACCTTTACCAATGTAATATCCTACCAGTCCGCCAAAAATTGCCATTACCAGAAGTACGGTGACACTCATCGTATCAAATGGGGTTTTTTCTTTTGGCGCTATTCGTTTAACAGCTTTGCTTTTTGCCATGTTCGTGTCACCTCCTTCCTAAGAGCAGTAGTATATAGATCATGATAGACTGTAAGAATAGTGATGCGCAAGTAGGATACAGGGATGCGGTATGTGTATAAATATTCCACAAACTGTGGTACATATAGAAGATAAGAAAGCAACAATGTCGGACGGACGAATAGTTCGGATATCCTTGGTGCCTGACGTTCAGGTAGGGGATTGTTTGGAAGTGTATGGTGACATTGCACTTGCTAAATTAGATAATGTACATCACACGCATACAGGTGTACCCAAGTATAAAAAAAGGAGAACAACATGAAAAAAGGAATTCAATTGGCCATATTAACAGCGGGGATTTCAGGCGTATCCATATTTGCAAATGGCATATTCGTTAGTCGCACGGATCCACTCGTGTTTGCGTTTGTCCGCAACGTTGTCGTACTTGTATTCTTAAGTATTTGGATGGGTATCAGCTCACAGGTCTCACATGTACGGGCATTAACCGCGAAACAGTGGGGGATGTTGGTTCTGATAGGCGTAGTTGGAGGCGGAATTCCCTTTGCACTTTTTTTCAGGGGATTAGCTGAAATTGGTGCAGTGAATGGGAATATTATACAAAAAACACTGTTTATATGGGTCGCACTTATGGCGGTACCGTTACTGGGCGAGAGAATACATCGGATGCAAAGCATAGGATATGCGTTGCTACTCGCCGGTATGTTTTATTTTGGCGGCGGAATCGCTGTAGTTCCTAAAACGGGAACCTGGCTTGTCCTTGGCGCAACAGTGTTATGGGCAGTTGAACAGATTATCGCTAAGCGTACCCTGACCCATGTTCCTCCTGTCATCGTTGCCTGGGGAAGAATGTTGTTTGGTGTCCCTATGCTTTTCGCCGCAATTGGTGTTCTTGGGAAAATTGGTCTATTGAGTCAACAGCCTACGTACGCAGTTGTACCACTCACGGTGAGTGCTGTACTTCTCACTCTGTATATGACCACGTGGTATAGCGCTCTAAAAACAGCTCCTGCAGTGCTTGTTTCATCGGTTTTGGTATCAGCGCCTGTGGTTACAGCGCTGTTAACACGATTTGTGCTTCAAAAACCCTTTAAGGAGGGTCAAATGGTATCTCTCACATTGCTCGTGGTTGGCGTGCTCTTCATCCTTGGTGAGTACATAAAACGATCAAAAACAAAACAGGCATGAATGCTGACGCTGGCATTGTCATGTGCAGCAAGTACGCGTTTGCTCCGAATATATATCATTACTGTGGTCCCGAAAAACAGTCTGATTTACTCGGATATGTACAGGAAGGACACTCCGATAAGGGACTTGTCGAGATACTTTCACAGTTTGAGACACTGTATAACTACCTCGTGCTCATCGCATCAGAAAATCATATACCCAATCCATTTGACGCACGTGTGGTAGAGGCGTATTGGTTGGGAAATCAGTTAACCACGAAAGTAAAAACATCCTCACTGCTACGGATGGTGGACGAAGAATTACTGATTCTGAAAAAGCTACCCATAGGTGCATTTCCACATATTGCACAGTCGCTTGTGAGTCACGGACTACCTACCCATACTGACCACGTAGTATCTGTTTTTATCCGCACCGGGCACCATGCCATTGCCCATACAATATCTACGATGGATCAATGCCGTATTAGCTGGGGAAAAGTGGTACAAAAAACAGAAGAACAATCAATGACCCACGATCAATGGATAGTAAAAATGCGACATCTGGAATATAAGGGAGAAAAACTGTCTCTTGGTGTCCCCATTGAAACAATTGTAACTGGTACTGGTATATCGCTCCAACCTGGGGATTGGGTAAGTACTCATTGGGGATATATATGTGACAAACTAACACCCTCCCAAGTACGAAATGTAGCTGTGTACACACGGCGAGCGCTCATGTATGCTGCAAATCAGATATGAGTATCTATTGTTTTGGAAACACAATTGATTCCGGTGATTATATCCCTGTGCAGCTGATTCCTATACTCCGAAAAGAATTTCCTGCGGTATCGGTCATACATTTGGATCCATCAGAGAATTTTATACCCGAACATGCAAGCGTGCTCATCGATTCTGTAGAGGGTGCTTCTACTGTACAGATGTTTTCGGATATAGATGCATTTGTCATTACCAAAAGTGTGTCCGTACATGATTACGATCTGGGTCTCCATCTTCAACTCTTAAAAAAACTTCATAAACTGCCGAAAATACGTATTATCGCAGTACCCAGATATTCCTCAATTATGCAGGTGAGGAATGAAGTGATAGCCCTGCTACGCAGCATTCTACATGAGGAAGGTAAATAGCAAAGTCAGAAGCGACGCGATAGATATACAGACTGTTCCCAGTATGGCAATATTTTTTTGAAATGGCTTGTTTGCATGTTCGCCCATGATATCTTTACTGTTGGTCAGACGGATAAGGTAATAGAAGATAAACGGCAACATCATAGCATTAAACCCCTGTGAGAACACCGCTAAGCTTAATAACGATACTGAGGGGATAAGCACAATCACGCCTGCAATAATGAGTTGTACAACAAAGATGGTATAGAAGGCGCGACCGCGATTAAACGAGGCATCCAAGCTTCCTGTGAGGCCGAAGAATTCCGCAAACGCATACGCTGTGGAAAGCGTCACTGTAATAATACCCATAAATCCGGCATTTAATACGCCAATTGCAAATAATATCATTGCTATATCTCCTGCAAACGGCTTGATGGCAAGGGCGGCCTGCTCGCTGGATACCATAGGTATATTATGTGTGAACAGTGTGGCGGCAGTGGCCACGATCATAAAAAATGAAAAAAAGTTCGTGATAAACGCTCCAATATATGTTTCAATCTGGGAGTATTTCAATCTGTTCGTTTCTATTTTCTTGTCAAACGCGAAACTGCTGATAAAAAACTGTCCCCAGGGCGTAATTGTGGTTCCCAATACACCGAGCCCGATCATGATGTAGTTACGCAGATAGTCTGCGGTTATCGGAACGCCGTGGGGGACGATGAGGTTCGAAATTGCAGTTCCCCAATCAGGTTTTGCTTTGAAAGCAGATATGATATATGCGATGTAAAATACGCTCACAACGAGCATAATGTTTTGGTTCACTTTATAATTCCCTTTTATAACAACGATAAACGCTATACAAATAAGTGTAATAATGCTGACAAAAACCGGAATGTGAAATAATGTGCTCAGAATCTTTACCGCAGCCACATTGACTACAATTGTTCCCAAATTTGCCAAAAAAAGGCACGCAAAAATAAATATTGATACTTTAATGCCGTAATGTTCCCGTATGAGATCTCCAAGGCCTTTTCTCGTCACTATAGCAAGGCGAATACCCATTTCTTGGGTAATACCCAAAAGAAATGTAATGATGAATAGTACAAAGAGAATAGGGTACCCGAGTGTTGCACCGGCAGCTTGGTATGTGGCCACGCCAGCCGCATCATTGTCAGCCATTGCTGTGATTGTCGCGGGGCCAAACACCGCGAGAAATAATAAAAATCGACGTTTGAAGAGTTTAATAACTGGGTTCATTGTATTTTTTTAAGGACAATTTCTGATACGTCATCTATCGTAATAATTCCCAATACTTTTTTTTCTCTATTTATCACAGGGATTGCAGATATATTATATTTCAATAATTTATAGATGATCACTTCGACAGGGGTAGTAAGCAGGGCAACAATCGGCTCAGGCAACATAAATTTATACACAATGGCATCAGAATCCTGCATAAGCAGTTCGTGAGGGCTGAACACTCCGACTAATTGGTCATCCCTGTTCAAGACATATATAGCGCTAAATGAGGAGAAATCGTGAGTTTGTTTCTTTATTTCGCGAATGACTTCTTTTGCGGTGAAATTGCTTGGGACAGCAAAAAATTCACTGGTCATAAGCTTTCCGACCGGTGTTCTTGAGAATGTCATGAGTTGGTGAAGCTCCTGTTGTTTCTCTGTGGGTAGACGTTTCATGATTTTATCCCGTTTATTGCGGTCTAGCGCCAACAGGATATCAACAGCCTCATCAGGATCAATGCAGTCTATTAGCTCAGCTCCTTTGGCGTGATCAAATCGTTGAAATACTTCTACCTGGTAATTCACTGTGAGACTTTCCAATACTTCCGCTGCTTTTTTAAGGTCCAGCGTGCTCACAAACTTATGGACATTATGAGCGTTTGTCATTTCAAGATAATCAGCCAGATCTTCTTCATGAATTTTTGCCAGCTTTTCGTCACGCTGTTTGATTTTGATCTGCCCGTGTTCTAGTTCGAGATTGAGCACATCACCCCACGATAACAACTGCATGGGCATGGGTGAATTCAACAGTATTGCGAGACGTTGGATAACCCTCTCAATGCCTAATCGTCGCAGTATGCCCAGTATGCCAATGTCGATTCCTGAAATGGTAAGAAGCGGTTGATCCTGGATAACCACATCATTCACACGGACAACTTTATTTCCAACAAGATCGATTATTTGTTGATCAAGCAGAGTTTTTACAGCTGAAAGCTCATTGGTGGTTGTTTGCTGATGAAGAACGGGTTTTGTAATAGCTATGTGGTGATTCACGCGCCGTAAACTTGCTATACCGATGGTGTGTCTCGAATTATTTGCGTGAGTGACGACTATTTTTGTAATCCGTGGAGTCTCCTCGTTTAGAAAAATGATATCTGACAAACGGCCATGTGGATGGTTGTTTTCTGAATGCACCGCTTTGCCAATAAGTTCTGAAAGAAATAACATGGCTCAAATCTCCCATACAGTTTACCCACATTCATTGTAGTTCTTCTTTTTTAGAAAGGGCAAGGGGGGAATAGAATGAAGTGTGCATCTCAGGTGCACAAATCACAACTTTAATTGTGAATTTTCAGTTTTAGGAAGTGTGTGGCACAGGACATGCACGGGTCATATGCACGGATAATTTTTTGAATCTCCAGCTCCAACTCTTCTTTGGTGAGACCCGTATTCTTTGACACCCAATCGGCAATAGCGATCTCAATGCCAATTTGATTTTGTCCCGTTGGAACGATAACTTTTGAATTTTTCACTTTCCCATCCACAGTCATTTCCACACGGTGAAAGAGCGTGCCACGGGGAGCTTCTATGATACCGATGCCGGTTGCTTCTTTTGGTGTATATGCCACCGGTGTCTCAGGCGTGCCAGTATATTGATGAATAAGCTCAATACTCGCATCTATGCTGTGAAGCATCTCTATAGCTTGAGCGAGATTATTGTGATAGATGTTTGTAGACGGAAACAGTGAGAGTGCAGAAGCCGCATCACGTTTTGTGTGATCATGGAGTGCATTTTTATTTAAGTTTATCCGAGCAAGCGCTCCCACAAAATGAACATGGCCATCAAATAGATATCCGGTTGCATGAGAATAGGGGATATCCTGAGGATTCAAATGGGATTGGAATGCTTCAGGTGGAATCTTCACACCATCACTTGAAACAACTGTGCCATCTAAAAATGAAAAATCATCATTTATGGATGCGAGAAATTTGAGCTCCTGGTGGAGCGTAAACGTACAACGCTCAAATACTGAAATAAGGCGGAGTATCCTGGAGCGAATGTCCTCTAATTCAGGAAGAAGTGCCATGAGGCTTTCTTTTTTCGGGATTTCATTGAACCCACCGACAGCGAGTAGTGGCGCATGGACTGCCCGTCCACCGGAAAGAACGCTGAGCTTATTCCCGACCTCTTTAACGGCAAAACAGTCATGCACAAGCGCGTGCTCTTCTTCGTTTGTCTCATCGAAAGCAAGTATGGATTCCCGATTGTATAAGTCAGGAAGGACAAATACGTACAGATGGAGTCCATGGTCCCTGATCATGAGTCCATAGTTGAGTAATTTCCGAAGTAAAGACGTCTGTGCGGAAGGAAGAATGGATAGACCATGTTCAACCGATGCGATACTTGCAAGTAAATGTGCATTGCTGCATGTGCCACAAATACGTGCCAGAAGGTGGGGAAGATTGGTCGCCGTTTTTCCTCTCACCGCCTCTTCAAAGAATCTCTGCATTTCCACAATTCCAAAGTGGCATTCTTCCAACACCCCGTTACGTATTTTTATATCCACTGAGGCTGTACCTTCTATTTTGGTTATTTCTTCAATTGTGAGATCTAGATTTTGATTGTGCATAGATTTAGGGAGCAGGGCGTAGGGGAGAGGGGGTAGCTGTTCCTGATCCCTCTTTGGATACGATACCAAACTCAACAAGGTATTTGTCCAACAGATCCAGAAATGGTTTCTCATTCATAGGGCACCCATTTACCTCGTCGTCAACAGTGACAACTTGACGAAGAAATTTTACCCGTTCAGCCTGTTTGAACCGAAGTAGTAGCGATGCTATTTCCTCTTTGGTGGGTGCATCAAATCTGTTTCTCTGACCACTCGGGAGGGCGCTACATGCGCACGAGCCAATGGCAACAAGCTTTGTCGCGAGGCTTCGAATCTTTTTTAATTTTTCTTCATGCTCGGCTGACATAATCGCGCCTTCAACAAACGCCACATCCATGGGTTCCCATTTGTTTGTATTTTGAAGTACTTTGGCGTGAATAAAATCTATATTCCGTTTCCATGACTCCCACCTTGTGTTCATGAGTTCTGTAAATACAATTGTAGAGTCTTCACAGCAGGTAAACGTGAACCATCCGACACGAAGTTTTTTCATAGGTACATATTGTTATTCTCGCGAACGCGGTATTCTATTTATAATTCTGATCCCAGTCTGGTCAGGGATTTAGAAAAATGCATTATTTCGCATTTGCCACAGCTGCATCAACCTCTCGAGTTAGATCATCAAAGCTTGAAAGGTTGAGTTTTTTCCCATTTAAAAAGAATGTGGGTGTCGAATTAACACCAAATCGCGTGCCATCCGCCTGATCATTTGCGACGCGGTTTGTTAGGGCACTCGATTTCATATCTGCCTCAAATTTTGCGGCATCAAGGGAGAGCTGTTTTGCGAGATCAGTAAATATGGTATCAGAAAATTTTTCCTGACTTGCGAATAATTGCTCATACATTTCCCAAAATTTCCCTTGTGCTCCTGCAGATTCTGCCGCTTGAGCAGCTTTCCTTGCGAACGGATGTTGGTCAAGAGGGAAGTGACGATACACAAATAACATACTGTCTTTATGTTTTGCCAGAATTGCATCGACGGTTGGTTTTACTGCCAGACAGGCGGGGCACTGAAAGTCCGAAAACTCCACAAGTACTACGTTCGCAGAAGGGTTGCCCTTTACGTACGAGTCTTTTGACATTACTTCTTCTGATGTGAACGTCGGTGCCGGTTTTGTAAGTACAACAGATGCTATGCCAATAATAACGACACTGATGGCAATGATCCCAAAAAAAAGTTTGGATTCGTTAGTTAGTTTCATAGGAATACAAAGAGTGATTTATACTTCACTCACTATACGGTATATGGCTTTCTCTGTAAATAACTTTTTACAATCAGACTCCAAATAATACACATATTTAATGCTGAGATAGTGCACCATGTACATATACCGTTGATAACGAAAATTTCTGTATAGGTAAACCAGGCAACAAACAAAACGCCAAATGAGGACATGCTCACCATAACGGTAGATACCAATCTTGATGCTTTTTTTGAAAGACTGATAGTGTTAAGAAAACTACAAACTGCCAACACTGTGTACCCAATTAATCCAACAGCGGGTACCGGGAAGAAACCAAATACGTAGCTTTCCGGAGCCTTTCGTACAGCTTCGCATCCGCCGGAATTTATACAGTAGATACCTGTCTCTCGTATGAAGCTTTGCGTGACATATACTGCTATGGCAATACCAACAAGTGACAGGATAAATATTATACGATTGTTGTTTGCAGAGCCTGCTGCCTTCATTAATTCATATCGTACGCTCATCGAGTTTCAAAAACAGTACGTTGCGATACAACCAAGAAGAAATATTACTGACAACTCTGAGCTGCTGATGACACTGCACTACAATACGAGGCTGTTGTCGGTAGACTACAGCTTGGGTAAGGTCCTCCCACTGCTGAACAGGAAGTCCCTCTCGTAAGTGTTGTTGAACATGTACATCCAACTGCTCCGCACGCCGCTGATGAAGCAAGGTATCCTGTTACTGTGTTTGCCGCACAGGTTGTTCCTGAGCAATAATCATTGGTAAGTTGAGTTGAAGAGCAGGAGTAGTCTCTGATCGTTCCACAGGTTGTGTTAGAGCTTGAGCAGTTATAATCATAGCTTCCATCTCCACGATGAGATGCACTACAGTAGGCGGAAGATGGATATGCATTTGCGTTACTGTCATAACAATCAGTGTACGGGAGCGAACTTGCCTGACACGTTCCAGTATGTCCTGCTGCAAGACTGAAATATGCATCACCATCAGAGTTAGTACCACAAATTCCGCTCAAACACGTGTTATCTGCTGAGCAAGCTCCACCGTTTGCTGTTAAACAAGTATTTGTTGCGGAATGTGCACCGGAGTCACAATCAGTAGCAGTGAATGATTTCATCAATGAAAATCTCCTCTTACCACTTGCTGTAGATGCTGTGGCGGTAAGGGAATCTGCCCAACCATCTGCATCTGAGTCTGTTGCATACAGGGGGCCATTGGGTTTCGTCGCGCCGCCGGTGTCTATATAAATAAAGCCTCCGGTAAGATTTATCGAACCTGCTGCAAGCGTCCCTCCTGAGTTTACTGTAATATTTGCACCAGGGCCGACTGTCAGCACTGCAGTGTTTGTCGTCGAAATTTCTAAGTTATTTGCCTGATCAGCTCCGTTTGCTGTATTTTCTGCGATAGTCAGATCGCAATTTGATATTGACGCATCTCCAATTGCCGGTATCCCTGTGCATGCCACTGCATACACCGTGCGAGGAGACGATAACACGATACAACCTATGAGCAAAACCACCAGTTGAATCATTACTCGTGAAATTCTGACAGACGATTGTTCCATACTATGGATCAGGATCTAGGCGACACGCGTACAACCGTGTTGCCTTTGGAATTTGTTGCCGAAACAGTAAGGGTATAGCGATATAAGACAGAGTCTGTTAGTGTGAGCTCGGTGGACCATATTTGAGAATTCCTTTCCATACCATCTTTGGTGAATGTTAACTCTATCTGCTTCGAATCAGCGTCCAATGCTCCAACCACTTTTGCATCACCAACGGTATCCATGATCACCGCTGAAAACTTTACTTTTTGGCCTTTTTTTGCATCAAGGGGATCAAATATCACTCGTTGAATAACCGGACCTGCACTTTTTGGATGCGAAACGGTATAGTCACCTTTTCCGGCATGTAATGGAATAGGTGTGGGTGAGGGTTGTGCAACCGTGGGTTTCGGCATTTCTGTAATCTCATTTTTCGGTTGTATATTTTTGGAGTTGGGAAATTGCGTCAAATAATATCTGTACCCTAACACTCCGATAACCATTGAAAATATGCACATCACTATTGTAAACACGGGTGATGCGGTTGCGGCTACTTGTGTTTGCGTTTCTGCGGATATTGGAGCTTTTGTTGGTGTTGACTCGACAGGTGTTCTCATAGGCAATTTATACGGAATTAAAAATTAATACATCACATATACATGCCTCTTTATAATAGAGTACATGTATACTCACTACTAACTATATATATACCTGAGATTGTATTGCAAGCACCTATTTATATAGGATGTTTTGCATATCGCCCGTGTATTTTTATACACGTGTTAGATATATTACATAAAAAGAGTAAAAATTGTGTATACTTCACTGTAGATGAACACACAATTGACAATCGATGCGCAACTAGAGAGCTTTTTTGATCGGTTTACAAAGCTGCAATATAAAAAAGGGGAAATAATTATTCGAGCTGGTGACCCACCTTCAGGGGCACTGTACCTGAAATCAGGTCTTGTTCGTATGAGTTTCGCGACAGACTCGGGGGATATGCTCGTGCTTCATGTGTTCAAAAAAGGAGCAATTTTTCCATTGCCATGGATTATCAATGATGAACCAAATCGATATTATTTCGAAGCATTGACTCCCACCGAAATTTGGAGGGCTTCACGTGAAGAAGTTCAACAGCTATTCCATGATTCTCCAGCAGTTGAACACGATATGTTGATAAAAATGCTAAGAGGGTTGAGTGGGCTCATGAAAAGAATGGAATTTCTAGTGTTTGACAGCGCGTACAAAAAAACTATTTTGTTACTGCTTTACTATATAAAGAATTTCAGTGATGAAAATATAAAAGGCAAATTACTTATCCCGCTTACACATCGTGAAATTGCGGCATGGATTGGTACGACGAGGGAAACTGCTAGTCTACAAATAGAAACACTCAAAAAAAAGAAATTGATTGAATACCATAGGAGATATATTCTTATACCTGACAGTGCCCTGTTGGAAAAGGAAATGACGCAGTAATCTCGTCAGATTAAGCTGGAAATGTATACAGTTTCTGCGTAAAATGTACAATTTTGTTTGACCGTACGTGTATTCCTTCGAGTTTCAGTAACGATATTTTATGTTTTATATGAATGCCATGAGTATCCCCAATAAATCCACCTATTGAGCCGTCGGATGCAACAACACGGTGACACGGTATTCTCAAATTTTGATCTGTGCATGTCATAAATGAACGAGGATTATGTCTCATAAACTGACCAACAGCCCTGTATGCGTTTGTTCCGGCTGCTTTGGCGAGCTCTTTGTACGTTGTGACCATACCTTCAGGTACACGCTGAAGTAGTGTATATATTTTCAGTTGTAATGGTGTCATTGTCTGGGTAGTCATGCCATTACGGGATGACATGAGCGTATCTATGACAGTATTCTACACCAATATAACAGTGTAACGCACTTTACAAATTGAAGTTACTCTGATACGGTAAATGGTACCTTAAAGGAGGTGTATGTATGAAAAATATGATGGTTATTCTTCTGGTAATCGCCGTGCTCGGTGGAGGATATTATGCGCTCAGTGGCAAAAAATCTGACTCAATGGCTCCTGCTACTGATTCTATGATGGAAAAAGCTCCTGAATCGACCGGTGCGGTGATGCAGGTCGGTGAAGTGAAGGAGTTTGCCGTTGATAGTTTTGAAATGGGCTTTTCACTCAAGACTTTAACCGTAAAAAAAGGTGATACGGTGAAAATTACGCTAACAAATTCCGGTAAATATACGCATGATTGGGTAGTGGATGAATTCAGTGCCAGAACCAAAGTCATAAAAAATGGAGAAACCGACAGCATAACATTTGTAGCTGACAAAACCGGCTCATTTGAATACTATTGCAGTGTCATGACGCACCGACAGCAGGGGATGGTTGGCAAGTTGATAGTCGAATAATACGACTTAGCCAAAACGAACATACAGAAAAACAATAAAACGCTCTCGAAAGAGGGCGTTTTTTTTGCCGTGTGTAGACTAAATTCTGTCGGGAGAATGCCGGTGTGAAGCATACCGAAGGCAGACCCATTCTCACACATACAATAGTGTTGATGGGTGTAGGAACGGAGTATTAAACAAAACGGCGGACAGCCGTATTGGGATCTGCAGAATCAGCTGATGCTGTCGTATCGTTTGCTTCGTCGGTATCCAATGAGATTTCTTCCACGATAAATTTTCGTTGTTCTGCATCGTAATACATAATGCGTGCTCCATTTGTACGGTTCATATATTCACCTCCTTTCTGCCCAAAAAAAACTCCCTGTTTTGAGGGAGTGTTCGATTCGCTCGCGTAGTTTGTTGTTTACGCCGTCGAACAATCCCTCATTCGAAGGGATGTCTGTTTGACGATTGTAATGCAAAAAAATGCGCGCGAATTCATAGCTTCTAAAAAGAGTATAGTCCGCACTATCGTGTTAGTCAAGTGTAATGAACAGAACACACCACTTGACATCTTACCTATACCCATGGTATAGGTATACGTATGGCAATAAAACAAAATGCATCTCATAAACAATCAACAATAATTAGCTTCAAAAAAGCACGGTCACTGCTGGATACCATTATATCTATGGTGGAGCAAGACGAATATTGTGTCGGCATTATGCAACAGAATCTTGCGGCCATTGGACTACTTAAATCAGCGCATGAACAGGTGATGAAAGATCATTTGGAAACATGCTTTGTTGAGGGTGTACAAAAGGGTGGGGCAAAAAAACAAAAAGAACTTATCGAAGAGCTGCAGACATTAATGAAACTATACAATAAATAAATGGTTACTAAAGGAGGAATATGAAACAACATGTCCACATAGTATATGTAGCAGTAGCACTGATAGTTGGGATTGCAATAGGGTTTAGTGTGACGCCGGAGTATGCACAGATGAAATCTGAGAAGCAAAGTCCCATGATGAGTATCGGCAGAGCTGATAAATATGTCGATCTCCGGTTTATTGACGGGATGATTGCACATCACCAGGCGGCTATCTATCTAGCGCAACAGGCGAAAGAACATTCAAAACGATCTGATATTCAGGCGCTTGCAAGTACCATTATCGCCGTTGACACGGAAGGAATTGAAAAACTATATACCCTAAAGAAAACATGGTTTGGCAATACAAAAAAAATCTCCCAATTTACGAAAGTTCAGCTGGGATCGGCGGATGACCAGTTTGATCTGCGTTTTATAAACGCACTGGAAGCGCATCATGAGGAGGCGATAGACGTTGCAAAAGAGATGCAAACGAAGTCAACCAGAAGCGAGGTGCTCACCCTTGCGGGTGATGTTATCGCAGGGCTGTCGGCTGGCATTAAAACATTGACGGAGTGGAGAGGAGACTGGTATGGAATCAACAAATAAGCAAAGAGTGTTACCTGTTCGCGGCATGCACTGTGCAAGCTGTGCAAACATCATTACCAAGCGCCTGAAAAAAGTCCAAGGGGTTTCAGATGTGTCAGTAAATTTTGCAACAGAAAAGGCGTCTGTAACATATGATTCCGAGCACGCATCAGTCGCGTCTTTGAATGAATCTATTGCTCCCCTCGGCTATTCACTGGTAGATGAGACAGTGAAGGAAACGGCTTCCAAAGGTTCCGGAAATACTACGGTAGACCATGCGCATCACGCACAAACAGACGAAGATATGGATCGTGCATACAATGAAATGCAGCAGACATTACCATTCTCTTTACTTGTATTTGCGGCAATGTTATGGGAAATCTCATCGTCAGTATTTCCCGGGGTTCCTCCTGTGCCTGTTCCCATGACGTTTTTTACGTTGATACTGGCAGTTATCTCCTCGGGAATTTTGTTTGGTCCGGGATTTCAATTTATTTCAGCTATCGGCAAGTTTCTTACCTATAAAGTTGCAAACATGGATACGCTGATCGGAATTGGAACGCTTGTTGCCTACGTGTACTCTATGATTCGTATTGTGTTTCCTCAAACGCTCACCTCGTTGAGATTTGATGAAACGGTGTATTTTGATGTCGTTGTGGTTGTCATCGGGTTTATTAAATTGGGCAAATATCTGGAAATTCGTTCAAAACGAAGAACCGGTGAAGCACTGAAAAAACTAATGCAGCTTCAGGCAAAGACCGCCGTTGTAAAGCGGGGCTCCGTTGAGCTGGAGCTTCCCATTGAGCAGGTGAACGTTGGCGATATTGTGTTGGTGAAGCCGGGAAGCTCAATTCCTCTTGATGGTGATGTAGTGTCCGGGGAATCATCCGTTGACGAATCCATGGTGACAGGAGAGTCGCTTCCAGTGGATGTTTCGAAAGGATCGCATGTCATAGGATCGACTATGAATATGCAGGGCGCACTCACTGTCCGAGTCACGCGGGCTGTTGCTGATACCGTGCTTTCCCGTATTATGACTATGGTATCCGAGGCGCAGGGGTCTAAAGCTGCCATAGAAAAGATCGTCGACAAGGTATCCGGAGTATTTGTTCCGACAGTGCTAATTGTTGCTGCGTTTTCTGCACTCGTATGGATTGTTATCGGTTCGGTGTATATAACGCTATCCCAATCTATTGTATTTGCAATTACCTCTGTAGTGGGGATTCTGGTGATAGCCTGTCCGTGTGCGTTAGGATTGGCAACACCGACGGCAATTATCGTTGCGGTGGGCCGTGCGGCTGGTTTGGGAATTCTTATAAAAGACGCTGATAGTCTGGAGAAGCTGCACAGTGTAACTGCTGTTGTGATGGATAAAACGGGCACCATAACGCACGGGAAGCCGGCAATCACAGATATCGTGCCAAACGGGAAAACAGGCGCTCAATCGCTCATGCGGATACTCGCGTCACTTGAAGCACTCTCAGAGCATCCGCTTGCCAATGCAATAACAGCATATGCGAAGGAACATATAATTACTATTGCTCCGGTGAAGTCATTTAAAGCCGTAGGTGGACGGGGTGTGCATGGTGACATTGATGGAATTCGGTATATTGCAGGGAATGCCGCGTATATGAGCGAATCAGGTGTGATTGGTGCATCCGTCGACAGCAGTGCCTATACCAATCAGGGTAAGACACCACTCTTTGTCGCCAAAGGCAAAACGTTTTTGGGTGTTGTGTATGTCGCAGACAGCGTGAAGCCCGATGCTGCTTTGTCTGTTTCAACACTCAAAAAGCTTGGTATTGAAGTGATAATGGCAACAGGAGATGAAAAGCGTACCGCAGAGTATATTGCACAACAGGTCGGCATTTCCAGAGTCGAAGCACATGTGGATCCCCAGAAAAAATTTGATATTGTCAAAGCTCTTCAAAAAGAAGGACATATTGTTGCGATGGTTGGGGATGGAATAAATGATGCGCCGGCGATTGCAGCTGCTGACATAGGTATTGCCATGAGTACCGGCACTGACGTGGCGATCAGCACGGCGAATATTACTCTCTTGCATGGCGACATAGCAAAATTGACCCATGCTATCGCATTGTCGAAAAAAACAATGCAAATTATAAAAGAAAATCTCTTTTGGGCGTTTATTTACAATATCGTTGGAATTCCGCTTGCAGCAGGTGTGCTCTATCCGTTCACCGGAGTCTTTTTAAGCCCGGCGTTTGCGGGGCTTGCTATGGCGGGAAGCAGCGTGTCGGTTGTAACAAATTCTCTGAGACTAAAGAAAATTAGGATATAATAGATATATGAACACTATTTGGCTTGCGTTTTTAGCTGGATTGACAACCGGAGGTATTTCTTGCCTTGCTGTGCAAGGGGGGCTACTGACATCGTCATTGGCCGCTCAGGGTGAAGCATCTGCAGAAGTGTCAGCATCCACCCGTTTTTCCCGTTTTCAATTTGTTTCAATGTTTTTGCTCGCAAAGTTATTTGCCTACTCTGTGCTTGGGTTTGTGCTTGGATCTATCGGGTCAACCCTGACATTATCGCCAAAATTGCTTGGCAGCGTGCAGATAGTTGTCGGCCTGTTTATGCTGGCAACTGCAGCGAGACTGCTCGATATTCATCCAATTTTCCGGTATGCCGTTATCCAACCGCCTAAATGGGTGTATCGACTGCTCAAGCGTCAAAGCGTCAATGCGTCAGTGATTACGCCAGCTCTACTTGGGGTGTTAACCGTATTAATGCCCTGTGGCGTTACTCAGGCGACCATGGCTGTGGCAGTGGCCAGTGGTGACGCGGTGTTGGGGGCTGCAATTATGGGTGCGTTTGTCCTGGGTACCAGCCCTCTATTTTTCGCATTGGGTGCCTCTATTGTAGAGCTCTTACAGAGGCGCTCATTCGTATTTGTCGCCGCGAGTATCGTTGCACTATTTGGTGTCGTTTCAATAAATGGTGGATTAGGGCTTCGTGGTTCTATATTTACACTGCAGAATTTCTATAAAGCAGCAACCACAGATGTCAGCGTACGCTCAAACAGTGGAACAATGCCTGTTATGACCCCCGACGGATTTCAGGATGTAAAAATTACAGTCGCAGATTTCGGATACACTGCCTCGTCAAACACATTGAAGGTTGGTATTCCTGTGCGGGTAACGCTTGCAACAAAAAGAACTCAAGGGTGTGCCAGGGCGTTTACAGTGCCGGACTATGGAATTTCCAGAATACTTCCTGAAACCGGGGAGGAAGTCGTTGAATTTACGCCTAAAAAAACGGGGAGACTCGCGTATAGCTGTAGTATGGGCATGTATACGGGGGAGTTTACGGTGATTAATTAGGGAGTAAGATGTAGAAAGTAGGGGGTAGATCAATATGAAAAAGAAAACATACACGGTCGAAGGCATGCATTGCACGAGTTGTGCAATGGTAATTGAATCAGATCTTGAAGATGGCGGTGTGAAGGCTGTGTGCAGCTACGCCAAACAGCGCTTAGATGTAGAGTATGATGAGCTTGCAGTGTCAGACGATCAGATTCGCGAGATTGTAAAAAAAAGCGGCTATTCTCTCAGTGAATAGGGGATGAGCCTGAAAGAAATATTGCTTGTAATTCGTATAAACCAGTGCTACAGTAGAAAATCCTTGAAGGGGGAAATATACATATGACAGACATAAACATAACCGATGCAAATTTTGAGAGTGACGTGCTCAAATCCGATAAACCGGTATTAGTGGATTTTTGGGCAGTGTGGTGCGGACCGTGCCAGGTACAAGGCCCGATTGTTGATGAGATTGCAAAAGAGTTTGCAGGAAAAGCTGTTGTGGGGAAAATGAATGTGGATGAAAATCCATCTGTCCCACAACAATTTGGCATTATGAGTATTCCTACCCTTATGATTTTCAAAGGCGGAAAAGTGGCGAAGCAATTTGTCGGCGTGCAATCAAAGGCAACACTGGTCGCGGAGCTTACTAAACTGGTAAGTTAAGGGATTGTTGTCATTGCGAGCGAAGCGTGGCAATCTATCCGAGATTGCTTCATCGAAGACTTCTGGCAATGACATGGAGATATGTATGAATGACGTAATAATCATAGGTTCAGGTCCGGCAGGCTATACAGCTGCGCTGTATACCTCTCGCGCGTTTCTAAAGACACTGATGCTGACCGGTGTGCAACAAGGCGGGCAGTTGACCACGACCACAGAAATAGAAAATTTCCCCGGCTTTCCCAAAGGCATACTCGGTCCACAGCTCATGGTGGATATGAAGGCTCAGGTGGAGCGTTTTGGAACGGAAATTGAAACGGCTACGGTGACCGGTGTAGTCAAAGATGAAGCGCGAGGTGTTTTTATTGTCACTGCTGATGGAAAAACATACGATGGAAAAACCGTAATAGTCGCCACGGGTGCATCTGCTATGTACTTAGGTCTTCCTTCCGAGGAAAAGCTGAAAGGAAAAGGGGTTTCCGCCTGTGCTACGTGCGACGGATTTTTCTTCAGAGGAAAAGAAGTGGTCGTACTTGGAGGAGGAGATACCGCAATGGAGGAAGCCAATTTTCTGACCACATTTGCCACAAAAGTAACCCTTATTCACAGGCGTGATGAATTTCGCGCAAGTCCCATCATGGTTGATCGGGTAAAAAAGAATCCAAAAATCTCACTACTTCTGAATAAAACAGTAGAAGAAATGGTAGGGGAACAGTCTGTCACCGGGATTCGACTGAAGGATGTGAAAACCGGAGAATCCATGGTGTATCCGACCCAGGGTATTTTTCTGGCTATTGGCCACAAACCAAGTACTGAATTTTTGAAAGGTGTTGTTGATCTCGATGAAAAAGGATACGTCACCATCAAAAGCCATACGGAGACATCTATCCCAGGGATATTTGCAGCAGGGGACTGCGTGGATCACCGGTACCGCCAGGCAATTGTTGCAGCGGGTCAGGGTTGTATGGCCGCGCTAGATGCACAAAAATACTTGGAAGAGCTTACATAATGTATGGATAGGCCAAAACCGCAAAAATATCACGCTGTTATAGAGAAAAAAGAGCAACTGACGGAGTTTGTCTATCTTGTGACGTTCAAGCTCATATCTCCGACAGAGATTACGTTTCTCGCCGGACAAACATTTATGCTCAATGTTGCCCCGGGTATCAACAGAACAATGTCTATATCCTCGGCTCCTTCCGACAAACAAACCATTTTGATGTGTCATGATGTCTCTCCCGGCGGCCCCGGGAGCAAATGGACACGTGCCCATGGCGTAGGGGACACCGCGACGTTTATGGCTCCTCTTGGGATGTTTATCTTGGATACGGAAAGTCATCGTAGAAAAGTACTTGTGGCTACAGGTACTGGTATAGCGCCGTATCGGTCTATGCTATTGGATTATTTGTCTCATGACGGTACAGATGACATCACCTTGTATTGGGGAATGCGGCATGAAGAAGACTTGTATTGGATGAGTGAATTTCAGGAATTGTCGATCAAATACCCAAATTTTCGATTTGTCGTCTGCTTATCTCAGCCATCCTCGTCATGGCAGGGAGCAAAAGGGAGAGTGACAGAGCATGTGGTACAAGAGGAATTGAATATTGAGCGAAGTGATGTCTATCTCTGCGGAAATCAACATATGATTAAGGATATGGAGGGTCAGCTCAAAGAAAAGCAGGTTCCGATACATCAAATCTTCAGAGAGTTATACTTCTAGGCACATGGTTTTGGTTCACGCTTCCGACTACTACTATTGTCAACGCTTTGTCATGACAAGTATATGCAAAAGGCGTATGCTCTATATTTGTTAGCCGTATAAAGGAGAATCACACTATGCAACACACCAACCCGTTTGAGAACGCAATCGCACAGCTCTCAAAAGCTGCAGCATTTTTAACTGACCCAAAAACAAAAGAAGTTGTTGAGACACTCAGAATTCCGCAGCGGATCCTCAATGTATCAATTCCTGTGCGTATGGATGATGGAAGCCAGTGTCTATTTCAAGGGTATCGAGTACAGCATAACAATGCCCGGGGGCCGTACAAAGGCGGCATACGCTTTCACCCCGATGTGAGTATGGATGAGGTAAAGGCATTGGCGCTCTGGATGGCTATGAAATGTGCGGTAGCTGATTTGCCGTTGGGTGGCGGGAAAGGTGGCGTGATTATTGACCCTAAAACACTCTCGGCAGGAGAGCTTGAGAGGTTAAGTCGTGGCTACTCGGCCGCAATTGCTGACTGTATAGGACCAGACAAAGATGTGCCAGCACCCGATGTGAATACCACGGGGCAAATCATGGGATGGATGGTGGATGAGTTTATTAATGCGTCAGAGCGTCAGGGCGTCATGGCCACAAATGAAGAAAAGATGAAACTACGTGGAACATTTACCGGAAAACGCATTGAAGATGGGGGAAGCGAAGGACGCGAAGAGGCTACAGGGTTAGGAGGGTTATACGTGTTGCAGGCGATATTGGAAGAAATGCGTCAGAGCGGCAAGGCGACTGAGCATCAAAAACTGACCGCAGCGGTGCAGGGGTTTGGAAATGTAGGCTATAACGTGGCTAAATTCCTTGTCGAAGCAGGGATAACGGTGGTTGCCGTGTCTGACAGTAAGGGGGGAGTATATGTGGAAAGTGGCCTTGACCCTGTCAAAACGCTTGAACAAAAGAAGCAAACAGGCACACTTGGTGGTGGAAAGACAATCTCGAATGCTGAGCTTTTGGAGCTTCCTGTTGATATCCTTGTCCCTTCGGCGCTGGAAAGCGTGATTACAAAAGAAAATGCATCCAATATCAAGGCGAAAGTAATTCTGGAAATGGCTAATGGGCCAACTACACCGGAAGCTGATGAAATTCTCTATAAAAAAGGTGCTGTGGTCATTCCTGATATTTTGGCAAATTCGGGCGGTGTCACCGTTTCTTGCTTCGAATGGATGCAGAACCTGAAAAATGAGAAGTGGACGAAGGCGGATGTAAATGCAAAGCTCAAAACACAGATGGGCCTGTCAGCCAAAGACGTGTGGGATGCGGGAAAGAAATATTCCACCGACCTTCGCGTGGCTGCATTCATCGTCGCCCTTGAACGGATTGTGAAGGCAACGAAATAAGCAGTGCATGTGCATGTGAGTGTGTCACGCTATAGTAGCAGTTTAACTGCAAGGCAGTGTTCCTATATTTTATAACCCATAGTTTATTGACTCAATACTTCTTTTCACGTATAATCTCGTAGCTTATTTACTTTGGAGCAAATCATTTGCGACTTGCTTTTGTACAAAGAAATTAGCAATCGCTCATTTACATCTTGCAGATACACTTATTTGAGGGTAGCAATATGCTCGCATTATGCGGACAGATGGCTGCCCTCAAGACAGTCAAATAACCTCGATAGGAGTGAAGAATGGAATATAGTTATCTTTTGCCCGTGCTAGGCTCAATCGGCTTGATTCTGCTTAGCCTCAGTTTGCACGGACCCGTGCAGACAGAATCGGAGGTCATTATGGATGAAGGCGGGACATCCGTAATGTACTACCTAGTTCAAACTACCAAGTATGCAAACACGGCGGTCTCGTTTGTGTTGATGGCGCTGATGACGCTATTGGTAGTTGATGTATATGTTCCTGGCATGCGTGCAATGGCAGATGCTTTTATCGGTCCGTATATATGGTGGATGGTATGGATTCCGGCGTTTAACGTCGCATCATCCGTTATTGTATGGGCGATATTTTTCGGCTATAGCGTGCGTCGATTTGGAACTCTCCGCCCTAATTATGAACATTGGGATGAGTTTCAGGAGCGTTCCCGGAGGACTACCAACACGACCTGGATCAACATTAATGGTCAAAATTGGAATCCGTTCCAACGCACACAGAAAGCATCGCTTTCGACGCGAGCATCAACCCGCACTTCTTCCAAAGCTAAAGGGAGTTCAAGATCAAGCAGTACCTTGTTTGTTCCCATGGCGTTGCCAAGCTCGAGGAGCACGACCTCACTTAAGCGGAGCTCCCGTTCCAGCTCATCATCCGGTGATAGCGACTGGGTGAAAATTCTGGCACAGTTGGGAATTTTCCTTCTGGCGATTCTCGTATTCATTGCCTACGGATTCCTTGCGTGGAAATTCAACGATGGAATCATGGATTTCTGGGACGAAGTGTTCGTGGAGGATGAATTCGCCATCGCGTCAGAATAATGTACGAAAAAACGGTATCTGCAAGTTTTCCGCCAAATCCAGATGGCGTAGTTGTTTACTCATCATAAATCACTGCGCTATCTGGTCCGTTTTAATACCTCATAGTATTGACTATATACTTACTTATTTGATATACTCTTGCAGTTTCTCATTTTAGTAAAAAAAGGTTTTTTGCAACCTATAATTTTCTTTGATTGGAAACAATGCACATTTACAGTACAAGAGTAGTTTAAGTATCCATATACGTGGGACGCACTAGAGGTAGGAGAGCTTTTTCTCTTACGTTTGTGCGTCTCAATAATTCCATCTTTTTTACACCAGGAGGTGAACCGTTCCAAAAAGTAAGTTTGTATGTAGTACGTTCGTATGCACCAAAAATTGATTCAACTAATAGAAAAGGAAAAAATCGTATGGATACCGTAATTGCAAAAACACGTTTGATCGGTTTGGGCGTCATCAATGATGCATTTGACTGGGCGATTGACTCCATCTTTGATCTGACGGTGCTTCGTCAGAAGGGGCGTGACCTGGACAAGGTCATCAAGCGCGTCAATCTCATTCAGGACGGCGTGAACGCCCGCGTTAACGATCTGAATAAGTGGCTCAAGAGTGCCCGCAGGCACGCCAAAGAATTGGATCGCGATATTACCACCATCCTCAAAGACGGGGATGAATCAAATGATAGCGATGCCGTCCTCCTGCAGGCTGAACTGACGCCTCTTTTGGAGGAAATCGAAAAGCGCGATGGCAAACTCCAGGAAGCAATTAAGTCGCGAGACGAAAATCAGGAAATGCTCGACTTCCTGGCTCTGCGCCTCAAGCAAGTGACCGATAAGGTCCGCGAACTGACCGAGACCAAGCAAGAGACCAAAACGCTCGAAGAAGCGGCAACTGCTGTCGAAAGCACTGAAGATGTTCTTAAGGAAACCGACGGCTTCCAGAATATCGGAGCCCGCATTCTAGAGAAGAACGGTCGCGCACGCCAGCGTTATGAACGGGTCACTGCCTCTGTCCAGGAATTGAGTGGCAAGGATTCCACACTGGCTGCCGCTCGCGCTAAGATCGCCGCTCGCAAGGAAGGTCTCACGAAATAGTTTTGCATTTCCATTGTTTGGAACTACTCTTGAACGAAATGGATAGTTCGAGGATGCAAGCAATGTCCTCCGGAGGACATTGACGTCGTGAGACAGTCAGTGTTGGTGCCATTAAGGTACCTTGGGATACAGATGATTTGTGATGTGTCGAATTTTATCGACGCCCCATAGACCATCCGTATTCCACCCTCTGCAAACTACGGATGTGTATCCGTACTGATGAGTCCAAAAGGACGAATTTGCAGAAAGAAAAGAATCAAGAAATTATGACACCACTCCATAGTCGGGGAGTGCGGTCGTAATCGACTGATGCACATTAACAGTTCAAGAGTAGTAATAGTAAAACTGGATATGGGTCGATACAAGAATATACTTCAATGTATGTCTTTGTATCGTCCCATTTTCAGTTGAAGATACGGATGAATATTCGACTTGTTCGAAGCACCGCTGGAATTATCAAAAAAACTACCCAGGAGATGACCCCCATGAAAGATATCCGTGCTCGATTGTTGACGCTTTTTTTGCTATGTATCTTAGCAGCGTCTGTCGTCCCCACGAATGCCCGCGCGCAATCCGCGTGTGATAATGGCATTATCGTGGATGAGACCAATTCCCTCAATGTGCAGAAAGTCTGCGAGGCAATGAAGTTGCTGGCACAGAGAGGCGTGGTAGTCGGTCTGTTTATATCGGATGAACGGTTCGGTTCGGATGATGAGTGGTATGTGCGCGTTGATGATGTGCAGGTAGAGACTCAGGCACGGTTTCCCCAAGTCATTGATAGTGTTGAGCGAATCGAACTGCATCAAAGCGGCTACTTTCTCTCAATAGGAGTTGTTGAGGGAGAAATGACTGCAACGCTTGACATCGGTGGAACCTTCGGTTCAGATACACCGATTCATACCGCTGATAAGAACGTAAAACAACAGGTGCTTACGGCAATGACAAGTAATGATCCAACGGAAGGTATTGTTGGAGCGTTCACCGAGGCATACAACGTCGCATATCCTCCCGATCAACCGTTCTCCATGCCGACGTCACAGCCTACTGCAACGCCCCGTCCTCCCGTGGACATGAAACCCGTTCGAAACTTTTTTGCCGGGTTTGCGGTGTTGGTGATTTTTGCGGTCGCAGGTTGGCTGTTTATCCGCTTTGGCGTTCCTGTGCTTTCGGAACTCAACTACCTCAAGGTGCTCATAGACCGTACCGGTGAAATCGTTCGTCAGGCAAATCTAGTGCTCGCGGGCGACGAACCTGAAGGAACCCTCCTTTATAGCCGCATGGAGGCTAACGGTCTTCATGAATATGCAGATATCGAAACGGCGGCTGTCGAGGCAATCCGCAGGACAATGCGCAAAATCGAGCTTGTCATGAGCAATCGCAAGATGCTTTTGGACAACGATAAAGAAGGTGTTCGCACTTTATCCTATCGGGAACGTGTTGAGCAGTTGGAGCTTATCTATCTTAAGCTCATAGGCACGAGCAATACCGTGCTTGAGATGACGGAGGCAGAAATCGCTGAGCTCCTCCACCCCATGATGGGATTCACTCAGGCGGAAGCTGAGACAGATCCGGACGTCCGTGCACTCCAATCTCAATCTCGCTTGCTCGAAGGAAAACCCCTGACAGTGAAAATGCGATACACGGAAATTCGTAATGTCACTGAGGCAGGAATCCTCATCGATATTAAAAACCTGAAGGCACAGCTTGCTGAATTGCGCGACGCGAAAATAGAAGATCGTCCAGCGGTGAACGTCTTTACAAAACGCACGCGTAAATAACAGCACTGCGCTTGGAACTACTCTTGAACGAAATGGATAGTTCGAGGATGCAAGCAATGTCCTCCGGAGGACATTGACGTCGTGAGACAGTCAGTGTTGGTGCCATTAAGGTACCTTGGGATACAGATGATTTGTGATGTGTCGAATTTTATCGACGCCCCATAGACCATCCGTATTCCACCCTCTGCAAACTACGGATGTGTATCCGTACTGATGAGTCCAAAAGGACGAATTTGCAGAAAGAAAAGAATCAAGAAATTATGACACCACTCCATAGTCGGGGAGTGCGGTCGTAATCGACTGATGCACATTAACAGTTCAAGAGTATACATGTTGGTGATTGGACTACAAAATAGGAACAGAAAGTTTCATTTTTTTCTGGGCCTGTTAGTAGTCCAATATCAAATCCATTCTATTTCCAAGACAAGGAGCATGATCACGACCAATAATCAAAGGGGCGGTTCGCACTTAATTAAGTAAGCCTGGTCAGCTGAACAATGGTGATATTTGAAACAAAAAAATCAATGTGGAGCAGAAAATGAATATCAGAAATATCAAAATCGTTCTAGGACTGGTAATTGCGCTTTTGCTGGTTGCTGCATGCGGTCCCACCCCGCCAATCGTAGGGTATGGTCAGATCGTTGCAAAGCGCAACTTGAATTATGACCAGTTCAAGCAGCCGACAAGCGAAAAATACACCAATTATTTCTATGTCGGTAGTAACTTTTCTTCCATCCAAAGCGATAACTTGAAGGTGGATCTTACGGCGGCAGTTGTGTCAGATGCTCAAGTGGGTATCTATACCACCGGCTTTGACGAAAATCAGGTGCCCATCGTTCAGTATCTGCCGAAGGGCGTTTACGACAAAATCCCGGACGAGTTCGTTCGAGTAGTCGGCGCCGCGATTGTTGACGGTCAACATATGGGCGTGTACTGCAACTATACGGAAGGGCAAGAGTCTTTCCTCATTTTGCCTCCCGGCGAACATCCATACCCAGATTATATGGTGACGCACTGGCCCGTGGGAGACCGGATGTACCGCACTGTGAGCGATGGCGCGTTCAATGCGTACAAAGGCGGAGACACAGGGCCCACAGGACCTGGTGGCGGAGCTGATTTGGTTGAGACCAAGATCGACAAAGCGGATCTCAAGGACACCGATTTGGACCTGACATACACTGTGGACGTCGTGTTCGCCTACGATATCATCCAGAAAAACGCAAAGGTGCTCTGCGACCTCGGAAGTCCCGAGAAGGCAATCCAGCAAATGGTTGCGACACCGATGCGCGGAAAAGGTCGCACCATCACAGGACAGTTCGGCATCGATGTGGACACTCCACAAAATATCGAGCTTCTGCAAGCCGCTCTCCGCGATATGCTCATTGCTGAGAATGTTGGACTTCCTGGTAATTTCAAACACGTATCGCTTCGAAGTTTGGAAATTGGAACCGCTGAATATCAAGCCGCCATTCAACAGAATGCGACTGACCTGGCGACTGCTCAAGCGCGTGGCTTGCTTCTCGCTCAACTGCAAAGAAACGCAGAAGATGAGAACACGCTTAAGGAAACCATTGCGGAAGGTTGGGCAACGCAGATGGAAGCGCTCGGTTGCACTGACTCATGGCAATGCCTTTGGGTTGTTCTGAATGCAACCGAAAATACGCCGTATTTCAATGGAAATGACCTTCAGCAGCCGCCTCAGGTTCCATAGCCTGAACACTCTTGAACTTTAACAATTGAATAATAGGGAATTGGGGACTCTCGAAAAGAGTGTCGTTCAATTTGATGCTGCCGCATCTGAGATCTAGAGATTAATTAGTTAGGTGCCTTTGTGCGCCCTGCCAAATTTCTTTAGATCTTCCCTTGTTCGTTTGAGTTTCGATTATATAAATCGAGACTGAAATGAGCAGGGGATGGTAATTATGCGTAAGGCAAATATGTTGATTTTACTGTGTTGACAAGATAGTGGGATTGCCAGTACAATACATCTTTGCCCTAGATGCAAGGTGCAAATGTCAATCAAGTTTCCAAGATTGACTATATTTTTCATGAGAAGCAATAAACTATATACATATAATCACTTAAAGGAGATTGTTGTGTAGCCGTTTTTCTTCTCGTCGAAAGACGAATTGTAACCCCGCATCTGGCGGGGTTTTTAGTAGGTCGCTGCTTTTTCTGATTCAGAGAAGAAAAGCAAGCGAATCACTATCCCCGAAGGGGATTTCAACAGAAATCATTCGCACATTACATTGATCTGAAATTGGGCCCGAAGTTTACCTGGTTGAACGCTTCATTTGCAATGAAGAGGTAGTCGGTTCGAGTCCGATCGGGTCCACCACGTAACGTCCGAAAGAGCGGACCATGTGGCAAGCCGCAGACAAGAAAGTTCTCGTTTCGAGACCAGTTACTTCTCTAAGTAACTGATCTCGCGACAAGAGCGCGTTTTGCTCATTAACATTTTGTAAATGACCTTTATATACATGCAGGTGAAATTCCTGGTATATGAAGTATTGTTATGTAATTAATAAGTAGTTGCATCGTAAGGGATAATCGATTTGATTCTCTTACATGTAAACCCCGATTTAATCGGGGGAAAATTTCGTAAAATGAACAATGGCCATCCCGCCGCCGAGGCGAGGATGGATCTTTTGTTCTCTGCAACGCAATAAAGTTGACAATGGATGCCCTGGGTATTCATGCCGAAGAAGGACGTATATAACAGCGATATTCGTCGGGGAGGAGTTATAATCCATCGATCCGGCGGTTTCCGAATGGAGCAATCCCGTTATCGCGAGATAATGACTGTGTCGTAAAGATAGCCGCAAGGCTAAGGTAGCGGCATGGAGGATACCATCTGAACTGAAACATCTAAGTAGGGTGAGGAAAATAAATCAATAGAGATTCCGTCAGTAGCGGCGAGCGAAAGCGGAACAGCCTAAACTCAATCGCAAGATTGAGGGTTGTAGGGTCAGTGATATGTGATGACAGATTGATAATAGAACACCTCGGAATAGGTGACCAAAGAGAGTGAAAGTCTCGTACATGAAATCAATGTGTCCGCTAACTGATTCCTAAGTACCATGGAATATTTGAATTCTGTGGGAATCCGGGTCGACCACGATCCAAGGCTAAATACATGAATACACCGATAGTGAACAAGTACCGTGAGGGAAAGGTGAAAAGCACCCCGGAAGGGGAATGAAATAGTACCTGAAATTGTCAACTAACAAGCAGTGAGAGCCCCGCAAGGGGTGATCGCGTGCCTATCGAAGAATGATCCGGTGAGTTACCCGTCAATGCAAGCTTAACTCTGTACAACAGAGGGAGGCGTAGTGAAAGCGAGGCCTAATTGGCCGAATAGTATTGGCGGATAGACCCGAAACCAGGTGAGCTAACCATGAGCAGGGTGAGATTCATCGAAAGATGAAAGGAGGCCCGAACTCGTCAGAGTTACAAATCTGTGAGATGACTTGTGGTTAGGGGTAATATGCCTATCGAACCTGGAGATAGCTGGTTCTCCCCGAAATATATTTAGGTATAGCGGTACATTATTCAAACGTAGTGGTAGAGCACTGACAGAAGCGTGATTCGCAAGGATCTTGCCTCTATCAAACTCCGAATACTGTCGTTTGTACTGTGCCAGTCAGACATGCACGGCTAAGCGCGTGTGTCAAAAGGGAAACAACCCAGATTCACATCTAAGGCCTCAAAATGTATGCTAAGTGGTTAAGGAAGTCATGGTTTTAAGACACCCAGGAAGTTGGCTTAGAAGCAGCCATCTTTTAAAGAACGCGTAACAGCGCACTGGATGAAAGCCGCGGCGCCGAAAATGATCGAGGCTCAAGCATACTGCCGAAGGTTGAACCGCCAACGTAAGTTGGTGTGGGTAGGGGAGCGTTCTTACAGCAGTGAAGCATACACCGTAAGGTGGTGTGGAGTGGTAAGAAGTGAGAATGCCGGAATGAGTAGCGTTTGAAGGTGAGAATCCTTCATGCCGAATGCGCAAGGTTTCCGAAGCAACGTTCGTCGTCTTCGGGTAAGTCGGAACTAAGACGAGGCCCATATTGTGGGCGTAGTTCGATGTATAAACGGTTTATATTCCGTTACAAGTATATGTTGATTAAGACTCAAGGGAGTGACAGAGGAGGATTGGTCTCGCAGTCGATTCGTTGGCTGCTAAGCTTCAAAATAGTGATGACAGGCAAATCCGTTATCGCGTTTAATTTAAGAAGCAGGGAAGTCTAAACCGAAAGGGGCGGGCAACAGAGATAGTTTTGCTCTCAAGAAAAGCTTCACTGAGAAACATATATTTTCCGTACCGCAAACCGACACTGGTGCGCTGGTAGAGTATACCAAGGCAAGCGGGTGAGGGTGGTTCAAGGAACTCGGCAACAAAAACTAGGCGTAACCTATGGGAGATGCCTTGCCACGAGCAATCGTGGCTTCAATTAACGACACAAAGCGACTGTTTAACTAAAACACAGGTCTCTGCGAAGCGGAAACGCAACGTATAGGGGCTGACACCTGCCCAGTGCCGGTAAGTTAAGAAAGGTTGGTGATTTTTCGCAAGAGAAAGAGCTGATTTTTCAAGCTCCGGTGAACGGCAGCAGTAACTATAACTGTTCTATGGTAGCGAAATTCCTTGTCGGGCAAGTTCCGACCCGCACGAATGGTAGAACGACTTTGTGACTGTCTTGAACCATTACCCGGCGAAATTGAAATGGCTGTGAAGATGCGGCCTACTTACACATGGACAAAAAGACCCCGTGAAGCTTTACTGTAGCTTGGCACTGAGGACTTTATTTTGACTGTCGAGAATAGGTGGGAGCCTTTGGGCGAAATATGGAATACCACTCTTCGAAATGAGGAAATCTTACTTACTCCTACATAAAAATCTAGGAGAAGAACACTGTCTGGTGGGCAGTTTAACTGGGGAGGTTGCCTCCAAAAATGTAACGGAGGCGTACAAAGGTTGGCTAATCCTGAATGGAAACCAGGACCTGTCGTGCAAACGCGATAAGCCAGCTTGACTGCGAGACATACAGGTCGAGCAGATGCGAAAGCAGGTGTTAGTGATCCTCGCATCCCTCGTGGGAGGGAGCGGGCTTAACGAATAAAAGCTACTCCGGGGATAACAGGCTGATCGCTTCCGAGAGTCCATATCGACGAGGCGGTTTGGCACCTCGATGTCGGCTCATCCTATCCTGGGGCTGGAGAAGGTCCCAAGGGTCCGGCTGTTCGCCGGTTAAAAGGGTACGCGAGCTGGGTTCAGAACGTCGTGAGACAGTAGACCATAGTATGTGACCATACTATATGAGCTGTCCGTTTTTCGACATTCTACATGAACTCCATCGAGATATATATCACTGTTATAAAAACTAAAAAACACCCCGCTATGCATTATATGTATGATGTAGGCGGGATAAATCTGACTATTTGCTGGAAACACCGAGTATCCACTGGTACCCCGACTATTTTGTCGAGGGTGACAATCTATGTGGTGCGGTCAATCAGCAGGGAAGGCCCCGACGTGTGTCGTGGGAACCCTCAGAGACTACATGTCAGACCCTGAGCTTGTCGAAGGGAAGATATAGTCCGAACTTTATGGCGACATAAAGATATATCCAAAAGGGAAATACCCTGCGGGTATACTCATCTCTACGCTGTTTCGATAAGAATCGAAGCCAGCTACAGCTGTGTAACATATTTGTCGGTCTCTATCCTGTGTGAGCGTAAGATTCTTGAGGGGCGATCTCTCTAGTACGAGAGGACCGAGAGGTACAGATCCCTGGTGTGCCAATTGTCGGAAAACCGGCAGCGTTGGGTAGCTAGATCTGGAAGGGATAAGTGCTGAAAGCATCTCAAGCACCAAGCCCACCCCAAGATGAGGAATCGTTATAGACCCCCAGTAGATGACTGGGTTGATAGGCGAGAAGTGTACGCACCGTGAGGTGTTTAGCTTACTCGTACTAATTGGTCGAAGTTGTGGAGAACAAAGGTTTGATCCCCGATTATATCGGGGTGAAACTCTGTTCAGATACGAATTTTCTGTGTAGGAGCCATTTTGGTTATCCCTTACGGAGCAATTACTTGAGTGTGTGATGTCATTTACAAAATTTATATGAAGATCTCTGAAGGTATCCCGTTTCACGGGATAGTTCACAGTATGCTTTTTCTCTAGGAATCGAAAAAGCAACTGTTCACTAACCGCTTTAGAGTCTTCCAGTCTTTTGAGCGACGTGGTACCACCCGATCCCTTTCCGAACTCGGAAGTGAAACGCGTTAGCGCCGACAATACTTGATTCGCGAGAATCTGGGAATATAGGTCAAGGCTGGGGGACTGTAAAGCGGTTTTTTTGTGGATTCGTCGCTCTTTTGATTCCGAGAAAAAGAGCGTACGAGACACGATCCCCGCAGGGGATACTTTGGTGTATAGCAAATTCCGATTTGTGAATTTAATTGCCGATCAATCCCGCGCGGGCGCTCTTTGCGACGTGTACGAATAGTACTGAAAAGTCGCAAAAGAAGATGCATTGGAGTGTTTTGAATATCGAAATTCTTTCCTATACACGATTAATAAAACTCGTACACAAATTTTCTTACTTGTAAGTGTCAAAGAAATACTAGTAGATAATCGTTAATTGCTTAATGCGGTAATAATTGATATAATTACGTCTATTCTCAATGAAAGGTTGGTTCATATAAATGGCACATAAAAAGAAAACAGTTCAACAAACAGCAGAAAGCTTAGAGGTCGTCCAAACAGCAAAAACAGCTGAAAAGGCAGTAAAAAAATCTTCAAAATCAGATACAGTCCTCACAACGATGGATGAGCTTATTGCTCAGGTTGGATATACCCTGAAAGGTATCCGAAAAGGAGATGTTGTAGAGGGAAAAATTACCCGCGTAACTCCTAAGGAAATTACCATCGATATTGGTGGAAAAACCGAAGGTGTTGTCATTGACCGTGAACTTGAAAACTATAGAGACATGCTTATGGCTCTCAACGTTGGGGACACTGTCGTATGTCAGGTGATCGTAGCTGAAAACGACCGAGGACAGTCAGTACTTTCACTCCGACGGAGTATTTTTGAAAAGCGCTGGGAAACACTCGCCACGATTCAAAAAGCAGGCGATCCAGTGGAAGTTATCTTCAAAGAGCCGGTCCGTGGAGGTATTTTGGTCGACTATGGTGGCCTTCGCGGCTATATTCCACAGTCGCAGCTTGATAGTTCGCTCAGTAAACAGCTGGACAAGATTTCAGGCCGACGCGTGATGGTAAAAGTTGTTGAAGTGGATAAAGAGACAAACAGACTCGTATTCTCACAAAGATCAGTCACAGAAGGCGCATCGCTTGCAAAACAGAAAGAACTCTTGAGTTCTCTTACCGTAGGGGAATCCATACAGGCGGTGATTACCGGTGTCGTACCATTTGGTGCGTTTGCCAAGCTGACTGTTGAGAAAGATGGACAAAGCCATGAAATCGAAGGCTTAGTGCACATTTCCGAAATCGCGTGGGAAAAAGTCGAAGATCCTGGTCAATATCTGAAGACAGGTGATTCTGTAAAAGTGAAGATTATCGGTGTTGATGAAGCGACAGGAAAACTGACATTGTCACTCAAGCAACTGCTTCCGGATCCATGGGAGCATGTTTTGGACATGTTCGAAAAAGATACAACTGTAAAGGGTGTGGTATCCAGAGTATCTCCCTACGGGATATTTGTGACACTCTCACCGGGCGTAGAGGGGCTTATCCATATAAGCAAAGTAACACCGGGAAGTGAACCAAAACCGAAAGAAGAAATCAGTTGTCTGATAGAAGATATACAACCGGATAAACGAAAAATTAGTCTTTCTATGTCATTGACTGAAAAGCCAATGGGATACAGATAATCTGTATGTACTGCTTGCCCTATGCAGTTGGTGTTTCTCCAGCGCTTGGTATTCGGGGAATGATTGCAGTGTCCCGCATCAGAAAAGGCTCTGTTATAGAACGATGCCCGGTTATTCTAGTCCCTAAAAAAGAACAAATTCACCTGTTTAAAACAAAGGTGCGCAACTACTATTTCGATTGGACAAATAAGGATTGTGCAGTGGTCTTGGGGTACGGCAGCCTGGTAAATCACTCGTTTACACCGAATGCGTATTACCGTTGGGATTACAAAGCAAAACATCTTACCTACGTAGCCCTCAAAGATATACAGGAAGGCGAGGAAGTTACCATTAATTATAATGGTGATCCTGCTGACATGACACCGCTAGATTCTGGTCTAGTGAGTTCGAAAAGCTATTAATTTGCTTTCAAGAGAAATGGTGTAGAATAGCCTCATGAAGTTACGTTCCTCGTTTGTCTGTCAACAGTGTGGTTTTGAGACGCCGCAATGGTACGGAAAGTGCCCGTCGTGTGATGCGTGGAACAGTCTGATCGAGACGGTAAAAGCTTCAGAAAACAAAGGTGTCAATACGACAAAGCATCAGGGGATAACCGGAGCTGCACCGCAAAAACTTTCCGAAGTAAAGCATATAGAAAAAAACAGAGTGAAAAGCGGATACGAAGAATTTGATCGGGTGATGGGAGGAGGCATTGTTCCCGGGAGTGTAACACTGTTGGCAGGGGACCCCGGTATAGGGAAATCCACATTGCTGCTTCATGTCATAGGTGAGGTTGGAGGGTTATATGTATCGGGAGAAGAATCTGCAGAACAGATAAAACTGAGGGCAAAACGTCTCGGAATTACCGGTGACAATATTATTGTCTTGCCTGAAACAAATGTCTCCTCGATTACGGCAGCCATCTCGGCTGGTGCTTCTCTCCCTCTTGTAATTATTGATTCAATTCAGACGCTTGTATCATCTGATTTGGATGGAATGGCAGGATCTGTGGGACAAATACGACACTGTGCTGAGGTATTGGTATCAGCCGCAAAATCACAGGGAATTCCCATCATTATCATAGGTCACGTGACGAAAGAAGGTACCATCGCCGGTCCTAAAGTGTTAGAGCACATGGTTGACACGGTGTTGTACTTCGAGGGAGAGCGGTTTGCCAATGCCCGGATCCTTCGGACTTTGAAAAATCGGTTTGGTGCGGTGGAAGAGATAGGAATATTTGAGATGATCGAAAATGGACTAAAAGAAATAGACAATCCATCAGCCCTATTTCTTCAAGATAGAGTAATAAATGTACCTGGTAGTATTGTTACCGTGATTATGGAGGGAACACGCCCAATGCTTGTTGAAATCCAAGCTCTGGTTGTTTCTACACAGTTACCTATACCGCGGAGAGTAGGGAATGGTGTGAATTATAATAGATTGCAACTGCTTGTTGCGATACTACAGAAGCGCTTAAACCTTCCATTGGGAACGTGTGATATTTTTGTCAATGTCAGCGGTGGTATGAAGATAGATGAACCTGCAGCCGATCTTGCAATATGTATGGCAGTTGTATCCTCATTCAAAAATAAAGCGATGGATTCAAAAACAGCGGTGTTTGGAGAAGTCGGCTTACTAGGTGAAGTCAGGTCAGTCGGATCATTGGATAGGCGAGAAAAGGAAGCCAAGCGCTTAGGATTTGGCACAGTGTTGAATCCTAAGATTGTGAAAAATATAAAACAGGCATACGAATCAATTCGCTAATTTCAGCAATTTCCCTGCGGATATATGCTACAATTGCTGTGATGAAAAAGCAGGGAAAAGACACAGAAAAAAATAGCAAAGTAGCGGTTCCAACTGCATCAAAGGAAACTCAGACTGATGTGGCTCAAAAAGCCGCAACAGCCGTTATTGCAGACATTGCCAAACCGTCATCGGGTTTTACGAAAGCACTGGCTGCAGAGATTGTCAAAGGGCTCACATCCTTCCGATTTTCACCATTTCGCTTCAGACATGAAGCTGACCCAAGCACAGTTCCAGAAAAAGTGCCTGATTTGGGTGAACATCCGATACTGGTGGATACCAGTGTCCTTATCGATGGCAGAATTTTACCTATTGTAAACAGCGGATTTTTGACAGGTACGCTCCTAATCCCTCAATTTGTACTCGGCGAAGTACAACATATCGCCGATAGCAGTGACTCTCTGAGGCGTTCCAAGGGGCGACGAGGTCTTGAGGTAGTCAGCAAGCTCAAGTGGCAAAAGGTAAACAAGCTGGTAAAGGTAAAAGTGATAGATGATGATCTCTCCGTTGTAAAAGAAGTGGATCATAAACTTGTCGCGTTGGCGAAAAAATGGAAATCGGTTCCGGGTGGGGAGAGTATCCGCTTGTTGACAGTAGATTTTAACCTCGCGCAGATCGCACGTGCACAAAATGTAGCCATATTAAACGTATTTGATCTGGCACAGGCATTGAAACTAACATTAATGCCAGGAGAAGAGCTCACAATCAAAATCACCCATGAGGGGAAAGAACGGGAGCAGGGGGTTGGGTATCTGGGTGATGGAACTATGGTTGTGGTGGATGACGCAAAAAGTAAAATAGGATCGGAACTTTCCGTTGTTGTGACAAAGATTCATCAAACTCCTGCAGGTCAGCTGTTTTTCGCTCGCCTTCGTTAACTCATCTGCGGTGTAAAGCCACGTAACTATTCTGCAATTCCCCGTACGGATTTCGCTCTGAACATTTCATACACAGCCCTTTTGCCCGTATACATAGTTATCCAAAAGTTATCCACAATTATTTTTAATATTTATTTGGGTTGTTGTATCGGTCTATTTAACAATTAAAAAACTATAAGCTTGCCGTTTTTACAAAGGAAAAATCCTATGGGACTTGACATGAAGTTTTTCACGTGTTTGAATGAATGTATGGTTTATCAACCGCAAGCACACAAGGGTTCTGAAGGCTTCCTAGAAGCGTTCAGTCGTGGTTTAGCGTCCCTCTTGGGTAGAGGGAGAGTAATACGGCAGTCACCACTGGCCAAGGAGCGCATACGCTTCGAAAAAGAGGTGCACGAACAGTTCGTGAAGTTGAAAGAAAAGGGCATCAGTATTCCGGTATTTACGCTGTAAGCATCGTTGTCATTCTTGCGAAGGCGAGAATCGGGATACGAACAAGTGTGGGTTTCTTGGGCAGGAATCCAGATTAGTGTTTAACATTCAGGTTGCATTCAGCAACCTGGATGTAGCATCTGTTTGATTGTAGAAAAAATAATTCAGATCCTCGGGCATGACCCGAGGATGACATGTTTTTGACACCAATAAAAAAGCATCATTACCGCTAGCAATTGGGTTTGGGTTTAGCTACGAGTAATAATGCCTTTTATAATTTGGAGATGCTCTAATTGGGCAAAAAGAACATTTCCTATCTGTTGAATGTATCAGCCCTCTTTTTGCGTGTCAAATTAATATCTGAAGCTAATTTTCTGCGTTTGGATTGTCGCAGAAGCAAAAAAACATCTTCTCTTTCTTCTGTTCTCGGTTTGTTTTTTTTCCATAATTTTCTCTGACAATATCTTCCTCGGTTTTCGCGTGTTGACAACTGTATATATTGGGATTACAATCCCAACACAGTAATCTAAATACAATGTATTGAGTATGTTATTTGAACGAATGAATGTATTTAGATTGTCATGCATGATATACTTTGTGTGGCACTTGAAATATTAGCGTATTGATTTCGAGTGTAAATGGATAGTATGTTGGTCACGTAAAAATCGCGAAGCGAATCACGGGATAAAGCATGCTTGAAACGCTAACGCACCGAGTGTCAAGTTTTGTATGGGGGATAGTTTGTTGGGCAGGCGAGCTATCTCCCATAGAGGATTTGACCCGGTGCGTTTTACATTTCGAGCTTGTCTCCCAAAGAGAGTGCGTTTTTTGTGGCGAAAGTGCCTGTATCAATTGGCACATGACTACTGATGCGTGCGTCCTTCACAGAGGGATTTGAACGAGAAAATAGCATACTGTTTATTAGCTGACGTATACGATGGGGTATAGTTTCTCAGAAAATACGCCAACTCTATATCCGGAAGGTTTGTGTCGTTGCGCACATCCTCAACTGTTACATAGGAGATAGAATACTTTTTCATCAGATCACAGCGTTGTTTTTCATCCCGAGTCTCATACATGATATCCATGATAGGCATGCGATTTTCTTTATATCCTGCGCTCCATGCAAAGTATGGCCATCCCAAAAAGACCGGCCGACCGGCTAGAGAAGCAGGGTGATACAGATAATTGCTGTTTAAAAATACATCACCCGGACTGGTATGTGTCGCTATCCACGTAGCCGTTGGATGCACATCGGACAGTGTTCCTTTTGCGTCGTTGTATATCACAAAAAAATCAATAATTCCTGTGAGAGTCAATACTATAATCATGCACCCAGAAGCGAATACTCCCACTGATTGCATAATCACACTTCTCTTTTTTAGGATGGCACTCATGATTGATACAATAACATGGGCGCTCAACATATTTCCAAAAATAAGGAAGAAGTTGAAGAATTTATGATTTGCAGATGCCTCTATAGAGAATTTAACAAGATTTGGCAGGATAAATAGCGGGATCATCGGTAGCACGAATAGCCGTGATCGTTTTGGAATCAGGAAAAATCCAACAGGAATAAGTATGAGGTGCAGCCCTATATTTTGCCACCAGTACGAGATCATATGCAGTGTTTTTTGAATGATCGTTGCCTGTTTTTGCAGTTCATTGTGAATGGTATATCCCGGATACCACTCAAGAGGGCTCCCACTGCCTCTAACCGCGAGAAGCTGTGGGATGATGAGCTCGAGAGCGAGCACACCGGTAAAAAACAGAAATATGCGAAGTGTAGGGAAACAAAAGAAGTATATGCTCATAAAAACAGCGCAAATTAACAAGGCTGGTTGATGGAAAAAAGGAAACATGCCAAGCGTTATTCCCCAGAATATCGCCCAGGGAATTTGTTTCTTCCAGTGGATATCGATGAGACGCAGTGTGGTGATGATAAACAGTAACACTATCGCGAAAGCAGCCGCCAGATGGCGCTGATTGGTGTAAATATTTAGGTTCCAAAATGCAGTGATCTCACCGGGACCCCACGGGGCGAATGCCGGAAAATCTTTGGCATGCACAATGTCGGTCACGGTATCTATGGTGATCGGGTGCAATGTAAAAAAGCGGATGAATCCAAATGACCCATTAAACAGGAAAAACACCAGTGCGAGCACAGCGGTAAATTTAGAGTGAGTAAACCTCCATGTTAAGTAATAAATACTTAACAAAAGAAGTACAAAACCTGCGATACTGGGTAAATTAAGTGCCCAATCAATTCGCATGCCCAGACGTTCAAAAATGCCTACTATCATATAGAAGAGAAAGTGATATCTGATAGGCTCTCCGGGGAAAATCGGATACTGCACGTTCAGGTTGAAAAATCGATCCAAATTGTCGCCCATAGAAAATGAGCGTATGAGCGGGATATGGGCGCCAAAATCGCTCCAGAGCTTGTATGCGATGCGGATATCGTGGGTCTTTGCATCGTACGAAAACGTATGAAACATGAGCCATGATGCAAAGGTAATGCAAAGGACGATGATGAAGATATCAAAGAAGGGGAGTGTGAGTTTTTTCGATGCCCATATGCGTTTCATGATCTCTATTGTTTCATTGTGTGCTGTCTGATGCAAGAATTGCTCCAGCAGCTTTTATTCCTAGCTCAACTGCATAATTCGTGCCTCTATCCCAAGGGACAATACTATCCATATTTGCAAGAAACACATTGGGGATAGGTGATTCTAGTGACGGAGCTTTTTTGGAGTAATTAACCTGATGAACAGGTTGAGCATAGGGAGCGGTGAATAGATATGATTTCGTAAATCGTAAATCGTAAATCGTTAATCGCGATAATTTGGATATATAGGGCATGAACTCTTTTAACAGTTGTTGTTTTGTCATTGTCAAATACCGGTGTCCGTTCGGCAGATAATTGCCAATATAGGTAATATGGTTGCCTCCATAATGTTTTTTATCCATAAAATTTGTATGGGCGACGATTGCCAGAAATGGAAATGTGCGGTCGAGAACTGAGAGCCAATATACAGAATCAAGAATCGGTTTTTTCGTTTCCAGAATAAGCACCTGCGCATGAAGATGGGGGATAGTGAGCGATGCTGGTTTTGCGATACCTGGGAATATTTTTTCAGCAATAGGCGTGGGCGTGGTTACGAGTGTTCTGTCGAATCTTGTATCGATTGACGTTACTGTGGTACCAGTTTTAATTATTCCACCCCGTTTTTTAATTTCCGAGACAATCGCATCAACGAATGTCTGGAATCCACCATCAAAATACACAAGTGAGGGCGTCCGTTTGTGAATACGTGCCCAGAGCCAAGACGCAGCGATTGCGTTATCTAAATCGCCGAACTTACCAGCCATCAGTGGCTCCCAAATTGTCTCCCATGCCCTTAGTCCACCCCAGCGGATAAAAAATTCTTTTGCAGTAATCCCTTCAAGTGTTTGCCAAAATGGATATAGTTTGCAAAACGCCACGATTAAGCCAGTACGAAGTTTATCAGAAATAGAAAGGCCATTGAATTTTAATAAGTGCATGGGACTATCAAATTGATGAAACTCGCCACGCCAGTAATTTGATGTGTTTGGACGTTTTGTTATAAGTTTGTCGCCGATGCCCAATTCATGAGCCAGTGAGAGGATCGCCACATCATTGGTAAACATATGATGATATGCGCCTTCCAAGTGCCACTGCCAATCCTTCTGCCTGAATCCGTATGCAAGTCCTCCGAGATACGATTCTCGTTCAAACACGGTCACTGTATGTCCGGATTTGGTCAGGGTGTACGCAGCGGTTAGCCCTGTAATGCCCCCGCCAATGATTGCGATTTTCATTGGGTTATTATAGCATCGTCTGGTAATGAACTGTTTTCATAAAAAAATCCTAACGTTTCACCAGTCTCGTTATCAAAATATTCGTATGTAAATGTTGGAAGTGCCTCTCTAATGGTTACAATTTCTTCTTTGCTGGGGTTTATTAGTAAAAAGGGCTGACCTTGATACTTATCAAATAGTTGTGATTTTTCGATAGTAGTAAATATGTATTGATTATTTGTGCGAAAGAATAGCTCTTTTCCTAAATGAAAAATTGGATACGCTCCTATAAGCACTTCAGTATGTTTGGGTATGACTTCTTGAATTCGATTGGCTAGCTTTGTGCTATAGGGATAGTCTTGAAGATCGTTTAATATCATTTTATTAAGATGATAGTTGTTATTAATTATGAATACCATAAATCCAATACCAATGACTAATCGTTTTATCCATATTCGATTAAATGATAGAGCTTTGGAGAGCGCAAAAAGCCCGAGCGTAATTGTGAAAGCTAGGAGAGGAAACATGACAGCTAACCGATGGAATGCGGGGGGTTGAACAGTTAAAGAATATCCTATTATGACAGCGCTTATGGTAAACAAAATGTATACAAAGGGTACCTTTTTTTTACAATATTTAACTAATATCCAAAACCCTAACATAAAGAGAATAAAAGTATAAGGTTCCATCAAGGCTTGTTTTCCAAAATAATATCCATCTGTTCCGCCAATGCCTGGGAGGAACAACGCAAGTAATGATTGTGATATTTGTACACCAAGAGCTGTACTAGGTGAGAGGATATTCTCTGCCCCTTGTTGGTATATGCCTTGACTGCTTGTAAATGTGCTTACAGTGCTGATTCGATCATAAAAATATGGAAACACAAATATATTGTGAATAATAAATGGAAGTAAAATAATCGCAAACACCGTGTATAAGATTTTAAGTGAATATATGTGGATTTGTGATTTGTTAATTACATACTGGTAAAAAATGAACAAAATGCTTAGCGGAAGCGTGATATAGGAAGCGGTATAAAAGAGGAAAGATAATCCTAAATAGACGCCAGCTAGAATTGCATGCGCATGGTGTGCATTGTTCCTGTGGATAAAATGATACAAAAACGCAATGACACAGAGTGCACTGCTGGCAACATGCATATTTAATGTTGACATGTAAAAATTGCTTGAGGAAAAAATAAAAATAAGTGATGCGATAGCTGCAAAATTTGAGGATATGAGCCGTTTAGAAAGTATATAAAGATAGAATACTATGGCGATATTATACCAAGCAGTTGAAAATCGAACGGATAACAGTGACGTAGATAATAGTGATAATATCTGTTTTTGAATAAGAAAATATGGGATAGGATATGCTGCTATAGAGCTTGTTGGGTAGCCATTAAACCAATCAATGTGTTGCATCGCTGGTAGTGTGACAGAGGCATGTGCAAGAACAAATTCATCTCGGTGATAATGGTCAGGTAATGAATTTACAAACAATGGGATCATGATGATAAGTCCCGAAAACATAAGTACAATTCCCACATCTCTTTTATCTAACGGAAAAAGTGGCTCGATTGATTTTTGGTTCCAAAAATATGAAATGGTGAGACTTAGTGCGATGAGCCAGGAGAATAGCCCAAACAAATTTACCGATCTTGTGAGTATTTGGGCAATCGTAATTGACAGGAGAACAAAGATAAGAAATAGATACACTAGATTCTTTCGCATATGAAATACTAATTATTCTACTGGATAATTGATCAGCGTTCGGTATAATCATTTCATGGGAACTGATTTTTGGATAGTTGTCAAATGGTGGGTGGCTTTATTTCTCATTGGTTCAGTGTCCTTTCCGCTCACAAAAAAACTGTTTTCCTCATGGTATGACCGCGGATATATGTTTACCAAGGCCGTTGGTATGGCTTTTGTCACATATATTGTGTACATCGCAGCAATGGCGCGAGTATTGCCGTTCACCTTCGAATCAATAGTATTGGCGATGATTACTGTATTTTTCTTTGGATTACTCGTGCATGTGTTTACAAGTAGGGAAGTGGAGGGGAGAAGGGATACGCGGATGGGTACATTGTTGAAATATCCAAAAGCATTCATGCACCATGCTCCCCAAAAAATGCGCTTGGTGATGATTCTGATACTTGAAGAACTCTTTTTTTTCGGGCTGCTACTTTTTTGGTCGTGGGTAAAAGGGCATGAGCCCTCGATCCATGGACTGGAAAAATTTATGGATTTTGGATTCATGCAAACAATTCTCAACAGCAGATATTTCCCGGCGCCGGATATGTGGTATGCAGGATATCCGATAAATTACTATTACTTCGGTCATACGGTTGTTGCGGTATTGACAAAATTTTCCAATATTTCACTCATCTACACGTTTAATCTTATGCTCGCTACACTGTTTGCGCTATGCGTCACACAGAGCTTTAGTATCGGTGTACATATTCTGCAGTGGGGGATGCCAAAGCTTCGCATTGGCATGGTGATTGCTGGCGCTATCCTCATAGCATTCCTCGTATCTCTCGGGGGAAACATGCAAACCATTTATGCGTTTACCAAAGGGTATACAGGTGAAAACGTACAACCATTTTGGCATTTGCTGTGGACTCCCGGAGAATTTATAGGAAAATTGCCGGAGGGATTGGAGCGGTACTGGTATGCGAATGCCACGAGATTCATACCCTATACAATTCATGAATTTCCAAGCTACTCGTTTGTTGTATCCGATGTGCATGGGCATGTCATGAGCATACCATTCGTGCTTCTTGCAATCGCGTTGCTTTTGGCACTATTTTTATCTGATGGAAAATCACTCAACACGCAGAGATCTGATGCACAGAGCCTCCGGTATGTGTTGTATGGGCTGCTCGTATCTATCCTTCTGATGACAAATGCTCTCGATGGGCCGATTTATTTAGGGTTATTCCTCGTTCTGTATAGCGTATTCCACTGGAAATATATACGCGCATTTGGCAAACACTGGAAGTATATTGTGTTGACTGCAGGATCTGTATGTATTGCGGCAGTGCTGGGAAGTATTCCCTTTATGAGTAAATTTTCTTCGTTTGTCTCAGGTATTGCGCTCAATTGTCCGCCCGCGTTTTTGGCGAATCAAAAAATAGGCCCCCTCCTTTTTGAAGAAATTGAAAAGTGTCAGCGATCTCCTGTCTGGATGATGTGGTTACTGTGGGGATTTTTCATCTATTCAGGCATATTCTTATTTGCATGGTATGCCAAGCATCATATGCAAAAGAAAGCAGAGGAAAAACCTCACACATTGGTACTGGTATTTGCAGTGTTTTTCGTTATTTCCATTGCCCTTATCATTTTTCCTGAGATTTTTTACTTCAAGGATATTTATCCCCAACACTTCAGAAGTAACACCATGTTTAAGCTGGGGTATCAGGCATTTATCATGTTTTCAATTATTTCAGGATACTCGATCATGTATGCGGTGAACGCGATACGAGAGAAACTCACACGTAAGAATAGATATGTCCTATGGGTATTCTTATTACTGTTACTCCCTCAATTATTTCTTGTGTCTATTTACCCGATATTCAGCGTTCGTTCATACTTTAACAGTTTGCTGACCTATAAAGGCCTCGATGGAATTCAGTGGATTGCGGAGCAGTATCCTGATGATTATGCAGGGATTTTATGGCTTAAAGGTCAATTGAGTATGGAGATTCCCACCGCAGATTCACTCCCAGTTATTGTAGAGGCAGATGGGGATAGCTACACCGATCATGCACGGTATAGTGCATTTACAGGCGTACCGACTGTGATCGGTTGGCCTGTACATGAATGGTTGTGGCGTGGTTCTTACGATGTCGTTGCTCCTCGGCGGGAGGAAGTGCGTGTTATTTACGAGTCTGATAGTTATGAGGAAACACGGGAAATTCTTCAGAAGTATGGGGTTAAATACATAGTGGTCGGAGGGATGGAACGTGAAAAATTTACTCAACTCAATATCACAAAGCTTGAAGATATGGGCAGACCTGCGTTCACAATCGGTGAGTTAACGATCTATGAGATCACTGACTGATGCTCCCTTTGTCCTTGACAAGTGTGCATAAATACCATTAACTAGAAGATATACAGCACTTATCATACAGGGCTTATTTTTTTATGAAGCGAGACTCATACCGATTTTTAGCGTACATACTCATTATTGCTGTATGTTCTTTGAGTATGTTTCCGTTTTCTTCGATTGTTCAAGCAGGCACATTGACTCCAGCGAAGGTAACTATTTCGGATTCACGGGCAGGGAATGCCTCCACGACCTATGATTTTGCATTCACTACGTCAGTAACTACATCCATAAAACAACTGAATGTTGTGTTTTGTACCACGGCATCAGGAGCATGTTCGACACCGACCGGGATAGATACGACAGGAGCAACAAGAGCGAGTGATAACGTTGCAGGAACAGGGAGAACTGATGATTTCACAGGAAACGGAACACTATCAACGGTGATCACGACTCCCGCATCACAAGCCACACAGGCCGTAACTGTATCCTACACAGGGATAACCAATCCGACGACCACCAACACTACATTTTTTGCACGCATAACCACATACTCTGACACCGGGTCAACGGTGATTGATACGGCTTCCGTCGCGTTTGCTATTCTCACAAGTACGTCAATCGCTGTAAGTGCCTCTGTTGATTCCACATTTACGTTTTCGGTTGCGGCAGCCAATTCAGGAAGCGTGAATGGTGCATCGATTGATATAACAACTTCTACTGCAAACACCATTCCATTCGGCACGCTCTCGTCAGGAGTGCCGAAAGTAGCAGCTCATGATCTCTCTGTGGTATCAAACGCATTAGGGGGATACACTATTACCGTAAAAGCGTTAGCAGATCCACCGCTTGTTGATGCCTCTAATAATATTGATAAGTTTAGCGGTACTAATGACACTCCAACGACCTGGTCGTCACCGGCCGGATCATCGGCGAATGTAAACACAGGGTTTTTCGGATACACGACGAACGATGCATCACTTGGGACCGGAACAGCAACCCGATTTACGGGCTCCGGAGGCAATAAATGGGCCGGGACAACAACGTCACCGCTTGAAGTGGCATATAGTGCCGTAGGGGTATCGTCTGCGGAAGTAACTCGTGTCGGATGGCAAGCTGAAGTAAACGGACTCCAGCCAGCCGGTGCATATACAGGCACTGTCGTGTTGGTGGCAACACCAACGTATTGATCTTTATGAAACACTTTGTGTATACGTATCGTAATCTCCTGACTTTTTTACTGTTGCTGGTGTCCGGAGGATTTTTCGTTGTCCGTTTGGGGATCGCACAGAATGCGGCAAGTTCGCAAACATTGGAAATTTCCCCTCCCAGCCAGGAAATAAAAGTTGATCCCGGTCAAACAGTAAAGATAAAGGCAAAGATCCGCAATCGTAGCGGAGAATCGCTCTCTATACTCGCACGAATAGAGGATTTTACTGCGTCAGGGGAGGGCGGACAGGTAGCACTTATAGAAAAAGGGCCGTATGCAATTTCTTCCTGGACTATCATTGATCAGCCGGCATTTACATTAAAGTCTGGAGAAACAAAAGAGATTGTGGCAACTGCATCTGTTCCTGTCGGTCTTGCCGGCGGGCGATATGGATCATTTGTTTTTTCTGCCGGAGGAGGGCAGGCAGGGGCTGGCACTGCTGCTGTATCGCAGGAAGTCGCCTCATTGTTTTTACTTCGTATTTCCGGACCAGTTTCAGAGGTGTTAACCGCTGATGCGTTTACTATGCCATCGTTTGTCGAATTTGGCCCGGTGCCTATGACCGTAAAGTTCTCCAATACTGGAAACGTACATGTCAGGCCAAACGGACTAATTAATGTCCGAAATATGTTCGGAAAAACTGCTGCGGACGTGCTGTTTAAAGGGGAAAATGTATTTCCAGGAGCATCCCGCTCTCAAACAGTTACTCTCGATAAAACATGGCTATTCGGGCCGTATACAGCTCAGGCAGTGTTAACATATGGAAGTAAAAATGAATCTCTGACGATTACCTCTACCTTTTTTGCATTCCCACTGCGGATTGCAGTGGTATTGGGTATCGTTCTTGGTGTATTGTATATGATGAGACGCCGGTTGAAAAAAGCACTCAAGGCACTCGTGGGATAATCAATCAGTATGAAGTATTCTGCCAAAACTATTCATAAAAAAATCCACCATACTAAGAAAGTAAGCGCTATTGGTGTGCTTATTGTGTTGCTTGTGAGCGTACCCTTATTCGCTCAGCTATCCACGAAAGTTCAAGCAGGCACATTGACTCCAGCGAAGGTAACTATTTCGGATTCACGGGCAGGGAATGCCTCCACGACCTATGATTTTGCATTCACTACGTCAGTAACTACATCCATAAAACAACTGAATGTTGTGTTTTGTACCACGGCATCAGGAGCATGTTCGACACCGACCGGGATAGATACGACAGGAGCAACAAGAGCGAGTGATAACGTTGCAGGAACAGGGAGAACTGATGATTTCACAGGAAACGGAACACTATCAACGGTGATCACGACTCCCGCATCACAAGCCACACAGGCCGTAACTGTATCCTATACAGGTATTACAAATCCTACGACGACAGATTCTACCTTTTTTGCCCGCGTGACAACATATTCTGACACCGGGTCAACGGTGATTGATTCAGCGTCTGTCGCATTTGCCATTTTAACCACAACATCTATAGCCGTTACCGCATCGGTAGCATCAACGTTTACGTTTTCTGTTGCTGCGGTGACAACAGGATTGGTCAACGGGGCGACAATCGACGTGACAAGTACCACCGCAAACACTATTCCATTTGGAACACTGTCATCTGCAACACCTAAAATAGCTTCTCATGATCTTACAGTCACGACAAATGCAGCGAATGGATACACTGTCACGGTCAAAGCGGCTGCAGATCCGCCACTTGTTGACAGTACGAATAATATAGATAAATTCAGTGGTACGAACGCAACACCCACAACTTGGTCGTCACCAGCGGGTTCTAGTGCGAGCGTAAACACTGGATTTTTTGGATACACGACAAACGATGCAACGCTTGGTACCGGGACAGCCGATCGGTTTACGAGTTCAGGAGGTAATAAATGGTCAGGTACAACCACATCGCCGCTTGAAGTGGCGTATAGTGCGACAGGTATCGGCTCTTCTGAAGTTACGCGGATAGGATGGCAAGCCGAGGTGAATGGATTGCAGCCGGCAGGAGCCTACACTGGCACAGTCGTTTTAGTCGCGACGCCGACTTATTAATATATCTTCGTTTTCAGTATGAATATGCCGCAACGTGCGCTCTATATACTCTTTGGCATCGCAATCGGATATGTGTTTCATGATTTGGCTTATGACAGCAGTCAAAGCATTCTCAAAAGAATACATTTTATATCCAATAAATCCACGTCACAAACGGTACTCGGTGATGTGTCTGCCGATCAGTTCATCACGTCTGTTGTGTACACCGGTAATCGATTTGAGCCTAGGACTGTACGAGTGCGGAAAGGAAACTATGTGGTTATTACTAACAGGAGTAACACATCGCTCATGTGGTTGGTATCAGACATGCCTGGCGTTATGACGACACGCGGATATGCCGAAGGTGAACAATTCCAGTTCACATCCGGGCAGGTAGGGTCGTTCACTGTGTCTAATAAGCTGCTTCCTCAGTCAACACTTCGCATTACCGTGGATGAGTAATATGCCACTTTACGCTTGAATTCACAGCTGTCTTTGCGGGAATAATTTCTCGAGACAAACTGAGTAACAACACAATTTTTGGTTAAAATAATAAGCACTCATATTAGAATTCTGATATGTGTAAAAAAAATCTAACACATATACCGCACATTATGTGCAGCAGTTAGTGTATAGATTATATCTATACACTAACTCGCAGGGAAGGTAGTCAGAAACTTTTGCAACAATGCTATGCGTCTTTATTATATTTATGAATGATCCGAAGTATTGTTCTATCTGAGACAGAAAGCTGTAACTGTTCTTTTATTTGCTTTGTCGTTAGATTCTTTTTTGAATAGAGCATACGTATGTGTCGAATGGTCTCCATGGATACAGATGACGTTCTGGTGTGGTGTGGGCGGGTTGATTTACGTGTTAGTGTTGCGTATTCAGGTAAAGATACTGCCCTGTCTCTCCATCTATAAATTGTGGATCGATGTATGCCCAATAGAGTGGCCGTCTTTATCACCGAGCCATTCTGAGATTTCAACGTATCTATAATCTGTTGGGGGGTCACACGAGACAAACCCTCAACAGATGACACCGCTCGGTTCTCTGGTGCTATTTGCACTGCACTCAAATCTTCAACAGGGGCGCTGTTGGATATACGTTCTTCTATAGAAGAATTTGATGATATTAATAGCTTGAATGCCTTGTATATATTTCGGCGTTTACGGATTATCCAAAGTGCCATACCTATGAATAGAAGAGAGGAAATAAATATTCTATATGGGAAGATAACGAGGAGTGTAGTTTTAGTAATAGTTTCGCCATTTTCTATTCGAGATTTTATTGTTGCCTTATAAATGCCCCATTTGCTGTTTTGTATTGTAAATACGGTCTTCCAGGATCTGGATTTACCAGGTAATATTGTTTTCTCATCCAGTTCTGCTGCATCTGATTGTCCCCACAACGGAGTTATTGTGAGCGTTGGTTTCGTTGAAAAATAATGAAGTGAATTATTCGTTATTCGCACAGTGCTAGTAATAGGCCCATGTTCGTATATCAGTTTTTCAAATTGAAACTGGGATATTACAGCCTTGTTCTTCTGAGATTCCTGTATGCCTATGTTTGCAAGCGTGACGACTCCTATTTTTGACCCTATTGTTCCGTTGGGGTAGAGAGGCGTAAAGTATATGATCGCATAATACCCTCCTATAGGGACAGTGGAGGGAATAGCAATTTTGACGAAGAATTCGTGTGATTGACGGGCTGGAATAATGACATCAGGCTCCTCAATGGTAATCCATCGGGCAAGCGGCGAAATCTCAATAGTCGGATCAGGTGTGAACCCGGATATCTCATCGGATGAGTCAAATCCCTCTATTGTTGCGCGTAACGGCATAGGTGCGTCTGTAAGGTTCTCAATAGAGATAGGGTAGAGATGCTTTGCACCAGGTTGCAGTTGTATTTTTAATATGACGGGTGACACGCGAAGTGATGAGGAAATAAAATTAAGCCCGGAAGCCTGCACAAGAGAGATCGGCCTGAGAAGTAGGCTCGCCAGCAACATGATAAAAAATGATGTATTTAGTATTATTTTCATATAGTTTTCACTATTTAATATATGGGAACAACAACGTAGATAACGGTGTTGGTGTATGCTCCTGCCGGTGTGGTGGCGTCTCCTGTGACGCGATATGAAATATTGAATTGTTCGTTGACAACCGGATTGTTTTCTACAATATCTGTGTGATCCGCGACGGGGTCACCGGGAGTTGCTGTTGAAAACCCAGCATACTTCGGTCCGCCAAGCGTAAACCTATCGGCTGCGCCCCCGGCGAGTGACGTATCGTTGGTGGTGTATCCGAACCCAGTACCAGTCCATGCTGTGGGTGATCCGTTTGTCCCTGCGTAATCGACGATAGTATTGGATTCAAACGTGAGTGGGCCAGTTTCGCGGCCATACACTGTATACCCGTTGTATGCATTTGTGGAAGTTGTAAGTGTCGTAGTTTTACTGCTGTCGGTATAAGAATTTGAAGAGTCCAATGTGTTAAATGTGAGTGTTTCGGAGGAGATACCAAACGTTAATGAAGGGACAGATGTTGTGGCGCTTGATGTCGGTCCAAATCGAGATTCAGTAAAGTTGCCCCATTTACTCTTGACCTTTATTTTATATGTTGTATTTTGTTTTAATCCTCTGACAAACTCACCTGTCGCGCCGCCCCAGTTGCCATATGTTTGCCAATCTTCCTGTCCAAGAGTTATGTCTATCGTGTTGTCGTCCTGAACAAACCGTGTCGTTGTAAAGTCGTCATCTGAAATAGCGATAGCGTACAGTGCATCTGCAGGTCCGGCACCATTTGTGATAATAAATTTTAATCTATCGTAATTTATTGCCGGGTTAGTGAATATGGGAGCTGGAGGGGTATTTGCCTGTAACGTTTCTATAAGTCCGCCGTTTACTGAATAATTTGTTGATGCAGGATTTCCAAATTCCAATCCTCCTACATAACCAAACAGAGAGAAATTGTCCGAGCTGCCTGAGTCAATACCTCCTGAACCGAAGTCATACTGAGTCAGTTCAAAGTTCGTGCTTGTTGGTCCGGCAATGACTTTCGTTGAAGTAATCAAAAAAAACGATACGAACAGACTGCACGTAATTGAGAATCCAAAAATATTTTTCATACGCATGTGTATTCATCACAGTATCATATACATTTGCGACATTCAATACTATAAATTACTGCGATGTGGCAAATGTATATGTCATACCCAATTCGGAAGAAATGAACACACATGGGTGAAGTCTGAGAGGTATTAGTATGGGAGTGTGAACGCTCTGGTGCCGAAGAGGAAGGGGAAGTATTCGAACGTACAGATTATGGGAGTTTGAGATCTGTCACAGACTATGTTTGTTATGGCCTGTTCAAGTGTTAAATGTGCACTTGTGGTCGTTATAACAAGCTTTGCTGCTGACTTCATGAGCGGTTCATCAACATACATGATATCTATAGTGCTTGTGAAGATAGTTTGAAGGAACTCACGGGCGATGGAATGGCTCATGTGCGTCGCGATACGTTCATAGGTAGACATGATTGTGGAAGGTGACGTGTAGAGATGGTATCCTTCCTGCGCAAAAAATCGAAAATATGCCCCGGCCATCTGGTGTTTGCTATCTGAACGGTCTATGAACGCGTACATTGCCGATTGTGTAATATATACTTTCTTGCTACCCATAGGATTACCTAGTTGGAATACTGATACTCATTCCCACACCTTCCAGCTTCCAGAATGGATCACTCAGCGAAAATTGGTGCTCATCTTCTTTGTGTGTGTGCGTTTGGCGCTTTGACTCTGCGCTATATACCTTTTGGAATCCGTTCAAGTCCTCTTCCTTCACCCGAACCGCTCCTGCGATCTTTACCGCATTTAATTTTTTTTCTTTTATGTATCGCCGTATGGTCAACGGGTGAACCTTTAGAACAAACGCAACTTGTTTGACTGTGAGTAGGTCTTCCATATGTCTACTTGTAAAGTAGATGACAACCTGAATATTTGTATAGACGCATTATTTGGATTGTTTGCCTAAAAACAATATTTTGTTTAGGACAATCCGAGTATACAATAATATACAATAGTATACAAGAGTATGTAAATATCAGGCACGATTGACCATATCAGCCGTATGCACGTTAATTAATATAGTATATGCATATACGACTGCCTGGCGTTATCGTTATATTCCTCTCGCTTATCGTTTCCGTGCTTGTCGTGTCAAAGATAGCAATTGTCCACGCGGCTACAGGGATTAATAATCAGATTAATTTTCAGGGTAAAGTCGTAAATAGTGATGGGACAAACGTTGCGGATGGTTTATACAGGTTGCAATTCCGAATTTATACGGCCAATACGGGTGGATCTCCGATTTGGACGGAAGATTATGACGGGGGAAGTAAGGTTCAGGTTACAAATGGAATTTTTAGAGTGTCGTTGGGAAGTCTGACCACGCTTCCGGGAAGCATTGACTTCAATACGGACAATATTTACCTATCCATTCAATTCCATACCGAGGTATCAGAGATGGATCCGAGAATACAATTTTCTGCTGTACCGTACGCGTTTAATGCAAGAACTGTCGGTGGATTAACAGTCACAGACACAACCGGCACTTTAACCATCCAGAATGGAAAAACGATTTCATTTGCAGACAGTTTTACCACGAGCGGAGCATTCCCACTGGAATTAACAACTACCGGAAGCACGAATGTAACATTGCCAACGACAGGTACACTTGCGACATTAGGTGGCGTGGAGATAATAACAAACAAAACCATTGGTTCAAGTGGTCTTGTTTTCTCCGGTGCCACAACAGACATAACAACAGAAACAAACGAAGATTTTTCGATTGTCCCCAATGGAACGGGAAAGGTCGGAATAGGGAAGACTAATCCAGCTGAAATGCTTGATGTGTTGGGAAATGCAACATTTTCCGGAACATTGTCTCTCGCGCCAAATCTTGCAGGGTCAGTTGGTGCATGTACACCCGAAAAAGCAGGCCAAATATATTTCGATGGCACAGATAATTCGTTTTACTTCTGCAATGGTACAAGCTGGTCGGCCTCTCAAACAGGTGGAAATGGTCCAACAGGTGCAACCGGGGCGACAGGAATTCAAGGTCCCACAGGATCAACGGGCGCCACAGGGATAACTGGACCGACAGGATCTACCGGTTCAACCGGTTCCATTGGCGAATCAGGTCCCACAGGATCAACGGGCGCCACAGGATCAGCAGGAATGACAGGGCCTACAGGCAATACCGGTGCAACAGGAGCTCAGGGAACAACCGGTCCTACAGGCTCTACAGGTGCCTCCGGATCCATTGGACAGACAGGTCCAACAGGGGCAACGGGCGCCACAGGATCAGCAGGAATGACAGGACCAACCGGATCAACGGGAAGCACTGGTGCTTTGGGGATAACCGGACCTACAGGGGCTACAGGTTCAACAGGCAGTATCGGTGCCACAGGCAACACAGGTTCTACTGGAGCAATAGGTGCAACCGGTCCAACAGGCTCAACAGGAACAACGGGTGACGTTGGTGTGACCGGTCCGACAGGAGCAACCGGAAGCACGGGAAATCAAGGAATTACGGGACCTACGGGCTCAACAGGAGCTTCCGGATTGATTGGACAGACAGGTCCAACGGGTAGCTCAGGAGCTACAGGATCTGTGGGTCCAACCGGCGGAACAGGTGCGACAGGAAATCAGGGTGCCGCAGTTACTGGACCTACCGGCGCGACAGGCGCAACGGGAATACAAGGGGTAACAGGTCCAACTGGCGCCACCGGATCGACAGGTGCCATTGGCGCAACCGGCCCGACAGGCTCAACAGGTGCAACTGGAACACAAGGGGTCACAGGTCCAACGGGTGCGTCAGGTGCAAATGCAGTATCAATGTTCACTGTTGCGAGTGACGCAATTTTGCCGTATCCCGTTGTTGACCGTTCCATATTGTTAGGAAATAACGCGGGTGGGGGACAGGAAACAACAACAACTGCTTCTGCCCTGATCGTCTTGAATGCAGGTGGTACAAACGCAGGTAGGATAGATTCGGGCTCACTTACTCTCGGGTATAACAGCACAAATCCGACAATTTCAACGCAAGATACAAATGAGACACTCTATATAGATCCAAATGGAACAGGCAATGTGAAAATTGGGAACGCGAATACAACCACAACCCCAAACCTGTTGATTCTCGATAATAAGTCGAGTACCTCAGATCCTGCGGGAACGAATGGAGCGATGTATTACAATGAGGCTGATAATAGATTTCGATGCTATGAAAATGGTGCGTGGAAGGATTGTACGGGTGTTATCACAAATGTCGCGCCTGCGACATTTACGTTCACTGACAATACGCTAGGGGCTATAAATCCGGTGTCTTTCGCAACGCCTGCAGTAGTGTGGGATGATACGTTTCCGAGTATCACCGTTCCGTCATCGAGCTCAACTGTTATGGTTGCCATCAGCGTCGGCGGAGTGAGTAATGATGCCGCGGATCAGGCACCGCAATTTCAACTCTATCGTAATAAAGCGGGAACTGCCCCTGCATGCAGCGGCGCTGACAATGTTGCAATCGGACAGAAGTTTTACGGTACATGGCTCACCGCGTCGGGCTTTCAATGGGTTGCGAGTATGACAACGGTGGATACCGGCACATTCACTGCAGATGATGTTCCAGAGTACTTTATTTGTTCCCAAGCAGGGAGCGACAATGCGACGGTTGATTATGTCACCGTGACACTGCTTGGTGGTGTTGGATCAAGTGGTGGGGTATCCTTTGGTTCGACCGGTCCAACGGGCGCAACAGGGACTGTGGGAACAACAGGCCCTACGGGGGCAACGGGAGGTACCGGAGCAACAGGAGCTGTGGGACCGACGGGAAGTACGGGATCAACAGGTGCTGTTGGATCAACCGGCCCAACGGGATCAACAGGAAGTACCGGCTCGACGGGTGCTACCGGGGCAATTGGTGTGACAGGCCCAACGGGTGCAACAGGTGCAAGTGGTGCGGCCGGGGTAAATGGCGCAACAGGATCCACTGGCTCAACAGGTGCAGTCGGCGCAAATGGCCCAACGGGAGGAACGGGAGCAACAGGAAATCAGGGTGCAGCAGTAACAGGCCCAACGGGGGCAACAGGAGCAACAGGTGCATTTGGTCCGACGGGAAGAACAGGAGCTACCGGAGTGACTGGCCCGACAGGATCTACTGGAGCCTCCGGTGTCACAGGCCCAACGGGAGCCACGGGTGCAACCGGTATACAGGGACAAACGGGCCCGACGGGAGCAACAGGAGCAACTGGTTCTGTTGGGCAAACAGGTCCAACAGGTAGCTCGGGAGCGACAGGAGTCACAGGCCCAACGGGAGCGACAGGACCAGCATCGAGTTTGCAGGCGTCATATAATACAGGAAACACCATCACCACCACCGACGGGCGCAACATTACCGTGACTCTTGCCAATGTCGCCACACCGACTACATTTGAAATCATCAACCAGGATACCGCAG
>CAYGFH010000002.1:0-9344 GCA_964349125.1 uncultured Gammaproteobacteria bacterium
CTATACACACAAGTCCGGATGAACAATCTGTGTTTACCGTACAGGCGCTGTTGCATCCGACATATGCAATAGGTGTGGTGGCAATTGTGGGAGTTGGTGTATCGGTAGGCGTGTTTGAAGCACACTGACACGATGCTTGCTCTGTGCATTGCGGATTTCTACAGAGGCTGTCTGCACACACCATGCCAGAGGGACAATCTGTGTTTATCGTACAGACTTCATTACATCCCACTGCGACTGTGGGTGTAGCCGTCGGCGTATGAGTTGGGGTGACGCTGAGTGTCCCGGTTGGCGTGTGAGTTGGGGTGACGCTGAGTGTCCCGGTTGGCGTGTGAGTTGGAGTGACGCTGAGTGTCCCGGTTGGCGTGTGAGTTGGAGTGCGTGTCGGGGTGGTACTAATCGTACTTGTGGGTGTATGCGTAGGGGTACGTGTTTGCGTAGGAGTGTTTGTGGATGATGTTGTCGTGATTGCAGGCTCTTCATGTTTTTGACAGGAACTTCCGCAGTTATAGCCGACACCACCACACATATCATCACACGTCGCTCCACCAGCCGATGAACCTGCCACCCATACAGCACCCGGTTTATCTTTAGCCGGACCGCCGCAATAGCACCTGATCATGCCAACCTGTGAACACGACACATGGACTCCATTTTTCATACAAGGGTCTCCACCTCCTGTGAGGTATGGATTTGGACAAGCACCAGTAATAGTGCCTCCCATATCGCACCCCCAACTGCCGTTGGAATTACAGAACCAAGATCCGCCCACACATCCCAGTGAAGGTGTGGAAACACCGCCACATGAAGATGGAGGAGGATACGTGGCTGCTCTATTGCGTATATCGTTGAGTGATTGCCGTTGCGAGACAAAGTAGACGCCTACAGGCAAGGCAATAAGCAGCATAAGGAATACGATGCCCATACCCATATTTTTAAACCTACTTGACGATACTTTTGGAGAGTATCCAAAGCGGCTCGATCCGTCTCCGGAAACTATAAGAGACTCATCTGAGGTGCTTTTTATCGAATCACGAGGACTCTGCGTTGAGATACCTTCAGTATGAAACGCCACATCTCCTGATCGTGAGACAGGAGTAATATCATCAGCAGTATTTGAATTTATTATATCGACCATGAGGGGCTATAATATGGCATAGTATGTTACATACACAATATATAGTTACACTACCGAGGTCAATGTGGCGTTTCTGTATCATGATATACTCAAAATATGCAAACTAGAGAGCTCATTTCTTCTATTGAATCTACGATATCATCACCAACAGAACGCGCCTATTTCTGGACACACCAAACGAGGTATGAGGAGATATTGGACAGGGTATCCGCTATCGCATCACTGCGTCATGGTATCTACACTTCAGACAATAACGATCTCAAAGGCACAGAGAATCAAAGCGTCAACGCAACAAAACATCCTGACGTGAAGAACTCCGACACAACCCATGAGCGGTTGAAGCCCAAACGTGCAGGAGAGCAACTGAAAGTCCTTGATGTGGGATGCTTTCCCTATCACCTGGGAGCCGCGATGGAGAAGGTGGGCTTGGATGTGTATGGTATATCCAGTCAACATGAACCGCTGCGACGAGCTAAAATAAAAACATGCAATATAGAAACCGACAAATTTCCATTCAAAGATAACTTTTTCGATATTGTCATTTTTACAGAGGTACTCGAACACCTTCCACAGGCGCCTCTCCACACATTAAAAGAGATTTATCGCGTCTTGACGCCCGGGGGGCATGTGCTTATCACTACGCCAAACATAGCCAGATCCATAAACAGGGCAAAATTACTTCTGGGGAAAAGCGTCACGTATCCCCTGTCACAAGTGCTCGAGCAAGATGGAAGGGGTTCCAATATTTATCACAGACATAACCGTGAATACACAGTTCATGAAGTGGCAGAGCTCGCCCACCGCGCGGGATTTTCCATAGACGTAGCCACAACATTTGTCAGCTATACTCCGTGGCGGCGTCGCGCGATCCCTGATCCGCTCTGGATTAAAGCCGGAAAAATCGCCAACTATGCGCTCATGCTTCTGATTGCTGGGCTGCGGGACACCGTATTGGTCACTGGGAAGAAATAACAGTTATCCTTCTGAATACTTTTCAAGAAACCATAAAATGCCAAAGCCAAGAAATAAAGAGATACTTGTATCTTTCACAACAGGCAATATATCTGACAAGCCCCACATACCACGCCAGATGAGGACAACACCAAACGTAACAAGCATGGAAAACAAGAATTTATGCTTTGCAAGTCTTTTTACGATGTGACGACGCTGTTGGTCTGCCTTTTTTAGCCACACAACATTTTTTTCAATTTCTTTTTCTTTAGCAAGTACCATCTGCTCTGCATCAAGTATCTCTCCCTCTTTTACCAGCAGATCAGATTCAATACGCTCTATTTTTTTTAATTCATTTTTCAATTTTGCCATAGATGATCAACATCACATAGCACCAGTGTACTATATACGCTAAAACTCTCGCAAGACGTTTTCTCTCTCGGTCTCTGACAACCCTTGAGCCCAATTGTATTTCGCTTTGAGTGCATCTTCCCGTTTTCCCATTTTGTAGAGAGAAACGGCCATGACAAACCGTATGCTGACGTCGTCAGGAGATCGCATGAGATGGTGTGACGCCGTATCAATCACCTCTTGATATCGGCCAAGCTTGGCAAGGCACAGCAGATGGAAATGGTTTGCGTCATGGCGCTTTTTTTCCTGTGCAATTGCGGCTTTCGTATACGTATCACACGCGTGATAGTCTTTTTCAATGTATGCAAGTTTTCCCAAGAGAACCAATACTTCGACATCCTTGGCGTATATCTGGTACGCACGCTCGGCATGTGTTTTTGCATCCGTGAGTTTACCCATATCAAAATACCCTTTTGCCAGTGCCTTGTGTGCAACAACGCTATTGGGGGAATCGACGACCATTTGCTCAAAAAATCCCTGTGGTGTGCGCCACACAAGATTTCTGGGGATTATAACACTGGCATAGACCACGGCAAGTACCCCAAACGCAGGGAGAAGAAATGCAATACGTTTACGGCACAAGAGATACAGACCATATCCATACAGCACTGACACGCCCACTGATGGTGTATAGATAGACCGTTCGCCCATAAGTGATCCTTTGTTTATCAGTATTTTTGATACGATAAGATAGGACACTAAAAACCAGATTGAGCCTATCCGAACAGTCTTTTCTTTGCCAAATAGTGCCGCCACACACAGCGCTATCAATCCGATCATACCGACGACTGACTCCAAGCTCGCCAACGGGTGAGAAATAACGGGTATATGATTAAAATCGTATGAAGCTGTCAGGTTGTACGGTACGACCGTTTTTACCAGATAGATCCCTGCTATCTTCATGGCTGTGGAAAGCTGAACAGAGAGAGATGCTCCTGTTAAGGGATTTTGTATAAACGGCGTCTCAAACTGCAACAATGCATTTTCCCCAAGCACCGCGGCTCGAAGTCCCAGATAGACTGCCAGTACAACTATAAATGGCACCATACGTTTGCCCATATAGGAGAGCGTTGACGGATAGGTCAGCCTATATATCAGAAAAAATATGACAGGCCCAAGAATAACACTTTCTTTTGAGAGTAGCGCCAATCCATACACGAGCGCGCTTCCCAGAATTTGTGGATCCCGCGCTTTGGCATACATGGCGCGTATGAAGAGAACATACGAACACAAAAGCAGAAACAGAGACAGGAGTTCATCCCGGCTTTTGATGTTTGCAACAACTTCCGAGTGGATCGGCAGTATGGCAAAAATGGCCACCATACTGTACGCCAATACAGTGTTATTCAACAGCCGTTCGAGTATATACACCAGCACCACCAGGGTGGCGCTATAGAGCAATATATTGACCACATGGAACGACTCGGGGCTGTCGCCAAAAAGCAAATAATTAAAGGCAAGGCTGATGACCCATAGTGGTCTATATCCCCTGCCTCCCGAATCTGTATTTAATGGGTTAAACGGCTGCGCAAATGCATGTAGCAAGATGCCTGGATGCCGCATATCGGTGCGTTCGGAAAAAAAGCTGTCATCGTAGACAAATGCGCCGGGTATCGATTTGCCATACAGCAAAAAACTGACGCAGACTGATATGACAGTGAGAATGACGTACCGTTTCAGCGAATATTTCATACTTGTGCAAAAATTGCACAAGATTGTTCAAAACCTGATTCACAGAAGGCTTTGCATACAACCTTGGGTGTCACACCGATCCGGTGGGACCATAATTATTGTAATTTTGCTGATGGAGATGACTGAGATAATCCCTGTTGCATATTCGGTCTAATCTGAGCGATGTCAACAATCTGGTCTGTGGACGGACGATAGAGAATGACACGGGACGGATATACAAGGAGCTGGTCACCATTTTGCGCGCTTCTGAAAAACGGCTGATCAACCTTGAGCTGGTCAACATTGCTGATTTGCACGATGGTGGGCGTTTCTGTCGGTAGAACAATATGCTTTCCGACTGTTTGGACGAGTTCCTTGACCTGTTTGTCGGACAATTCCGGCACAGCAGCCGCCTGACCGGGTAGTGTTGTATACGCATCACTCCCTTGTGGCATCCTACGCGCAATCCAGACACCCAACAAAACCAGGAGCGCTGCTATACAGATACCACCAACGATAGTCAGCACGGTGTTTTTGTTCCATGGAACGGATAGTTTTACCGTCTTTTGGGATTGAGGTTTTGTTTCCGGTCTACCCATGTCGGTGTCTTTTTTGATAGGTGTAAATTGTGCTCTCATAGAGTGCTTGTAGAATAAAGAATCGGACCCAAAGAATCAAGCGGGGCTGTATCTTTCCCTCATTCTTTATGGTGTTTCGCCTCCTTCCGGTGTTGCTGATGCGGTGGCTTCGGGCGTTGGTGACTCTACGACTGACGGTGTCTGCCCCGATTGGATCGGGGTTGGTGTAGCAATCGGTGAGGACGGTGGTACGATGACAGACGCAGCGCCGTTTTCCACTATCCACCAGCTGAGTCTCGCGTCTCCGGCTACCGGACCGTTGAGAGTCACCGTAAATCCTACACCCGGATCTTTGGTCACGTAGAATCCTGTGGCAGGTGCAAAGCTTGATTCGAATGTGACTTGAATAATACTCTTGTCTGTCACTCGAGGATTACTGACTGTAACTGATGAGGTACCGGATACTACAGATGCTGTGCCTACATTGTCTGACAGTCGCAGTTGAGATACGACCAGCGACCCGTACACCACAAGATCCTGGACAAATCCTGAGGATATAAAGCCGTCAAACGGATTGGTAGACATGCTTGCAGGATCGGTCATACGGGCAAAATAATCGCTGCGACAAGAGACATCGGAAAGGTCACACGACGCAGGCGGCATGGCAAATCCAGGACGGACCATCATACGCACGCTGGCTACTTTTGGTGCGTTGTCGTTTCGAATAATAGCAGCAAGACGATCTTCCAGTGTGGCTGATGCGGACGCCTCTACTGTTGCTGCGCTTGTGGCAGTGGTTTCATCAAAATCTTCAAGCGCAATACCGATGCTGTTGCCTGCCTGTGTTTGTTTCATAAGCACGCCTTCTTCATTTGCTGTGGTCAGGTAGTCGCCTTTCTTCACGGTGCCGTTTTGTGATGATACGCGGGCCAAGACGCTCCCCTGTGTGATGACGGTTGCTTTGCCGTTTGTACCGGTGGCGATGATACCGAGACTGTCTGCAGCGTATGCACTGTCCGTCTTCTCTACTGCAAGTGCGGACGATGCGGTAGATACGCGCACGCTTGTCCCTGCTGACAGATCCGGCGTTGTCATATCGGCAACGATGGATGTACTCCCGGCGGTCGCGGCAAACGATGCGGAATCGGTGGCTGTCCCCAAAATAGTTCCAGTGGTAAATAGTGTCGAATCTACCGTGTTTTGCACGATCTGCGGGGCTCCTGCCGATGTGGTTGCAGATGGATTGTGAACAAAATCGGTAAGCGCTGAAAGACGTGCGGTGATATCGTTTATCTGACTCTGCTGCTGCTGCACTGCACGGGTCAATAGTGCGAGAATCTGATTGTAGTCGATCGCCAGCTGGCCTTCTTCGCCCGAGACGATTGACGGCAATATATCGCGGACTTCCTGTGCGATAAATCCGACTCCCGTACGGCCCTGTAGATCAATATAGGAGACAGCGCGAAGCTGGGAAATGGCCTCGATGGCATTGTCGATATTTACTGATTGACCATATGAAGCGCTGTCACTGACGACTCGGACGGAGCCTGCGGTCACTTCTTCTGCTTTTACTGATCCGGCTTCAATCTCCCCGACCTTCAGTCCTGAAAATGCGGCGATATCTACAACAGGAACGCCGGAATCACGGCTCGCAACCTGGAATGATCTTTTCCCGTCAGCAACCGTCCTATTGATTTCCAAATCTCCCAGATTGCTTATCCGTACGCCTGCATCGTAGTACGATGGCTTGACGAACATAAGGACTTTTGCACACTCAACGCCATCCGGAAGACCAGCCGGACAGGCAATAGGATCTGCCTTGCTGCCGCCAGCCGGATCAAACTGCGCCATAGCGATACCGATGACAGGACCGCTTCTGTCCATACGTTTGGCAAATCCTGGTACATCGCTGGTGGTAAGCAAGTCTCCCGGATTGATCGGACCGCTTTCATTGGTCACCTTAACTGGCACTCGTCCTGACAACGCAATCGGGACACCCGAAAGCGCATCGGCATCATCAATAGCTCCGATGACCTGGAATGGACGGGTGGACACCACACCAAATGCGGATTGATCGAATGCTTTAGTGGTCTTGACGACGCCTGCAATCATGGTCGGATCGACAGCAACGACATCTCCCTGTCCAATTGAGAAATCGTTGGTACCATAGACCTCAGCCAAATCGGATGCCACACCTACCTCTGACAATGTGACGTTTATGGAACCGACATTTCCGCTTGTACCTGTGGTCTGATCGCTGGAACAGACTGTATATTGGATATTTTGCGCTGTAGCGGGATTGTCTACGAATGTGAATGACAAGACAGGATTTGCCCCAGTATCAGATCCTCCAACCGTGACTTCTCCGGGACCAACCACCGTATCATTTGTACAGCTGATTGTCCCGTTATCATTCCCGGAGCCCGTATCCAAATCACGCTTAATCTGCACACCCAAATCCTGGTTGTTTGCGCCGTTTTCAAAATCGACAGATACCTGCACCAACACACGATCGGCTGTGTCAGACAAAATAATGTTTGGTGCTGTGCCATCAAAATAATTTGTCGTATCGCCATCTACTATCGTATCTGTTGTGGTATCAGCAAATGATTTGACGGTACCGATGTTAGTGCCACATGAGAATTTGGAAGTAGCTGCATCCCATAACAACTTTTGTGTGGCGCCATTACAATCTGTGAGCCCTGATCCTACAAATCCTTCGGCTCCGAGAATGCCTGAGAATGATGCATTTCCAAATCGTGCATCGAACTTAATCTTTGCCGATGCGGTCGCCGTGCCGCCAATTAAGACATCATCAGTAATATTTGTCGGAGAGAGCGCTCCTGCGTTTCTCTGCCAGACACTGGACGCTGCAGAGACTGCAGCCCATGAGGTCTTACAGTCGTCGCCGATACAGAGCCCTGTGGATGCGTTGATATAGCCGGTCACATCCAGTGCATAATCAGGAGTTATATTACCGATACCGACAGATCCATTTGAACTCACGTACAATCCTGTGGTGCCTTTTGGTGACAGGAGAATCGGACCTGTTGTTGCAGATCCAATAGTAAGCTGGCTCATGGTTTCTGTTTCGATCACACTGTCACCGCCGCGCAGTGTTAATAATGAAGAGATACTGGCGCTTCCCGTGGTACCGTTTAAGAATATAAGCGCACTGGATGTGGCTGTGGTTGATTGACCACCACCGGTAGTGCTGCCCAGGGCAATAGATCGGTCTACGACCGGATACGGATGGAGGACATTATTTGTTTGGGTCATGATAATCTCTCCATCTGATCCTGCAAGTCCGGCAACACCGGTCGGACCTGTTGGCCCGTTGGAACCGGTGGATCCCGTGCTTCCTGTTGTCCCTGTCGGGCCATTGGCTCCTGTGGCTCCTGTCGAGCCTGTTTGACCGGTCGGGCCATTATCACCTGTCGCACCTGTGGAGCCTGTGGATCCAGTTGGACCTGATGCTCCATTGGTGCCTGTGGATCCCGTGGCGCCAGTTGGACCTGATGCTCCATTTGCTCCTGTGGCGCCGGTGGAGCCGGTTGGGCCATTTGCTCCCGTTGTACCAGTGGATCCGGTTGGACCTGATGCTCCGTTGGTGCCTGTAGATCCCGTGGCGCCAGTTGGACCTGATGCTCCATTTGTGCCTGTGGCGCCGGTGGAGCCGGTTGATCCCGTCGGACCGTTTGCCCCTGTGGCTCCTGTTGACCCCGTCTGGCCCGTCGGGCCATTGGCACCTGTGGTACCCGTTGATCCTGTCGGACCATTTGCTCCTGTGGATCCTGTTGACCCTGTTTGGCCTGTAGGCCCTGCTGCTCCTGTAGATCCTGTGGATCCTGTAGCACCCGTAGAACCGGTCGGTCCTGTAAATCCTGTTGCACCACTGGCACCTGTGGCACCTGTACTTCCCGTCGGCCCTTGCGCACCCGTTGCCCCCGTTGAGCCTGTGGAGCCTGTGGAGCCTGTTGGACCGGTGAACCCGGATGAGCCTGTGGAGCCTGTTGGACCGATCTGTCCCGTTGCCCCTGTCGGACCGTTGAACCCTGTTGCACCTGTTGGTCCCTGTACTCCAGTTGCTCCCGTTGGGCCAGCGTTCCCGGTTGCGCCTGTAGGTCCGTTGGTTCCCGTCCCTCCTGTGGGTCCATTGCTACCGGTTCCGCCCGTTGGTCCATTGGTACCGGTTCCTCCTGTTGAACCTGTCGGGCCATTGGCACCTGTGGATCCTGTTGAGCCGGTTGAACCTGTTGGACCTTGCACACCTGTAGCTCCTGTAGAGCCTGTGGAACCAGTCGGACCTTGTACGCCTGTGGATCCTGTGGAACCTGTCGGGCCGACTGCTCCTGTTGTTCCTGTTGATCCTGTTGGGCCGACCTCACCTGTAGATCCCGTTGAACCTGTGGATCCTGTCGGTCCTTGTACACCAGTAGCGCCTGTGGAGCCTGTGGAACCAGTCGGACCCTGGACACCCGTGGATCCTGTGGAACCTGTTGAGCCTGTCGGACCGTTTTCTCCGGTAGCGCCTGTGGATCCTGTGGAACCAGTCGGACCCTGGACACCCGTGGATCCTGTGGAACCTGTTGAGC
>CAYGFH010000002.1:9444-10772 GCA_964349125.1 uncultured Gammaproteobacteria bacterium
CTGTCGGACCGTTTTCTCCGGTAGCGCCTGTGGATCCTGTTGGACCATTTTCTCCTGTAGAACCTGTCGATCCTGTTGGACCCTGTACACCCGTGGAGCCTGTTGATCCTGTCGATCCTGTTGGACCCTGTACACCCGTGGAGCCTGTTGATCCTGTCGATCCTGTTGGACCCTGTACACCCGTGGAGCCTGTTGATCCTGTTGAGCCTGTTGGACCGTTTTCTCCTGTTGCTCCTGTTGAGCCCGTTGGACCGGTAATACCAGTACCTCCGGTTGATCCTGATGGACCATTTTCACCTGTTGCTCCTGTCGATCCTGTTGGACCGTTTTCTCCTGTTGATCCTGTTGAGCCCGTTGGACCCTGCACGCCTGTGGAGCCAGTGGATCCTGTAGAACCTGTCGGACCCTGCACGCCTGTGGAGCCAGTGGATCCTGTAGAACCTGTTGGGCCTGTTTGCCCTGATGCGCCTGTAGAACCTGTGGGACCGGTAACACCTGTGGAGCCAGTTGACCCTGTCGGGCCATTTTCTCCCGTTGCTCCTGTCGATCCTGTAGAGCCTGTTGGGCCTTGTACTCCTGTGGCTCCGGTTGCACCTGTAGAGCCTGTTGGGCCTTGTACTCCTGTGGCTCCCGTAGAACCTGTCGGACCCGTGACGCCTGTGCCACCCGTAGAGCCTGTCGGACCTGTGACGCCTGTTGCTCCTGAGCTACCTGTTGCTCCTGTCGGGCCGTTTTCTCCGGTGGCACCTGTGGATCCTGTCGGGCCGTTTTCTCCGGTGGCACCTGTGGATCCTGTCGGACCCGTAACACCAGTTGCGCCTGTGGTACCTGTAGAGCCGGTTGGCCCCTGAACACCAGTGGAGCCTGTAGAACCGGTAGATCCTGTTGGGCCATTTTCTCCTGTTGCACCTGTTGAGCCTGTGGGTCCATTTGCTCCTGTAGATCCTGTTGAGCCTGTGGGTCCATTTGCTCCCGTTGCGCCAGTTGATCCTGTTGTACCTGTTGGGCCTTGCTCTCCAGTAGCGCCAGTTGAACCCGTGGAACCAGTCGGACCTACTATACCTGTAGAGCCTGTAGCGCCTGTCGGACCCGTTTGTCCTGATGCGCCGGTAGTGCCTGTCGGACCCGTTTGTCCTGATGCGCCGGTAGATCCCGTTGGGCCTACGGATCCGGTGCCACCTGTTGCTCCCGTCGGGCCTATTTCACCTGTTGCGCCCGTAGAACCCGTCGGACCCGTTTGTCCTGATGCACCAGTAGAGCCACTTGGGCCTATGGATCCGGTGCCACCTGTTGCTCCCGTCGGGCCTATTTCACCTGTTGCGCCCGTA
>CAYGFH010000002.1:10872-11839 GCA_964349125.1 uncultured Gammaproteobacteria bacterium
GAACCTGTGGAGCCTGTTGGCCCCTGTTGTCCTGTAGCTCCTGTCGTTCCTGTTGACCCTGTCGGACCCTGGGCTCCCGTTGCTCCAGTTGCACCGGTGGTACCGGTTGGACCCGTTTGTCCTGATGCTCCAGTTGTGCCAGTCGGGCCAGTTTGCCCCGAAGCGCCCGTTGCCCCTGTTGGACCTGTTTGTCCAGAAGCTCCAGTCGATCCTGTTGAGCCTGTGGGACCAGTTTGTCCCGATGCACCCGTAGTTCCGGTTGATCCCGTCGGGCCATTTTCTCCTGTTGCTCCAGTTGCACCCGTCGGGCCGTTTCCACCCGTGGAGCCTGTGGAACCCGTTGGACCCGTTTGTCCTGATGCACCTGTTGTTCCCGTTGAACCTGTTGGGCCCTGAGCGCCTGTTGATCCAGTTGAACCTGTGGAACCCGTTGGACCAAATTCACCAGTTGCTCCTGTAGAGCCTGTTGGACCAAAGAATCCTGTACTTCCTGTTGATCCTGTCGGTCCATTTGCACCAGTTGATCCTGTGGAACCTGTGGTACCAGTTGGACCCGCCTCTCCTGTGGCTCCCGTCGAGCCTGTAGTACCCGTCGGACCTTGTGCACCGGTTGACCCTGTTGAGCCGGTAGACCCTGTTGGGCCCTGAACACCCGTTGCGCCAGTAGAACCTGTAGTACCAGTCGGGCCTTGGATACCAGTGGAGCCAGTAGAACCTGTTGGACCATTTGCACCTGTAGATCCTGTGGCGCCAGTAGAACCTGTTGGACCTTGCACGCCTGTCGCGCCTGTTGATCCTGTAGTACCTGTGGGTCCTGCCTCTCCTGTTGCTCCAGTAGATCCAGTGGTACCGGTCGGGCCTTGCGCGCCCGTTGAACCTGTCGAGCCCGTTGGACCTGCCTCACCTGTAGCACCCGTTGAACCTGTCGAGCCCGTTGGACCTGCCTCACCTGTAGCACCCGTTGAAC
>CAYGFH010000002.1:11939-13046 GCA_964349125.1 uncultured Gammaproteobacteria bacterium
CTGTGGTGCCGGTAGATCCCGTTGATCCCGTTGGACCGGTGTATCCAGTTGTTCCCGTAGATCCGCTTGGTCCCTGTTGTCCTGTTTGCCCTGTTGGACCATTTTCTCCTGTGGCTCCTGTCGATCCTGTCGATCCTGTTGGCCCCTGAACACCTGTTGCACCTGTGGAGCCCGTGGATCCTGTCGGACCCTGCACTCCTGTTGATCCTGTTGATCCCGTTGGGCCGGTAACGCCTGTGGAGCCTGTAGATCCGGTTGGACCGGTAAATCCGGTTGCGCCTGTGGAGCCTGTAGATCCCGTCGGACCCTGCACTCCTGTTGATCCTGTTGAGCCTGTTGGGCCATTCTCACCCGTTGTTCCTGTTGACCCTGTAGGACCCTGTACACCAGATGCTCCTGTTGATCCAGTCGGACCATTTGCGCCTGTGGATCCCGTGGTACCTGTCGGACCATTTTCTCCTGTGGCTCCTGTCGAACCCGTTGAACCCGTTGGACCCTGAACACCCGTTGCTCCCGTCGAGCCTGTGGATCCTGTGGGTCCATTTTCACCCGTTGCTCCGGTTGAGCCTGTTGACCCAGTTGGACCTTGGACACCTGTTGCTCCGGTCGACCCCGTTGCTCCCGTCGGGCCATTTTCACCTGTGGCTCCAGTTGAGCCCGTTGACCCAGTTGGACCTTGGACACCTGTTGCTCCGGTTGAGCCGGTAGTACCCGTTGGACCATTTTCACCTGTTGCTCCTGTTGCTCCAGTTGATCCTGTTGGACCTTGAACACCGGTTGCACCCGTGGAGCCTGTGGATCCCGTTGGACCCTGCACTCCCGTCGCCCCCGTGGAACCTGTAGTACCAGTTGGGCCTTGAACACCTGTTGACCCTGTTGATCCTGTTGGACCAGTGATACCTGTGCTTCCTGTCGATCCTGTTGGGCCGGTAAATCCTGTAGCCCCCGTCGATCCTGTCGAACCTGTTGGTCCTTGCACACCTGTAGACCCTGTCGATCCTGTCGATCCTGTGGGGCCATTTTCTCCTGTGGCTCCGGTTGAACCTGTAGATCCTGTTGGTCCTTGCACACCTGTAGACCCTGTCGATCCTGTCGATCCTGTGGGGC
>CAYGFH010000002.1:13146-14004 GCA_964349125.1 uncultured Gammaproteobacteria bacterium
CTTGCACACCTGTCGCACCTGTCGATCCAGTAGTACCCGTCGGGCCGTTTTCTCCTGTGGCTCCGGTTGAACCCGTTGATCCTGTCGGGCCGTTTTCTCCTGTGGCTCCGGTTGAACCTGTAGATCCTGTTGGTCCTTGAACACCTGTTGCCCCTGTAGAACCCGTTGGTCCTTGCACACCTGTTGATCCCGTGGAACCTGTCGGGCCATTTGCGCCTGTTGCTCCTGTGGAGCCAGTTGTACCCGTAGGTCCTTGAACACCTGTTGCCCCTGTGGAACCTGTGGATCCCGTTGGACCGTTCTCTCCCGTAGAGCCTGTAGATCCTGTTGGACCGTTCTCTCCCGTAGAGCCTGTGGATCCCGTTGGACCTTGCACACCAGTCGATCCTGTGGACCCAGTCGGGCCTTGGATGCCAGTTGATCCCGTTGATCCTGTCGGACCTTGCACACCAGTCGATCCTGTGGATCCCGTTGATCCTGTCGGACCGTTCTCTCCTGTGGCTCCTGTGGATCCCGTAGAGCCCGTCGGGCCATTCTCGCCCGTGGCTCCAGTCGATCCGGTTGATCCCGTTGGACCCTGCACGCCTGTCGAACCAGTCGAACCCGTAGGACCAGTAATACCTGTACTTCCCGTTGATCCTGTCGGACCGTTCTCTCCTGTGGCTCCGGTTGATCCTGTAGATCCTGTTGGACCGTTCTCTCCCGTGGCTCCGGTTGATCCTGTAGATCCTGTTGGACCGTTCTCTCCCGTGGCTCCGGTTGATCCTGTAGATCCTGTTGGACCGTTCTCTCCCGTGGCTCCGGTTGATCCTGTAGATCCTGTTGGACCGTTCTCTCCCGTGGCTCCGGTTGATCCTG
>CAYGFH010000002.1:14104-14227 GCA_964349125.1 uncultured Gammaproteobacteria bacterium
CTGTTGGACCGTTCTCTCCCGTGGCTCCGGTTGATCCTGTAGATCCTGTTGGACCCTGCACACCAGTTGCACCGGTTGCGCCTGTCGGGCCGGTAACACCTGTACCTCCCGTAGAACCTGTCG
>CAYGFH010000002.1:14327-14825 GCA_964349125.1 uncultured Gammaproteobacteria bacterium
GGCCGTTTTCTCCTGTGGCTCCCGTCGATCCTGTTGATCCAGTCGGACCTTGCACGCCCGTTGCGCCTGTAGATCCAGTTGAGCCTGTAGGACCATTTTCTCCTGTCGCTCCTGTAGATCCCGTAGATCCTGTTGGACCGTTTTCTCCCGTTGCGCCCGTAGATCCAGTTGAGCCTGTAGGACCATTTTCACCAGTCGCTCCGGTCGAGCCCGTCGGACCATTTTCACCAGTCGCTCCGGTCGAGCCCGTCGGGCCGTTTTCTCCTGTGGCTCCCGTCGATCCTGTTGATCCAGTCGGACCTTGCACACCAGTGGCTCCAGTTGAGCCCGTAGATCCCGTTGGGCCATTTTCACCTGTTGCTCCGGTTGAGCCCGTGGATCCCGTTGGGCCATTTTCACCTGTTGCTCCGGTTGAGCCCGTTGGGCCGGTCACACCTGTACTTCCTGTTGCTCCCGTCGGACCGGTTTCTCCTGTCGCTCCTGTGGATCCTGTTGCAC
>CAYGFH010000002.1:14925-16047 GCA_964349125.1 uncultured Gammaproteobacteria bacterium
CTGTCGGACCGGTTTCTCCTGTCGCTCCTGTCGTACCCGTTGGCCCAGTTTCTCCTGTTGCTCCCGTCGTACCTGTCGGTCCAGTTTCTCCTGTTGCTCCCGTGGCTCCTGTCGGACCGGTTTCTCCTGTCGCTCCTGTCGTACCCGTTGGCCCAGTTTCTCCCGTAGCTCCTGTCGTACCCGTTGGTCCAGTTTCTCCTGTTGCTCCCGTGGCTCCTGTCGGACCTGTTTGTCCAGTGGCCCCGGTTGAGCCCGTAGCTCCCGTCGGACCTGTTTCTCCTGTCGCACCTGTGGCTCCTGTGGCTCCAGATGGTCCTGTTTCTCCTGTGGCTCCCGTTGTACCCGTTGGTCCTGTTTCTCCTGTGGCTCCCGTTGCACCTGATGGTCCTGTTTCTCCTGTGGCTCCCGTGGCTCCGGTGGCACCTGACGGCCCTGTTTCTCCTGTGGCTCCCGTGGCTCCGGATGGCCCTGTTTCACCCGTCGCTCCGGTTGTACCAGTAGGCCCTGTTTCTCCAGTAGCTCCCGTAGCTCCGGTTGGTCCGGTTTGCCCTGTAGCTCCTGTTGTACCTGTCGGTCCAGTTTGCCCTGTGGCTCCTGTTGTACCTGTCGGTCCAGTTTCTCCTGTAGCTCCGGTTGACCCAGTCGGACCTGTTTCTCCTGTAGCTCCGGTTGACCCGGTAGATCCTGTTGGTCCCTGTTGCCCAGTTGCCCCGGTTGATCCTGTCGGGCCTGTTTGTCCTGTTGCTCCGGTCGTACCGGTTGGTCCTGTCTGTCCTGTCGCGCCCGTCGTACCCGTCGATCCCGTTGGCCCCTGGTGCCCAGTTGCTCCCGTTGAACCTGTTGGGCCAGTTTCTCCTGTGGCTCCAGTCGTACCCGTTGGTCCGGTTTCTCCTGTAGCTCCAGTCGATCCTGTTGATCCTGTCGGTCCTGTTTGCCCAGTTGCTCCGGTCGTACCGGTTGACCCAGTCGGACCTGTTTCTCCTGTGGCGCCCGTTGATCCTGTCGGACCTGTTTCTCCTGTGGCACCCGTTGATCCTGTCGGACCTGTTTCTCCTGTGGCGCCCGTTGATCCGGTTGATCCTGTGGGACCTATTTGTCCAGTAGCACCGGTAGCACCTGTTG
>CAYGFH010000002.1:16147-17841 GCA_964349125.1 uncultured Gammaproteobacteria bacterium
ATCCTGTCGGGCCATTTTCACCCGTCGCACCTGTTGATCCTGTCGGGCCATTTTCACCCGTCGCACCTGTTGATCCTGTCGGGCCATTTTCGCCGGTAGCTCCCGTGGATCCGGTTGACCCTGTAGGCCCGGTCTGTCCAGTTGCACCTGTTGTACCAGTCGAACCTGTCGGACCATTTTCCCCCGTTGCTCCGGTTGATCCTGTCGGTCCTGTTTCGCCTGTACCTCCAGTTGCACCCGTTGGGCCTGTTTCCCCCGTTGCTCCGGTTGAGCCTGTCGATCCTGTCGGTCCTTGTTGTCCGGTAGCTCCTGTACTTCCTGTAGGGCCTGTTTCACCTGTTGCTCCGGTTGAGCCTGTCGGACCTGTTTCTCCCGTTCCTCCTGTGGACCCTGTCGGTCCTGTTTCTCCCGTGGCTCCCGTTGTACCCGTTGGTCCTTGTTGTCCTGTGGCGCCCGTAGATCCTGTAGATCCCGTTGGTCCTGTTTCTCCTGTAGATCCAGTTGACCCAGTTGGCCCTGTTTCTCCCGTCGCTCCAGTTGTACCCGTTGGCCCTGTTTCTCCCGTCGCTCCAGTAGATCCTGTGCTTCCTGTAGGACCTTGTTGTCCTGTCGCGCCAGTTGAACCTGTAGAACCCGTTGGGCCTTGTTCTCCCGTTGCTCCTGTAGCTCCTGTGGGTCCAGTTTCTCCTGTAGCTCCTGTGGATCCAGATGGTCCTGTTTCTCCTGTGGCTCCCGTTGATCCAGTACTTCCTGTAGGACCTTGTTGTCCAGTGGCACCTGTTGCCCCCGTCGGACCTGTTTCTCCTGTAGCTCCCGTTGAACCGGTTGGACCTGTTTCTCCCGTAGCTCCTGTGGAACCTGTCGATCCGGTTGGACCTGTTTGTCCCGAAGCTCCCGTTGAACCGGTTGGACCTGTTTCTCCCGTAGCTCCTGTGGATCCGGATGGTCCTGTTTCTCCTGTGGCTCCCGTGGAACCTGTCGATCCGGTTGGACCTGTTTGTCCCGAAGCACCCGTTGACCCTGTCGGACCTGTTTCTCCTGTAGCTCCTGTGGATCCAGATGGTCCTGTTTCTCCTGTGGCTCCCGTTGATCCAGTACTTCCTGTAGGACCTTGTTGTCCAGTGGCACCTGTTGCCCCCGTCGGACCTGTTTCTCCTGTAGCTCCCGTTGAACCGGTTGGACCTGTTTCTCCCGTAGCTCCTGTGGAACCTGTTGAACCTGTTGACCCAGTTGGTCCTTGCTGTCCAGTTGCACCGGTCGATCCCGTGCTTCCCGTCGGGCCAGATTCTCCTGTTGATCCTGTTGATCCTGTTGATCCTGTTGATCCTGTTGGTCCTGTTTCTCCCGTAGCTCCTGTGGAACCTGTACTACCAGTTGGACCCTGTTGCCCTGTCGCTCCCGTTGATCCTGTTGATCCTGTTGGCCCTGTCTCTCCCGTAGCTCCTGTGGAACCTGTACTACCAGTTGGACCCTGTTCTCCTGTCGCTCCCGTGGCTCCTGTAGAACCTGTTGATCCTGTTGGCCCCTGCACACCAGTGGCTCCCGTAGAACCGGTACTACCTGTTGGCCCTTGCTGCCCGGTCGCGCCCGTTGCTCCCGTTGATCCTGTGGAGCCAGTTGGACCTTGCTCTCCTGTCGCTCCTGTGGAACCCGTTGGCCCTGTTTCTCCTGTCGCTCCCGTAGGCCCTTTATCT
>CAYGFH010000002.1:17941-78181 GCA_964349125.1 uncultured Gammaproteobacteria bacterium
CTGTCGCTCCTGTTGATCCTGTGGAACCCGTTGGCCCTGTTTCTCCTGTCGCTCCCGTAGGCCCTTTATCTCCCGTTGCTCCCGTTGATCCTGTGGAACCAGTTGGCCCTTGCTCTCCTGTCGCTCCTGTTGATCCTGTGGAACCCGTTGGCCCTGTTTCTCCTGTCGCTCCGGTTGCACCTGTAGGCCCTGTTTCTCCCGTCGCTCCGGTTGTACCTGTTGGCCCTGTTTCTCCCGTCGCTCCTGTAGGCCCTTTGTCTCCCGTTGCTCCCGTTGCACCTGTACTTCCTGTTGGCCCCTGTTGTCCCGTTGCTCCCGTTGAACCTGTACTTCCTGTTGGCCCCTGTTGTCCCGTTGCTCCCGATGCTCCCGTTGGCCCAGTTTCGCCAGTTGCTCCGGTTGAGCCAGATGGTCCAGTTTCACCAGTTGCTCCGGTTGGTCCAGCTTGCCCTGTGGCTCCTGTTGAACCTGTTGATCCTGTCGGACCCTGTTGACCGGTGGCTCCTGTTGAACCTGTTGATCCTGTCGGACCTGTGAATCCTGTGGATCCAGTAGGACCCTGTTGACCGGTGGCTCCTGTTGAACCTGTTGATCCTGTCGGACCAATCTCTCCTGTCGATCCCGTGGATCCTGTAGAACCTGTTGGCCCAGTGTATCCTGTCGTGCCTGTGGACCCGGAGGGACCAGTTTCACCCGTCGACCCTGTTGATCCCGTCGTGCCAGTCGGACCGTTTTCTCCAGTTGCACCCGTTGATCCTGTTGTGCCTGTGGATCCTGTTGCACCCGTTGGACCTATTTCTCCTGTCGCTCCCGTTGATCCTGTTGACCCAGACGGTCCAGTATATCCTGTGGAGCCCGTTTGCCCAGTTGGACCTGTTTCTCCTGTGGCTCCTGTCGTACCTGTTGAACCTGTTGGCCCCTGAACACCCGTAGCTCCGGTAGATCCAGTTGATCCCGTTGAACCTGTCGGGCCATTTTCACCCGTAGCTCCGGTAGATCCAGTTGATCCCGTGGGGCCTGCTTGCCCCGTTGCACCTGTCGCTCCGGTTGGACCGGTTTGCCCTGTTGAACCAGTTGGGCCATTCGAACCTGTAGCACCAGTCATACCTGTAGGTCCTCCTACACCTGTTGATCCCGTAGATCCCGTTGAGCCTGTTGGTCCAGTTACTCCTGTTCCACCCGTTTGGCCCGTCGGACCTGTTTCTCCCGTCGCCCCAGTAGATCCTGTTGATCCAGTTGAACCTGTTGGGCCTTGTATTCCAGTTGCACCTGTTGATCCAGTAGATCCTGTTGGACCTTGTACTCCAGTTGATCCCGTAGATCCTGTTGGGCCTGTTTCTCCCGTCGAACCGGAAGGCCCCGTATAACCAGTAGCTCCTGTTTGACCTGTTGGCCCTGTATATCCTGTTGCTCCGGTGGTACCAGTCGCACCTGTTGACCCAGTCGGACCCTGCACGCCAGTAGCGCCAGTCGATCCTGTCGCTCCTGTTGGTCCTGTATATCCAGTTCCACCCGTAAACCCTGTCGGACCCGTATATCCAGTTGAACCTGTTGTTCCTGTTGTTCCTGTTGCTCCAGTGGGTCCTGTATATCCACTTGCACCTGTTGTTCCTGTTGCTCCAGTGGGTCCTGTATATCCAGTTGTACCCGTTGCGCCAGTCGGCCCTTGTATTCCAGTCATACCGGTAGGTCCAGCTTGACCAGTTCCACCTGTAGATCCTGTCGGTCCGGTTTCTCCTGTTGCTCCAGTGGATCCTGTCGTACCGGTTGCACCTGTCGGACCGGTATAACCACTGGCGCCAGTTGAACCGGTAGATCCTGTTGGACCTTGTGTACCCGTAGAACCGGTTGAACCCGTTGGACCTTGTTCACCCGTCATACCTGTTGGACCATTGCTTCCCGTACCCCCCGTCATACCTGTAGGTCCAGCTTCACCAGTAGCGCCTGTCGATCCTGTTGTACCTGTGGCACCAGTTGGTCCTGTGAATCCTGTTGCTCCACTTGGTCCCTGTGTACCAGTTTGCCCGGTTGGACCAGCCTGTCCGGTAGCTCCAGTCATACCTGTCGGGCCAAAAAAACCTGTTGAGCCTGTTGATCCTGTTGGACCAGTCACTCCACTTGCACCAGTTGAGCCTGTTGGACCTTGTTCACCTGTCATACCTGTTGGACCACCCTGCCCTGTCGCGCCAGTCGATCCAGTTGGGCCTGTGTACCCGGTTGCACCGGTAGTACCCGTTGAACCGGTTGGACCTGTGATACCAGTCGCGCCCGTGGGACCAATAGTTCCGGTTCCACCTGTTGGTCCAGCGGTACCAGTCGCACCTGTAGACCCGGTTGGTCCTTGTGTGCCTGTTGATCCTGTAGGTCCTGGAGCACCAGTTGCACCTGTCGATCCGGTTGGACCAGTGTATCCTGTTGCACCGGTAGTCCCAGTTGCTCCTGTCGGGCCTGTAAACCCACTCGCGCCAGTTGATCCTGTTGGCCCTTGCGTGCCTGTTGACCCTGTTGGTCCTGCACTCCCTGAAGAGCCAGTTGATCCCGTGGGACCCTGAGTACCAGTCGATCCGGTTGGTCCGGGGGCACCAGTGGATCCTGTTGAGCCTGTTGGACCATTACTTCCTGTTGCTCCAGTTGACCCTGTTGGCCCTGTTAGCCCAGTTGCGCCACTTGGACCCTGTATACCCGTTTGCCCTGTCGGGCCTGCTTGACCAGTTGATCCTGTTGGACCGGCAGATCCAGTAGATCCTGTTGATCCTGTTGGACCGCCCTGACCCGTAGATCCTGTTGGACCCGGTGTACCAGTCGCACCAGTTGATCCCGTTGGTCCAGAAAACCCAGTCGCCCCGGTTCTTCCCGTCGGACCGGTAAATCCACTCGCACCAGTTGTCCCCGTTCCACCTGTTGGACCTTGTGTTCCGGTCGATCCAGTTGAGCCGGTCGGTCCAGTGACTCCGCTTGCACCAGTTGAGCCAGTTCTTCCCGTAGGGCCTTGCGACCCAGTTGATCCTGTCGAACCAGTCGGCCCCTGTGTTCCAGTCGATCCGGTTGGACCTGGCGCACCAGTTGCACCCGTTGCCCCTGTCGGACCGTTCATTCCAGTGGCTCCTGTTGATCCTGTCGGACCTGCTTGCCCTGTTGCCCCTGTCGGCCCATTCGACCCTGTTCCTCCTGTTGGACCCGCAGACCCTGTTCCTCCGGTCGGACCTGCTTGCCCTGTTGCCCCTGTCGGCCCATTCGACCCTGTTCCTCCGGTCGGTCCTGCAGACCCTGTTCCTCCCGTTGGACCTGCAGCTCCCGTTGCTCCTGTCGGCCCATTCGACCCTGTTCCTCCCGTTGGACCTGCGGCTCCTGTCGCGCCTGTCGGCCCATTCGCGCCGGTTCCGCCGGTAGGTCCTGTTTCTCCAGTCGCTCCGGTTGGCCCTGTTTCTCCCGTGGCTCCTGTTGGACCATTCGCGCCGGTTCCGCCGGTAGGTCCAAAACTTCCCGCTGTTCCGGTTGAACCAGTTGGACCAAAATCCCCGGTTGTTCCGGTAGGCCCAAGTTCCCCTGATGTCCCTGTTGCCCCGGTTGGTCCGCTTTCACCCGTTGCTCCGGTTGAACCAGTTGGCCCCTGAAACCCGGTAGCACCTGTTCCTCCAAGAACAGATTCCGGCAATGGCGTTACGGTTGGAGGCAGCACCATCGGTGTGGCAGTTGGCTGGGGTGTTGGTGACGGTGCTCCAGTCGGAAACACACAGGTAACCACACGGTTGTTTGTGTCCAGACAAAGACTCTTTAAATCCGCAGCAGTATCCTCCAACAATCCCGTAAAAGTTATATCACCGCTTGAAGTAATGCCGGTTGCCGCCTCTATAGCACCTGACTCATTGACGGTAAATGCTCCGCCTGATCCAACGGATAGAGTTTGATTCACGATGGCGGTCGTTGTGGTCAACCCTCCGTTTGCCGAAAGAAGTCCCGAGATAGATGCTTCTGCGTAAATACCGACGCCCGTGTTGATTTCCAAAATACCACGCTCTATCTCACTGGCCAACACACTTCCTTCACTTGGAGCTGCTGCCAGCTGCGCGGATTCAGCTGATCCAACTGTTACATTTTGGGCTTTACGAAGGGCTGAAATATATCTGCCGGCACTGTATGCTGATCCGCTTATTAATATAGATAATAATAAAAAAACAGCACCCCATGCCACAACAGACCCCGCACGATTGACACGCACCACAGCAAAATCCGGCACCAAAGTCCGGTATTCGCTCATCTTTTTTCGTACATCTTTCCACCACGGTGGCGCCGTAAGTGAAAATGGCTTTGGCTTCACGGGCAGATGCATCTGCGGGTGAATAAAGCGCACGAAGTGCTTCAGACTCGCTATATAGCGACGAATAGTTGACTCTGGCACGCCACTGCGCATCAGATGTGTCTGATACTGGCCCATATGGTGTCCTCGGATTTTTTCCGGAGAAAATCCTTGGACTTCGGCCATCTCAAACCAACGGATAAACCGTGTCATATCGGCTATATAGTTTCGAATAGAGCTTTTACTCAACTGCTGTTCTTCCAAAAATTTCGTATAGGCTGCCAACGCAGAACTATCCGATAGGAATTCTGGAGAGGACAATGACTCTTCTGAGGGGGTAGAATTTGAAGGGTCTGCAGTCGTCACGGGAGCTGGAGGAGCTATGCTAAAAATATTCCCGTGAGGATCAATCCACTTCAGGAAGGTTTTAAGACTCGCTACATATCTTCTCGCCGTGGCCTGTGGTATGGCCTCATTCGCCAGGTGTTGCTTATATTGTTCTACGTGATATCCTTGAAGTTTTTCCGGGGAAAATTGCTCTGCAGTAGCGACTTCAAACCACCTCACAAAGCGTTGCAAATCTGCCGTGTAATTACGGATTGAACCCTTGCTCAATCCCTGTTCAGTTAAATGCTGTATGTAGTCGTTCGGCAGGTAGCTCACAGTTAATAATTTCTAGAATTGTGTAATATGTTGAACTATCAATCTGTTACATCAACAATCTTAATTTAATATACACTATGAATTTTTAAAAAATTACACAGTAAACCTTCTCAAAAAATTGCCAAAAAACCGGTACAAAAATATCACGATAGAATAAGCAATTTTCACACCCTTTTTTTTCAATGAAAAATAGAAATTAGAAACTCCTATCTTGACAGATTTCCAGTAATTCACGGTTGTGAAATTTTTTATAACTGCAGATCCACAAAATAGGAAAATATGCTCCCGAATAATGAGTGTCATTCTACTGACAACTAACGAGTCCTATGGAGGTATATACAGTCATTTCAAAGAGAATTATCAGCAGCCTCAGTCAGTACAAAATATACACAAGCAGTATGTCTTATAATACAATTTGAGGCTAAATTGGCCAATTATCTTGTAGTATCAATCCAAAACGTGTCATATGTAGGTCAGGAAAATAGAAACTGGCAACAAATCTTTTATAAGAAATCACCGAGCCTCTACAATGCCCGTAAACGGGTTTTTATAATGAAAGGGGGGTATCTATATGTCTGAATATTTTTTACAACAAGTCCCCCGTATTTTATAAACTATGCAAGACAAACGACATGACAAAACTACAGCAAAAGACGGTTCGACAAAAATATCGCAATTTTGAGTAAAAAAAAGCGAGTTTTATACCTTATATAAATAACTACATTTCAAATAATAATTTCGCGAGCTGTAAAATCATAGTGTGTACATCACCGCGTCACTTGCATCTTTCGATAGACATAGCAACACGATATAAAATAATTATACGAATAAATTAAATGCCAACGTTATGTTAAATAGTAAATTATTATTGCTCAATAATATACGTCAACTCTCGGGACAAAGTTATAGTAAAAATATACGCGACCAGATCTTCTATTATTGCCAATTACTAACTCATATCCAAATGTTTTGAATCGCTATGCATAATATATAAATATTTAAATAAATTGCATGGAGCATTATGACAATATGTATTGCTCATAATTCTTAGCGAAAGATTTGACGCCATAGTATAATAAGAGAGCCTAGTATAAAAATAATGCAATGTAACACACAGTACTTTCCATGTTACAGCCAGCGGTTTGACGCTTAGTCACACAATCGAGCCACAGTACTATCTACAGTTATTTATTAACATTCAGTAATCTTATAGCATATCTGTCGGTGCTAATTAATATATTACCGCCTTATATCAGCGCTTTACTGTGCCCTGTGCCAACTATCTTATTTTCATTATCTATCGCGTATAAAAATCTGGTAAACTCATTAACCTATTGGAAGAAGTATTTAGATCTTATAGTACGCTAAAATTTTGTGGTAAAAAATTTAACATTTTCCCTCTACAGGGTATTAACCCCTATAGTAATAATTGCCTGAGACTAATATGGCCAGTACCTCATTCACCAGTCTCAGTACACGCTCCTACATAGGGAAGAGCTCTGAGCGAGGATATACTCGCTTGGAACGTTTCTATTGAATAGGTAACTTGATCAAATATGCGTATATATCTTCACACTATTGGAATGTACATATATTACGGATCGTTCGAACGAGAACTCCTTAATTTCAGCCCCTGTATTGACCTTAATCGGATGATTTTCGACGATGCTTATGAAGTTAGAGTGGAACGGCAAAATATCGAACGGCCCCTGTGTATTTGTTGAAGATACCCACACAGCATCTCCCTCCCAAATAATGGCTTCCGGTGAGTTTATGCGCACTTTTATGGTATCTGTCATAGCTATATAACTACTATAGCACTATTTCTCACATTTTTTGTTAGTTCTGTCTGAATTGACACTTTGGACTATCTTTACGATCTAAATTAAAGCTTTACCACTCAGATTTATGTGCTATAGGTTAAAACTCGCAAATTCGCACTCGCAACTATAAGGTTACCTCATTTATATAGGCCGCGCAATTATAGGGTAAACATATATTTTGGGGTTGATTTAGCAAACTAAAAACATGTTAATAGCCTATATAACTTAATCCCTCTGCCATTTCTGAGTACTTGTATTCATTCCCCTGTTTTTCGCTGATTTATGCAGCGTATATATCCCCATGCGCCTGTAGAAACGAATACACAGCCTCTCCCTACCCATGAGCGCTTCGGATGCATATTTACAAAATGGCCTCCGGTATACAACAACAAATACTTCATACACAAGGGATGACACCTACAGAGTAGAAATAGATAGCAACCGAGGGAAAATCAGCACGCATGATTTACATCACCGCAAATTTGATAGGCGTTACACCGTACCACAGCCGTAACAGAAGTCACTATTGAACAGTGCTGTCAATGTAGTCGTACAGGAGAAACAGCTCCTCACGCACAGAGAGACACGCACGTGTGCGTAATTCTATCTTGACCATAGCAGATTCAAGTTCCCGAGATAGCCAAACTATTCTCCGCAGCACCATACTGGCAGGAGTATGACTAATCCACCTCAATGTTGGTGCATATAGTTGCAGACATACCATCAGGTAAGAGAATTTTTATATTCAAATACGACAAATAAATTGCATACATATATCATGTCTATGACCTATATTATTATGTTCTACCTGTACAATGTTGCTGACTTGAGTACTGGTTCTAGGCACGATAATTGCCAAACTATACCTGCGTAAGTGGCGTATTAGGAAAAGCATATACTCTTTTGGACTACCCGTACCACTATTTCAGGCATGATTTCTTTGTATATCTATAACAGCATTTTCATTAATCAAAACACAATATCATGATATCTTTTGTTATACCACTAGAAGACTATATTTATTTGAAAAACAATTGCTAGCACAATTTATTAAAAAAATACTTAATTAATGAGCATATAAAACATTTTTACGTAAATCAAACTTAAATAATTATCAATCGTAATCCATTAGTGCTATCACTCTAAATTATTTGATTTCTATTTAGCCTCAAATAGATTTTTTGTTATAAAGCTATTATAGATAAATAAATATTAGTTCTATAGTATTTTTTCATAATCTATGCAATAACGTTCACTACAACGCAATATTTTCACATATATCCGACATACTATAGACAAAAAACTCGCAATATAAAACGGATATCGGAGGTAACGGGGTAGGGTGTTGTCACCCAACCAGTAGCAGTAACGAAGAAATTTGAGAAAAACTGCGGAAACTATAGGAATATGGAAACTCTATTTCTTTGCAGGTGCCGTATCCACACTACTGCCTGTCCCGGGAGAGACTGAAGGATTTTTTTTAGCTTCACTTGCTCCTGTAGTGCCCTCAGAAGCAGTTTTTGTACCATCGGCTGCGCCCGTACTGTCTGCTGGTTTCGATGAATCAGTTGATCCACTCTGTCCACCAGCAGCAGAGGCGGGTGTTGTAACACTGGCAACTGCTCCCATGAGTTTTGCACTGGCAATACTCCCGATATACATAAATTTCTCAGGCGGGATACTATCACACTTCCCGCTCATAATCGCGGCCACATCATGGACCGTATCCATACGCTCCACCTGCTCCCCTTTCTTTCCTGTTTGCTTCTCGGTGGTAAAAAACGGTTGCGTCATATAGTTAATGAGTTTTTTCGCCCGTTGGTAAATCAGCTGATCGTACGGCGACAATTCAGCCTCTCCGACTATAGCCACGATGCGCGATAACCGCTGATGGTTATTGAGCAGTTCGAGCGCGCGCGTCGCCACGTCGTAATGCTCATCGCCAACCACCCGCTTATTGAGGGTATTTGACGTGGAAATAAGCGCATCTATAGGTGGGTAAAATCCCCGAGAAGCCCGATCACGGGACAAAATGACCTGTGCGTCAAGATGCGACAATATAGCCGATACACCCACATCTGAGAGCTCGTCAGCAGGTACGTACACCGTCTGCACCGACGTAATACTGGCGCTTGTTGTGGACACCAGTCTGTTTTCAAAATTAGAAATTTCCGTTTCGAGCGTAGCCTGATACCCCAATTCCGAAGGGATTGATCCCAACACAGCTGACACCTCAGCGCCGGCCTGTATGAAGCGATACACATTATCAGCGAAAAACAGCACGTCTTTCTTCATGGTGTCGCGGTAAAATTCAGCCAGTGAGGAAGCCGCCCATGCGATACGGAAACGGATAATGGCATTTTCGTTCATCTGTCCGAAAATCAACGCAACACGGTCTATAACGCCACTGGCCTCAAGTTCTTTCATCAACTCATGCCCCTCGCGGATACGCTCTCCGATACCGGCAAAGATGGATAATCCGTCATGTTTGTATGTAATGTTATGCAGCAGTTCCGTCATCAGAACTGTTTTGCCCACACCGGCCCCGCCGACGAACCCGATACGCCCACCCTTGACGAACGGTGTTAAAAAGTCGATTTGTTTGATTCCTGATTCCAAAATCTCCTGTGACGTAATAACCTCGATTGGTATGGATGTATCATGGTAAATCGATTTTAAATCAGGGTTTTTTATCTCCCCTTTATTGTCCACGGGATCACCAAACAGATTGTATACACGACCCAATACTGCCTTACCTGCCTTCACTTGCAGCGGCGCTCCGGTTGAAACTATCGGCATATTCCGGTACAGTTCTGACCGCTTCGTCAGAGACAGACAAAAGAGTGAATTATCATCACTATACGCGTACACTTCCAGACGTAGTTTGGGCTTCTCCGGGCTTGTTAATATATCGTAAAACCGCGGCAATCCTTCCGTTTCATCGTACGACACCTCGACGATTTGCCCACGTACGGCACGCACTCTTCCCTTAAACGTTGGTTTGGGAACAGCAGCGTGAGACGGTGGAGATACAGCAGGTGACGCGGTTGCGGATCCTTTTGGCACTGTTGGTTTCTCGCTCTTAGAAGCGGTATTCCGAGTCGTTGTCCCTACCTCGGGAGAAGCCGACACACTTTTTTTCACTGGCACAGGTGTTATCTCTTCCTTTCGCGGCTCAACTGAGGAGGTAAACACCGGTCGCTTACGGGGTGTTTTTTTTACGATATGCTTCGTGCGTGTGACGACAGAGACCGATCTCTTGAGCGTGGACTTCTTCACAGGTACCACCTTGCTGCTAAACACCGCACGTTTTTTCTGTATGACCATATATCGAATTATGAGCTATGGATGCAAAAATGTGAAGGATGATTTGACACCATGTTGTGATGTAAGAAAAAATAATGTGGAATACTGCATCCGGGCATGACATACATAGGAAAATCTGGTTATTACTGCCTGTTCATTGTGCGGTAGCATTCCATACGGTATCAAAAATTGCAGACTGCGTTCGTGCGAGCGCTTCATTCCATATTTCTGTAGCCACAACACTGTTCTCTGAATATCCCACGAGAAATATTTTCTGATCTGTGATGATTGTGTCAGATGAAAACATCATCTGTTTTGGCAAAATGCGGATGTGATGGGTATCCGAGGCATATAGCTTCTTGTATTGATCCGCTTCTTTACAGGCAATCAGCAATTCTTTCGCACTGCCGCCATGTTTCTTCAGCGTCTGGGGTATTGTATGAAAATACTCCGGCATCATTTCCTGAATACGGGCGGGATGGAAATACGCGTTAAACGATTTTTCCTTCATCACATGTTCATACATTTCCTCTACTCTGTGTGTCCCCTCATAAAACGATACTTTTGGTGTTAACCCATGATTTTTTTCCAACTTCTGAAGCTCAGGGAGCCGCGCCAAAAACAGCTCATGCGTTCGCTCCAAGGACTGTTGTTTGTCAAACAGCAGTGCGGATACTTCGGCCATCGGTACGGATTGTACATACGTCACACCATGATGCGTGGTACTCGTGACCAGCCCTTGTGCTTTCAACCGATCAAGCAGTACGTACATTGATGATCTGTTAATGCCCGCATACGTTGCCCACCGGCTTACAGGACAAGCCCCTAACCGTACAAGCTCCAAAAATGCGGCACTTTCTTTTTCGGTCAAACCAAAACGGATAAATATATCTTGCATATATTTGTTGTATGAAAACAACAGGAAATATTCCCCAATTTTAGCTTCATTTATTACCTATGTCAATACATTTTGTTGTATATTTTTGACGAATATATAAGCCCCATAGTATTATTACAAAAGCTCAAATGCCTGACTGTAGATACACATTGGCACATAGCGCCAATACTGTATCCACATGAGGGCGACTGAGCGGCACGATAGTACATTAACATACAGCGGAAACAGAAACTCCAAACCGAATGGATGGCGCCATGGATATTTCATAGGAAATAGCCGTCGCGCTATCCACTCGGGTAGTCATGCGCCCTGCATGAAACAATAAAACTGGAGAATAGACATGAAACAATCAAAGCTGGAACTCGTAATCCATACCCTGTTTGACGCAATATATGACCCATATGAAGCATTTCTGAAGCGGATATTCGGAGACAGTGTTATCTACACTCTGTTTCTTATTGCTCCGTTACCCGCCAGCTTCGCAGTATGCTTTGTTGCATACATCGTCATTGCCGAAACCGTTGCACGATAAATACGTTGGAGGATACCATGCCTAGAACAGAAGAATTACGACATGCGATCGAACGAAGATTTACTGATAGAGTGTTCACGGACACAGCGCATCCAAACAGATTCAAAGTGATACAGGTGTGTGGGTCAAGTACTGCCATTACACGGTGGTATCTTGTGTGCCAGGAGATCGATAACAGTGAAATCAAATGGTCATATTCACTCGAAACGATGATACCGATGGACGAAGTCTACCGACTGTTTCACACATATATGGAGGATGATTCCTAAGTTTCCGCATATGGACTACGTGCCTTTTTCAGGGAATATATGATTGTATGAGTTTTTTCTCATTCGCATATTATATATTCCCTGGTAGTTCTCACGTCAGCAATACACTGGGTGTTGATGAAGTGAGAACTACTATGTAAAGACATCTCTTATACGTTACAATGCTCTATTTCAAGGATGTATACCTTTACTAATTGTGTACTGTTCTCGATTTTTCCAGTGAAGATCAAAATCTGTACAAATCCACAATCATGAACTTGCGGGGCTTAATAACATCTGCGTTCTACTTGAGTATGTATCAATTACGAGCTAAATTATACTAACGGTGTTATACGGGTTCTTTTGAATATACGAACTACCTTATAATAATTTGTGCCATTTAACAAAATTTGGTACAATTCATACCATGGCGAGTGAAACAGCAAATGAAGAAGCCCGTAGAGCCGCGATCATCAAACAATGGGGTGAAACCCCCCCACAGCTTGAAGTAGGACAGTCGTTGCCAATGGCAACAGGCTATGTTCTGGTACTTGACGGTACACATACAGTCGAACGAAACGGCCGCACATATGTCGTTGGGGTAGACCCAGAACATGGATGGGTTCAGACCAGTACAGAAGTTGGTACTGTGATGGGTGGATAATACGTGCTACCTGTTATCAAGAGACGGAACGGTCTCCACCTTATATGGTTTCCCTAATTGTATTTCAATCTCCTTCTTTTTCTTTTTCCACTTACTGATGCCCGCAAACGTCTCAAGCAGTCTGGCGTTGTTGATTGATAACTGGATTTTGCGAAGCTGCGACTGAGTAGCTTTCATCATATCGTTGGCCCGTTCTTCCGCACTACTCATGGTCAACAGTCGTGCGGACGTGCGCGATAGGCTGGCCTCCAAAAGCACGTGCATGAGCAGTAGATTTCTCACTTGCCTGCGGAAAAATTCCAAAATCATACTATATTCAGGCTCAAACAAAATATGAATTTCCTCTTCCGGTGTCGGATCGCTCGTGTTTATATATTGGGTTATATCGATAACCCCAACGGTTTGAGTCACAAGAGAAACGAATTTTGGGAAATAGATGAATATACTCTCATACTCGGTAGTCTTATCCAAAAAAGCTTTGATTTCATCTGTCGTCGGGGTATCTTTCTCAAACTGCATAGTTTGGTAGGCCCTGATAAATCCTGAACCTTTCATAAAATCTATTCCGGTCACGCCAATGACCATCACATCCGTCTTGTCACGTTCCACCGCTTCCACGAATCCGCGCATGATGTTTACGTTCAGATTTCCATAAAACCGCTGATTGCTCGTCATGGCCACTGATATATTTTTTTTCGGCGGCGGAGGATTTTTAGGATCGATTTTCAGCTTTTCCCCTCCGATACGGACAAGGTGATACACATGGCTAATTTCGTCGTAGAATGACTTATTTGTCTCAAATTGTTTTTTTATCTTTTGAAGCCCCGCAGCAGACGCCTCAGTGAACGCGCTGGAGATCAGCCGTAGGGTCGTGGCATCTTCAAGCTGTAATTTCAAATCGGCAATCGTCGGCATATTTCTTCCTACATCCTACATCCTACATCCTATGTCCTACTTTGCTTCCAACCCCTTCACCGGCACACAGACTTTCTCAAGTGGCGCCAATGATGCCTGGAGCTTTGGGATGAGATCTTCAAGTTTCGTCCCCTTTGCTCGGATCAGCTCAGCGATCGGTACGTATGTTTTGTCCGTGTTGATGGTATCAATGATTTTCACTTTATCTGTGCGGATACTCTCAAGCTCTCGTTTATCAAAAAATCCGGCAAACACCAGCGTCATAAAAATAATCTGTGTTTCAGGGGGTAAGCTGGTGAGCGTTTCCTGCCGCAACAGCTCTTCCACAATTTTTCCCCGTTTTATCTTCAACTGCGTTTCGCTTGACAATTCACTGCCAAACCGACCGTACCGCTCTAATTCATGGTACTCTGCAATCAGGCTACGGATGCGATCAGAGAGCACTTTATGGATAAATGTTTGTGTCTGGCGTCCCACACGGGTAACACTGCGTTCCACTTCGATGGCAGGGTATATACCCTGGCTGCGCAGTCCCGCGCTCATAAGGATATGTCCGTCCGTCATACTCATAACGTTTGTGGGAATAAGCGCGGTAAAGTTTTCGATGTACGTCTCAATCACGGGCAGCATGGTGATGCTCCCTTTCCCGTAGTGCTCGTTAAAATTGCCCGCACGTTCCACCTGGGAACTGTGCTGATAAAAGATATCCGCCGGGTACGATTCCCGTCCGGGTATACGTCCGGCCAGAAGCGAAATTTCGCGTGCATACTTGGCCTGTGTGGCCAGGTCGTCGATGATCAGAAGCACATCTTTCCCGCGGTTACGATGGTATTCCGCCAGAGCGCAGGCAATAGACGGCGTAATCATAATCATTGGGGCGGATTCGATTGAGGTAGCAGCCACCACGATAGTGTATGGGTCGGCACCCGCTTTATGGATGTCCTCTATCATACGTTTCATTTCCACTTCACTCTTTCCTACGGCAGCGTAGATACAGATGCGGTTTTGCGTTTTCTGATTGAGGATAATGTCCAAAAACAACTCTTCCTTGCCGCTTCGAGGCTCACACATGATGAGCTCCCGCTGCCCCTTACCGATCGGGATCAGAGTATCTATGACGGTGATACCGGTATAAAACTGCTGTGTGACGACTTCGCGGCCGTCAATTCCGGGTGCTGTACTGTCGAGGTCTATCGGATCTCCTCCGGGAGGCAATCCTGCTTTTCCATCAAGTGGAATGCCCAGCGGATTTATAGCCCGACCAAACAGGTTTACATGGAAAGGGAGGTGCAAGCCGACATCAGAGAGTTCAAAATAATCCCCCGGCTTCGGCCGGTCCACATCGAGCATAAGCGCCTCCACATGGTCTTTTTCCAACGCAGACACGAGCGCCCGCCCACCTGTTTTCATGACGATAATATCGTACATTTTTACAGATGGGAGCCCTTCCAAAAATACGATGTAATCCTGCGTAGACACCACATACCCCACCTCTTTTTCCCGGGTTCGTCCTACAGGTGGATCCAGTTGCAGTTTTGCTCGCACTTTCTTAACCATATATCTATTATGCCATACACGGAGCTACGTGAACCATATCATGTGAACATATGCCACAATATGCCTGCAGTACGTGCTGTATCATACACTTATGCCAACGACAAATCATTGCTTCCGTGCGCGAAACCCTTTCCGCCCAAGTATTCCATCTATCCGACAATAGTCTCACCTATCACACCAGCACCTCTCTACTCTTGCTATCATGTAACGGTATTTTTATCCCCTTGTGGGACATGATAGCAGAAAAATAGTATTCCCTTGCAGTACATGAGGACAAAAAATCAGGCCATATACGTATGTTTCACGCATGAGCAATACAATTCGCTAGCGCTGCAAATTGAGTATCTCCGTATCTCCCGCTCACAGTATAAAATACGTTACGTGCGCTACGATTATTCTTGCCTCAAATGATCCAAATTAACCTGTCAACTCAATAGAAATACAACAATAGTATATATATTGTATAAATTTGTACAACGTATTTGACAACACCCTGAATAAACGATATTATAGGATACTTTTATGCGTTCCCGGGTTTGCCCGGTTTTTCGCGTACAAGTATCAATCCCGATGTGAATCGGGAAAGCACATTAACAAAAAAGAGAAATATAAAGGGAACAAACAGTCAAAAAAGTTCGGGCACATCATGGTTTTCTACCCCACATCATCCCTATTTTACCGATTCATTGGTTCCCCCATCCTGTACAGTACTGCCCACTGTATAGAACGGGGGAACAAAATGGAAAACAAAAAAACTGCAGTTTGCAGAAATTCAAAAAGAAAGGATGAAAAGAAAAATTTCAAGGCCAATATAACCGTTGGGCACACGCTCGCGGCCAAGTCGTCACTTTTTGCCGGTCGGCAAGAAGTGTAATCAATTGTCAAACCCTATGCACACACAATGGGTAACCTAATATGTATTTCGGGAGAAAATCATGTCAAAAAGACTATTGACTTTAATAAGCCTCCTCGTCCTCCTTAGCATCATTCTGGCTAACTGCGGACAGGGACCAAGCAACACGCAGGCAACAGCAACCGCGCCAGCAACCCAAACTGTTATCGTTGCGCCTACGTTCACACCCACAGTCACTTCGACCTCAACGGTTGAACCAAATCCAGGGGTTGATGAACTCAAGAAAATTGATCCACTCATTTTGGACGGAGGCCCAATCGAGTTCTTCGGAATTTGGTTTGACGAATATAGCCATGAGTTACAGGGTGCAACCTTGTACACTGATAGCTACAACGAGCTCGTGTTCATCAAGAAAGATGGTCTGATAACTGTCTTGAACGCAGAAGACCATCTTGCCTATACCATGCCTGCAGGCGCCAGATATATCCGCTACCGCTATAATCAAGCGGAAAAGAACGTTGATGTCGTGTTGGCGATGAAGCAGCTATTGTATGCGATCAATGTCGACGCTAATGCCATGTTGCAAATTGCACCAAAAGGCGTTGCCTTCAGATATGCAATCCAGGGAATGAACGGCTCGCCAGAAATCGGTGATGATATCATGGTCACCATTGACCACGATCATGGCGCAAAAAGGCCGCTTAAGACTGCCTATGCCGCAACGCAGTACAACAACCTTCCAGATGGCACAACCATCACCCTCACAGGAGCGATGATAGCGGGATTTGTTTGCGAAGGCGATACGGTTTACACCGTTGTAGTTGCGTTTTACACCTATACAGCACAATGCAATGAAACCCAGCGGACGGCGATATTCCCGTATTTCATCGAGGATGACCTTGTCACTCCTCGCGATGGAACACCTGAAGAAGTCTATCAACTGAGAAAGCATTTGTTCTCCACCATGGATGAGCTGGCAAAAGACTATTCGCAGGTTGAATACTTCACTGACGGCTTCGAAATTGGAGATGTGTATCCATTGGATACGTTCCATGATACGCATCAAGTGAAGCCTACGGCTACTAGCACACTGCCGCCGACTGCGACCCGCACACCGCGCACAGTGCCAAACAGCACACCTACGGCCACAGCCAAGCCGTAAAGATCAATCTCGTTTGAAACCTAAAGAGGCCGATCCTCGATCGGTCTCTTAGAGGCCTTTATATGCGGGCCTTTTTGCTCGCGTTTCTCTTTTTTCTAACTAATTGGTAGTGTCCACACGCCCTTCGTTTGGGTTTTTAGTGTAGAGTTGCCAATTAGTTTTCCCCAGCATATAACTGACACTTCCTTGTGTGTCTAACACAGAAGGATTAGTGCAGGCTATACCCGAACATCGTATGATGTGTGTGGTACATAACGAGTTGTGTTCTGAGGAAAATTGACAGGACAACGCACGTGTATATAATTGCCATACCGCGTGCATGTTCAATGAGCACAGGCACAAACGGATAGGTATGTCGAGATAGTGAGAAACACTATGCCATACACAGAAGCAGATAACGCATTTTTTAGAAGCTTAGGGTTACCGGAACCTTCGGACACTCGGCCCGATCTGTTTTCCGTGAAAGGATTGCGAGAAGGAGACCGTGTCGGCACGTTTTTTATGGTAAACCCAGAAGGTATGGAGACACTCGGAACACCACCAAATACAGTTACGGTGTCCGAGCTCCCTGTTTCCGAACTTCTCAAAGGATAATAGTACGAAATCCCCCTAATGCCTAGACACATGAAGAGCCGCTACGTTTCAATAGCATTCTTGCTGTATGTACTCAACTTTTCAGACATGCTGTCAGGAGCCTATTTATGTTGTAATTTATTACGCAACATATTGAATAATACTGGCAAATATGCTATTATAGGATACTTTTATGCGCGTTTCGGTATGCCGAAGCTGACGCGTAACAGTACGCACATTTACAGTTACAGAGCGCTATAGGCATCGATTCTCCAACTTATTATATTGCCCTCCACTCATCATATTCCCTAAACAGGTACAGATACTCATCTGTCTCGGTTCGGGGAATATGAGAAAACTGTTTTTTTTAAATAATGCGCTAGGAGGTGCAAACAAAAAAACCGTAAGACAGGCAACAAAAAGGCACAACGAGTGCCCAAAATTTCAATCAACTTTTGGAGAAACAATGATTACAAAGAAAACGCTAGGTACTCTTTTACTACTTGCGAGCATTATCTTCCTCGCTGCCTGCGGCGGCGGCTCACAGACGGAGGCATCAGAAGCGCCGGTAGCGGAAGCACCAGTTGCAACCGAAGCGCCCGCTGAAGAATCTGTGAAACCCGAACCCCCCTCACAAGAGATGGGCCCGCAATTGCCGGAAGGGAGCGCGTTACCGGTTTCCTGTTCTGCCGATGGATACACTGAAATGATGAACGGCGAAACCCTCACGCTAGATGACCCGACTGGTCAGCATGTTGTTGCAACGATCACGAGGATCGATGCGACTCTTGAATACAAGTTACTTGTGACAAACGGGTCATTTTCCGATCCAATTCCGTTTGGAGATCAATCAAGCGTGAGCGTCATGGTTATAAACCTCCCAGTGCCCCAATACGATGGAACGATACAGGTCGCCAACTTCGTACTGCTTATCTGCGGGGACCATATTTACGCTCCTTTTGAGAGAGGAGACGATGGCACACTAAGAGGGTAGCGCTCTGAAACGCCGATATATCTCGCCTGCCACAGGTGTTTTTTGCCTCGCGAGATGTATCGGTTTTCTCCAGTATAGAATACCTTTTCTATCTTGAAGAAAACCATACAAAATATCTCCACTACTCAGGTTTTGGCCCCATTCAACACATTCCTTGCTAATTCACGGCATCGCGTATATTCGCTGATATATATCGGCAGGATATTCTCGTTATCATGCCTATGCCCCATTAAGCAAACGGTACCGATAGGTATCCCCTATAGGAACATGATCGCACAATCAGTTGAGCCACGATCACAATTTATTTCCAGAAGATTCTATATTCTCACTCACTCTATATAGTGCGAGTCAGTTTAGTGCTACCTCATGCCAGGTTCATGCTGGCAATGGAGCGATCGTCACCAGATAATTATCATGAAAGAATAAGCACCTCAACTATATTCATCGAAGAGCGCTTCCACCCATTTAGTCATGCGAAATGATGAATCTGTCATACGGGCATGAATTTTCGGTGTGACCCGGGAGAGGACACCTCCACGACGACTCACTTGCATATCCCAAGACAGAGCTGGCTCTTCTCCGCCCCACATGGTTCGCGAGAGCAATTCTACAACCGACGTACCCATGTATGATTGTAGCTCAGGAGGATCCATGACAAGCCTCTTATCGTTACCGCCTTCTTCAAAATCTTTCAACATATGAGCCCAGTCGACATCTTTTGGTTGGAATAAGTAGGTCGCTCTCCTCGCAGTTATTTTTCCTGACGCATACATATTCATAATACCATTGATATCCGTGGCGTATAACGCACAGAGGAGACGCACATATGCTTCGACATGTTTCATATCTTCCAGTAATCCCCCATCAGTAAGAATCTCCAGCGACTCTACAGCAGGAATACTCCATTCACCTATTCTGGATAGATACTGCGCCATGAGGGAGTTTTCTATGGTACTCTCATGTAAAAATAATAGTGCTCCCAAGGAAATATCATCTCGCGTACTCTGAGGTGAATTTGGAATATATGGTTGATCAGTAATTCGGGTAAATACACCATCAAGTCGCTCGGCATATACTGGTGTTTCCTTACGTTTCTGAAGCTTCCTGATTGAGTCTTCTATGGTGGATCTGTGGTCGTGCGATCCGATTTTCTCTAAATACCAATCAAAAAATTCTGGCTTGAACGGCGCAAACGCATACAGATATCCGGAACGTACATCGTGCGCAATAAACTCTTCAGAAAGCTTCATTTCCCACAGTGCTGCACGTTTACCAAAAAATCCATGCGTGTCATCTCGCATTCGTAGCAATTTCTCACTGGGCATCGTCGACCGAAACCCTGAAAGTGAACACCCTTTTCCAACAATCGAACCCAATACCATACGATTTCGTACAGGGTATACGCCCATTTCTTTATTTTCGGTTCGACCATAGGATTGCGGCACCGCTCGTTCAAGACCTTGTTTACTCGAAAATACGCTAACCTCAACTCGTTTTTTGAACGCTTCAGGTGTAGCCACCCGCTCGTATAATTGTTTCGGTAACCACTCGTTCGCCCGCCTGCTGATAACCGGTTCTCCAATAAGTTCTGCCGGTACTCGCTCAAATGACAGGATAACACTCTCCTTGATTCTTGGTCTTATAACAATATGTTCCTCTGCGATTGGCATGTATATACAGAGTATATCATTTGGCCAAATCAACAGAGGAATTACCTACGTTCCGAATCATTCCCACCTGCTATCATGTACCGTTACATGATAGCAAAGTATTCCTGAAACAAGAATCCCATATGAAATAGGTAATAACGTGAATACTGCGTATTTGACACGATTCAAACTACTCTCTACACTAAATACGCTATGGATAATAACGCTCCACCAGAGGATTCCATCTTTTCGCTTCCTTCATACCGCGCCAGTCAGTTTGGATCCGGATCATCACAGGTGCAAATGGATCCCGCAACAGCCATGAACCAAGGCCAGATCAAGTCCACTGTCCAGCGCATTTTTAAAGGCGTTTCAGTGGCGGTCCTCATGCTCGCTGTAATTGGAGGTGGCGCTGCATATTTTCTCTCAAATACGGCAACAGAGACACAGGCATCAATAGACCTTCGCCAGGCAGTGATGGGAACTGTTGGTGCTGTGGATTATACGGCAAATTCATTTGTGCTAACCGATTCAGCATCAGATGATCCAAAAATTACAGATACAGGGATCACGACGTGGACAATTCAACTTCCTCCAGGAGCCAGTTTCAGCAAAGCGTCAGCCTCAGGATTGTCTACCTGTAATACCATCTCCAGTTTGGAAAAGAATCTAAATGAAGCACTTCCTGTTTCTTGTGTGAATTTCATACAGGAGGGAGACAAGGCTGTGATCAAATACCTCATCGTGAAGCCCGAAAACTCCATTATTATCACGAGTAAAATTATTAAGGAAGAATAAGTAGTGCGGAAAAGCAATCCTTCTTTAGCAGTTATGCCTGGCCATCGGTTGCGTGTTCGTTCGGGGTCGCCGCGCTATTCTGACTGTTTTCGACAGGGACAGGCTGATACATGGGTGGCATGGTTGACCGTTCCGCTCCTTTACCCGGCAGCGGGACAAGAACGCCAGTATTCAACAGCGTATCCGCGATTCTCACTAATTTGCCCCCAGCTTCAGACCAATTCATATCCTGTAGTATATCAAATCAGCCATAAATATGCAAGGTGAAACGAGTAGATCTTTACATAATCGACGGTACGCAATTTTATGGCTACTACGCGTAAGTTCATCGGCCGCTCCAACAGCCAAAAAAATTAACCACTCAAATACTTCCCGAGGATCCCATGAATTTCAGCTGTATGCTGTTCCAGTCTATGGCGCAGACTAAAGTCATAGTATCGCCCATCCACAGATACCGCACAGCCACCAAACACCTGACCATCGACATGAATCTCAATGAGTGCATATTTGTCTATATTTGTTCTGACCCATTCTCCAAACCGTTTATGATCGGCGTCTGTAGCTTCAAACGGGATGTAGATGGAAATAAGTGCCAGGCTTTTGAGAGACTCCGTCAGTATATCTGTCAGTTCATACGCACTGTCTTTATCAAATGATTCGTAAAATGCGTTGCCCCAACTGTCTATCGCCTCTATATCCCCCACACTGGTTTCTTTCTTTTTCAGATACTCCAGAAGGGTGATTTTTTTCCCTTTCCCAAAAAACTTCTGCTCGAGAAAATCCCGCCATAACCGGATCCTTCTATACGCATCCACCTTTGTGTAAGTAGTGGATACGATGGTTTCCAACAGCTTTTCCTTTGTCATTATTTTTTAGACTCGTTAAACGTTAAACGCTAATCGTTATTCGTGAATTGTATGTATAAAAAAATTCCATTCGCGATTATCGATTTACGGTTTACGGTTTACGGTTTACGATTAGCGGTTCGCGTTTCCATCTTTCGTCGAAAACGCATGCTCACGTTTTGCTTGCTCCAGCGCTTTGTATACCAGGTCGCTTTGATCCGCCAACGTCAGTTTCTTTTCCAGCACCACTTCCAACACTTCCTCAAGCACATCCACGATACGCTCATCGATCACACGGATACGGGTCAGCTTATATTGCTCTATCTCGTTTGTCGCCTCGATCATTTTTTGCTCGATGTCCGCTTTCACTTTCTGTTCCAGTTCTTTGGTAAATACACCCAGCATTTCTGAAGTTTTCTCCACCATAACATTTGATTTGTCCGACAGCATGTTCTCATTGGCCTTTACATGCTCTGTAATGGCGTTCTGGGCCTTTTTGATAAAGTCTTCGTATGTTTGCTCCGCGTGCTCGGTATTGCGTATCAGCTGGTCACTCAGAGCCTTCTCCACTGCGGCTAAGTGTGTCTGGAACTCTTTTGTCAATTCACTCCCGGTCATTTTCTGCTTGGATATGAGGTGTATGCCTTTCATCTGCGCAGTGACAAGTATTTTATTCGCCTGCTGGACCGCACGGTGGAGTAGACTGTTGCTTTTGAGCTTCCCTTGTTCAAGTAATAGGTCTCGGTGCGGCTCAACAGATCTGCTTATATAGACATAAATCAACACTAACTGTAATACAATGACAACGAGGAACGCTGCACCAAAAAATGTTTCCATACGTCTATCATAGGCAGATTCACGGGAAACATGCAAATCGAAGGAAAAAAACAAACAACCACACAGCAAGATGCAATAAACGGAGTACTCCCCCATCCTTTTACTCCATTTATACACCCAGAACATCGTCTCTTCTACGATGTTTTTGTTACGCCAAATATGCTGCGCTTCAACAGTACGAGCAGGACGACACTCAGCGAAATTACGATCGCTCCTGGCAAAATCGCTAGCCAAGTGATTGACGACTCAGCGCTCAAAACTACGGACATCACACCAGAAACCAACAGTGTGATAATGACACGAATCAGCACGTCAGCGCGTTGCTGAACGGTCAAATATCGTTCTCCGTAGCCGTATTTCCAAGAATACACCATTGAAATCAACGCTAATACAACATACAAGGCGTATGAAATGCCAAAAAAGTACTTGGTCATCCCAAAGATATATGCCGCGATAACGGCAAGCCCAGATGCTAAAGCCAATAGAGCTGCTACAAGCCAAACAATTCGATGCAAGGGGAAATTTTTCATGGGAAACCTCCTTTCCACAATAATATGAAGAGAGAGCGATATAGAATATACATTCTCTATCAATACCTCTTCACACCTCTGGAAAAGAAGCTGCTGTGTGGTTGTCAATGTGCCAGTACATTGACCCTCCGATAACCGCACCTTGAGCCGTGCTACGAATAGTAGGTATGGCGAAAGGGTAAATACGGATGGGTCAAAGAACAAACATACTATCGTATCCAAAGGCATTTCTCTGGCCGATAGTGAGGGAATTATAAAGAATGTATCCCGTTTCATCAACACCTATTACTCAGAGGAAAAAACTTTCATTCTGCTATCATGTACCGGTATGTATCCCCGAAGGGGGCATGATAGCAGATGTTTGTTCAGCGTAGCCATGATACGTTTAATCCACAGGAAAATCGCATATTTGCAAGCTATTCGACGGCATTCCGAATTTCCGGAAAACGTCTCATCAGTGCCGCTATTGGCGACAGTAACTTGCATGAGGGTGAAAAAAGGGGGCGAATGAATTGGTAAAAGGAAAAAATAATTCCAAATACAAACCCAACATTCGTCGGCCTTCTCACCCCCACCAAGGATAGTACGAAGAGCAGCGTGCAAGCACGCTGCTCTTGTTTGAAATTCGTGACTACGGGGCGTGACCATTCGGGCAGTGGGTACCGCCGTTATTGGTGAAACACCCGCTTTCATCCGCACTGGAATTACCGCTGGAATCGCCAGAATTGCCGCTGTTTCCAGAGGTATCATCAATTACATCGGCAAGCGCTGGAGGAGTATAAACCTCGCCATCGCCAGCAGCCAGAGCCTGAGCCGCGGGGGTGAGTGTAGAGGCATTTTGCTCGCCTTCTTCCTTCTTGAGGTGCCCGGGAGCAAAAGCCGAAGCGCCGTTGCCATTCGAATTGGATGAAGTCTCTTCGTCGCCGTAAAGCGCAAAGACTTGTTCCACAATCTCAGGTGAGACGCCCAACGCCTCGATTTCTTCAGGGGTCATCGCGAGAAGCTCGGCTGGGGTCCACGTGGGTTTTTCGCCGGGCACAACGAGCTTGTTTTCAGCGCCGTGGAATTTTGAATCCGAAGCAGAGATGTCTGCGTTGAATCTCACATAGTGACCAGTCTCAGGATCGCCCACCCACTTCCATGCGCAGTCATACGCCACATGTCGCAGGCCTCTTGAGCCTGAATGCGAAGCAGGATTAACAACAACCACCACACCGTAGCAGGTGTCTGCTGTCTGAGCCTGTGCCGGGGCGGCTTGCGCGCTTCCAAAGCTCTGACTCAACAGCATCAATAGCAATAGAATACTCGATACTTTCTTCATTTTTACTACTCCCAATTTATTTTTTAATCGGATCAATCATTTCCTCACACGCACATATCTCGTGACATGTGTACATTTTAGGCGTGTGCTGCCAGCGCGCTGAGTACGCGTATTTTTCTCCTTTTGATCCTGGTAGGTTCGGATCGGCACATGGGGCAATACACTGCACTGCCTCGCATACCGATCCGACCTACAAAAAATTGGGAGCTACTATCCTTGTTGCATTTTTAATGTGCATACATGGCCGCACAAACATCGAGCTAATACGATACGTGCGACTATATAGGCCTATATTATATACCACGCACAGCCAAATCGAAACCTGGATACGGTATATATGATGAGAAGGAAACTCCCGAGCACAGCCGGAGTATGAATTTGTGAATGATACATGAGACATCCGGCACAGGTCACATACCGGGGGGAAAGATATTACGAATTCTGTCCAAACGCACCGCCTTCATACGGATGCGCAATGTGGTACCGTTTCAACTCCTCTGCCATGAGCATATTTAGCTCCTTTTGGCGCTGATTATTCGTTATCCGCTCCATAGATTCGTGTGTCCATACCTGTCTATGACCTCCCCAGATATCCTCCTCCAGTCGTGATGCCACCCTCCCTACGGTCGCAACAAACGGGTGTACCATCATACCCGAGAGCGGACTGTCACCGGCTGCCTTTCTCTTCCAGTCAAGCACGCGAAAGGTGTATACGAGTACTGCCCCTGGGGAAAATATATATTTTCCATTCTGTAGACGCCCGCGGGTTTCAGATGACAGTAGAGCAATCGTGTTCTGTGGATTCTCATGCAGTTGTATTTCAGGTGCGCCGAACACAACCTCGGTAAATGTTCCTTTTCCGGTTACATTGCGCGGGAATAAATGATTAAAGGCAGGTATACCGCCGCCTTTCCACTCAAAATACGTATTGCCGGTTGCATGCATGATCATATGCCGAATTGGATTGGTGATCTGATGCTCTAATAACGATCGATCCCACTGCGCAACCTGAGCATGGATATCTCCCTCTCCCTGCGTTGCAAGCAGGTGATGGTACAGAAGCACCCCAGCCCGAAGTGGCATGTCATGAAAAAATGATGCAATGGCCTGCTCACCCCGTACCGTGCGCTCGGCTGCCAGTTCACCGGGAAGCTCCAGAAAAGTACCGCTATGCGAAGTAAATGCACTTGTTCTTTCTTTCATAGTCAAAAACCGCACTGGGTAAGTATTATTACAGGCTATATTTACATTGTCAAATCATTGTAAATAAACTGAAAACACATCAAAAATTGTACGGGTTGAATTATCTATAGGCTTATAGTATGCTGCGGAATCATATGGCTAGACCAATAGAACAAGCAAGCGAAATATATCGTCATTTGAAAGCCGATGACATGTTCGAGCATGCGGGTCCCGAATCCCGACATGTGTTTTTACCTACGGCTGATGTTCACAGGGGCATCCAATCACTCGCAATCGACACGATAGATGAAAACGCAAAGATGATGTTACTGTAATTGCTAAAGACCGTAGGCGAAGATGGCATTATGGTTCGTATGAAAGACCCGGATGATATAGAAATTCGAGGCGCATCAAACCTTCCGAACTATGAAGGAAACCCTACTCGCGAAGAACTCATGAACATGGTGTTTCAATTTGAGAATAGTGTCCAGATAAATCTAAGTGGTCGAGGACCACTGTTGCACATTAGTGTATTTTCTGATGATGACCAACTTGAAGAGGCGGTAAATGCCGGGATGCAGATGATCCCAGAACAGGCACAAACAGCCATGGTGAATGGCCTTCTGAATATCGTTTCAGAGAACCTCAATAATATTTTAAATAGTTGACGCATAGTTCAAAGCTAAGCTTTGAATGTATACGGCTCGTCCTGACATTCCATATAGTTCCCCATCACAAACTGATCACGATGAGTGACAGCGCTACCCCCGCAATCACCGAGATAACTAGAAGGATGATGTTCATAGTAATCATCGCCTGAATGGATCCCTTCGCGAGAGGATTGCGACCGATCGCTTCCATGCCTTTTGTCACATTGGCCCCAAATGTCTTGTAGCTGACATAGATAATGACTATGGCAATGAGTACTGCAAGGATATAGCGGACAATACGCTCTGCCTGTTTACTAGCTGAGATGTTAAACATAATGGCAGTTGCCAATTGTTTGAGTGTTCCGAGTATGCCTCCGGACGCTTTTGTTATAACCGGCGATGCCGGCCCAATCCCTACGTTTACCTTAATTTTCCCCATCGGGTATTTTTTCCCCTGGAAATCCGCACTCTGTGACGCACCTTTCCCGTCAAAATTCTGCATAGCCACACCCACCATATACCCGGCTAACCCCTCGGCATGCTGCCCTTTTCCCGCTATGGGTGAACTGGTCACATAATCCCCCACCTCGATCGGACCACCCAGCGTGGTGACATTCATATTGACCTCACCTTGTTTAGCCACAGGGAGTGTCGTAAGCGTGCGATAGACCATCACAGGATCCCGCGCAAGCACGCCGTACATTCGCTCATCAAATGCTTTCGTGGAGCGAATCAGCGTCTCTTTCTTGAGAGACAATGACACAATATCACCGTCAATGGCATCCATATCTTCTATTGTGATGGTACGGGCAATATTAAACTGCACACCCTGAGCTGACACAACTGGAGCATATCTGAGGCCAAAAGCGAGCAGCCCAAAGAGCAAAAATACAATCACAACGCGGGAGTTCATACCTGTGTTCCAGCATATCATACTTACAGTCACCCTATTGGCCCTAGCCAAAGCCATATAGGCACATCGCCTGCTATCATGTAACGGTATGTATCCCCAAAGGGGGGCGTGATAGCAGAGCACATATCCAATTAGCGAGATATAGCCGCGTATATCATTTCATGAGTGCGCTACACCAGCCTGACATAGTATGAGAAAGTCCACAAGCCTAGGCGGGATTATATCCTATAATATTGACTTTTCGCCTGTTTTGGTGTATAGTGCGCCCCGAGTAAACATTGGTCCTATCTCATGCTGATATAAGGCCGATTTTGATTCAGTTTGCTCTCTCGCTCTTTACCATGCAGTACATATTCCCGGGAATAGTTTTCTCCTATCAGGATCCAAAAAGCACGATGGCAGGCAGCCAGCACCACTGACTCTCTTCCGCCGTGCTTTTTTGAAAAATCTGAGTAAGGAAAGGAGAAAGCAATCATGCAATGCCAAAAATGTAAAACGTACTACCCTACAAAGCCGCCGTGGGCAACAAATTTTGGTCGCTGCACCATTGTGATACGGAGATATGCCAAGTGTGAATTTTGTAGCAATGAAGGCGAATATGGTCAGACAACATGCTCAAAATGCAGAAATTCATCAATGGTAAATCATGTTGAATTTTGTAACGGAGAGATTGTGTAACGATTCATTTGTAATCATGTGAAGTCGCCACAAAATCTTGATCACAACCCACCAATCAAAACTTGCTCCACGGAGGAATATGAATACTGCTCTGCCCAAAGAGCCTCAACCCCGCACCATACAATGTACCAACATGACGCCAAGTCGTATTGGATAAATATAATTGTGCGGGGTTTTTGTTATTATCCATCTGCACATAACACATATATATAACTCCGCCTGATATACTCAATTAACACATCATTTTCCATACTTTTGCTATCATGTACAGGTATTTATCCCCAAAGGGGGGCGTGATAGCAAAGACACGCATTGATTGAGTGGCCGACTTTTACGGCAAATCGCGCCCGATTATGTCATGAGGGAGAAAGCCATGTTGTACCATCCAAAACCCCGCGGAAAGATTGTTAGTCACAGCACGTTGATCCGATGTCATATCTGTAATCTCAGCACGGATCGAGGCCCGGCCGAGTGCGAAGTAATTACGAATCGTACCGGCAGATAAAAAAACCTGCGGTATAATATCTTTTTGCCGCGTATGTCCCGCCAGATATGCTCCCATAGCATCAAGCTGTCCGACACTAAATACGTCCGCATATTCCCCAGTATATGGCTGCATCACACTAATAGGCGGCAGAAACTTGTGCTTATACATCCATAACATGGACTGGACAGCTGATTTGGGCAAAAATTCCTGCGCACGCGCTATTTTATACGGAACTGATTGCACAAATCGAGCATCATTAAATAATCGTCTGGCATACAGCGAGGAATGCTCCAACACATCCGCAATTTCAGCAATGTCATACCCGCGAATATAGAGCCCTGCCATAAGCAGATTATTGGCACTAAACTGCACAGGCATCTGAATATCAGGTACCCATGCTGTCTCAATACTGTCTTGGACATCCGTTGCCGCTGTATGTCGATTACCTATTTCTAAAAGCACCATATTGATATAGTATTATATACTATAATACATATTGATTGCAGCAAATGACAGCCAATTTCAATTAAATTCCATCAACTCCCCGGCCGCTGCAGTACAGAACAATAACAGTTCTATGTACTATGTACATAGCAATCCAAAAATCATGATATACTTTTTGTTATAAGTCTATGACAGAAGACTCCGGAGCAGATACACCACCCGCACACATGAGTACAGAGGTTATGGAGCTTCCAAGCGCATACATAACAGTCCGGGTGTGTACGTTGCCGGTGAATCACCCTATATCGTATCGTTTCAAAAAAATGATCTCGTTACGGACGTAATCGAAACAACGATACAAATATTTTCCATCCCCACAGCCACAGACAAAAAATCAATCGAGCCAAAATTGGTAGACACCTATTTCGTCAGGACTCATCCGGACGGCCTCATTGACGCATACCATAGGTTTAAAACCGGTGGAGAAGATGCACACGAATTGCAGGTTGCAGATAAAACTACCCGTGAAAACATATTGTATAGTCTATCTGAATGGAGCCAGATAGATACACGATGGGTACTTCTATTTTTACACTCACCGTATGCTCCCCCATCCTCCACAAAAAATCAGCCGGAAAATGTGTAATAACTGACGCTTCCAACTAAGTATACGTAATTATTACGTATACATAATTCTGATCGACATAATTATAGCCTCATATATAGCATAATTGCGAAAAATTTCGTGTTATGATATACTTACGTAAAGTATTTCTAACATATAAATATGAAAAAAATCCGTGATTTTCTCCTTAACCTTGGCCTCACAGAAACCGAAATAAATATATATGTAAAGCTCCTTGAAGTCGGCAGATGCTCCGTGTCGGAAATCGCCAGAACTCTGGGAATGAACCGCGTCACCGCGCACTTCACCATCCAGGGGCTTATCGATAAAGGACTCATCACGCATGTGAAAGAAGGCAGATCCCGAGAACTCACCGCACAGCCTCCGGAAGCACTGCAGTATCTTATCGAGCGCAAAGATAAAGAGGTAAAGTCGCTACACGAACAATTCGCCGGCACACTCCCTATGCTTACCGGCCTGATGCCGCAATTAAATCAAACAAACCAAGATTTCGATGTAAAATTTTATCATGGTCTCCCGGGAGTGCGATCCATTTACCGCGAAGTACTCAAGTCACAGGAGCTTCGATCGTACGTAAATATATCCAGTATATTTGATGTATTTCCTGAAAATCCGCAACTGTTTCCGGACGCCATAAGTCATAAACATCTCAATATGTGGGAGATTATTGAAGATTCGCCACGATCCCAGGAGTATATAAAAACAGTAGATCCTGCGAAATATAAATATAAGTTTTTTACAAAAACATGGAAAACAACCGTGTTTGACTATATGATCTTTGATGGGAAAATAGCCATGATAGCGGGAAAGCCGGAAGTGTATGGGGTCTTGATTCAGAGCCGGGATGTGTATGACAACGCGAAATCTCTTTTTGAAATGCTGTGGGATTTGCTTCCAGATGCGCCTAAGACTATCAAGGCATAACAACCCAACACATAGCATTCATAGTGGCGGGAATAAATTTCTGTTTGAATTCAAACAGTGAATCTGTCTCAGACCCGCCCAAGTTTAGATAGGTTATATTATTTTTTTCCAAATCCATAGCCATATCAAACATCATAAAATCTGATAAATGATTCAGGGCCTTGCGTACAGACACCATTGCGTACTGGGATGCATGCGTGGCAGATTGCACTTCTCCAACGTAAAATCCCACAGGTTTTCCTCCGTAATATAATAATTTTTCGAATATCGTACTTTGTTTATTTGGATGAAATAGCATTGCATAATAGTCAGTAGGTTTAGATATATTTTTCATATTTATGCTCTTTCGCTCTTCAAAAAACTCCCCTAAAATACCCAGTGCATCATCCGGATGGGTAAAGATACTGGAGCTAACCAGCTCTGAATCTTTTTTAAATGCATTGTAGTACTGATACGATCTGTTCAATTGACGGGTCTTTCCTAATTTCGCAACCTCCCCCATCGTGTGACGAATATCTATGATGACTTCCGGATGTGTATCGTCCTCTGCTGTATACACATGATGCCATGGACAAACAGAAATATCAGAAAACCCCAACGACAAAAGTCTGTCATACTGTTCATGAAATATTTTCTTCACAAATATCGGACCGGACCACATAGGCCGCACTTCTTTTGATATATCGTAGAGACACTGCTCAACACCATCTCCCATGGGACGAATCCAAAACAATCCAATTTCATCCTGTTTTTCAACCCGTGGATACGCACATACTGCAGATAAATGCTTCCCGTCGTAGTATTTGTACCCAAGTTTATTTGGACCGATGCCATACATGCCTTGGGTGATATACGTCCAGCTGTTTCCATAGCTATGAGACTCTTTGGTGAAGAAAGATTGGAACAACTCAAAATCCTCCGAGGTGATGGGAGTTATTGTTGTATATTGCTGTGCAATACGTGAAATAAGATCGTTGGCACGGGCTAAGTCTCGCATATTGATACCAACACATATTATACACCCACGAAGACCACTCATGCCACCCCGAAGTTGTTTGCAGTAATTCATTTTGTGCGCCACGCGCGACAATCCACACACAAACTTTGCTATCAAGTAACGGTATGCATCTTCGAAAGGGACACGATAGCAACAGGTGATCAACGTTCGTGAAAGTAGTATCTACAAAGGATTCTACATAAGTTTCTCTCTTCATTACCCGGTTATGCTATATCATGCATAGTACCTCACATTGAATATGTTTTTTATAAAACATTTATATATTATATTCGCTGCGGATTGATCTATTAATCATTTCCCCTCTTGCAAATGTAATACTCGTTGTAGATAATACAACGAATTATTTTTGTGTACGTGCTGTTAATAAATAAACAACATGTCAGTCTCAAATATAAAATCTAGCGATCCACACGAGACTTCGTCACATCCTTCCGGGACACTATTGCTTGCCCTCGGCGCGCTTGGTGTTGTGTTTGGCGACATCGGCACTTCCCCTTTGTATGCGGTAAATGAACTGTTCTTCGGGCATGCACTCGCCCACTATACCCGTGCGGATGTCATAGGGGCGATTAGTTTGATATTTTGGGCACTGACATTAATCATCGCCTTTAAGTACGTCTTTTTTGTCATGCGCGCAGATGATCAGGGAGAAGGCGGTGTCTATGCGCTATTTAGTCAAATCAGGTCGATCGCTTCAAAACCGGTAGTATTGCTGCTGCTTCTGATTTTTGGCTCGGGACTGCTGTATGGAGACGGGATTATTACCCCTGCCATCAGTGTCATCTCCGCTATCGAGGGGCTTAAACTGATCACACCCGCACTGTCAGCCTGGGTCGTGCCTATTACCATCAGTATTCTTACCGCATTGTTCTCTATACAATATAAGGGTACGCACACCATCGGGAAACTTTTCGGACCTATCATGCTCTTATGGTTTGGTACGATCGCGTGTTTGGGCTTCGCGTCGCTTCTCAGAGCACCGGAAATACTGTTGGCACTCAATCCCCTGGAAGCCATACAGTTTTTTTTCACCCATCAGATCCATACAATCTTACTGACCATGGGGAGCGTTATGCTCGTCATAACCGGTGGAGAGGCAATGTTCGCGGACATGGGTCATTTCGGCAGGCTCCCGATCCGCATATCCTGGTACACTGTCGCCTATCCTGCACTCGTGCTTAATTATTTCGGTCAAGGAGCATATTTATTGTCAGAACAATCCGTACGTGCGAACAACGTATTTTATAGCATGGTTCCGGCTTACCTGCTTCCAACCGTAGTAATCCTTGCTACATTTGCTACTATTATCGCGTCTCAGGCCATGATCTCGGGTGCATTCTCTCTTACGAAACAGGCAATTTCACTTCGGTTATTGCCCTATATTCCAACGGTATATACTCACAAAGATCATGAAGGACAAATCTACATCCCCGCTATAAACTGGATGCTCTATGCAGGAGCTGTGTTGCTGGTATTGATATTCCAAAGCAGTAGCAAACTGGCCGGTGCATACGGTCTGGCAGTTGCAGGTGACATGCTCATCACCACACTTGCAATGATGGCTATCGCCATATCCATTTGGAAATGGAATACGTGGCGTGTATACCTATTTTTCGGCGCATTCTTATTGGTAGATATTGTATTCCTGACCGCTAATTCACTCAAACTGTTTGAGGGTGGATACATACCCCTCACAATCGGCATAGTCATGTTTAGCATTATCAATATCTGGCAATGGGGTCGCAGACACACAGCGCATGCCTTTGAAGCCTACAAATGCATGACGGTCAAAGAGCTGGTGAATATTCAAAATAACTCTGAACACGACATACCGCGCACGGTCGTCTTTTTAAACCGATATGCAATCACCTCCCTCGATCAGCAAGTCCCTGTTCAGGCACAATTGTTTTTTGAAAAACATGGCATGTTGCCACAACACATGGTATTTCTCACGGTAGAACTACTGAAACAGCCCCACGCTAAAGAGCGCTTCACAGTGAATCAGTTGACACCAGTTGATCAGAAGTCCGGTACATTCACCAACATCATCGTACGGTTCGGATTCATGGAAAACCCTGATCTTGAGCCGCTACTCAAATCATTTATCAAACACAAAGATATTCCGTCTTCAGATCCGGTTGAACATTGGGAGTTCCGGGTTCTTCATGAAAAGATTCACAAACCTGTACACTGTTCAGCGCTATGTCAGGTTAAGTATGCTCTTTATTCGATTATTCACCGCCTGTCATACACAACAGATCACTATCTTGGTCTTGGGAAAAAAGCACACTGCACAATCGATGTACTCCCAGTTACTTTACAGTAATCCCGCTTCCCGTTCGTTTCAGCTAACGCACACCGTACATCTGGTAGATTCTGCAATCAGCATATTGCTATCATGTAACGGTACATGATAGCATAGTGAAATCATTCTATTTCACAGTTCCTATGTACGACGGACGAAGAAATAGAAAAGATTGAACTATGCCGAACTCACATTCGGCACACATATGACACAACTATCCAAACGCCCGCTCAACAAAGAAACAGAAAAACGTATCTATGATATATTTACCCATGTCCTTGCTGATGCGTCATCTAAGGACGATGTTACGGCCCTCCTGTATGACTTTCTAACCCCCACAGAACGGGTGATGTTACCAAAAAGGCTCTGTATCGCCTACCTCCTGATCAAAGGCTATGATCAGCGTGCTATTTCCCAATATTTGAAGGTGAGCTTTACCACGATTACGAAAGTAAGTACTGCACTCAAAAACGGCGGCAAAGGATATAAAACGATGTTGGAGCGTATCCAGAAAAAAGAAGCATTCAGTGTCATGCTTGAGACAATCGAATCAGGCATTTTAGGATTTCTCTCAAAGGTCAGCAGAAAATCTTCTGTGTGGAAAAAAGTGCAGCAAACCGCCTATCCCCACTCCATGTCCGACCGCACACCCAACATTTTATAAGCCGTATTTCAAATCTATATTTCAAAGCTAAGCTTTGAAATTTTCCGGAGCGTACGAACAATCTGAAAAATCGCATATCCTACATTTTTTTGCTATCATGTAACGGTATTTATCTCCGAAGGGGGCATGATAGCAAGATAAATACTCATGCTATACTAAGAATACGATAGGAAATTCAATACAAGAATCCTATGAAAAATATGTCAAATACCCACTCTCAGGGCCGATTTCGCATATTCGTGGGTATCGGATTTTCACTCTCACTATTGCTCAATAGTATGCTCGCTCTCAATTTATGGAACAGATCAGTTGTAGTGGCTGTTCCGGATGGTGACACGTTGCAATTGCGTGATGGCAGACGCGTACGACTCCGAAGTATCGATGCGCCCGAAAAAGACAGGTGCATGGCCATAGAAGCACAAAACACTATGGAAGCCATTGCACTTCACCGTCATCTGCGCCTTAAGGAAACCATGATCGATTCATATGGACGAGTATTGGCAATCGCAGTTGTCGAGGACATTCCTGGATGGATTGGATACATGACGGGGTCCTTTGATCCTCTGCTCAATCGCGTGATGGTGAGGCAAGGACTTGCCCGCTATTTTTCGAGTGGATCAAACTATGATAATCTATTAAGTAATGAATCAAATTCAGCCAAAAATTTAAAAATCGGTATATTTTCAGACACATGCAGATCTGTGACTCCAAGGAATAATTGCACCATCAAAGGAAATCTCCGCTCCAACGTAAAAACCTATTATCTGCCAACATGTGCAGCCTATGATCAGGTTATCGTCGATGAATCATATGGAGATGATTGGTTTTGTACGGAACAGGAAGCAACAGAGAAAGGTTTTATTAAATCAGCTCACTGTCAGTAACCATATCTACTATCGTGAGTAAACCTGGCTTTGATGAGTGAGCATACGATATGGTACTGTGTACGTACCATGGCATCAGATGCCTCACAATACGATTCTGCACCAGTTAAATACGGGCAATTCCCGCCATCGTTTCGCCGTGAACATGTTCTAGCTGAAACACCATGGATGGACTCACATCGCACTGATTTTGATATTGGAAATACTCCCCAACAGGATTCCACACATCACATCGCAATCATAGAACAAACCAGAGGAAGAGAAACTTCAGACCGCCAAGTTATTGTTCGAATTACGCAGGTACATCAAGAGCAGCGATCAGCTCATCAGAAGCAAAAATATATAGAAATGCCTCTAGGTGACTTCCTCCAACAGGACTATTGGCACTCAGACGGTCTTGGTGGCAGACTCACCCTGCTGACGTCTGAGCCTATTGATTTTGGTGCTGCTGTTCGCGCACACATAAAAAAAGATAAAGGTACTTTTCCGTTTGATTGGATCAGAGATGATGACCTTCTTTCAACCTACCAGAAGGCAGAACAGCATTTTAGAGGAAACGTACTAGACAACAGGGTGGTAGATATACCCCTATCGCCAACCCGGAGACTATACATTCATACTCATGTGTGCAGACCAACGAGAATAGACCGGGCGTCTGAAAACCCATACATCCGTCAGGGGTATCGTGCGATAACGGTAAATATCACAGAAGTCATAAACCCGAATGATCCTCCCGAAAGACATGTATATAAAAGAATTCATATTTCAGATAAAGAAAAACTGCTTCCTATGGAATTTCCTATTTCAGAGTGGGAAATGCATGCTGATGGGTTTCGTGATGCAATACAATCAAAAATTCCCAGGCTTCCCGAGTCTGATGTAGACACTATTTTTGCCCATCTCGAATCCAATATAGCTGTGCTTCGTACTATGTAAGACGTCTAGTACAAGATTATTCTGATTCTTTCGATGATCCTCCCAAGCGTTGTGTGGTTATTCTGCCGCCCTCTACATGCTCGACACCAGGTCTGACATCAAATTCCAACCCATCCCCTGTCCTCCCAATAGGACAGTCGGCGCAAATCTCTGTGATGACATATACAGATCGCCCCCGCCCTTCCCTCACGATTTCTATCGTTTTTCCGATCAGTTCCAGACTTACCCATCTATGTGTGTGCTGTGGCATAGGAATTGCGTAGTATAGCCTATCAATACGATCAGAAACAAGAATATGATAAAGATTAAAACTTTAATTTACCGGGTATCCGAAACTTTTTTTGCATCCTGCGCAAATGATCAATCGCATGTGGTGTTCGCTTCGCGGCTTCTTTTTCTATCAGTGTCCCGTAATACCGAAATTCTTTTGCCACACCGATAAACCAGTTTTTGTACCACATCATCACAGGTCGAAATAGCCAGTACTCTGCCAATTTTTTGGCATACTCATCTAGTTCCTCCAGCCTCCCACGGCTTAACACATCCAGACAATCCAAACCATATAACCACTGAGACACAGGTGATTTTCTGTCAAATGTATTTGCGAGCGTATGTTCATCTATAGCCAATAGTACATCAGCCATGAGTTCTCGATCAGTTTGTTCGCTTATGCCATGTTTCAACATAAACTCTCGTGCCACGGGTGCCGCATACTTCTTTTCAGTCACCAATCCATAGACAGCGCCGTATAGTGTAGGGGGCTGGAGCGCGCGGGAAAGGTCATGGAGCGGTATGGCAATGATTAGTGCCTGTATATTCATACTATGCAGGAGGGCGAGATCTTTGCGGATAAATTTCAATAAATCATGTGCCATGCGTCCGGGATGCGCTGCACTATGAAATGGATCTTTTGATACCTCCATTTGTTTCATGGCGGCAAGTACGAGATCTCTGTACCGTTTAGGCATCCGCGTCAGGGAAAATAGCTCCTCAAATGACGGATAGATATCGCGTTTTTTCTTTTCAGATAACGATTCTATGACGGTACTGGAGAAGCGAATAGCCGCAGTAACACCATCTGGAATATGTGATGAAGGCCTTCGGTTTACGTTGTTGTGCGTATTATGATGCGTTTTCATAGCTATTCACCGCCCTATGAGGATTCAGTATGTGTTGGAAAATACACACCATTGTGTTACGTAATATCTTCTGCTTGACCCGATTGTAAAAATTCAAACAGCTCTCTTGCTGAATAATTTGGAGCGTGAACATCAAAAAACTCGCCTTTATTAAGTTCCACGGTTATAGGTGGATTGAATGCTTTATCTTCAGGTTTAGCATCGTCAGGGACCAAATATGCCTGACCTTCATAAAAAATCATTCTACCACCTCTACCTTCTGCTTTTAACTTTTCTAATTCCTGCTCACAGCGAGTCACGCATGCCACAGGATGATCTGCTGATCCCGAAGTTAACTCATAAATATCTTCATGCTCGTAATCAGACATATCTATTACATCCTTTCTAGAACGTTGATTCCCAATAAATATAACCCGTTTTTGAGCACCTGAGCGGTGGCTGCAGTAATCATGAGTCGTAGACTCATGGTGTCATCCCGGGCTTGACCCGGGATCCCTTGCGCTTTCGCACTGGATTCCGGCTCGGAGGTCGGAATGACAGAAGAAACCAAAATCTGATTTTTTCCATAAAATGCGTTAAACGCCTGGGAAAGCTGAAACAGATAGGTACAGAGTGTATTGGGAGCATAGTTGTCTGCAGCGGCTTTGACGATATCCGGGAATTGCATAATCAGGCGGGCGACAAACCGCTCATCAGAATTAAAACTCGAAGCACGAATATCTAAACTCGAAACAAATTCAAAATCTGAAATAGTTACATTATTTATCGTATGTTCTTGCTTTTTTGCCTGCTGTTTCGAATTTCGAATTTCGAATTTCGAATTTTGTGCATCCGCTGCTTTCCTCAACACACTCTTCGCTCTTGCGTACGTATACATCAGATATGGACCGCTGTCTCCGTTCGTATTTATAGATTCTTTGAGATCAAATGCAATTTCCTGATTTGTTGATACTTTTAAAAATGCGTATTTAATGGCTCCGATGGCCAAGGCTTCTGCAATTTTACCGTTGTCATCCTCGGGCTTGACCCGAGGATCCATACTTTGCACTCTAGAATCCATCTCGCCCTCCGGCCGGCTAGTCTGGTCGGAATCACTAGATCTATTAGTATCATTATATTTCAAACTATTACTATGCATAATCTCTATAATTGCTTTTTTCACTTCCTCTATAAGCCACTCACCCAATATCACGTTCCCGGTACGACTGCTCATTTTTCCGTGCTTTAATTTCACCCACCCGTAGGCCAAATGATACTGAATACCGGGATCAACAAACCCAAGTAGCTCCTCTACTTTGAACGTTACTTTAAAGAAGCTCGCCTGTTCCGGACCGACACAATGGATTATCCTATCAACCTTTCCGAACTCTGTCGCTTCCATGGGTGCGAGCGCTAATTCCTTTGCCTCATAGGTTGGCAGACCTAAACTGTTCACGAACACACGTGTGTCGAGTCCGTATGGCTCTCCGCGAAAAATAATGGCCCCATCACTATCTTCTAGTATCTTTTTTTTGACCGCATCTTTTGCGATATCTACTCCGCTTAAACATTCACTCTCAAAAAATTTGCGGTCGTAGGTGGTGTACACCCGTTTGTAGACTGTATCAAAGTAATCGAGACTCCACTGGCGTGTTTCTTTCCAAAGTGCGTATACGCGTTCAAGAGGATGGACATGGTTAACGACTAGCTTCAGATAATCAGTCGTACCGGGGTTTCTGCCCACCTCATGCGCATATTTCTGTGCAGACGCATAGATGAGAGCATTAAGATCCTTTATGATACCCTTTGCCTGCTCATCGTCTTCAAAGGCTTTGCTTCCTGCCGCATATGCCTTGCCCAAGAACTCTACGCGGTCATTGATGCCGGAAACGTTATCCACATCTTCTTTATAGGGAGACAGTTCCAGCAGGGCGTACAGCGCCTTGGCTATATGCATGCCGACATCCCCCTGATAGTTTGCCCTGACTACCCTATTTCCCTGGCTCTCAAGTAGTCGGACAATAGTTTCCCCGGTCGTGATATTGCGTAAATGCCCTATATGAAATGCCTTGTGCGTATTGGGATGGGCAAATTCAACCATGATTGTTTTTTGTTTGTCATTCTCGTCCCGCGTACGGGATAAACTCCGCAGAGAATCGATTTTAGAGCCTTTTTGATCTGGATCCCCGATCAGGTCGGGGATGAAAAATGTCTTTTCCCCGCGTGAGGCTGGTGATGCAACTTTTGTCACTTTTCCCGCAGTGTCGAGGATGTTGTCTCCACTTTTCCCCTTTTTATCCACATTTTTTTGCCCATTTTTCCCGGAAATTTTTTCTTGTGTATTTTTCTCTCCAGCCTCAGAAGATTTTTCGCGGTTAACGCTTAACGATTCACGATTAACGGTTTTTTTTACCGTCCCAAAGCCCTCTTTTTCTTTTAGCACAGTTGCAAGAACGCTGCCAAAATGGGAGTTGGTGACACTGAGATTGATGAAGCCCGGACCCGCTATATCAACACGCTCAATCCACTGAGATGATGATATAGTTTGGTATGATTTGATTCTATCGACTATTTTTTGGGCAATTTCGCGAGGTGGCCCTTTCAGACGCTTTGAAAGCACCATCGCGACGTTCGTAGTGAAATCGCCATGGCTCGCGTTCTCCGGAAAATCGACTTGGATTTCCGCATCATCAACTCCAAGGTTTTTGACAATCTCCGCAAGCAATTGTTGTATCTGTTGTTTCATAGATTTTCTATACTTCTACAATTTTTTATTCAAAAAACATGATCTTACTAGATCATATCCAAAATCACACTCACTTGCAATCAAGTCGATACTAGTGCGCGCATGTCATCCCTGACCCAGATCGGGGATCAGACAATACAAAACGCAGCCAATTCTAAATATCTATACTCTGTCTTGATATAAAAACCAGCACTATTTTTACTACCCCTTCATTTTTACACACACATTTATATAACCGATAATATATAATATTGCCTTTCGTTTATCAGTTCCTATTTCAGCGCTCGTATTCAAAATCTGCTATTAGCAGTCTTTATATATTAGTGCTAATACATATTAGTGCCGATAGAACTTTCTAAACTAGATAAAAGTATTTGAGGCAGCATGCGTGCCTCAAATACTCTCGTACAATCTCCATTGTATATCCTTCAGACTTCATCCCGTACTATTCCCAACAACTTACTCCTATAATTTTTACACGTATACCTTTGCGTGATGCATTCATAGCCCAGAGACTTCATCAAAAGTTACGTTACGCTTCATGTATACTGACCAACGAACTGACCCTGACTGATTCCTCACATCAGTATTTTTTCTAACATCCTCATTGTGTCTACCATATTATATATATCTATATATATCTATATATATCATTTCTATGCATTTTTTGTGTTTTGTATCCGCTGTATCTCGGACGCAAGCAGCGCATGGGCGGCCGATTTCCTATTCTTTTGCTCCCTGACCTTTCCCTGCACAGCCCTGATTTCCTTTTTAATTTTTTTGATCATGTTTTTTACCTGATGTGGAGCAGGCCCTCCATAACTGGTGTGCGCCATAACAGAAGCTCTTGCGGTTGCCACAGATCCAATCTGTGCCTCATTTACTCGTATTGGCTTGTGCAAAAGCTCCATAGACACATCCGCCACCATTTGAGGCGTGAGCTTGGAGAACGTGTCAATCGCGCCCTTTTTGATGATCGCCTTTACCACACTATATGCTTCGCGAAAACTCACACCACCACTCACAGACAGCTGGTTTGCCATGTCAGGTGCTGTGGAAAAATTGACATTCGCCAACTCATCCATCCGGCTGATATTCGGCACACAGCTCATGAGTATTCCTGATACAACAGGCACTGTTTTTTCCATCAAAAATACTGATTCAAACAGTATCTTTTTGGTTACCTGTGTATCACGATTAAACCCGGATGGAAGAGAATCCATAATCATCACGGATTCCATGGCAGCGGCGTGAATGTGGGCCATCTGTGCACGCACTACTTCTAGCGTATCCGGATTTGTCAAATTTGGCTGCGCCGTTCCACCGGTCACGTATGCCGATCCCAAAGTAATCACTCCGAATTCATGACCGGAATACAAAATAAGCTCGTTCATGGTGCGGCGAATATGGACAGCTAGCATGCTCAGTGCAGAAAGAAGTACATATTCCTGTTCGCCCCGTTGATTTGCCGTATATACACTATGCGGCGTCGCCTGTGAGAATCCAAGTAGCTTTGCCGTGTACTGCCTATCGATCGCAAGATGCGTACCGGCCATCTCAAAAATCCCCAAAGGGCATTCGTTTACCTGATCGTACATATATAAAAGCGAGCGCATATCATCAAGGAAATGAAACGCTTTGGCCGTCAACCAGTGCCCATAGGTAATCGGCTGTGAGATGCGCAGGTGCGTGTATCCCGGCATAATCGTTTTGGTATGCTTGGACGCAACCTGGACAATTCCTGATATCAAATCTGTTATCTGGCAGATGAGTACATAGATATGATCCCGCATCCACAAACGAGTATCGGTATAGACTTGATCGTTGCGCGCTATACCCAAACGCAAATAGCCGCCTACCCCTATCCCATACCGGGATATGAGCGTCTGTTCAATATTACTGTGAACATCTTCAAGGGCAGGATCCAACAGATATGTTCCCTTTCTGGAATCTTGGAGAATTTTTTGCAGTCCACTTAACAGTTTTTTGCCGACAGATTTTGGAATGAGATGCTGTTTTACCAACATGCACACATGAGCCATGTTTACTCCGCATTCATATGCGATAAACTGTACATCAAGCGTCACATCGTCGCCAGCTGCATACGATATGGCGACAGCTCCCATCGCGCCGTCAGTTGTATCTTTCCACAATGGCATTGAGTTCATAGTGCATACTCCTTTGTGATGCTATTTGCACTCCCTAAATGACTTGTAAACACCTCTTTATGTTTGCTGGCAAAACTGTACTCCTCAAACCCGTACGGAATCATGTCCATCCCCTCGCGGAAATGAAGCGTCGAGGCATCAACGTTGACAAGTGACGTGTCAGAATGGCGCGTCACCACGGATACCATGCCCTTAAACAGCTTGAGGGTAATGGTGCCGTTTACATACTGCTGTGTCTTTTGGATAAATGCCATCAGGGATGATGCCAGTGGGCTATACATGTGCGCATGATAGACCAGCTTTGCCCATTTTGGATCGATCACCGTGTGTTTAAACCACAGGGTTTCTTTCGGCAGCACGAGCTTCTCCAGCTCCTTATGTGCGTAGAGAATAGCGGTGGCCGCGGGCAGTTCGTACACCCATTTAAATTTATTACCATACAATCCGTTTTCCACCATATCCACGCGTCCTATACCGTGACTGCCTGCAAGCAGATTGAGATGCATAAATATCTGCTCAAGCGGCATTTTGCTTCCGTTTATAGAAACGGGTAACCCGTTATTAAAGCCCAATGCCACAATAGAGGCTTTATTCGGAGCAGCCTCAACTGGGATAGTCCATTTGTACGCATCTTCGGGTACGGATTTGGCTATGTCATCTATAGCACCGTAATTTATGGCATTGGACATAATATTGTCGTCATAACTGTACGGATTTTTCTCTCCCACAGGAAGCGGAATATTGTGCTCTTTCGCAAATGTCATCTCGTCACTGCGCTCCGGCCACCAATCTGTGATGGGTGCCACCAATTTCAGATGCTTGGGAGCAAAGAAGTTGAGTACCATATTAAACTGGAACGCTCCGGCTCCGCGGCCTTTATTGCCGTGGGCTATGGCATCAACACCCAGTTTTTTTGCCATATCGATCCCCAACTTTGCCTGCCATGGACGCGCTATAGAGGTACCAATCGGGTAGTAGTCATCATAATACCCATTCGCCTGTATTACCTGCGATAAGTAGGATTCGGCAAACTCTTTTTTCCCATCGTACACATACGCTTTTGTCGCACCTATTGTGAGCGCTTTCTTCGCCATGTTTTTCGCCCATACTGTATCCTGGCAGACATCGACAGAATAGGTGAAGACCGTATAGCCGTAATAATGCTTCAGCAAGTAAACGCTAACTGATGTGTCCACCCCTCCTGAATATAATAAGAGGCACGTTTTTTTCTTTTTTTTGTTTTCTTTTTTGTTTTTTGATTCTATTGGTTGTTTGTACATAGTGACACCGTATTTAAATTTTTATATTGGATTTTGCGGAACAGAAGTTTTGATTGATCGGTGATCCACCGTCGTTCATGTTCGTGTCGAGGGCTACGTCCTCGCACACGAAATATTCACTTTGGTGGATTGATCGGCTGCTAAACTCGATTACTCGTTAAGCAGCCATCAAAAAAAACCGTCCGCTCAAGCCTCGATCCCTAAAGAGGGATGGAGGCCCGAAAGGACGGTTTATACCGTGGTGCCACCTTCATTTTCAACTCCTGTCCCCCGGAGGGGATTTATCCTCGGAGAGGACAAAAAATTCCGCTGTGTTTTGCCTTGACAGCGAAATGAGTCGACTCATTTATAAAAGACATACTTTCCTTCGATCCTTCGACTTGCTCAGGACTTGGGATTTCTTCTGTCTTGGGGCTCCCCATCTCGAATGGATCATCGCCCTTCCCTGGAATTTCACCGGGTATTCTACCCCGATTCAATCGGGGTCACTTGTTGTTTATCAATTTACTACAGGATTATAGGTATGTCAATACCCCAAAAAACACAGAAGTCAAGGGATCAAAAATTCATATAGGATATTGCTATAAGCAGATGTCAGCGCAGTTCAAAATTTCCCTGCTCCTCGGCGCCTATCGATCCGGCAGCGCTGGATGCTTCCGGCTGTGTTTGCGCTTTCGGGATTGTCGGGGTTACTGTTTGTGCTGATTTCGTTGAATCCGCAGATGTGGGAGCCGGTTGCGATACTGGCTGTTGTTCATTAAACACCAAGGGCGCCACGTCGACAATTTTATTGATGGATGGACGGAACAGAAAAATGCGCCGTATGCTTTCATAAATCACGACCTTATCTCCATTTTGTGCTTTTTTAAAAAATTCCTGATCCTGCAGCTTCTCACGATCTGTGACGGTTATGATGGTGGGTGCTTCACTGGGCAACACCATGGCAGATGCAATTGCCTCCAGCATCTTTTTATCATCACCGGCCGCACCGCTTGACGCAGTCTTCTTTGTAGACTGAACTTGGCTATACGAATAGATAGCCACGCCCAACGACGCAATTGCAACGATAGACAGGAGACTAAATACTATAATCACAACACTTTTTTTCATGGTATTGATGTGTATGGTATATATCGTACACCATGTTGCACAGTCATGGGTGCATCGATTACTGAAACGATAGATTTGCTCAGAAAAGCTTGCGATTTCATCGCGAAATAATCAAGATTCTTTGAGTGATCTGGATGTACCGAGGCTGTCAATTTAACTTCTATTAAATGAAGTCCATTTTCTTCAACAACCAAATCAACTTCATGCCCTTCTTTGTCCCGCATATAATAGATTGAGGGTTGTTTTCCTCGATTAATAAAGTACTTCACATATTCGCTGACGACATACGTCTCAAAGAGCGCCCCCGCCATAGAGCCTGACTGTGCGTTTTCGCTTGTACTCCATTTTGTCAGGTATGTTGCAAGGCCTGTATCCAGAAAATAGAGTTTAGGCGATTTAATAATTCGTTTTGTAATATTCGGATAATACGGCTGTAGTAAATAGATCTGCATTGTGCTTTCCAAAATACGCAACCATTCCACGGCAGTTGTGGAAGATATACCACAATCCCTTGCCATATCCGATATATTCAACACCTGTCCCGTGCGCGCAGCGCATACCTGGATAAACCGATTGAATTCGGACATTTTGTGAATACCAAATATGTCGCTTAAATCCCTGTCTAAATATGTTTGAATGTACGAGTTAAAATAGATATCACGATCCAGATCGGGCTGTTTTGTAAATACGGGATATCCTCCGGTAAATATCTCAGTAAACAATGCGTTGATATTCGGACTATCTTTTAGTTTTTTTTCCCGTCTACTTAGACCAAGCAGGCTCAAAACGGCAACTCTACCCGCTAAGGATTCTTGAATTCCCTTAATAACGGAAAATTGTTGTGAACCGGTTAATAAATATTGTCCTGGTTGATTTGATGTATCTACAATTTTTTTGATATAGGGAAATAACTGTGGCGCATACTGAACCTCGTCGATTATCGCAGGAGTTTTAAGCTGCTGCAAAAAAAGTGGCGGATCGTGTTGGGCAAGATCCCGTACATTAATATCATCGAGAGAAATATAACTTGTATGCTGATCTTGGGAAAGTCTCTTGAGCACTGTCGTTTTTCCTACTTGCCGCGGACCACCCAAGAATAACACTTTAAACGATTTTACTGACTTATTAATTACACTCTCTATCACTCTGTGTATGTACTGCATATGACCATTTTACGCTATCACTTTAAATTAGTCAACTTTTACATGCCAAACCGTACTGCCCCATTTTCATTCATAATCACGCGTACCTGTTGCTGTGTCAGAGGATAATTGTAGATACGCACGTCGTCTATCATGCCACTAAACGGCCTCAGCCCATCATATCGATCCCCAATAACCATCGCCCGTGCATTATCCTCTGTGGCTGCAACAGTCGTAAGGCTGCTTAACAGAACTCCGTTTTTGTAAATACTACTTGTCCCCGGAGTAGGAACTATCACAGAGCACACGTGTTGCCATTGATTGAGCGACACTGAATTTAAAGCCTCAATACCACCTCCGCTCACTGTTCCTGACGTGAATCCGGTATCGTATTCCCTCCGAAACCAAAAACCTTTGCTACCTGTAACATCAAACTTCCCAATAATATACCCGTTATTCGTTACACCAGTCGGATATATCCATGCACATACCGAAAATGAACCGCCAACAAAATCGAAATTGTCTCCTAAGCTCACATTGTCGTTCGTTCCGTCAAACGCGAGTGCGGTTCCGAACTTACCTGTTGTTCCCCCGTTCCATGCCTCCGTTGACGTTCCAGATCCACATGTCCCTGCAGAGGTATATGTGCCGCTTGCCCCGATTGTTATTGTCCCATTTATACCTGCTGCTTTTCCATCTGCATTGGGCGCCTGGTTGTATGCTGTCGTCCCCTGACATTCATCAAATTTGTAGTGTGCAATAGGAGCTCCACGGTTATATTCCCACGCGATTTGTGCGGGGGTGCGGGCGTAGTTGTAGATACGAACTTCATCTATAGTCCCGTTAAAATCATTGTTTGTATACGATCCGCCACCATTGCCGATTGATAGGTCATCGTTATTTGCCGCAGATGCGACAGAGATATCCGTCGCGGTCTGCGAGGACAATGTGAGTGCACCATTAACATAAAGATATACTTTATCATTTGACACATCCCGTACACCACTTAAGTGGTACCACGTATTTGGGGTGAGTGCGGAATTTAAAAATGCAGTGGAAACATTTCCGGAAGAATCCCGCACTGAAAAATATGGCATATTCGATGAATCGATATACAGATTGAAAGGATATGCAGCCGAAGAGTTGGACATTTTTACTACAGCGCCACAAACAACGCAGGAGTTAAATTTTACCCATGCACTTATTGTATACGAGTCTGTTGTGGCGCCAAGATCCGTTTTCGTCGATTCAGCTATTCTTACGACTTGATCGGATCCATTAAATGATGCTCCTGATCCGAATTTTCCCCTAGCCCATGTTGTCCCCGACCAGCTAGTACTAGCGTTTCCATTCCCGCTCGAATCGCCAATTGTTTGCCCGGTCCCCTCATCCATTTTCCACCAGCCTATTGGCGGTGTACAGGAGGTGGTGTCTCCGGGGACACAGAGCTCTCGCGAAGCAGAATTGGAAGCCGTTACTCCGTCTGAGTGTGTGGAGAGTGACCCGAGTTGCAGTGCTGCTTTCCCGTTGTAATCGATGAGCATCTGGTCATAGGTGAGTGGATATGGGTAGATTTTCATATCGTCAAACACGGCATTCAGGGCGGTGTAGGATCCCGAGTCTGATGCGCCTACTTTCAGAAGTGAGGTGGTCCCGGTCGTCAACTTGTCCGGCAGTGTGCCGGTCACACTTCCCGATATTGCCTTCCCATCTTTGTATACCCGAACGCGGGTAGAAGCTGATTCTGACGCATTAAAGATGACACTCACATAACTCCACGTGTCGTTGGCTAAGTTCAGATTGGACGTCAGAAAATATGTACCCGTATCACTGGTACTTGTCGGAATGTGGACCCGTATCTCATCTGAGGCACTATTGTCAGTGACCACCGCAAATGAGTTTTGGTCGGACATATTGGATTTAGACACCAATGCTTTATTGGTGGCGAGTGTGATGGGTTTTACCCAAAACCCGGTGGTTAGTCCTGTGGCGTTATCCACAAATGTTTGGTCGCCCATACTCACATAATTTGTCGATGTTGCTGTGCTGATAGCACCACTATTTTTTCCCCCTTGGTACCATGTTGCCCCCGATATGGAGCCGTTATACCCCAACCCGCCATACCCCATATTCCCCACCGAAGTACCTTGCATTTCATCAAATTTCAGATTGATGATGGCGCTTCCCACAGGACTCCCGGCCGGCGGATGCCCACCGTTCATATCTTCAACAATCTGAGACGGTGAACGAACGTAGTTATATAGTCTGAAATCATCAAGCGCGCCGTCCCATGCAGAAGAACCGTTATAATTATTCCCTATCGAGGTACGGGTTATGTGGAGGGATCCTGCCCAAGACCCGAGCACCGTATCTGTCTCAACGAGCACGCCATTGACGTAATATTGGACAACTTCGTTTTGTTTATCCCACGTCATAACCAAATGGGTCCAATCTGTGGGAGTGATTATTTGAGAACTCGTTTCACTCGTTCCTCCCGCAGCATAGGCAAATAACACTATATTACTGGCATCTTTTTGTATCTGTACCGAGTTACTCGAATCAGGGCCAAGCTTGAATAACACACGAGCCGTGTTATCTGACCAAACGGCAGCGTTTCTGACTTTCATCCAAATTTCCGCTGTTCCCTGCGAACCCAAAAAGACAGAATCCATCTGCGATGAATAAAAGTCGACATAATCATCGACTCCATCAAATTGCAACGCGCTACCGTGTTTTCCGGATGTCCATACCCTCTGTGATGCGGCAAAATCCTGTAATGTGCCGGTAAAACCGTTTCCGCTGGAATCGTATGTAGAGGAAATTCCAGCGTTTTCATCCATTTTCCAGTGTCCAATCGGCCCGGGAGCCCATGTATATAATTGTCGTACTTCGGAGGAGGATAACGTACGATTATAGATACGTAATTCATCTATATATCCATTAAACAGAGAACCGTTATTCCCTCGTCTACCAATTAACAGGTTTGTGTTCAGAGCACTCGGAGATACCGTGGTTCTAGTGTTAAAATAGCCCTGCTGTATGCCATTAACATAAAAAATCGGCTTACTCAGAATTGCAGAGTCATATGTCGCGACAACATGATACCAACCGTTTGAGAAAACAGCGTCGCTGTCACTGCAAATATTTCCATCTCCAAGGTTGTTTGTTTCATAACATACCCTTCCTCCAGATTGCAGAAAAAAACCAAATGCTCCTGTTGTATCAGATCCTACGCCATCTTTTGAGAAAATATAATAATCGCCGGATGCAAGTGTAGACGCATTCACCCACGCGCTAAAGGTAAACGTAGTAGTAACATCTAGGTTGTTTGCATCATTTACGAGAACATAATCATCACTCCCGTCAAAAACACCGCCCAATCCAAATTTGCCGGTTGATGGACTTGGTGAAGATGCATTTGGACAGGCTGCACCATTACTAATATTCCCGGAGGCATCCAAAACCGAAGTTGTTGAACAGTCTGTTGCCCAGGACGTCTCATCCATCTTCCAATACCCTACCAATCCATTTGTCAGAGCATCTGAGGCACTTGCTCCTATGAGCGTGGCACTTCGGGATGCTTCAGAGGATCCGAGGATATCCAGTTTGACCTGGCTTGCAGTTCTGGCATAGGGATAGATCGCAACATCATCAACCCACCCATCCCACCAGTTTGTATTCCCGGCTGAGTCTGCCCCGATGTAGAGGGTTGCCGTGGTAGAGAGCGTTGCGGTGGCTGTGAGAGACGTAGTTTGTGCTTTCTGTGTCCCATCCACATACACCGTTATGGAGGTTGTCCCTTGCTTTACCACCTCAATATGATGCCACGTACTGTCTGCATACGATGTGGTGGTACACACACTGTCGTCCGGACCATATGAACTATCATCATCTATACCAAAACATATAAAACCAGATGAATCCATATACACTTTCCACCCTTGAGTGTTGTATTTGGTGATAAGCACATCCGTGCCCGTGATGTTGGATGAATGCCGTATCCACGCGGATATGGAAAACGATCCTGTGCCAAAATCAAACTCCGTGTCATTTGCCCGCGATGCGACGCTCGTTGCGCCATTAAACTGCAAGTATTGTGATCGGTTGGAGAGTGTGGCGGATGATGTGGCCCACGCCGTGCTGGTGAGTGCGAGAGTATTCCCATGCCCGGATGCATCTGAAGCAGTACTACCCTGTCCTTCATCCATCTTCCATACGGCTACAGGACCGGGAGATTGCTCTTCTGCATCAAGTGTGGGCCCTGACGTGGGTGAAAATGTGGTATTGCCAAAGTTAGCCGACGCAGTTCCTGCCAACGCTGAGGGTTGTCCGTAGTATATGTAGATGAGATTATTTCCGGCCACGACAGATGGCATGAGGACATAGAAATCACTGGATGCATCATTGCAGCCTACACCTGCCCCACCCGATACATTTATGTAGTACTGCAACAGCTTTCCTCCCGCATCGGTGAACCGCACATCCTGACAGCTACTCTGCATTTTCCCCGCTGCAATCGGTGTTGCGGTATCAAATGCGATGAGGACTTTCTGATCCGTCACTGCTGATCCCGTGTTCCCAAACCGTATACTCTTGCGGTAACTCCATGCGCTATTGAACCATTCGGCTCGGGCGGAGGAGGCGTGAAACAGGGTGAACAGGGTAAAGGGTATAGCGACAAGAAGCACAATCAACGCTGCCATTGGTAGAATGCGGATTTTTTTGTTTTTATTTTTTCGTGTATTCATGAAATTTTAATCTTCATTCTTAATAAATCTATATTTCAGTACACTACACCCTTGAATCTATTGTCCATGGCCACTACGCATAAAGAAATGCTTTAGCCGATTTTTTACATAACGCTTACCAATACCTGATTTTAAATACTTCTCTCTTGCATACGCATCTGCTTCAGAAAGACATGCTTCGTAGTAAATAAGCTCAAATGGTCTTCTATTTTTTGTAGAAAAATTTTCGCCATCGTTATGTTCCTGGAAACGCCTTCGCAAATTGCCAGTAGCACCAGTATATAGTCTTTTGTCGATCAAGCTTCGCATAACGTATGTATAGTACATAATTATCTGTCCAAAGCCCGTAAGAAGGCGAAGGCCGCCTATTTTACAGATTGAACTTAACCCTTTATATACACTGTACGAATACCACTCTAGCTCGCCTTCTTACGGGCCAAATCTCACAGCACTCCCCTCATTGATCACCATAAGTATCTGCGGCTGAGTAAGTGCATAGGTATAGATCCTGACATCGTCAATTTGTCCTGCAAAGTAACTTGTGATTGTGTACGACCTCGCTCCAATATAGAGAGATGCAGTCGTAGCCATAACTTCCGATGATATCGCCACAGCCGAACCGTCGGGTTTGCCATCGATATACACCTGCCCGTTTCCATCACGGTCAACGACACACCCCACAGAGTGCCATGTCGTCGTGTCAGAAATCGTGTTGGTTGACGTGATGTCTATGGCATCAACGCTGCAGGTTACCGTATTGTCCGCATTAAATTGCAGTCTGTACCCGTCGTTATCTGCGTCCTCTTTCCCAAGTATGTACTGCACGGATCCTACAGATCCCCGCTTCACCCAGGCAAACAGGGAAAAATCCTGCGAACCGGAATTAAACCGAAGCGCGGCTGTATCGGATACAGTAGCGTAATCATTTGTCCCATCCAGAGCGAATGATGCTCCAAATTTCCCTGTCTTTCCGCCATACCAGCTTTCGGTGGACAAATCAGATCCGCATGCACCCGATGATGTGTAGGTGCCTGAGGCGCCGATTGTAATCGTCCCATTGGAACCCGCCGCGACGTTTGAGGCAGTCGGGGCTGCATTGTACGCTGTTGTGCCCTGGCATTCATCAAATTTATACCAGTATGCAGGCGCTCCTTTGTTATAGTCCCACGCAACCTGTGCTGGTGTCCTCACATATCTATACACGCGAACCGCGTCAATGTACCCATTGACTGTGTTAGAAGCTGATCGGGAACCGATGCGAAAATTTTGTCCGCTTGAAGCGGCAAGAATATTTATGGCACCGGAGTTGTCGATCTTGCCGTTTAAATACACGACTGCATTTCCCGACGCATCAACCGTTCCTGCTATATGGTGCCACTGACCAAGTGTCATTGCTGTCGTGCCTGTGAGTGTGGAATATGCTGTACCATTCCCAATCTGGATACGCACACCCATCGCCCCCGCCCATCCGAGGGAATACCCTGCGTTATTATTCGTCCGATTAACGACATACACGTCACCTGATGCCGTTGTCAATGGGCGCACCCATGCTGACATGGAAATTCCGCCTGTCAGATTAAAATCGGTACTGGTTGATTCCAGGTAGTCATTTGAGCCGTCAAAAAACCCTGATTTATCGAGCTTCCCTGTCATACCACCATTCGGACCTGTACTGCTCGGACAGGAGCGGAGATGGTAATTATTGCCGGATGTATCAAGTGCCGTCGATGTGCTGCAGTCAACGGTCCATGATGGCTCATTGAGATGCCATTCTGCCATCGGACCAGGATGAAGCCCCGATGCGCAATTTGTCTCCGTGTTTCCAGGCGGGCAATACTGCCGTGCAGCGGAATTTGAAGCCACCCCTGATGCATCTGTGCTCAATGAGCCGAGCATTGTAGCGCTCTTTGCGTTGGCATCAATAAGGATTTGATCATAGGTCAACGCGTAGGGATAAATTTTTACGTCATCAAAGACCGCATTAAGTGCGGTGTATGATCCCGAATCAGACGCACCAACCTTCAGGCTCGATGTTGATCCACTGGTCATCGCATCAGGTAGCGTGCCGGTGACCGATCCTGTTTTCTCCTTGCCGTCTTTGTACACCCGCACACGGGTAGCTGCTGATTCTGACGCGTTGTATACCACCGTCAGCAGACTCCACGTATCGTTTGCCAGATCCAGATTTGATGTCCTGAAATAGGTACCCGTATTGCTGATAGACGTCGGGATGTGTACGCGTATTTCATCTGAATTTGTCGCATCGGTAACGATCGCGAAACTGTTTTGCGATGAGAAATCGGATTTTGAGATAAGGGATTTGTTGGTAGCCAGAGATACGGGTTTCACCCATACCGATGTCGTTATCCCGGTTAATCCGTCAACAAACGCAACATCACCTGCACTGATGGTGTTCGTTGATGTTGAAGCAGCCAGTGCCGAGCCGAACCTGCCTCCCGTATACCATGTTGCACCGGTTATCGTGCCATTATACGCCGATCCACCATAGCCACTGTTATTTGCTGTCACTCCTCCTGATTCATCAAATTTCCAATGGATGATAGAACTTCCCACGGGACTCCCTGATGGAGGATGACCACCGTTCATATCCTCGACGATTTGGGATGGCGATCGTTCATACCGGTATATACGTAAATCATCATATTTCCCAATAGGAAAGTCGGGATCATCATAAATGTGTACAGAGGTCGATTGGTTCTCCATGGCCACATAGGTCCCCGAAGTCTCGTTTGCATTATCTACTCGGACACCATCCACATAGATTCTCACGCCTGCGGATGTGCGGCTTCCGTCATAGGTGCATGCAACATTGTGCCACACGTTTGCACTGATTCCGGCACTCGAATTTCTCCCGATATATCCGCCCGTACTATTATCTTGTAGCGTACATATAATGCGACCGTCAGATCCCAGACGTAATTGCCATTCATTTGATTTATCTACAAGGTAATGGGAAATATTGTTTGAGACATTCACCCATTCGGATACCGTAAAGGCGATATCACTTGTAGCGTTCCCAAATGTGTAATTATCACTGTCAGGAAACCGGGCATCATCATTAATGCCGTCGAAGTTAAGACCGCTCCCATATTTACCACTGGTCCATTTTGGATCGTCTGAAGAAACCGTTTCATCACTACCCACTGAGCCTGTGTTTCCGTTCCCACTGGAATCGTAGAGGGACTGTCCTGTGTTTTCATCCATTTTCCACCATCCGACGGGGCCGGGTGACCATGAATATAATTGCCGCGCTTCAGCTTGACTAATCGCGCGATTATACACTCTCACTTCATCGACTAACCCGATGACCTGAGCGGAGAGATTTGCAGAATTTCCAATTGTTAGCGGAACACCCGTATCGGAATTGTCAAATGCACCCGAACCGGAATCAGAATTTGCGTGTTGGCCCGCGATTGCCCCATTTATATATAGTTGCACGTTCTCAAGAGCACATCCACCGCCGTCATATACAAATACGATGTGATTCCATCCATTTAACTTCAAGTTATCTGCAGATGTCGTGAGCCTTGTCAATCCCGTCACTTGGCAGTCAATATACACCTGTGTTCGAAGACCACTCGAAATAGTTTCCAGATAGAGCTCTATATTTCCGGATTTTCGCATCAAGACTTTGTTGTCTTGCAATTGGCTTGGATTTACCCACACGGACCAAGAGAATTTGGATAGACCGTCAATATTGGTCGATGCCGGAACATTGATATATTGATTTGTCGTCGAGCTTGAAAATTTTACCCCGGTGCCGAACCGGCCAATATCCCATGTCGGTGAGTTCGTTAATGCTGCTGTATTACCTCCTCCGGAAAGATCCGCCACCGATGTTCCTGTATTTTCATCCATTTTCCAGTATCCAACGAGTCCATCAGACAGTGGTGATTGATCAGGAGCGAATACTGCGGCAGATCCCCTGCTCGTCAGATCAGTCGTGTACAGATAGGCTGCCTCTGCGGCTGAAAATGCACGGCTATAGACGCGTACATCATCCATATAGCCTTGGATCTGTGCTGTATAACTTGAATATTGATTCCCTATCGTTAGCGGACCATAGGAGTCGCTACTTTTGGTACCGGACGCATTTACTGAACTTGCGTGTTTTGCAGCCAATTTACCGTTTATATATATATTGGAACTCGGCAAGGTGCAGCTTTTCCCATCCCATGTGACAAGCACATGATTCCATGCCCCGACAGTCAATACATCTGTTGCCGTAGTTTGGACAGTCATATCGCCGCCACTGCACGTAAGGTTAAAGTATACCCGATTACTGCTTGATATGTTTTGAATGGTCACAGAAACGCCACCTGCTTTGGAGATAATTCGTTTTCCATTTTGCAGCTGTCCCGGATTCACCCAAGCTGAGTATGTAAATTGTGGAAGGTTATCAAGCGATGAGGATGCCGCGGCCGTAATATATTTGTTGGTCGTTGCTGTATCAAAATACACGCTCGAGCCGAATTTACCGGTCGACCATGTAGGGGTATTTGTGAGCGTGCCGGTGTTGCCGTTACCTGACGAGTCATTTGCGGTAGTCCCTGTATTTTCATCCAGTTTCCAATGCCCTGCCAGATTTTCACTCATAGATGCAAACAACGTATCCTGATTTACGCCCGCAAAATCTGCAATGATGCGTGTCGCACTTTTGGCAGAGTGACTGATCACGATCTGATCCAAAAATCCGGAAAACCCATTTGATGCGCCGTCCCCATCTATACCGACATAAAAATTATTTGCGTTAGAGAGACTCCCGGTTGCGGCGAGACTTGAATCGGTCTGATACAGGACACCGTCCACGTACAGGGATATGCTCGATGTGCCCGATTTTACGGCGGAGAAAAAATGCCATGCATTGTCATCAAATGTTGTCGTAGAGCTGGATACTGCGTCGTCTGGAGACCATGTGGAGTCATCGTCGATGGCAAAAGTAATGTATCCACTGCTATCCATATAGATTTTAAATCCGCCGGCTGTGGCGTTGTGTTTGGCAATGATAGTGCGCTGACCGCTTGTGATATCCGGCGTTCGAAACCACCCTTGGATGGTAAAAGAATCAGTGGCCAGAAAATCGAGCGATGCATTAGACGGGTCACCGAAATTCACATAATCTCCCGATCCGTCAAAGTAGAGGCACTTACCGCTTTTACAGAACTCTTCTGTTTTCCATGTGGCATTTGTGATAGACCCGGGAGAGATAATCCCCTGAGAATCGTTCACGGACGAACTTGTCCCGTACCCTTCATCAAACGACAAAAGAGAGTCTGCAAGCACTTTTGTCGGAGTCGTCAGAAAGACCCGCAGTACTCCTGCGGTTATCCCGATAAGGACAAGCAGTGACACAATCACTCGCAGCCGGTTTTTTTTATGACGTGTTATGGCATGCATAGTATTATGGTAGTTCTCCTGATGCTGTGCTCTCCTCCATCGATGCACTGACAGATGATCCAAGCACACTCATACCGTCAAGCACCAATGGTGATTCCTGTACGCCTCCTTTGACCATAAGTGCTGTGTACATATAGCGCATATCATCATCAAGCGGCAGATCCAAGACGATGGTAAATCCTTCCGTTGTCACTTCTGCCACCCCGACTGCCACCGCATCGGACAACTGGGCACTGTCGGAAGCAGAAGCAAGCATCGGCGTGAGGGTCACCGCAGGGGTTGCTTCGAACGGTGTGTTAAATTGTACACGGATAGAGGAAATATACGCGGGAACGGTAACGGTACCAGCCATATTGGTCGGGAATTCAATACTCTTCTCGATCGACACAGGCGCCTTGAAGAACGCGTTACCCAAGAAAGAGACAGAGCCTTCAAATAGCGCGCTTAATCGGATGCGTAGCACATCAAATAGTCCTTCAATACCGGAAACGAGCGATCCCGAGATAGACGCAGATGATGTGGCTTCAGAAAGAGACAATGATAGCTGTGCAGATCCTGATGCGCCCAACAGCGCGGTCGTAACCCGTCCATCCACATACGATGCGATTGGCACACCCTGTATACGAAGATCCAATACATCCAAAACTTTTGCGCGCAGTGACTCAATATATGCCGTTCTCGCCGCTATGACAGGTTGGATAATGGACTGCACCAAGGCCGGAAGCTCGTAGGAATCGGCTGTTTGCTGAGTGCTCAGGCTGTTCATGAGACTTGAGTACTCTGCCTGTCCGACAGTGGCAATCGCAACAGTGGCCGCATCACGCAGCTGCGGCTGGATATGCATCATAATCGTCGGTTGATTTGATCCCGCCCAATCTTCAAGCGCCCGTCCGATTATTTTCCCATATGTTGTTGCTTTCTTTGCCATGCCCTGTGCGCCTGAACTCGTCAGCGGATCCCCGGCGTTAATCGATGGTGAGGAAGGATCTATACGAATCGGCACCTGTCCTACCAACCCGACCAGTACTTTGTCAGGTCCCGGTATGCCGCCAGTAAATCCGGGATGATCAGACACCACACCCATTATACCGTCATCATATGCGGTGTTGCTGCGGATTGCTTTTCCTTCGATTAAACTGACGACATCACCCACCTGAAACTGTTCCCCATCCTTTTTCGTAAAGTACTCGGCCATATCAATACCGCCGGTTTGGTAATTCACCCCGTTTGAACCGTTGGATTCTATGGCGCCCTGAATTTTCCCTCCGCCGTTGAGGAATACCATAAAGCGGTTTCCGCTCGCACCCGACGTTCCTGCGCCCGTAAAGCCAAGCTTAATGGCAAGCCCATCGGCATCAGTACCGGTATTGGTATTTTCAATCATGGCAGAGACTGTGGAAGCCTGCGTATCGGCAGTATGCAGACGAAATGATGGAGTTGTTCCCACACCAAGATTTCCTCCATTGGAGAGGATCATACGGGTTGTGCCACTGGATGATGCCACCAGTATATTTTGATCCCCCGTTTCGTTTAACTGTACGAGCGCCTGTCCGGCTTTTTGTCCGTTGACCTCAAAAAATCCGTTTGGAGAAATACTGGCTCCGATCCCTACACCACCCGTTCCGTTTACGATATTCATGAGGATTTTTCCGGAGTTAAACGTTTCCAGTGTCAGGTTATTTGACTCAAATACTTCCCCAGACTGCAGCGAGAGCGGCCCGTATGATTTTATATACGCGGCTGTCTGATTGGTAAAGTTCAGATCATAGGCGATAGATACATCTCCGGCCGCGGTAAACTGCACAGGGAGGTTGCTGGTCACACTGGTTTCTGATACGGAAAAGAGTGTAGATGCCGCATCGGTGATATTAAGCAGATTCCCCACAGTTCCGTTTGCACCTACGTTTATCCTCACCAGATCGCCGGTTGCCACCGTCGCACTGCCAGGCGACCAATCTATACTAGCCAACTTTCCTGTCGAAAACCCAGTAGATGTGGAGGAAATGGATAATCCGTTTCCTGTTGTGAGACTGTTGCCGTTTAGCGTGTATGCGGTTCCCGTAGTATCTGTGGATGTCTGTGTGATGCTCCCGTTATTTGCAATGGTAAACCGTGTGGTTCCCGATCCACTAGCAGTGAATATTGCCTGATCGCCGGTTTGATTGAGGATAGTGAGCGCTTTCCCCGCTACCTCCCCGTTCACATCCAGTTTTCCAACCGGTGCGCTGTTGCCTATCCCTACATTACCGCTATTGGCAATCACAAATCTGGTCACACCGGATGTACTGGCAGTGAAGATTGCCTGATCGCCGGTTTCGTTTAACTGTACCAAGGCCTGTCCGGCTTTCTGACCGTTTACGTCGAAGAATCCATTGGGATATGCAGAAGCGCCAATCCCCACTCCTCCCGTACCGTTTACCGTCGTCAACAAAATCTTGCCGGAGTTAAACGTTTCAAGCGTCAAATTATTTGACTCGGTTACTTCACCCGCCTGTAGATACAAAGATGCCGCTGACTTTATATAGGAGGCTGTCTGATTGGTGAAATTAATATCGTAGGCAATGGCCACATCTCCCGCAGCGGTAAATTGTGTAGGCAGATTCATGGTGATCTGTGATTCGGAAACACTAAATAACGTTGATCCGTTATCAGTCACATTAAAGAGATTGCCAATAGTACCGTTTGGCCCGATATTTATGCGTACCAGATCGCCGGTTGCCACCGTCGCACTTCCTGGCGACCAATCAATACTAGCCAACTTTCCTGTCGAAAACCCGGTAGATGTGGAGGAAATGGATAATCCGGTACCGGTTGTCAAACTATTCATAAGCATGGAATACACAACGCCTGTCGTTTCCGTAGAGGTTTGGGATATATCGCCATTTGCCGCTATTGTGTAGCGAGTCGTCCCGGATTGCGATGCTGTGAAGATATCCTGTGTGCCGGTTTGATTAAACATCACGAGTGATTTTCCGAGCTCCTGACCGCTGACAAAGAATCCGTGTTGATTTACGTTCTGTGTGCCATTGAGATAAATAAACGCGCTTGATGTTGCTGTCGATCCGAACGCAAGTGAGCGATCGGTGACCGGATATGGATAAATCAGATTGCTTGCAATGCTAAATACAACTTCGCCGTTTGCTCCCATTTGACCGGCCGCACCTGTTGCTCCTGTTGAGCCTGATGGTCCTGAAGCTCCCGCAGTGCCAGTTGCACCCGTTGATCCCGTTGGGCCGGATCCGCCATTTGCTCCCGTAGCACCTGTTGATCCCGTGGGTCCTGAAGCACCGTTGGTTCCTGTAGATCCTGTTGAGCCTGTTGGTCCTGTGATTCCCTGTGTTCCCGTGGCTCCACTTGCGCCTGTGGCACCTTGGACTCCTGCAGCTCCCGTGGAGCCTGTTGATCCCGTGGGTCCGTTTGATCCAACAGTTCCTGTCCCACCCGTGGATCCTGTCGGACCTGACGCGCCGGCTATTCCCGTTGATCCAGTCATGCCCGTTGGTCCTGTTTCTCCGATGCTCCCTGTCGCTCCCGATGCGCCTGTCGCTCCTTGGATACCTGCTGTTCCCGTGGCACCCGTTGAGCCTGTTGGACCTGATCCACCATTTGATCCCGTAGCACCTGTTGATCCCGTGGGTCCTGAGGCTCCATTGGTTCCTGTAGATCCTGTTGAGCCTGTTGGTCCTGTGTTTCCCTGTGTTCCCGTGGCTCCACTTGCTCCCGTGGTACCTTGAACTCCTGCGGTTCCCGTTGCTCCCGTTGATCCTGTCGGACCAGATCCGCCATTTGCTCCTGTGGATCCTGTGGAGCCCGTGGGTCCTGAAGCACCGTTGGTTCCTGTAGATCCTGTTGAGCCTGTTGGTCCTGTGATTCCCTGTGTTCCTGTTGCTCCACTTGCTCCCGTGGTACCTTGAACTCCTGCAGCTCCCGTGGCGCCTGTTGAACCTGTTGGTCCAGAGGCACCCACACTCCCCGTAGATCCAGTCGGACCTCCTTCTCCAGTAAACCCTGTCGGACCTGCTACACCAGCGGTGCCTGTTGAACCCGTACTTCCAGTTGGACCTGAACTTCCTACACTTCCTGTAGATCCTGTCATGCCGGTCGGGCCTGTTTCTCCAACGCTTCCTGTTGCTCCCGATGCGCCTGTTGAGCCTTGAATGCCTGCTGTGCCTGTGGCACCTGTTGATCCCGTGGGTCCGTTTGATCCAACAGTTCCTGTCCCACCCGTGGATCCTGTCGGACCTGACGCACCGTTGGCTCCTGTCCCTCCCGTCATGCCGGTTGGGCCTGTTTCTCCGATTGTTCCCGTAGCTC
>CAYGFH010000002.1:78281-90611 GCA_964349125.1 uncultured Gammaproteobacteria bacterium
CGCTTGCTCCTGTTGCTCCTTGGATGCCTGCTGTGCCTGTCGCGCCTGTTGATCCCGTTGGACCGGAAATACCCACTGCCCCCGTCGAACCGGTAGGGCCACCTTCTCCCGTAAATCCTGTCGGGCCGGCCACGCCTGCTGTGCCTGTTGAACCCGTACTTCCAGTTGGACCTGACGCGCCAATTACTCCCGTCCCTCCCGTCATGCCGGTTGGGCCTGTTTCTCCGATTGTTCCCGTAGCTCCGCTTGCTCCTGTTGCTCCTTGGATGCCTGCTGTGCCTGTCGCGCCTGTTGATCCTGTTGGGCCTTGCAACCCTGTAGATCCGGTCGGGCCGGCTTCACCGGTGGCGCCGCTAAATCCTGTAGGTCCAGCTGATCCGACGGATCCTGTTACCCCACTGCTTCCGGTTGCTCCCTGTATACCAGCCGCTCCTGTCGTCCCTGTTGAGCCTGTGGGCCCTGCCTCTCCGATGGCTCCCGTAGCTCCGGATGCTCCCGTAGCGCCTGCAACTCCCGCTGTCCCTGTACCACCTGTTGCCCCTGTCGGACCTATATCTCCTGCTGCTCCCGTGGCTCCGCTTGCTCCTGTTGCGCCTTGTACTCCTGCTAGGCCGGTGGCTCCCGTAGCTCCCGTTGGACCGCTTGCACCGACAGTTCCTGTTGCACCACTGCTTCCGGTTGCACCCTGTACTCCAATCGCTCCTGTCGTCCCTGTTGAGCCTGTGGGCCCTGCCTCTCCGATGACTCCCGTAGCTCCTGAAGCACCTGTAGCGCCGGCAACTCCTGCTGTCCCTGTACCACCTGTTGCCCCAGTCGGACCCATATCTCCTGCTGATCCTGTGGCTCCACTTGCGCCTGTTGCGCCTTGAATACCTGCAATTCCGGTCGCTCCCGTTGACCCTGTCGGTCCGGAAGCGCCATTTACACCTGTTGCACCTGTTTCTCCTGTTGGCCCTGTTTGGCCGACTGAGCCTGTTGATCCCGTAGCTCCCTCTACCCCTTGAGTACCGGTTGTTCCCGTTGCACCCGTCGGCCCTTGCGCACCGGTCATTCCTGTCGGACCATTTGCGCCTGTGGCTCCTGTTTCTCCCGTCGGTCCGGCAGACCCGACAGATCCAGTTGATCCAGTACTCCCTGTCGGACCAGTCGCACCATCCAATCCTGTTGCACCTGTTGTACCCGTAGGCCCTGTGGGACCTACGCCACCACCACCTGCAACCCCTGTTCCACCAGTTGCTCCTGTTGGGCCAAGTGTGCCTGTTCCACCCGTCATCCCTGTTGGCCCCTCGAATCCTGTTGCACCCGTACTTCCTGTCGGGCCTGACGATCCAGCGGATCCTGTTCCACCTGTCATTCCAGTCGGTCCAGTTTCACCATTAGAGCCAGTTCCCCCCGTCATGCCTGTCGGACCGGAATATCCTACAGACCCGGTTGATCCTGATGAACCTGTTGCTCCCTGAATACCTGCCGATCCTGTAGATCCGGTTGACCCTGTAGGCCCCTGTACCCCGGTTGAACCAGTTTCTCCTGTTGGGCCTGATTCACCGGTCGCTCCGGTTGGTCCCTGCATTCCGGTAGCCCCCGTTGAGCCTGTTGGCCCCTGAACACCTGTTCCACCTGTCGAGCCGGTCATACCAGTTGGACCTTGAATCCCGGTTGCACCGGTAGTACCCGTTGAACCGGTTGATCCTTGAACACCATTTTCACCCGTAGATCCTGTAGAACCTGTTGCCCCCTGAATGCCTGCCAATCCGGTAGTTCCGGTTGCACCCGTTGGTCCCGTAACACCGGTTCCTCCCGTATCTCCTGTCGGTCCTGCTCCACCGGTCGCTCCGGTTGGTCCCTGCATTCCAGTAGCTCCTGTTGACCCCGTTGGGCCCTGAACACCTGTTCCACCTGTCGAGCCGGTCATACCCGTTGGGCCCTGAACACCTGTTCCACCTGTCGAGCCGGTCATACCCGTTGGGCCTGATGCGCCAAATTCTCCTGTTGCTCCCGACGCTCCTGTTGATCCCTGAATACCTGCCAAACCCGTTGCTCCGGTTGATCCGGTAGGTCCGGTTATACCTGTTTGCCCTGTTGAACCGGTTTGCCCGGTTGGTCCCGCTGATCCCACTGCTCCTGTTGATCCACTCGCTCCCGACGGTCCGGTATAACCGATTGATCCGGTCACTCCGGTCGGGCCTTGCTGTCCTGTCGAACCGGTTGGCCCCTGTACTCCTGTTGCTCCTGTTTCTCCCGTCGGGCCGGTCATTCCCAACTGCCCCGTTGCACCTGTGCCACCCTGAAGACCATTGGTTCCTGTTGCACCGGTGGCACCCGTGGCGCCGATGATGCCAATCGTCCCGGTCCCGCCGGTTGATCCGGTCGGACCTGCTACCCCCGTAGAACCGGTAAATCCGGTTGGCCCGGATGCTCCTATACCACCTGTTGATCCGGTCGTCCCGGTCCCGCCGGTCGGACCGCCACCACCACCTCCACCGCCTGATCCGGACGCGCCAGTTGGACCATATACCGTCAATCCATCTTCGCCGTCAGAGCCATCTTCACCGTCCAGTCCATCCTGACCCGCATCACCAGTATCACCCTTATTGCCTTTTTCACCGCGTAAGCCGATACCATTTCTCCCATCCAAACCATCTACTCCTGATGGCCCTGTTGGCCCCTGTCCACCCAATTCGAGCGACGCAATCCGGGTTGTGGATATGTCGTACCCGATCCAACGGACCACTGCGGCAATATATTTTTGCACAAACGAAGCGATCGTCCCTGGAACTACTGTTCCTGTCATAACGTCTTTGTTTTTTTGAGTCGCGCCTAATACGGACGGTACAGAAGCATTACTTTGTTGCTGTAATGATGCCATCGATGATGTGGTGATATCAGAAACTTGAGAGGGTTTTATTATTAATGTATTAAATATAAAAAATAATACCACTGCTGAAATAACCACACCGGTGAACCACTGCCAACCATGTGCAAAGAATGAGTGAGTTTCCTTCACTGTCACATGAATGTTTTTCGGTGAATCGATCACGGGTGAAGGACGAATAGGCACTGGCTGAGTCTCTTTGTATTTCTCCAAATCACCAAATGAAAATCGTCTGAATCTGTTTGACAGAACAGTTGCAGGAATCTGACCCTTCAGCGCTTTCCTTCGGACTGTGGATGTGGAGACATTGAGGTAAGTGGCCGCTTTTTTGATCGATATCGATGGTCCTAATCGAAGAGAATCTATATCCCGCAGAATAAACGAACGGTTCTTGCCATCCAGTCTATATGCCCGCAATTTCCCCGATTTCTCCCATCTACGCACGGTATCAATCGACACGCCAAGTCGTTTTGCCGCTTCTCCTATGGACAGATACTGGTCAACCATATCAGATCTATGCAAATGTTTCCGTTATCTCCGCATATTGAGCTCAAAAATCATTCGGTGAAACTGTTTGCGTATATCCAGTTGATCATGTTCCCAGTGCCGTGTCAAGTCATTTATTCCCGCAATTTAGCCTCAATTTTATGCGGGAACGATAGTTTGATACAGTAAACGCTAAGCCTATTTAGATATTTCACACAAAATGCATATATATTTAGATTGTTTTAACGCTCTATTTAGAAATTTATCTCTAATTATGTGTTGTGAAATGAAAAATTCGACAAAACTGTATTACAACAAAGAAATTTCGTCGTCTCGATTGGGATACTTGAGTGGCACCAGCAGGGACAACACTGCCAGGATAGAGGAGTATAGGCCGTTGTATCAGCGTAACGGTTAGTTATGCTGTGTTTTGACAGAGAAATGGGTTCCGTCACTGACGATTTCAATATCACCAGACTGATCCGTTCTCAAAATTCGTGACTGCTTCTGTTTCAGGCTATCAATAGCTTTCTTTGACGGATGACCATAGGAGTTTTTTCCAACGGAAATAATAGATACCAGTGGACTCACCCAATCGACGAACGCATCCGTCATTCCTGTCTTACTGCCATGATGGGGAACTTTCAAAACATCAAGCGGGGGGATACCCAAAGAACCGCCTGTGTAGTAGCCTTCCACATGATCATCAGCATCACCGGTAAACAGGATGTCAAATGAGTTGTACTGCAGTAACTGTACCAAACTGTAGTCATTCAAATCTCCTGTTTGCGCACCAAGCACCCGCTCGTCACCCGCAGTTTTTTGTGAGTCCGCAAACGTGTCCTTAGCTCTTTTCCCCTTTGCGATTTGTTCTTCCGACGGCCAAAGGAAAGTAAGAGAAGCGTCACCGATGTGAATCTTGCTTCCCTGTGACAGAAAGCGCACAGGAGTCTTTGATACTTGGAGCGATTCCAAAAGAGCAGAGAAACCATCTGATGTGGAAAGTACATCACTGCGCAACATAGATCCTACCGTATACCGCTTGAGTATCGATATAAGTCCCTGCATATGATCTTTCTGCGGATGCGTCAGGGCGACGATATCTATGTGCCTATCCCAAAATGGCATATGCCTACCGAGACACTGCAACACGCTGTCATTTGGTCCACCGTCTATAACCATATCGTGGCCGTCAGGAAAGCGGATATACGAAGCATCTCCCTGACCAACATCACAGAACACGACATGCAATTTCCCATCAGGAAGTGTCCAAATGAAACTAAACAGGATAATACATCCTGTCATAACGCCGCTGATGAGATAGCCAATTCTTAATCGCATATGCTTGTCATTGCGAGGAGTGAGCTTACGAACGACGCGGCAATCTAACACGAGAAGATTGCTTCGCCGTAGGAATGCTCTCGCAATGACATCAAAAAGTAATGCTCGCAAACGGAATTCTCGCTGTCCATTCAACAAGCCATATCATTATGCTCAGTAAAGCCCAGACAACAGCGCCTGTAATCTGAGCAAGCGGCAACCAAACAAACCCAACCGTTATCATAATCAGACCGGTCACCATAATCGGCGCAATGATCCACCCGATAAGGATATTTGTGAGCGGAGCTATCAGAGATATGCGGTGGAATGTGAATAAAATAAGCGGCACGGTGAATACTTGGGCGGCGAGTGTCACGCGCAAATCATCGGCTATCAATCTGTAGACTGATCGGATAATCCGTATCATCCCTGCGGTAGCACCGTGCTCATGATGCTCGGATTGCATTTCGATTATCTGCTTTTGTGACAGTTCGGGATGCTGACTCATTGTTACAGAGGATATTATCTGATCGCTTTTAGCAAAGAGAATAATACCAAGCGTTGCCAAGACAGACAGCTGAAATGAGAGGTCTGCAAGCCATAGGGGATTTAGCAATAACATACAGCTGACTGCTAAAATTAAAGTGTATATCGGTATGTTCTTTCTACCGAGATTTACCGCGAGAAGTGAAATACAGCCCATTATAGCGGCCCGTACGATGCTCGCCGACATTCCGACCACAGCAATAAAACCTATAATAATTCCAATGCTGAGCATGTTTGCTATAGGTCTCTTCATAAGACGTATGCAGACCAGCTGTACAAACGATATGAGCATAGAGATATTCATGCCGGAGAGTGCGACGATGTGAATCGTACCGGTTTGGATAAGCGATTCGCTAAACGATTTGGACAACGTCGCCTTGGTGCCAAATAAAATTCCTAATAACAAGCCTGCATGTGGCTCAGGTATTGATCTAACGACTATAGATGAAATGGTTTCAAGAATGGTCATAATTGGTTTTTTTTGCTGATGCAACTAGTGTTACGGACAACGCTATTGTGATCAAGACATGTATACACTCGGTATACGTAATTACAAGCCCTCTTGCGTCAATACAGAGCCTCATTTTTAGCCTCAATTTTACAGAGCAACCAGCATCTTAATTTTCTCGAACACTGACTGGCCAACAGCTTTTTTTGTCACCAATTCTTCGATGGTCTGGTACGGTCTGTTATCAATAATTTTCTGAGCAGTCACAGGACCGATCCCTGGTAGTGTATCCAACTGTTCTTTGGAACCCATATTGATAGAAACAATTGTGGCATTTTGCGATGATGCATCCAGCGTCGCAACAATGCCACAGGATTGTACGACGTCTCCGTTTTTACTAGACGTTACGCAATCCCTGTTGTGCGACGTCTCAGTTTTTGACGGTATATACAGTTTCATACCGTCTGCCACTTTCATGGCTTTATTCAGCGATCTGGCTATATAGTCCGTATCCGCATCAGATCGAAGTCCTCCCGCAGCGTTAATGGCATCCTCTACCCTGCCTCCTGAGGGAAGCACCACAACACCGGGTTTTTGTACTGCTCCTTCCACATCTATAACAAATTTTATGGTGCTAGCAGAGTCACTAGCTACACTGCTAGTATCACTGATTGCATTGCCATGACCGTCTAAAAATAATATGGGGTCATCGGAGTACGAGGATTTTACCAGTAATATGATTGAGACCACGATGAGGAAGAACGAGATACTCCCGAATAAAATGGGCAACCTATACACACGTACGAAAGACAGGAGTGATTGTCCCCGCTCAATATCCATACGCTTACACCCAGCCATCCTGAGTGTTTCACCCGCTCTTTGTTACGATACCACGAAATTCAGTATCTTTCCTGGCACAAATATCACAGTTCGCACCGCTTTTGATTCCAAATGCGCTTGAACTTTCTGAGATTGACGCGCTTTAGATTCAACCACTTGTTTATCTTTGCTTTGGACAGCATCAAGTGGAAGCATATCACGGACTTTCCCGTTTATCTGCACCACCACAGTGACAACATCATCAATGACACGTGATACGTCTGCGACAGGCCAAATACTGGCATGAATTGACTGGGATTTTTTCATAGTCTCTCCATCGATGTTGCATAATAGTGACCATAATTCTTCAGTAATATGCGGGGCAAATGGAGCGACAAGCTGTACAAATTGCTTTGCATCATCAACGTGGAGGATGCAATTTTCTGCGGATACCGCATTTGTGAACTCCATCATACTGGCGATAGCAGTATTGTATCGTCGCTTTTCCAGATCATCAGTGACTTTTTGTATAAGCCTTTGAAGCTGCGACGCTACAGATACCGGTGTCTTTTCAGCTGTATTCAAAGAAGCGGTTACCAACCTCCAAATACGCCCCACCCACCTACTCATTCCTTCCATAGCGGTATCACGGAAATCACCACCCTGATCAAACGGCCCCATGAACATAAGGTACAACCTAAGCGCATCAGCGCCGTATAATCTGATATATTCATCAGGATTCACCACATTTCCTTTACTTTTACTCATTTTTGCGCCATCTTTTATGACTAATCCGTGTGCATAAAATTTTGAAAATGGCTCATCAAAATCTATAAAACCCCAATCATGAAGTGCCATTGTCACAAACCGGCTATACATGAGATGCAGCACGCTGTGCTCTGCTCCACCGGTGTACATGTTAACGGGCAACCACTTTTTAGTGATAGCACTATCAAAAGGTACACTGCCAGAATTCTCACTTTGGAGCGTCGGATAGCGAAGAAAATACCATGAACTATCCAAAAACGTATCGGAAACATCGGTCTCCCTACGGGCTTTTTCTCCACAGGCAGGGCAAGTGACCTCAAAAAACTCAGTGTGTTTTGCAAGCGGTGCTACGCCGTCATCTCCGGGTCTGTAATCTTCAATTCGGGGCAATACAACGGGCAGATCAGCATCTGGGACGGGATACCAACCAGCCATGGATTCAGAATTGTGTATTGTATATTGTGTATTTTCTGCAGTTTTTTTCTTTCCTGCACTATACGCAATACTCGATACGCTATACCCTTTTGCTTCCTCACTCGTAAACCATGATCGTTTATGATCCGCGCAAGATTGACAGTACATCATAGGAATTGGAGGCCCCCAATACCGTTGTCGTGATATCAACCAATCTCTCAAATGGTACGTTACAACGCGCTTTCCCCACCTTTTTTCTTCCAAATATCCCATCATTTTTTCAGTTGCCTCATGGATATCCATACCATTCAGGAACTCCGAATTCATCATCACTCCTTCGTCTTCCTGGACCTGTTCTACAGATGTAATATCACTTTGATCACCATCTGGTCCTTTAACAACACGGATAATGTCTAAGTTCATCGCTTTTGCGAACTCAAAATCACGGACATCGTGTCCTGGGACACCAACGACAGCTCCTGTACCGAATCCCATCAGAACAAAATCAGAAATATAGAGGGGCATCTTATATCCTGTAAGTTGGTTTTTGCAGTACAGTCCAGTGGCAACTCCGGTCTTTTTTCTTCCAACGGCGACTCTGTCATTTTCTGAGGTTTTTTTACAATCCTCTTGATATTTGGCTATTGCAGTAAGCTGTTCATTTTTTATCACTGTTTTGACTTGACTGATAAACGGGTGTTCAGGTGCCAAAACGACGAATGTAGCGCCGAAGTTGGTATCTGGTCTTGTAGTAAAACACTCTATACTCCCCACTTGGACATCTTTTTTATCAAAAACTGGGTAGGTAATATTTATTCCCTCTTTTTTCCCGATCCAATTCTTTTGTGCAACACGTACCTTCTCCGACCAGTCGAGGCTAAAAGAATTTTCCAGCAGTTTTCCCGCATATGCGGTAATTCTAAAAAACCATTGTTCTAGCAACCTTTTTTCAACAGTATTCCCGCATCTTTCACAGGAGCCATCAATTACCTGCTCATCCGCCAACACTGTCTTACAACTTGGGCACCAGTTCACTGAGGCTTTATCTCGGTACGCGAGGCTATGCTTGAACATTTGAGTAAACAACCACTGTGTCCATCTATAATAATCTGTATCATATGTTTCCACAGTTCTACTCCAGTCAAACATAGCACCAATCTTTGTGAGCTGTGCATAATAGTTTTTCTGGGTGATTTGCGCATGATCCATAGGGTGTCTGCCGATTTTCAATGCGAAGTTTTCACTGTGTATGCCAAAGCCATCAAGACCGATAGGCTCAAACACATCATATCCCTGCATTCGTTTGAACCTGCCATATATATCACTACCGGTAAACGCATACATATTCCCTACATGAAGCCCTTCCGCAGAAGGATATGGAAACATCATGAGGTTATAAAATGGTTTCTTTGCATCAGCAATATCGACCTGTTGTAATGACATTTCCTTCCAAAGCTGTTGCCATTTAGCCTCAACAGCAGCTGAATCGAATAGAGTACTGCCATCTGTAGACGGTTTTTGTGCGGATGAGACAGGCTTGGCACCTGTTTTTCTTGTGGATTGTGTTGTCTTCATAGCCACTATTATATACCATATATAGTCTGTTTCCTCCAGAAATACCAAGAGAACAGCCCTAAACACACAGAGACGACATATATGGACACCCGTGAGAGAACAGGTCACTACAGGAGTTTTCACGGTCAGACCAATCCTGAAAAATTCAATATTCACGCTATAGCTACGCGATTGTGTGGCTACAGGCTATAGTGCTATCTGCGTGTTAATTGTGAAAACTTAGCATCAAATTCAAAGTAGCATGTGGACACAGCTTGGTAAAATTCAAAAAAAGATCGTCAAATCAATACGTTTCAGATCTGACAGTCAACCCGATTAAATGCTAATTTTATAGTCTATGGCTACTCAATCTGAAATGGCGGTACAAAACCATATCGTCTTCCCTACCATACGATATTCACATCAAATATATCACTATTGATAATTAAAACTATTTAAAAGCATTGATAGTACAATACATTTTAATCGTAGCACTCATAGCAAATTAATGCCAAAAAATAGTTATTCAATATATATTGAATTATATAGACCAAAATGCCATTTTGCCCCTTAAAAATGGCATATATACTATAAGGCTAAACTATAAATAACTACAGGGTATCGAATCTCTCCGGATTGTTGTAGCAGCATTTCACGCAATAGAAAATGTTTTTATCATTTTTTCCAATGCGGGTTAAAAATCTCATTTTGTCGACGATTTATCATCAATAATTATTGAATAATAAATGAATTTAGATTATTAATACAGCAAATAATCTTATGCGGTAATTCGTGGAATATAAATAAACTAGCGTAAATTCGCAAACAATAGCATCGAAAATACCCTTTCTAACCCTACTCAACCAGATCATTCACGCATTGACACGCTTATTATATATGAGATTTACTAGATACATGGAGAGTCTAATGTTATCTAATCTCGCGGATTATCAGGGATTTATCGAGAGAACATTTGTCGGATTCCTCCAAGAACAGGGCGCGTCAGAGATAACTCAAAAAAATTACCGCACTGATCTTCGCCATTTTTTCAATTGGATTGTTGTAGCTAGCCAAAAGCATGATTTATCCACGCAGGACTCTCAGCAGCAAGGCCTTTTGAAACAAATAACGACAGAAATACTCGAAAAGTATAAGCGTTCACAATTACTGGATCATATCCCTACGTCGACCATAAATCGCCGCCTGTCAACCTTGCGGATATTTTTTAAATGCGCTGTCGTTCAAGGCTGGGTTGTAGACGATCCGACACAGTACATCACGAATATTCCGAAGGAACCAAACTCCGCAAAATCAACAACAGCAGCCCAAATGGATCATTTGCTTCCAGCAGTTCCTCTTCTTCCGGCTCCACATACAGCTACGCCTGTTATCGTAGCAACAGCAGCACAAACTCCCCCAACCTCATCTGTTTTACCGGCACTTTCAACCAATAATCCAAAAGCGCCGTATGTGTCTCCAGGTACTTCCTCAATTCCACTCTCAGATGGGCGTGAAACGATTGTTATACCTGCCGGTGTCGCTCCGCCTCCAATTTCGCGGAATAACTTTCTCTCTCCTTTCGCAATTGGTATGTTGCTCATGCTCGCCCTGCTTGGAACCGGATCTTTAATATATCAAATTATGGGATTATCAAATCAAACTACTGCAGGACCAAAGGCTTCCACGCCTGCTGTAAATCCCTTATTGGGATTACTTCCCCGGACAGCATCACAATCGGCACAAATCGCAGGAGCCACTGGTCAAACTGGACCAACTGGTGGCCCTGGAGTGGCAGGGCCGACGGGACCAACTGGATTGGAAGGTCCTACTGGGCTCATGGGACAAAGTGGACAAGTAGGAGTACTGGGGCCTACAGGGACGACCGGCTCTAAGGGTGATTATGGTCCAACAGGCCCTACAGGAAATGCGGGGACGTACGGACCGACAGGTCCGACAGGTACAGCCGGAGCATCGGGACCAACTGGACCATCAGGAGAAACAGGGCCATCAGGTGCAACAGGCGCGACAGGGCAAGCGGGAGCTTCTGGTCCCACAGGCGCAACGGGTGCATCTGGTAGCACGGGTACGACAGGTGCAACAGGATTTGCCGGACCGACAGGGATGACAGGTTCAACCGGAATAACAGGCCCGACTGGTGCAACAGGAGCAACGGGTTTTGATGGTCCGACGGGATCAACGGGCAGCACAGGAATTACCGGACCGACAGGCTCAACCGGTCTTTTTGGTCCAACGGGCGAAACAGGAGCCACTGGAAGCAATGGGCCTACTGGGCAAACCGGTACCCAAGGCCCCACAGGAACAACTGGGTTTACCGGACCAACGGGATCAACAGGTATGACAGGCTCTACTGGTCAACAGGGTCCAACTGGCGAAACAGGAGCCACTGGAAGCAATGGGCCTACAGGGCAAACAGGCACTCAAGGCCCCACAGGAACAACAGGGTTTACTGGACCATCCGGTTCAACTGGTTCAACCGGGGCATCGGGAGACGCAGGTCCATCAGGCGCAACCGGCTCGACGGGAACGACAGGAGCAACGGGTGAAGGTGGACCGACAGGATCGACAGGAGCAACGGGATATCAAGGCCCAACCGGCTCGACAGGGACAACAGGCGCAACAGGTGAAACAGGTCCGACAGGCGCAACAGGAGCAACGGGATATCAAGGTCCGACAGGCGCGACTGGTACAACTGGCGCGACGGGCGCAAATGGTCCGACAGGCGCGACTGGTACAACAGGCGCCACAGGTGAAATTGGCCCGACAGGAACAACGGGCGCCACAGGTACAACAGGCGCCACAGGTGAAACAGGTCCGACAGGCTCTACAGGCGCAACAGGTGAAATTGGCCCGACAGGAACAACGGGCACCACAGGATCAACAGGAGCAGTAGGCCCAACGGGTTCAACAGGCACAACTGGTGCGACGGGAGCAAATGGCCCGACAGGAACAACCGGAACCACAGGCACATTTGGCCCGACAGGTGCAACAGGAGGCACGGGCATCGCGGGTGCTGGTGGCGTTGGACCGACAGGCCCAACAGGCACCACAGGCGCCACAGGTGAAGGTGGCCCGACAGGCATGA
>CAYGFH010000002.1:90711-239108 GCA_964349125.1 uncultured Gammaproteobacteria bacterium
CCGGAGCAACTGGGGCAACGGGTAGTCAAGGACCTACCGGTACGACTGGCAGCACGGGTGCCACAGGTGAAACTGGCCCGACAGGTGGCACTGGATTCACGGGGCCATCCGGAGCAACTGGATCTACGGGAGCAACCGGTGAAGGTGGCCCGACAGGCATGACCGGAGCAACTGGGGCAACGGGTAGTCAAGGACCTACCGGTACGACTGGCAGCACAGGTGCCACAGGTGAAACTGGCCCAACAGGTGGCACAGGATTCACTGGACCATCGGGAGCCACAGGTGCAACAGGAGCGACAGGCACAGCCGGACCTACGGGAGCGACAGGCACTACAGGAGCTACTGGCGAAGGTGGACCGACAGGATCGACAGGAGCAACTGGTGCAACGGGTGGTAATGGTCCAACAGGTACAACCGGCAGCACAGGTGCCACAGGTGAAACCGGCCCGACGGGTGGTACAGGATACACGGGACCAACTGGATCCACTGGATCTACAGGAGTAACAGGTCCTACAGGTGAAACAGGTGCAACGGGAGTAACAGGTCCTACAGGTGGCACAGGATTCACAGGACCCACAGGCGCAACAGGATCCACGGGAGCAACCGGCACAGCCGGACCTACGGGGGCGACAGGCACAACAGGAGCAACGGGCGAAGGTGGCCCGACAGGTAGCACTGGAATTACCGGCCCCACTGGTCAAACGGGTAGCACAGGGGTCGCCGGCGCTTCAGGACCCACAGGCGCAACAGGAGCCACGGGAGCAACAGGCGTCCAAGGACCAACTGGGACCACGGGGGCCACGGGGGCAAACGGTCCTTCGGGGGCTACGGGATCCACAGGTGGGACAGGCTCGAACGGTCCAACAGGTTCAACGGGTGCAACTGGCTCAACTGGAGTACAAGGTCCGACCGGCACAACGGGAGCCACGGGTGAAAATGGCCCGTCAGGAGCTACCGGAACAACAGGAGTTGTCGGAGCGTCCGGTCCTACGGGAAGTACGGGATCCACAGGATCCACGGGGGCTACGGGTCAAAATGGTGCATCCGGTCCTACGGGAAGTACGGGATCCACAGGATCCACGGGGGCAACGGGAGTACAAGGCCCTACTGGCACAACGGGCTCCACAGGCTCCACAGGTGCAACGGGAGGCACAGGTGTGACAGGACCTACAGGATCCACAGGCACAACAGGATATGCTGGTCCGACTGGCCGCACGGGAGCAACGGGAAGCACTGGAGTGACAGGACCTACAGGTTCAACGGGAGCAACTGGGTCAACGGGTGGTAATGGCCCGACGGGATCAACAGGAACCACAGGGTCTACAGGAGCTACGGGCGCAGTTGGAGGAAGTGGTCCGACGGGATCAACGGGTGGAACGGGATCTACGGGTGCCACCGGAAATATTGGTATAAATGGCCCCACAGGAATGACGGGAGTAACAGGTCCTACAGGTTCAACGGGTGGAACGGGCGTTCAGGGTCCAACAGGAACGACCGGAGCCACGGGATCAACGGGCGCAACTGGTGCAAATGGAGCAAGCGGCCCCACAGGTGCAACCGGCATGACGGGATCAACAGGTGCAACTGGTGCAAATGGAGCAAGCGGCCCCACAGGTGCAACAGGCACGACAGGCGCAACGGGCGGAACAGGACGAACTGGTCCAACCGGCGCCACAGGCACAACAGGCTCAACTGGGTCAACGGGTGTTCAGGGCCCAACAGGGCATACAGGGTCTACAGGATCTACGGGTGTCACCGGACCATCTGGCGCAACGGGCGGAACTGGACTGATGGGTGCCAACGGTGAGGTCATCATGACCCAGTCCAACAATCTTCTCTACCCCTACCCTGTCGTAGACAGAAGCATTGCGTTAGGCAGTGATCTGGGGGGCGGACAATCCACCACATCTACAGACAGTGCACTCATCCTTTTCAATGGACAAAACGGCCAAATATTCGGATCGGACACGATACTTGGCAAAAACATCCGCACAGATCTAAGACAGCTTAGTAATGTAACAGATGTATTTGTGTATGATACAGCGAAGGATCCGGATGGTGGTTCATGGACAAGCGATGGTAAAGCAAAATCATCAAGCTGGTACAACGAAACGCTCGATAACACCAACGCAAACTGCGTTGTAGATACTAATGACCGCTGTGGCAACAGGAACTTCCCACAAAAAGCAGTTATCGTTGCAACCACCACAAAGTTGTATATATTCGATGCAAAAGATAACACGCTTTGGATGGATTTTGCCAAGGGCTCAGGAGCGACAGAGCAAATGATCGGACCGACCACCAATTCAACAGGTTCCTCTGTTTGGGCGCTCAATGGAAAAATATATTACGCAAATAAAGGCTCTGTCGGTGGCCTCTATGTTATCGACTTCAAAACCGATAAATCATACAAATACAATGCTACCGATGATTATGTTGGCGACCTTACTATTGCCAACCGAAACGCCACAATCACTTATGTTTCTGACTCTTCGCTTGGTCCTACAGCGACAATCGTCGACAGCACCGTAAACAGTGTTATGGTGTCTATACTACGCTCAGGCGAAACTATGGTCGCTGTTGCCACGGATACAGGTATTTCTACAATCAACGAGACCAATAAAATTATTTACAGCTATTCAGATGTTACCAACGACGACTATAACAGCGTTTACATGAGCCGGTTTGGCGACCTGTATGGACTTAACGAAACACAACAACAACTAGAGATTTGGAATAATGCAGGCACCGATACTGCAAGTGAATTAAACGGGACTCCCGATAAAGTCTGGGATCAGACTACCGATCCCCCATTATTCCGCTCAAATACTGCAGCAAACATAACTATCGGCCCTAAAGCCATAGCTGTAGCAGATGGTGCATCCGCATCGGATGACAAATCTGATGTTATTTATGTGGCTCATGCAGATGGGGTAACAAGAATTCAGCATAATAGAGCGACGACAACCAACGGATGGTCTAAATTCTATACAAAAGATTACATATCAGAAGAGCTAGACGGCGATGCGAGGCTATCGCTCCCCATGACGGAATCCGCCGGAGGAAATGGTGCAATTTTGGATCTGTCAAATGCAGCCAATCAACTTACAAGCTTGGGATCAGTTACCTTCGGCGTTTCGGGAGTTCGTGGAACAGGCATGACATTCACCCAAGGAACCAGCGATTATCTTTGTACAGAAACAGGCACTGCCAACGGCAGTTGCGATGATGACAGCGACTTCGACAATACGACAAGTGATATGTCTGTCGGTGCGTGGGTTAAACGAAGTGCATCTGGCACTGACATCGATGTCATAGCAGCCGATTGGGGCAATGCAATTGGTGATCAAGAATTCAGATTATATTTTGACGCCAGCGACTTCCCAACCTTCCAAACAACAGATGGCACTTCCACAACAACAAGCGTAAGCCCGACTGCTATCACAGATACTAATTGGCATCATATTGCTGCCCAGTTCAACAACAGCACCTCAAATATTCAATATCTCTATGTCGATGGTCGACTTGTTGATTCCGATACCGCATCTTCAACCGATCAGCCAAACAATACGGTCGCGTTCACCATTGGTGCGGATCTATCTGGGGCAGCAAACACGGCGGCAAATTATTTCCGGGGTACGATTGACGAAGTGTACTACGATCGAGAGGGGTACGATCCTTCATACGTAAGACGCATCTACGAATCCGGATACAGAGCGTTACAAAACCACACCGCAAATAGGATAACGGGAGTCAGTGGAGCAGACAATTATCAGAGGCTTCTGGGTAATGCGTCAGGCGGCATAGCAACAAGTAGCAATGCAAACAGCGTCACTGTCGATGACACACACCGCTACATATATGTAGGATTAAATGATGCATCTACCAATTCCGGCGGCGTAACGGTAATTGCTGATGATGCCGATACTGCTGTCGATCTGTTTGATGCTACAGCAAATACCACAAAAGACGATGATATTGGTACGCAGTTTACTGCAAACGATGTCGTGGCTATTTCCCTATCCGGCAGCCCATGTATCCCCTATAACGGAGGATCTACAACCTGCAATAATTCAGCGACCCTCGCCATTGCAGGGACAAACGACACCGCCACCAGGGTATGGATGGAAACAAGCACCCTATCGGTAGAGGATGCGCTAACAGTTCTTGGCTCTACTAGCCTTACAAAAAATATCGCAAATATCACCGGTATGCTACAGGTTTACAATGCATACAATGGAAACGATGATGACACAACCGGTGGACCACACCAAATCCCGGCTCTAAAAGTAGATAGCACCGGCGTATTTAACTATAACTATCTCAATCCACAAACATCCGGTATTGCCATAGATATTAACGATGCTATACACACATCCGGCACCGTTATGGATATTGAAGGTAGTGCGATAACTACCGGAAATGCATTAGAAATCACCTCAAACGCTCTTACAACTGGTCAAGTAGTAGAAATAACATCATCGTCAACAGCCTGCACAACCTGCGCGTTGACACGGATCACTCACTCAGGCAGTAATGCAACAAATACTGGATATTTGCTCCAACTGGCAAATTCCGGAACATTGAACGCCAATACATCATTGTATATTCAGCATTATGCAACTGGCACAAACAACCTAGCCATGCGAATTGATGATGTCTCAGGTGATACGACCCCGTTTGTCATAGACGGCACTGGCAACATGGGTATTGGAATCGCAACACCGGGATATAAGCTAGAAGTATCTGAAGCAGCAGGATCTGACGCAGCATTTGCCATCTCTGACGGCGATGTGGTTCATGGCTTGACGACACTCGCAGGTACCAATGTTGCATTCCACGTTGCCCCACTTTCTTCGACAGAAGGAGGAGCACAAATAACTGCAATATCAGACACCGATGCACAGGCATTGGCTATCCGTGGCATCATTGGCTCGACAAATCCGACCGATACCACCGCAGCAATCAAGCTTATCGGTGGCAAATCCAATGGAACGACGGGCATGGCAGATCTGCTTGCTTCAGAATCAACAACAGCAAATACAAGCGAAACGCTACTGCAGATTGCAAACAATGATGATACTGCTGCACTGACCATCATGGGCAATGGAAACGTAGCAATTGGCAACAATGTGGCTCCAATCTCAAAGTTGACTGTTACCTCAAACCCGATTGACTCTCACTATACGACAGGAAAAGCGGCTCTTCTTATCGATCAATATGAAAACCAAGACATCGTCACGGCGTCAGCCTCCGGATCAAAAGTGTTCAGGCTCGACAGAAATGGGTACGTATTCGGAGAGCGGTTTGTAGATATTGGAAATTCTGCAGGAAGTTTTTACATTGACCCCGCAAACAGCCAAACATCAGCATCCATGGCCGGAACAATGAAGTTTACCTCATCACCAAAAATCGACGTACTCAACGGCTCGGCATTTGGTATTAGATTTTCCGAAGGTGGTGATGGCGCATCAGATGCAAACATGACGGAACGCTTCTCTATTGACGCAGGTGGTAATGTGACCATAAATGGAAATGGAGCAACGCAGCTGATTGTTGGAGCCACAGGCACAGGAAAAATCGATGTAGGAACTGTCGATCCTCCCTATACCATTAATGGTGAAAAATATGCCACATACCTCGCGGGCATGATAGGGCAAAAAGAAGAAACAGTCGGATCAGTCAGAGCGGATACATTCGTGCCGGGTGTCGGATACGCACATACCATCCGGTTTGCCAACCTTGAGCAGGGATCAGACCTGTGGCTCTTTGCCAAAGTAACAGACCTCCGAAAACATATAAATGATCTGGTCGTCTTACTGTCCCCTTCATCAAATGCCCGCGTGTGGTATACGATCGACCCTGCGGCATATACACTGACAATCTATGCATCAAAACCATCGGTTGTCTCCTACCGTCTGACTGCACCACGATTTGACGCCGCCAAATGGACAAGCACCCGAGACAACGCGACAGTAGGGTTTGTTATTAACGATGGCCAGGAACTTGCCCTGACCAGCTCAGGAGATGTTATCGGAGAGGTAACCGATCTTGAAACAGCATACATTGAACAGACTCAGGCGATCGAAGGGACCGTTTCCTACCAGGTCAAAGCCTTGTCGGGATCTCTTATTCACGAAGTATCAGCGTTCTCAAAGAGCGTTATAGGCACACTCACGGCAGGATCAATTAACACTCGTGAACTCGTCACAGACTCACTCACCATCAACGGCCAAAGCATCCGGAGCTATATCGAGGATGTTATTACTGCCTATTCCCTAACCACTACCCCCTACACCCTGGGTACCATCTCCCCTGTTGCCACGGATTCAGCGGGAATTGCCATAACGCTGGAACCAAACAAAACCCTCAGAGTCACCGACAGTGAGGGAAATGCGTCCGCATCATTTGATACAGAGGGAAACCTCGATATCTCAGGCATATTAACGAGCGATCGTGTACTTACCGGCACTGTGGACACAGAAGAACTCACTGTACAGACCGCCACAATATCCGGAGATCTTACCGCACAAGCAGGCTCATTCGGATCACTTCGCACAGAATCATTACAGACTCTCGGCGACGCCACTGTGAGCGGTCAACTGACAGCGGGATCAGTCACGAGCAACGAATTAACAACAGAAGAGCTCAGTGCGAGCGAGGCCACGATCTCAGGCACACTATTTGCTGACAGAATTATGACTCCGTTTGGTGAGTTTACCGGCAGTCCATCAGCAGTGGTCAACAATACGATCATAGAGCAGTACAACAATACATACGGTGCAAGCGCCAGCGCGATCCTTGCTGATCTGGGCGCTTCTATCAGTGAATCGGCAAATCATGTAGAAATCACCCGCAACATCACACTGACAGAATCGCTTGCCATATTTGGAGAGACGCTCCTTGGAAACACGACTATCGGAGGCTCATTGCTCATAGATGGCTCTATACGATTGGATGACAGCTCTATCCAAACAACCAGCGATACCCTGTATCTGCAAAAAGATAGGCTTGCCGCACTCGATATTATGGGTGGCACTATGATAATCACAACAACAGGCAACGTCATGATCAACGGAAACCTGGAGCTCACAGGAAACCTTCGCCTTGGAGGAGTCCTTGGGGCAGATACGATCGAGCCAAATGGATCAGATCTTTCATTTAACTTATCCAAGTACGATGCCGAGTCGTCAACGTCAAGTTTTGCAAAATTGGTATTCAAAGGCGAACAAGGTCAGGAAGTAGGCTCCATAGATGCGTCAGGCGCTGCAGCATTTACTGCACTTCGGACACAATCCCTCGACACAGCAGGCGCATCGGTTTCAGGGACTCTATACGTCGACAGGTTGACCATTCCTACCAAGTTTGGTGATACACTCACAGCAACAGAAAGTGCCGCTACACAGGCAACCATAGGCCAGGGAACCATACCTGCTGGCGTATCGTCTATCACCATTGCCAATACGCGCGTCACAGATCAGAGTCTTATCTACATTACGCCGATCACATCCACCGGCAATCAAGTGCTCTATGTGGCTCAAAAAGTGGCCGGAACGAGCTTCACAGTGGCTCTGGATACTGCCTTAACACTTCCCGTAGAGTTCAATTGGTGGATTGTTAATTAATGGCTCGTTCGCGAATTCCCTCATAAGGATGAGCGATTACGGCCATTTATGTCACGTCCTTATTCACATAGCTTGAGAGGATGTGACCACATGTAAAAGCTCCGCGTATGCGCCGCGTTGAGGCGAGGACGGCACAGTCAAACGTGCCAGTCGAGTTTGACTCGACGTAGACCTCGCGAATGGCAAGCGCGTGTGGGGGTGGATCGTTAACTAGTACGTGGTATGTCATTGCGAGCGAAGCGCGGCAATCTCTCTCTGCTCTCTCTTGTCATTTCGAGTGTACTTTAACACGCTTAAAGACGAGGTGGCAATCTCTCTATCCTCTCGCCTGTCATTGCGACGAATCCTGAGCTTGTCGAAGGATGACGCGGCAATCTCTCTTCATTCTGTTTTTTAATAGCACTATCATCCGTTTTTATTTAGTATTTTAACTTACGTATCTATAATGTAGTACATCAATATATATCATTTATCTCGTAGAAAAACATGGTATCTCAATACAAAAAAAACTATGACGAACAAGCGATCTCGGTAACTCAGAGCTAAAGCTGAGCTTTTTTGAACATTGCAATGCAGTGAAAGCTTAGCTTTGGACTCAAAGAACTATAGAACGGAGCACTGACTTCGGGAACTGCTCATAGGCGAACGAGCATATCACTGCCACCCCCCCCAACCTCCAGCCTGCCGCAGGTAGGAAACCGTTGAAACAATCAAAAATATCTACAAGATCGCCACGTCCCTCAAAGCGGGACTCGCGATGACAAACGCATATATATACCAAAATTAAACTGCATGAATTTAGTTGATTAAACGCTCCAAATACATTACCACCTCACTCAATTCATCACTTTAACCCTATAATTATAGTTATATATCCAAAATACCCTATCATAGGTAATATCTCATAGTTTAGCCTCGGCAGCCTCAAATTCCCGCATCGATTTTGACAACAAGAGCATCAACACCGTGTAATAAGAGTACAGAATTCTGACGAAGGACAACCCATGACAAACCTAGGACATGCTCATGGATTGATCAGTTCGATACCCGCACGTCATGCAAGGACCTGACCCAAAACAGAAGCATCTCACTATAGGGCAATCAGCCTCTTATTTAGGGGTATCCAAGCGCACCATCAGGCGTTGGATCTTTCAAAAAAAGCTCGTATCGACTCCTGATACAAATGGCATGCACCTCATTTCACGCGAGGCGTTGGAAGCAATCACGACAACAAAAGCTCCCAAAAATCCGTTCCCAACAAACTCGCTACCCGACGCTTCTTTACTCTCCTTGTCGGACGCCGCTGATTTTTTGAGTGTATCCAAACGAACACTCATGAGGTGGGAAGATTCAGGCATTATCAAAAGCGTTAGATTACCGAATTCCCACGCGAGACGATATGATCCCGAAGATCTGAAGCGCACATTGGTTGAGCGAACAAAATACCAGGCTGTACCCAAAACACAGGCAGACTCCGATATGCATACCGCTATTGCCGCGCACGATTCACCCGGACGAGGTTTTGAAGTACCAATTATAGAACCGAATACTACTGCTCCACCACCAGTATCAAATCCAAATATCAGTCAAACTATATCAAAAACTTTCAATACACATCAAGAATCTACTCCTCCAAAAGAGACGATCATCATACCAAGCTCACAATCTTCACCATTTCTTGCAAATTCATCTACTCCGAAACGCTACACAGTCATAGGACTTGCTGTTTTTTCCATATTCGCTCTGGGAGCCCTGGTATCACAAATTCTTGGTGTTCGCGATGCATCACGCATGAATATATTTTCCAAAGCAGCCACACCTGCAAATCAAAATCCCGCTTCTTCTGCTGTAAACAATAATAATAACAATCAAATCTCCTCAGCGGTCACAGCAGGCAAAACAGGAGCAACAGGTGCCACGGGAGCAAAAGGATCAACAGGACCAACGGGGCTTGCAGGTGACAGTGGCATAGCGGGAGCATCAGGACCAACCGGAAATACGGGAGCTATTGGAGCAACAGGCGCACAAGGCATCACAGGAACACAGGGTTCTTCAGGTGTATCCGGCCCTACCGGACCATCAGGATCACAGGGAGTCACGGGCGCTGCTGGTACGACAGGCGCTCAGGGAGTCACGGGATCTGCGGGAACAACCGGAGTATCCGGCCCATCGGGAGCGACAGGAGCAACAGGCACAGACGGTCCGACTGGATCGACAGGAGCCCAAGGTCCTTCGGGAGCATCAGGATCAACTGGAGCAACAGGAACGGTCGGTGTCTCGGGACCCACAGGCGCGACAGGTGAAATTGGAGCCACGGGAGCAACCGGTGATGCTGGGACAGTCGGCGCCACGGGAGCAACCGGTGATGCTGGGACAGTCGGCGCATCAGGTCCCACGGGGACGACAGGTGCAACGGGAGCGGCTGGCGCTTCAGGCCCTACGGGATACACAGGTGAAGCAGGTCCGACAGGAAGTACTGGATCAATCGGATCAAATGGGGCAACCGGTATCACTGGCTCAACCGGGGCCACGGGATCCGCAGGTGAGGCAGGACCAACAGGTATGACAGGCTCTGTTGGTTCAATAGGATACACAGGACCCACAGGTGAAACAGGAGCGACGGGATATGCCGGACCCACAGGTTCTACTGGAAACACTGGACTATCAGGTCCGACGGGATCAACGGGTGAAGCCGGTCCCACAGGTAATACTGGCACAGAAGGACCAACAGGAAGCACGGGAACAACGGGTAGCTCCGGCGCAACTGGAGAAACCGGACCTACAGGGAGTACGGGTGCATCTGGATATTCAGGACCAACCGGATCAACTGGGGCAACCGGGTTTGCAGGAGCTTCCGGACCCACGGGTTCGACCGGATCAACCGGCAGCGCCGGGCCTACAGGAAATACGGGCGTAGCAGGCCCGACAGGTGAAACTGGCGCAACAGGAAGTGCTGGTCCAACTGGAAATACTGGCGTACAAGGCCCCACTGGTTCAACGGGAATTGAAGGACCATCCGGAGCCACGGGTGCAACGGGTGGCACGGGAACAAACGGCCCGACGGGTGGGACTGGATTAACCGGCCCTTCTGGATCTACAGGATCAACGGGTGAGGCGGGACCATCTGGTGCGACTGGAGCTTCAGGCGCTACAGGATCTGCCGGTCCAACGGGGAATACTGGAGAAGCGGGACCGACGGGATCAACAGGATTAACAGGTCCCACTGGCAGCACAGGAACCACTGGCAGCGCAGGTCCAACAGGCTCCACAGGCACGACAGGACTGACCGGTCCTTCCGGCGCTACCGGAGAAACTGGGCCTACGGGAAGTACCGGAGCATTGGGATATTCAGGCCCTACTGGATCGACAGGAAGTACAGGTATTAACGGACCGACAGGATCGACAGGAATTCTGGGTCCGACAGGCTCTACAGGATCAACGGGAGGAACGGGAACAAACGGTCCAACGGGCCAAACGGGATCAACGGGCATCACCGGCCCAACAGGATCTACGGGTGCCACAGGGTATGTAGGACCATCTGGGGCAACCGGCAGCACGGGCTCAACGGGCATGGCAGGAGCTTCAGGCCCGACCGGTTCTACAGGCGCAAGTGGCATACAGGGAGCAACAGGCACGACAGGTACCACAGGAAGTGCAGGACCTACGGGTTCCACAGGCACTACGGGGCAATCCGGCCCATCCGGATCTACAGGCCAAACAGGCCCAACAGGATCTACAGGAGCATCCGGGTTCACAGGCCCAACAGGATCTACAGGTGCTACAGGACTATTTGGCCCAACTGGATCAACCGGATCCACTGGTGCAACCGGAGAAAACGGAGCAACGGGTCCCACGGGATCCACGGGAAGTACTGGAACCATCGGCGCAAGTGGCCCGACAGGCTCAACCGGAGCAACAGGGAGTATCGGTCCGACCGGCTCAACAGGTTCTACTGGGGCGCAGGGATCCTCCGGTCCTACAGGCTCTACAGGCACGACAGGAGCAACAGGTGCACAAGGCAGCTCCGGACCCACAGGAGCTACGGGATCTACGGGAACAACAGGCGCGACAGGTGCAACGGGTATGGCGGGTCCCACAGGATCAACAGGAGCATCAGGAAGCACAGGCATTGCTGGCGCATCAGGACCCACAGGATCAACAGGAGCATCCGGGGCAACCGGTATCCAAGGCCCCACTGGCTCAACAGGCGCCACTGGGCTATTTGGCCCAACTGGATCAACTGGTTCCACGGGATCAACAGGAGAAAACGGAGCCACAGGACCAACAGGTATGACCGGTGCAACGGGATATTCAGGTCCTACCGGCTCAACTGGAAGTACCGGATTCTCAGGTCCGACAGGATCGACTGGTGCAACGGGTATGGCTGGCGCGTCAGGACCAACAGGCATGACTGGAGCTACAGGATATTCTGGTCCTACTGGCTCAACTGGAAGCACCGGATTCTCAGGTCCAACAGGTTCCACGGGTTCAACAGGCTCTACGGGTGATGTTGGTGGATCAGGCCCAACAGGTTCAACAGGCGCTACTGGGAGTACTGGTGAAGCGGGAGCATCAGGACCAACAGGAATGACGGGTGCCACAGGCGCTACAGGAGCAACAGGGGCGACCGGTATGGAAGGCGCGTCCGGTCCTACCGGTAGCACAGGATCAACTGGAACTACAGGAGCCACTGGATACTCCGGCCCGACGGGTACAACAGGCGCGACAGGTGGAGCCGGTCCAACGGGAGGCACCGGTCAACTGGGCGCCAACGGGGAAAACCTTTTTACACAGATAAACAATGTCATTGTCCCCTACCCGGTTGTGAACCGTTCGATTGCATTAGGAACAACGGGATCCGATCAGTCAACAACAGCTACGTCTAGTGCACTAATATTTTTAAATGGGACAAACGGAAATGCAAGTATATCTGCCCAACTTACGCTCAGAGGCGGAGATTCCATTATCGAAACAGAAACAATGAGTAAATTAACGATCGGATCGTCGACAACTGGTCCGATTCGATTATCTCCAAAGGGAACGACAGGGCTATATATAGACGGTAACGGAAATGTGGGTATTGATACGACCGATCCTGGCAGTAAATTAACGCTCGGTACGTATTCATCAGGCACATCAACGTACAAACAGGGCCTGCTTTCAACTGACAATACTCTCTTATCACAACTTGAAGGCGGAGCATACTTTGGAAACATCGGTTTAACAGAAAATTCCTGGGCAGTCACAAACCAGGGATCTGTATGGAAACAAACTGATTCAAATGTCCGTGATTATTACGGTCTTGCTGTATCTTCAGATGGGAAAATTCAAACGGCAGTTATCAATGGCGGTAGTGGAGCAAATGCAGGTATCTATGTTTCAACTAACTATGGTGAAAGCTGGTCTCAGGTTGATTCAAATGTACGCAGCTACTATGCAGTGGCGATGTCATCCGATGGGAAAATTCAAACCGCCACAATTGGTAGCGGTTCGGGGTCAAATGCAGGCATATATGTATCAACAGATTACGGCAGTACATGGACACAAAATGACACAAATGCACGTAGCTATTTTACGGATTCTCTGGCAATGTCATCAGACGGGAGAGTACAAACAGCCGCTGTATATGGAGGATCGGGTGCTAATGCTGGTATGTACGTATCATCAGATTTTGGTACAACATGGTATCAGTCTGATACCACAGTTCGAAATTACTCAGGTCTCGCGATGTCATCAGATGGGAAGGTACAAACAGCAGTGTCATATGGCGGAAGCGCATACGGAATTTATGTATCTACAGATTATGGAAGAACATGGGCCCAACGAAGTAATGTTACATCAGTGTATAAAGTCGCGATGTCATCAGATGGGAAAATTCAAACCGTAACTACATACTCAGGAACAGGTATTTACAGATCAACGAACTATGGAACCACATGGGCGCAAGTAGATTCAAATTCGAGAAACTATAACGACATTACAATGTCATCGAATGGTAAACTTCAAACAGCCATCATCACCGGCTCATCAGCTGGACAGGGAATATATATTTCAAGTAATTATGGATCGACATGGACCCAAGCAGACTCAAACTCCCGTTTGTATCAAGGTGTTTCCATGTCATCTGACGGAAAAAAACAAGTCGCTGTAATTTGGAGAGGAAGCGGTGTTAATGCGGGCATTTTCACTGCAAATGCCAGTGTCTTCACACCTGGATCCATTGGGATAGGGACTTCCTCTCCGACTGGATTGCTTGAAGTCTCAGGTTACGTTACCGGTAAAGCTCTCACCATATTAAACGAAACAGGAGATCAAAATATTTTAGTGGCTTCCGCTTCGGGAGTCGGCGTATTTAAACTCGATAGAAACGGATACGTTTACGGAGAGCGGTTCATTGATATCGCCAACACAAACGGATCGTATTTCCTGGATCCTGCAAGCACAGGAACATCAATTGCTGTCGCGGGAAGTGCGGTAATCGGAGGGACTACGCCTGTGGGAAAGCTTGATGTATCTGGTCAGGTTGTCGGAAAAGCATTGACTATCCTCAACGAAACGGGTGATCAGGATATTCTCACAGCATCAGCATCAGGTGTCACTAAAATGCGTATAGAAAACGATGGCAGTCTCTACTTTGCAGGTAAGCTCTATGACACAAATGTTACTGGGGGAATAAATCTCGGAGACAGTAGCAACGTTTCACTCGTTGGCTTCGGCGCTGACTCAATTCTCGGTGCATTAAATGAACTTAAAAGCAGTGATAAAAATACAGGCCACAACGATTACCTTTCCTGGGCTAATCATTACCAAAGCAAAGCAGAGGGAACAAATACAACAGGCAATGAGACACTCAGCGGTTTATTCTTCGATACCTTCCAGGACAGCACGAAACTAGACAGTGTCAACTCCACAAGCTCAGGAGCTTTAAGAATCAGCGATAATAGCTATAGAGTTGGCCTCATGGGTGGGCAAACATACAATACAGCTACAAACGATAACGATGGACAGGCATATTTGGGAAGCGATTCTGTCAACGATATATTCTACTATGATCGATCCAAAGACAGCTCACCAGACGTGCTTGTAGAACTTGGTATTGATCCAAATTGGTACAACGGTGTCACCCTTTCCGTTGCAACAACATCTGCTTCCTACTCTCAAGCTGGAACAATTGCAGACAAAAATCCCAACCTCACCACCAGTTACAACGGTAGTTTGATCAAAGCAACAGGAACGGACAGCACGCCTCGCACTATCTACATCACCATCAAATCCCCCACCACCTTTGATTGGACAAACTATCAAGGAGATTCTGCAACAGGTGTCACTATTACACCGGGAACTGCACAGACACTTGGGTCAACGGGAGTATCCGCCACATTCACGGCCGCAAACTACAATGTGGGTGATGTCTTTAAAATTGCTTCGTGGTACATAGAAGCAGAAGGAACATACAGAGGAGCAAAACAACAGTTTCCGGTGAGGGCAAATATAGTTGCAACTGCATCATCTGTTGACATAATTGATGCAGATACACAAAAGATGTGGATGAGTATTCGAAATGCAGGATGGAAAGCCTCTGCAGATGCTTTATCAACTCAGATATTAAATGGAATTTTATACAAATCAGACAGCCAAGGTGTTAGAAAATTAAATTTTGCATCAGACATGGATCAATATTACTGGGGAACTAACGGCCTTTATCAATCTGACACAAACAATAGTATTGCCTCAAGAAATTCCAACGGCACCAACCTTCTAGCCGTCAATACTTCCTTATCAATAGCTGCCATGCAAGCAAATGATATTTCTGCAGCCGTCATCCCCAACCAACCAACACAGGAAGTGACAGTCAGTGGCTGGGGGTATATTGTGGGCAACGATACGGGTCAAATTAGCGAAACTGTAGTGCTACCTCACAAATTCAACGAAGCCCCTATTATTAACACCCAAATGAGTGGTACCAAAAGCACCACTGCACCCAGTAACTACGGTGAGTGTAGCGGTTCTTATACAGCAGGCAATGCTATTTCGACACAAACTCAAGATGTGACGACAAATAATTTTCTAGTACTACTCAAGCGCAGTGATGCTGTGACCTTTGGCAGCACCGCTTATCATTGCTATACATGGACAGCCACCGGCACTGTCTCCCCCAAGCAGTTCGTCGCAGTTGCCACAGGTACGAGCTCGGCTGATGGTGGTATCACTATACTTAACGAGACAGATGCGACGAAGGCTGATGTCATCATCGGCTCTCAAACCGCAAGTACTCAGTGGCAAACGAAAGTAGCGCTTACAAATACCGGTGAGATGTATTCTGCCTATAGTTCTGATACATCTGGTGGAAATTCGTACCTCTTGGCCTATTACAACGTTCCTGCTCTTACCACAGAGACTACCTACGCGGCGCAATACGCGGGATATTATACAGTAGGAGCTGCCACAGCTAATTGGTCTACGAATGGACCGGTTATCTCGGGTGTCGCAGGTGTCGAAAAAATCAGATCTATTGCTGTTACAGAAGGCACTTCCACCCATCGCAAAGGCGCAAATACGCTATATGTGGGTACAGACATCGGCGTGACTGCTATTCAAGAAAATAGAGGGTATGGAGCAATTGGTCTTGGGGTAGGTTCATCAGATGGAAACGAAGAAGCTAGTAGCGCTGTTAAATATTATACCAAGGATTATGTCTCAGAAGAACTGTATGGCGACATTCGTGGTATGTGGCCATTCAATGCTAATAATACTGCTTCTGATCTTGAGGATATATCCATAAAGGCAAATCTGTTAACTGCTAACAATATAAGCGCTGCTGATGCTGTACCAGGCGTTAGAAACGAAGCGTATGATTTTGATGGCAGCACAGAATATTTAAACAGAACGGATGATGCAGATCTCGATCCGGGGAATGGTGCATTTAGTATCGGCGCCTGGGTCAAAACCACCAGAACAACAAGGCAGATGTTTATAGCCAAGGGATCCTCATCCGGCCAATACGCGTATTCACTCGAAAGCGGTTTTGCAAGCACCGGCTTACCATCTATATATTTATATAATACAGTTGACACTGGCTACCTGGTTGCGAGTGGAACTACACCCATATCTGATGATTCCTGGCATTACATTGTTGGTTCATATGATGGAACGACTCTATCTCTCTACGTTGATGGAGTCATTGTCGGCCAAGATTCCACAACATCAGGAACACAGGTCACAGATTCAACGGGAGATTTCTTCATAGGTATGAGAGGTGCCACTGGCTACTTCCTTGGCACACTGGATGAGCCATTTGTCACGGCTACAGCCATTACAGCAGACCAAATCAGGACCATGTATCAGGTTGGATATAGAGCGCTCCAATCTCACGATGCTAGCTTGGGAGGCGGAACAGCTGACGGCAATCAACAGTTGGACAATACCACAGATCCAAGCAATATCGTCCTTGACGCAAAACCTGATTGGAATAACCAGTACCTGTATGTTTCCTCATCAGAAGGTGGAAACGGACAGGATAACGGGGGTGTTTCAAAGATTCAGTTAAATAGTGATACAAATATCAAAACTTATACATCATCTTCTACGCCATCCGTTCCTGATTCCAAAATCAATTCGCTTGCTGTCGGATTCAATCTTGAGGCCGTTTCATCGACGGTATCCGGTGTACGAGTACCGGGATACGATGCGTATGCAAATGCCTTGACAGGCTCACTCTTCAGCAAAACTCAGACACTTTCCTCCGCCACCAAATTCGCGTACCTGTGGGCATCAACAGCAACCGATGCATCCGATAGTTCTTCTGCGCTCAATGTGTATGCATGTAATACCTATGCCACTAAAGCACTCTGTGATAGCAATAGCGCATGGGTGCGCGGTACAGCCATTGAAACAGACAGTAACCAATCTCCTCCGGAGCGTGAATATCACTTCAGCTTCCCTACTGCAGGATCATATCTCACGTTCAAATTTGATCTGTCCCGTGGCAGCACAAAAACAAATACCTATATCACCCGCTATGGTGCCACATGGGCATCCAGTACGGGTGGTGCTGATATAGCAGAACGGTACCGATCGAGTGAACCGGTCTACCCTGGCGACATTCTTTCCATAGAGACTCCATTTGTCGATGGTGAAGCGCTAGTTTCCAAAGCACAGTCACCCTATGATCAAAAACTCATCGGTATTGTCACCACCAATCCGGGTATTGTGATGGATGAAAATCTGGTGGATCTTAATTTTAATGCAGCTTCGCGTAACAGTCCTGATCGCCCGGCAGTGGCTCTCGCCGGTCGCGTACCGGTAAAGGTGACAACCGCAAACGGAACCATAATCCCTGGTGACCCGATCACATCTTCGAGTACTCCTGGCGTGGGTATGAAAGCAACGAAGGCAGGACAAACCATTGGCAAAGCACTCGAAGGATTTTCATGCGTCGCCTCGCCGAAGTTGTTTAACGAAGGCGGGTCCGCCACAGAATCAGCAGCCATTGCGACAGGTTCAGCATCTCTAACCCCTACCCCCTTCACCCTATCCCCTAACGCATGTACGGGCACAATTCTCGTCCTGGTCAACCTTTCCTGGTTCGATCCGGATGCAAACAGAAGCAGTCTAAGTGGCATTTCCATAATCCCAACAATCCAATCTATCGCTTCGCAAGCCGCAGAGCTTTCACAGTCGACACAGACAATCGTATACAAAATAATCCAAACTGCCACCGACGGTCTGGAAACCACTGTTGATCGCATTGGCGTGTTTTCTGAAGCGGCAATAGGATCTCTTCAAGTGGGAAATCTTACAATCGAAGGAAAATCACTCAAGGAATACATTCTGGAAGTGATTACCACCTACCCCCTACGCCCTACCCTCTACGCCCTGGATATCATCTCCCCTATTGCTTCCGACTCCGCAGGTATTGCTGTCCGATTATCGGACACACAAACATTCAACATTACCGATTCCGAAGGCACACCATCTGCATCATTTGATTCGTTTGGCAATCTGGAACTGGAAGGCACGCTCACCAGTGATCGCATCCAAACGAAAGATGCCACAGTTGCCGGAACAGTGACGACTTCAACTCTCATAAGTGACATAAGTAGCGCAAATGACTTAGTGGTGAGTGAAGATGCCACCATCTCAGGCACCCTCTATGCCGATCGTATCACTACAGCGTTCGGAGATCTTGACGATCGTCTGAATGTCATAGCAAACGATGCCAGGCAATCTCTTGAAATTGCATCTTCAGCATCATCACTTGCATCTCTACGTCCTACCCCCTATACCCTACCCCCTTCCGATGCTTCCCCATCCGCCCTTCTCGCCGACCTCGGTGCATCCATTAATGAGGCGGCTAACCATGTTGAACTAACTCGGGAAGTAACATTGACAGAATCACTGACAGTGTTTGGCGATACACTCCTGGGAGACACGACTATCGGCGGATCACTCTTGATCGATGGCACTATCAGGTTATCCGACGATACAATCCAAACCATTGGTAATACACTATATCTGCAAAAAGATAAGCTCGCCTCACTTGATCTCATGGGAGGAACAATGGTCATTACTTCAGCCGGAACAGTCATGATCAATGGGAATGTAGATCTTTCCGGCGATCTTCAGGTGATTGGAAAATCAACTATGGGAAGCCTTCTTATACGCAATAACGCGACTATTTCAGGTCTGTTAACCGCAAATCAATTAAACACCCTTGGGGATGCCACGATCTCGGGAACCCTCACCACGCAAAAACTATATATATCCGCATCAGAAAATACTGAATCTACATCTTCGGCGACGACTGACACATCCATAGGACGGGCTACCATACCTGCAGGGGCAACAGAAATCACTATACAAACAAGCCAGATAACCGCGCACAGTTACGTAAATATCACACCCACATCAAATACCGATGGCCGAGTACTGTATGTAAAACAAAGCACACCAGGAAGCGGATTTACCATTAGCATACCTTCAGCGTATACTGAAGATATTCACTTCACCTGGTGGATAGTCAATTAGGACGCCAATTTCAAAAGGAATATATGAAAACACATCTACCATATATAGTCATATGCGCCGCAGCAGCACTATTTCTCTATGCTCCTCCCGTCCATGCCGCGACAAAAGTGTGCAGTTCTATTGAATCACTTCGGGGAACTGCCCAAGATGCATCAAGTGCAGTACAAGCATGTATTGATGCGGCACAGTCGGGAGACATTATTGAATTTCCGGCAGGGAAATATCAGATTGCACGCCAGGTGTTTTCACAAAAAAGCGGAATCACGCTTCGAACACAAGGCAAACAAGCATCTATGCCACGTTGCAACAATAGAACAACTGATTGTGCAGAATTTGTCGCAACTTCATCGTTCCAGGGCGCCCAGGCATTATTTGTATTCCATGGGTCTAACCTGACTGTGGACCACCTCTCATTCAACGGGAATCAATATGCACGAAATCATCAGAGAAATACCGATATCGGCGGGTACAATATCGTTGCAGCCGGTAACAATAACACATTCACAAATAACGTCGTTAAAAATGCTCTGAAAATCGCCGCGTTTTGGATCGGAGGCGAATCAATCACTGTGAGTCGTAATCTTTTTTCCGCGAACGGGATGAGGAAAGATCCCTGGGTGAATTTTGTTGCAGATGGCCTTATTGTCGCTGATACCACTCATGGAGTGTTTGAATACAACGAATTCGTCAACGGTGGCACGGACGTCGATATGATCTTTGGATCATGCACGGACTGTTCTATCCGCCACAATACGTTTCGTCGAACGCCCCACATGTGGGGACACACAAATGCTGCTCTCATGTTTACCGATTGGGCCACGCCGATAGATACATCACTTGCACGGACACAGGTGTCTGACAATATGATAGATTGCGGACCACAGCGACGCTGTACGTTTGGGCTGGTAATCGGAAGTCATGCATGGATTCCGGACGCGCCGATTGCAGAGGGTGGCATGTTTTTCAACAATACCATTACCAACGCTCAGTACGGCCTTGTGATCGATGATCACAAAAACGCTGAAGTGTACAATAACCCTGTGTCAAACACCACGGGATTTGCCTACTCCATCGGGCTTCATTCCAGTGGCATAGATCGATCAAAAGATACAACAGGGACAACATATACCACGCATGATTGGGGTGGCAAGTATATGATGGGCTGTTTACTCAATTGTGACCTCCCTGCAGTAAATGCACAATTTATCAGCCAAAGTGTTCCGACAACCATGATTGCAGGAAGACCGTACGAGGTTTCGATAACACTCAAAAACACCGGATTTTATGAATGGAACACTTCGGAAACAAATGTCATGGGACTCGGATCACACAATCCGCCAGATAATGGGACATGGGGTATGGCGCGTGTGGCGCTACCAGCACATATGAACGTAGGGATCAACGAATCACAAACTTTCACCTTTACGGTTACAGCACCAAGCACGCCGGGAACGTATAATTTTCAGTGGCGCATGCTGCAGGATCAGGCGTACGGATGGTTCGGAGACACCACTCCAAATGTTCAGATACAAGTGGCTGCCCCCTCACCAAACAGTAGTGATTTGAACACAGACGGCAAAGTAGATATATTTGATTACAATATTCTTGTTGCCAATTTTGGTAAACCATATACCATATTTGACTACAATACGCTGATAGGAAATTTTGGACGGTAAATTTGGATAGTGATCAGTATCTACATTATTCTTAAGGTTTTTCTCGTCTGCAGAAGCCTGAATTACTTCTTTTTTTTCCTTATTAATAATATAGTATATACTGATAGAAATGGATCCTGAATTTACGGAACAAGCTCCAGTAAGACAATCACCTCACAAAAAAATCATACTGATGCTTTCAGTATTATTATTCGGGACAGCGTCAGCTGCCATCTATTTTACCTTTGAGAGCCAAAAGATAGTGGGAGAACTCAACCGATTACAAGTATCACAAGACGCTGTCGGAGCACAGGCGACTCAATCAACAGAGGATTGGAAAACATATACCAATACGAACTATAACTTTAGCATCAAACACCCTGGTAATTGGAGTGTTACGGATAAACCATTAAATGATAAACGCTCAGGAATAAACACCGTGAGAGTATCAAACGGCTCAGATGCGGTATATATATCAATTCTTTCTGATGGATATGGAGGCGCATGTGCTTCAGAGTTTCAAAAAATACGTATCAGCGGTCAATATCGTGATGTATGCGTGTATATTTCAGAATCAGGAGAGAAAGCGTGGGAACAAATTACATTTGAAACAAAGAACGCTATTTTTGAACTGAGAGGATATGCAAAAACACCCGCAGATAGCTCATCATCTCTAATACCCCTCATTATATCGACGTTTACCTATGAGAATTCCGTTCAAGATTCGCAATGGAACGTATTCTCAAGCACAGAATACTCCTTTTCCTTTAAATATCCAAGTCGATTCAGCCGGTTAAATGAATTATTAGACGATGGCACATACGAGAGTATTGGATCGTTTTTCTCACAAAAGGATGAAGAGACAATATCAGTTTCAGTCGTCAAAAATAGAACAGACTATACAGGAAAACCCGCATCCTTTGTCGCAAGACAAGAGGCAGCAAACAGCGGTTATGCGCATGCAATAACCGAAACAAAAATTGGAAACTCTGCCGCTGCAATCACCAGCTACGACGATTCAAGCTTGGGATATGTTGTCATCACCCTAGCCCATCCGAGAAAAAATACTTTTATAACGATTACGTTGCCAACTTCACTATCAAAAACTGAGTTCGAAGAACTGATTACTTCGTTTGAGTTTTCGATGAAGTGAAATTCTCCAGTGTCGAAATCAAACCGTACTTCTCGTTGTGACTCGTAACATCTACATGCTACCCTATATATATGTATTCATCACTAGTTAAAGTAGTCGGTTTCGTAAGCCTAGCATTCATATTCACGCCCGTTGTTATGGCAACAGGTAAGGAGACTAGCACGATCACTATTAACAAAAGTGTCCATGTTCCTGCTCAAGATAGTCCGTATGTCAAAGTATTCGCCAAGGTTATCCCGGCTCCAACAAGCCTTAATGTGTCAGGAATGACCGGCAGCATTACCTTTACCAGTACACTCCCATATATCGCTCAAAGCGCAGTTGCTATCTGGTCCAGCCCTAACGGCACTTGTCCGGACGAACAAACTGTTTTTACCGAATATCAAACAATCCTCACCAATTTTCCCGGCAGTAAAAACATTAATTTTATCAACCTCATTCTCTCAAAGCCAGGTAGCGTCACTGTACCTGTCACTCACCAGTTCTCAGTCAAAAGACCACTGACTGGCTGCATTTTTGTGACCTTTGACATGGCCGCAGCACCCGATGGAACTACCAGTAGCGGTGGGATCACTACCACCACCAATATATCCCTTACGTATGACACCCTCACACCACCCTCACCTGCGCCTTTTGCAATTCCCATCGGCACTGAATACTGCTTTGGCACCACACAAGGATGTGCCAAGGCAACCACTTGCACAAATATCTCTTGTGCTTTTGCCACAATGTATAAAGTCACTTCTCCCCTCACGCTAACCGATCTCTTTGGCGATGTGACCGCAAGCCCACTCAATAGCCCAATGTATGGCACTGCCCCCACAAGCACTTGGAGCGCTGCCACCGATTTTTATGTGTACAATACATGCGACAATCTTCCCAACCGCGTCAACGGGCCTGATAATTACTATGCACAGATTCCCGGGGATGCCACTCCCCTTCTCCATGTGCCAATAAATAGTACCTCAGACAACTCAGTCAACACTGCTGTTTCCAAAAAATTTGCCCCAATCAAACTCGAAAAAGGCAATTGTCTCATCGGCCTCACCAAATTTTTCTCTCCAAATGGCGCTGTGACTGTCAATGCTCAGGTCTACGCCCTCCTGCAAGCCAGAAATACTACAAAGCCGGGAGATCTCGATGGCAATGGCAACGTCGACCTTTTTGATTACAATATATTGATCTCTAAATTTGGTAACCCCTATACGCTAATTGATTTTAATACGTTACTAAGAAACTATGGTACTTAATATATCTCTCCGTATCAAAATATTCTTACTTCTGGTTAGCATCTTATTCATTGGGGCACAATCAACCAGAGCTACCAGTGCTCTCCTCACGGGTTCAATCATATCTATTGACCCGACTGGCTATATTCTAGGCAGAGTCACAGGCTCCAATAATAGTAAATTACAAATTAACTTCTATCTCGATGGTCCTTCTGGTACCGAAGCCTGGATAGGTGATGCACACACGATACCCAATGGATACTTCTATTTTCAAATCCCAATCGAGAGGATCGAAGATGGTCAACGACATCGAGTCTACGTATATGCTTTTGACCCATCTGCCAGCGAATCAGACCGATCTGTACTCCTGATAGCTGGCAAAGCGCACGACATCCCTATAGTCTACCCCCTATCCCCCCATGCTTTCACTATTAATAACGTCATGCTCGCTAGTCCCACTAGCACCTCTATCACACTCGTTGTCCACACATCCCACCCCAGTAATATTACCGTTGAATATGGTCAGAACAGCAACTATGGTAGTCGAATAAGCTCCTCTAACCTTACGATACATAAAATTCTAATATCTGGCCTCACTGCTAATCATTTATATCACTATCGCCTCACTGCCCAACAAGTATCAAATCTCACAACAATCATCACTAAATCTGACAAAACGTTCAAAACACAAGCACCACCAGGACAAGCATTTACTTTCGGCATTACCTCTGACAACCAAGGGCAGAATTGGTCCGCAATCGCCTCCAGACTACAAGAGCATAGCCCAACGCTCCTTTTGGGGATTGGCGACCATAGTGACAATTATGTACTGAACAAAATAAACCGTTTTGACTATTACCTCAGACAATGGCAATTAGATATTTTTAATTATACTCAAAATCTCACTGATCATATCAGCTCGTACTTCATTATGGGCAATCATGACTACCTCTCTCAACCAAGCAGCGGGAAATTACCCGTCCATGTCTACGAAGATAGTCAAAAATATTTCAAGCAAATCTTTGCCAATCCAATTCCCTCAGATTCTCCCGACACCAATTATTCCTTTGAATATGGAGACGCTCACTTTGCCACTCTCGAAACATTTGATTCCTGCCCCAGCGAGTCTCAGTTAACCTGGCTCGATCAGGACCTAAAAAAAACCAATCGTATCTGGAAAATAATTCTCATGCACATCCCCAACATAAATCCTGGCATGACTAGTACCACCACCCAATCACGCGGCAATTGTCTATTCACCAACCCCGAACGCGCCAAGTTGCTTCATAACATTTTCAAAACCAACAAAGTCGATCTCGTAATTAATGGACATTCACATACCTACAGCCGCTGGGTAAAAGATGGAGTTTATTACCTCACCAATTCTACTTCTGGCAACTATACCAGTCACAACTCGCCCACTTCTATTATGAATATTTTTGATCTCCCCTTTGGAGAGACCGGTACACTCAATCCTCCCCGTTCAATCGCTGGGTCTGGATACATGGTAGGTTCAATTACCAGCAGTGAAATAAAAATCAGTGTGTTTAAAGCAGATGAACTATCTACTGTTACAGGTATAAAACTGCTGCAATACACAGAACCCAAATATGCACCTATAGATGCTGTCAGTATCAAAAAAAATCTGGCGAAGGGTGATCTCAATCAAGACGGCTTCGTCAACATCATTGACTATAACGAACTTGTCAGTCACTTTGGATCAACATACGACATTAGCCATTACAATGACATAATCAAAAATTATGACAAATAAATCGCATGTAATTGCACAACTATTACTCTTTTTTCTGCCTCTCTGTTGCAATATCAATTATGTTTCCGCAAATACTACAACCAAGATCAGCGATATTACCATCAGTGCTTCCAGCACGATGGCTGACATGTCCCCACAGAACCTCCTCGATAATATCCCCAGTACTGTCTGGAATGCCGGGAGATCAGCGCCAGCCTGGGTCGCAGTTGATCTTGGAAAACCCTATACAGTGAATCAGCTAGATCTGCGTACCAATCAAAGTAGCACAGGGAGAATAATCGTTACTATATCTGGGGGCCTTAGTCTCGAAACGTTGAAACCACTCATCACAATTGACCAATTCACATCCAACAAACAAGTTCTCACAATACCCTTACTCGCACCCGTTAGTAACATTCAATACATCAAAATAACCACAACTCACAGTCCTTCTTGGGTTTCATGGTCTGACGTGGCTATCTATTCAGGAACAACCTCTGCGAATACTCATCTCAGGTATTACGGATATATGAGTCATGACGGGCTGGTGAGTGACGTCGGCAGTAATTATTTTGCAGAAATCAGCGCTTTAGGCAATACCAATATTGCGTGGAGTACCTCAGCCAATTCACAGCGTTTTGCTGATCATGGTATCATCACTATGATTACCGATCAAAGATGGGTTTTTTTTGACTCTGGTGGTAACCTCAACGTCAATTGGCAAACTAAATGGAATACCCTCAAAACCCGTCTAGGTAGCGCCGACCATATTTACGGATTTTACTTTGATGAGCCTGTTTGGCGAGGGTACTCCAAAGAGGCGTTCCTGACTGCAACTAAAACTATTAAGGAAGCCTATCCCAGCAAGGCGATTGTGGTAGTTGAGGCCGAGCCACCCATCTCAAACCACACGATTCCTGATGGATATTATCAATATGTTACTGATATAGGTTTTGATTATTACTACACCAAAAACGGCAATGATTGGCAAACGTATCTAGATTTATTCGAAAAATTTCGCCCATATGCAGCAGGGAAAAAAATCTGGTTAATTCCCGATGGCTCCGGCAGCTACAGTAGTCTCTGGTCAGATGCCTACGAAAAATATCTCAGCATTGCTCTAACCAACCAACAAGTAGTTGGTCTGATGGGATTTTTATACCAATGGCCGACCGACAAACTCACGCTTCGTTCAGCTCTAATTCCGGGTGGATCAGTATACAACCAATCATTTCGTACGAGGCAAATTGATATTGGCAAACATATAATCTCTACATCCAGAAATTCTATGCCAGGCGATCTCGACGAAAACAACTCGGTTAATATATTTGATTACAATATACTTGTTTCGAACTACGGTAAAACGGGATCAGTGGGGTGGATAGTAGCAGACATCGTAGCGGACGGCGTTATTAACATCTTTGATTACAACATGCTGTTATCACAATTCCAATTGTAACTCGTATTGTTAGGGTACCGAAACTACTTTCGGAAGAAATTCAGTACACTCTGGAGAATATTTTTTACAAACAAAACGACACCTGATAGAACTCCGGCTGACTGTGCCGTGTTTTCTCCGACGGTTGTGTCTGAAAACGGAGAATATTCATTTGTATCTGAAACAACTGGTTCCTGACCCATAACAGGATCAGATATAGGTTCCTGAGGAAGATCCGAGGAATCACCCATCGGGCTGTTCCGGACAGAAACAGTTGACCCGGGGGTCGATGTAACCGAAATATTTGCCCTATTCGTTGCGTTTCTCGCTATTTGTTGGGAAGCAGTCGGACTGGGTGTTGATGTCTGCTGTACGTGTTGCGTGGGTGACAGCGTGGATTGAGCGTTGCTTTCAACGGAGACAGCCACATCACCGCGGGAAGCCAATACGTTGGTTTGTTTTCCGACAGCAGTCACAATAGTAGCAGGGTCAAGGACCAAAGATGTTTGCTTCTTTGCTTTTCCCTTTACTATAAAGCTCCCCATGCTGACGGATCCTTTGTAGGGCGATTGGGGTTGCACCCCCACAACGACAACCGCATGATTGTTTGCTTTGGTAAGTGGCTTTAACACAATCGGAAAATTGTTTGATGGTGTAAACGAAACAATATCGAGTGCTGTTTGATCAAATCGCATATCAATGGAAGCCGCGGAAACAACATCGTCATGCGTGTCCAACCATACGTCCACCCGTGTCTGCTCTCCGACAGGAAATGCTTTTTTCCCAATCAGCAACTTTAACGATGGACCCGTATATCCGGCCTTTGTCCGCGTCTCTGTCGATTTTGATGGCGACCAAATCACCATACCAAGCACTCCAAGCGATAGAATAGAAAAAAAAGTGAAAGCGGCAATTTTTCTGTATGATCCTGATTGTTGTACTGGATCTGGTACAACCGAACGTGGCGGTTGTACAAAAGAATGTTCATCATCGATCGTCTGGTTTGCCTGTTGATCCATATTGCTCTATGAGTATCTCTATTATGCCTTACCGAGTGATAAAGTCAATTATGATTGATATTGCACTGGTATTGCCATACTATATCCATATGAACATACAGGGAATTGTTGTGCGCATTATTACGCTTAGTGTAATCTTGTTACTCCATACTGTTCCCGCTCATGCCGCACCTAACCCTCCCCAACTAGACCGTTCATTTTTTGACCGTAAGGACGTTATCTACAGCTCACAGATCCCTTCATGGGGCCAGATAGATGGCCGATTTGATGGTCAATACATGCTTAATTATAACAATAGCTGTCCCACGTGTCCTCAGCTTGTCCGGGATGCAAAAATTCCCGTAATTCGCTGGATGGTTTGGGCGCCGTTTTCTGACCAGATCGATCCAAAAACGAATAAGCCAGGTGCCATGACCGAGGAACAATTTAATAACGTCATCAACGGTATTAGAAACACACTCAATGCCCATCCGTTTATCCCGCTGCAACCGATCGCTGAAAAGATATTTTGCCCGGATACCTGGGGCGTTGATAACCTGATGAAAATGAACAAAAACATCATACGGGTGGCAGGAAATCGAGTCCAGCTCTACGAAATAGCCAATGAGCCGGAAATTGATTGTAAATGGGCTAAGTATTCCACTGGAACCGGTGGTCAGGGTGTCAAAATGGCAGATTACTGGATTAAAATGGTTCCGGAATTAAAACGCTATGCCCGCTCATTGGGGTTTGAAATTTACATTGGAGGCCCTGCTTTTTTCACCGCTGCAGTAACGTCTGAAATGCAGGATTTCCTGACCACCATCAGAAGTGAATATAATCGCACGCAAAATAAAGATCTGATTCCTGATTTCGTTACGTTTCATATATTCGGTGATACCAACTGTACCGTAGCGGCAGGTAAGACACTGAACGATATACCAGGCTCATGTCTGGACAGCTATGGCAGCCAAATCGACAACGTCCATCATATGATTACTACGACCTGGGCGGGAGTAAACCCTCTGCCAAAACTGGTTATCTCTGGCTCTGCAGTTTCAGTTGCTGCTACATGGCCAATAGAGCAAATTAATGTGATTTCAGAGAAATGGCAGGAGCGATTTTTGACACTGATGCGCAGTAAAAATATATTCATGGCAAACCTCGTCACGATGGCGAGTAAAGAAGGTAACCCCCGCGATGTTATTAGAAAAGATGGATCAACCGCTCCATCATACAATGCGCTAAAAAGACTCTCACTCACTGATCCTCTAGCGATAGAATCTAGAAATAAACTGGTAAAACAACCTGAAGGATGGTTAACCGGCGTAACTTGTGAGCAGATTCGGGGTTGGGCTTGTGATCCCGAGGATTTCAACCAATCAATCGGCGCATATCTCTATGCCGACGGGCCAACAGGAACAGGGAAACACATTGGATCGCCCGTGGCAAACAACCAGAGCGAAAATAGTGTTTTTCAATACTGTGGTGGTGCAAAGAATCGAACCTTTTCCATGCCATTCCCATCTTCACTCAAAGATGGTAAGCCGCACACTATCTATGCCTATACCAAACGCCTAGATACCACAAAAACAAATCCACAACTGGGTGGTTCTCCAAAAACAATTACCTGTGCGCAATCAACGGCTAAACAGGGAGATTTAAATAATGATAATCGTGTCGATGCCGATGATCTCTCCATTCTTGTGAGTCGGTTCGGAAACCCCTACACAATATTTGACTTTAATACACTAACCACACACTTCGGGAAATAACAGAAAGACGAATTTAATATATTTAGTGTCAATCCGCACACACGACATAGTCAGTGGTGGGAACCACGCTGGAGGGGCAAATGGCATCACATCGTAAATGGGACTTTGCGATCTCAGGGTCAGACACGTTTTCAAGCGTGCTCCACATGCAAAAATCATCCCCGCTGTTTTGCTGTTGATAGTACCACTCATAATCGGAGGGTGGCGGCAATAATTTCATGTATACATCCGTAGAACAGGTCGCACCACTTGCAAATACACCGCTGCATTCTGCCAGACAGTCCTGATTCGGAGGTGACCCAGCTTTACATCCGTTAAATGTGTTCGTGGCGGTTGTTGCCGGACCGGGATAGATATTGTAATCGTTGTAATAGAGACGGAGAGCATTTTTTACCTGCCGAAACTCGGCTTTAATCTTCACATCCTTCGCCCGTTGCCTGGCCCCCAAAAAATTAGAAGATATAAACGCCACAAGGATGGCAATAATGGCAATAACGACGAGTATCTCAATGAGTGTAAATCCCAGTTTTTTCATAGTCTATTATTCTATGGCCACATTTGTGCTGGATATGCCATACGTACACGAGTACGTACCTCCGCAGATCCGCGTCCCGTATCCACTTTGATTTATTCCGGCTCCAGTGTCAAGTTCATTCTCAAGACTGGCATATAGTTTAAAATAACTGCCGTCAGATTCATAATAATACGATCTGCCTGATTGCGGATCAGAGGGAAGGGCAATCATATACACAGTGGGAGCGCCGGAGGCGGGAGTTTTTTTCCATGGATCTCCCCACTCGCACAACTGCTGTCCATCGATGCCACATCCTTTGATTTGATTGGTGGACACGTCTGATTCAGGGTATGCTCCAAAATCGTTATAATAGGTTTCCATAGCCAGGGATATTTGCCTCAGATCGTTTTTCCGCCGCACATCTCGGGATTTTTTCTGAGAAGAAGTAAAGCTTCCGAGACCGGCAACTATGAGCACGCCGAGGATAGCAATGACCACAAGAAGCTCCATGAGGGTAAACCCTGCAGATTTTCGAATATTTCTCATACTATGTAGTTGTATCATATGTAGGACGGTTATGGACATCGGTACCACGGATCACCACATAACCCCTGACAATTAGGCTCGGCAAACGACATAGGGCACCCAAGTGCCTGCGCGTTACCCACGTCATTGCACTGTCCATCTTTTCGACAGGCATATGAGCCATTAAATGTGGGGACAACCGTCGGTGTCGGCGTAAACCCATACGCTCCCTCAAAATCCTCATACCCACCACCTGCACTTGTAGGTTCAAATCCGGCAGATACACAGTAATTATATCCGGGAGAAAATCCGCAGCCACTGACAGGATCACACCCGATTCTCGTTATATCAGGATCACTGGTGTCTTCAAGCTTTGCACAGACGCGATATCCCGAGCACACACGAGGTGAACCAGGCACATGGAGGTACGGCAACTTTGTTACAGGGTCACATGGCACCTTTGCAATATACGGACTCAAGTCTGCCCCATTACAATTTTGGAGAATTCCGGCAGCGGGATAACACTGCGCATCATTGAAGTACTCTTCAAATGTTTTCTGAATTTTTTGCAGATCGGTTTTTCGCTTTATATCACTCGCCCGCTTTATCTGTGTACCGTAATTCAACAAAACGAGGAAAAGAATAATAAGCAGGATAGAAATCACAATAAGGATTTCCATGAGGGTAAAGCCACGTGTGCGGGCACTCGTCATATACCCAGTATCGCACAGTCATGACAAAAATCAATCCGGATTTGGGTTCCTACACACAGCGAAAAACAGTACTACGGCAATAATGTATGAAAGTATACTAAACTAGATCTAGTATCATGCATATGATGATAGTTTGCATGAATACCCTACCACACGCAGAACTACGGTATCATGAATCTATTAGATATAGTTATATATTGATATAACTATGTGCGGTTTCTTACTGATATTAAATATATAAATATATAAAAATATAAATCAATATATATAAATCTATTCCTTTATTGATGTCTGTCCTCCACTCTTTACTTACCCCGCTGGCTCTTTTATCATACACGTACCATGCACACAAAGAGACTATCTATCCAAACATTTTTCACATGGGCGCCAATCGGCATTGTGTCTCTGATCCCATTATTCTTCCTCCCGAGTATTCAGGAATATTATGAGGTGGCAAAGTGGTATGCCCTTACATTCGTCACACTGCTGGTAAGTGGCGTGTGGACGATTCGATACCTGTGGACCAAACATCCTGTGAAAGTTGAGTTTTCCAATTATACAATAGGACTCCTTTCAATGACCGTTGTATCATTCTTGAGTCTTTTTTTCTCCTCCACAAATAGAGTCGAAGCGCTACTTAATCCGTTAGGGCCAATTACATTTGTATGCCTTGCCGTACTCACGCTCGTTCTCTCATCCATCCTTGATACACAAACCAAGAATCTCCTGCGGACCTATATATATGGAAGCGCAAGTATCCTTGGACTCATCGCTATATATCAGCAGATTGGAATAGCGAAGTCTATGTTTCCTGGTGTTACCTATCTCTCTGATCCACTCTGGACGCCGACAGGATCCAGTCTTGCCACCATCACGATACTGCTTTCTGTGATTCCTCTGCTTGCCACCGATATTCAGGCACAATTGAAAGAAAAGCGGGAAATGGCCGCATCTCTGTATATTATGATGGCGCTACTGATAACAGCAGGTCTTGGGGTCACTATATGGCAATTTTTCCCAAAGATAATAACTACCCTTCTCCCTCTTTCCACAGGATGGACCATAATGCTGGATGTTCTCAAATCAGTAAAACAGGCGGCATTTGGCATCGGAGCAGAAAATTTTCTGACAGCATTTAACATGGGCCGGCCCGCATCGTACAACATGACTCCTCTTTGGAATATACGATTTACGTCAAATGCCAGTTTCATGCTGCATAGTGTGACTATCTATGGACTATTAGGATTCGCAGCAGGAATTCTTATGCTCAGAGGGCTCATACCTAAACAGCTCAAACATGCAGAGTCCTTGAGCCTGATCATCTGCATCGTGGCGCTTCTTTTCACACCGCCATCGCTTGCAGTGCTGTTGACTATCACCATGATCACACTGGTTTCACCTCACGCGCACACTCGGGAGCTGCATCTGCAGCACCTCCACCGCACCTGGGTAAAAGCGATACTGGCGTTTCTTGTGTTTGGCATACTTGGGTATGGTGTGTTCCTGGTTGGCCGAGAGTATAGAGCACAGCGGGTATTTTACACATCACTTCAGAGGGCAAAAGAAAATAATGGGACAGAGACATACAATCTGCAAATTAAGGCGATAGGACTTAACAAATATGTCAGCCTATACCATCTCATTTACAGTCAAACGAACCTAGCACTGGCAATTTCACTGACCAACGCCATGAATCAGCCTGATGCTGATCAAACGCCGGAGCAAAAAGGTAAAGATCAGCAATTAGTAGCGCAACTCATCCAGCAAAGTATTAGAGAGGCAAAACTCGCGACAACACTAAATCCGGTGAGCGTACTTGCCTGGGAAAATCTCGCACGCATATATAACCAGCTCATCGACGTAGCACAGGGAGCAGATGCATGGACCATCGCATCATATGGCAAGGCCATAGAGCTTGATCCAAATAATCCGATCCTCAGGTTCGAGCTGGGATCAGTGGCCATGAAGCAGAAAAAATATCCTGAGGCAATCTCATATTTCCAAAAATCAGCAAGTCTCAAACCAAACTATGCAAATGCGTACTATAACCTGGCCTATGCCTACAAAGAGATGGGAGACGATGCAAAAGCTCTTGAGACATTGAAGCTGACAAAAACCCTCATAGATAAAACATCATCTGATTGGGAAAAAATTACCAAGGATATCGAATCCCTTGAGCAGAAGAAATAAGCCCAATACAGAAAGCCATGCGTGTTATTCACAGACTCATCCATCTGATAACTGTTCCGATTATACTCTTACACCTGCTGTTTCTGGTTCAATGGGGAATTTTTATGGGAACTGTACTGCAGCCGTACACCATATCAGTTCCCGGACACACATACGTTCCGCTTCGCGGCCATCTCACCTATACCTCACTTATCAGGCAAAGCAGAGATGGCGCATGGAAAACGCTCACAACTCATACAACACGTCCCACACCGGAACTGTATGTGCATACGTTTTTTGTATTTTTAGGCAAACTGGCGGCGATATTTCACATAGACCCGCCCACTATGTATATGGCTTCCCGGATGGCAGCAGCTGTGATTTTATTCTGGAGTACCTATTGGTTTGTTCACACACTGCTCCCAAAGCCCATCCATTCTCTTGCGTTGTTTTTTATCCTCGCGCTAGAGCCCGGACCAATGCTTTCTACTATCACCACAAGTCTCACCACCTGGAGACCCGCGATATTCAGTTATTATCCGCAAATCGTGAGCCTCAGGCACTTCGGACTTCCCCACCATACGCTGGGAGAAGCGCTGGGCCTTATCTCAATCACCCTTTTGTTTTTGGCAGTAAAAAAGCCGACGTTCTCCAGACTGGTATGGCTTGGTATAGCAACCTTTCTGGGTGTAAATGTGCTACCGCCCTACTTTATCATCATCAGCATTTGCCTGCTTTTGCCGTGGGCACTATGGGCTCTCGTACATAGCTCGGTCGCACGGATTGTACTCCCCATGAGTATCAAAGTAGGGATTATCGCACTGGTATCCCTCTTTCTGAAAGCTCAGATGTCTCAGGGATATCCTGCGAAAGACTTTAATATAGACGAAAAGCGGTGGGTCACGAACGCGGATGTACTCGTGAGTTACGCCTCTACCCTCATACTGTATATCCCCTTTATCGCACTTCTATGGTCCAGATGCATCGGAGTATGGAGAACGCTGGATACCTCAACGAAACGGCTGATTGCTCTTATGAGTGCATGGACTGTACTGCCCGCACTCCTTGTCCCACTATCCAGTTACGCCTGGTTTCCGCTTGCAAACTTCAGACTCATGGATGGGTATAATTACGCGCCTGCTGGTATACTCGCTGCTATCGGATTTTACTACGGTATGAAAATGATTCGAAACCATGCGGCGTCACAGTTTATCGCCGGGTTTCTGATGATGGGACTTGTACTGGCAACGGGATTTCTGTCGTATCACTATACGAAGCTTGTTCTCACCGAACAAAGCTACCCATGGACAAATGTGTATATACACAATGATCATTACAAGGCATTCAAATTCCTTGGTACGGTACCCAACATGAGTGGTCTGATGATCAGCAATCATTTTGGGGAAATCGCACCGGAATTTGCTCCAGTACGCGCATTTATTGGATCCACTCCTGGTTTTGTGGATTGGGATGAACGGTTTTGGATAGTCGGACGATTTTATAGTCAGTCATTCACAGAGAGCGATGCCGCTGCGTTGCTGGCACGGGAAGATATCTCGTATGTGTATTATGGTGATGCTGAGAAGAGCATTAACACATCAGGCAGACCATTGTATCCGAATTTGTTGACGCCGGTATTTGAGACACCGGTCGTCACAGTATACAAAGTCAAATAGCCACTAGGTATGCCCACGATGCGTGGTGCGGAAGAATTGGTAGTACACCGCTCCCGCAACAATCACACAGTACAGTATGACCCCTGTTACCAGCGATTTCAGGGTAAACAGAAGCCCTTTTTCGTGGTATACGAATCGCAAAAATTTACCCAGTAGCACCACATGGATGCAAAATAGAATGGCAGATAGCCAGAGAACAGCAAGTTTTACGAGCTGGGATGGGATAATAAAAAATAGCATGCTCCCACTGGCAAGTGAAGCCACTGCACCCGCTCCTGTTATACCCGTCATACTTTCCCACAGTGTTGTTGCTACGGGATCAAACTTATGCCGCTGCCCATAAAGTCGGCTCCAGTAAAAGCTGCGCCAAAAATATTTCCGTGCAACTGGCCAGAAACCTTCAAACTCATGATGCACCCGTACGTCAGGCGCAAAAATAATTGCGTATCGTTTTACAATACGGTACGTGATCTCCACATCCTCCATCTGGCGGAATGTTTCATTAAATCCGCCAAGCCGCTTAAACACATCTGTTTTAATCGCGGCAATGCGTGTACTGAACAGATAATAGTATCCGTCCCGATCTCGCTCATTTATCCAATAACTCCAGTCACGAAGCGCTTTAAATTGAGGGAAAAAATTATTCGTTTTTTGATGCTTGTCCCACACCCCGGTTAAGGCGGTCAGATCTTCGTCGCCTCTGAATTTCTCTGCAATTTTACCCACCGTGTCAGGGTATACCGTCACATCACTGTCTAAAAAGACTAACACTTTCCCTTTCGCGTGTCGTGCCGCGATATTTCGCGCTGCGGCAGGTCCTTTGTTCACGGGAATTCTATATACCTCAGGAGTGGAGATCCCTGCCTTTTTCCCTAATAGCTGCAACAGGGCTTTGGGTTTCTCCGTATGTGACGCGTCGTCTCCAATACGCACCTCAAAGTTTGTGTACGAGGACTTTTTCAAACTGGAGAGAAGCACGGCAACATTTCCCCAGGAATTATAGGAAGGAATGACTATAGTGAGAAACGGCGCTGCCATCGCACGTATTTGTATACTGTTTAGACAGAAGAGTCAATATGAGCCTGTACGAGTCCGCCCGTCTTTTCCATCTCCGTATAATTAGTGCGATACGCACGAAGTTATTTTCTGGTAAACACAATCAGATCGTCCTCCCGCTTCGCGGGACTTCGAGGGACAGGCACGAATTTACTTCTTTGCAAACACAATCATATCATCCCAAGGGTTGATCGGGTTCATGATCTTAAAATGGTCAAAAAGTTTTCCAAGAGGTTTTAACATCCATGCTGCCCATGGGAAGTAATCCCCTGCTCTTGTGAAAGCAAACGACAAAGGAAATGGTCGTGGAGTATCGGACAGAATTTCTATATGGGAAAATCCCGTTTTTTGCAGAAGTTTTCGCATGGTATCGAAATCTAGAAGGACTACATGCTCCGGGTGTCTATACCCAAACCATCGTTTTCCCATGATTTTTTGCCATATTCCTCCCTGATTCGGAGTTGCTAAAACTAGCAAACCACCCTTTTTGAGTAATTTATATACTCTATTCATCATACGCAGAGGATCACGCTCGTGTTCAATAATCTGAAATGCACTGATCACATCAAATGACGAATCCTTCAATTGTTTGACTGTATAGACAGTTCCCTGATATGCACGCAGGTTTTGTTTCAAGCAGTACGAGACAGCATCTCTGGAAATATCTATACCCTCTACCCTGAATCCTTCCTTTTTTGCTTCTTCCAACAAAACCCCCATAGCGCAGCCGATGTCAAGAAATCGCAATCCGCGAATCGTGAATCGCGAATCGTGAATCGCATCAATTTTTCGATGTTTTACGGTTAACGGTTTACGTTTAGCGATTAACGAAGATATTTCACCAACCTTCTTCTTAAAGTACGCGTGGTGAACAGCCAGTTGGTCCATATACGGATCAAAATGCTCAAGATCCTCATGATACAGGGATGCGATTTCCTTAGCTGTGGGCATCGGGACAACCTGCACTAGGCCACAGTGCCTGCATTTTCCCATATTCCATCTTTTATGATGTGCAAATAGGATTGTAAACGAACCTGACCGGCACAGTACGCATTTCATAACCAGGTAATAATACCATACCATTCGGCCATGGGAATCATGCTACTTACGAGGTTTTTTTGAGCACCAGTTTATTTTTTCGCACTCTTCAAAATACAGGCTATTTTTGATATCGTATGGTATTATGAGGCGGATTGGTCGTTCTCTCATAGTGTTTTTGACCCTGGCAATCACGTTAATTGCTATAAATCTGCAGTATCGCACCCATAAAACTGCGCTCACAATCCCCGGCACGCTCAATACGTACGCAATGGGTAACACAGAGGATTACCACCAGTACATGTATATCATCAAACGCGGGATGGAAGGGCATCTCCTCTATCACAACGCGTATTCGGAGGAAAGTATTCCGGATGTACTGCTGCAACCCTTCTACCATATCGCTGGCGCCATACTGGCACCACTTCGTTTGTCGCCGTACGATGTGTATTTTTTGCTTCATCTCGTGTCACTGAGCATCCTACTTTTTTATATATACCGTCTTATCTGCAGCGTACTCAAAACTGAAACCGGTAGGACTGTAGCGTTCTTGCTGTTTATTTCCGCCACCGGTTTCTGGTCACTTACGTCTGCATATCCCTTTACGGCCGTGAGACAGTATCTGCCGGACTATAATTTTGATTTATTTATCAAGTATCATGTCATGCAGCCACATCATGACATTGCCACGGCGCTCTATATCATTGCCATCATGGCACTCTCAGAGCGTGTGTACACGTGGAGACGCATAGTCGTGGGAGGATTCTCCGCCGCGTTACTCGGATTTATTCACCCGTACATCCAGTTATTTTTATTTTTCACTCTTATTGTTGAACACATAGTCAGAATTTTTCTTATGAGACGGGAATATTGGAAAGAGGCATTTCGCTATGTAGCCCCAATCCTTATTGCCATACCCACAGCAGCCGTCACGTACTATACGCTCGTGCATGTACTTCAGTTTGAGATAGGTCTCAAAGGTATTGTCACCCATCTACCCAGGCAACAGACTTTTTGGTCATATACGGTGTCTCTGGGTCCACTGCTGTTCACTTCCCTATGTTGTGTGTTCCACATCAAAAAAATTGTAGAGATACCCATTCTCCGCTTTATGGCAATTTGGGCATATCTTCCCATCATTCTGTTTTTTTTGCCAGATTATCAAATACCCATCAATACTTGGCGATTGTTTCAGACGTATCAGCATATACCAATGGCTATCCTCACCGCCTATTCACTGGTGTCTTGGGCAAAAACCTCCCGCCTGTTCGCCCTCAGTATCCCGGTGATTGCGGCAGGCTTCCTCATCTATGGGGGAGGTATGTATGCGTACGCCTATAAAGAAGCCACACAACCAGCCAATAGACTCGTCTGGACTGTAGACGTTCCGCATGTGGTCCTCTCGTTGTTTGAATACCTCAACACAGCGAGCGAGCCCGATAGTGTCGTGTTAGCTGGCGGCCAATTGTCAAACCTAATTCCTGAATTCACCCATAATCGTGTCATTATCGGACACAACGGGGATAACCGTAATTTTCTTGCCAAACAGGCTGACATAAGCGGTTTTCTTATGGGAAATGTACCACTGTCTGAAGTCAGGAATTTTTTATCCCGATACCGTGTATCGTACATTATCTTTGGTATAGATGCGCCATACTTCGCCAACACTCCCTATACAGCATTACCGTTTCTTAAGGAAGTGTACGTGGAGCCAAAAACAGGGTTTTCAGTGGTGCAGGTGCTCACTGACAAATGACTCAATTGTCCGAACCACATACTTGAGCATTTGTTTGGTCAGTCCAGGGTGCACGCCAATCCAAAACGCATCATTCATGAGTTTGTCTGAGCTTTTTAAATCCCCTACTTTGCGTATACGCGGATGATTCACGTACGCAGGGTGGCGGGTCAAATTTCCTCCAAAAATCGCACGGGTCGCGATTTTTTTCTCATCCAGATAATTGACGAGATCGACTTTGGTAAACGGTGCCCCATCTCGTACAACCAGAGGGAACCCGAACCAGCTGGGATTAGCGCCGGGCAATGCCTCCGGCAATATAAAGTATTGTTCTAATGTTTTAAAATATTGAAACAAATAGGCAAAATTATCTCGTCTGGCTTTGATAAACTTCGGTAGTTTTTTCATTTGCGCAAGCCCTATGGAAGCCTGGATATCTGTAAGCTTCAGGTTATAGCCGATTTGCGAATAGGTGTATTTGTGATCATACCCGTACGGCAACTCTCCCAATTTCCATTTGAATCGCATCCCGCAGGTGTTGTCTTTTCCCGTGTCGCACCAGCAGTCACGACCCCAATCCCGAAACTGTCGTATTGCTTTATTTAGCCGTGAGTCGCTCGTCACTATAGCTCCTCCCTCACCCATCGTAATCTGATGAGCAGGATAGAAACTGAATGTTGCGATGTGTCCGAATGTTCCTGCTAATCGGCCGTTATACTCCCCTCCCAATGCATCGCAGCAATCTTCAATAAACCACAGGTTATATTTGGCAACCAATGCCATGATTTCATCCATAGGCATGAGGTTCCCCAGCGTATGGGCCATCATAATTACTTTTGTTTTGGGTGTTATCGCCTGCTCCAGATCCGCAGGATTCACATTTTTTGTGACGATGTCATTATCCAAAAGCACCAGAGTGCAGTTGTTCTGGATCGTCGGGTTGATTGTTGTCGGGAAACCGGTTCCCACACTGATGACTTCATCTCCCGGCTGTAGAGCCCTATCACGAAAAACTTTGGATGTGAGAGCAGTGAGTGCCACTAAATTTGCGCTAGAGCCGGAATTTACCAGAGACACAAATTTCACACCAAGAAATTTTGAAAATTCTTTTTCAAATTCCAAAGCAAACCGCCCTTCAGTCCACCACCCATCTAAAACCGCCTCAATGCCGTATAAAAGCTCGCTCTCATCAAACACTTTACCTGATACTGGCACGCTAGCTTCCCCTGCCACAAATTTCTTTTTGGCAAAGTTTTTTTTGTAGTGGGCAAGAATCTGTTTTTGCAGCGTTTTTGAAATCATACCAGCATTATAAACACTTCTAATCTATCAATCTATACTTGAGCAAATACATACTATAAGATATAATCTTGTGCATGTCTATTTCCGAGCATGCGGAAACACGCAGAGAACCTGCACAAGCAAAACAAATTCCAATACACATCGGTTTTTTTGAACACGATACTGGTTCTCGTGCCGATAATAGTGTGGTATTTTCAAAATTAGAATTGGCAGCGACAGAAGTAATGCGAAATAATAATGGCACTGTTGCACTTTTATTGGAGTCTCCCGAGTTTACTGAAGAACTTGCACATTCCTTACATAACATACATTCTGCCGGTTTCAGCTATAAAGAATCGTTCATTCTTCAGTCGTATTCTCATTCTCTACTACGTGAACATGCCTATAAGCCAAATACCACTGATAGAATACGATGGACATATATTAACCCTCAGAAAAACCCGATAAAAAAACTGATACTGCAATACTATCTTCCCACAGCTGCGGAACATTTTATTAGAATATCTGATCACTTAACTACAGATTGGAATCAATTACTGATATTTCTGGATAAGCTTGAATCTAAGTTCGGAAGCAGATTTACAGTGATATTTGAATCATATTCTGAATCTAAGCTATCTAATCTGAAACGATACATGTCAGAAATGGATACATGCATGTCGAGTGGAGATATAAAAGGCGCTGCAGACGCACTTTTCAATCAAATGTGGAGTATTCATCAGGAAACGGTAACAAGAGACCCTAAAGCGGAAAGTCAAATTGAAGAGCTTGCGCATAAAACAGATGTAGCTATAGTTCTTTCGCTGTTCGGAGCTATACATCAAATGATAGCAGAGTCGCTTTTTTCAAAAGGCTTTGCGGTATTTCCACATGTAGTCGAAGATGGAGAGCAATACGCGAATTTGCTATTCGGAATAGTCAGGCAAATCAGGAGAGGTGAAAATCCGTCATATTTTCTTCTTAAACGGGCTGCGATTTTATCATGGTATTACCGACATGTATTTGCTTCCTGGTCACTATTGCCGATTGATATTTCTGATTCTATAAGTCAAAAACATGCAATTGAAAGAACTCAAATACTATCATCTATACTCTCTTCACGTGAGGATTTAGAGGAGGTGGAAAAACAGTTAAAAACGGATCCAGAGCATAATACCTTTAGCTTTTTGAATAAACTCACAAGAAGAGAAGTTGTACTTTTTGCCGAAAAGTAATTCGACAATCATCACTTTCAACATGTTCATGTCTCTGTCGAAAAACTCAACGTTTTTAAACACGAAATATAAACGACAGATCGCTGACGAAGTAGCAGGAAAATTATAAGAAATATACTCTAGTTTCTACACTGAGTGGTTTATGATCGATATTACCTGTAATGATACGAATAAAATTTCATTTCTAAATGCAATCATCAGGTAAGAACCTTTTTCAATACCATGCAGACAAATTCCACATCGCGCTCGGTGATATCAAACGCACTGGGTAAATTAAACCCATCATTTGCTACTTTGGTAGCGACAGGATTTGCAAAGCGAGCCGTGTACATCGGGAACAAACTCATGCGTGGAAACGCCTCACGGGCATGAATATTGTATGTTTTGAGCTTCGCCACCAGTGCGTTTCTCGAGATTTTTTTCGTATTGAGCATCACTGCAGGATATGCGTAATTTGAGCGCATGCCTTCCTGCTCTCTCAAGAGGGTAATTTCTTCCATATCAGAGAGTCTCTCCCAATACCATTCAAAAATCTTGCGTTTCATGGCAACCAACTCTTCTATTCGTTCCACCTGGGCAAGAGCCAAAGAAGCGGTCACATTTGCCATCTGGTACTCAAAGCCCATCGTGTCACACCAGAAGTTAGCCTTACTGTCAGTGCGCCCCATATTGCTGAGGAGATATGCCTGATCAAGCATCTTTTTGTTATTTGTGAGAAACATTCCGCCTTCACCACTTGCCGCGATTTTCGCGCCGTGGAACGATACACATCCCACATCCCCAATGCTTCCGACCTTTTTACCCTTATAGATACTCCCCAATGAGGGCGCGGCATCCTCTATCACTTTCAGCTTATATTTTCTGGCGAGCTTCATGATCGCATCCATGTTTGCAGGCATGCCAAAGGTGTGAACGAGCATGATCCCTTTTGTCTTTTTCGTGATGGCGTTCTCTATCGCCTTGGGGTCTATACACCACGTGTCAGGCTCTATATCAACAAATACTGGAGTGGCTCCTGCCCATGCTATGACGTGTGCGGTCGCAGCCCAACTGAAGTCAGTCACGATGACCTCATCACCCTTCCCAAAACCACAGACGAGACATGCCAGATGCATCGCGTGTGTTGCACAAAACTGCGCAAGGGAATATTTTGTTCCAACATATTCTGCCATCTCGTGTTCCAGTTTTTTTACGTGCTTATCAAATGTTTGGTAAAAACCGTTTTTCACACCGTCAACAACATACGTCAGTTCTTTTTTTGTAATAGATGGACCCGCGAAACTGATTTTCTTCTTACTCGGTCTTAACAAATCAGATCTTTTTGATTTGTTATAGAGCGAGTTATCCCGTGAAGCGGGGTTACTCTGTTGTTTTTTTGTTTTCATTTTAATTCCCTTCTCCTGTCATATAGACATCAAATCGTTTTATACGTTTGGTATATCCGTCAGGTGCTATAGTCCACTCTCCTCCATCCGGCGTCTTTGTGTACACCAATGGGATCCGTTTTGTTTCTACAAATCCCAATCGGGTATATAGAGCAAGTGCACGGGTATTATCTGACGTAGTCTGGAGCGTATAGGACGTAAGTCCCAGTGTTTCTCTCCCCCAGCGCATCATCAGTTGTATCGCCTCGGCCATCATGCCTTTTCTTCCGACCCGTCCTCTCACTATATTATCGATTTCGCAACAGTTGTTATCGAAATCGAACCGGTAGAGGCCGACATGTCCTCTATATGTACCATGAATATCTATCATAAACAAGAGTCGGTCAGGTTCATTAAGCACCCTGTTTTGCAGCCATGATGCAGTGCGTTTCATAGAGACTGGAAACTGGGCCGGAAACCAGTACTCATGCTTTTTCCTCCATCTGCCCAGAAGTCTCACAATACCCGTATCGTGTGCGCATTGGGTCGTCAATAAACGCAGTATAAGAGGATTTTTAGACTCACGAGATACCAGATCCATGGAGCCAAACGGGGCTTGTTTAAGTCGTGCTATCGTGGAAAGAACCTGTGTTTTTTTTGCGTTCATTCGTAACAGTTCAAATTTCGGTCATTCGAGCAAATTCTTCTCTGGGCAAAAATGGGAATAAATCTTCATACGGTTTGGAAACCATTCGTCCGTCAGCAGCTTTCTCTGATGATACCCGCGGAATGATAAGTTGCCATTCTGGAGAGAGCACATCTATGACCATCGGCCCCTCAAATGTCATAATGCTCTTTAGTTTTCTATTCAACTCATTCGGCGTGGATATACGAACTGCCTTGATGCCATACGCCTCAGCAATTTTTATGGAGTCTGGTATATACAATCCGGTTTTGGGACTTTCTCCAAGTAGTCTTCCTTCCATATGAGTTTTTTGCGTATGGCGGATAAGTAAATACCCGTTATTGTTAATCACAAATAGTTTTATATTCAGCTTATTTTGTTTGAGTGTTGCCAGCTCCTGCAAATTCATCTGGAGACACCCGTCTCCTGTAATCACCAACGTCTGACCGTTTGGACGTGCCATAGCCGCACCTATGGATGCGGGCCAATAGCCCATGGTCGATATACCGCCGGTGGTGATAAACCGTTGCCCTTTCTTAATTTTCCATGTCTGACACACGACATGGAATGGAGAGCTCGTATCCACAACGATGGTGTCATGTTTTGAAGCGGCCTCTGATAACTTGTCAGTAAACAGATAGGAATTTACTTTTTTTTCTTTCGCGTACTGCGGGAGATTCATCGGATATGCTTTTTTCCACACACCGATCCGTGATACCCAGTGAGAGTACGAATGAAGTGACACTCCTGCTATCCCGCTTGAGAGTGCTGACAAAAACTGTTTCGCATCCGATTGAATTGTCAGTGACGGCGTAATTCCCGGTTTATCCAATTCCTTCTGATCCACGTCCACGATTACCTTGAATGCCCGCCTACCCCAATCAGAAGCATCGTATCCAACTACCCCAGGGTCAAGTCTTGCTCCGACTGCGATAATCAGATCAGCCATCTGGACGGCAAAGTTTGCCGGCCTGTCACCGTACAAACCCGGCCTGCCGACAAACTGATTGGTATAGGAGTCGACCAGATCAATGCCGAGCCGTGTGGTAGCAACGGGCATGCGCGTTTTTTTTAGAAACTGTTCCATTTCCCGCACTGCGCCTGAGAGGAATATCCCATGACCCGCTATAAACAGTGGACGCTTGGCATTACAAAGAAGCGTCACGATACGCTCGATATCACTTGCCTGTGTCATGCACGATTCTCTGCACTCTGACTCAGAAAATTGCTTCATGCCTTTTTTGGGCATTTGCATTCTCTGGATATCCAGTGGTACATCAATCCAAACAGGACCCGGTCTTCCATGAGTCGCAACATGCCATGCTTTTTCCAGGTGATACTCTACACTCAGAGGGTCATCGATCGACACATAGTATTTTGTCACACTGCTGGCCAAGGGTTTCATGTGGATGCCCTGAAGTCCGTATTGCCGTATCCCTGTTTTTTCCATGTACGCGGCATTACCGCTTGATGATTGGCCCGCTATGACGATCATTGGAGCGCTGTCCACATAGGCTCCGACTACACCGGTAAGTGCATTCACACCCGCTGGGCCTGCTGTCACCATGGCAACACCCAAGTTGCCCGAAATTCTTCCATATCCTTCCGCAGCCATAGCCGCTGCCTGCTCATGATGATGGAAAATCGGACGTATTTTCTTAGACTGATAGATTGCGTCGTTTAGAAACATCGCCTGCCCGCCGGGAACCATAAACACGGTATCCACCCGTTTTTTTTCTATGTACGACACGATGTACTCTGCAATATTCATATGGATTATGTCAGTGACTCCAGATGGAAATCATTTGGCTTATTTCGTTTTTGACTTCCCAGCATTTTTGCTATCTCGATAATCATATCTTCCTGCCCTGCAACTATCTGTCTGCGGCCTAACTCGGATAGTATATCACGCACATCAACATCGTATGCTTTCGCGGCTTTCACCACGTGCGGAGCAAAGCCTGAAAATACTCCCGCAAGCCCGCTTGATAACGTCACTGAGTTTATTTCCGGTAGGTGCGGCACCCATGTTGACACAATATCTCCCCCATCCATGAGCGGGTACAATTCCACACCCGTGTCCAGTTTCATTCTGGCAAACAGCGCCACAACAACTTCAAGGGGCACATTTCCGGCTCCAGCGCCCAGACCGCGTGCTGTGCCATCGATAATCGTGGCGCCGTGTTCTACGGCAACCAACGAGTTTGCCACGGCCAATCCCAGATTATTATGTGCATGAAACCCCACGTCTATCGATAAACCGGAGACGAGCTTTTCCACTTTCTCTTTCACATCATCCGTCAGATACGCGCCTGCGCTGTCCATGAGAATCACGCCTTCCGCCCCATAAGACTCCATCAGTTTTGCCTGTTCCAGAAGTCCGGATGCATCAAGCATATGGGACATCATAAGCACACCATAGGTGGTTAATTTTTTGTTTTTTGCGTACACGATATGCTGTTTTGTCACGGTCGCCTCGCTGCAGTGACACGCGACTATGAGTGTGCTGATTCCGGATTCGATTGCGGGCGCGAGATCCGCATGTATGGTGCCAAATCCGGGAATTAAAAATCCGGCAAGTGACGTGTTGTGAAGTACGGATTTCGCCGACGCAAACATATCACTGTCCGAGAGTAGCGCCCGTCCCAAATGGACAGACGATGCGCCCAACCCGTTTCCGTGCCCTACCACAAGTACCGGTACATGCGCTTCTTCCGCCTTTGTTGAGTATGACGAAATCATGTCAGCGGAAAGTTGGTGCGCTATGGCATGGGAACCATCCCGAAGCGTGGAATCAATGATGGTAATTTTTCTGTTCATATATACTATTTTATTATTTTATTTTTTTGGTAGCATACCCTTCAGCAACGGCGATGGCCGCGCAGTTAATGATATCCAGATTACCGGCATAAATAGGCAGAAAATCGCCCAAGCCTACCACCTGAGACATGATGACAATCCGTCCATGATCATAGAACGGAGCATGAATCAGTGAGTAGCCCGGAGTATATTCACGGACTTTGGAAACCACCGCAGATACAGCCTTCTCAATAGCCTTCATGTCGGGAGACTCATACGGTATATAGATTGTATTATGCATCATAATTGGCGGATCTGCGGAATTGAGAATAATAATCGTTTTTGCTTTTTTCACACCGGTAAGGGAAACAATGGCATCGCTGGTTGTTTGGGTATACTCATCGATGTTCTCCCTGGTGCCGATACCTGCTGATCGGGAGGAAATACTCGAAACAATCTCTACGTAGGGTATATTGGGTAATACTGTTGATATGGCATGAAGTATCGGAATATTTGCCTGACCACCGCAGGAAATCATACTGACATTGGCATTCTTAACGCCCTCCGATTTATTCACTACGGGGACACATAATGCCCCGATTTTAGATGGCGTCATATCGATGACAAATTTTTGCAGTTTTTTAAGTATCGGTGCGTGAACAAGGTGGTGTTTGGCGCTGGTTGCATCAAACACAATGTCAATATGTTTCTCCTCACGCACGATTGCAGCAATGGAATCAGCGGATACGGGAATCCCCATACGTTTTGCCCTCTGAATTCCTTCAGACGCTGGATTTTGTCCTGCAAACAATACACAGGATAAATGGGGAGATCGCATCACTTTGGAGAGCAAATCACTCCCGATATTTCCGGTGCCAAGGATGGCAACTCTCGCTTTTGTTGATCGTGATTTTTTCATGATACCGTACGGTGTTGACCGGCACTGGATAAGGGTCAGTTGGATACATTAACCGTCTTACTCACAATGTATTTTGGTCGCCGTTTTACTTCCAAAAATATCTTCGCCAAATATTCTGCAATAACACTTAATGATAATAATTGTACACCACCCAAAAAAAGAATCAGAACCACCACAGTCGGAATTCCTTTTGCTGCACTACCGTATGTAAGAAATGCGATAATATCGTAAATAAGAAACAAGAATGAAAAAATCGTTACACCAAACGCAATCGTAGATATCCACTCAAGCGGTTTAAAAGAGAAGTTCACAAGTATAGTTTTTGCCCACCAGAACCCCGTCAAAATACTTTCCGATGACCTGCCATGTGCCCGTGCATCACGTACATAGTCTATACCAACCTGTTTAAATCCGACATACGCCCGAAGACAGCGTAAATAATAATCGTATTCGTCAAGCGCCAACAACTCTCGTATGACCTTACGGTCGACAAGAGAATACTCCCCTGCATTCATCGGAATGTGGATGTACGCCAGTTTATTGAGCACATAATAAAATCCTTTGTAGAGTGTATTCCACATCCACCCGTACCCTTTTCGCGATTTCCTCACACCATACACGACATCAAATCCTTCTTCCCATTTTTTCACAAATGCCCCGATGAGTTCAGGCGGATCCTGGATATCTCCATGCATAAATACAGCGGCCATCCCTTTTGCATATTCCATTCCCGCGATAAATGACGGCTGCGGGGAACCGAAATTCCGGCTCATATAGATGATTTTTACCTGTTTATCTTTTCTTGCAAGTTTGGTGTACAGCTTGTCTGAGCGATCCAGCGATGCATTATCCACATACAGAATTTCGTAGGTATATCCCGGAAGTTTTTTAAATACAGAAACGATCCGCTCGTACATTTCGAGGATATTTTCGACCTCATTATAGTTGGTAACGATGATAGAAATTATTTTTTTCTTCATGCTATTCGATTCGCGGTTAACGGTTAACGGTTAACGCTTTTTTATACCATGCGTATGTTTCAAGTAATCCCATTTCCAGTGAAAATTTCGGCCTCCAGCCGAGTTTTGCTATTTTACTCCAATTGAGGTGTTGACTTGGGATTTCATTTTTCTGAGTATTTTTGATTGAGTAGGGTATCGTTGCACCCAATATCCGCTGGGCAGATTCAATTAATTTCAGTACAGAAAGACTCGTATCAGACGCGATATTAAACGCTTCGCCGCGTGCCGCATCAAAATGCTCAAGCAAATAGAGGTATGCATCCACCACATCCCCGACATACACATAATCCCGTACAAACGTCCCGTCGGACCGCAAAGCCAATTCTTCTCCTGTAATTGCCGAGTTCACTATGCTTGGTATGATTCTGGACATATTTAGGTCACCGGGACCGTAAATATTACCAAATCGCACGGTTGATACAGGAGCACCATAGGTCCTCACATATGCGTTTGTTATGATATCAGCTGCTGATTTACTTGCTTCATACGGGTGGTCACCGGCCAGAGGGTGATCCTCTGAGTAAGTTTTGTCACTTTTGCCATAGGCCTTGTCTGATGATGTCACGATGATCCGCTGCACTGTAGCACTCTGCCAGGCGGCATCAAGTACATGTGTTGTCCCGATCACATTGGTGGTTATTGTTTCAACAGGGTTTGCATAGGCCGTATCCACAATCGGCTGCGCCGCCAGGTGGTAGATAGTTTCAATTTCGTATTTGGATACAATATCAGTAATTCTCCGTCTGTCTGTAATATCTCCCTGCGCAAGCACTGTTTTTTTATCTAAACCGCGGGTCATAAAATATGAGGCATGATCAATGCTCCGAAATGGGATAACCACACGTGCACCTCTTTGCACCAGTGCCTCAACGAGATGACTACCGACGAACCCGGTTCCGCCGGTAACCAATATGTGTGAATGACTGCCGATTTGATAGCTCATGGTGTGTGAAAACGGGGTGGGAGGATTCCCGCTATACGGTTGCTGCGGTCTGCATCAACTCAGACTGACTATAGCACAAAAACAGAGAACTACAACAGGGTTCGTGGCGCGGGCACCTGTTACTTCCAGACTTTCCACTGAGGATCTGTGTTCCAATACGTGTTCAGATTCTCCACATCCGCATAGGTATCCATCGCATGCCAGAATCCTTCATGAACATGGAGAGACAGTTCTCGTTTCATGACCAGTCTATGCAGGGCTTTATGCTCAAATTCACCCACGCGCAGGTACTCAAAAAATTTTTTGTTAAATACCATAAACCCGCCATTCACCCATTCTTTGAGTGATGGTTTCTCCACAAATTCGGTTACTGTATGTTCTCCATTTATTCTTACCTGTCCATATTTACTGCGTGGGTGTACACCCGTTATTGTTCCGATTGTGCGCTGTTTTTTATGGAAGGCGACCAGTTTTTTGATATCTATAGTGCCGACTCCATCGCCGTAGGTCACCATAAAATCTTTATCTTCTTTCGGTATGTAGTCCTTAATTCTCAAGATCCGCTCACCGGGAAGTGTTTCCGCCCCAGTGTCCACAAATGTGATGTTGAAATCATCCACAGTGTTCTCCCCTGCCGAGGCTTTATGGATTTTTGTTTTTCCATTTTTTGTGGAGAGTGAAAAGTCGTGTGTGAAATATTGTTGATTTAAAAAATACTCTTTTATGTAGTCACCCTTATATCCGAGTGCAATGATAAAATCATTAAACCCGTAGTGGGCATAGATTTTCATGATATGCCACAATATCGGCTTATTACCGATAGTCACCATGGGTTTTGGCTTAAATTCCGTTTCCTCTTTCAGACGATATCCTATACCACCACACAAAATCACTGTTTTCATACTTCTCGTAATTATAGTTGTACGTTCATGAATTGCAAGTGGAGTAACTCCAGCGAGTGCCGGTTCTTTATGGAAAAATCCGCCAGTACCATTCAAGTACCAGTTCTCTTATGCGAAAATATGACTGCGTTTTGCCGAGTCTGTACAGTGTTCCGTTGTATTGGATATCTCCTGAATCAAGCAACCGCTCAATTCGTCTTTGTACAATCTGTCGAACACCATACGTTTTTAACAGTTCATTTTTTGATACACCGTTCGTCCTTCCGCTGATTTCAGAGAGAAACCACACGGTTAGAGAGGCTTCGAACACACTAAACACAGTAAACAAAAATAACACCACACATGCTGTATATATACCAATCACGAGTACTACCCCCGTCGTGTACTGCATGAGAGAGAGTCCAAGTATATCCGCTTTGTGAATCCATATACCGCTTGCAAGAAACAGCCCGAAGAAAAATACGATTAGCATTGCCCGTATCGCCAGTTTTTGTGAGACAATGCGAAACAATATTGGCAAACAGCATATTGCCAGAAGTACCGTTACTAGGCTTGACACTATAATCCACTCATCCATACTTACCCCCGTTTTTTCCTATAAAATAGCGTTTCATAAGCTGCTATCATGCGAGCAAATTGCATGCCTTTCTTTGTACTGACAACTCCCTGTGATGTTATCGCAACCAGCCCGGACGAGCGCAAATCATCAATACGTTTCCATACGAGCTGTTTTTCACTAAACAGCGATTCTATCGCGGATTTAGTCATACCGGGACGGGATGCAAGGGCGTGAAGGATCATAGACGAGGGCGTCTCACCTCCCAAAATCACCCCGACATATAAAAACGAAAAAATAGCCGACAGCAAAAGATACAGGAGGACCGAAGAGAATATAAAGTCACTCTGTATATAGAGAAGTAGAAACACTAATGGAACTACACCCAACAGGTACACACAGACACTGCCGAGTGTGATGGCATTGTTCTTTCGACCAGACAAATGAATACCACGGTGAACCCAAATAAAAAAACCTAACACGGATAGTATACTCACCAGACTAAGCATATGTTATTTTCTGCGCCAGAGAGCAGTCCCCCACCCCTCCACTTTTTCATAGTGCTCATTGATATACGGAAGATCATCAGTGAGTTCCCAAAACCTGCCGCTGTCGCCCTGATAGATATATGCCACCTTCTTTTCCTCCAGTACTTCACGAAGCGGTCTAGGAGGTCTGGAAAGAAACCGTACGAAGGTACCAAACGGCAGACAGCAAATATCGTACGGGTCCGTCCTGTATATAAACCTGCCGTCGAGATCCAACACCTGCTCATTCTCACCAACGAGCGACCGCAGTTGTTCCGTTTGGACAAGCTGTACTTTGTTTGATATCTGCATTTTTGGGGCATTCACTACTGCTGTCTGCCTCGCAAATAGAAGCGCCAACGCGATAAGCAGTACGGGAGACAAAACAGAAGTACGACGAAAAACTAACGAAACGAAATCTGCACAGTACATCGCGATAAAGACCGCAATGGGAATCAGATACTGACTGTGCTTCATGGGAAAAAACATCACATACAATACCACTGAGACAATAAATACTCCTGCGATCAGGAGCTCTGATAACACCCGCTTCCCTTTCCCGTCAGCTCTAATATAGGGGGTGAGCAGACTCATCACACCCACGCAAATGCCGATCGCCCAAATCGTATGGTTCAAGAGAAGCGCATTGGTAACCCCCCATCCACCATAAAACGATGCGTTAGGGAAAAAGAACAGGTGTGGCTCCATTATATATATGCGCCCGATGGTATTTGCCTCAAACGGCATGCTCGTCAGTGAATAGAGCACTTTAGATATATCCCCCAGTGACAGCAGCCAGAATGCGAACAACAGTCCCGTCATACCAAATCCGTAGAGAAAATATGCATGGGCTCCTGTGCCCGGCAGGCGCTGAATCCTGCGTGTAGAAAGTGTGCGGAGTATCCACTGATACATCCCCACATCCAACAGGTATATGGCAAAACCTACCACGACAAACGGGAGTGATTTTACAAGAATTATCATAGATGCAGCGTAGCTAATCGCCGAGAAAAACCAATAGTACCTGCTGCGCCCATGGAGCGGATTCTCCATAGCTATGATCTGTAGATACATTCCCAAAAGCCCGAACACTGTGGAGACATTATCGGGACGCACTTCCATAAATTTGTCAAATGGCATCGGTAAAAACGCGAGGATACACATCGGAATCACAAAAAACCGCTTTGACCTCACGGTTCTATACAGAAGTCCCGTCAAGGCAACCATGACAGCAAAAACAACAAATGCAGCAACTCGTGTGGCGATAAATAAGGATGTGCTCTTGCCGAAGAGCCAAAACAACGGAGTTAAAAGCCAATAAAAACCGGGGGTAAAAAAGGTGAAAAAATCTATATATGGCGTCTGACCCCGGGCAAAATTTGCGGCCCAGTGCAGATGGGTGAATTCGTCCACATCAAAAAAGCGAGTAATTCCGACTGTGTAATGCCAGTACAGCAGATATCCCAAAAGAACACTCGCTATTACATACTCGACGAGAATAATCAGTTTGGGGATGGTGAAATATGATGATTTCATTTCTCGTAGTATGACATATTTTTATTTACCACATCCTGCCAGCTATATGCCGGTATACCAAGTTTTTTGCCGGTATCAACTCCTGTAATTGCGCTGTACTTGGTAAACCGGGCAGGAAGGGTTTCTCTTTTGACATAGTCATCAAATGAGATTGTCTGCAACTCATGCGTATCCAAGCCCAGACCCTTGAGTGCGTACAGACAAAGCTCGTACGGACTCACCTCATCATCACTCACCATATGGAATATGCCGCAACTGCGATTGGCCACTAACGTCCGGACACCCTGTGCTGCGATTGCCAGATCAGTTACGGGGAAGTACTGGTCAATAAAAAGCGGGTAGAGCTGTTTTTTCCTATAGAGCATGAGTAGCGACCGAAGATACTCCCCCATTGCACTGATCCGCCTGTGGGGCGTGACCGGTCCGTACAGTGGGTGCGATAGCCGAATGATCGCGCCATGTGGCTGGAAAAATTGTTCCCCCAATTTTTTGGTTACCCCATACCAGGACAGCAGTTCGTCGGAAGCGACTGGATCTTCTTCAGAAAACGGACCAGGGTTGACTGGTGTTCCTGAAAATACGGATCCTGTGGAGATGTATATACCATATGCGCCGGATTGTTCCATCGCGACTGCGATAGCATCAGAACCAGTCACATTAACCCTATAACACTCCCCTGACGTGTCTCCCCGCTCATTTTCTGCGCGAGTGTTATCTGTAAATGCAGCCGCATGGATAATTGCGGTAGGTTTTACACGTGATACGTAGGACAAAACTGATTCTTTTTCGGTGATATCCATTTCATCCCTGCTCGGTGTGAAAATAGTACACCAGTCAGAAAGCAGTGAGGCAAACACCGACCCCACAAACCCTCTTGCACCTGTTATGAGTATTTTTTGTTTCATATGCATCGATACTATTTCATGATTCAACAATACCCTTTACGCGTTACGACTATAATTTCACTCTGTAAATAATCACGTCTCCCTCGTTGTACACCTCGCTCAAAAACGGGTATTTCAATCCCCATCTGGAGGGATTAAGCGCATGTTCCTCTGGAGAATAGTACACGTACGAAATATCATAGGTCTGCAAAAATGTATATGCCGCGGCATCATCCACTGTTTGCCGATAAAACCCGGATAGAGCGCCTAATACGGCTGGGAATGATGGCGGCTCAATCAGTTTATACCACCAGCTCGTGTACACTCTGTTTCCCGCAAATGCTGGAATGAGCATTCCTGCGTGATACCCAGACAACACAATATCACCCGTCTTTGTGTTCTGTCGTAACCAGTCAATGGATCTCATGACAGTCTTAGCAGGATACCCGAAATCTAGCACGGGAGGCTGACAGAAACATAGTTCGGACCGCCGTACGGTCCGCTGATATGAAAAAATACTGGTGCCAAGGATCAGGATCAACAGTGCTCCGTAGATTCTATTTGGCCTCAACAGAGAGAATCTCGCTTTTGCCCACGCAACAATATGGGCCAACAGCACTCCCGACAACACGCCAAACGCGACATAGTACGGGGTGATCATATACCGGATCGGATTGATATGCATGAATTTGGAAAGTACGAATTCCCCCACCGGATGCATGATTGTCCATGTCCATAAAAGCAGAAGAAGCGGCGAGCCTTTTTTCAGAACAATGGGTAACGATACTATTGAGAGGATATACGGAACTCCCATTACAAATAGATACTCGGAAAATGTCAGAACAAACGGATTGAGAAATTCCATTTTTCCGGTATTCAAATCTTGCCAGTAGTATCCGACAATATAGCGCACGTATAGAACCGGAATAAGCACAACTGCCGCATAGGTACATATCACTCCCAGCTGTACCACAGAAACAGTCAGTTTTTTGCGGCGGATCCATCCTGATAGGATACTGAGGAGCACAAACAGCGGAAAACTGGAGACAATAAGTATGATATCGGGTGCATAGAAAAACGCCACGAGGATTCCTGATATTAAGGCCAGAACGAATAGCGTGAACGCGCGGGAGATGACAAATACCCGCGCTAGTAGGTACATGGTTACGAAAGAAAACAGACCTCCCAACAGATAGTGCGGCATGGCGATAGTCATGCGTTGAAACACCAGGACATCGTAAATTGCTCCGTCCGGAAAACTAAATTGCCAGGAGGGCAACACGATGCCCGATCCAAACAGAACAAGTATATATGCAGCAACGCGTCCGGCGAGAGGCGGGATGACACTCCGTATCAGTATGTACACCATCGCCATATAGCCAAGTGACAGGACAAATTGGGATATCCGAAACATATGTATGGGATCAGTCCGAAGCAGCCGTGCGAGATGTCCTATGACTATGTATTCGAATTTTACAATCGACGGATGATCACCCAAAAAAATGGAATAGTTAAACCGTGCAAACACCTCTCCCAGATACCCTTGCCTGACATACGCCAGATTTCCCAGCTGATCTATCGGAAATTCTTCCGCACCAAAATAGTATCTGTCAGTGGGTGCGCGCTGATAATTTCTATATATGGGAAAGTATGCACAGCATAGGAGCACAATGCTGATACTTACTATATAGATATACTCACGGTAGCGTCCAATAAATCCGGCCATACGGTATACATCCATCTTACTCAGATTTGCAGCTCTTCTCAGTGAAAAATCTGACTCGCCTCGCTGTTATGTAGCGAAGCGGGTTAGATGGGTCTATACCCAAAAACTAATGTTGCAAATCTGCGTTTTTGCGGTATACACATACTATCAAAGCACCTTACACAGTCAACACCAAAATACTTTTTTTGAGACTCTCCAAGTAGGCGCGCTTGGAGGTATAATGAGCTACCAGGTATGAAACTTCGATCGCTTACAATCGTTATCCCCTGCTACAACACAGCCTCTACCGTACAGGATGTGGTTCTAAACGCCCACTCAGTAGCAAAACGGGTAAGCAGTTCTGTGGAAATAATTACACTTGACGATGCCAGTACTGACAGCACACCGGCGATACTTGTTAGTCTCAAGTCAAAGATCCCCGGGATGAGAGTACTTTCTCACTCGGTAAACAAAGGATACGGAGAAACGATAAAAACCCTGTACCAAAAGGCAACGGGAGACTGGATATTTTCGCTGCCTTCAGATGATCAGTTTGATGCCGCTGAACTTATGAAATTACTCCCCTACACCACGTCTGCAGATATGATACTGGGCAGGAGGGTAAAACGCAGCGATATAGCCAAGCGCAGGCTTCAGTCACAGATATATAACTGGTTGCTTCGATTCCTTTTTGGGATGAATCTTCATGATGCCAATACAATACGGCTTATGAAAAAAAGCGTGATCACTGCACTGCCACTTGTATCACGGAGTGCGTTTGTTGATGCGGAACTCGCCATTAGAATGCAGCAACATGGGTATACAATGCGGGAAGTCCCGGTTACCCATAAAGTCCGCATAGATAAAGGCGGATCTGGTGGAAAATTTTTCAAAACAATCCTTCCTACAATTATAGATATGGTGAGGATGAAAATATCGTTAACCGCGAAACGCTAATCGCGAACGCAAAACGATTAACGATTAACGATTAACGATTAACGATTAACGATTAACGATTAACGATTAACGTATGGTATCATACCCTCACAATTATGATTCAGATAGGCATTATCGGATTCGGATACTGGGGTCCAAATATTTTGAGAAACTTCGCCTCCCATAATGACGCTAGTGTTATATGGGTATGCGATATAAACCCAAAGACCACCACTCTGGTGGAAAAACAGTACCCGGGTGTCAAAGTCACCGCAAACGCGAGGGATGTATTTGATGACCCCACCTGTGATGCTGTGGTTATTGTCACACCCATATCCACACACTTCTCCCTGGCAAAAAAAGCGCTCGAAGCCAAAAAGCATGTGCTGATAGAGAAACCCATGACCCAGAAAAAAACAGAGTCAGACACGCTGATATCACTGGCAAAAAAACATAAAAAAACCCTTATGGTTGATCATACGTTTATCTATACTCCGGCCGTATCTGAAATTAAAAAAATAATAGACTCAGAAAAACTTGGGAGTATACTCCATGTAGACTGTGTCCGAACCAATCTCGGTCTTCTTCAGCGTGATAGTAATGTGCTCTACGACTTGGCTACACATGATCTTTCTATCATTGATTATATTTTCGGCGCATCCCCCACTGCGGTGTCTACACAGGGAGTGACCCTCGATGGTACAAATCAGGAAGCGGTTGCCTATATGAACGCGACTTATCCCGGCAATCTGCATGTGCATATTCATGTGAGCTGGATATCGCCGGTCAAGGTCAGAAAGATTACCATAGTCGGTACGAAAAAAATGCTCGTATATGATGATATGGAACCGACAGAGAAAATAAAGATTTATGATAAATCAATTTCCCTCACCGCGGATGCACATGCGGCACAGCAGCTCAGGATCGGGTACCGCATCGGTTCGACGATTGCCCCGCACATCGACGTTGCCGAAGGACTTTCGAAAATGGCATCTGTATTTATACACGCCATCACGACGCACACTCCTCCTCCGACAGACGGCGATCAGGGAAAGCGTATAGTGCACATTCTTGAGTCTGCTACAAAATCGATCAGGAATAATGGTAAAATGATTCGACTCTAGTAGTACCGCTATGATCACAGACGATGTTATCCTCGGGAAAAACGTGCAAATATTCCATCCGGAACAGGTAAATATATACGGATGCTCCATTGGTGACAATACAAAAATCGGCTCGTTTGTCGAGATAAAAGAAACGGCAATAATCGGAAAAAACTGTAAAATCCAGGCTTTTGCGTTTATCCCTGAGGGGGTTGTGATAGAAGACGGTGTATTTATCGGTCCACACGTTGTGTTTACAAACGATACGTATCCTAAAGCTATAAACGAAGACGGGACGATGAAAAAAGCCGGCGACTGGACACCGAAAAAAACCCATGTTCGGGCTGCAGCCGCCATCGGCGCAGGGGCAGTGATTTTGCCTGGAGTGACGATCGGTCGAAATGCTACGGTAGGTGCAGGATCTGTCGTGACAAAGGATGTCCCTGCACACAGTACCGTAATCGGAAACCCTGCCCGCATTCAAAAAAAATAATCGCATGAAGCATATACCTCTCGTGAACCTGGAGCGTCAATTTACGTCAATTAAGCGTGACGTAACACGCGCGCTACTTGCCGTCTGTAAAAAGACCGATTTTATTCTCGGTGATGAGGTTCTGGAATTTGAAGAAGCGTTTGCCACGTATATAGGAGTTTCGTACTGTGTCGGTGTTGCAAACGGTACAGACGCCTTAAAACTTATGGGAATGGCCTCTGGCATCACAAAGGGTGACGAGATTATCATGCAGGCCAATACGTTTATCGCGACAGCCCTCCCGTTTATTGAACTTGGTGCGACACCGGTCTTCGTTGACTGCGATCCAAAAACCGGACAGATAGATGTAGCAGCTGTAGAAAAAGCGATGACGAAAAAGACCCGTGCCATTATCCCAGTCCACCTGTACGGGTATCCGGCACCCATCAATGAATTATCACGGTTAACGGTTAACAGTTCGCGATTAACGATACTTGAGGACGCCTGTCAGGCACACGGCTCCATGGTGAACGGCAAAAAATGCGGATCGTTTGGCGATATGGCTGCTTTTTCTTTCTATCCGGGCAAAAACCTTGGCGCGTACGGCGACGGCGGCGCAGTGGTGACAAACAGTAAGAAACTGTACGAAAAGCTGAAGATTATTAGAAACATCGGACAGAAGAAAAAATATGAGCATACGGTGCTTGGCACCAACAGCAGGCTTGATACCATACAGGCGGCTGTATTATCCGTCAAACTCCCCCACCTTGATTCGTGGAACAGGAAAAGAAATACTATCGCGCTTCGATATCTGCGGGAGCTATCCGATGTACAGGGATTGGCATTGCCACCACTTCCGTCGAGAGAATCAGCTACAAACTGGCATTTATTTGTCGTTCAAACCTCAAGGAGAACTGCACTCATGAAATTTTTACACGCAAACGGTATTCATACAGGCATCCATTACCCGACACCGCTACATACTACACCTGCATTGAAGTTTCTGGGATATACACAGGGAGACTTCCCCAGGAGCGAGGCACGCGCCAAGCAACTGCTCACACTTCCTCTGTATGCTGAACTTACAGAATCTGAAATTTCCTATATAATCCGAACAATCAAAACTTTCTGTATAAAAAAGTAACGACACTATGAAACTTCGCGGTAAAACACTGTTGGTCACAGGCGGTGCCGGATTTATCGGCTCCCATTTTGTGGAAGAGTACGCAAAAACGCATACGATCATCGTATATGACAACTTCGCATCGAATGTAGTCACTCCATCACAATTGAAAACATTCGGTGTGTCCCGTGTGGTCAAAGGGGATATTCTAGACCGGGAAAAACTGACGAAGGCCATGAAGGGTGTGGATGTCGTGTTTCATTTTGCCGTTGCCTGCGTACGGCTATCACTGTCCGATGAAGCGCATGTGCACGAAGTAAATGCCACAGGGACACTCTTCGCACTCCTGGCAGCGAAAAAGGCGGGGGTGAAACAATTTGTCTATATTTCCTCCTCGGAAGTGTATGGCACAACCCATGGAGAATCCATTGATGAATCACACGGTATTACACCGCAGACGGTATATGGCATGAGCAAGTACGTGGGAGAATTGTATGCCAAACACTTCAACGATATAGAAGGCCTCCCAAGTTGCATCATACGGCCATTTAATGCGTATGGACCCAGAGCACATTTTGACGGTGTATACGGAGAAGTCATTCCCCGGTTCACCATACAGGCACTAAGCGGCACTCAGCTGACGGTATTCGGAGACGGATCACAAACACGTGATTTTACCTATGTGAAAGATACGGTAACAGGCATATACGCTGCGGCAGAAGAGGAAAAATTGCGGGGAGATGTCATAAACATTGCCTTCGGCAAGGAGGTGTCAGTGAGAACGATTGCACAGACCATTTGCCGCCACACCAATCTTCCATATCAGCCCGATCAACTCCCTCCCCGTCCAAATGACGTGGATAGGCTTGCTGCAAATACAAAAAAAGCCGGGAAGCTACTCGGGTTTTCTCCGAAAACGGCAATTGAAACAGGGCTAGAACTGTATGTGGATTGGGTGAAGCAATCGTATCGCGACACCAAGAAGCTGCTAAGACAAATACCCTCCCGTAACTGGTAATTAGCGGCCGGACGGCTGTATACCGAATAGTGCTCCAACAATCCTGTACATATTCACTATCCACTCTCCGCGCGGTGTGATACGCCAACCACCTCCATCAGGTCGTATGGAGCCTGTCTGTTCCTGTTCGATAATCCGCTTTCCCACCGCATCACTCTTCAGGATAAAGCCATCGATGAGCACGTCCTCCAACTGTTTTTTTGTGTAAACCGTGCCGTTTGAGAGCATCCGCTGCAGCAAAAACACAGAGACAGACCGGTCAAGCGTTACAGGAACCAATGTAAAAAATACGATATGCATACTTATGAATATGATAGTGAGAGATATGATCACCAAGCGAGGTATCACCAGTCGTTTCCGTAGAACACCAAGGACTATTCCCTGTAACAATCCAACACATAAGATAAAGACAAGACCTCTATAAAAAAATGCCAAGGTGCCAGCTATGCGTGTGTGAAACAGAGATAACAACAGGAGTGTGTGTATGGCGAAACTAATAACCATTAGCGTAAGCGTTCTCATATATCTTTTTTCAATTCCCGAATAAGTAATACAGTGCTCACTAGTAACAACGGTCTGGCAACAGCAAGCAACCGTCCGAAATCATCATATGCCATGAGAGAACTCACCGCTACATGATAGACCCCTATGAGGGTGATACACAGCACGCCGGAGAGTGTGGCATCACTTTTTTTGATCGCCCTGTACAGTACAAACAGCACACCGAATAGTGGAATAAATGACAGGTACACCAATCGTTGGTATATCAGTTTCAACACTGCAAAAAAAGCATCATACTTCCCGGTCGTAGCTGTTTTATCCACAATGTCAGTGGGGCTTGTCACCACAGCTGGCAACGATGTTACGGAGTGAGCCACATACGCTCCTAGATGGTCTCTAACCAGACCGGTGGTGAAGTTATGGAAAGTTCCAGCATGTTCGCGTTTGTACAGTTCTGGAAACTGTCTAAATATTTCAAACGGATGTTTTGCATGTACCTGCATAGCTGCCCTCGCTTTACGAGCCGTGTCAGAATCACCCAGATCTTGGTCAGAAATTCCCATATGGAGCAATTTCCCCCACATATTCACATCCTGAATTCGGCTTATCCCGGAAAATCCCGACTGTGACAGGTTAACACGCGAGTACACGGTGATCACACCAACATAGAGGATCAGTGAAATGATGCTAGCAACCAGCATCCTTCTCGTGCGATACCGAAGGATGCTAGCGCCTAGAATAAGAAATGGCAACCCGATGACGCTCGGACGCAGGAACATTCCTATTATCCATAGAATTGTGAGGACCGCGATATATCGCCAGCTGAAACGTGTAAATAATAGTACCGAGAAATATACAACGATGCTAAGCCAAAAAAACGAAAATGCTTCAGTAAGTATTGCATGTTCCAAAAGCAGCAACGTATAGTCTGCAGTTGCCACAAAAGATAGCGCTGCAGATAAAAATGAATTCAATCGCAACTTCAGACATATTACGTAGAGTATCAGAGTTCCAATCACCATAAAAACGGACTGCCATATGCGGATGCACATAAGTCCTGATGTAAATACTCCGGATATTTCGGTTGGCATGGGATGACCACTGAAGACATATGGAACAGCAAGGAGAAGCGGATATACCGGTGTCCTCCATGGGTCTACAAGATTCCCTGTTTCAACAATATGTTTTGCGGTCAAAAAATAGCTGACAGAGTCTCCTGTCGTGATGTATGAGGGAGAGTGCGCTGCGTAGGCAAATCGCAGCACCGTTGCGCAAAGTACGAGGCAAATACCCCAAAAAACATGGTGTTTCATACGCGTAGAGTGCGGTACACGCGTATCATATCGAAAAGCGCTTCAATTACATGAGACATACGTATGCCGCGTTTTCGTTTAATTTTTTTATAGTGATCAATCGGAAGATATCCAATGGTGTATCCTGCCCTGGATGCACGCAGTAGTCGCTCGGCCTCATCAAATACTCCATTGGATAGTATCGGAAGTGATAATACTTTTTTTTTGAACACTTTAATACTTCCTGCATCTCTGGTTTGCACACCAAAGAGATGGTTCATGAGAAAGTTATACATATATGAGACTAATCCACGCCATGGTGTGTATTGTTTTTGCATACGACATCCGATGATGATGTCCTTACCTGTCTTATTTTGTTCGTCCAAGAGTCGCAGTACGTCATTTGGATTCCATTCTCCATCCATGCTAAACAGTACAACACGTTTTCCATTTGCTCGTTTATATAGTTCTCTGTATGTTTTTGCGATCCCCTGGTTGGTATCGTGGGTAAATACTTTCAAATGCTTCATATGCTTTTCACAGACTTTTGCTATACGCACACTGTCATCGGTGCTCGCATCATCTATACAAATAATTTCATATGAGGACGTTCGTTTAGAGAGCAGCGTGTTTACCGTAGTCAGTACTTGCCTGAGTGTTCGAGTATCGTTATATATAGGACTAACAATGGAAATATCCGCAATCTTTTTCATAGAGGAGCTTTTACAAACCGTATGCTATTATGAATCACATGAAGAGTATACCTTTCTTACTGCATTTTGCAACGATTCTTCAAGACATACCGGCACATGTGCAAAATCAGGTTAGAATGCGTTATATCCCAAGCACATCTTCAGGTGGAGGGCATAAAGTGCTCGCTTTTCGATTTATTCGTATATACATTCTTCTTATTTCTATACTCAGTGTCCTGTTATTGGCACCACTCCTGTTCTCCGCCTTTCAGAGCGGATACGGGTATCAATTTGATACGGATGAATTGCATCACGCAAATCTTGTTTACTTGATTGCCAATGGCTTTATTCCCTACCGTGATATATACAACTCATTTTATACACCATTATTTGAGTGGACCTTATTGCCCGTGTTTACATTTTTTGGATTTTCGTTCAAAACAATCATGTTTACCAGATTCGTTATGATTCTCATGTATGGGATACGACTGCTGTCACTTTATACACTTATTCGGAATCTATGGAACAGACGTACGGCCTTACTTTTTATCCCCTTGTTGATTCTTGATCCGTTTGCTGTGCTGTCGAGTTTTCAAATCCGAACAGATAACTTCATGCTTATGCTCTATAGCGTGGGACTTGCGATTGCTGCTGTTGGCGTAAAACGGCCGGCTTCGCACATGTTGGAATTTGCTGCATTTTTTCTGGGCCTTTCTGCTCTTTCGTTTCCCAAAATTATTCCCTCGGTTGGAATCATTGTGCTGTTTTTGATGTGGTTCAGGTATTCACAAAAAGGATTCAGGGGAATAGTGAAAACGATTACTGCGACTGCCTTCCCTACTCTCCTGTTTCTGATGTACGGACTTTTCACAGGTAGCCTATACGAAATGTGGATGCAACTTGTGGTGGATGCGAAAGCCGCATATAGCGTATTTCGCGCGCCCTTGCCATTTGGCGCAATCTTTTATCCAAATAACCTCTGGATTTATGGCACCATGGGTAAGCCTGTCACATGGATGTATATTTGGATTTTACCGCTTCTGGGAGCGGGAGGGTTATTTTCACAGCTCACATTGCTACTTCAAAAGAAAACGATCGTACATACCGATGTATTTAAACTGCTCCTTGGACTGACGCTCATATTAAATTTTATTTCTTTATTTGCACTTCCTGTCGTGTTTCTCCAACACTATCTACTAATCAATTGGCTCTACGCCCTATTTGCAGGTGCGCTTATAGACGATACTCTTCGAGCTATCGAATCGAGAAAAACCGCGTATGTGGTGGTCATAACAATACTATTTTTGGTATATGCCCACATGGTGAATATGAGCCGCACGTATAACTACGCCCGTTCGACCATACGCGGTCAGGAAACAATCGAGGCCTATGAAAAGCGTTTTACCCAGATAGGACAGAGTGAATCGGTGTTCCCGAATTTTCTGTTTCGCCCACCCGTCTACCCAGTTCCGTTTGGATACTACATTGGGAATGTTCCTGAGAGCATCATGAACCGGCTGCCTGATATCCCAACGATGTTGGATGATAAGAAAGTTCAAAAACTCTTATTTGATGAATACACGTTCTCCCTGATGCCTACACATGTGCAGGCATATGTGACCGAGCATTACTCCCGTGTACCCGGAGATCCGGAGCTCATGGTTCGAAAGTAATGCACATCTCTACCACCTCCGAGGTGGAAGTGAAAATTGAGGCTAATTTTCAGGTGTTTTATATATTCTGACCATCGGACTTTGATACACCTGGACAAGTGCAGGATACAGTGTCCGCAAGTCCTCTACCCCACCGGATATTTCAAACTCCTCAGGCCCGTAGAACACATAAGACGCCTTGGAGTTTTTCAGAAATTCCATTTCTTCTTCCAGAGGTAAATGTCGCCGGTAAAAATTCCCGATTTCGGCTTCTTTGATTTCAAGTTTTACTGTGTTGGCGTGTCCGATATAGGCAGTGTTTCCGCTATACACGGGCATATAATTTCCGGTTGTTTTACCGGTCAACACGATGGAGCTCCGTGGGGTATTTACCTGGAGCCAAATGAGCCCTTCCACAATCTCCCGCATCGGATACATGACATCAGCATTGTGCGGCACAAGCGGTATTGTCGCGCGCAGTTTATGATCCACAAAATCCCGTAGCCACATATAGGAGGAAGCCATGGAAGATAGAGATAAGATAATGATGACAACTGGTATCGCGTATATCGTATGCTGTATTGCGCATAAAACCTTCTTCAAATGTGCTTTCCCAATATACACAATACTAAATATAGGATACTGGGTGCCATCTTTCAGTTTAGACACCTTCGTGGAAACTAACAGAGATATTTCATACAGTAATACCCCTGTAAACACGCCCAACGGTACTTGCGGCACCATTTGAGTAAACCGGGTCGGTGACTGTTGCGGAATCCGGTCAAACACAAACAGAAATACAATCCATGCGACTGTCCAGTACAGGAAGAATTGCAGTTTCCCAATGAGCTCTTTTTTATATAACACGACAAACAGGATTCCCAATACTCCCAGAGGGAAGAGTGGACCGACTGCCATAAAGTATTCCACAAATGAGAACTTCGTCGGATGCAGTACATCAAATTCAACGAGCCGTTTCCATGGGTACTGAGACAGAAGGAGCGCAAAGTATACAAGAGACGGCAGGCTGATAATGCCAAAAATAAACCGGTCATATCCCACCGAAACAAACCATTTTCCAAGTATCGCACCTATCCGTGTTTTGCGGGCACCCACTTTCGTAAACAGTGCGATCATTTCACCCACACACACAAATGCAATGACGCCATACACAAACGTGAGACCGGGTGGAAATATTATTCCAAGGATAAGCCCGACCACTCCAAGAAATATCGCATTTCCGGGATGTTTTTTGGTAATAAATCCGCCTGTTCCAAACTGCATGGTACTAAACACCCAAAAGATAAAGATCATGAGCGTCTGCGCCAGAAGTACGTGCGGCATAAATGTTGTCCGTTGCAGGCTATCTGCCTGCGTATACCACGGCATCCACCCTCCCAGGCGGGGTACGCCCAATACCGTTTCAAATTTCGGCCAGGTGGATTGAAGAGCAATCAGTAAAAACATCACCAGCTGATAGCCAAATCCCGCTTGCCGCATAAGCCATTCACTGAGCTTCCAAATACTCCAGAGAAACACGCCGGAAAAAAACAATCTTGCCACATGATAGGCAAACCACACGTACGGGGTCTGAATATGCGCGTAGTCGGCAAGCCTTCCGATTATTACATACAGTATTTGTGAGAGAGAACCACTGTGAGGTTCTGACGTATATTTTTCACGGGCTAGCCAGGACCCTTCCTTTCCCTGCCTAATTTTTGACAGATATAAATTGTAGTCCGTGGGAAAGTTGTGTACCAATTCAAAAAAACGATCAGGCTTAGTCCTGCCGCGTGCGTTCCACTCATACATGGTGGGAGCAAATGAAAAGAGTATCAGAAATACGATGATACCGACCACTATATGCGTGTGACGGGGTGAACTGTCAGGATCCATTTCTTCAGTCTATACCCATCTTACGCAGGTTTGCAACAGAAATATGTTGCCAAAACGGCTTAGATGGGTTTATACCCGAAACATGCTGCACGTGTGAAGGGTGTACTAGAACATCGCGGTAACGACAATAACTGACGGAGTCTCTGAATATACATGTGTTGACTGATGTCATCCTGCCCCTGTATTCTAGTTGAGTGGATACGCAGTCAACCTTTCCCAGTAAAGCAATGATTATTTCCCTATTGGGGTCACTCGTTTTGATTACTGTTTCCAGTTGGATCATTGAGTACGCGTACACGAGAAGTGCGTTTGGCGTAACCCCATAAGTGAGTACCGTATTAGGATCATCCACACTCTATGGGAGGGACATCCACCACAGTATAGACGGTTGTCATCCCAAAGGTATTCCATGGCTGCAGAAATAAGTATCTAGAAACCGCATTCCCGGCTTGTCTTTCATCAGCGCTAAAAAATACCGCTTTTATGTTGTTGGTCTTCACGAGCATATAGGCCTCACACGGAGACATGGTTCCGGCAAAAAATGACCAGGAAACTGCCAGTTTCTTATCCAACTCAGGTGTGTAGACAACCTGCCCTACATAGACTGACCTATTCACATATGTCGGTATTGTCATACCGGCAAGAGACAGTGACATGATCGCTTCGCCCGGTTTTGTTATAGCCCCAAGTTCACGAATTGCACTCACATATTGGATGTCTGGATATTGGTAGTCACGGCCAAAATAGACATGTGCTATCTGTTCACTCACTGTGGAAGGGTACCCGACAAATGTCAGCACAACCATAGCGGCAATCACAAGGATACGAAGCACCGAGGGAAGAATCTGAAGCGCGGTGGAAAACCCGACTGCCCCCAAAATTGACAAGGGAACCCAGACAGCTACCTGTAAAAAACGGATATTGGATATCGGGTGAGTTCTGATAACCTCAAATGGGCTAAACGGCATGAGCTTTGACAGTGGGATCATCACAATTGAGGTGACAATCCAAAGCAATAATATAAGAAAATTCGAAATCCTAAACTCGAAATTCGAAATATGTTTGATACCGTTATATGTTGTACCTTTTGTTTGTTTTGAATTTGTTTCGAGTTTCACGCTTCGTGCTTCGAATTTAAGTGATACGAATATGGCAATCATGCCAATGATTGCAAAAAATACCACTGGCCCCAATGCCAACAGATATTCAGGTACGGATAATGCAAATGACCACCCTTCAAATGCACGTGCCAGATTCCAAGGAAAAATCGCGGATACACTGTTTATAATACCGAGTCCGCTTCCGGCTCCCACGAGTGAAGCAAAACCAATTTGGATCATCCTCTGTGACCGGATGATCACCATAATGAGTGGGATGATAAGCAGTATCTGTATTGCGCTGGGAGGGTGGACAAATGCAGCAATCCACGCGGCGACTGCCACCCTCACGAGCCACCGTTTTCCCGTCCTTGATTCCCTATGCCACCAGGTGGAGAACGCCCATTTCGTCCGCTCGGGAACTATTTTTTTAGGAGCCTGGAAACGGACGTATTCCAAAACCGATATAAACACAGAGACCATCATGATATGCCCCATTGTGAAGTGCGGGATAAAAGCCGCTCGAACTACGGGATCAAGCTCACTCCACCAGGTCATGTAGCCTGTGACAACCGGGGCTCCCAATACCTCGACCACACGGGGAAAACTGGCGCTAAACAAGGAAAATGCGAGAGCCAGTATCCTCTGCCATTTTTCCCGGATGGAGAGTGTTATGAGTCTGTATATCGCGATACACCAGATAATTCCGAGCACATAGCGCGAAGCGTGGTATGCAATATGCGCATCTGATACCCCGATACTTCGTGCCACCATGCCTATAGCCAGATAGAAAAAATGGATCACACTCCCTTCGTGGGTCTCCGTGGCAAACGGATTGAATACTGTTATACTCCCGTCGACTCCCTGCCGCACCACAGACACGTAAAATGAATAATCACTCAGTGAATTGTGTATAGGGATGTACGTGTGGCCGGGATCAATCTGCGCGAGCTTCCCTACCCATACGGCGATATTAAGACACAGTGCTATGGCGCAAAGAAGGATAACGATGCCGTATTCACTCTTAGTAGCGTCCTTCATACTTTGATCATAGCACGGTAAAATCGCTAATCGCTAATGGTTATTCGTTATTCGTATATATTATTCTGTCCCCTAACCCCTATTCTAATCTCTATGGTACAATTGCGCTGATATGAACGATGTAGACGAGCTTCCGGATCTGCCCAATCTCAAAAACACAGGCCTTATCGCAGGGGTAATTTGCGTGGGGCTTATCTTGTTTATCATTCTGCAACACAATTTGTCATTTCAAAAAACCTCACAAACAATAATCCCGGCTGGAAATACCTATCTTGGCCCCCCAAAGACAGAGACTCCGGCTCCCACCGCAGAAACGGTAGTAGCAACAAATACACCAGACACTACCCCACTTCCCACCGAAAAAGGCCGGACGAATACCAAAGCAGTCGTGACAATGAATGCACAGGGCAAACTCACAGCTCCCGCAGATGTTCCCATGACCGTTATGAAAGGGAAAAGATATCCATACTCATTTTCTGTTCCGTCCACCCTCAAGCTAACGACGTTTCCCAATGATCAATTTGATATTTACGCAATCGTGTGGGAAAACCGCCCGCCGGACCAGAACGTACTCGTTGGAGTTGATAATTTATCACGTACAGATGCACTAAAACAATATATATCACTTTCCAAACGGTCATATGTGGAGACATGGTGGAAGCAGTTTGGAGGACTCAAGGGAGTCGCATCCATAGTGGAATTCAAAAACAGCAAAGGACTCAAGGGGTATCGTGCGAAATATTTAAACACCAGTAATCAGTCTCCAAACGAGGATGTTTTTTTTGAGACACCCGACCCCAAGTTCGTCATTCATCTGGCAAGCGGCATTCTAGACAGCGCACTGTTTAACAGTATCGTTGATACCGTTTCGTGGAGTAAGTAACAGTATTGTCATTCTCGACCATATCGAAAATCTCTGTATAATTAATTACATATCCCCGCCCGCAGGGTGACTTTCTTTCTATGAAGCGTGCAGTCATTAGTATCATCCTCATATTCACCATACTCAATATCAGCAGTTTTTTTATTATGCGTGCTCGGGCACCAAAATATACCGTATACACGGGCGCGGTGCACTATCCGCCGGATTATCTGTACTACTTGTCCTATATCGCTCAGGGACGTGATCATTGGGTGCTTGGAGAGAATCTTAAATCCGCTGAGACAACACAGGGAGCGCTGGTAAATTGGTTCTATGTACTGGGAGGACGCTTCGGCAACAGTATCGGAATGTCAGACATTATCACCTATCAACTACTCGTCATTATGGCAAGTATTTGGTATTTGTCTGCGTCCTATTTTTTATTTGCGCTCTGTTTCCCAAAGCAACCCATGACTCGGCTCATCGCATGGGTGCTGTTTTTGCTCTCAAATGCGTTTCCAAAAATCACTCATACGTCCCAGGGATGGGATTTTGGATTTTACTACCCGTTTAACAATCTGGGACATCCCTTCGTACGGCTTTCAAATGTACCGCACCATACACTTATTCAGGGGTCTATTATGGCTGCATTTGCATTCACTCTCTATTACTGGAAAACATACGCGCCAAACGCACTGGGCATGCTCATTCTGCTTGGTATGATACTCGGAACAATGCAGCCACTTCAGTGGGTGTTTACTGGTAGTGTAATTGGCGTGTATGGGCTTGTACTCTGCTACGCTATATATACAAAACAGTGGCAACACCCATATGAATTTCTCCGGCCGCTTTTGCCCGCTGTCTCATTATGTATCATAGGATTTCCCGGCGCACTCTATATACAGCACCTGTATAGTGGCCCTCTCTACCAATACATGCTTGCCTGGGAAAAAAATCAGCATGTGTTCATCCCTATTATCGACTTTATTCGGTTGCATGGCCCTGTGGTACTCATAGGGTTACTTGGCATTCCGATCACATTCCCAAAGACCCCACGACATATACATATAGTATGGGTGTATTCAGGACTCGCGCTTGCTATTTTTTTCTCTCCTATCCCGCAGTGGATTGGAGTACTTAATCTTAGATTTTTGTCCGTGCTGCCAATATTCGTTGCTTCTTATGCAACTGCCGAACTCATTAGAAGGATAACGAAACGGGCATCGCAACAGCTTCGCTATCCCCTTATGTGGACCATCGCATTTCTTATCATCGCCATTACCATACCTGTCACATATGCACATGTTGCATTGGGTCGACCGAATGCTAAAGGCGAGGATGTACTCACCTATCTGCCTATTGGTGCCTTCCAGATATATGAAACAGCAAAATACAGTATTGACCCACAGGAAACGACGTTGGTTACACCTCTGTTTACACAAAGCTTTCCAGCATTTACCGGTCGACATGTCTATGAGGCGGATGTATTTGGAACCATCGATTTTGCCCGCAAACACGCTGAGGCGCAGCGTTTTTGGAGCTCCATTGACCCGCCAGATGTGCGTGCCAATTGGCTTCGCAAACAGGATATTTCCTATGTATTCACCTATGCCTGGACCCCTATTTCAGATATGCAAAACCTGACAGTGGTGTCTGCAAACGATTATGCTATCTTGTATAAAGTGCGGCACAATTAACGGCCGTGCGCCACAAGAATCAGACATCATCTCAGGTTCTATAAATGCATAATGGCGGGTGCTGTGTGTGTTTGTTACAATGCCATATACACAGCCGTTACATGACACTATAAGAGAGAACCAGTGGTATCAATGTGGTGTTATATTCTTATGAAACGAGTCTTTACATACCTTGCTGATCCATCTCATATACACATCATTTTAGCGGTGGGATTGCTGTTTCGTCTCGTACTTATACCGAGCCCCGGGTTTGAAGCGGACATTTCATTCTGGAAATCATGGGGTCTTGCTGTGCGTGATTACGGCATAGTGAAGGGATTACCACTTACGAATTTCAACTACCCTACTCCTTTCGGATACATGCTTGGTTTCATGGCGCATGTGTATAGCCTTTTCTCTGATCCGCATAATTTTGATCAGTTCTGGAAAAATACAAATCTCCTCTTCCTCACTGTTGCAAAAGCTCCATCAATTTTAGCTGATTTTGGTATTTTTACTATTATCCTTTGGGTTGGGAAAAATGCAAAACGGCTCAATTTTCCGCAACTTTCGCTCTCAATCTATTATCTTTTGGCAGCCATATATATACTTTCTCCCCTCCCGATGTTTGATGGTGCGCTTTGGGGACAGGTTGATAGTGTGGGGGTATTTCTGTTTCTGCTTGCCAATGTGTTCGTATGGAGAAAACAGCCACTTTTGGGAGGAATTTTTTACATGGTTTCCATGATGACCAAGCTGCAGAACCTTATCTACGGACCGGCATTTTTTCTCTTTGTCTGGCAATATCTGGGTTATACGGGACTTGTGCGGGCAGTCGCCGGGAGCGTAGCCACATTTATCGGACTGAACATTGAGTTTATCCTTGCTAGGCAAATGTACCGCGTTGCGGGAGACCTGACAGGCAATTATGACTATTTCCCATGGATGTCGCTTAATGCCTATAACGTCTGGTGGATAGTAGCCAAGGCGCACGGGATGCAGATTTCAGATAAACTGTCAGTCATAGGTATTGCAAGCGCAAAGACAGTCGGATTATTTCTGTTTTCCTCCACATACCTTTTGGCCTGTTTACAAATGCTTAGAGGTCGATTCCTTGGTGTCGTTGCGAGCGAAGCGCGGCAATCTCATCATAAGATTGCTTCGACCGATGGTACTCATGGGTCTCGCAATGACATTGATGAAAGCTCAATCATCAATAAAGAACTTATCTTCCGCTACCTGAGCGCACTTATCATTGTGTGTGCCGGGTTCTTCCTATTCCAAACTCAATCGCACGACAGATATGCATTCCCAATCGCTGTATTTGCCCTTCTTTGGGCTCCCTTTTACATCAGCGGGTTACGTGTTGCGATAGACAAAGTACGCATACAACAATTTATATTGTTTTACGGAATTTTTACCGTTCTATTTTTCTACAACATCCATAACGCCATGATTGCAAACTACCCAAAAAATGGCATCCCGCTTCTCGGTTCACTCAATATCCCTCCCCTGACCATCGCCACGTCGTATGGGCAAATAGGGTTATTCCTTGCCTTTCTGTACACTATCAGAACATACATAACGAACCAAATTTTCATAATTGCGACGAGTGTTTGGATATTACTTGTCGTCATGGCAAACAAGGCACTCATTCTGGGTAAGCCCATACCCATCACAGACCTCACACCAATTACCAGCATCACGGGCTACGGCAGGCGTCAGGAAAACATGCCGGTGAATGCGAGTTTCGGTATAAAAAACTGGGGATTTTTGTCGGTACAATATGCGTACTACAAGCGAGGTATAGGAACACACGCGCCGAGCCGTGAGGTATATGATATAAATCGTAAGTTTCGCACACTTTCTACAGACATGGGAATCGACACCAACGGCGGACCACAGGGAAGTGTGATATTTTCAGTGTATGGGGACGGGAAACAACTGTACCAATCAGAACTTATCAAGCGGTACGAATTCCCTAGGCACGCCACCATAGATATAACAGGTGTAAAGACACTGGAACTAAGCATTTCAGATGGCGGAAACGGAAATTTTGATGATCATGCAAATTGGTTAAACACGTACCTGATACCGTAATAACATTCTGCATGTCATTGCGAGGAGTCCACGACAGTTCGTCGTGACGACGCGGCAATCTCTTTCGTATAGATTGCTTCGCCGTTGGAACGGACTCGCAATGACAAAGAAGAATATATGAAAAAACTGACGATTGATAAAATACTAGGACTGCTGATGCTCATTTTTTCCATCGGCTTCAACTTGTTTCTCTACAGGTTGGAGCCCACCGCGACAATCGACCCAAACGACAATACATTCCAGTTTGCTCTCGTAGATAGGACAAACACTATATGGGATTTTGCTGTCAAAAAGTGTTCATCTTCAATATCCGGAATTTTGACCTATCCGATCTGTCATTTTTCGTACTTGGCTGACCATTGGGTGAACAATTGGGCAGAAGGATATAACCTCCCCTACTACTACTCACATATCCCGCAGATTGCCATAGTTGGAAGCTACCGATTGATTCACTGGATTACTTCAATGTTCAATGTTCAATTTTCAATTTTTCAATACTATCATGTAGTGATTTATTTGCTTCTGTGTTTTACTCCACTGCCTGTATTTCTTGCCATCCGTGTGATTGGATTGTCTTGGCTGACAGCAGGCATAGGCGCGCTCTTAGCTACACATTTATCTACGGACGGATTGTACGGCCTTGACCCGTCTTCGTACCTTTGGCGGGGATACGGATTATCCAGTCAGCTGTTTGCGATGATATGGCTTCCTCTGGCATTGGCCTATTCGTATAAATTTTTCGTTAACCGTGAACCGTTAACCGCTAACCGCGATTGGAAACACTTATTTTCGATTAACGATTTACGATTAGCGATTAGCGCTATTGTATTTACTACCCTCACCACCGCCGGTCATTTGGGTATCGGTATGATTACCATGCTCTCTATTGGCTTTTTGGCTATCTCAAACCCGATTTCTAGATTCATGGAGCAGTCATCTCGTAAGGAAATCCTGCAGTCTCTTTTTGAATCGCTTATCCGATTATTCCTGATCGCAGGAGTGTCGATTTTCCTCCTGAGCTACTGGATTATCCCAACCTTTATACATGGCAACTTCCACAATATGTCCTTCTGGGATCCGGTGTGGAAATTTGACTCGTACGGGGCTATGGAAACAATCATCAGATTGTTCAATGGAGATCTATTGGACTTCGGGCGCGTCCCCATTCTGACCGCGCTAACATTTGCAGGGATAGTGGCTGGATTTGGTCTGACTATCAACAGGGCTGTGAAACGGGCTGAAGATGCTGACGGACAAGCAGATGGCATATATAAAACGCTCTACCCTTTCTCGTTTCTTTTCTTATTCTGGATAGTATTTTACTTCGGCCGTACCACGTGGGGTGGACTGATTGATCTCATTCCCGGCATGAAGGATTTTCATTTGTCCCGTTTCATAGTCGGTGTGCATGTAGCCTCTATGCTGTTAATACCGATCGGATTTTCTTGGATCGCTGAACAGTTGATTCAATACATACAACGATCCAAGAATGTTCAATTTTCAATTTTCAATTATCGATTACCGTCTCACTTGCTTATTCGCGTATTTGTGTATATGTCTATTGGAATATTGATTATTCCTCCTGTCTATCGGTGGACACTCACCTATAATGAGCTCAACGACCGACTGATCGTCCAGGCAAACGGCAACCATGCAAAGGTAACAGAAGATGAGCAGGCACTATTTACAAAGCTGCGAAGCCTACCTCCCGGGCGCATATTTGCGGGGCGTGGTGGAGGGTTCGGGAAACGGTTCGAGGTCGCGGAAACACCATACTACATGCATCTGTCCACGTACGGCCTTCCTACCACATTATGGCTCCCGGAAACATGGTCTATGAACTCCGATACAGAACAGTATTTCAGTGAGGATCAGGAAAAAGATTATGACTTATACAATATCAGATATGTGGCGGCTCCAGCAGATGAGCCGGCACGTCCATTTTGGACACTGATAGACGAACGCCCCACATGGAAACTGTATAAAGTGAAAACAACCGGATACTTCACCACAGGAGTACGACCGGCAACCATTTCTATCGGAAAACAATCATTTATGTCATTGGTTCACCTGTGGATTCAGTCAGATATGCATAAAAATAGATTGTTTCCCGAAATGACCTTTGATACAACGTATCCCAAACCATTCGGACTTCCAAATTTCAAAATGCTAGATGAGGTTACGTACATGACCCCAGATGGAAAAAAGCACAACCTATGGGCTGAACCTCCGGTCTATCTCCCCTCGGGCGTGAAATCACTTGACGAGTTTGCAAAATTAGAAAACCAGAAGCAGGGAGACATGGAGCTCCTTGGCCCTGAGAAAACCGACACAGATATGGTATTTTCCACGACGGTGAAAGTCGGTAAAAATTGTACGGAGTGCATGGTTATCCTAAAACACACATTCCATCCCGGATGGAGGGCATTCATTGACGGAAAAGCGGCAAAAACGATGATAGTATTCCCCTTCTATATCGGAGTTCATGTTCCAGAAGGAACACATACGATAACACTTTCTTATGAACCATCAAAGCTAAAAATAGCACTTCTTACAGCGGCTATCGTCGCCTTGGCAGGGTTCATTTGGTTAGCCCGTCTACACGCTCCAAAAAATCAAACCTAAGCTTTAAAATCAATGGTGTATTGAAGCTAAAATTTTGACATATTGTATGAATATTGCTATTGACCAATCTATCCGCATTGTTTTCTCTCGCGATAAAGACACGTGTTATCTTCTCGACATCGGCTCGCACGATGAGGTGTATTAGTTTGAGAGACAACCACTTGTGTAAAATATACTCACGCCCTTCAAACATGTCACTGTTTTTGGGAATCACTTCTGAGTTTCTTTAACACTCGGCGTTCACGATGTGTATTTTTATCTTGCTTCTTCCGCCTCGCTACAGCTATACATATCATTATGTAGTGTCGGATTATATCTATTGAAAAATGCTTCCATGCCAAATAAATCTCTGAGAACCTTCAGCTCATCAGCCCACCTGAGTGCTCCGTATTGTGATCGCGATTGCCCAAGAACCGTCGGGATAATGACTTCCGGAGATGTGTTATTTAAAAGCACCAATAAATTAAACGCATGATATGCTTCTCCGACGCGATTGACCAGTGAATAGTCCTTATATTCATTTTTAGCCAGAAGCGCATCTGCGTTGAAATATCCTTCAATCGGATACGGCAATTCTTCCGGGTGACCGTATTGGGACAAAATCATATCTCCTGTAGTCTCAGGGGTTTTATACGCTGGCAATGTGTTAAAGGATAAATTAGACGAATATTCATCCAAAATATGTTTTCGCATCCAATTGGCGGATTGCCATAACGGAATCATTTCTTCACGATTTTGCTTAGCGGTAAATGCCTGTCGGGATTGATACTTCAGATAGTTCGTAGTGTCTGTAAGAGCTAAATCTAAATCACCATTCTCATAATCCAAAAAATGCGCCAAAATATATGAAGCAGATACTGGAGTATTGGTTTCCTCCACTGTCTTCTCAATTTCTTTTGTCAACAAATAGAAAGCCTCTAATCTTGGTTTATATGAGTCTTCTGGCAAATCTGTATTGAACGCGGCACTATACCCACCCCCGCGTCCTAATAAGTCCGTAATCGGCATGCCACGATAGGTTTGCTCTCCGACACCTTTTAAGCATGTAAACGCAGATTTCGGCAGGTTTCCACTTGATCCACTTGTTCCCTCAACAGCTTTCCAACCATTTTCGATAAACAGTCGTATCAACGATTTTCCAACCATGTAATCTGCCAAACCATCTTCACAAATGTCCTTTATGAGCTTATATTTCTCATCATCCTTCTGAATTTTTTTTGTGAATTGTGAAACTACTTCATAGGGTGACGTATAGTCTCCATAACTCCAAATGACAGGCGCATTTGGATTATTTTCTCTATACAGATCAATTCCTTCCTGAACTATTTCCTTCACGGGACGTGCGTTTGGATTCTCTTGTGGCAACGCTGGCCCGTGCAACGTATCATCTTCTACAGCCATCTGTAACAAATCTTTGTGCCAGTACGATAGCCAAAGATACGCGGAGCCTTTCACTAGTAAGCGCCCTACTGTATAGCTCATTGTTCCCTCTTTGCATTTATTTAAGATGTCGGAAAGAAGTTGGAGTGAGAATACCCAGGTAAGTATTTGTCGTTTTTTCATCTTTTTTTCTCCACCACCCCCACCGTTTCCCTTTTCTGAATCTCGCAATCTCAACGCTTGGGCGACTGCAACAGGGGCGTGTGTGATAATTTTTCCTACTGCAGCCAAACATGTTTTTCCAAAGCCCGCACCATCCCCGTCCTTCGCATAAACTTTGTGAATAAACGGATTTTGCCCCAATCCTCCCCCACCGCAATAATCTTCAACAGCAGCAATTTCTTCTTTAATTTGAACTGTTTCATTCTGAAATTGTAATTGTGTTGTTCCATTATTTGAAATACCTGAATGACCATCCCTATCTGGATTTGAATATACATATCCTGGATTGGTGTTCATAAACACTGGTAGCTTATTTGGTATATTAATATTTTTATTCAACCAATTGCCTGGATTCAGATAATCATTTTCTTGCACTCTATTTGGTCTTATATTCTTGGATAGATTTTTTTCGTAACGTGCCTTTCGATATACCTGAGCAAGTGAGAAAATACGCACAGCATAGAAATTTTTTCTAAGCCCATAAATCAAAATATCTGCAGAAGCATCAGTATAGAAAATCGATATATTTTGTGTTTTTGAAGTAGGCATTCTATTATTTGAAATTTCTATGGCTAAATACCTTGCCTCTTTCTCAATATTCATAACTTCCTCTGCTGTAAACTCATGCTGGAAATATTGTTTCAATGCCTTATATTGGGCACGATATGTTGAGTATTTGATATATCCTTTATAGATAAGTTCAGGCACATTATGGGTGAAGAATAATAAGCCACCCACTATAGCACTTGTCGGTTCAAACTTGTTGTCAACCAAAATTTGTGCGGACATAAGCGGCTGAAGTATAGTCCATGCATGTATACTTGTTTGGATAATTGTTTTTAATATAGTGCTTTGAACGTCTGCTGTAACACCTTCATCCTGTACCTTTTGAATAAATTCTCCGAGTCTATCAGTAGATTGCATAAATCGTAGTACTGATGGGTGAATAATACCAAATATAGTCGGTTCAGATTGTGAGGATGCTTTTTTATTTTTTAGAAGCATAGTGCCAACACTCTTTTCCCATTCCTTGTCAATAATTTCCTGATTGAGCTGTTTTTGAAGCTCTTTTAAGATAGACACTGTATTTTCCGCTTGGCGTATTCGTGCATCCCAACGTTCCGTCCATATTTGGACTGAGCTCACAGGGCGATTGCTTAGAGATATCTGTGTTTTATTTGTCGTGCCTCCTAAATAATTTCCGCTCCATTGCGCAAGAATAGCGGTATGTAATTTCGATGGAATATCTGTCTGCTTCAGGAATTCACGCATTTCATTTTCAAAAGTTGATTCCAGATATAAGGTATCCGGAGTAAAGGCGTCGGAGTATTTTGATATTGTATCCTGAAAAATTTCATCCGAAGTCGCAAGTGATGATTGGATGTGCGCAACTTGTTTATGCATAAGCATTTTCATACGTTGTTCTTCTGTGAATTGGTATGGGTTATAGTACCAACTATCAGTTCCAACGCCGTGTTGCTGAGACATGACTCTCATTAGAGTTCCTGTACCAAATAATGAGTCGATTAATGTTCCCAAAGCCGGAGCACTAAATTGTTGGCCATCTGATCCGACAAAGTGTTGTATTCCATACAAGTGTTCACTTCTGGCTGAAACGACGAGAGATCTCCAGACAAGCTGTTCTGGAAGATACGACATTAATACATCTAACACTGTACGAATACCGTATACAGACTCATCATACGAAGGAGCTCCCCCAGGGATGATTGAATGTGCAAGAGTCTCTGTAAGTCCTTCCATATTTCCTGTATCTACAGCAATCGATGGAACGTATGCAGTATTCGGTTGCATCATATGGATACTCTCATGTATTGATGTTTGCAACAGACTAATAAGTCCCATAATTACTTGCTGCCCTTCGGAAAAAACCGATAATCCAGCTACTGCAGTTTGAGTGCTTGATTGTTGCATCCCAGCTTCATTCGATGTTAATGTTAATTTCAGTTGCTGCTCTATATACGAGATAGGAAATACAAGATCCTCGGGAGTGTGCCATGCGTCATTCCAACCCGTTCTCTCTTTCATAACTTGCTTCGCTTTTGACTGTGATGCATGCTGTATTTCGCGATAATTATTTATGCTTCCGAAAATATCAAGAACATTTTCTATAGATGCCAATGCAAGCATGCTGACAAATCTAAGCTTTTCATCACTTATATGCTCACTTGTCACACTATTTCCGAATCGTATGAAGAGTATTTTTAGAATTTCCCGCTCTTCCTGCGTAAACGATGAATAATCAAAAAGATTAGCGTTTAATCCTGAGACTTTGTGTAAGGTATCTCGATATTTTTTTAGCAAAATATCTAATTTTTTCATCGGGACGGTCACTGAATCACCACCCGCTATGTTCTTCGCAATATGATATGTTAAATCCTCGTAGGGAAATGGTATATGGAGTATCGATGCTGCTGCTTCATACTCTTCAAAATTTACGGCACCATGAGGACTCTCTGTAGATGTAGGTTGATGATTTTTTTGTGTGATTTTACGACTATTTTGCATATATAATACATACCCATTAACAATATCTTCACTGAAGAGTATCTGCGTTGGGTTTAATGCTTTTATTTCTTTCATGATATATAAAATATCTTCCGTGGTCAGAATTGATCTGATGCCATTTTTAAGATCCAGAAGTCTAGGATGATGTTCAACCATTGGTTCAAGCGCATTGCTCACCAAAATTATTCGTTGAATTTTTTCTAAATTATTCACGGCCTCAGTAGCGTGGCGATTTATAACACTTGTTGAATCAGTATCATGTACGCGTACTGCTTTTCTTTGTCTAACACCGATTCCCTGTTTCAGTATTTGACTCAAACGTGAAGCTGGTATACCCATATCTGGTATAGCGAGTAACCAATCGGATGAAGTAGATATGATTGGTAATGAGCCGATATGTATACGGGCTAGCGTCCAATCCAATATGTTAAATACGCCTAAGGAAGTGATGAGTTTGGAAACATATTGAACAATTTGTAATTCCTTGAACAGCGTAATTGCATTTGATGAGATACCTGTTATGGAATCTATCTGCTGCTGAGGTAATACAACGTCCAGGGCATGCCATACTCCCCAAGCTCCAATAGTGCTTCCCAAAATTCTCACTACTCTCGATGCTATGCGTTTGGGCCAAAAATATTTCTCAAGTGGCTTTAGGGCCTCTGTAGTTATAGTATTTCCTAATTTATTGGCAAGCACCTTTAATAGCACTTCTGTCTCATGTGGAGTTACATTTTCAAGGAATATTTTAGAAAAAACAGACATACGTATGTATATAACCGGAGCACGTTTCATATTGCCCTTTCGATCAATAATTGCAGAATGTGTTACAAATTGTGGCTTGTTATTCACAGTCCAATTAATCCAATCCAAACTCAGTATTTTGCCTATAATTGGTATGCGAAAAGGAGCTATGCTTGCCATGTACGCCCGGTATTCTTCAGGCGTCAGGATTACGCGGGTGCGTTCGGCGATCTGTATACCTGTAGCGTAGTCAATATTAGTTTCTATTACGGCCTTTTTAATCATTTCTTTGATAGCACCTGAATTCACTATCATCGTATAAGAAACTCCAGATCGATCAGTCTGATATGCGAAAGAGTTAGCATATTCAATTTCCTGTTGTCTCATCGGAAGAACCCAATGTTTTATGAGCATAAGTATACTTTCTTGTGGTATATTCGTTTTTGTCGAACCATACCCTCTCGATTGCATATACCTGATAATTGAACCGATCGGAGCAGTCCATATTTTTCGTATCGATTGAATACTGGTACTAACCAAAGGGTGATGTGCTATCCTGCTTCTCAACCCAGGTTTACACGCAGATGCTGATGTGTCAGCGGCAAATACTATTTTGGTTAATCCGAAGCTATTGATTGTTACGGCGCATGCCTCTGCAGCATTCAGGCGCACCTCCTCAAACTTTGCTGCTATTTGGGACAAAATAGTATAGGTAAACCATTCAGAGGGAAGTCTGAACATTGATCCGTTTAGATAGATACTTGGTCTCACCGATGATCCTCCGGATTTGTATTTAGCTATCAAAAAGAAATGTCCGCTGGATGTGAATGCCGGTATAAGCTGTTCGATATTTGACGGCTGGGGCGATGCCATGCCAAACCAACCAAAGCTTCCAGAGGCCGTCTGCATGAGGCCGCCTTCTTTCCCGTTACTACACGAATTAAATATGATGGAAGGATTTTCTACAAATACCTTTTTGATAATCGGTGCCAAAAATGAATCTTCGTATAAATCTGCTTTTGCGAGGATTTGATTCATATCGCTCGCATCACCAAAGGACATCTGATTGGCTGATCCATGACCACCAAATACGCCAAATACCATGCGATTACCTCTCCCGTACCGCTCATGAAGTGTTTCGAGTTTTTTCCCTAGCGTTTGTATATCCTGTACCTCAACTACTCTGACAAGTGGAGGTTTGAAGTCATACGAGGCATCGTGTAACTGTTTCATCTGCGAATGAAACGTCGAGAGCATTTTTATTTCGCTTAAAAATGCCCCGTTCCAATCAGCTTCCGGATTTATAATGACTCCATATTCTCGTGTTGTATCGTTTCTTTCATCGTACTGCGCAACGAGCATTTCTGTGGGATAGCGGGCGAAATTTTTTATGCCAAATTCATGTAACAATACAACTGCAGACCCTTTTCGTTCTTTCTCCAACCTCTCAATGGCAAGAATATTTTGCTCGTATGTATAGAGGAAATCCCTATCTGATTTATTCAGAGGATCATATAAACTTGGGTTTATTTCTCGCATCGGGATCGGACCTAAATTCCATGCATTGCGTATAGCACTGGTTTCCTCACCGGTAAAGCCATATTTCTGTATCAATAGGCTCACATTACGCGGCAGCAAGGTATCTCCGTTGGGATTCATCAGGGTGGCCATAAAATCAGAGGATGCTCTGGTGGGATAGAACCCTTCCATGGCACCGCTGAGAATGAGCATTTTATATCGCAATGGATTTTCGCGTAATCCTTTCCTGATCTCTGGATTAAACGCCATGTCTAACATAGTATTCATCACATCTGAAGCCCGTCTTCCGTGAGGCAAGTACCCGTACGTTCCATTAATCTCATCCGTGATCACAGTAACCTCTCGCATTCCTGCTCCATTGAGTGCCTCCGTAATCAGCGCTTTTTCATCGTTTGATAAGTAATCACGCAGACTTCGGAAATTCCCATAGTGGTAGTACATTTCCCTCACAAAATCTTCGAGAGATGAATGCCCGTTTTCATTTACTATTGTTTGCATAAACGTAAATTGTGTACGAATATAGGAAAGTGCTTTTGCTTTTGCATTCGCTGATCCAAATCGAAGTATTTGCATGAGTGGATACATTCTGGTGTACCATGCTGCCGATCCGTCTCCATCGGTAAAGCGAAGAATGTCATCAAAATGCGATTCCAAAAACCGGACTGATTCCCTATCTACTATAGAAATAGAATTATTAACGCTATAAGAAATAAGTTGTATCGATGCATTTGGGTCTTCTGCAAAGTGTTCTCGAAAAATGTCTGCATTAAATGCCAATATATCTATAACATTTTCCCGCCCGTTATCCGATGAATCATCAGCTGTAATAAACGAGACGAATGTATTCAATAGCGTGGCGTAATCCTCTTTCGACTTTGAAAGAAGTAGTAGATCTGTTCGAATATCTTCCTGTAACGATTCCCATTGTGGGGTTCTCCATAATTTTCTATCTAGCGCAGCGAACTCTTTTACGTTAAAAAGAATTCGCGAAGCTGCTAGGCTTGCTGTAGTAGTACCTGGTGATTGCTTCTTCACAGTTTCAACCACAGAATCATCTGTTGTTGGAACAAGCGAACTGTTAGAATCCAGTGTTTTTTCTATCCACGCTTTGATTGCTCCAAAGAATTTTTGGACAGCGGTTTGCCGTGGAAGTGGCATAAGGGTATTGCCGGAAATTCTTAAAATTTCTTCGTTATTTTGGGTAAATATAATTGTTCTGGTATTTTCGAAATAGATGGTTTCATTTGGAGTAATTTGGTATTTGGTCGGGTCATCAGCAAAGTGGTAAAACCCTTCAGATGGTACTTTCCCAAGTAACTTCCCATTAGCATCGAAATACTGTCCTCCTGCAGACAAAATTACACACCCTATACCTTCCCGCTGTGCAAACACTTGTGGAACCAAATGAAGGGCCCTGTCTCCGCAGAGATTGAATGATTTTTTTGCTATCCCATTTTTTGACGGCTCAAATTCTGCCTGCTGCAATATTTCATATGTCCCCCGTGTTCCCCCACCCCAATGGATAGTATCTGCAGGGCCACCTTTATCTGCGCCCACACTAAATGAACCTCTCCCCACAAACTGTTCTGCATCATTACCGTTTGGACTGTCCCCTATCTTAATCACATCATCCAATTCAATTCCATGTTCCTGTAGGACTCTAAATATATTTCCTTTATTTGCTTCATTGGATCTGATTGAAATAGAGTGACGACTACGTGACACAGCTACAACTGGTAGTGATTGCTGCGTAATATACTTCTGTATCACACTCACTGCTGGAGACGTTAACTGAGCATCTTCTAACCAAAGTGTCAGTGACTCTTTTTCTTCATAGATTCTTGTGACCGACGATACATTTCCTTTTACAAATGCTGAAACCAAATTTCTACTGTTATTATCAATCACAGAGGCAGAAAGTGGAGTGTTCAGACTAGTTGATTTCGCTATGTATGCGCCGTCCTCTGTGCTAAACCAAAGACGATCCAACTGCTCTTTCGGAAGATCAGAGAATGCACTGAGAATGACATCGATTTTGCCGCTATTTGCTGTACGAGTTGCGCTTGAACGCGCAGTATTAAATACTACAATTACTCCTTGTGCAAGCAAATCACGCAACTGTTGTATAACTCTGCGATCAGTAGTACCGTCATAGTCAATACTTATAGCCTTGTATGGTCTGGCAAAAGCATTCTCTCTAAGAGTTTTTTCACTTGATATTGTTTGTGCAACTGATAGTTTTTCCCAACCTAATCGACCAGCAACCTGGCTAGCTATCATTTGTTTCCAGACATCCTGCATAGTTTTTCCTACCTGACTTGTAATGCTCAGCCTGGAAGGTTTTTCTATTTGCAGATATCCTTCTCCTTTCATATCCGGCGTTATATAAGAACTATCATCCGGGATTGATTTTTCTTCAGACAGCCATGGGTCCAAGACGGTTACATCCATATGGTGGGATCCGGGAATTACATCAACGAGTTTGGTACGTGCATCCCATTTGATATTTTTCATTTTTCCTTCAACACGGATTTTCACATTTCCCAATGCTTTCTGCCTCCTCTGCAGGGAACCATACAGGGAAACAATTGAGCGTGGAGCGACTCTTGTCGATTCATCGACAAACAATATTTTCCCCTGAAACATAGAGGCTAATTTCATGAACGATAGCACTACATTAAACCCTGCTGCATCCATTTCGGAGCTGGCATTGGTGGATGGGATTTTTAGACGATATATAGGAACTATTTCACCTTCTGATTGCAGATGTAATTTATCTATTATGTCCTTTGGAATCTGGTGTTGAACCGTTTCTCCGTTTATGAATTTACTATAAAGTCTATCGATATCAGCAGAATGTTCAATAATCCATGGGAATACGTCATCATAGGGCACTTGTTGTACAATCCCATTTCTCTGGGCGACTTCAGGCGAAAAAGCTTCCGCTGCCACATCTGCAGGAGCGGTTCGTTCGTTGGCAATAATAAATACCGGACTTTTTTTATCTTCATCTCGCAGAGCCAGTGCCAGCTTCCAAATTGATAGTGACGCTTCCACATTATGAAACATTGACGCATTTGTCTGTTGTAAATCCAATTTACCCCGCCTCCCGCCAACCAAATCCACCGTCTGTCCCATTTGAAGAATAGATATATCAGTCAGCGCATATGGATCATTTTTTTCAGCCGCATCAACGATGATATAACTGAATAAATACACAGCGAGCTCACGGTACGATGTGACAGATTCTGAAAACCCTGCAACCAATTGAGCAGGTAATTCTACGTCTTTATTCTGTATGGTATAGCGTATATTTTTTTTGCTCCCGCAAACCAGCCGGCAAATATCTGTCAGAATATCTACTAATTCCGCTGATTGATATTCCGAATAGTCTTGCGTCACAACTCCCACTGAATTACGTAGCTCTTCGATTCTGGAATTATATCGTTCAAGCAACAGTTCGGCTGAATCCAACTGAAGCATATCCTCATCCTTAAGGATGCGAATTTTTTGATACACAGCCATATAGTCGGTTATTGATTCGTTTTCAATTAATGATCTCAGGAATACTTCCTTTAATTTTTCACCGGATACTGAGTATGCAGATAATTCAAGCCGCAGCTGAATCGCATTATCAGGAGATATATTTTTATTTGCAGAGAGAGCGGAAATGAGTGTTGGATCCACACTCAGAAATGCTCTAACTCTTTCATTTGCTACGCTTACACCGTGATGTACCAATATATGCAGCGCGTTTAATCCATCTGCAGCCTCTTCCGGGAATTTATCGATCCACAGCACGTAGCCGTCGTACACATCCTTAAAGTCCATTTCTAAAGCATCAAACGCGTCATGTAAAAACTTTTGACCATATATGTGTGTAAACTCATCAATTTGCGAAGGAGAAAGCTGTGCAGTGTTACTGTTTTGCAGTTTCTGTAACGTGGAAATAGTTGAAAATAGAGCGACTTCGCCTGGAAGAATTTCTCCCTGAACTCCCATAATTTCGGCAAGAGTATTTTGTATAATTCTAAATTTAAGATCATCCGGGAATGCAGCCACGGAGAGCTCTCTCACCAATGACTCATACCGGCTGTCTTTGGTTGCGGCTTCTATGCGCTCAAGCCTGTGAAAATTCAATCGCAAGAGCTCCTGCGCGTTTGATTCAGACACGTTATTCCGTTGGATCGATTGGGACAAAAGCCGTAAGTACTGATTATGTTTGAAAATATATTCCATGTTCGTCTTATCATCCGAAGAGTCAGATAAAATGGTGGCTTCTGCAAATGCTTTCTTTGACATCTCCTGTGAAAGCACACGTTGTGATTCCCTATCCAGGAATAATCGCTTAACTGAATTAATTGCTTCAATCGGATCTTGTTGATCAAATACAAAATTAATAATTGCCAATTCAACATATAAGTCACTATCATCTGCGGCGGCGTTAATTTTGAATATCTCGTCAAAACCCAGTAGAATTTTTTGAACATTTTCTGGACTCAAATGCTGTGGGTTTGGCGTTCGTATCATGCTTTCCAGAATTGGCGCCCGATTTATATCCCTAACAGTTGCATCGTTTGTCAACTGGTCTACCCACTGTTGGATAAATGGTACGGCTAGCTCCGGTTTTGGTGCGCGCAGCATGCTAATGAATAAACCACTGCCTGATTGCGGGGAACCAAGCATATCTCTGGAGTCCATGCCGAATGTTCGCTGCAGCTCCGGAATAAGGCGTACGATTTCCCGATTAACCACAAGCGGGAGTTGGGTAAAAATTTCAGATAAATAGTCGGATTGATCGTCGGTAAAGCCGTTATTTTTTGCATAAGCCACCAGCGTATTTAATTCGCGAAGCAGCTGGATTCTGTCCGGATTTTTCAGCAGTTTCTCAAATGCAGTAACCTGATTGTGATAATTCCTGACGGACTTTACAATGACCGGAATCCCCTCAATAAGTTGCCATACTTCCCTCCCCTTTGCATACTTGGGAATAAGTTTAATCATTTCTAAAACATGCACATGTCGCCAATCTACCAAAAGAATCCGTAGAGGCCTGATAACAAAAAGCGCTGCATTGGTCAATGAATTTCCGCTTTGATTTAGTCTCTTTTCAGAGTCATCTGTAATTTCAATAGGAGAAACGTTCTCGATCGTCTGTTTTTGTGTATCTTCCTTTGTATTATTCTCTGATTTTTCAATAAAATCCCTATCAAAGGAAAGTGCCTTCTCCTGTTCAAAAAACTTCAATGTATCTACTTCGCTAGCGGGTTGAATTCTACCGGTTAAAAATACGTTGTACAAAATGGGACTGGGCAACTTCCCTTCTTTTTCATAAATCATCTCCAGCATCTTCTGCTGGTATTGGTATAGAAACTGTCCGGCAAATATCCGTGCGAATTTTGGATCATTCCGTAGCGCCAGTAATTCTTCATAATATCCCTTCACTTCTTTTTGCCACTGGATTGATTCATCCAGAGCGTTAGTGCTCACGTACTGCTGTCTGAAAGGCAAATTCAGCATGTATGAAATGATAGATTCTGACGAGCCATTATGAGTCACGGGGCGCACCATTGGCTCAGATCGCTGATAAAACAACCTGCTAAGCTCCTTGAAATTCGGTATCAACTGCTCCATTTCCCCTATAAATTCGCTATCAGTAAGATCCAGCCTGTTCCAATACGGAAACAGTCTGTTGCGTAAATACTCTTCGGGATATGCATGAGTAATGAGGCCGCCAAGGGTAATAAAGTCTCGAATTTGAAACATCCCTTCATACAACAGCCTTATCTGCCATTTGTACCAACCTACAGTTTCAGGAATAGAATTTTCTCCCGCGGTTGCTTTGGGCTGTTGCCACTTGCGCCACTCGTTTATAATCTTCTTTTCTTCAGGAGTTTCAGGCTCTTTTATATACCCTGGCGGTAAAGCAGTCGAATTGTCGTACGGATCTTGAGGCAAAGATTCTACTTTTAGGACTGTAATTTGAAAATCAGGATCAGCCGTTTGAGTGGGATTCTGTTTCACAGATAGAGTCGATGCTGATCTGACCTGAGGATACTCTATAGGAGTAGGTTTCTCAGTACCCCGAGAATAAGCCAAAATATACTCAGTTCCTGCATACATTTGCTTATGTTCGAATACGTAGTTGTCCTTATATGCTGGTGTGTATAACTCGAACAGATCTATATTGTCAGGTAGAATCTCATTTTTTGTACGATCATGTAGTGCAGCTGCGTGTGGCGGTAGTGATGGGGCTGCAACGGAAATAGTATTTGTTTGATCATCCCGAATTTTCACCGTGAAGTTGTAGGCAAATGCAGATTCCGTACGAGTGAAATTAAAATTTAGGGCCGCGTTATTCAACTCAATTACAGGATAGGTACCATCGGGATACGTAACTCCTTCTAAACTCTTATAACTTATCCAAGTACCAGTTTTTGACGGATTTATATTCTCACTCACCGTGCCATCTTTCTTCAGCGTTAGTACATCCTCTATCCCTAGAGAAACCGTTTTTATATCCGATTGTGATCGCGCGTAAAGGAGAGCAGATCTATAGAGTAGCCTGCCGAGACCTCCGCCTCTGGTAGTAGGAGACACGTATACAAGACCGATATGCAGATCATCGGGTGATTTCCCTGGATTTAACCCAACAAACCCAAGCGGCACACCTTTTGCATCCGTAAGTTCCAGTACGACGGATCCAGGAATAGTGTCATCAAACGCCTCACCCGTAGAACCAGGTGAAAATGCCTCCGGAACTTTTTTCACTACCGACACTTTCATACCATCTGGAGCATCTACTGCAAGTTCAGAAACGAGACTATCTGTGGGTTCGGACACTGCTTTTGATTGTTGCAGAAAATATTCTCTGAGTATCGCTATTTCGTTTTTATTCTCTGGATATACTTGTGAATACAATTCGAGAATGAAGTTTTTTCCGGTTGCTTCGTAGTACATCTTCAATAGTCCTTCATAATCAGCTCCAAACATCGCGATGGCCACTGCTTTATCTATCTCCGCTATCGTAAAGCGCTGAGTATTTTTTAATTCGTCAACTAACGCCATCGCTACACTGACTTCTTTACTATACGGAGTCCAAGAGCCAAATAATGAGAATATTTTGTTTGGTTTTTCTTTGCCAAATACTTCAAGTTTTCTTCTGGCGACCTCCGTTAACCCTTCATGTAACAGAGAATATGCCCCATTTATGACCTGCCTGGTTTCCTTGGTGCCTTCAGTAATCCCATCAATTCCAGCGACCTCAATTCTAGAAAGATTTTCTTCTATAACCCCTCGCTGGAGCGATGATTCGGATAAGGTAATATGCGACCTATTTGGATTATTTTGAGCCTGTATTCTGTGGATATCTTCATGCCGTTGTATTACCTTGTTTGTTATCAGCGTATATATATATGTTTTATCAATTAAAGGACTATATGATGATGATCCCTTTGCGAGAAACAGTTGCCGTAAAAACCCTTGAAACCCACCTACGTGGATATACTGATCGGCTGAGGATCGTTCAACATTGATTTTCTCTTCAAGTCCGAGTGATGTTAAATATGCGCGTATATATTCAATTTGCTTATCTTGGATAACAAATTTTGCATACTGATGCGCTGTAATCCATTGCAGTATTCTGTTATGGATAGGATTTGCTACGGCTCCGATGAATGATCCTACTGGTCCAAAAGCACTCCCAATAACGGCTCCTATGACTACACTCGACACAGGAACTGGTGACATTTTCTGAAGTATCTTCTCTCTAACATCTGAGACTGAAGGAGACACGTCAGATTGTTCATATGAATTCTTATCAGCAGGTTTTGTAGATAAATTTATCTTTATTGGGTGTAAATAGGATTCTCCATTTGTTTTTGCCGAGCGGAGGGTTGGATCAAAGACGACTGGCTCAAGGAATCTGTGTTTCTCTGCCACGTTTGCCGAAAAGAAATTGACCATATTCCCTAGAAGCTTTACGGATTGATTTTGGGTAATTATGCCAACAGCATTCGCTGATTGCATTGCGCTTTCTGCCAATAATTGAACACCATCTGCATACGATAATCCGTTCGGAATTTTATCCCGCTTCGGCAGTTGTTTATAAAATTCCAAGAAGGCATCTGCAGGAGAAACACCCTTAGCAAGCGCACGAGTGATCAGTAATTCCCCAAACTGGCTTTGCTCCACCAGCTCAAAGTGTGCTGCATACTCTTTGGATACCATTGCAAGCACTTCTTCCTTTGCCTGAGCGTATGACAATTCCGGATACTGCTTCATGAGAAGCGAAATCATAAATCCGGTCGCCATGCCTTCGTTCCATGCCTCGTTCATTATCGGCCCCAGAAACCTCACCATGTCATGCCCTGCTTCATGTGCAGCCAACAGAAATTGTATGCGCTCAATATCTTTTAGATTTGCGCTCGCGCGAATGACGTAGAGTCCCAGCCGCTCATCATAAAATGCCATCACGTTCTTTTGCTTCGGATAAAACAGTTCAAATTGTGCATCAGAATACACGACTGTGTTGTAGTGAATAGGATCTTTCTCTGCGAGTGGAAGCGGTAATTTGAGGTTGTTTAGAAGTGTTCGTATAGTTTCTACAATGCCAAGCACACGTGCACGGTTGAGTCTGTCCGGGTGAGCGTCATCAGGAGTCTGCTGCGATTCATACCATGCTTCTATCGCCTCTTTGCTTACGTCTGATAACTCTACTCCAGAGTCCTTGAGTGAGAGCGGATATCCCGCTGGATCTTTGATGTGTAAGGCTACATACCCTTTTGCCAGGCCGTTGTTTTGCCAAAACGGCTTTGTATAAAACTGTTTTAGTACTGCATCCTGCCCGTCTTTTTGCTCCAATTGTGCTACCTTGAGCAGTGACCGTGTTACTGATTTTTTTGCTGCTGGCGTAATTGTCATGCGCATATCTGCAACAACATCAGATGCTACTGCCGCCGGTGCTCTCATAATTTGCTTTGTGGCACGTGATGACAATAGCGCGGGCTCATCATGAATTCCCATGGATGCGAGGATCGCTTTACTCACTAAATGCGCAGGATCTATCGGGGGATTTACTTCATCCTTCAGGTATTCTGCAACTTCGTCAAATTCAGTTGCGGCTGACTTAAACGCTTCGGGTAATTCCGTACACCCAAGCACCACCTGTACATCCATTTCCTTCAATTCCTTCACCAGTGCCAACACTTCTTTATGCATTTCGTGCTTGCTGTTTATCGTATAGCCTATCTGATCGCGAATCTCATTTGGGACAAATGCATTGCCGACAGACACTTTATCCATCCATATGATTTTTTGCACACGGCTCATGACATTCTGCGGCAATGTATCTTTCTTTTTTTGCCTGTATGTCGTAAGGCCGTGTTTCTGTGACATGGTATTCATAAATACATCGGTTCCCAATATAATCACATCACTATTATGTTTTGCGAAATTCACAATCTGATTGATGGTTAGGTAAAAGAGTGAATCACCTTCCCCCCACCGAATAGCCTTAAGTGCCACATCATGAAGCAAGCTGATAGTGTTACACGCGACAGAGAATTGACACCCGTACTGCTTGGCAAACAGGCGTAATTTTCCGTACAGTTGTGAGAGCCCGAGCCGAGCGTTAGTGTTGAGCATATCTGCTATCACAGTAGGCTTCATGCCTACCGCCGTCATAAGTTTTGCGACCCAATTTGGGATAATGCGCTGTGCTGCCCCAAAGTAAATGAGCGTCGCATTAATCCTCGGATCCAGCTCATCGGTAAAGGCAAATCCTGATCCGATATCTGGCGCCGCAATCCATGTCCGACCCGCAAGATTCGGGAACGGGAACGTTTCAATATCATTCACCAACTGCCAACTGCCATCTGCTTTTTTTGTATATACTGTGTCTCTATCCGCATTATTGTCTACTCTGATCCTGATGCGTGCACCCGGCTGTATGTGATGAAGCGGTAGCGCCTGATCCTCCAGAGGATACCGGATCCCTTTTTTCGGGAAAAAGAGAGCAAATTCTCTCGTAGTTGTTTCATTTGGCAATACACCCTCCAACCACATAAACGCATCATGTTTCGCTCGCATCAAGCTGTCGGCAACCAAAGGCAACACTTGCATGCCAGGTCTGTAGGCTGTGAGTTTGGTGCGAACTTTAGAGAGGAACGCAGATGTATCCGCAGTACGAAGATCATATGTTGCGCCGACTGCATCCGCACCATCTCCATACAGCCTTGCCAACCGATTATATCCGCGTTTTTCGTCACCAAAATATTTCAACAGATACACATCCAAATCAGGCACGTTATTGTTGAGTTCTTTTTGCAATCCGGCGAGGTGGGCATCCGCACTGTTACTGCGTATCCTGTCCTGACTGGTGTACACCCATTTGGAGACAGTCGGAGCAAAATCATAGGCAACGCCGGGATGGAGGCGGAATGAATGCTTCTGATTATCCAATTTACTGGTATAGGTGTATGTATACGAAGAAAGGGCATCGGTAAATTTGCCTGCGAGGGCAAAGAATCCTTCCTGAGTAGTAGGTATTCTGGAGTTTTTTATCTGCGACAAGGTGACACCTATCGCTTCAGTTATGAGCTGATCCCCCAGTTCATGCCCTTCAGCATCCTGCAGAGCCTTGAGCTCTCCGGGAGAATCTATGGCTATCACATGAGCAGAGCCAGCCCTGCCGGGATAGGCAACATAGAGCTCTATCCCCCGTCTGAACGTAAGAATTTGTCCTGGTTGTATAGTGGCGAGCATCTGTTGGAATACCTCCATAGACCGGGTGGATATAATCGTCGGATCATTAGGACCATATCCAAGCTTCTTGACCTGTGCATCCACTACTGGATCGGTAAACGCAGCTACCATAATCCGTTTTGAAACCTGCTGATTATCCTGATTCGGATCCTTTGAAATTCTATCTGTGACAAATTCACTGAGCATTTGTGCTATTCCCGGATATCCTTTTTTCAAAAGATCCTGAATTTGTAGGTCGGTAACCTTTGGCAACAAGTCACCGTTTGCATCGCGAATTTCCGCATAAAATTTGGATGTAGACCAGGCAATTTTGATAGGCAATTTGGCAAGGCCTCCGGTTTTTGTGGCATACACCCACTCAAGTCCGTCCTGCATGAATACATCTTTACCCGAAGCGGGATCAGTAGAATTAAATAGAGCCGTATGAATGCGTTTTTCCATTTCGACGCGTCTATCATCTGAGTGTTCTATCGCATTGTTTAATTTTGTTATCTCAGATTGCAGCGTTCTGATCCGGATTTCCAATTCCAAAATTCTTTTGGTAGCTTCATTACTGTCTCCAGACGGTTGATCAGAAAGCTGTGATACTAACTCCCTCATTTGAGCTATGGTTTTTTCCAATATATCCTTCGATTGTTCACGCTGCATAACCATATCCATATCCTCAGAAAGCTCGATAATCAGATATTCATCTCCGCTTATTCCGGCGCGGACAATCACACACCGACCACAAATACCCTCTAACCGCTTCGATAACGCACCGATACCCACTCGAAGCAACATATCTCCCCCAACCATACCCAGAGGTGTTTCATTTGATTCACGAAGACTGGCAAAATCTACACGCCCAACCACTTTTCCTTTGAGTAAATCAAGAAAAATCTGTTGAGTAAAACTTGTGTACACAGATTGAGAATCTGCATATTCAGATGCTATTTTTTTAACATCCTGTAGAATAGGAATTCCGTTTGCATACTTTTCCCATATTGGCTCAACATCAATAAACTGTGCATGCATCGGATCGGTAATCAACTGCTTGCGCAGCATTTTCTCCTGCGTCGTCGGCAATATAATACCCCGTGATCTCAGTGTGCTTATAAACATGTCCGCTAGTCGCAAAGCTCCTTCTGTATTTTTTGTCTGTTCGTATGCGTTGGGTAGCTCAAAAAGCGCCGTATCCAGCTGAGAGAGCTCTGAAATCTGTTCCTCATTCACAAAAAGGGAGACCAATTTGTCCGATACCGTGTGATTTTTTGCCATGGCCCGCTTCATAGCGGTCAAAAATCCCTTCGGATACGATGTTCGCAACTTTTCATCATCTAATGCTCCCAAAAACATTTCACCGTTTTTGTAATCAAAAAAGTCATCTAAAGTATCAAATTCGTCTATGAAATTATTTATGACAAACGGCTGATCAAGCTTTGTTTTTCTGTCTTCAAGTGAGTGGAATTTCTCGTAAAGATACGCAAGAACCGGATTGCGTTTAGGATTCGGTGAGTCCTCGGTATAGTGCGGATATGTGCCAATAACCGCGGCATTGATAGCAGCAGCAAGGCTGGTAATCGCCGTATTTCTTCCGGTAATATTTGCGGAAAACAACTCCTGTGATGAAGTGGATGCCTGATCACTGTTGAGTGTAGCTGAAAGCTCCTCCTGTGTCAGCTCTACTATAAGTTTCCACAGCGTGTCTGATATCTGAACTCCTGGAAACAGGTGCTCGCGCAGGTAGGGAGCATTATGAAGAACAGCCAGATTAAAAAGCTCAAGGGATCGAGCGGCCGCATGTTCGTATCGGGGAGTAGCAAATCTTCTCACTCCTCCATTAATGGATTCTGCATAGATACCGGTATCCCTATACAGAATTGTAAGCTTTGTGGATGCATATACGGCCTTTTTCAGATCTTCTTTTGGTAGTGTGTTACTGGCCGCATCACTGGTCAAAAACGAAACCTGCGAATAGACATCCGGATTATTCACCTGTTCAAGCAGTTCAAGCATTTTTTGTGTGCGGGTCACTATTTTCCCTTTTTGTGCAGCTATAACACCATGGAATCCCCCGCGCAGTGACTGAAACACATTTTGCAGTAGCTTCCCACGCTGGGATGTATCGTGCAGTAGTTGTTTAATAGTGTAGAAGTATGATCGCGTAATAAATGTTTCCGGATCTAATAACTCATCGTTATGTACAGATTCTGTAAGTGTTCCATCCTGTTCAAGAATGGGTTTGAGCGATGCAACCTTAGCTGTTTTGTTTGCATAAAACTTTGCATATCCGCTTTCCAATGCCTTTGATATCGGGTGTTCTGTCACATCCTGTGAAGTGGGTGCTTTCAATTGTCCTGATACAACCAAATCCGTCCCCTTTATCATCATAGTCGGTGTGATGTCTATATTTATCAGTGTTTTTGCGGATAACACCGGAGCAATCAGAATTGTATCTTCGGGTTTTCTGATAGTTGGCATGGTACCCCATGCATTCGGAACCAGTGGGCCCGATACATATGAGTATTTCTGATCCGGAGTATCTGCATGCCACCAGGTACCTGTGTCGGGTATATCGGCTGAGACAACCTGTTCATTCACTGTTCCGTCAGAATCTATTGTATGAATCGGATACTTGGATTTGTAGTTAATCACGCAGGTCTCCCCTGCCTCGCCCTGGGCAAAGACGGAGGGGAGGAATAGGGATGATAGTTTGCCACAATTATCTGTCAAGGCAATATCCTTCTGTACTTGTGGTTTTGGTCGAATTACCACACCCGAAATCTCCCTAACTCCAGGCTTTCTAACACCCCCACCTATTTCCACATACGGATCTCCGAATACGGATTCCGGTATATCTACAGAGATATCTTGTTCTCGTATGTCAAACTGGTCAGAAATGCCTATATCCTCACTTTGCAGTAGTTTCATGAAATTATCTTTGCTCGTATTCGCGCTTAATAGGGCGGCATTACTGACGGACATATTCATAGGGATAGTTGGGAATTCTTTCTGTAAAGCCTGAAGCTTTTTAATAACCACTAATGTGTTCGCTGCCAAAACATCCGGTGTTTTCGTTTCGTATAACGTATCAAGGACAAAAGATAATCCTCGCTTTCCTGACGCATCGGTGGTAGGAATCATCCATACGACTTGATCGGCCAAACTCCCAATATTCTGGTGACTCCCTTTTGTGTATATATACATTCGGAACGGCTCTGCAAACGTCAGATTCGTATCGTTATTTGCTCCGGGCTGTAATACAGCGAGACAGGCACGAATATTCTCTATGATGCTGTCCATATCGTGTGTCATGACACTTGTGAGCAACTGTTTTCCGGTTTTTGCGTTTGTTAGTGCACGTATTTGATCAAGTTGTACTTGCAAATTTGGATTATCAGTTTTGATGTCACGCATTTTCTGAGCTACTGCGTATAATTGTTGTAAGATATTCTCTATCTTTACCACTTGTTTTTGGATGTTTATCAGATACTCCGAGACAATACGTCGTTCTTCATCTGTCAAACTCGCACCTTGCTTGACCAATAATTGTTGCAGGTCGGCAATATCTTCTGAGAGAGCAAGTGCACCTGAACCGGTATGAAACTCCTGACCGATCTTTGAAAAAATTAACGAAACCCTGTCAGATGGAGCCAGTAAGTCTCTCAGAACTGTAAGTTCGTTTGAAGCCTGAAGAGCATCTGCCTGGCGGATCACAGTAACAGCTGTGGAGATTGTTTTCGCTGCTTTTTGCAATTGTAAAATTGTGGCCGGATCATCGAGCGCTTCTGGAGTATCAAGCACTCCTTCTAATGCACTACGCACGGCACGTTCACTCTCTGAGAATTCTACGTTTCTATTATTTGCGGTCTGATACATTTTCGAAAGCGTTGCGTTAAGCGGTATTCCCGGATCTTTTCGTAGAAGCGCAAATAGTTGCGATATGAGAACTGGAATGTGGGATGGTATCTTTTCATTCTTGTCTGGGATCGGGACATACAGATCAGGGTCGGCCAGTTTTTCAAAGTTCGATAAGAAATTTGCTAGCTCCTGATCCTTGGTTAATGTCGATCCTAACATAGTTGATTGCTCATCCCGAGTTAGCATATCCATAAAATGATTTTTATCGTCGAGACTTAGCTCATATTCTTCAACTATAGACTGAAATATATCTTTTCGATTTTTTAGCAATGAGGAAACGATTTGAGCTTTTTCTTCGGTCAAATACTCTGTGGGGTCTATAGAATCGCCATTGATAAGGCTATTCCACTTACCGTGCAATTGAACTGCAAGAAAATACCCGAGAAGAGCCTCTTTATCAGCATCACGGGCAGCAATATTTGAATAAAATATTGAAGTATTTATGATACTTTTTACCATCGCTTCTGATAATTGGTTTGGAAGTGTTTTTATCCCAAATGTACTGCGGAAAAGCGCGGTCAAATCACGACGGTTTTTTTCGTTAAAGGCCGATATGACAGTTTCACTCTTATCATTTTGCAGTGATCCTTTGAAAGCGGTAAGGTCCGCCAACAGCGTATCAGTTGATTCGTTTGCAGCTACCACTATTCCGAGCTCACGTTTTGTCGACAGCACAACTTTTGCTTTATACAAAGTATAGCCGCTTCGGATAAATTCCTTCACCTGGCTTTCAGTGGCACTTTCTAATGATTCTACAAGACGTATAAAAATGCGTACATCCGTATTTATAATATCTATAGATGTCTCATAGAACAACGCGATTTCATCATCGCTCCAGTTTTCGGCTCGAAAACGGTTTTCCAATGCTTTTAATCGATTCATAAACACTTCTTTATCCGCCTTTTGCAGAGATGATGTATACAGTTGCATTATGAGCGATCTGGAAAAGCTCAGAAGTGAATTTGCTTTCGTCAGATACCCTGCTCCTCCGTACAACTTGCTCATGTACATACTTTGCACAAGCTGTTTCGGTACTATGTCAGATTTTCCGGAATTTATATATGACATCCAGTCGTTTCGCAGCTGTGTCCATATGAGATCCTTTGCTTCCCTTCCGGAGAAAATATCGTCAAGTTTTTGCTTATCTGCTTCACTAAAGCCAATTATATTCAGAGCATTTGCCCCATGTGTTTGCACAAATGCATAAAAAAGCTGCAGTACATTGTTCGTATCAATTTGTACTTCCCGATCCGACATCAATTGTGACTTTACCGTCTGAAGCTGAGGAAGCACAGTGTCTATGGCATATGCGTTGAGCACATCCGTAAACATCGCAGTATCCTCTATATGGCCTAATCGTATACTCTCAGCTGTAATTTCTTCACTAAATCTCCGCATCTTCTCAACAACTCCGGAATTGCCATATTCAAGTTCTCTGGCGATTATCTTAAGAAGCTCAGGAGTGGCAGTTAAAATAGGTACTCTCTCGGTCTCTTCGGACGGAAATAGGAGGTTTAATTCAGCATTTGATAATCGTTGCAGGGCATTAAACACATCGCCCACTCTGTTTCCGATTGCAAACCATTGTTTCATATATCTGGCTAACAGCTTTTCTAATACCGGGTGTCTTTCCAAAAGGGACATATACGATTTCGCAATTTTTTCTGTGGTCGCACCCGATCGTCGCCATTCGGAAACGTGTTTCAGGCTTTCAAGATATATTTGGGCATGTGTGGTCGTGTTGCTTAGATAAAAAATATCTGAAATTGACACCCCTTCACGACTCCACTGGGGTATCCAACGCGTAAGCAGAGCTTCACGCAGGAACCGCTCCGGAATATTCGCAATAAGCTTTGCAAGGCTACCAATTTTGTAAGAGTCTTCCGCATCTGCTATACGTAAACTTGCCCGGATTATTGCAGCAAATTCATGCGGTGTATTATTGAACTTCATGTATGCGTCGGTTGGCTTTAGCTTATGATTTATATATGCTTTTGACCGCATATACGCCATAAAAATTTCCAGATCTTCATCGCTTATATTTGCCCATATTTCTGGTGTAGTTTTACTGTTTATTAGCGCTGCAACACCAAATTCTGCTCCCAAAATATTCAACTCACTCCTTCGTTTTTCAACCCGACTTGCTCGAGCAGCTTGAATCTGTTTTTGTACGTCCTCAAATGATTCTGCGGATATATCGTTGGTTGTTATAACTCGTTGTACGATATCGTAGGGCTGCTGAGCCAACCACTGAATTGCAGCGCGCTGAGCTGAAGAAGGAAGTGAGGAAATTCTAGGAAGAATATCAGCCATATTCATAGCGTCCAGAAAAAATGAAACCTGATCGGAAGGATTTGGTATACCATCCACAACTGATAATAGTTGCTTTGTTTGCTGCGGGTATTCACGCACGAAATTCAGTATGGTATAAATTCGTTCAATTTTTTCCTTAGATTCTATCCATCGGGTTATATACGGCGTTATAGACTGAACCACTTCTGGGCTCATCGTCTCAAAGTGGCTTAACAACTCATTGAGATCCATAAACGAACGTATTGTTGTACGCCACTTGGTAATCTCAGTACCGAGTAGTTGTGCTACCGATGGGTTATGAATTAATCGGGTTAATAATTCTTCAACAATTCCTACTGTCCAACCCTTTTTTAACCATTCAGTCACAAGTGGGGCGGTAGGATACATTTCAGGCATTCTCGCGTAGATTCGCAGTAAACGAGAGAGATCTGCGGTATTTACGCCATCAACTTCTATCCACTGGTCTACAAATGAAGCTAACTCGGCAGCACGAGTTGGATTCAGTACGAATGCCTGGAATAACGAGTCATACAAATATCCATATTTCCTCCAAGCGCTCGACTTCGTTGTAAGAAAGTTGAGTAGCTCAGGGTTATCTTTGACATTCACCATTACCTCAGGCAACACATCAGCCGGATTTCCTGAATCACTGTATTCTTTAAGATATGGCAAAATCTGATCCTGCTGCTTTTGAGTTAACCCGATAAACTCTGGCGCTACTGCTGTTACAACAGGCACCGAGATACCACTTGAAAGCAGTTTATTTACCGTGTGTACATATTGTGTCGATTCGGCCTGATTATCTAAGAATGCCACCAGCTGAAACACATCAAAAATATTTTTTACATTGGATTTCCAGATGGTAAATACTTCGTCATAAATCATTGCTGAAACAGCGGGAGGAAGCGCATCTATTTTGCGTATGACTTTGGCACTTGCTATCGGATCGAATAGACTTGTACGATATGCCCATGCCCAAATTTCAAACCTACGAAATAACCGTACTATCCCTCTAAATGTATTTCTCGACTGTGGCGCGACAGCGATATTTGATGCTTGTGCTTGGGTTTGTCCATCATTCTCAGGATTATCTGCCACCCATTTCGCTATCGCTTGCTGTTCGTCATCGGTATTTATTGATAGTACCTGCGTATCAATTGGATATAGTGTTCCATTCTCATCCCATGCCCAATTCCTGCTGTATGATGCTTCGTTCGGATCTAACAGCGCCGACAATTTTGTAGAAGATGTATCTTCAGGATTATACTCGGGATCAATTTTCTTAATCCACCTGGTAAAATGAGTATCTCCCGTTGATATATCCAGACTTATTCCGTTTGCATCAATGGTGCCAAGACTCAGTGTTTCTCTTCCATCTTTTCCGTTTTTATCTAAATGCTCGCTGACTGACTCCAGTGCGCGTGTGACAGCAAAAATCTGATACGCACCGCTTTTGGTTTTATAAAATAACCACTGTGTATTTGGATAGACTATCCCCTTTTGTGTCAGATATCGCAGTACCCTCAAACTATTTACTGCCTGTTGTTGAGATTGAACTAGATGGTCAGGTTTTACATATAAATATGTGGTGCTCAGTGTCGATTTATATGTACCACCTCTACCAGGCTGTTCCAACGTATATCCCTGTTGTTTTTTAAATTCCTCAAATTGTTCTTCTGTGAGAGTTTCATTTCTGATAGATGAGGTTATTTTTTGTTCGATTGTAGACAATCGATCTTCCCCATCGATCTTTATAGTGTCTGGAATATCCTGCGCTCGAATAGTTTTCAGTAGCCCGCCGCCAAAAAATGTGACGGATGATGACGGGAGAAGTTCCAAGTGATTTACTGTTTGTGTATCAATTGTGTACCACTTGAATATGTTCCATCCTAGGAAATATCTACCAGATTTTGGAATCGTTACCTTTTCCCCACTTTGTAGTGTCAATGGCAAGCCAAAATAGATTAGTTTGCATGGATCTCCCGCTGCAAACACAGATGGGAATAGGCGGAAAAATCCAGCCTGTGGACCACAGTCTGTATCAGCAGTTGCTTGGGCATTGATGACTCGTAGATTTCCTCCATCTTTTTCTACTTCATTCAGATATTGCGTTAATGGTAACACTTGCGCAGTCGGATCATATCCGGATAACTTAGCAATCCTTCTTAGTCTGTTTGAGATAGCAAATGCGAAGAAATGATCCCGTATAAACGCCCCGCTTTCTACAGATGCCTCCCGTGTGGCATCCCGTATATCAGCATTTTCAATTTCAACTCCACTTCGACGAGTGAACCATAATTTTGGCTCTCTCAGATATTCGTCCAATACACCATGTTTTATATACACTTCGATTATTGTTGAGCCAAATCTTCTATACAGCTCTTTTTCTGACATAGAATAGGTAGCACCCTGAAATCGCATCGAATCCAGCTCTTTTTGTGCCTCACTAAACCTGCCATTCCATTCTGCCGCAAATGCAGTGAAAATGTTCTCATAATACTGGATTCTTTCGGTCCGCACGTTCTCTTTCAATGATGATAACGACTGCTCTTTTTGCAGTTCCGTTATGATATCTATCGGCTTTTTATCAGCACCATTTATCGAAATACTTACGTTCTCCGGGAATGATTCAAATAACGAGATTATACGCGTTGCGGTTACGTTTACTATTGGTTTCCCATCTACCCAAAAATAATCCGGGAGGATATCACCTGTCGTTCGTATGTACTCAAAGTACGTATGTATACTCTCCGGAGAGGCAAAATCCATATCCCCCGATTGCAGTGAATACGTAATATTTTTTTTAGTATCATAAATCTGATTCGTTTTTCCAACTATATCAGTATCGCCATTTAGTGAGAGCGTGATTCCATCAGGGGATAAATACCGCGCTGCATGCCTCCGGAGTGAGAAATACCAATAATTTAACTTACTGTTACCCAACCGATACAACGTTCGAATTGCATTCGGACTATCTATTGCAACACGCACAAACGACATGCCGTCTTGTTTTAGAGCTGATAATGCGGCGATCCACCCTTCGGTTGCAGGCACGTTTTCTGAGGGGATAAAATAGACACCCACCATTCCCCGTTCTTCATTCCAATTTCGGATGGTTCCTATGATATGCCCCAGGATGACACCGTTTTTCCGTTTAACCTCAAACACTGTTTTTCCATTTGATTGTTCTTTCTTCAAAAACTGTTCTACTTCAGATTCAAACCCACCATCGGTATCACTTGCGTATCGGCGAAGAGTCGCATCTTGTATAAGTTGTATTCGATTTGTCCCCATTGGTTGGAATTGCCCGTGAATTCTGTCATATAAATCTCCCAACACCCCAGAGAGCGCATCATTCACGCGTGCAAGATCTTTTGAATCATAAGGAATAGCACGTTCCCGCAATGTTTCTATATAATAGGAAATAAAATCCTCTCTTGAAATTTCGGCATACAGTACCGCTGGGGCATCTTCCTGAATTTGAGACAGTATATCTTTCAAGATGGTTAATGATTCTTTCCAGTATATTGAATCAACAACGTTGAGTACTCCCCTCAAATGATCTTTGTTCGTAACAAATACAGATACCGCTTCAAAAATATCCTGAATATCAAACGTACTTAACGCTTCCTCAATTTGCGTGCCGTTACCCTCTAGTTCTTTAATCACCGCCTGTATTCGTTCAGATTGTTTTATCCACTCCAGAATGATCGGATGCTCGTCACTGTCACGTAACAGTTTATTTACATCCACAGTCACACCATTTTTTGCCAGCATTGTACGAATCTGAGGCAGGGCTATGACCATCATTTGCTTTTTTAAATCCAGAGGGAATCGTTCGTTCATAAATAAACGTACTATGCGAGTCAGCACTTCAGAACTTAATAATCTTCCTACGGTTGCTTCATTTGAATATTCAAGTGATTTTGCCGACATATATATATCCACTATCGATTCCCACGATACCGACTGTTTTCCTTGTGCGAAATCATTCATTTGTTCAAATCCGGACAATAATATTTTGTCCGACAACGAAGGGCTTCCTTTAGAAAATTCTTGTACAAAACGGGTGTATTGATCCATAATATTGACTTTGTCCTGATCAGACATATGTTGACCTGGTCCAAATGCAGATGCAGCAATCGCAAACTGTTCTCGCAATCGTTGAATACGATTATTCGGTCGTGTAGAAAATGTTGCTACCGCCGGATTAACTGATCGAGTCTCTTTATCAATGGCAATCGCGTATGAATTCGGTAAATCAAGTGTTTGTGCTATAACATGGTGCGACTGTTCGTGCGCGCTGATCTCGGATGTGTTTGCATCTGCCGTATACCCGTACATGTCAGGGTTGTCATTCATATCCTCGAACACTGCAATTGCAGCCGCATCGGCCTCAAAAACAAATAGCTGATCAGATGAACGAAAAGAGATATATTTTGAGGCAATACTTCCCTCCGGCAACAACGCCATGATCCGTTCAGCATCCAGGGAATTCTTTTTATTTCGTACAAATTTTAGCAGTGTATGTATTTCCGATATGAACGCTTTTTTATCTTGTTCGAACTGTGCATACTGCTGTGTCGCATGATCACGATGCAACCAGGAAAAAGAATCAAATGCTATACCATATGCCTTCATGAGCCATGTGTTTAACGCAATCTGTTTATCCAATGTAACTTCTTTGAGCGCGTCTTTTAGTTCCACAGCAGCGAGCAATATCTGTTTTTTCTCATCAACCGAAGCTGTCTTATAATCCACAGATGCCTGGATGAACCGATGGAGCGATCGAGTCCACTGGACATCTTGGGGCTCACCAAACCATTGAGATGGATCTATGAGCATGGAGGGAGTAATATTGGGCTCATAAGGTTGATCTGAGATCAGTGACCTGCTTATCTCACCTGCCAACACATGCCCTTCCAGAGCCAGAGAAACGTTTGTTTTCATAAATGCAGAGAGCTCCAACGCATATGCAGATCCCTGAACAGCATATCCGGACAAGAAATCACTTGCAGTCAAAATTTGTCCTAGCGATAAATATCGCTGAACCCTATTGTCCATCGGAATATTCTCTGCAAGTATCATCGATGCGATTTGCATTCTTCGGGATGCAAATGATGAAATGGCATTGACTCGACTATTCAACATATGCACGACACTCCCATCTCTCATTTCCAATATTTCAAATATATCTAACGCATCGAGCTCATCTTTGCCTACTATATCTTGCAAAATCTGATACAGTGTTTTATTTTCCCTTTTACCCTGATATACAGACAGAATCGTGTCAACATCAGCAAGGACTGATAGAAATTGTTGCCCTGAATGCGGTGATTGCTTCAGCTGCTCAAGGACACGCATGGTGTACACAACGGGGGCGCTTTCCCGATAATTACTCACATGTTTTAACGCCAGCAAGAGGAGATCTATTCGTTTACTCGAGTCTATAGAACTCGATACCGCAGGCTCTGGCAGAGAATATTGAGAGGAGTCTGCTTCAATACTAAGTAGTAATCCTGAGTTCATCAGCACAGATTCCAATTCAAATAGAGCCTGTACGCTTTTGGATAACGCATCAAATCGATCCGAACGGTATTGGTCCTCATTTTGAATCTCAATGCTTCTCAGACGCTCTAATGCACCAAGCAATTGATCAGAAACCGCATTTTTCTGCTTTGTATATACCACTTTCCATTGACCCGGAGCGATTTTGGATATCGCAGGGACAGCAAATCCTTTTTTCGAAGCCTCCTTATATGCGCTTTGAACCCGATTCATGTATTCATCTGCTTGCAACATACCGTCTTTCGTTGCTTTCACGAGCCAAACACTATCATCATCTTCCTTAAATCGCTCTGAAGTTATAAACGATACTGACGGTGGTGTTATCGTTTCCGTTACAATTGCCTGACTCGCAGTAACAGCAGGAAGCTGGGTGATTCGCTGTACCTGTTTTTCATAAATAGTTGGAACATCTACAATAAATGGTTGAATTTGACGTCCCTTTGCGTCTTTCGCTCCTTTTGGAGGAAACACTTTGACGTATTGCGTGGACGGAATATTCTTGATTTGTTTCCCTACAGAACGGGTTCCTTCTTTGACACTTTTGAGTGATTCGAATGTCCCTATCATAAATGTGGATCCAGGCATTATTTGTGATGGCGTCGACGGAACTGGCTTTCCCTCAGGACCAGCCTTAACCGTCTCCACAGGATCCGCACCAACGTTCAGTACTATACATGGCGCTCCCGCCGCAAACACCTGAGGTAGGAAACGGAATGAGTCTTGTGGACCACAGTCTGTTTCTACAGCTGTTTTTCCATCATTGGCCTGTACGGATTCCTCGCGCGCAAGCAAGGCTTTTTGTGCCTGCACGTGTGCCACATCGTAGGACAAATCCTTCAGAATATCTGCTTGCCCAGATGCGCGGATGGCATCAATCGCAGCTGTGTTCAATTTTGCAATACTGTAGGGAAACGCCCGATCATCTGTTCGACGTCCGCGACGCACTTTCGCTCCATCAGCTCGTTGCTTCATTTCACCACTCGCAAATAGTTTTTGCTGGTAATAACGATCCCCTGCTGTGATAAATGGATCTGCAAGAACTATATTTTCGACGACCAATACCTTTTTACCATCCACCGTCACGTTTGGAATAGGATCACCTTCCAAAATGATATTGGGTTTATAGATATCATTGTGCGGAAGTCCACGCTTTTGCAGTGCTAAGACCCTCTTATATGCCTGTTCTTCAACATCAGGAGGGATGAGGTAGTAGTAATCGCTGTCAGCAAAATATTCACCTAACGCTCCACCAACTATTGCTTTTTGCAGTATTCCTACCGGCTTCCCTTTCCAGTAGACGTATCCAACCACTTCGTAATAGAGCAATTTCCCATCAAGTGTTTCTCTGGCTTTTGATATAAACGCGGCTGTATCCTGCGGCAGATTTGGGTTCTTGCTGAGTATATCCGGATCGAAAAACTTTACTGCCAATGCAGTTGGTGATGGCCCATTCTCCCAAGCAAAGACGGCACCCGTTGCTCCCGAACCGAATACTCGTAAACTGGATAGCGGCGGCACCGTGAAATTCGCAACTCCCATGCCACCTGTTTGAAATGCTTGTTCTTTCTCCATTTCTTGCAACCGTGATATGACTTTTGTTTTTTTCGCATCTGAAAACGCTTTCCCAAGAGGCTCTTCTGTCTCCGGTTCATCCGGGTACTCAGTTATTGGATCTTCGGTCGGCGCGTTTTCTGTTGAAACAGCTTGTGGTGTCGGAGCGAGAGATTGCGGGTTTAGTTTCTTGTCAGTTTTTTTCAGATACTGTTCTATCACAGTAAGCATTTTTTCGTAGCCTTTGCCGGTGAGTAGCGTAACGTAATTGTCAAACCCTTTGGTTCTAAAATTTACTCCCGGATCATACAGTGGATACTTCTTTTTAAATTCATTAAGGGAAATGAGCTTTCCATTTCGTCCCGAGTGGGCTATGTCATAAAAAGTCTGGAATGCCTCACGAATATTTCCGTGGTTATGTAGTATCCAATTCTCTACTCCAATCCCTCCAAGCCCTCCATCTCCAAAATCATCAAATTTCTTATATGCATGACCCTCTTTTAGCAGTTTCTTCGCAAGCAATATATTTGCAATCACCTCTGCACGTTTAGATTCCTCAAGTGAATCTAACCTGCTTATCACAGCGTTATTGGACGCGAACAAGGCCTGATCTTCACGTGTTGTTATACCAATATCCAGATCTATCGTGCGATCTCCAACTTTAACACTCTTCAGGCGTACTTGGAGCTGTTCGTCTCCCCCACCGGCTGCCACTTCCGATTCATGAGGAAACGCAGCTTTGAGGGCGGTGGCTATCTGACTTGCACGTTCAAAATCTTTTGCATTTACGCTTAGAGAGAAGTCAAAATCATAATCACCTATGACATTGGTATGCCGTCCTGAAGAGCCTATATTTGCAAGCTGTGCGAGGTGCACTTGTGTATCTTTTTGCTCTACCGCCATACCAATGCCCATGTCATTCAATGTCTTTTGGATAACAGTTCGCACATCGGCATCAAGCTTCGACACAATGTCACTATCCGCATTTATGTTTGGGATGATTTCCTGGATATCCGCTGCGATAGGGTCAGACGGGGGTATGAGCATTGCCTGAAACTTCCCGCCTGCAAATTCCTGAACACCTTCAAATGCTTCGCGTCGTACATCATACATCTCGGGTGTATATAATACGGTTCCATCTTCATCTACAACCGGCACGTAATACCCATTTTTTGCGATAGACATGTAGAGGGTTTCCATAAATGGCTCATTTGCTCGTATAGTTTTTTTCGCTATGATGGCATCAACTTCGCTCATCGGAAGCGCTGACCGTACACCCACATGATGCTCATTTATAGGCCCATTTATCAGGCCGTATTTTCGTATACTCTCAGTTTCATTTGCTGCTCCATTCTCAAGATAAAACTGATCTCTATTTCTGACTAGCAGAATAAGTTCTCCATACTCGTTTGCTATTGAATTTTTCAGTTTGCCTCTGAATGATTTTGATGATTCCGATGGTAAAATCTGGGAAAAGTCTGTATCCAGAGGGGTTGAATCAGTACCACTATCCCCCCCCATGAGCTCTCGAGCCCTAAGACCACCCTGCAGAAGGTTTTCTATTGAAAATATAGTAATGGCGTTTTCTTTACTAATCGGGAACACTCCTTTGAGCAAATCTCCCGCAGACATAGAGATTTTTCCGAACCCGGCGCGTACTGCAATTCTATTTCGCTCATCTGCTGTTTTTCGAACCGATGACAGCTCGGTTTGCAACTCGTCCAGAGAACCATACCCAGTTTGCAGTAAAAACATCTGTGAAATTCTTCCGACTAATGTCTGGCCCTCGGATACCCGATAATCTGCGTAGAGACGGCGTATCTGTTCACGGACATACGAGTCCTCGGAGAGTCTTTTTACTTCCATCTGCTTCTTGGTACCTCTTCCAAGCAGAGAGGTACGATAGAGTACATCACCGCGTACTAAAAATAATTCCAGATTTGACCGCTGCTGGGGGTTTAGTATTTCACCCTTCATAAACCTATCCGCCAAATCTGAGCCAGTACGCAAATGAGTAATATATTGATCCAATTCAAAGTTTCCGGAACGTACGGTAGACCGAAGTAAATCACGATAGATTATCTGTCGTTTGGCCAGTGGCGAGTTTGCGTTCTTTAACACTGGACTTATATTCTCGGACTCTTTGAACATTTTCGAGAGGACGTCATCGGTATACAATATTTCAAAAACTCGGAATAATTTTGCAAAATACGGGATATTATTTTCTTCAAATATACTTCGAATCTTCTCAAAATCCGCTCTCGGGTCTTTCGCGTCTTTAAGGAGGTCCAATATCTGCAGCTGAAGCCTACGGAGCTCTTTGGAAGGACTATTCCCGATTTGATCAAACAGATCCATATATACCCTATACTCACCTATCAGGGTTTTTGAAATCTTTTCTCCTTTGGCAATCCGGTCAAAGAAAATGCGTTGAATCTTTGCGGATTTGACTTTGGTTTGGTTAAACAGTTCCCAAAATTCCCGTTCATCAGCGCTCAGCTGTATTGACGTATCACTCGCAAGCAGTTTGCCATATGTAGCGATTATATTTCGATCCTCACGGAACATATTTTCGCGCTCATCGAAATTCATATCAGCCGCTTTTTTTCGCAGATATTTATGCACATAGCCAATCGTGTCAGGATTAGCGTGTCTGAATGTCATCATATACTGGTTAAATTCAATGCCTTTTAAAAGATCTCCAAATGATTGAGTCATCGCAGCAATCGCCTCTATTGTAGGAATGTCATACAGATCTACTGGCAGCGTTACTAGTTCCAAACTAGATTTATCTATCTTCCCTTTATATGTCTGAATAACCTTATAGAGGGACTGGAGAGCCGCTGGATCCCATCTGGCCAACTTGTTCAGAAGATCTAATGCCCACGTACCATTACTTCTAAGGAGTTTTAAAAGAAATGAACTTCGAATTGGGGAATTAACTACAAACCTATCGATAAGGCTTGCTGAGATTTTCGTCCTTACGTTTGATTCACTCAGCAAGAGAACAGCGTTTGGACTGTACGTTATACTGCCACCGATTAGATTTAGTATGCGCAGTAAATTTCCAACCTCAGTAAATGTTGGATTAAGTATATTTTCTATAGCAGAAATTCGGGAAATTTTGTTACCGTCGCCTGCCTTATACATAAAATTAACGGCTTGAATTTTTTGAGGTGAAGCTGTTTCCAGCTGTGTAAGTATTCCCGATACGTCGACACTTTGGTAATCTTTTGTTATTTGATCCTTAAGCTTTATACGGAGCGACTCGATTCGCAGTTTTTCTTTTTCCGGGGCAGGCAGAGACAGCTGACGCACCCATGATTGAAGTTTCCCGACTACGGTTTTATTTGGCATTTCACCCGTCATACCTGTTTTTTGCAGCATCCACCCAATTACGCTACACACTTTTCCTTGTTTGTCTGCCGCGTAGACGGTTACCAATGGTATTCTTGCCTGTTCTTCACAGCCTTCTGTCTGCCCATCTATCCATTCCTGCGCAGACTCTTCTATAGGTGTGCCCAGTAGAGATCCGGTATGAGCAACCACTACGCCATTAAACTGAAATTCTCCCTTAATCCTGCCATAATTTCCGGGAACAAATTCGATATAGTGGTCACCTAAAGCCGAATCTCGAATCGTGACGCTAATCTCAGACATATCAGAGACCGTAACATCATTATCGTTGGCAGCTTTCAATGAAGTCTCTAGAGATTCTTTGCTCGTTTTTGCCGTTGTCAGCGTAGACTCAGGAACAATGATCGATAATTTTATTCCTGGAATGCTTTTTTTTATCTCCGTGACTTTTTTGATCAGTACCTGAACATGGTTTTCCAATACATCACTTGTTACTGAACCATACGGCCTATCCAATATAAATGCGATACCTTTTGTGCCATCCGGATATGTGACCGGCTCGAGATACACCAATTGGTCTGTGATGCTTCCACGGAGCTGTTTCCTCACCTTGCTGTATATAAAGAACATATTCCCGTCCCCCATCGTCAGATCCGTATCATTGTTGATACCCGATCCGCAGGAACTGTTCATAGCGAGACACTCTCGCATGTTTTCGGCAATATCATTTATATTGTTGGTAAATGTGCTCGTAAAAATTCTGGATGTAGATCCGCTCTCAAATATATCGTCCATATAGGAAAGTATGCGAATGATATTTCCAAAACGTGCTTGTATTGCCTGTTGCTCGTCTTCTTTTTCTGATGGTTTTAATATGGATAGCGAGAGATATTTATCGTGAAGCTTGTTGTAAATATCCAAAAGTTTGACCGTCTGGGCTCTGGCCTCAGAGAGGTATGCATTTGCTGCGGCAAGATCATCTTCACCAATCTTACCCGAATTTTTGTCCAATATATCTTGCAGGCGCTCCAGATCTTCTGTGAGTGCATATGCTCCTGAGTCACTCTTAAATTCTTCCCCCAATTTCGAAAAGATGCTGACCACCTGCTGAGAGGGTATAAGCAATCCCCGAAGCCGCCCTATTTCATCCGAAACATTGAGCTCATCCACATACTGGCTCATGCTTGCGATAGTAATGAGTGGCTTCATATTTACCTGGAATACTTTGGTAAGATTCTGGACTGTATTCTCCAAACCCGATTCCTGCAAAATCCGCTCAATCTCCCTCAGAATTGCTTCACGCTGCTGTAGTTCGCCATCTGCAAACACCATTGCTGATGTTCCCTTAAGCTTCATTTGGATTGCGTGGGTAATCACCTTTGTCACTAGAGCGGTGGGATATCGATTTAACAGGCTTATAAGCAACTTATCCTGCTTACTTGCATAGGCCTCAGGATCCTGCAAATTCACAAGGGATCCGATGATGTCTGTGAGCTTATAATCCACTGTCAGAACATTCCCTAACCGTTGTTCTGAAGCATCTTGTTGAAGAATTTCCATTACAGTTGCAAATTCTTTCGCAGACAATCCCGCATCTTCAGGAGTCACTGCAGGCATTTTTTGCCTGTTTTGCAGCGCTTCATCAACGTTCTTTGCCTTTTCTGCCACTAAATACTCTTTGGGATCGATATATTGCCCTTTACGAAACTCTAGCCATTTCCCGTTAATCATGAGGGCGAGATAATATCCTATGAGCTCCTGGTTCTGATCCTCCGACAACACTGTCTTTGACTCTGAGTGTAGAAATGCCAAATACAATGACATATTCACGATTGACCGTGTCTGCTCCTCATTAAATACTTCGGGAGCCTTGATAATACCGAACTTATCTTTAAACAATGATTGAATGTCCGATAATATCTTCTTCCTATGAGTTGAGAACAAATCAGGTGTTGATTTATAGTTTGATTGAAACTCGCGTATATCTTTTCTTATATTTAACAGTGCCGTCGTATTTGGAGTTTGTTCACCGGATCTGTTATATGTTTCGCTCAGCGCCAATTTTGCTTTATATAATGGGTAAATTTCTTTTGCAAAACGTTTAAAATCCTTTGGTGACATCGTCTGAATGAGAGAGAGAAAATCTCCAAATAGACTCGGTGCCGCCCGTAACACATCCTTAGAAATCGTATAAAATTCTGCCCGTTCATCTCCGCTCCATTTTTCCTTGGTCATTCTCTCTTCCACTGAGGCCACCCCCTGAAACAGCGCATTTATAGTGACAGGAAGCGTTGTGGGAGAATGAACGGCATCATTAAATGCTCCTATAAACTGGCTTAGCGCCTCTATTTGACTAAAAAATGCTACGCCACCGGCCGCATCTATGAGATGAGGCAAAAATACCAGCTCAAATGGTGTTCCTGAGGTTTCGATTCCAGCGTGAAGATACTCGCTCCACGTTGTCAGTAATTTCTCAATAACAAAATCACGAAGGTCTTTTTGATTAGACAGGGCATCAACGAACTTAAAATCTTCTTCAGTGAACTCATACCCCTCTGCTTCTTCCACATCGTGCATTGCAGCCACAGCGGTAAAGAGTGCCAACCAGTTGTCATCTGTTACGGTTTGAAATTGTGGTTTCGCGAGCTGCTCTTTCAGATGCAGCAATTGCATTTTTGCTATCATATCTACCTTATTCTGAAATGCTATTTCATCATTTGAGAAATTTTCGTTTAAGTATGTGGCTAATCGCTCACCCATCACCCTACTCGTCACTGGATCGGGCGATTGAAAATTAAACAAATAAGATCGCCAAAATTGAAAGTCGTCATCTGCCTGAAACAGCTTTGTTCCCATCAACTGCACGAACTCCCGAAGGTCAGGATTATTCCGATAACTCTTCCACAAAAACTGCATACGGGGAGTTGCATCTGCAAGCATTTCATCGGTAAAGTTAAATGTTTCAAGGATAGAGGGAGCAAGCTTAATAAATTCTGATTCTTTACTCTCTATAACAATTGTGGCGAAAATCGCATGATCGATATTCTCCGTTTTTTTGAGCTGTTCAGTGGCCGTAGTGATATGAGTATAAATAAATTCTTGAATCCATGACCCTCTAAAAGACTCTGCTTGCAGCGCTGCTTTCATGGTCTCTTTATCGTCTTGTGTCATCTGTGGAAAAACTCCCAAATAATTCGAGAGCATTTTCCATGTATCCGGAGGAATTGGCGGATAATTCCCTTGATCATCAGTCATGTCCAAGATAAAAAACTTGACCCTCTCAGATGCGCCTACTATATCAAAACGATCATTAAGCGCGCGCATGATGTTAGTAAGATCTCCGTCATGAAATTTAATCCCACTGTTCAGAAGTGATTTTTCGAGTGCTACAAGGGGAATAAGCTTTGCGATGTTCTCGTTTAATAACGTATCGTCTTTTATAACAGCGATGATTTTCGCCAAAGCGCTCATGGCACCTTTTCGCTGTAAAAGCCTAAGGGTATTTTCTTCTCCCAATGATCTGAATAATCCGCCGTAATATACTTTTGCCCCTACAATAGATCTGACAAATTCAGGAAATTCTTCAAGTATTGCATTGGAAAGTAATGCTGTATTGGGGCCGATAGTAGTTTTATCAAATCCCGCTTCTTTCACGAAGGCGAGCATCTGTTGCAGCTCATATATTTCTTTCCCGCCACTTTGGACAAAGGCCTCAACAATGTTCAGTATTTTGTCCGAATTCGGGATGACAAAAATTTCTTTCCAGTGTATAGGGTTATCATTAATCTGATTCAACAACGCGACGGTTTTTTTTGTATCTCCCTCATCCCATACAAACGGCATATATCCATATTCAAATCCCACTCGGTATGAGATGAGTAAGTCAGCTATTTTTTTGTTTGTCATACCAGGGATGCTCTGAAGGATTCGGATAGCATCTTTCAAATTTTTGATAGCATTGGGTTTTTCTGATAGATCAGCTATATATTTCCGAAATAAGCTCGAACCCACTATAAAGTTCAAATTATCCATACTTTTTGTCGCATCTATAAATCCAATGACGGTTTGGATAACTTTTGCATCCGTTTCGTCTGATCCGAACGACATGATCATATGCTCCAAAGTACTCACATCAACAGTGTCATATGCGGCATATGCTGTAAGAATTTTTTCCAGATTAGATTGACCCTGGCTGGATTTGCTGTAAATAAAGAGTAGATTTTGGATATATGATGTGTCTGTTTTCCCATTGAGTGATTCACCAGACAATTGAAGCGTATTCATGAGCCCAAGTAATGTTGACATTCTGGTAAATGATTCTCTTACTGAAGTGGTATCCAACGGTACGCTATTTGATAATTTACTGATAATAATTTGAATGATATCGGGAGTTCCATTCGTATTGGCAATCATAGTTGGAACATCCGCTAAGGTCTGTCTCTCTGTTCTATATCTATCCAGAAAATTTTCGGTCAAGACATAGGCATCATTCGCCGATACCCCCTTTTTGTATAATGCTTCCAATAGTTGTACCCGTTCGGAAAAATTCGTCACAATATCCCCGTACGGTTTAAACCCAAGTATTTTCCTGAATATTCCCGGAGTTATGTCTTTGCTCCATAGATTCATAAGTACAGGAAGATGCACGAGAATCTTTTCCAAATACTGAGGATTACCAATTCCTCCTAAAATCGCCTCAAAAATAACAGGATACTGAGTGGATTTTTTATCATATGAAGACAGTGTATTGAGTAACTGTGCGAGGGCTTCATTCCCATTCGTTTTTTGAACCTGCTTGACAATATCTTGTATAGCCGATTCATCCGGGTTACTAGTGCGGGAGATTAGTTCGGCATATTCTTCTAGTAATGTGTGTATGAGACCGAGTTGTTCTACTGATTTCGTCCGTAGTGCTACATTGGTAAAAATATCTATAAAATACTCTCTATCACTGTCCTGTTTTGATCGTGCTATCGTATCGAATTTTGCTCCGACGCCTCTGAGCGCTAAAATATATGCTGTTTCCTGCGGGCCGTTCCAAATAGCAGATAAGAGTGATACTCGTTCCTCCATCCGGCCACCGAGTGTAGATGCGATCTCCATATACTCCCGGAATTTCGAAGCTCTCTCTCGAAAATCGCTCACTCTATACAGATTCGAGAGTATGACGTTGACATATGATGCTCTCTTTGTTGGAAAGTTCTCCTGATCCGGAAGCAGTTCATCAATTATGAGTGGAACTCCCACAAGGAGGTCATCTATAGAGCTCGGACTGCTGAGCATGTCTCCTATGGTCGTGTTTATATCCACTGAATTCCCCGAAAACACTATTTGTAGTTTTTGCACCAATTCAATTGCCTGTTTATTTGCTACGGCAGGGTTTCCGGACCCATCGAGTCGTTTAGCAAAACTACTGTATCTATGCCCTATTCCTGCTCGCCGGAACTGCCACCACAATTGAGCTTTTCCGCGCCATCTTGCCACTGTGCTCCATGGAGCATTCACGGATTCTTCCGCGACCGTCGAGATAACACTCGATACCGATTGCTCTTCCACAGAAGCTGCAGCCTTATCTTCCTCAGTTAGCACTTTGCACTGCAGCGGATCCTCGGCAAATACTTTGGGAACTAATCGCACTGAATGGATGACGCTGCCTACCGGCGAACACGGAGTGGTGAGCCTTGTGGCAATGGCAAATGAGATCAGAAATCCCGATACTATGCCCCCTGCTGAGCCCATGATAGTACGTCTGTGGAGTTTGTCCTGAAAAATGCGCACGATAGATACTGTGAAGTAGGAACTCTTTTTGTAGTAACGGTGTAATAATTCCACAGAAAATCGAGCCATAAAACAGACCGCATCATGTTTCTTTAATTTTTTTGTCGATGCGGCACAAAGATTTGTATTCATCCCGCGAGGCGGGATGAACGATTCTTAGCCTCAATTATCAGTATGCACAGTCCCGTGAAATCTTGCAATGATTATTATAATAGAATGTAGAATTTGACTGTTTCGTTGGTGGAAATAGTGTGTTCCAAAACACAAAAAAATGGATATTTTTAGTCAAAACACCCATATCTAATTATAACAATTAAGTATGTATGCTAATCAAAAAATATACAAATATATCTTTTTGTATATATCTATGTAACACTCTGCGCAATCACCCCCAATTTTCTCACGGATAGATAGTCGCTTCTTCAGGCATCTGAATATCACACCATAACCACGACGTATATACCTAAGCATATTCTGTAGGTTTTATATAGTTTGAAGCAGAAAAAAGCACATATAATACTGCGGAATTAGATACATTACCTTTTTCCACTTACACCGCGCAGTAATTTGGAGTATCTTTAAACGCCCGATATATACCCATCAAGCCGTTGGCAACCAAAGCCTTCACACCGTTTCTGAGGATTGTTATAAACGCATTTGCACTCTTTACAATCCCACCCCAGAAATCTTGCATAGCGGTCATTACAGTGCCTGATTGTGCCCCTTCTGATACGGGTTGGATCTCTTCTATAATCGGCATGATGTCTGATCCCTTGATATCCTGCCTACCTCGCAGACTCCATACGGTTATCGTCGCAGTATTGCCGAATATTATCTTGTCAGAACCGTTGAAAAAATGAGGCAGTATACTTCCCTTTTCAAAAAATATACCTGAGGATGGCATTTCTCCAAGCTTGTTTCCATCCGGAGAATAATATGGTTTTCCTGAGTATAGATAAATACAACCTGTATTTGATTGAGCAAACACAGTAGAGAGCAATCGGAACGAAACCCTTGGTGTCGTGCACGAATCCACAGTTGCTGATGATTTTAGTGTAGTGGTTGATAAGTGTTTAAACGTGATTTTTATTGTAGGCAAGATATTTTTTCTTACTACGGGGTCTTTTTCCTGTTCCAGTGATATGAGGACAGGATACTCATTTGAACCTGCTACATCCAGTCCAATATGTATTGTCGGCTTTTTGCCGATAGTATCGTTTATCTTTACTATTGCGTCACGAAGCAGTTGTTTTATCGATGCATCAGTATTGTCTGTGGCAAACACATACTCCCCCACTTCATTCATGGAGTACCAATACTTCACAGCCTGTGCCCCTGTCCGCTTCTCAAAAGATCGTATATGCAATAATGCTCGGTTCACAAAGTTATCAATACGGCGTTCACGTTCCGCCGGGTTTGCAGGTGTTGAATCAAGTGTCTCGTTTACAAATGTCATATTTGTAGCTCCACCAGGCACTATCGAATTAGTTCCGGAAGGCCGCAGCATCGCCAAAGCTATGTCTTGAGCTTGAGAAGGCGCGTACAGCAGTGCTCGGGTTACTGCTTCCTGCGGATCCTCAACTCCCGCAACTGTTGCAAATATTTTTTTCAACTCATCAGCCAAACGAGATGATAATGATGGGGACGCAATGGCAAACCATGCATTAGACATTTGAACCTTTCTCACACGCACGGCTTCAGCAGGCTCCCCTTTTTCACTCACAGGCGGTTGTACGCGTTGTACACCCTGACGATCAACACGCAGCAAACCTGTTTCACCCGGCTGATACCCGATTTCTATGGTTATGACTGTCGGTGATGATGCCAATGGATCAGGATATGTTGCTATAATTTTTATATCATCCAGCATTCCTCGTATATCTGGATCCGCAGCAGTATCAATACGGTATTGTAATTCTATTATGCGCTGTGCGATAAGAGGTGTTCCACCGGCATCTGATTTACGGGATTCTGTAAGTAAATGAAAATAGTAATTTTCGACCACATATTCCAGGATAGATTCAGGAATAATGCCATTTTCTCTAATTTTGTCCGCATTCGGTATCGTCATTACCAGAGAAATACTGTTTTCGGGGTCAGAGAGTAATAACGTCTCGTCCGTAATAGAAATTGTTACACCGGGAATTTTATCCAATGAAACGACCTGCGTCTTTTCGGATTTTGGCAACAGAGCACCAGATACCGGATATGTGCTGGGATCCGACGAGATTGCCTCATTTTCAGCTTCAGCCTGCATTGATGATGCGTCTAGGTTTGCACTCTGCAGCGCGGATGACCCTTCGAATATAAGTTCTATTTTGTTACCGTACCGGGTCATTCTGCCTATCGGTACACCCTGATACGAGACGATGAACGGTGCTTCACCGCTTACTATATCAAAGTCTTTTCCTGCCGCAAGCGCCACCAATGGTATCGCTGTGGAATCCCGCGGTACCTCCCGTTGGATCATCAGAAGCTGGTATGGTATTTCCGGATGATACCGAGAAATGACACGTTTCAAGTTCGTCTGGGTGGTATTGGAGACGCTCAGATAGGCTGTTCGTGTAGGCTGATTGAGATAATCCCCATCACTGGGAATTCCGCTGACAATGCCTCTTGGACGGATTTGCGCCCCTGTTTTCGTGTGTTCAAATACGATACCAGAGCTGCTATCCACTCTCACTCTATACTGATCGGAATCGCCAAAGGAAATTGTATCTCCGGGAAATAGCGTGACAGCGCTGTTCACGATCTGTCCATTTATCGCCACCGGCTGTGTCTCAGTGCCGGTTTTCTGGATAACAATATTTATTTTCCCTGATGCGTCCATTCGGTTTACAACATACAATGGCAGAGCTTTTAGATCGCTTATTGTTTCGGTTTCAGCGATCGGATCAACAGTGATCAATGTATGTGCTGTCTTTGGTATGGCAAATAGCGCAGGCCAGGGCCTGTCATGAACATATGGACCGGTATATACACTTGCGAGACGTTCGAGCTGCCATAAGATCCATTCACCAGCTCGTTGGTACCACGGAATCGGTGTCGGCCACTCAAACGATTCTCCATTTTTCACCAGATTATAGTACTTGGCAAAAGCTTCCCGGGTACGTGCCGCGATTTCCGGATTTCCGAAACCATTGGATGTAATAAATGCTGTTCCATTCGTTGTATCGGTCATTATTGCCATGTTAAAGGCATAATCACCGGTCTGATTGATAGTGGTTAACCCGTGCGGAACTCCATCGTACTTGTCACTAATATTTGTCAGGAGCGGTCCTCTCAAAATTCCTTGGGTGCCGTTAATAAACGGCGAAGCCATCACAATATTGGTAAAGAACCACTCCATCCACGATGGTATCTTCCCTCGATATGCTGTATATATCCTCTGTAAGAGGCTTTTTCCGGCTCTCCCTTCAGTGATCAAATTCTGAAGTTCCTGTCTGGAAACTTGTCGAAGGGCAGAAATAGCGACCGGAACCACCTGACCGTTTTTCGTCAGCGTCAATTTATTGTCTTTATCCAGACCCGGTACTCCCACCATGGTAGACACGGCGGTTCTCCCGCCGATCCTGGACGCTGCGGCCATCGCAATTGTTGCCGCATAAAAGTCAATTGCTCCTCCGGGAACCTCGTCTATGAAAATGGTATTTTTATACCGTGTATCATCCTGGATATATGGTCTATTTCGAAGCGTAGAGATATCCCCCACAACGCCGAGCGCAGATTTGAGATCTCGCATCATTCTGTTTGCATAATACCCATGAGCGATGATATGGTCATTGGCCACCATTGGCCAACCCTTCGCATCTTTTCCTACCACTATCGGCGCACCAGTCCTCGCGACCCAATCGCGCTGGGCTTCCCCCTGGGTTGAAGGATCGTCCCAATACGCAAATGATATATGCTTTGGTGCTTTTGTGGATGCTACTGCAGAGGATAATTCAGCCCGTATATAGGCATCTAATTGTGATTGGATGCTCACGAGTGATTCAGGTGTGGCGGCATCAAATGATTCGAATAACTTCGTTAACATCGAATATGGTATATTCACCGTTTTCCAGGATTTGGTGGATTTTGCATATACTCCAACAACGACATTTTGTTCTGTTTTCTTTGATACCGGCGGATGACCTTTTTGCGTAAAGTCCATGTTCAATATCCATTGCTGGGGGAATTCATGCAGATACATATCTTGTGAGAATCCGAGTGTCACCAGGGCAGAAAGTGCCCTTGACGGCTCTATATTCACATCATCCTGTGCCACAAATTCTGTAATTACTCTGTCTGCTGTGCGACCAATCAAAGGTGGGGTAGCTGCGTTCATTTCGGCTTCGAACCCATTCATCTCAGTGTCATCTATCCGGTTAGCATTTAGCTTATATTTACTTTTTCCAAATAACCGCTCAAGAACGGGCATTAAAAATCGCTCCAATTTTGTAACACTCCCTTTATGATGATTATCTATCTGATACGCTATTGACCAGTTGTCATTTTCCTTATCCCCAAGGACCATATCAAGCGCTTTATCCTCACTAGATTCAGATGTCAAAATCGCGCGCATGAATACGTCCGTATACTCCTGAGGAGATTCAGTATTCGGATTGAATTGCTTTACAAGTGAAGGTGTATCCCGAAGTAATTCTCTAAACCAACTCCACTTCCATGGCTCCACCTCCTGAAAATTATTTGTGAGCGCTTTTCGAATCTGCTGCCTGGTGCGAAGACCTATTTCATCGTCCAGTGTGGCTTTTACATCTAAAAATGTCTCCAACAACGGACGGCCATCCTCAGTCGGAATCGGCTGCATAGCTACAACAGGAATACGCAGGTAAGATCGTTCTGAACCGGATGGAGTGTATGCCTTGGCAGAATTGCCGAACACCGATTGCAGATGCGTGGAAACCTCATTTTTATTAAATGGAAACGTTGACTGTGCAAACAGGTAGAATTCACTCGTTCCGGGAGGATGATAGATTATAATATTTTTGAATAACAGTTTTCTGGTGGCAACATCGTTTATTTTGCGCAGCATATCTTTCAACATTTCATCCGCCACTTTTTTGGATTCGTGCGTATACGCTAACCCTAGAGACGGATCATCTATACGAATTACAGACACCTTCTCAAATGTGCGAACCGCATCTTCAAGGGCATCAGACGCGTCAGGATACACGGTATAGGAGTATGATGGATCATCCGCAAATTTCTGATTTTCTTTTTCTATCTCAAGAGAGGTTTCCACAACCGCATCTTCAACAACCAAGTGAACCAATAGCGAACGAATTCTGTCAATAAACTCAGGACCTGCTGCCGGTAGTGCATCCTCTTCTATTACACCCCGAAGCAGAGTATCCAAAGAACCATAGTGTGTCACCAGATTTTTATACAACGGATTATTTGCTGGGATTTGTACGGCTCCATCCTTTGTAAGCAACCCGCGCTCGTACTGTTCGGGGGCAAAGAGCGCCGTCAAAAATTCATCCGGCTCCGTGATAATTGGCTGAACAGGTGATATCGCTATACCTGATTTACCCGGGAGTACAGCATCCAGATTTTTATATTCTGTTTTATTAAATAATTTTTCCAACTCCGGATAGGTGAACGATTCATCAAACGAAACAATTGCATATCTATTTGCAGAAACTCTCACGACCTCAAAATTTGTGAGGGCACCTTTATTTTCCTTCAATACCTTTTGCATTACGTATGCCCGGGCACGGAGAACCAACTGAGATTCCGGGCTATTTCCGCTTACAGCCAATCCGTCTAACTCGCGCAGATATACTGTTCCTATAAGCTTTCCTCCTAACCCGGAAAGCATTGAGATGGCATCCTGTCCCCAAATGCGCTGCTGTGAACGTACCGTATACTCCTGTTCAAGTTTTTTTATAATACTCACGTCTGTATTCTGACTGAGTTCAATATTCGGCAATTCAACCATTTCATCATGGTCCAATAGACTGCGCTTAAAGAATATAAAGATCTCTTGCAGAGATTTTGATTCGACTAACGTTCTGGCTGCAGCATCATATAGTCGTTTGTTACTTGATTCGCTCAGACCCAGGACACGCAGGAATATCTTTGAAATTTCATAATCCCGGGCTCGTTCGTACGATGAAACCAGTCGTTTTGAAGAAATACGGGTAGTTTGGCCGGATGATGCGGATTCATCTTTTACGACTGTCGGAGCGCTCATAGGAGATATATGCGAAGACGTTCTGTTCGTCGTATACATGCCGGGCTCTATATTTGCAGTATATAGGTCTGCCGGAGACGTACTAATTGTCCCCACCTGTTGATCCCCGACTATGATTTCCAACGATTGTGTGGTATCAAATGCTGCAAGTATTGCTTTGAAATCCGTGTGCGAAGTATAGAGTGAAAGCCGCCGTTCTATGGCATCACCACCCGCTTTTGGCATTCCTTTTAGCATCACGCTGTCCCCCTCTGCAGCCAGCGCCAGTTTACCCCGCATGCGGTAGTAGTTTTCGGCTTCCACGTTCAGAGCTTCTGTCCATTCCCCGGATGTAGGCACCTGTTTTTTTGGGTATTCGACAGGTTGGACCCTACCAACAGGTTCAAACCCTATCTCACTGGAAGCATCGTGTGATACCGTCACGATATATTGATGTGCAGCTGCATCATGCGGCGCTCGTTCGAAGGTGAGTACATCACCAGGTCGGATTTGATAGGCAACTTCGTTTCTCAAGAGTTCTGACCCAATGTAGACACTTTGTGTAAATTCTTTTGGCAGACGGAGCCACATGGCGTCACCTGAAACCCCCATGTATACATATCCCCCATTGATCACTGATGGATCTGGAAGGCCATCCGAAGGAGTAGCGATCTGGTTTGCTACAGAGGTAAATCTCACGACTTCGTCGGGCGCATCTTGCGTAAACCTGAATCCGTTAAAACTTTTTGTGAATGTGTCTGTGACAACATCATGATCCAAAGCCACTTCTACTGCTTTTCCATCAACAGTATAGGTAGCCTTCGTTATGCTCATTTTTTCCAAAATTTCAGTAAATTTGGTTCGCAGCTGCAAGCCCACAGATATATCCGTTTTATTTGTTTCCACTGCTTGAGGATTGATGTCTTTTGTCAGATTGAAAAATTCCATAATCTGAGCAATTCGATTATTTGTGGATGTATCCAGCTTAAATAATGTCCCAATCACACTGTCCTCAAACGCGATAAAGTGAGATTTATATTCAGGAGACACGAAGTCATTGAGTACCTGTTCTCTAGCCTGCTTCCAGTATGTGCCATCTGTATCAGGAGTTTTACCAGCTTCCTGCAGCTCATACGCGCGACGAGCTATCATGAAAGTAATGGAGAGCGCTTCATTTGCCTCGCGGGTAAGCCAAGGCTCATACCTCGTTGTCATACTGTGACCAAATTCATGCGCCACAAGATCGTCAAGAAACGCCTGTATTTTTTCGTCAGATTTTGCGAGCACAGCTGCACTCGCACGAAGAACAACCATATCAAAATCATGGTCATAAAATCCGGGGATTGTTTGGGTATACTCCGTAATCTGAGAATCTGTAGGATTTACCACACCATCAAGCCGCAGTTTTCTTCTGGCAAATGCACGAAGTTCCCGGTCAAACGATACATCATCAAGCACAGCAACTGTCCGCTGCAATACAGTGCTGTCCGATGGGACACGTGCAGCTTTGGCAAACGCAACGACTTTATCGACAGATTGCTGCACTATGCTACGCTCCAACACTTCCTGCTGAGTCAGCCACCGCAGCAGTGCCTCCTCGGTCTTTGATGATAAGACATTTCCGTTTCTTTCAATAGGATAATTATCAGGATCATAGATGTGTTGCCTGTAATACCCCTTGATTGAATGGTCAATTACCGCAGTATCAGGATCCGAAAGCGCGACGCTCTGCAGCGCAAACTTAGCCTGTATGAATGCGGGCGATTTACCGATATTCCGGATTGTCCTGTATGTTGGATAGAGAAACATCAAGAATTGATCCATGAGGTTTGCTTTTTCCCGCAATTGACCCGTCTTTTTGTCATATATTCGTCGATCGTTTATGACGGTTGACACATCTGAGACAATCTGCCCAACTGTGGCGCTCATTTTCATGAGTTTTACGGCTATGGAATCGTTGGCTTGCAATGGTGAAACTGCTTGCGATTGACTTCGTGCTACTCCCACTTCACTGTTCAATGTGGGTTGAACACCTACCTTGTTCATTGCGTCGATTATCACATTCCAATCTTCCGGCGGCGGATAATGACCGCTTGTCCTTCTGGTCATAAACGATGATCTATTCGGCAGCGGTGGCTCGATATTCTTCATATCCCATGCAAGCACAAACGTAAAAAAGCTGTTCAAAATATGATCAATACTTTTTGCTGTTTTTTCTTCCGAATCCGGCACTACCAGTTGTAATCTACCCTGATTTACCAGTTCACGCATCTGGGTTTTATACTTGAAAAGATCCTCAAGTGATGCAAGCATAACCAGATCCTTCCCGGCCATTTCCGGGTTCTTGCGTTCGGTAGCTGTGTGTACTGAGCGGGAGGTCACGATATGAAACCCGTCTGAATACACATCCAGATTGTCATATATGCGTCCGAGTAGACTGGTCCATTTCCCTTCATACCTCAGTACAGGCAGGCTTCCGATAGACATAAAGAATCGCCTCCAAGATGCCGGAAATACGGGATTATTAAATACTCTGGTTGCCCATTTGAGAAATTTATCCGCTCGTAAAGCGTTACCTTTGAGTTTTGTATCCGGATACAATAATGACAAATGATTGGGATTATTATTTACAACAGACGCATCGCCTACGAAGCGCACATTTTTATACCGTTCATCTTTATATGTTTCAATACCAAACATTTCTACCGTGTAGGCACCGTAAGAATGGCCTAGCATCAGTTCGATCTGTTCAGAATCTATGCCCAAGGCGGCGTTACCGATCTTTATCTGCCTGATCACATCCTGCACCACATATCGTCGACTCCCGCGAAGAATTGGAGGTTTCGCTTTATTTAACGCCCAATATGCTAATTTGCCAACATCTGTTACGTTATACCACCATGCCTGCAATCCGGTGATCCGTTTGTAATTCCCATCACTATCAAGCACGGGTTTTCCATCCTGCGTCGTCTCCACCACCCAGCTTTTCTTGCGCGCGGTTTGTTCTGCCCCACGAAGCGATTTGGCATCAGCAAATACAGGATTTTCTAGCGTAGATTCAGGAATGGCAAATTTCGAGAACAAGCGGAACACTTCCTTTGACGCATGGAATCCGTGGATAAAAATGCGGACTTTCTTATTTTTATTTGCCAACATTACAGTTATTCTGTTTAGAAATTCCGGATGATCATTTTGTTGCAGACGTTGTAGCTCTAGGAGCGTTTCAGTCGGTAGTCGGATGGTAAGTAAATCAGCCGAATACTCTGCGCTGGGATCTTCAACATCAGATGAAATGGTTTCAAACTGAAAAATTCCGGCCCGAGGATCAATAAACGCTGACTCTTGAACATAATATGCTCCTGGAGCAATTTGCATACTTACTGTCATCGTTTTTTTGGCTGCTTCTATGCGTTTTGCCGCGCCTTCTATTTGTGCATCGGCTTTGAGCTGTTCTTCACCGAGTCTCCTTTTTCGATAATCCAATAGCGCCCTTCCCACTAATCCCTTTTTTACACCAAAAAAATCTTTTTTCGTGAATTTCGATTCCACATCTGCATTCCAATACTCAGCGAGATTTGTCATATTTCTCTCTGTTAAGCCCAGTCGTTCCAGTACTATGCGCCCTCTTTGTGATGATGGATTCAGCAGTTCGTACACGGCCTTACTTTCATCGGACGTTGGTTCATGCCCTTGAGGGTCATTGGCAAAGTCTACAAATCGTCTGATAATGTCCATAACCTGCGCATCCAGAGCGGGCTCATCCAAAGAATCAAACGCCCGTTGATAACCCACTTCCATATCTTCATGAGATGTCGCGCCTGGCTGTTGTTCGGATTGATCCAAAACAATAGGCTCAGCTGTAACCGTAACAGTTGCCAGACCTGTTCTCCCTATATATTTTTCACGCATATGTTCCGGGAGTTTTGACAGAGAGAGCGCAATATTGCTATATGTGCTGTCGGGCACCAGGAGATACCATGCACTTGCCTCTGCGTCATACACCGCCGTTACATCAATATCTGGCACAAGTGTGCGTAGATACTCAATGATTGTCTTAAACGCAGCACGCTGAGATTCATCTGACTTGCCATTTTGTGAGGTATCCTCCACACCAATGCGAACTGCTGTTACAAAATTATTATTTGCTTTGCGCCTGACGTACGAAATAGCATCTGCCCCGGTATGAAATACCCGAACTTTCGGCAGTCCCTGCTCCATAGATGAGTTAACAGTCAGTTGTGAAATCCGATCTACAATTTTCTTACGAACAGCATCAACATCGACCTTGGGGTTCGTTCCGGAAGCCATTTCGATTAATGGCAGGATTGCTGCCTGTATATCCGGCGGAAACGTCGTATAAAAATCACTTACTCTTCCTATGAGAGATGTATTGGATCTCACAAGAGGGCTTGTCTGCGATGTCTCAAACTCTCTTTTATTTTTTATCGCAAATTGCAACTCCCTATTTACCCGTCTTCCATCTATGATAGCCGGAACTTGTAATCCATTTCTAAAGAATGTTCCTCCGAGGTATTTTCTTAATGCTGCGCTCACATCAGTCGGAATTTGCGTATCGCTGGCATTGTCAGATAATATAACGAACTCCACACTCGCAGGGCTCTGCCTCACTACGATTTGATAGGTGCTAGATGAACGGGTTGTACGTGCCAGTTCGGACTCTATGCGATGGGCTATCATACGTAACACCGTATCTCGAAGCATGGAATTTTTTGGCATTGCAGCGACGATCTGATCAATGTTTTTTATAAGCAGACTGCCTACAACAGTCTGTCCCCCATCCCGAATCAAACCATCAAGAGCTACTTCATTAAACAATAAAGATTGTAATGCTTCTCGTGAATTTTTTGCTTCACGCATGAATGTGAACAACCGACCAGACTGATACCATGGGAAATGCGCACTGACATCTGATTCCTCTAGTACCTGCTCTGATGGATCGTTTAACGTATGATGTATTCTCGACGCCAAGCTGTTCAGGATAGATTGCACGGTCGAATCTCCAGTAGTACTTGGAAAAAGTGTTCTGAGGCTGGAAACTAATTCCGTCCCCAACCATTTTTCAGCCAGATCGCGTTGTTGGGAGGTGCTGACAAGCGGTGCTGACGGCGCTATGGGAGCATTCTGTGATGGCGCACTGACTGATTGCGTTGGCAGCCGTATTGCATCTCCCTGTCTTAAATTTTCATTTTTTTTTTGACGTATTGTCTCCGCCCGAGTTTCTATCGATGACAGTGTCTTTTCCATTGGAGCCAACACAGCATCTATGGTGTTTAATACTGCCTGTAGCGCTGCCCCCTGTGTGTCACCGTTTCCTTCATATCCTAAGACCAGGAAATTCACAAACGATGCGCGATCATATGATCCTGACTTCACCGCAGTACCGATGGCGGTAAACAACGCATCGGGATTTATCCCAGACTCCAACAGCACATCATATCCGATAGCCGAAAAAATCATTTGCTGTTTCTCGCCTACTCCAATATTTGTTGCTGTGACGATATCTCGTGCATCTTGCAACCGACGCTTCAAAGTAAAAAACGATTCTCTAATGAGTGCAATTTTATCCGGTATCTGCTCTACAGGGATTTTCTCGAGGTCTGGAATAAATGTCGCCGGGAAAATCCATGGAGTACCGCCCTGAAATCCTTCTTTTAAGGCTGCTTCTATATCGCTTTTTGCGAGCGTGGATTGGTTTTGATTCAAGAGCAGGGCGCTATCGGGAGTAATTGCCTGCGCCACTTTTTGTCCAAACCCTTCCATATTACCCTCGTACTCGGGTGTGAATTCAATAACAGGTACGTTTCCCGCATTCGCTTTAATTCGGGCAATCTGTGCTTCAGGCAGACTATTAGCAACCACTATGGCATCAAGTGTTTGCAAATACGCCAAATCCCTATCCGCAATTGCCAGTGTCGTACTTGCATTCGCGCCGTCAAACTGGAGGCTTTGGACAATTCCTGAACCATGAACTGAAGCCGGATCTACAACCAGAATTTTTTTGTTTGCCAACAGCCCACTAGACACGGGTATTGCTTCAGCCTGGTTACCAGGAATCGTCGAGTCCTCCAAATCCGCCTCATCACCGGCATTTTTATATGCATTCGTTGTATAGTACGAGGCATCTGAAAAATTACTGCTAAACTTTGATCCGAACTTTCCATCGCCGAATGTTGCATTATACGCACGTTCAAATGGCGTGATATCTCCGGACAGTGCTGCGTCAAAAAATAGCGACCACACCTCTTGTTCGCCCAGTTTCGAACTGGCTGCCAAGCGAATAACTTGCTGGATCAATTGAATTGTTCCGCGTTGGTATACGCTCGCTATATCAATAACAGCATCGTTCAGATATCGTTCTACATCCGATATTTTTGGACGCTGTGTTCCGGTTTGAAATATGGTCAATTTTTTCCCTTTTTGTTGTGCTATCGCGATATACACCATCGCCTCATCCAGAATCTCTTTATATGTTGGATTATTTCCGGGATAACGCTGCGACGATGTTCCTTTTTGCGGTATATGGAGCCTCTCATGTAAAAATACGTGAATTAAGGCAGCTATCTGCTTTTCCTGTGACATTTTCGCTATTTCTGTATAGTTTATAAACAATTCGGATACATCATCATCAGCATGTCTATGCAATCCGGTAAAGCCATCCGAGTACAGCTTTTTTGCCAATTCATTACTTACTGGATTTATGACCACACCCTTAAGATACTTTTCTCGTTCTTTGAGCGTGACCGCTGTGGAGGGTGGTTTTTCAAATAAGGATGAACGACTCTTACCGGTAAGACTTTCCACTGCATCACCGAGTGAGTCAACTAACGCATCTGTATTGTTTAGCAACGATTTCTTGCCTGCAAATTCGGTTAAAGTGTCAATTGCAGCCAGTGTATGTCCGAGAAGCAAGTATATTTCTCCTTCACTGAGCTGATCAATTTTCTTTATCCCTTTCCCTTTATAATCTGATGTTCTTGTTATCAAACTATCTATTCTTGTTCTCATCCCAATATCAAATACGGGGAGGACATGTTCTCCCATATCCAAACGGCCTATGACATATCGATAGGTTCGGTCAAGCCGCGTGAGCTTGTCTTTTTTGACCACTCCAGAAAGCATTTTTTTTGCGTCATCTATAGAAATACTTCCAGCCTGATTATTATTTTCCTCTCGCACTTTTCTGACTTCCTCCGACAATATTTTACGCAAACCGGACTGGGTATCCGCGCGCTGAAGTGTAAGTTCTTGCCTGTTTCTACTCAATTGCGCAACTATGCTCACACCGTTTGTGAGCGTAATTATTGACTTATTATAAAGTGTGGTTACCTTTGCTTTTGTCTTTATCTTTTTCCCATCCACCAAAATTCCATTAGTAGATACGTCACGTACATACCACACACCGTCATTGACAAATATTTCTAGGTGCCGTGCATCTATCGTTTGATCGTTGCCGTCCAATATTATATTGCTCACGTTTGCAGAAGAACCCAATGAGGCTATAGTCGACCGGACATCGTTTTTATTTAACTTCGTTGTTGCGCCGTCTGTTAATATTTTTGTAGCTGTATCTTGTGAATATGAACGGATACTACCTGCTGACCCAAAAAATGCAACCTCTTTTCCACTCTTCTCATCTATCAACTGCATCCCACTGGATCCCTTGCTCACAATAAACGATGTGCCCCCAATGGTAAGTACATCCCGATCGTTTAATAGCGTTTCTGAATTATACGCTTTTACAACAAGATTTATGTCGATCTGTGATTCTGTACTGACGTTTTTCACATACCAGTTTCCGTCTGCTTTTCGTACTATATTTACGCTCACAGCAGCTATATCAGTGTCCCCGCTGACTATGATGTCCGCTTGATTTCCTTTGCCGAGTGTAAATACGCTACGGATAGAGGGGTCTGCATACGTTTGCAACACGGATTCCCCGGTTTTATTCACGAACGCGTCTCTCCCATACCGCCCGATGAACGCAGGCGTCAACCGGATACCCGCTTCCTGCATAAATAGCGCAACGTCCGTGCGATAATCAAATGTAGTCTGATTCTTCGCACGACCGCTTATGATCCCTATATCTACAGCGTGGTCCTTTAATTTTTCTGCCTGTAAATCCTGTATGCCATACGACCACTGTTCTATATGCATAAGCGCTACGTTTCGCAACTGATCCATGGTCAATTTGGATATATCAGTGTTTCCAAGCATGAGTGTGCCTTTCAGATGCTGCGATGAATTTTCGAATCGTAACCCATTTTCGGGATCAAGCGTGTTTTTTCCTTCATCAACAAGCATACCTACCCCTTCGGCAATTTCTTCTGCGTTCGATTTAGATAACTGAGAAATGACTTCCTCATATTTACCTGATTTCATCATTTCGATTGCCTGTTTTACATGATTAATATATTTTTTCTCTCGTGCGTTCCATTTTGCAGACGAAAGCAGTGCTGGAAACGGATCTTTGAGCACCTTTGCCGAAGGCATAAGGGAGTCAATTTGAGCGTTCACGTCCGCAATCACAGCCCGTACCTGACTGACACCTCGTGCCAATCTGGCAATAGGCAGAACTGCCCCTTCCAGCGCATACCTGATATGCTCTAGTGCGCTCAGATTCCCCTGTGCTTTTTTGATCGCCTTCTCATAAAACTTCAACGACTGTTGTATGAATTTTGTTTGCGCCGTTCGTTTCGCGTCCCCTGTGAGGATCTGTCCCAATGTCTCTTCATTATATTTTGGAATATCCATCCCCAGATAATCCGTCAATTGCCCCATAGGCAGGAGATAGGTACTCATAGCTAAGATCTGTTCAGCGGAGGCACGAAGCGCTGCTTCTTTATTTTTGGGGAGCGATCCACCCATATACTCACCGTACGCAGCTTTTCCTGCTGCCATAAGCTCATCTACTTGTACGCTTTGAATACCATTCAACACATCTGCCGGACCCGATTGCGCGCTAAACGATTGCTTCAGTGACTCCAGTAATTTTGCGTACATGGTCGCACCCATGATACTGTCGATTCCGTCGGCTGATATTTTTGTTTTGTTATCCAGCGCATCTACAGCCGCAGTTAACTTATCTACATCTGCTCCTGCGGATACCACAGATGAGACCAATCTCACATTGAGCGATTCGATAAATTTGATGATTTGAGCAGGATCACTAGGTACATCAAACCCCAGATCAGAAAGTGCTATACCGATCGCTTTGACATCTGCTGCATATGCGTCTGGGGCGATAATTCCGTTTGCGACTAAAGCCTGTATTTTTGAAAATATTCCTTTTTGATTCCCATCTGTTAATCGTTTGTACTGAACTAATATGCTAGCCTCTACCCCAGATTTATTGAGAAATCCGTTTTCATCAACATCATCAGCTATTATCCCTGCTTGCAATCGTTTAATTTTCCCGTTAATGCTGTTTGTCAGCTTCACTATATCCTCTGCCCTACCAATCATGTCAGTCAATGGAGAAAGCCCGGTCATGACTACCTTGCGTATCTGTTCAGCTCGATCAACCGTTTGAGAGCGTCCAATGGCTCTAAAAAACGCCGGAAGAATTAATGAACTGGTATAGTCTTGAATTCCCCGTACGTTTCCACCTATCTGCGTAATGATCGGCCAAATAACATTACTCCCGATTTTTGTAAGTTCCATTAATGAAGCTAAATCCACGGTGGCCACTGAATATCTTTGTAGTGCAATCGAGGCATCGATTGCTTCATTCATATCGGTGGCTGATATAGAGGTGAGTTCTGGTCTGAATTCCTGAAGCTGACTCTTGAAGACGTCACGTACCTTTTTTTTATCAATTTTATTTAGTGCGTCCAATTTTTCCTGAATTGTTACAGGTTTTGGCCGTGTTCTGTTCATCTGACTCACTATTTCTTCTTTGATAGTGGTAAATACCGTCAGGTGGTAACCGTCTTTTGCTTTTTCATCTGTCCATTGCAGGAAATTTTTGACGGCTTTGGCAAATGGCTTGGTTGCAGAATCTGCCGTCATGGCGGATGAGAATTGTGCTTTATCCAGCTTTCGTATATACGAAGCAAGTCCGGTATAGGTCGTTGCACTTGTCTTCGCCAGACCTAATGATTCCAGTTCGTCCGCCAGTTTTCTCAGATCAGCCGTTGCCCATTCTTTATTAAGTAATTTTTGAGAATCTGATAACCCTTCAAGCGCTGTGAGATTATTTCTGACGGCAAGAAAATCTTCATAGACTTCATTCACTTTATCGGTTTTCGACGCCTTTGGAGGGGATGCCTTTGGCTTAGCCACTTTCGTGTCATACTGGTCGCGCGCCTTGGTTTCCATACTTATTGCTACCTTATCTACCCAAGCTTCATATACATCATCTGACACAGATCCCTTCGCGACAGCATTCCGTATCTGTGTAGTTAGACTTCCAAAAATGAGCTTCCTTCCACTTTCCAATAGAGATACACCATACGCAATAATTTTATTTTGTTCTGCACTGGTCCATGCGCTTGAAAGCGCTCCAACATCCTGCACAATACTGTTTAGTTCCGCAGTCAGGAATGTATCTACCTTTGCGGTAGGATCTACTGCCAAAAGAGCAGCGAATTCATCTGTAGCCTCGTACTCTGCTCTCCGATCCCGTACAATCGTTGGAACAGAGCGTTTTGTAGACAAAACATCCTCAATAAAATCCCCTCTATATTCAGCTACATATTCGGCAAACGCGGTGCGCGCGGCATCCTTTGCAGTGTTTGCAGCAGCAGGTCCAGGTATCTCTGTGACCGGAATTTGCACGAAATCACCATATTGTATATTTCGCAGTTGTAGCGGTGTAGCACCATTCATTTTTTGATATCTGGCGGGAGCAAGCAATTTATTCGCCGGATCGATAATAAATGCGATCAGATTGATATTTATCGTATCTTCCGCTGATGATAGTGTGCCATTTTTCACATAATTCATTTCGGTCTCAAATATATTTGCCGCTATGTCTTTCAATTGTTGTTTGTTTACTTCCGTGCTACTAAGATCTCCGAACCCTCTTTGAATTTTTATACGAATATCGTCATTCAATACGCTCGTAAATCTCGTTGAGGTTGAAGGTAGACTCGCGGCATCAGCAGCGGCGATAGCCATATCTGAAGCTAACAGCCCCTGATATAGAGTGAATGCATCCTGCGCGGTCAGATCACCCGGGAGCTTGTTTTGATTCACTATCACCTGTGCCTTATCCATAAGCAACTTTCGTCCTGTCGGTGTCGCGTAATTACCACCTACTATAGCTGCGGGTGTGACCGCTTTTGCCGGTAATTTAGACAGTTCCGCCGCTTTTCTGTCCAGCCAAACGAGGAAAAGTTGGCGCGTAACATCTGTGGCTTTCGGTTGATCTGCGATAGCACTCAATAATGCAGCTTTCGTATCTGCTATGGATTGCCCCTGATTCACAGTTCCAGCTGCCACCGCTCTATCGGACGCCTCATTTAACACCGAAAGCTGTGCAATAATTCCTTCTGTAAATTGCAGTGCGTAGATCATTTTTTGGTCTTTATCAAAAACTGTATTGGTCCGATCCGGGTTTGTTGATCCGGGTACTGTCATCAGAAGGTTGACGATATCCAAGGTTGCTTTATCCGGTGTTTTTTTCAGGATTCCTTCTTCGATCATAGAAAGTAGCTTACCAACATTTTTTGCATCCGCGATATATTTTATCCACGCTGTTTTGAGATCGAACATCACCTGTGCTCTCTTTTTTGTCGGAGCATCTGTCAGAGCGTCCAATTCCTTTTTGTCTATCGCTTTATTGGCAAAATTTATCGCTTCTAAGGTGGTTGGCTTCGCAACCAATGCATCAAGTTCTGCCGTGGCCGCCAGATTTGACAGCGTTCCTTTTTGATTATATGGATCGGACGACCAGTACTCGAAATATCCTCCGGGGGTAACCGATGAACGAAATAGATCAAATAGTATAAGTCCCAGACTTACTTTCGGTACCATGATAAGCGGCAATCCTCTACTTCCCAAGAACCAGCCGGTTTTATTTCTCGGCGTTGAGAAGAGTAATTTACTAAACCATGAGTCAGTAACTTTCCATAAATTCTGCTTCCATTGTGGTAAATCATCAAATGATGCAGGTGCAGGAGCAAATCCCGGAATGATTTTACCCACCGCTTCGCGCCAGGGAACATTTGCCCCAGTTGTATATACGGCAGGTGCTGCGGCGCCGGTATTCATATATCGGTCTACCCAGCGCATCACATCCATGATAGGAAGCCACCACTGTTGTGCGCCAAAGGCCACAAAGAATCGGGTAACTCCCCACACCGGCCATTTGAGCACATTGATAACAGGGTGCACTGTCGGATCATTCCACTGCGTCGGGAATAGCAGTTCGTTTGTATCGAGCAAGAATCTCCATGGAGAATCTTTAGGAATTTTCTCCAGGAAATGTCTACTTTCTTGGAGGAGCCAGAATGGCAACCCAGCGTGCAAGCTCACGGCACCCTTTGTGAACGTAAATGCTGTCCACCAGTACGATCCTCGGATGCCTGCCGGTACCAGCTGGGCTAACCATTCTATCCCGTTTGCACGAGGCCAGGATACGCCGTATGAACCAAGGAGTGAGGTAACTTTAGACCAGAAAGTATCTTTTACTTCATATGTACTATCTGAAAGCGTAGTAGTGACCCCAGCTCCACCGGTTGTTCCCGGGGTGGTATGTTGTACTGCAGCAGGTGTCCGATTTCTGAAACGGTTGTTTATGACCATATTCAATACGTCCGTACCTATGAGTATGGGATTAAATCCTGATAGGCTCCAGCGGGTTACAAGAGACACCGTTTTTATGACACCCCATGTCGGTGTTTCATTGTTCCCTAGCGGATTAGGCGACAAGATATATGCATGGATACCGTATAGATTTTTATTGCGATCAGGAGCACTATCTGCAGGCTTTGGTATTACATTAATCATCGAAATGATGTTAGAGAAAATAAACAGTGACGTAAGCAAAGTAAATCCCCTAGCCCAAACAGTTGTCGAAACTGCTGTACCTGTGCTTACCGCTGTGGAAATGACAGGTGCAACTGCAAAGGCAATTGAGATGGCGTTTAATGTCAGGGACAGACCGGCAATTGTGGCAAAAGCCCCAATTGTCCATCCACCCCATATCGTTATCTTTGCAAGTGTTTTTTGAAATCCGGTAAAACTATCTGACCAATCCATTGTTTGAGCGAACAGAGCTTGAATCGATTCTGCTGTTCCAGCAAATACATCCGCCACGAATCGTGCCCCGTCGTGAATAAGAGTCGGGATTATCAACTGTGGCACAAAGAGGCCTCCGACAAATCTGGTGCCTACCCATGAAACGGTTTTCCAGAATCGTGCCGGCGGCGTCAGGCCCTTTGCCCAGAAATTTGGGAAAAGGATATTATCCCCTATCCAGGCGTGTGTAGTCTTAAATGTTGGATTATCGGAAAGATGAACTGATGTATTGTATACATCGTATGCAAGCCAGGGAACACCCAGTCCAAATGTCTTTGTAATGATAAAGACTGCTGTTCGCCCGGCTGAAATAGCAATTTGTCCCCATTGGAATTTCTTTGTAGTACCGTCATACAACTGAGGACGCACCACTGCGTTTATGATACTCCCAAGCCATGAACCAGCCTTTGCGACTGCACCTGTGACGGTTGATTTTGTTGAAGCAGGAGCCACGGGAGAGGACGAAAATATACCAAACACATAATTTGTCGGCACTTTTGTATCCACAGATTGAAGAACATTTGCATCGTACGCGTAGGTATAGGTCGTGACGTCAACTGGTTTTGAATCTATGGTCGTTCTTCCGGCAATTCGTGTCGTCCCAATGAACCGACTGTTGGCATCTCTATACGCTGCGCTCAGTCCGACATCCAGACCTACTACGGTTCCGTTATGATACACCGGATCTTTGAGAATGTTATGACCATGATACAGGACGGGTGCGGTAAATATGCCACGATATGCATCAGAAATCGCACGACTGGAACTGAATTGACCATGATGCGTCAAACTGCGAAACAGCGTACGCAGTTGAGGCACGCTTGCTAGCCGTATTTGTGCCCGAATACCGGCATTTATCCGTCTAACCACGTCTTCCGGAGTCAGTTTTTCTGCTTTAACTCGCGCTGCAATTCTGTTTATATCGTTTATATCCAATTCATCATAATCCTGCACGGCGGCTATGTCATCACTAAATATAAACTTTGCATAAATAGCGGTATCGGTATGTTGCATGACTGATTTATCTGAGCGAAGCGATATCCAAGATAGGTTTTCCAACCATCCGCGGATTAATCCAAGGTGCTTCTTTGCGATCGCTACTTCTCTCCTTGAAACACCGTTTCTTTGGAATAAATCCCATCTTGGCGAATTATCCGGCTCAAACATCGCCCAGAGGAATTCCACTTCATGGTTGCCGCCAAGCATGGTAAATTCTGATCCTGCAGCTTCAGCCTGAGACTTGAGTGCCGTTAGACGATTGAGTATTTCAAGGCCGGGATAATACTTATCTTTTTTGCGGGCCGGATCGTTTTCCAAGAAAGCCTGTATGTTGCCATCTTTATCTACACCACGGTCCATATAATCGCCGAGGAATATCACCTTCGCGCTATTGCCCCCTACCCACTCCCAACTGCCGTCAGATTTCACGGTAATCAGATTATCGGCCTCGAGCATCTGTTGAAGCTTGGTTACATCTGAATGATAATCCGCATACATATACCTGAGCGTTTCCGCCTGTGTTTCGGTAACTTTGACTGTTTTTTGTGTTACTGTCTTTGTGCTCGTCAAACCGGCCATAATTGCCGTCGTGATTGTGGCAAAGTTCGGATCGACAACCTTTGTGACAAACTCATCGTACGCTGCTTTCGCTTCGGCCTGCGTCAATCCTGCGGCGGTCAGCTTCGCCAGTATAGTTGTAGTATATGCAGTATTACTAAATCCACTCTTAAATATCCCGGACCTGACAATGACCTCCACCTGCTCTGCTGCCTCATCAGGACGAAGCGGTGTATCTTTGAGCTTGGCAACTTCTGCAAGGATAGCTGCCCGCTGTGAGGCAATCAGTTCAGCATAGGCCGTTCGTAGAATCGCGAGCGCGTCCGTATTCTTTTTAGCTTTCTCGGCCGCAATTGCAGGATCCACCACAGGGGCAACGACTGGTGGCGCAGAGATTGGTGGTGCTGAAACTGGCGGTGTAGTGACTTTTACAGAATTTAACACCGGCTGTGTCAATGAGTCTAACCATGCAGTATAGTCGATAACTGTTGCATCACTCTGCAATTTCGGCAGAGATGCCAACAACGTTTCTTTTCCTGCGAATTTTGCCTCCATATAGGCTCGGATATTTGCGTCTTCGTCAATTGGCACATCATCCCGCGCTTTAGCCATCACACGTGCTTGAAATATAGCGACCAATTCATCATCATCGGTCAACAAAGACCCAGTTAATCCAAGTCTCGTAAACTCGGTCTGTAATGATTCTTTAATCACTTCAATGTATGCAGTGTAGAGCGTCGTCAAATTTATAGTTGTTTGGAGAGTACTGTTTGAGGCGACCAGCTTTTGGTATGCATCATTGGCTTCGATAACCGATGGAGCATAGACAGATCTTCGAATGTGTGCACCGGAATCTGCATCGCTAACACGCGCAAGCAACTTCCCACCCAGTATTCCTAGTGGTTTTTTACGGCCACTTTTCTCTGCATAAAATACGATCGTGTCATCAAAATTTAGCACTCCCCCGTTTGTTGGTATTCTCCGTCTTGTTGTATCAGTTCCGATTGTGTACCACACATCTCTATCAAGCGTCAGGGCGATCACATTCCCTTTTCCGCTGACCACATCTACAACAGGTATCACATCACCTTGGCGCAAGCTTCGTTTCGCCGCTTTTTGGAGGGAGACATTCCCGGCATTTGCTGATTGCGCATCTACAACGGCTTCCCATGCAGTGGCAAGCGCATCTTGTTCTGGCAATGCTTCAATTTGGGCGGCTATAAGCCCTGTCAAAATATCGGAGCGCTGTTGTGGGGTCTTCGTGCCTGTGATTCCAGCCGCGGCAATACCCTGCGCAATTGCGGCAGCACGAACAGCAGCGTCTGATAATGTCGTATCAATAGGTACACCTGCAACAGGTGGGATAACTGTCGCTGGGGCACCAAGTGGTGGCACAATTGTCGTACCGCCGATGCCTTGCAACTCTCTGCGAACTCGAGCAGCATCTGCAAGCATGCCGCCAATCCTGGAATATCCTGTGTTATGTTGCCTTGCATCTATAAGGTAATGCACAACATCGACGATAAATCCGACGCCACCGGTGGCAAATTGCCTGACTATGAGCGCCCTCCACTGTCTCGTGCGCTCTGCGGCTGACCATTTTGGATTCCATGGTGATGGCAATAGTACGTAGTTCATGAGCATGTCTCGAACAGATGTGGTAGGAACAGAAATGCCGACGATGCCACTTATGTCAGCCATAGGCACTGAGGAGACTCTCGCAGCCGCTATTTGTGCGACGCTGACCGCAGACCCTAGCGCATCACCTAGCAGCTGCGCTCGAAGGCCATCTTCACCCATAGCTCTCACAGTGGATAATCGTGTTGCAGTAAATAGTGCATGTACTTCTTTATCAAATGAGGCTTTTGCAGATGGATTCACTAATGTTTCCAGTACCTCCGGAGTGATATTCGGATTGCTGTTTCGTTGCGCAGCTTGCTGTATAGCATCAATATAGGCGACAGTTGCGTTTTCCAATGCCGTAGTTGACTGAGAGCTACCGGTAAACACCTGTCTGACACGCCCTCTGATATCCTGATCAAATATCTGATCAAAAGCTATAACTTGGGCCTCTGCTCTATCTACTGTTTCCTGCGCGATGGCTATATCACCAAATGCAGTCGCAGCAGAAGAGACATTTGATCGTTGTATGGTCGATGATGGCTTAATTTCTACCGTATTTGCGCTTCTTTGGAGCGCGCGAATCTTTGCTGCGCGACTACCCTTTAGAGTTGGTTTTCTGGTACCCGGCTTTATGTAAAATGTTGCGTAGGTGTCGAAATCACCTAATGTCATAGCACTGACTGAGATTTCGGTTACGCCGCCTCGTGGTCCGACGAGTATCATGCGGCCGTCATCTGCCACCGGTATATTACTTATTCTATCACCTGTCTCAAAAATCTTCCCGACCATATCTATGCCTTTTACCGTGGCGACCTGGGTACCCGCAGTTTGCGCAAGTGCATCGCGGTTTCTTTCTGCGGATATTTGAAGTGAAAGCGCTGCAGCACGACCGGCCATAAATGTATTTCGCTCTTCATCTGTGATTTGCTGGCCGGTTCTGATTTTCTCCGCCACTGCCATCGCTGCGGTAATATATCCTGCCTGAACTTGCGCGGACTCGAATGCTGAGATGCTTCCTCGAGAGAGTGACGAGCTTATTTCCATATCAGAGTCAATTCGTTGAAGCGCAGGCAGCACGACCGGCCTCGGCCGCCAAATAAGATTTGCTACAAATGGAGCTCTGGCTTCCATAAATGTTCTAAATCCTGATTTGGCTACTGGTGTGGCTTGCTTCTGTACGACCGGCTTTATGTCCGGTTTACCTGATCCGGCTAATTGCTGCGCTTCTGAAGATGCCTTGACCGTGGCATTGTGTGCTCGTTGATACTCTCCCAGGTCACGAGCCAATAATGGTGGATCTTTACTGTCTATTTGCACACCTTCCGCAAGATAACTCAGTGGATTTGTTCCTGTATTTCCATTCATCACATCCCGATTGATTGTCAAACGCTTAAACAAATCCGGGCTGGAACGCTCAATTATGTCTAGATACGGTTTGTTTGCAGGATCGTCAAACAGTGCTTGGAATGATTTGGTCATTTGTGCGAATTGCTCGTTTCTGGCCTCGAGTGTACTTCTGGCGCTTGAAGTTGTACGGACGTCTCTACCGCTCGCACCTGAGGATAGATCTAAGAGCTTCACAGATGCCCACTCGGCGATCCGCTGTGCTGCAGGATCTGAGGAGGATCTGTATCGCAAGATAATGTCTTCGAGCGGCTTCTTTGCGGCTGACTCAAGTCCTAGAGAATTAGCCTGTGCTGTGTTGAATTTTTCCAGCGTTGTTTGTGCATCGGCAATCGATTGTTTAAATGCAGCAAACTGCGTATCATTCATCTGGGCACGTGAAAGTGTAGAGAATTGTCCTGCCGTGTCATCAACAACGATGAGATATTGCGTGGCAATCCATTCTTTCCGATCAAGCCTACTGGCACCCTGAACGACAACTCCTTGAGCCGTGTCTTTTGTCGTGATGGTAATACCCGGGATATTCTCTGGCGTTGGAATGTTATCTCCTGTTGCGCCTCCCCGACTGATGACGACGTTGAGATTTGCTTCACCACTGGCGAATCGTTGTGCCAGCTTTCCTGATCCTCCTGTCGCATCCGGAATTCGTTGTGACAGATTTCCCGTCGCATCTGTATACCCAGCCTGAATGGATCCATCCGCGTTAAACTTCACGTCATAATACTCAGATCCTCCAACTTGAACAACCCACGGCGTATCTTTGGGATATTTTCCGCTCATTTGCTGTCTTCTGGCGTACTCGATCGTGCTCATGTTGAGGTCGCCTGCAAGGACATGTTTTGCACTTCCATTGGAAGCCAGGCCATTCGGGCCACTTGAATCAAGCTTCTTTCCTGATCTGATTGCAGCAGCTATATCGATAAACCCATCGCCTGAGGCACGATATGACCTATCCGCAGTTAGTCTTGGAGGATTACCATCAGCACCGTTAAATATCTTGTCAAACGTTGCGCTGCTCTTGGTAACACCAAGTTGGTATGAGTTCTGCAATACGCCTGCTTGTTCTGCAATGCTTCCTGTCACGGCTCGGACCGCTCCGTTGGCGTACCCGGAGATGTCTGATATTACGTCGTGGAATCCTGACTTATATGCACGATCTGGAGCCACTTCCAATCCTTCAAAGTTTGGAGGCGTTTTCCCAAATGCAGTTGCACCGATAGCCTCCATAACAGCCTGCATTCGTGAATTATACGTTTGCCCTTCACTCATGGATCCGGAATTCCCAGGGATTGTCACTAATCTTCCTTTTGCATCAAATCCTCTAAAGAATTCGGTGTCATACGACATGGTAAGCCCTGATGCATAGCGATTGGTCGCATCCACTAGATCAAGCACTTTTGCGATATCTCCTTGGGGAATACCTAATTTCTGCGCTTCAACTGCTAATTGGGCCGGGTTAGCGCTTGCGGTATTAAGCACCTCGGCATTATCGACAATCTTCATAAAGACATCGGTCGGGATTCCTTTTTTCTGTGCGAGCTTTGTGTATATGAGTGTTTGTGCTTCCTTGCTAAATCGGGCGTCTTTAACGACAACGCCGTTTGCATCGATCACTTTCACGATAGCTGGCTTCCCTCCAATCGTTTTTTTCACGCCTTGATCGGGTACGCCTTGCTTCATAATGGCTACGTCGTCAGCGATCAATACGTCATACACATCTTTGGCGGCTCCGACTACCTCAGGCGGCACAACAGCTCTCGCCGATGAGGCTGGGTTTATCATCTGAATAGACGGATCAAATGCAAGCTGGAGTTCATCCACGCCGAGTGCGACATTTGCAGTTGCGAGTCTATATATGTCGCCTATAAGTGAGCCTTTTTTTGCATCCAGCCCGTATGTCTCCAATGCCATGTTTCTGATAAAGGCAAGGTCTTCCGGTTCTGTCAGTAGGATTTTTCCGGATGAAAGTTGATCGTGAATTCGTTGCAGATCAGCAATATCTCCTCGCAAATCATCTGATTTTAGCCTCACTACTGACTCCTCACCATTTGGCATAAGTGTGCGCAGTTGCTGTAAAAATGCGTCTGCCTGCCCTTTTCTGGCCACGTAAATACCACGTTCACGACCGAATACTTCCACATCTACTCGCAACATAGCCGTAAGAACCACTGTTTTTCCTCCCGATGTGACAAGTTCCACGGCTCTCGCATTATCCCCCAACAGGGACATCATGGTGTCTATTTGATTGTTTTTCCATGAACGATATTCACCGTCGAGCAACCCTAATCGAAGTTCGGTATCACCCATGATTGTTTCAAACGCAAGCCCTGCAGATTCATCTAACCCCTTGGGGAACACAACCTCCTGGGCACTCATTTGATCAGCAAGGCGCTTTGTTAGACTGGCTATGAGCTTGCTGTCACGAGATTTTCCTTTTATCGCCAACGCGGCATCCAACTGGGATTTCGTAACCTGTATATCCCCCAACAGGCCTAGTTTTTTGATAGCTGATTGTACATCTCTCAACTGGGAAAGCGCCTGTACACGCTCCCCTGCGGGCGCATTGGACGCAAGTTCCTGCGCCCTGGTGAGCGTTGTGCCAAGCGTATCCATTTCTGTCTTGATCTGAGCGTTGAAATCCTTTTGAATCTGATCCCTTTGTGCTCCATCTGTGGTTTTGCGTAACTGAGTATCCCGCTCGATTTGCAGGTCTGTAATTTTCTGTCTACTCGCAGCTGCCTGCTCAACAATCGAAGCTGCATCCCGAGCATTCGGTCCACCCGCATCTACAATCTGTTTGGATGCGTCTATTCTCAATGCGACGTGCGCCTCCTTGATTTTGGCGATTGTAGTCATTTTCGCCACATCTGACGGATCAATCAGAGAACGAACGCTCCCTTGTGTTTCACGAATAAGTGTGGCCTGCTCTTTCAATAACGCTCGTTTCTTTGTTTGAGACGGCGAACCGGCCAATTCCCTGTCTATACCGGTAAGCCTATCCAGCTTATTGGATATTGTTATGAAATTTGATTCCATGTATGCAAATTGCACCATGTTTTTGGTATTGTTCACTTGCGTTTCGGCAGCCCGGGCAATACTGTCAGCTGCTTTATTGATGTATTTACTGTCGGTGTACCCTGCGCTTTCAAGTGACTTCTTGGCACGCTCGAACGCGAGTGTGTATAATTCGCTTTCACCCGTTACGCCTCGTTTTTGAGACATCTCAGTATAGACATCACTGATTGCCTTTTGGACCGCATCTACATCTCCTGTATTTGTGCCTATTTTTGCTTTTATGCGGGCGCTTACCTCTCCGGCTGCAAGATCAGTCGCCACTATTTGCTCTGTGCGCTTTTGCACAAACGCATCATTGACTTGAGTCAGTTCATTTTGTGTTGTTCTCCCAATACGTATTGCGCCCGTACCATCCGGTCGTCCGATAAATCTCTCTCGGACAGCAGCTATGATGCGCTGAACACCGCGTGCGGTATTGCGAGCCACAGTCAATTCTTGAACTTTGGAATTCAACAATGACACATCTGCGCTTAAGACAGATAGTTGCTCTTTCTTAAGCTGTAATTTCAATTTAGCGTCAGGATCATTTGATCGTATACCATCAGCTAATAATTTGATCTCGGTTGCACGCAATACTTCAGACTGAAGAGTTGCGATACGAGTATCCAGTACTGCCCGTCTCTGTGACAAGGCAAGTTGTTGCTGTGCTACTACATCCGGAAGAACGGCATCTCCAGTTACTACGCCCTGCGCATCCACAGTCTTCCATACATACTGACCACCTTCTTGAACTGCCTTAAATCCGTTCAAAACGGTAGCGTCTATCTCAACTGTTCCTACATTCCAAACGCCTTTGGCGGCATCCCAAACTGGTGCTCTTGAGGAATCCCCAAGCGTGTTGCGCGCCGAGACGGCAGCCTGTAATTCGTTTTGGGCATCTATGACGGCTTGTTGCGCTTTCGCCCCGCTTTCATCCTGAATTCTTAGAACTTCGTTCAGCAACTGTGCCCGATCTCTGGATAATGCAGCTATCTGATCCTGACGGGTTATAATATCTTCCTGAATTACCAACTGCCTGGAAGTTAACCCGATGGATTCAACTTTCTGTCTCGCTCGAGATAATTGTTGCAGTGCAGCATCATATTCCGCGGTACCTACCGAGTAGTCTTTGGCGACGCCCATGAATTTTTCCTGGGCGGCAACATATTCTTGCTGTATAGTTCTCGAACCTTCACTTAACCCATCAAGAAGTCGTTGTGCGGCATTTCTGGGATTTTGCATGAGTGCGCGTTCAGCCTCGACAGACGATCGATATATGAGTAAATCATTGGTAGCTGATTGGTAATCACGAAGTGCCTGTGCATACGCAGCAGCATCTGGAGAGAGTGCTTTTAGGGCTTCTTGCGAGAGTAAATATTTGGATTGCGCTTCTTTAAATTTCAGTGCAGAGGGCACATCATCGGCAATATTGGTTAGCGCTTGTTTTGCAAGCGCGAGCTCATAGCCCTGTGCTCTGATAGCAGTCCGTAGCTGCGTCATAGCAGCAAGCTCTTGTTCAGCCATGACAGTGGGTAAACGATTTCCGTTTGCATCGTACATTGACTGTAGCGAGCGACTAGCTGCATCTAGCTGTACAGCTGCGCCGTCTTCGCTGGCCTGTACCCTTGGACCTCCAGATGTTGGAGTTTTCAGCCCAACACCAAAACCTACTGTTGCCAACGTCGCTTGTGATATAGATTGAGCACATGCACTCGCATCTAACCGTGCCGCACCAGAAAAACATGCGATACCAGCTTGTAGCGCGCCGCCGCCAGCGTCACCCGCATCAGCAATCTGATTTGTCACAAGCGCGGTTCGAGCTATGGAGGCTGGATTATTGGCACTAGAGATTAGTGATGCCCCGGATGAAACGATGCGGAATATAGATCCTGCAACCGCCACAGAGTTTGCAGCACAACTCATCGCATCTTTTTGTCGCCCACCGTTCCCATCATCATAGCCGATAAAACATGCGTTAATGGCTTCGCGGCCCGAGATTATTCCACCCGCGGCACTGAGAGCTATGTTGCTATATTGAATCCCACGCCCTGCGCTCATTGTTAATTCTGCCGTTGTTGCAAGAGCGGCACCATTTGCCAGATTTTTGGCATTGTTCACCAGCTCTACTCCTTGCGCGGCATTAATTGCAGCATCTGATACTTGAACAGTTTTTTGTATCGCCTGCTGTCCTAAGCTATATGTGCCGGCTATTGCACTAAACGGTATCGATGCTGCCTGCACGGCAGTATTGAGACTTGCCCACCGACAGTCAGTCGATGCCACTTGACCTGGCACACACGCAGTTGCGGTACGCTCTAAACTGGCGGTTGTTCCAATAACGCTTGCACCGACACCGGCTACCGTCAGATATGTCATTGTGGTACCGGCTCCGGCAGCAATCAGCGGCGCAGCTGCCCACGGAGCAAGCGCTACTGCAGCAACTGCTACTGGAACTGCGGCAACAGGAGCACCTTTTATGAGTGACCCCTGACGGAATTCCGCCATTATCTGCTTTTCTTCTGCGTTTCCAGCGACTGAATTATAAATTGCGCGTGGTATGTTAAATGCATTTGCTGTCATAACAAGGTTTGTCATCCCTTGACTATCTGCATACCATGCATCTTTATGCAGCTCCTGATATTGAGTAACTGCATTCATCTGAATATCATTTCCGCGCTTTACCGCCCCGCTGGTGAAATTATTTAATACGTTCCAAAATTTCATCCCGACACTAAAATCGTCAATAACTTTTTCTACATCGGTTGCGATCAATTCCCCTCTTTGGAATTGTTCGTATGCCTGCTGATATCCTTCTTCTCCTTTAATATTTTGATACGTTGGCGCGACGTCTTCCCATGCGCGAATCTGTTCATTTTGGAAATCTTCGAATGTACCTGTGGGATTGTCTTTCTTATATGCATCAAATGCCTTAAGGTAATTTGCATGATACCCATTTGCAGGATCAGAGAGATATGTCCTGACAGCTTCATCTCTTGCTTTTTCAAACTCTCTACGCTCTGCTTCTGTCTTGAACGTTGACGGATCTATTATTGCTTCGAAGTGTGCGTCTTTTCCTTTTCCTACCAATACAGGGACATAGTTAACCTGCATACCAGAATATGGATCAATTCCGCTGCATGTTTTTTCATCAACAGTACAAAATCGTCTGGCACCTGTGTTTGCATCGTAGATAATCGCCCCATCGATACAGGCGCCGCCTCCGCAGGCTCCATTGCATTGTTTTGTGCTGACAACAGCACCGTCACCACGCTGTCCAGCTGTTGGATTGAATGTTTCTACAGAGTTTCCATCTTCTGAGCATCGGTTGTATGCGGTAGATTGCCACATTCCAAAAATACCACCTACTTTTACTTCCACTTGCCCGCTTCCTGCCCCAATTACAGGACATCCGTCTGCTCCTTCCACGAGTGCATACGGACTTGTGATGTCGACTTTTTGCTCAGATACTTTTCCGTTTGTCCCTGTGGTTGCCACATATCTGTCAGATCCTTTACAGTACGGTTTTCCTGCGAGCACGGTAATTGTTTGGGCACTCCCGCCGGTTGCCGATGGTATGGTAACACGTAAGGTTGGGATATCCGCTTTTAAGTCGGCGGGAAGATTGTTTAATAGTGTCTGTTTTGCCTGCTCAACGTTACCACACTCAGCCACGCGGGAAGTTTTAGAGCCTCCCTCGACTAATCTGCAGCGCTCTAATATTTCCATATCTGTACCCGCAAGCGCTTCCATGGTGATCAACGCAGTACTTCGACTAGAAAACGCCAGACGATCAGATGCGCTCAATGTTGGTGAAATAATTAATTTAGCAAACGTCATGTCACCGCACCTAGCCTGATCAGCAGCGCTCTCGACAAGAATCTGACACGCGCTAACCACATCTGCAAACGAACCTTTGACTGCTGCATTGCTTATATATGAATTGAAGCTGTCTCGAAATGCCTGTTTTTCCTCTGTTGTACCGTTGAACTGTAAGAGAAGCTGCTCACGAATTTTATTTGGGTCGCAAACTTTCGGATCTTTTCCTGCACAGAGTTCTGCGTTCGTTGCAAAATACTTATCTTCAAGTACCGTAAATCGTTCATATTTTTGTGTGATCTGTGTTACGCAACTGTTGGTGCTTTGTATAACCGTGCCTCGTTCTCCTCCGCTACTCACTTCGCTGCACAAACCATCCAATTGTTTTAAGTTAGCGAGTAATTGATTTGGATTAGTTACATTTGCACATTGCGTGGCTCCAGGTTGCTGACATCGTTCCCACTCTGCTACAGCATGCGAGTATTCAACGTAATATGTATCTTGCAGATACTTTGCGAAATTTGCATCCAATCCTGACGTATCCATACCGTATGCTCCACCGGTTTGGATAAACGCCTGTTTCATGGCTACTTCATATCCTCCGCACCGCGCGGCAGCATTTGATTCACCATACTGGGCTTTGCAGCGCTCATAGAGTTCCTTCTGCTTATAGTAATCACCTACTGCGTCGATTGATGTACGTGATTCGACAAATTGTGATCTGAGTATCAAAGAGGCTTCAGATCCACCGTACGCCTTAACCGCCTTCTGTGCACATACTGCCGCACTCGTATCCGTAAGCAGACATGCATCATAGTCAGATTGAATTGTACCGACTTTTTTTTGCTTTGCAGCATACGCAGCGGCAAGGATAGGATCTGTAATGACATAGAATGTATTTCCGGATTTTATGCATGTTCCTGCAGCCAATTCATTTTCAGTACAAGAACCAACAGACTTTCTCGCATAGTCCGGAATATTAGTAATATCGGGTACGCACATTACGTCTTTTTCAGGATTACACGTTACCCAGACAGGATTCCCGGCAGCATTGGCACTACAGACGTATCCACCCATGACGACAGTGCCCACTCCGAAACTGGTACCATCTGAGCCGCTACAGGAACCCTTTGGAATACTTATCTCCTCACCGGCTTCCTTAGTATTAAGTCTTGCAGCTTCAAATTGTGCAACTTGCACTGAATTTTGCGTCTGGGAACCCACATACCAACTTGGTATATATTTATCGGTCAAATCGGCTTCTGTAATACCCACGTTTGCATTCGTCAAGTCTATATACGTACCGGTTCGCCCATCACATCCGTATAAATGATGTCCTTCTCCGATAACAACAGCGCCGGCTTCTATACCTCCACAACTCTGATTCCCTTTTTTCAGGTCTGTCAAAATCGCAGGAGGGGCGGATGGTGCTACAGAGGTCGCACTCGCAGGTGGAGGTGTGGTTCCCGGTACTATCGCGGCTGTTGGATTCGCAGAAGGAACAGTACCACTCACGCCAAACCTTCTGTTGCATTCATCAATGTTTCCGGGCACTCCCCTCGCACCATACATACACATGTTATATGCCAGTTGCTGCGCTGCCGTTAATGTAGGTGCTACTGTTGGAACCGCAGTTGTTGGCTTCGGATTCTGGGCAATACATTTAGTAATCTCTGCCTGTACTCCGCCGGCTTTTTGTATACATTCTCCCAGTTGCTGCTGTTGGAGTTGCAACGGACTCAACGTCGGACTCGTCTTTGGTACTGTCGGTGTCGCCGCTCTCGTTGGTGTCGTCGTAGTCTTTGGTTGATTACAGGTCCCTACTCCTTTGGAATCATACGTGAAGTTGTTGAATCCACACTTGTTCCAACAATCCAGTCGCAGTCCTGTAGCATCACAGGTTACCGGTGTCGTTGGCGGCTTCGGTGTACTCGCCGCTGTTGGTGTCGCCGCGTTCTTGACACATATGGTATCTACACCTGATCCTCCAGTACGTGTCGAACCTACTGGACATCCGTACCCTCCTCGGCCAACAATTACCGGTGCAACGGTCGTCGCCGGTGCTGGAGTCGTTGCTGTCTTTGGTACTGTTGGTGTCACTTTACAGTATGATCCTGCCAACGTCTGTGTCCACTTACCCTCACCACACGTTTCATTACATTTCTCTATGTTTACTCCTCCTGCTCCATCCCAGAATCCTGCACATTTAACTGGTGTTGGACTCGCTTGTGGCTTCGGTGTACTTGTTGTTTGTGGAGGTGGTGTCGTTACAGGCGTCCCTTTACAGTATGATCCTGCCAACGTCTGTGTCCACTTACCCTCACCACACGTTTC
>CAYGFH010000002.1:239208-250293 GCA_964349125.1 uncultured Gammaproteobacteria bacterium
CCCAGAATCCTGCACATTTAACTGGTGTTGGACTCGCTTGTGGCTTCGGTGTACTCGCAGCTGCTGGTGTCTTCGCCGCTGTTGGTGTCGCCGCGTTCTTGACACATATGGTATCTACACCTGATCCTCCAGTACGTGTCGAACCTACTGGACATCCGTACCCTCCTCGGCCAACAATTACCGGTGCAACGGTCGTCGCCGGTGCTGGAGTCGTTGCTGTCGTCGGCTTTGGAAATTTCTGAATACACCCTGCTACATCCGTTGGATTCTGCTGGATACACTTCCCCAGGTTCTCTTGTTGCACTTCCAACGCTGTCTGTGGACCTTGGATTGGTGCTGTTGGTGTCGCCGCGTTCTTGACACATATGGTATCTACACCTGATCCTCCAGTACGTGTCGAACCTACTGGACATCCGTACCCTCCTCGGCCAACAATTACCGGTGCAACGGTCGTCGCCGGTGCTGGAGTCGTTGCTGTCTTTGGTACTGTTGGTGTCACTTTACAGTATGATCCTGCCAACGTCTGTGTCCACTTACCCTCACCACACGTTTCATTACATTTCTCTATGTTTACTCCTCCTGCTCCATCCCAGAATCCTGCACATTTAACTGGCGTTGGACTCGCTTGTGTTCGTGGTGTATTACTCACCTGTGGAGCCGGTGTCTTTGCTGGAGATGTGGCTGTAGTAGGTTTTGGATACTTCTGAATACATCCAGCCACATCTGTTGGATTCTGCTGGATACACTTTCCTAAATTTTCTTGTTGTACTTGTACTGCTGTCTTTGGGCCTTGTACTGCGGCTGCTGGCGACGTTCCGCGAGTAGGTGACGCATTTCGAATTGGCGCTTGTGTACCCGATGATGATCGCATGGTAAATGACACCGTCGGTGTTGCTTTTGGTGCGGTCGTTGGACGCAAAATAGGTTGTATTCCGGTCGGAAGGAGGGAGATTAAGCTATTCTGAATACATTTCGGATCCCAAAGACACGGTTTAGTCGCTTGTGTTGGAGTCAATAGAATGCCCGGAGTAGTATTCAATCGTATAGTTGTGGTCTGACCCGGACGTAATGGTGTGGGTGTTGGTGCTTTTGGACAACCTAAGCCAATCCAATAACACAAATCTTTTTTCGGAGTTGGAGTTTGTATAGGAATACCTGCCCCATTTGGTGCAGGAGATAGTTTTGGTGGGCCAAACGTCACACCTCTTGTGGGAGTATTTGCAGGAGTTCCGCCACGCGCTGGTGCCGCAACATCTTTATTGTGGACAGCAATTCCTTCTGCGAAGTATGTGTTCACCCCACTTACCTGTACGTTATACACATGGATCGCACTGTTCACTAACCGTATAGAAGTGATACGTATTGGTTCAATGTTCTGAGATACAAACGAATCAGCTTTATAGATAGTGTCTCCGACAGATAAGCGGGAGACTGCCTCAAATCCTTTGTATTGTTCTTTTCCTGTTAACTCATCAGGATATTGAGACTGATAATCAGCTCCTTTGTATATAGGATGTCGCCCAGTAACTCGTATTTCGGAGCTGTCATCAGTTTGCACTATATAATAGTTAGGAGCAGTGTATGACAATACTCTCTCTACGTGTTGTTCAGAAAATTCTCGTGTATCTGGATTAAACGCTACTATTGCATCCCCGACAACAAGTTTTTCTATAGTCGTATACCCTCCAGGAACGGCAATCCGTGTACCGGAAGCGAAACTGTTTGTTGCAGGACTCGGCGAGCCACCAGAACTTCCGGATAAGCAACCAAGGGTCGTACACGATGGTTTAGCCGTAGGTATGAGTGGTTTTGACGTGGGAGACAGTTTAATTACGGCACCTGCCCCAGAAGTTATGTTGAGAAACGGATTATTCGTTACACTTGGCTTAACACTCGGCGCTCTTGTAACAACAGGAGCATTGGTTTTTATTGGGGATGGTGCGGATGTTTTTTGAGGTGTCGTTGGAATCGGAGCTGTTCCTGTGATGAGTGTTGCTAATTTACATTCGTACCCACCCGTGCCCTTCACACTACACGCGTATCCCTGAGGACAACCACAATTCGTGCTGCCGGGTGAGGGTGCCGGAATCACCGATGGTTTTGGCGTTATCTGACCCGTTGGGGCCGGTGTCTTATTTAGCGCTAGACAGGCATCGCGTGCTGTTTCTGAAATAATACCGTCACATGGTCCCGTAGGATACTGGCCGGCTGCCCGACCTCGGAGATCCTGATTATTCTGCTCAACCTGATTGACCACGAGAAACACGCTGCTGGCGAAAACAACGAGAAGTATCAACGGCAAAAGCTGAACAAATCCAGATGAACGACTATCTTTTACCGTATCGTACGATAAACAACTAGATCTTTGATGGGGGGTTTTGAAGAGATATATATAATATCTTTTATAATCAATCCGATGAAGAAATCGAACAAATAATTCGCCCACAGTGCAGACTATAATCTGCCCCAATTCCGTTTTCTCTATTGCGCTGCAACAAAAAAATGCCCAATTACGGAAACCCTGCAAGTGTTTCTATAGTAATAATATATATACACAGTACACTGCCGTCAATGAGTAAGATTACTCTGCGTAATATTGTTTTTTTGATCAGATTGAATCTATACTTTACACATTGAAAAATAGTCAAGATTCGTCGCTTCATGCAAAATGATCATTGACAGAATTGTTTTTTTCATGCCACACTGATAACGTATGAAAAAGAAAACTCTGAGGCGAGCACATCATCGCACATCTCACAAAAAAGTCACCCGGAATCATCCGGGAGAGCAATATCTTGTGGTTGTCCGAGGATGGATGTTGGTAGTAGCCTTTGCTCTCATGCTTGGCGTGGGTGCAATAGTAGGCAACTTTGTAAACCAACAACTCGACATCAACACACCGGCTGTGGCGGGTGTTTCAACAGATAAATAATCAAATTAGCCTTCCTTCGCATACAGTCGTACGTGGGTGGGCTTTTTTGTGGAACGAAGACGTATTATCGTTCCACTTCGTCAGTTTCGGTGACTTCGAGGGACACACCTTGCGTTGACTATCAACTTGACTCAAAAACAAAAAGTGGACGCGCGACGCGTAGATCCGATTAAAAATCAGAAGCGAAGTGTGGACCCATCGAGAATCGAACTCGAGTCTCTGCAATGCGAATGCAGTGTTCTACCACTGAACCACGGGCCCCAGGAAAAAGAGATGGTGTCGCATCAAACACGACTACTGTATCAAACGCAAAGAAATCGCGTTTGACGCTGTGGACCCGAGGGGAATTGAACCCCTTTCTACTCCATGCCATGGAGTTATACTACCGGTGTACTACGGGCCCTATTTCGTATAATAATCTGACTATTATATCAAATCTATTTAAAATATCCTGCTGGATTTACCGCTCCCCCATTTACCCTCGTTTCGAAATGGAGATGTGTTCCTGTCGAACGTCCTGTTGATCCCATACGACCGATGACTTGTCCCCGTGCTACACGATCTCCATTTTTGACATAGATTTCAGACAGATGGGCGTACAGTGTTGAAAGCCCAGCGCCGTGATCAACGATAATGTGATTTCCATACCCGTACCGCATAAAGGGTGGCACAATGACGACTCCGTTGTCAGCAGCTGCGATCCCAGGCGCCGCCGGATTAGCTATGTCATATGCCATATGGTACCAAATCGGATATTGTGTGATGAGCCCTCCGGTCGGCCACAACAACTTCCCTGAACCAAGTGAGGCAATCTGCGGCGGTGGCGCAACAAACGATGGAGGCAATATTGATTCAGGTTGAACACCATCGGGCACCACAACCAATTGCCCAACGTTGAGTGAAAACGTATCAAGATCTCCAAAATCATTAAACGGAAAGTTGACGATTTTTTGCGCATCTGTGCGATATTTTTTAGCAATACTCTGCACAGTCTCACCTTCCCGCACCTTATGCACCACTCCCGTGACGGGCGGTATTTTCAACTCTTGCCCTATACTCAAACTATCTCTTTTTAGATCACTTGACCACTTTATAGTATCAATGCTAACACCGTATTTTTCTGCGATTCGTGCCAGAGTGTCTCCTTCTTTCACGACGTACGTCTCCACCTTATCTCTTGGTTTTTCAGATACCTGTGTTTGGACACCATACTCATTGAGATCCAGTGAAACAGCCACAGCTGACGATGGAGTAAACTCTTCCAGCTGGCTAGGCAAACCGCCGGGGTATGCGTTTGCAATAACAGGAGCCCCAATCACACCGGCAATAAGAAGCAGGCTCAGGGAAAGATGCAAAAATGGACGTTGATAGGTGCCTCTTCGCGCCATGAGGATATCTACGACCACATCTTTTTTTGTCTCAAACTGTATAGCGACACGCCTCAGATGCCGTTCGGCATAGTGGAACCAACCGTCTCGCCAGGTACGGATATCATCACCCAACATGCGTAAATATTTCTTCATAGACAGCTGCTCGAGTATACTAAATCACTCTTCTTTATACAAATTTTCATCTCTTCATCCAATAGAAACAATGCGAATATAAATGGGTAAGCTAAAGAAGCGCATATGTTAAAAAAGCGCAGGCATGATTCTCTTCCGTTTGGCTCAGGGCTGTCGCTTGTCTCCAAGTTTGAAAATAGGGATTATTCGTTAGAGAAATAAAACGCCCCATTTACATGTTTATGAGAATGCGGGCTATTGAGACAACCTATTTATACGCCTCAATTGCAGGTACTACGATCCTTGAGAGAGGGATTCAAGGAATTCATCGTTACTTTTTGTCTTACCCAGCTTATCAACCAACATCATCGTTCGCTCATCATCTCCCAAGAGGGATAACATATGACGAAGTGTGATAACTTTTTTCATTTTTTCTTCACCGAGCAGTAACTCATCATGTCTGGTGCCTGATTTCACAACATCAATTGCAGGAAATACACGACGCTCCTGGAGTGATCTGGACAAATGCAATTCCATGTTGCCTGTCCCTTTAAACTCTTCATAAATCATGTCATCCATTCGAGAACCTGTATCAACTAGTGCAGTGCCAATAACGGTAAGTGAGCCACCGAGGCCGGTTGCCGTTGTGGTCACAACAGGCTCTGCTGACTGCTCAGTCACCTGTTCCAGAACTCCTGGAGTAGATGGCGTCGTAGATTTTACGTTTTCTACACATCGCGCAGCGCCTAAAAATTTCTTTCCAGGATACAATGCAGCAGGATCAAACCCTCCGGAGAGCGTTCTACCTGATGGGTTAACGACTAAATTATACGCGCGTGCTAATCTGGTGATAGAATCCAAAAGCACCACCACATCTTTGCCCATTTCGACTAAGCGTTTTGCTCTGTCGAGCGCAACTTCAGCGACGCGGGTCTGCTCCTGCGGGGGTTCATCAAAATTACTTGCGAGTACTTCACCTTTAATGATTCTGGACAAATCTGTCACTTCTTCCGGTCGCTCACCAATGAGCGCTGCCATCAGATGCACATTTGGATAATTTGCACTGATTCCGGCTGCAAGCTCTTTGAGAATGGTTGTTTTGCCGGCTTTCGGCGGAGAAACGATAAGCGCTCGTTGGCCAAATCCAATCGGGGCAATAAGGTCAATAATACGGGTAGATAAAGGTGATTGACCGCTTTCCAAACGGAGCTGGCGATCTGGGTAAATTGCCACAAGATCATCAAATCTCGGGCGATTCGTCATTTCTTCCGCTAACTTTTCGTTTACTTTTTCCACTTTCAGCAGGCCCCAATACCGTTCGTTTTCTTTTGGCTGGCGGGCTTGGCCTTCGACCATATCACCGTTTCGAAGCATAAAGCGCCTAATCTGAGATTGTGATATATACACATCGCGGTCAGATGGGGTGAACTTTGGACGCAGAAACCCATGTCCTTCAGGCATACTATCCAGTATGCCGCGAACCGTTTCTGTCGGAACATTTATATCCTGCTCGTGGGTAGGAGCATTCATACCACCTGCATTCCATTCTCTTTGATATCCACCCTGACCACCGGCAAAACGTCCTCCATTGTCGTAGGGTCGTGGGCTAAATCTGCCACCGCCGTTTCCATATCCACCACGTCTAAAGCTCTGATATCCGCCTCTATTTCCGCCACGATCATATCCCATTCGTGGACGATCTCCACTCCGTTGTGGGAATTGCCTCCCAAACCTGGGAGCAGCAGCGCCTTGAGGCTGATTTCCAACATCGGGAACATTCGGCCTTGTAGAACCAACAAAATCATTTGGAGATACATCTGATTTAGATACAGAAGCTGCAGAGGAATCAACGATTGGCGCCACAGGGCGACCTATAAGGTCGTCAACATTAAATGGAACGATCGGTTCGCTCGGTTGTTCAACTACGTCAGACACTTCTGTCTTCACAGCCTTTACTGACTTAGATGATTTAACTGGTGCTTTGCGAGTGGCTTTAAATGCCATAAAAATTTAATTGATAGTTGATTAGTAACTTCGTTTGACATCCAGATACAACAGACAAAAAATATCATTTAGCTGTTCGGGAAGTCGCGTGTGCTTTTTTTCTTTGAGGGAAAATATAATCTTCATCAGTATTAAACCATGACTCATACGTATTGTCAATATGGAGACTTAGGGCGCCTCAATCACATCTTTGCCTAGTATGATCAGTATATCCGCTGATGTGCTAGCCTCTAATCTGGGCAGAGGTGACACCACCATACTGAGCGTACCAGCCAATTGTTCTGCATCCGCTGCACGAGCAGTCGATCCAGCTATAACCAGAGAATCCTGATAGTCACGCCGTTTTGCATTATTTTTTGCTGAAACGACAACATCAGATGACATTTCTTTCAATTTTTTCTCGAACGTACCGGTAATCCCTGTAACTGTCGTGCCATTACGAACCTCCACTGAGAGAGGCTTTTTTGACCCAGACACGACAGCAGAATTCTTTGAGTCAAATACTGAAACATCTATTACCTTATTGCTGCCAGGACGGTACAATATAGCTTTGGCCGCCTGATTATAGATTAACACTTTATCGCCACTTTTTGCCTTTGCAAAAAATGGTATGGTGGGTAATTTCGATACGTCAGTTACCGTAGCAAGCGTTGGAACCTCCTCACTGGGAAGCTCCATATACTCCCCTATGGTACTGACCAGTGTTTGTATTTCCGATTCCGCTTCTCTGGACGCTGTTTTTTGCAGCTGTTCGCGTGCCATATCGTACTGGAGATACAAATATATCAAAGAAACGATAGATATAACGGCAATAGCACAGACGAAAACAAATATCAGTGTATAGGTGCGATTTCTAATTGAGAATTTCATAGAGTGACATATCTAGCGTATGATCCATCAGTACTATTGTCAACCTATCGCAAACCCGCGTACTATGGATATATGAAGGCATGTGCACACCGCTTGACATCAATCATAATCGCTGCAGTAACCATTGTCTTCGCAGTCACGCTGCCACCACATGCATTTGCACAAGAAACAGAGAACTTGTCCATATCCGCTACGGTGCCTGCAAAACCTACAGACTATCAGCTTTCGATCACTGCAGATCCCAGAGATTCACGACAATCACAAGGAGCAACCATTCAGTACACAATCACATACGGATCAAACCTTGCCTATGACACATCCCCATTCACAGTCCAGGCAACTATACTTCCGGGAAGAATTCAAGGTGCCACTGTGCCATCACTGTACATAGCAGAGTATGTCCAAGGATCCGCATCCAATGCGTACTTGGTGACCGAACCGGTTTTTAATGCTGGCACGAATACACTCACGTGGACAATCCCCACGCTTCCTGCTCAAGTACATGATCAAACAGTATCTTTTGCACTCAGGTTGAATCCTGCGTATACAGGAACTGAAGTGGTTGACTTCGATGTTGCGGTAAAAGCCATTGCACCAGACATTAGTATCAATGCCGTCATGCCAGGAAGTTACCTCTATAGACCTCCTACTGACAGATCGACCCCTACTCCTACTCCTCAAATTCCTGCTAGAGTAGCACCGGCGATTATTGGCATCCAGGCAAATGAGATTACCAATGAATCTGCGACTTTTACACTTTCCACGAATGTGCCCACACAAATCACTGCACAAGCTATATCAAAAGATAAAAAAAATATACGTACCACATCAACCTCAACGTTATCGAGCTACCATCGATTTACCATATCAAAGCTAGTGCCAAATACATCATACAATATATATATACTGGCTAAAGACGCTCTGGACCAGACAGTGTCATCGAACACACTCCAGGTGCACACCACACTCTCTTTTACGCCAATTACAGTAGATGTAGGGTCACTCATTATTTCTAGCGCCAATACCATTTTTTATCCTCAGTCGTACGCATCTTCATCAGGAACTACGGCTATAGCCACTATTCCCACAAACACACCATACACATTTCAGATTCGCGTACCTGATGCCATACGGATTATCCGTATGCAAGGTGTAATCAGCAATGCATCTGTGCTTGGTGCGAGCCTTGGCAGCCTATTTGACCTCGCCGTCGCAAAAGAACCCGACACATCAACAGAAATCATAGACATGACTGAGATAGCACCTTCTCTATATACAGGTACAATAAAAACAAAGCCAGTACAGGGATTATACGAACTTCGAATACGCATGACGGATATCCACGGAAATGTCTCAGAACACTTTATTGGAACGGTTTCAGTAATCCGGCCGTTTACTGTACTTGAGAAAGATTCAAGGAAACCAATTGAGAATGCTCGGATATTTCTATCGCGGTACAGAGAAAAAACAGGTCAGTATATACCGTTATCCCCTTCGTTCACATCCATCCAAAACCCGTTGTTCACAAAGCGAAATGGAGAGGCATCTTTTGTTCTGCCATACGGCATGTATACAGCAGTCATATCATATTTAGGCACGGAGGAAACGGTTCAGTTTAATATAGACAGTTCTAAACATTCGGGATTTCCTGTCGTATACATACAGCCAGAGCCCATGTCTGCAGTGGGAACCCTTAAACAATACGTTCGTACAACGCTCGATGCCATCGTTATGCTCGTACTTACTGTCGGCACTACAATAGGCTCATCTCAACAACTTTTTGAAACTCTTTCTACCACCACACTGCTGCTGCTGTTTGTCGTGACAATCCTGGCATTCAGCTCACGAACGCTTATTCCTATTCATGCAGTACCCAGGTATATTGTTCACGCGTTCCATGCAATGACAAACTACCCCAGATCTGCAACATATATATCAGGAACAGTCATAGATGCGAATACTCGTGAACCCCTCACTCTCTGCGACGTTTCAATCATAGAAGAAGAGACAAATACAATTGCAACAATCGTAAAAACCGATACGTCGGGTCATTATTTCTATCGGGTACATCCTGAAAAATCGTATCAGATTGAAATACGTAAGCGCGGGTATGAGCGGATTGAACCTGTTTCTTTCAGGGCTGGACTCTCTCCGGAAAGACTGGTGCATGCCCTATCCAGACATCACACTGACACTGTCCACGATGCAATAGGTATCATCACACGTGTTTTACAGACAGTATTGAGTGCCTGCCTGGAGATAAGCATAGCAACGACATTCATCCTGGAAGTGATGATGATCCGATACTACGGATTCTCGGAGATCTTCCCGTATATATGCGTTTCACTGTGCACTGTTGTATTATGGATCGCGTATTCGTATCATAAACGCACCTTTTCTACATTTAATCGGTAGTAACATAGATACCCGATATCCAACCCGACACTCCCTTGTATTGCACGTGATACCAATCGTACTGCACGTCGTCATAGTCTAACTCTGTAGAAGAAGGAACCTGCATGATTTCAGGAGCCTCGATAGAAGGCTCTGCTCTCATGCGCACAAAGCCCAAGTCCGTTGGCAACACTGTGACTGTTGAGATGGATGCAGATTGATTCGTTGATGGTGTCGGCGACGGCGTTGTGGATATGGCTGTAGGTGTAGGTGAAATCTCACCTGATTGTATTGGGGTTGGAGTTGCAGAGATTTGCACAGGCACGTTCGTTGGGGTTGGTGTCAAAAGAACCGTGGAACTTGGTGCAATTGAGGGTTGTTCTGATTGAATCGGAGTTGGCGTCGGGGTGACACCCAGTCCAAGCGGTCGTGTTTCAATTGGGTTATGGACCGATACTGCTACCCACGTGTAGTGCACATCTCGTGGAATGGGCGCATTCATCACAATAGTGAAGCCTCTCTCAGTCAAATCCGCAACGGCTGCGGCAGCTGATTCAGCGAGAAATGCACTATCAGTCGCATGTTCAAGATTGAGGGTTAACGTAACAAGCGGCTTTTCATTGTATGGGCGCTCAAATTCAACAACTACGGAGGTCATACCTTTTGGAATAATGGCTGTTCCTGCAAAATTCTGATTAAATGTCACAGTATTTCTAAACGTCACATTTCCAAGAACCGTGAGTGCTCCCTCTATTGTCGCTTCCCCTTTAATAATTATTGACTTCAGGAAACGCACTAATGAACCAAAAGTGCTAACGCCGATGAAACTGCTGGATCCTGAGGCATTCAGGTCTCCTTCTATGTGCATTCCTGATACCCCCAATACATTGCCTGAACTTGCTATAGCCGAATTTGTCGCAGTGTTTGAAATTGTCATAGTCGACAATTTTTGCGTAATGAGTGAATTTGTCAATATCGTAAGACCCTCAATCTGATTGGCTCGAATTGAATCAGCAGTCAACATTCCTTTCAAAAATGCGTTTCCTGAACTATCTACTATAAAGAGCGACTCGTCATTCATGCCCTTCAAGGTAAGTTGACCATTTACAATGGCCAGATCGATACTCCCTGTACCCACATGTAATTCTTCAAGACGTACACTGTGCGCTGTTAGCAAATCAGTAGTTAATCCCCCCACCTTCATATTGGCCACAGCCGCCTGATCAGCAACGAGGACATTGTCCCAGATGCGGCCGGTAGGATCGGCAAGGCCATAGTCCGGTATGTCTCCGGTGAGTGCGGGTAGGTCCTCTTGTTCCATAGTAAGTTCTGCGATGGAATCCGGTGTTGGTGATCCGGGATCGTACCATCCGGGTTGGACAA
>CAYGFH010000003.1:0-99931 GCA_964349125.1 uncultured Gammaproteobacteria bacterium
ACAAGTTTTGGCAGTTAAATGACAAATTATTTGAGAGCGAAAAAAGCGACATTGCGAAAAAAGAATTCGTTGATACTCTTCTAAAGGATATCGGGTATGACGTTGACGCGATAAATTCTTGTAGTACCTCTACAGAAACTAATTCCGCGGTGGTTGAAAGACGTATTCAACTCGAAAAAACTAGCATTTATGGCACACCATTAGTTTTTATTAATGGAAAAGGTCTAGTGGGCCCCAAACCTTACCGTGTTTATGAGCGAATTCTTAAAGGTTGGAGATTTTGGTAACATGATCACCATTAAAGAAGAAACAATTATCAATGTTAGTCCTGAGAGTATTTTTAACTTTCTTACTCGAATAGATTCACTTTATAAAACGTGGCATCCCAAAGACCATGTTTTTTGTAATGTTATTTATAAAGATTTAAATGAACATGGATGTGTCTTTCACTTTTTCGAAAAAGTTGGAGGTTTTCCCCTCTATTTGATAGTTCGAGTCTCAAAAATAGAAAGAAATGAATATATTGAATATAAGCCAATATTTCCTCTTTCAATTTTTAACTTGGGAATGGGATCATTTACCATAGAGCGGACATCAGATAAGTTATCCAAACTCACTGCCCGCGTAGAATACGGAAACCGCATTGCTTTATTGGATAAAATCTTTCAACTATTTGTAAAAACCGAAGCAATAAGGAAACATCTTAAAGAGGAGGGACAGAATCTTAAAATATATTTGGAGAGTAAACCCTTGCAAAAAGAGGGGTAAGACCCCTTCTTATCACTATGAAGATAATTAGATCTGTCAACCAACTTGAGGTTTTTGATCATTGGAGTCGGGTCGAAAATATGTACATCTCTCAGGGAGAGCGATCCGATATTGTTTCTCCACTTCTCTCATACGCTGATTTACATTGGAAATTACTTAGCTTGGAGGATGGAGACTTGAATTTGATTTATATAATCTCCTCTGATGATTGGAAGACAGACAATGTTTGCGTTCCTAATTTCAAATTGACGACGGCTATTAGTAATTATCGAGGTTCCAACAAATCTCAAGGTAAATTTGCTGATATTGCCGCCAAAGAGCAGGCTTTTGCTTCGAATTTAAATGCGATGGATACGAGGCTTATACTTGTCTCTATCGATCAAAATGGGCCATTTACTTTGATTGAAGGAAATAGGAGGGCCATCGCATTGGGAAATCTAGGAAAATTTGTTGGACTAGAGGTATATCTTGGCACTTCTCCGGCAATTAAGAATTATATTTGGTCAAGGTATGCCTTTTAATATCAATAACATACAAACATTTATGAATTCTAACCAACTATGGATTGGTATCATTCTGGGTTGGTTGTTGACCCGCATTATGGAGATGTTTCGTCGACCCAGAATCAGTTTTGATTCTATAGATGATTCTGAGTTTTCTAGAGCAAGCAAAAAGTTTAAATTTCTCAATGTAATCGTAAAAAACAAGAAACAAAATTGGATAGAAAAATTCTTTTTAGGTAACACAAGCCTGAACAATGCTAGAGTTTGGCTATCATTTGGGGAATTTACCTCTCATAAGGAAGTTTTGAAAATAAACGGGAGATGGGCTTCGACAAAAGAACCTGTAGATTACAGCTCAGGCCAACCCTTAATTGCAGAGATTCTCTTGCCTTCTCGAGACACAATTCCACAAGGCGAAGAGGCTAATATATCGATCGCTATAAAGGAGTCTACTGAAGATTCATTCTTTGCCTTCAACAATGATAGCTATCTACATAACTGGAAAAATCCGGATTTTGAGCTTAAAGATAATAAGTATTGGTTAGAGATACGGATTTTAGCCGACGGAGAAGAATATATTGGAAAATTCTTGCTCTCTAACCCATCAAAGAGTTTGAAAAACTTTAAAATTCATAAAGCATAATAATTATGGCGTACACACCTCAACTCACAGACCCGATAAGAATTGACATCGGTAGACTGCTTCTTGCTCATGAATTAACTAAGATTTTCCCTCATCTCGGAAGCTATGGTGAGATAAAAAATCAAGTAAATGATCGTTGGAATGATTTTAGCGATATTGTAACCATTCGCGATTTTTGGAACTTAGTAGATTCATTGATGATGGGTTATAAACTAAAAAATATTGTCAAAGGTATTACGTCTCAATCTTATACGTGGAATTTAGTTGCCAACCAACCAATTACAAGTCTAAAATTTTCCTCAGATATTAATAACCTGGTAATTAATACTAAAACGGCTACAGAGGTGAAATCTCTCCTTGAAGCTAACCCTACAGAGATGGCAAGAATCACAGAGGCGACCCGAGTTGCTTTTCCTGAAAATGATACGCGTCATTTAGACCCCATTGTAATTTTGAATCATGATGATGCCCTTTTTGTCCAAGATGGGAACGGGAGACTGTTAAAGGCAATTGTCGAAGGTCAAGAAACCGTTAGTGCATATGTAGGAACGAAAACTCAGGCCATAAAATCAAATCATTGGATTCCGACTGCTTATTTAATGAAGCTAACTGAACTAAAGTTAAAAAATTTCTTACTAGATGCGTTTAGGGAATCCGATAATGCATGCTTTGAATTTCAGGATAGAATATCGATGGATGATCAGTTTAAGCAAGAAGTATTGAATGAAATTCAAACATGAGAAGATATAAATTTGCTGATTTACTCATATATGAAGACAAAGTTAAGAACTTATATATCAATCTAGGATTAAACTTCAACTCCTCTAATCGTATAAGTAAATACTTTAAATATTTAACTGAGATAGAGACCAATAGAAAGTTAGACAAGGCTGGTTTTAGTGAATTTCTCAAAAGAGATAAGGCGAAGTATTATTACAGCCAATCTTACGTTTTAGAAGTCTGTAATATTATCGATGCAATTGATAACGCTCCACAGGATCAGAGAATTTTAAAGGAGAAATTGATTGACCTATCTAAAGGAACATATCTGCTTTCAGAAGAAAGTGCCAATAATACCAAAGCCAGAGATACAACATTTGAATTAGCTCTCTTTTCTTTTTTACAAGCTAGGAACTTGAATATTAATCTATGTGATCCGAATCCAGATCTTCAGGTTGCTAGTGGTAATTTTACCTACAACATAGAGTGTAAACGCCCTCATTCTCTAAAGTCATTAGAAGATCATGTTAAAAAGGCGTTTAAGCAGTTAAAGAAGTCTGGTGGAAATAACACTGTACCAACAATAGCTTTATCTCTAGAGCAAATTTTACTAGGAGGCGAATTGATTCTTGATTCTCGAGATGAAAGATCTGCAGCTAATTTCTTAAATGCAACATTGCTTCAATTCTTGAAGGATAATAACGTCCTTTTGGCAAAGGTATGTGGCGATGAGCCCTGCCTAGTCCTCTATTATTTGTCTTGCTTAACAGGTTTTCAGACAGATGTTCCAATGGCTAACGCAACATTCATTACCGGGAACCTCTTTAATTTTGAGCCGAAGTTATCTCAAGCTATCCTTGCAGATTTAACTTCACTTATACCTGCTGGGGATTCAGTCACTTAACGACATGCTCTGCCCAAAATCAGGAGAAAGAAACGCTTAATTCACCATAATTATTAGAGAACTCCCCGAGACCGAAACCTGACCATTTTTAGTATGACCCTTGCTGATGTTATACTATCCCCAGATATGCAAACTGATCAGGATAATAAAACACGCCTCGATATTGCTTCAAAACTGAAGAAATACCGTCTACAGCAGGGTATAAAACAAGTGGATCTTGCTAAAAAAGCGGGGCTTAACAGCAATTACTACTCTAAAGTCGAACGAGGTGAAGCAATTCCATCTGTGATAACGCTTAAAAAAATACTGGGAGCGCTTGAAATCAAGTCTTCGGAAGTACTTTCTTTTTAATTTTGACTCGTTTCTTTCTGTTTTTTGAGGTCTTCGTAAATTTTCGCCAACGCGTCGGGATTGGTGTGGCTCATCGTGTGAAACGTAGTGTGGAGTTGTTCTAGGATTTCAATCGCCATTTCTGGCGTGGCATGATCCGGATCTGTTGCTTTGAGAAAGCGTAAAACTACATCAATATCTTTTTCCGTGATCTGATAATTTCCTGCTTTTGCGTTCATAGGGATAATTATACCTCAAACAAAGGGTTTATCTTAGGATATGTTAATTCGGGATACTGCCATACGAAACCGAGGGGGAATATAGTGCTTAGGATAGCTTTCTGGTTATCAGCTGCTAAATTAGTATAGGTGACAAGGATATTATTTAGTCGTGAGTCCACATAAGCCTTGCAGACAGAAAATGTATATTCTTTTATTACAGATATATTGGTCGATATCTTAAGGCGATCTATATTGGCTGACAGCAATGTATTCTGTTCAAAAAATATCTCGTCAGTATAAAGTCCAGATAAATGCTTCTGCACGAGACTGCTGCGCATAGCGGTAAGTTTGCCAATAAGTTGCTCACGTTTTGCTTTCTGCATCCTGATTTTAGAATATCGTTTCTCATATTCTGCTTCAAGCATCATATGAATTATTTCCCGACCTAATGAAGATAGTTTTGTTTTAATTAGAATTGTGTTCAATTCCTGGTGAAGATATTTAGCTTGAACATACCGAGAACCACATTTTTGGGATTTGTAACACCAATAATAGGCAAACTTCTTGGAATGGCCACTGCACCACCCAGAGGCAAATCCACATCCACACTTACCACACTTTACCAATCGCCGTAATGGAAAATCGACATTCGTTTTATTGCGAATAACCAATGAGGATTTATTATGCCTGCCGTCGAGAATTGCTTGAACTTTTTCAAACAGCTCTTTCGATATCATTGCTTCGTGCTGGCCTCGAACCTCTTCGTTATACCGCTTGGACACGAGCATGCCTGTATAAAATTTTGAGCGGAATATTCTATGTGCTGTCTGTCTGCGTAGGTGATATTCCTGGTGATTGATAGACACTCTTAGACCCCAGTCATTCATGATATTCATCATCTCCCGTAAAGATTTTGTTCCTGTAGCCATTAAATCCCAAGCTTTTTTGACTCTATCCCATGTCTTTGTATCTTTAAAAACGTGTCCTTCGTGCCGTATATACCCGAGAGGAGCTTTCCCTGAACAAACCAGTCCAGACTGAAATCGGGCATGCATACCGTTTCTCGCCCGTTCACTTTTCATTTCGTTATCAAGCTGTGCGATTCCAGCGTAGAAATTACCTATAAATTTACCCATAGGCGAATCGTCAAATGGTTCTGTTGCTGAAATGAGCTTGATACCCATGAGACTCAATTTTTCTTTGATAACAAGGTAGTCAGTCATTTGCCTGGATAATCGGTCAGTTTTGTAAAATACGACCGCCTGTACGTCTTTAGAGTGCCTTCTACAGTATTCAAGCAACTTAATGAGCTCAACTCGACCAGTTATAGTTTTGGCCGATTTACCCTCCTCACGATATACTTCCGTAACGGTGTATCCCAATCGATCCATCTCCCGCCGACACACTTCCTCTTGTGTGCCCAAAGAGTAGTTGTCTACCTGCTCTTCCGTTGATACGCGCAAATAAAGAATGGCGTTCTTTTGTGTCTGTTTCATAGATTCATATCTGCAAGTAGCTCATCTAGTGTTTTTCCTTCAAATATTTGTTGCTCAACATTGTTGAGCCATACGTCGATAAGATACTGCAATTCTGAGACTGTCTCTGAATTTCGTCGTCATTCATCTCGATGCCATTTTTTATCAATAGTTCGCGAATTTCTTCTATATTGTCCATATTTTTAGTAAATAAACCTGTTTAGCTTTAAATATTCAAACATCTCTGTTGAGAGACTAGCGCTGTCTATCCGGCGCATAATTTCACGGCTGCACGTCTGAGAAAGGATATTTAAGCTTCCTTCCCATAAGACATTCCTATCAAGAATGGCTATCTTCCGGTGGTGATAATCAGTGGTTATAAGTACCTGCACACCCATAGCTTCAAACCTACGGATTGCTGATTCAGCCTGCTGTTTCATCCCCAGATCATGCTCGTCCGGGTGACGGGTAAATACGTATACTTTCACTTTCCTGCGGACAAGCTCTTCAAATGGTGCTATGAGGGAATACATCCGATTAGTAGATATAAATGGGCTTTCAATAATGACTTCTTTCTTAGAATGCCGTAAGTCGTCTCTAAACTGCTTATAGAAGCTCTCTTCGTCAAATAGCCGTGAATCTACTAGATCAGGTGAAAGATGTAGCCATTTTTTGACACAAAAAACCAGAAGATTATTCATTGTCCTCCTTTTTCCCAGATAAATGGGGTAAAATAACAACGGTATTGTTCTCGTAGGTAAAACCTAGCTTTTGGAGTTTGTCGAAAGTATTCAGGAGACTAGGAAGAATAAGGTTCCACCTGCGGGCAACTACGCTCACATGTGGTTTGTGTACATTCTTCAATGCTCTGATTCCACTTTTTATACGGGTATTACCTGCGATCTTGACCGCCGAATAAAAGAACACAATACTAGCAACACTGTTGGGGCAAAATATACTCGGGTACGACGTCCTGTTTATTTACTCTATAAAGAAGAAGCTCCAACACGAGCACTTGCTGGTAAACGTGAGCGTGCTATAAAGAAACTCACTAGACTGGCAAAAGAGAAACTAATACAAGAGTCCAGCCTTGATTGTACGGGTAGCATTTAGTAAAAAGAAGGGTACATATATGTTTGAGTCAGAAGAAGCAGCTTTACAACAAGAATTTAACCGCATTTTTAATACCGAAAGTCGCTTACTAAATGATTTGCTTCACGAATATGAGACAGTGCTTATGTCACTAGCCGGTAATGCAAATACTAACGTAGATTACGCGGTTATAGCACTTTCCTCGTTAAACCTTAAGTCTTTTAACAGCGCGTTTGATAGATTGTCGAAAGGATACATAAGTGACGCTGAAGCGATTCTGAAAAAAGCTATTGAAACACTAATAGCTGAGGCATATTTCCATGAACATCCTAACCTTGCTGAGAGGTATATGAATGGAGAATCTATAAATCGAATCTCTAACCGAGGGAATATGGTCGATGATTTAGATCAAATACAAGCAACTCGTCAAATTTTCCCAACTGATTATCCGAATTTTTTTCGTGAATACATTCATGTAGTTGGCTATGGCAATTCAAATTCTGTAGCACATTTAGATTTTGAACACGTGCATAGAGAGATTGGTTTAGAGGATGATCCTGCGGTGTGGGCAACAACTATGGTGATAGGCCCACGGTATCATGAACGCTATATGAGAACCGTATTGAACCGCTTGGTGCTGTTTTGTTCTTTCCAGATCAGTTACATAGTTGAAACATATCATATACAAAGAACACAGGAATTTGCTCGACTAATTTCAGAAATCCAAAGAATATTCATGGGAAGCTAATGATCCTATGTCACGCATTGGATAGTAATGGTTAAAAATAGTTTTTGCCGCAAATACTCAGATATGATCCGTGTTACTGCACCGTTAATTCCTCGTTGAGCGTGGGGAGAGCTATATCTGTTATGCCGGTTGTGGAGATGATTTTATCTCTCAATGCTGCTCTGGGTCCATCCTCACCGTGCGTTAAAAACAGCTTTTTCACACCTGAAATGGCCTGCAACCATGCCAAAAGTTGAGACTGATCAGCATGCGAACTCATAGTTTTCGTTTCGCGTATAGTGGCCTCTATATGTACCGGTTTGCCTGCGATTTTTACATCTTTGGCTCCCTGCAGAATTTCACGACCCAGAGTTCCTTCACCCTGATACCCTACAATGAGAAGCCGTGTCGATTTAAGGGGTAACAATTCAGCAGCGTGAGACATCACTCTTCCCCCGGTCATCATGCCGCTGCCTGCGATTACCACCTTTGGTCCCGGCGCGTATAGTGCATCCATACTGTCTCTTCGCGAATGAGATGCGCGAAGAAAAGGAAACACGAACGGATTATTGCCTTTAAAATCGGCTCTGATCTCAGGATTCATTAGCGGTTTGTATTTTTCATATATCTTTGTGGCTTTTTGCCCCATTGGACTATCCAAATAGACAGGAATAGACGGATGGATATGATGAAGCATATGTAATAATTCCTGAGTACGCTCAAGTGAAAATGCCGGAATAAGCAAGGCACCTGCATTTTTGGTCACTTCGGCAATTTCTTCGCGCAGCACATCGGCAGGATCTCCGGAGGGGTGATTTCTATCACCATATGTGGATTCCATGACAACCACATCAGCAGAGTCGATGGTCTCAGTCGGCATGGTGATATCTTCGGATGAATTACCCAAATCACCGCTAAACACCACTTTCTTTCCGTCAACGAGGATTATCACGCTTGCTGATCCGATAATATGTCCGGCGTCTCGAAACAGGACACGAAAAGGGCCTATCTCAAACTCCCGGTGATAGGGGACTGTGAGCATTTTTTCTACTACCTGCGAAACATGGACTTTGTTAAACAGAATTTTTTGCAGATTGTCAGTTCTATGGATCTTTGCACTATCAAGGAGGGATAATTCGGTAAGATCGCGGGTCGGAGCTGTCATATAAATGTTTCCCGTAAATCCGTGCTGCACAAGAAGGGGTAAACGACCGCAATGATCAAGATGGGCATGGGTGAGCACGACTCCCAGTAACGCGGGGTATTCTACCTGAAGTGGATTGAAGTTGAGTTCCTCAATCTCTGGAGGGCCCTGAAAGGAGCCTAAATCGATAAGTATTTGTTCCCCTGAGTCAGATGTGAGTAGATAGCTAGATCCTGTGACCGTTCCTGCCGCTCCGAGAAATTTAATTTTCATATGTTTCAAGTCTATCATACATACATATGATCCCGTCACAACAGTATAAATATTTTGTCAATTTGACAGAGTGCGCTCGCCTATGTCAGTATGGTTTTATGTTTCGTAGAGCGCTGCTGTTACTTTCGTGGTTTCCGATCTCTATCGTTGTGCTGATTATAAATTTTTCGATGCTCCAATCGTATTCGGTAGCGAAAGCAAACATCGAACATCCGCTCAGCGCCAATCCTCCTGTGGAGATTACATTCCAGCTTTCCGCCCCTGGGGGAACTGCACAGGTATTAAGTTCTACTATAGAAGCAGGAGATTCCAGAGTATTGCTCTTGGAATCGTTTTTACGGCAGCACAAATCTCCTATTGCACCGCATGCGAATACTATTGTTGCCGAAGCTGATCGGTTCGGTCTGGATTTTCGATTATTGCCTGCTATCGCCATGTGCGAATCCAATGCGGGAAAGCGTATGCCTAAAAAAGATGAATACAACGCCTTCGGTATCGCTGTTTACACCGGACAATTGCACGGAAAAGCCTTTGACAGCTGGCCACATGCCATCTCTTGGGTTTCCCAATATGTGAAAGAACGATACTACGACAAGGGAATAACGGATCTGCGTGATGTGGGAGCAATTTGGGCACCTCCGTCGGTACACACGGGCTATTCCTGGACCAACTGTGTTGAGTCTTTTATGGCGAAGATTATATAGGACTTTATAGCCTCGTTCTAGCCTTGCCAATATATACGCAAATTTCCTCCTAATACGAGCTAATATCAGATATATTAATCCTTACATTATCCCATAATACTTGACAAAGTGTTTATTCTATGATACACTCTGTTATAGATCCTAAGGTGAATGACTAATCTCATTTGCTTTAGGATTTTTTGTTAGTCAGTTATCGAGTGATTTCATAATCACGAGATTACTGCTGACAATCCCGCTTAGTGGGATACACATTTATCTAATAACTTTCTTCTTCTGTCCAACATATCCTCATACATTGCCTCGAAAGACTTACTTATAAAGTCTCTCGATGTGAGGTAGGAGATTATGAATATAAAACAAATAGTTCTTTCACTGTGTATAGTATTCGGTGCCCTACATACGCCGTCTTCTGCATTTGCAGCGCCATCTGAAGCAGGCAGTGCGGGTGTGCTGGCATCTTCGTTCGCTCCACTATTAGTTGATAAACGGGTGGTGCATTTGGAAGCATTTTTCAGAACATACAACTCACCACTTGAAAAACATGCCGTCACATTTATCCGTGAAGCGGACAAACATAACATGGACTGGAGATTTGTTGCCGCTATTGCCGGAGTTGAATCGACGTTCGGGAAGAGAATCCCTCCTGGTTCATATAATGCGTGGGGATGGGGAATTCCTACAGGTGCCCAATCTGGCATCGGGTTTGATAGTTGGGATGATGGTATCTCAACGGTTACGGCAGGGCTAAAAAAGAATTACATAAATAAAGGGGCAGTTACATTTGCTCAAATTGGCCGGATATATGCAGCATCCCCAACATGGGCTTCTAAAGTAGAGTACTTTATGGACAAAATTACCAACTTTGTTCCAAAGGATGCGGACCATCTTGATATAACTATTTAATCTTCTGGCGCTCCTATCTCGTGCACGCTATAATACTACTTACTCGCTCCCGTGGCGGAACTGGTATACGCGCAGGTTTTAGGAACCTGTGCCGCAAGGCTTAGAGGTTCAAGTCCTCTCGGGAGCACAAAAAAGTGACAAGTTTGGTATAAATTCAGAGGGAAGTTATGAAATGCTTACACTGTAATATCGATATGGAAGAAGGTTGGTTAATTAATAATGCTCAAAATTGGGCAAAAGGAAATCCACTTGGCAAAAATATATCCGCCAAACTATCTGGTGGCATGGCTGTGACTGCGCTAAGGTGTCCAATTTGCGGGGAAGTTAAGATATACACTACAGAGAATCTTTCAAAATAATCACTCCACTTCAAATTTTTTCTTTCTCGCTGAGAAAACCAAATCTAGATCCATACTCCATTGAACACGTATACGAATGGCTGAATATGTATAAACATCAACTCAATTGTTTATATACTAATGTATACTAGTATGAAGGAGAATTAATTATGAAAATAGACTTAGCGTATTTATACAAAAAAAGTTGGTTTCTTATTGTATTTGCGGGTTTTCTCGGCTATATTGTTTTTGAAAATTCAGCTAGTTTTTGGGACTATCCACCTAGTAGGATATTTCTGACAGTGGCACTCTCGGCATCCATCATGTATACCGGGCTGCTTGTTGGCTTTAATCTCGGTTGTAGTAAGAAATAATAACGCCTAGCGGATTCCTGAAGTTAGGAATCCGTATGCATCTGCACAAATATTTCCCTTGACGCTCATGCCATCACAGAGTACGATAGGTGTATGAAGAAGGCTGCCGTTCTCCTGTTTCTGTTCCTGATAGTTCCCCTTGGCACAATCTTCGCGTCATCCGAAAGTGCACGGAAAAACTATATTTTTCAATTTGACCTGTATCGGCAAAAATATTCCGAATTTCAGGTAGCCAAAAATGAATATGCAAAGTTCAAAACGCTCACAGCGCAGGCCACAGCACTTGAAAAAACCAAGTCGATGCTCGCACAGCGGGATCAATTACTGCACGCGTACTTAACGTTACTGGCTGAAAAATTGGCGGAGGAGCAGGGCTTACCGTCTACGACAAAACAATTATATGTAACACTTATCTCCAACGAACTTAAATTTTTGGAAGCGCATGCACAAACTATCCCATCTATAGCAACACTCGATGACGCAACGCGAGTATCTGAGGAGCTTAGTGGTCATTACCGAGTGCTTCAGATCTCAATAAGACAAATTTTGACAGGTTTATCTCTTGGGCAGCTTGCAATACTTGGTAATATGTATGATACGTCAGTACGTAACGCTCAAACAGTTATGGCTACGTATGGCGGTACTTTCTCACCAGCTAAACAGGAAACCTTAAATAGGTGGATATTACAGATTAATAACAAACGTAGTTTCTACCAACAAAAACTTGACCAGATTGCATCTCTGAATGCGCAGTTGGATGCTCCGGACTTGGACGAACTGGACCGTAAATTCTCTGAAATAACACAAAAAATCGCGGAAGCGAGACAGTATCTGGTAGAAGGTGCATCATTTTTAATTGAACTAAAAAATGCGTTAAAGTATAAGGAATAATATGGATATGGATGGAATACAACCAAAACTGACACCGGAAATACTCCCTCCGCAGGAGACCCCTGAAATGTATGGCCCTGTGAATGAGCCGTCTGCTCCTGCTGTGACAAAACCGAACCCTTTGGATATGGTAAAAAAATTCACACCGTTTATAGCAATATTTTTTGTTCTGCTTATCGTGTTAATCGTGTCGTCTATGGTGTCAAAGCCAGGTCAGATTACGCCACCGACTCAAATAATTACCCCGACGCCGACTGGTTCTTCAACGGTTGTATCCACCAGATCGCTTTCGTTCTTCGCCACAGAAAGTGCCTTTATGCAGTTTGATGCTGCTATAGAAAAATTGCCCCGTGATATTCAGGGCGCGGTGTTACAGGATCCGACTGCTCTTCCTCCGGTGCTGGATTTACCATTGGGTTTCACAAATTAGATTGGCATCCCACAAGTTTCCAAAAAAAACTGGTTACAACAGGCCTGGTTTGTGATATACTCTGATACATGAAATCACAATTATCCAAACAAACAGACGGCACAATAGAACTTACCCTTACTATCCCTTGGAGCGACGTTACCAAAGTGTACGAGACGGTTGTCACTGAGATGGTGCAAAACGCTGAGATTGACGGGTTCCGAAAAGGCAAAGCCCCCCGCGCAAAAGTGGAAGAGAAACTCGATAAAACGAAAGTATACGAGGAAGCACTGAAGAAAATTATCCCGGAAGCGTATGGCAAAGCGGTAGAGGAGCACAAGCTACATCCGATTGTCCAGCCAAAAATCGAACTGAAAGATGCTACAGAACAAAAAGATTGGGTGCTGCGGGCATTAACCTGCGAAAAACCTCCTGTCACTCTGGGCGAGTACAAGAAAGCAGTAACTGACTTAAAAGCCACCAAAGCGAAAAAAATCTGGACTCCAGGGCAGGATGAAAAAAAGGATGAAAAAGAAGAAAGCAAAAAACCGACGATTGATGAGCTACTCAAGGCACTTTATGAAAATGTGACAGTAGCCATCCCTGCACTTCTGTTAGAGCACGAGGTAAACAGACTGTTATCAGATCTCATTGATCAGACCAAGAAACTAGGTATGAGTGCAGAACAGTACCTGTCTTCTACTGGCAGAACCGCTGACTCTATCAGAAAAGAATACGAAGAACAGGCCAAACGAACATTATCCTTGGAATTCGCGCTCGAAGCTATTGCAGACAAAGAAGGATTGTTTGTCTCTGATGACGATATCGATATCGTGATAAAGACGGCAAAAACGGATGAAGAGAAAAAAGCTCTTACGGCACAGCGATATTATATAGCTTCTGTACTCCGACGACAGAAAACGATCGACTTTGTCGCTGCGATCTGACGAATTTGCGTTCTGTATCCTATATGTAGTAAAATCCGTACTGACATATGGACGATTCAGCATTTAAACCATCGGCAGGAAACGGCAAGCCACAGCAGCCAAAATATCAGAATGACAGCATCTTAGAGTCACTTCGGTCATTAGGTAGTGGTGTAGGCAAGTCTATTGCCAAAGATGTCGCTGGAAACGTAGCCTCAGATGCACTCTCATCACTTTTCGGATCGCCAGTTAAAAAACAGGGAGAATTGTCTCCGAATAAACCGTTAAATTTCCAAAAGGAACGAATGCCATTTCCGGGATTCAGACGCCCTGAAATGCAACCTCGTGCCCCATTTGTGAAAAAAGAGGAGCCACAACTTAAGCAGCAAATTGAGGCTGTTCAAGCAGAACTGAAAGCGTTGGCAGCTTCGATTAAGAACCTTAGCGCTGACATACAAAAGACAGTGACGGAAGTTCCAGTTGACCCAGGCGTGTACCACAAAAATTTTTATGAACGAATCAGAAGTGTCTTGCGCCTTATGCGTGAGCAAATAGATGACAGTAGAACTTGGTTAAATCTCTCGACTGCACGCAGCAAGAAGAAAAGCTACTGGGGTAAATACAAGAAACATGGCACTTCATTTGGCCTTTCCAATGAGCGTACGCTCGCCACTCAGACTGGTTAATTACTGATGATCCCAGTCGCGTACGCGTATATTATTTGATACAATACTGCTGTACGGATCTGTAGCTCAGCTGGTTAGAGCGTTCGATTCACATTCGAGAGGTCATAGGTTCGAATCCTATCAGGTCCACAAAATTCACAATTGTATGATATCTCTCTTGACAGATTGACTTAACTGTATCAGAGGTGGTATATTCTACCTAAATCGGCGCCGTATAGGATTTATATTACTGTTGTGTTTACAAAAAAATACCAATTGTTGCGGAAGTCCATTTCCTTATTTTCCGGATGTCTTTTGCTCGTCCAATCACTATTACCCGGATTGGCCGCTATCCCTCAGGCTATAGCCACAAATGTACAGGCGCAGGAAACTACACCCGCAGAGACACAAACACCAAGTCCGACAGACACGGTAACTCCTACTGAAACCACTACACCTGCACCCACGGTTGAAGCTTCACCAATTACAACACCCGAGAATACGCCTTCCCCAACCAATGAACCTACGCCAACTCCTGTTGCAGAAGTCAGTGTGACGCCAACACTCACAGATACACCCATAGTAACACCAACTGAAACAGTAACACCGACCCAATCAAGTGAACCACCAAAGAACAATAGCCCGCCTTCGCAGGACAACACACAAGGAGATATCCTTGATGGCGTGAGTGCAACGGCAACGCCAACTCATATACCGTCTCCGACACCTACGCCGGAGCCAGAAACACCTGCTGCGCTTTCGGCAGCAATTTTAGAGCATGTAGAGGTTACTTCACTCGATTTAGATAATGTGGACAGTGCATCTAGCGCGAGTCTTAGTACAGACAAGGCTGATTACGCACCCACAGACGCAGCGCTCATTACCGGCACCGGGTTAAAGAAAAACACTACATACGCATTAACAATCAAATCTGACGATGCACCTGCTACATCTACAACAGTGAATGTCACTACAGATACTGACGGCGCATTTGTATATGCCTATCAATTAGACGGTATATACAGACCAAATTACTCAGTATATTTATATCAAAGCGGCGCTCTTGTAGCACAAACTACGTTTACAGATAGCGTTACTGTCACCGCTGCCACTGGTGGAACCAATATCCCCTCCAGCAAAGCTCAGAATGGCCCGTCACCAGCATATACGACACTTGGGAATATTGTTATCACTGAGCAGGTTGATACTGATTTTTCACAAAACCAAACAAATAGCACTTTGATCCTAACAGCTCCAAGTAATTGGACATTTAATCCAGGCATAGGTTCAGTTTCATTTGCCGGTACTTCTCCCGGAAGCGCTGATCTAATATTGGCTACAGTTTCAGTTACCTCAGGTGTGATAACTATCACATTCTCAACAGACAGTAATGCAAATAAATCTGATGTCATGACTATCAGTGGCATCCAAGTACGAGCCGTTGATGGCACAATTATTCCAGCAAATGGAAATATTTTTAGAACAGTTGGGAACCCCGGAACAGGAGTTATTGCCGGTATTACAAATGGTGCTACGAGTTTCGGCGCTTTATCACAAGCTGCTGTATCTACGCCCACAAATACACCCACTCCAACTGTAACACCAACTTCGACAAATACGCCTACACCGACACCAAGTGGAGCGACACCTACACCCACACCATCCTCAAGTGGTCCTATTGCCGTTCAAAGTCTTGCGTGTATGGCAGATCAGCCGACTGCGCCAAATGGTTTGACGTGTACCGCGAACGATATTGACATCGCGTCTGTAGACAATATTCAAATAGTTGAAAGTAGTGATGATGGCGTCAACTTTTCTCCGACAACAGCAACAGAGTGTGAGTATCCAGGGCAATATATAAAATTCACTGCCAGCTGGCACGTTCTTTCAAACGCAACATCCAGATATAATGTAGGTCTTTGGTTTGCCAATTCAGGACAAACGAGCGCTCTACATGGCACATGCTCTGCTTCGACATTACCTACATCACCGTCGCCATTTTTCGAAGGATCAGGAGATATCTGTGGTGATATAAACAGTGGCGCTACAGGTACAGTCACACCGGCTATCACAGTTGTCGCCCGTTGTGTTGCCGCGCCGGGTACGAATCAATTAAGCCTACCATACTGTACTAGCTGGGATAACAATACGCAGACTGCTGCATGTACCGGACCTGCCGGAACTGTAGCCGGCACTCCATCAAAATGTAATTGTAACGATGGATTTACCATTCCAATTGTTGTTCCGCCGGCAATTGAAGTCATCAAACATATTTCTCCGACAAATGATCCCGGGTTATTTAATCTGCAGGTAAACAGCAGCACAAAGAAAGCAAATGCCACACATCTGGATACAACAGGAAAAGTTGGCGTGATTGCAGGAAGCAATACATTTGGAGAAACAGCAGGAACAGGGACTGATTTAAGCAACTACACTTCATCAGCTTCTTGTGTGCTCAGGGGAACACAAACCTCTGTTGCAGCGAGCATAAATGCAAACACGTGGACAATAGCTAATGTTGCAAACGGTCAGGATATCGTCTGTACCATCACAAATACCCGCGTGAATAATGGATCAATAACGATAATTAAAGATGCAAGTCCAAACAGCGCTCAGGATTTCGCGTTTACTACAACAGGCACCGGCCTCTCATCATTCAATCTGGATGATGATTCCGATAACACATTGTCAAATACAAAAGTATTCAGCAGTTTATCATCAGGCAACTATTCAATTACCGAATCCGCCACAACAGGATGGTCCTTGTCATCTCTTTCCTGTGTGGACAACACCACACAACAAGCGGTAGGAACTTTGAATGGCGCAGTCGCTTCAATAGCCTTAACCTCCGGACAAAACGTGACATGTACATATACAAATACTCAGGATACAGCGACAATCCAAGTAATCAAAAATGTGAGCCCGACAACCGATCCCGGTGTATTTAATCTCCGTATAGATGGAGTCACACAGGCGGCAAACGTCGGACATGGTGGGGACACCGGAGCATTGACCGTGTTAACCACAGCCACCCATACCGTCTCCGAAACCGCTGGAACAGACACATTACTCTCAGACTACACAACTACCTATGTGTGTAACAATAATCTCTCAGGAAGCGGTACATCTGTAGGGCCGTTTAGTGTGACCAAAGACCAAGCAGTTGTCTGTACATTTACCAATACACGGAACACAGGTTCCGTAAAGGTAAACAAACTGGCAGATACAGACGGAAACGGATCATTTGAGACATCAAATCCGCAATCATTTACCTGGAGTCTGGATGGTGCTAGCACCAATGCTATGGGTGCTAGCGTATCGGGTGTCACAACCGGAACACATAGTGTCAATGAAAACAGTGTGACTGACTACCATTTTGTCGGTTGGTATCCGACCGGGAGCACACAGTATAGCTGTGCAAATCCACAGGGAACTACACTTCCGATTTCTGTGACTGTGTCGTCAACTCAAACGACAGAAATTACTCTCTGTAACGCTCGGGACACAGGCACACTCAGAGTATTGAAAAATGTGGACTTGAACGGTGACGGCGATTATACAGATCAGGGAGAAACAGGAGCCACCAATTGGGAATGGCAGGCAAATACATCAACATTCACCGGTATGACAGGAGATACAGCGATCACAGTACCTACCGGCACATACGCACTCACGGAAACGATGAAATCAAACTTTCACTTTGTCAGTTTACAGTGTACCGGAGGAACTTTGACAGATAACAGCGTCGCAGTCACCACAGGCGCAACTGTCGTGTGTACATTTACAAACGCTCGAGACACTGGGACGATACAGGTGGTCAAAGATGTAGATCCAAATGACAGTGGTGCAACAGGGTGGAATTTTTCTATCTCAGGAGCAACGGCGAATACAGCAAACGATCTTCAGGATGAAGAAAGCTCCAGTGTATTTACATCCATGACAGGTGCATACACAATCACCGAATCAGCACACACCGGCACAAATGCAGATCATTATGACACCACTTATAGCTGTGTTGACGGAGATCTGGTGGTTGCGACTGGCAGCGGGATGACCACAAGCGAATTTGCGCTTCAAACAGGCAAGAACATCGTGTGTACATTCACAAATACTTTGAAGCGCGGCACGATCATAGTTGAAAAGCAGATGGTTGGTGGCACAGGAAGCGCCCAGTTCACAGGTGATGTTGCAGGAACCATCGTGACCAACGGCGGCGAGATACAAACATCAAATATTCTTCCGGGTACATACACCTCAGTTGAATCAGCTATGACTGGATGGGACCTGACTGCACTTTCCTGTGATGATGGGAGAAGCACAACGCCCAGTACCACCGATATCCAGACTCGAACCGCAACATTTAAGGTCGATCCGGGCGAAACTATCGTCTGTACATTTACCAACACCAAGCGCGGACAGTTAACTGTGTACAAATTCACAGATCCGCAAACGGATACCACAACAGCATTTGATATCACCGCAACGGGATCAGGTACCATTACAGCTCCCGCTGGTCGTACAATCACCGGAGGGTCTTCACAAGTCTATGAAGTGACACCGGGATCATACTGGATATCGGAATCAGTCGAGGCCGGATGGGCACAGACTGGCAACACATGTGTCAATGTATCTGTGGCTGCAGGAGCATCTGAAAGTTGTACCATAACCAATACGAAATTAGGCAACGTCACAGTCGTCAAATATCATGATGAAAACGCCGATGGAGTGATGAATGGTGCTGAGGCAACATTGAATGACTGGGAGATGGTATTAAACGGCACCATGAATCAATGGACCGGAGCTCAAAACGAAGGACAGGTTACATTTAGTGATCTGATGCCGGGAAACTACACGCTGAGTGAATCACTGCAAGACGGGTGGTATCAATCAAATATTGCCTGTGGTCAGGAAACGGGTACGGATGCTGACAATTCTCATACAGTAGTATTGGGTGCGGGAGAGAACATTACCTGCTACGTAGGCAATTATCAAAGCGGTTCAATCGTAGTAACGAAGCGGGTGGTAAATCCGGATGGTGGCGAGGTTGTCGATACATCCACCGAATTCCCATTTGCAGTCGGCGGCAGCTCGGATACTCCGACTCTTACCGATGATGAGTCCCATACATTTGTTGTGGCTCCGGGACTTCACACAGTTACTGAAACGACAAATGAAAATTATGATTTCGTCGGATGTTCCGAAGGAATTGCAGGCGATACATTTGCCGGCACCACTGTGACAGTGACGAGCGGCCAGACAGTAAACGTAGACTGTACGAACAAACAAAAGAAAGCGACAATCACAGTCGTAAAAGATGTGGTGAAGTATGACGGATCGACTGTTGATGATACCCATGAGTTTGAAGTTACACTGGATGGCATAGCAAAACCGTTTGCGGAAGGATCAAACGCTGTCTATAGTGTCAATCCGGGTACCTACTCAGGTATTGAATCAGCAGATCCCGCGTATACACTCGTAACAAATGACAGTCCTGCAACAGTATCATCTAACGGCACTGCCACAATTACGATAGTAAATCGACAAAATCCTGGAACAATTTCAGGATATAAATTTAAGGCTGACGGTGTAACTGCGATTGCAAATTGGCTCGTGGAACTGTGGAGCTGTGCATCTGATTTCACAGGATGTGTCCTTGGAGACAGTACGACCACAAATGAGAACGGCTTTTATAGCTTCACAAATCTTGTGACCGGATTTTATAAAGTCATGGAAGAATTGGTGAATACCTACACACCGGTTGGTGTGACTGAGTATGATCAACAGATCAGTCCGGGTACTGTGAGTGAAAACAACAACTTCGCAAACTTCAAAAATATAGATATCACAGCATGTAAGGTCAAGGATGCCGATGCGGATCTTGAAACCACACAAGATCAAACTACTGTTTCATCATGGGATATGACACTTATTGTCGATGGCGTGGCACAGGAAACGTCCTATCCCACCGGTAAAGATGGCTGTTATACCTGGGAAAATCTGGGTCCCGACCATACCTATGGCGTGTCTGAGGAGTCCCGATCAGGATGGGCTGCGCTTGGTGATACCTCTGTTTCTTTTGGCGAACCAGAAGACGGCGTAAATGAATCCCACACGTTCTACAACACAGAGCTTGGGAGTATCCACGGTATGAAATGGCATGACATCAATGGAAACGGACAGCAGGATGAAATTGGCACAGTCTTAAGTGGGTGGATGATAAATTTGTATAAAGACAATGGCGAATCCTATGAACTTGTAGACACCATGGATACAGACAGTGGCGTGGATCACTATGGATGGTATTGGTTCGAAGATTTGTACCCGGGAAAGTATCGGGTGTGTGAAGAAAATCAATCAGGCTGGTCACAAACGTACCCGACACTGAACAATGGCTGTCATGATGTGACATTGCCGGACGGTAACTCGGGTGGATTCCCTGAGGTTCAAAATGCGACATTTGGCGCAACATATAATTTTGGCAACCAGGAGCACGGCATGATTCGTGTGTACAAATATGACGATGTGAACGGAAATGGCCAAAAGGATGAAGGCGAAGAGTATTTGAGCGGTTGGGAAATGAATCTTTCTGATGGCGAGTCCCAAACAACACAAACGACCGGAGAAGATGGCTTTACCGACTTTGAAGACCTTGTGCCGGGAGCCTACGTGCTGAGCGAAACGCTTGAGCAGGGTTGGAACCAGACCGGTATTTCCTGCCAATCAAACCAGACACGTATTGATCGGGATTCACAGCTGACACTTGGGGTAACGCGCGTTCACGCTCAGGAGGAGACGAATAGTGAAAACATCGATCTGGATGCAAGTGAAACCGTGACCTGTGAGGTGGGAAATCAATACATCCAGCCTAAATTGTTAATCGAAAAAACAAATAATGCTGCCGGAGATAAAGCACCGGGATCTGATGTCCAGTTTACGCTTACGATCACAGCTGTGGATAATGATGTACTTGGCGTCTCGGTCAGAGACTTGCCATCCAAAGGGTTCGCGTATCGGTCAGGCAGCTGGTCTGCAAAGAAAAACGGTGTACCGTTTGCCGTCAGTGAGCCGACGTATGCATCTCCAGGAACATGGACATTGGGGGATATGAACGTTAATGACGTTATTGAACTCATATACACTGCAGATATTGCGACAGACCAGCAATCAGGAACGTACCGCGATCTGGCATGGGCAGCTGGCACAAATGTACTCTCAGATGAAGTTGTGGCAAATGATGAAACAGGCGTATTTGTAGGTACAGATGTGACGGTAGTACGGGGAAATGATGCATCCACTGGAGTCAATGTTGTTACAGAAAAAACAGGAGAGGTATTGGGAGCATCGACAGAGCTTCCATCCACGGGAGCTTCACAATTCTGGCTTGGAGTATCCGGTATTGGCTTGATGCTTGGTATTGCCAGTATGCTCTACGGGGCATCACTGAATAAACCGGCAAAGAAAGGAAAGAGGAAACTCCATGCGTAATTTTGTCTCATCACTATCTGCAATTTTCGTTTCACTCGTGCTTTCCGGCACAGTGTATGCGGCCGTACCTAATCTGAGTATCAGGTTGCAGCAACCGAAAACACCAACGAATATTTCGGACCTCAAAATCACAGTGGTCACATTGGACCGGTTAGACAGAAATGTAACAGTAAAGTGCTATAAAAAGGGCCCATCAGACGGTTCGTTCAGCCAATTTGGATCCGATATGGTGGTTATTCCCGGTGGAAACAGTGTTACCTGTGATACAAATTCGGGCATCATGAATACGAACGGTACATACGAGTTTCAGGCCACTGCACAGGCAGATGCCGATCTGGAAACCAGCCCCATTGTCTCCGTGTCTTACAACACGAGCGGCCCGGGGACACCAGTTAATTACGGCAAAGAGCGGATGAATGTGTGTGACTATAAAATCAAATTCAGAACCGCTGATGATTCTGGGAAAACAGTAAAAGTAGAAGTATACCGCTCTGAGAACACATCATTTGACCTGAATAACGGCTCCCGGGTGGACACCATTGTGATCGGTTCGAGCACCGATGGGCAATCCGTCACCACACCACCGCAGTGCGATAAAGACTACTACTTTGCGGTGCGCGCTTTTGATACAAATGGAAACGGATCGGGCGCGGTGGGAGATAGTGTCATAAAAACAACCACTACGACCACAACCACCTCTACAACAACGGGCGCAGCGTCAGGTGCTTCCGGAACATCAGGTGGCGCTTTGGCTTCCGGCAGTTCAGGAAACGTGCTCGGACGCCAAACTGAAGTGGATGCTGACACAACAGGCAGTGAAGGCGAAGTAAAAGGAGATGCGACTCCAAGCGCAACGCCAACGGCTGAAGTTGCCGAATCTGAAGAAAAGCCGCCATACGCAAAAACTATAGCAATTGTTGCAGGCATTATCCTATTTGGTATATTGGCATTTCTGTTTCGAAAAAAGCCAACCGTACAGTAAAAACTGTGAAGGTTTCTTCTATGCGCACTGCCCGTATGTTTATAGCTGTCGGTTTTGTAGTATCTGCACTCTCTCTTGGTATCTTGCTACTCACGTTTTGGCCTGTCTTGAAGGTTGAATTCGGATATGTAGCCAAGCAGGCCGGGATCCAGTTATCGATAACCAAACCACCCAAAGACATTGTCCCTATAGATCCTGATTTTGGGATCGTTATTCCAAAGCTTGGCGCCAATGCCAAAATTATCCCAGACGTGAACCCTTATTCCGAATCAGCCTATCAGAGGGCACTCTCAAAGGGCGTAGCACATGCCAGAGGGACCGTCTATCCTGGAGATGTGGGAAATGTATTTTTATTTGCGCATTCATCGGTTGATTTTTATGAGGCGCTCCGGTTTAATTCTGTGTTTTATCTTATCTCAAAGCTAGAGAAAGGAGATGAAGTAATTCTTTATCATAACTCCCATAAATTTGTTTACATAGTAACCGAAAAACGTATAGTTTCATCGACCGCAGTCGAGTATTTATCGCGCGAAACTAAAAACAAGCTGCTTACTATGATGACGTGCTGGCCACCCGGTACAACCCTGAAACGATTGGTTGTACAGGCTGAGCTTCGATAGTGCCTCAAAACTGCATATTCTTATATTTGTGCTTAGAGTATGTGTTCACTGTATACTGCCTTCTCGTGTATATAGATATATATCTTTTATTCTATATATTGATTCCAATTTATATATATTGACATATTTGTATACACATGTTATTATAGGCTTAATATAAACCCCTGCCGAGGAGGTTTGTTTTTTTTATATGAACAAAACTAATCTGAAAATCTCAGCCTTGATTGGAGCTATCTTGGCGGTCGCGACTATGGTTTCGACAAACACACCAGCTCAAGTTGCTGCAGCAGTTGATAAAATTCTTTGGTGTCATTGTGAACCAAATGGTAATTGTCAAACGCTTGAACTTCCCTCCGCAGCATTGCAGAATGCCGGACATATGGATGCAAGTGGGAATCCACTTCATGCAGGTGATTCAGCTGGCTCATGCCCGGATATTTCTCCAACTGTGACACCTACCGTGACACCAAGCGTGACGCCTTCTGCTACACCAAGTGTCACACCATCACCGACACCGGTCGATGAATGTGATAGTGAAAAGGAATGCGAACCAACACCTACTGTGACTCCAACAGTGACGCCGGTTCCTACAACTCCTCCGAATACCGGAGGACCGGGAGATGGTAAATCAGATGGAAGATCTGACGGCCGATCAAGTTGCCCAGAATGTACACAGGCGCCAATTGGTGGCGGTCAAGTACTCGGAGCATCAACAGAGGGTCAGGTCTTGGGTGCATCAACTGACTATGCCAAAACAGGTGGCACAGTGAATATGCTCATGAACCTACTCGGTTCAGTCGGAGCATTTTCAACTGCATCAGGTATCGCAATGATTCTAAAGAAAAAAAATCAAATCTAAATTGCTTACATAAGTACACAAAAAGGAGTCTGGAAACAGACTCCTTTTTGGTAGTATAAGGCTGTATACTAAATATATAGTTATGAAAAAAAAGCGCGGAGATATAAACCGATCTCATTCTTTACTTTTTCCTTACACACTCCTTGCCCTGGGAATCTGCTTACTGACACTGTGGGGTACACATGTGTATTTTCGAACACGATCATTGACGTTAAACGAAGCCATATTGGCTACCCTTGAGCAAGCACCACAACATGCTGAGCTTCCTGTTCGCATCCATATTCCATCAATTACCACAGTCGATATAGTGAGAGCAGGGAAGATCAACGGTGAATGGACAATCTCAGAACATGCTGCAAATTTTGTGATGCAATCAGCAACGCCCGGAACACCCGGGAACTCCATTATTTATGGTCATAATACATACAATATTTTTGCAAACCTGATTCGCACCAAACGAGGTGATCGGGTCACCGTATACATGTCAAACGGCACTATACTCACCTACACTGTCGTTGACATACAGGAGGTTACACCGGACAGGACAGACCTGTTAAAATCCACGGTCACTGAGGTACTTACCATATATACCTGCTCAGGGTGGTTGGATAGTAAACGATTCGTCCTGCGTGCCGTTCCTACGTTGTAATACTGAGAGAGGTCCGACATCACCAGGACCCGGTAACTTCGACACATATTTTCTGGAATGAAGAGGCTCTTGTGAGGTATACTACGATGTATGGAGTACGGCGTTTTTATACTTGTCCAGATTTGTTTTGCGATATACCTCGTGTACTACATAATTGCATTTCTCTCCGGCGCACCGTACGTACCATCCACAAATCCGACATCTGACTCCATGATCCGACTTGCGCGCCTTTCTTCCCGAAAACGCGCATATGATCTTGGTTCAGGTGACGGCAAGCTGTTACCGCGCATCGCAGCTACAGGAGCTCACGCAATTGGTATAGAAATAAACCCGCTGTTGGTGCTGTTTAGCACTATACGGTCCTGGTTGTCTCCCTACAGAAACTCCATCTCAGTCAGATGGGGCAGTTTTTGGGCGACAACATTTGCCGATGCGGATGTTGTATTTGTATATCTGTTACCGCTTCGTATGGAAAAGTTGGAAAAAAAACTGGCAAAAGAATGCAAAAAAGGCACAATCGTGGTTTCCAACAGTTTTTTGTTTCCACATTGGAAAATCCTGCGTCAAGACACTGTGAACCACGTATATGTGTATAAAATAGCATGAGGCAAGAGTGGTAAACTTGACCCATATGCCACGTGCGATACAATCAGGCTATGGAAACACAATTTGACGGACAACAGGAAGGTGAGCGGATACTCTACACGGTACATGAGCACCCGCTGACAGCATACATATCCTATGTGACAATCATTGCCGTGGGGCTTTGTATTTTCGCCTTTACCGCACTTATTTCCTCCACATTTCCCGATGCTTCGACACTTGTGTGGGCGATTGGTATTCTATTTGGACTACTCGAGCTTGCAGTAGGTGTCCTGTGGACGAAACGTCATCATGAACAGTCTGTCGCATATATCACAGACCGGCGCATTATGAGATTTGAAGCTGTATCGCCGTTTTTTGTAGCCAAAAGAGCACTATTCTGGAATGAGGCGCTGAAAGCCAAGGCAGTCACGAAAAATATTTTTTGGAAGCTCCTGAACATCGGGATGGTCGTCGTGGAGACCCAGGTTCCTGATCAGGGCGAAGTACGGTTGGGGAATGTGTATTACTATGACGATCTGGTGAATTATATAGATAAAATTCTGTTTTTGTTTAAAAATTCGCCAAGGGAAATTTCTTCACTTAAGCCATTTGTCCCCAAACCAAAAGGGAAACGGGATTAACCAATTTTCCCACCAGCACAATCCTTGACCCGACAGAGCTGTCGTCGTATACTACAGATAATCTTTTCGATTGTCCGCCTTCGGCGAGACAGGCATGAGGAGTCACTACCCTCACAGAAAAGCGCGCAATCTGCGAAGTGATTGATATTGAGATCACCGAATTTCAGATGGAACCGCCCCGAAAGGAGCTCTGAATGACTGGTGATTTTTTTGATGGTTGCTTGATAGGCGAATTCTGATTCGCGAATCTAGAAACCATCAATCCAGTGAGGTACACCGAACTGGAGTCATTGTATTAATACAGTAAGGGGGTACTATGTCAGACACAGACAAGCTAAATAACCTACGTCATTCAGCCGCACATCTACTTGCGGCTGCTGTCATGGAGATATGGCCGCACACGAAACGCACCATAGGGCCCGCTATTGAACACGGATTTTACTACGACTTCGATTTCGGTGATGTCAAAGTCTCAGAGGACGATTTCCCAAAGATTGAAGCAAAAATGAAAGAGCTTGTTAAGTCATGGAAATCATTCGATAGACGAGAGGTAACCAAAGATGAAGCGCTGTCACTATACTCGTATAATCAGTACAAACAGGAACTCATTGAGGAATTTGCATCAGAGGGACAGTCCCTTACTGTCTATACCTCTGGCACGTATGAGGATTTATGCAGGGGAGGACATTGCCCGCATCCGAATAATGACCTCAAGCATTTCAAACTCCTTTCTATCGCGGGCGCGTATTGGAGAGGCAGTGAAAAAAATAAAATGCTGACGCGCATATACGGCACCTGTTTTCCAAAAGCCGTGGAATTAGAAGAGCATCTGAAACTACTCGAAGAGGCTAAAAAACGGGATCACAGAAAGCTTGGGGCTGACCTGGGTCTGTTTGTGTTTTCCGATCTGGTAGGACGGGGACTTCCTCTCTGGACTGCAAAAGGTGCGACGGTGCGACGCGAACTGGAACGGTTTGTCGTCGATGAAGAGGTCAAACGCGGGTATTCACACGTATACACCCCAGATATAGCCAACCTAGAGCTCTACAAGACCTCTGGACACTATCCGTACTATAAAGACACCATGTATGCCCCTATCACCATTGAGGATGAAGACTATATGCTGCGTCCCATGACGTGTCCGCATCATTTTGAGCTCTATAAATCTAAGCCTCACAGTTACCGCGAGTTGCCGATACGGTTTGCTGAACTGGCCAAGCTGTACCGGTTTGAAAAATCCGGTGAGCTTACCGGCTTAATGCGTGTCAGAAGCTTTTGTCTGGCTGATGCCCATATTATTGCGCAGAAAAGTCAGGCTACGGCCGAAATCAACGGAGTGCTGGATCTTATAGATTATCTGGCGCAATCATTTGGCCTAAAACCGACAGTGAACTACCGGTTCCGACTTTCTCTTGGTGACAGATCTGATGAGAAGAAATACTTCAAAGACGACGCTTCGTGGGATCAGGCAGAAGAGGTCCTCCGAGGAGTGCTCAAAGAACGGAAAGCGGATTTCTATGAAGCGCCGAATGAAGCTGCATTTTATGGCCCAAAGATTGATGTGCAAATGAAAAACATCGTCGGAAAAGAAGAAACCGCGTTCACAGTGCAGTATGATTTTGTCATGCCAAAACGCTTTGCTCTGGAATATACGACAGAAAGCGGGACTAAAGAAGAACCCATCGTCATCCACAGATCGTCCATAGGCGCCATAGAGCGAACCATCGCATTTCTCATTGAATTCTATGGGGGAGCGTTCCCACTCTGGCTTGCACCGACCCAAGCGGTCATCATCCCGATTGCCGAGCGCCATGCCGAGGCTGCGAAATTAGCCTCAGACGCCCTCTTGGCACGGGGAATTCGGGTGGAAGTGGATGGCAGGAGCGAATCCATGCAAAGCAAGATTCGCGATAATACTTTACAAAAAGTGCCATACTTAGGTATAATAGGGGATCGGGAAGCTGGGGCAGGCGAATTGTCTGTCAGAACCAGAAGTGGTGAAGATCTCAAAACGATGAGTATTGAGGCCTTTATCACCCGATTGACAAGCGAGATTGAGCATAAACTTTAAACATTATCGGATCAATTATCAGATCACCAGCGCGGAACTCCGCGTGCTTGACGAAGACGGCAAGCAAATTGGTGTAATGAGCAAACTGGAAGCTCTCCAGAAAGCGAAAGAATTGAATTTTGATGTGGTTGAGGTAAATTCAAAAGCCAGTCCACCTGTCGCAAAGCTGATTGATTTTAAAAAGTTTAAATATCAGGAAGCCAAAAAAGAACGGGATAGCAAAAAGAATCAGAAAAATGTGGGAGTCAAAGAAATACGACTCCGACCGTTTATCGGCCAACATGATTTTGATACCCGGGTTGCCAAGGCAAACGATTGGTTAGCCCATGGCGATCAGGTGAAAATAGTGGTGTTTTTCAAGGGAAGAGAGATTACGAGAAAAGAATTTGGGTTTGAAGTCATGAAAAAACTCATGGCGGCACTCGGGGCTGTGAAAATAGTCCGGGAGCCAAGAATTGAAGGAAAAACGCTGACGGCCATGGTAATAGCCGATAAGAAGAAAGAATGACAATATTCCTATACGGATATATTGATTTATAAAAAGAAAGTAGGAACATGACTAAGGTAAAAACAAAAAAAATTGTACGAAAACGATTTAAACTGACCAAGAACGGTAAGCTTGTCCATCGAGGACAGGGTGCACGACACATACGAAGCAAAAAGAGTAAGGCACGACAAAGAAGGCAGGACGCGCCACATCAGGTAACAAATACCAGAATAGCCCGAAAGGTAAAACGATTTTTAGAAACTTAAGAAGGAGCATATATTATGAGAGTTAAACGAGGAGTATCATCACACGCAAAACATAAGAAATTGTTGGTAGCCAACAAAGGCTATCGCATGACAAAGCGCAGATTGGTCCGCGTGGCCAAGCAGGCGTATCTTCATGCTGGAGAACATGCATTTGCAGGTCGAAAACTCCGAAAGAGAGAATTCCGATCACTCTGGATTTCCAGAATATCAGAATCAGTGAAACAAAATGATATGACCTACAGTTTGTTCATAAATAAACTGAAAAAAGCCAATGTCGAAATTGATCGTAAAATGCTTGCGAACCTGATCATCGATCATCCGGAAGCATTTACCGCAGTGTTTAATACGGCAAAATCCGTACACTAACCCGCGGGATACATCCGACATACGAAAATCCCGCTACGGCGGGATTTTTTTGTTGATCAGTTAGCAAGCGAATTCACATTCGCCAGTTTACTGTCAACAATCCAGCAATGCTGGAATCTTTGATTACATAAGGCAAATGAATTCTTGATAATGCGGGGTTTGCAACATATACTTATGAACATGACCGGCGATATTCTATCAGCGCAAAATATGCAAAGTTTACTCCTTGAAATACAGGGGAATGCACTGACTGAGATACATGCAGGGAAGAAATCAGCGGATATTTTACGAACCGAACTGCTCGGCTCCAAAAGTGAATTCACACGTGTGTCACGTAACATAGCACATATTCCAAAAGAGGATAAAGCGCAAATCGGTATATTTATAAATCAGGTGAAGCAAAGCATAGAAGACGCAATTGGGAATATGGAGACAGGACCTGCCCAAAAGAGCCACGCAGAATGGGTGGATGTCACGATGCCCGGTGTTCTCCCGATACAGGGACATTTGCACCCTACGACACTCGTCATACAGGAGATGAATCAAATATTTGCAAAAATGGGATTCAGTGTCGCCGACGGACCGGAAATTGAGACGGATGAATACAACTACAACAGATTGAATCTGCCTCTTGATCATCCTGCGCGAGACCTGCAGGATTCACTCTATATTGAGGAACCAAACTGGCTCCTTCGTACGCATACTTCCTCTGTAGAGAGCCACTTGTTAGCGGAAGTCGCCCCACCGTTTCGCTATGTCATCCCTGGGAAAGTGTACCGGTTTGAGAATGCAAATGCCACGAATAACATAATGTTTTACCAGTACGAGGGCATGGCGGTAGGCACTGATATTACGCTGGCACAACTCAAGGGCACTCTCGATCAGTTCGTAAAGCAATTTTTCGGATCGGACAGAGAAACCAGATTCCGCTGTAAGTATTACCCGCAAGTCGAGCCGGGTGTTGGGGTGGATATCAGCTGTATTTTTTGCGCAAAAAAAGGATGTACCGTCTGCAAAGGAAGAGGATGGATAGAGATGCTTGGAGCAGGGATGGTGCATCCGAATATGTTTACACGCGCCGGACTTGATCCCAATGTGTACTCGGGGTTCGCCTGGGGTATGGGCCTGGACCGAATCGTGATGCAGCGCTACGGTATCCGTGATATCCGTTCGTTATATAACGGTGATATTGGGTATAGTGAATAATATATGAATGTACCATTGGATTGGCTAAAAGACTATGTAAAACTTCCGAAAACGGAAGTCGAGTTAACGGATAAACTGACCATGGTTGGTCATATGCTGGATAAACGGAAAGAAGTCGCAGGACAGGTCGTTATTGATCTGGAGCTTCGGGGAAATAGGGCGGATATGTTCGGACTAATCGGGGTGGCGCGTGATATGTCCGCCATATTTAAAACTCCGCTACACTTACCCAAAATAGCGTCGCTGCCGAAGACTGATCCAACCAGCCCGCTCGTTAAGGCTGAATCAAGCGTAAAAGGATTAGTGAAGCGGTATATTGCAGTCAAACTGAATGTCGTCGTGGCACCGTCGCCAAAATGGTTGGCGGACAGACTGGGGGCCTATGGAATAGAGCCAATAAACAACGTGGTGGATGTCACTAATTATGTCATGATTGAAACCAGTCACCCAATGCACGCCTTTGACTATGACTCACTTGCCGGCGGCACGCTGCACCTTCGCCGAGCAAAACACCATGAATCGTTTGATACAATTGCGCAAGGGACAACACTTCGGCTCACTGCCGAAGATATTGCCATTTGTGACACAAAGATAGTGCAGTGCCTTACCTGCATTGGCGGGGCGGCATCAAAGGTGACGGAGAAAACCAACACTATACTTCTGGAAACGGCTGTGTATGATGCTGCATCCAGCAGAAGAACAGCACGCAGACATAAAGTCGCTACGGAGAGCGGTAACCGCCATGAAAAACATCAGGACCCCGAAGAACTGCCGTTTGCACTCGCCCGTGCGGTGGAACTTCTCAAAGACGTAGCCAACGCTTCAGTGCAGGGTAGTGTATCTGATTATTATCCGAATCCCGTTACGGCACTGACTATTGATTTCTACCCGAAGACACTCAAAAGATTGGTGGGAATTGAAATACCCCAGAAAGAGATTACGTCGATTCTGGCCGCGCTTGGATTTCACGGGGAGATACACGGTGAAAAAATACAGGTTACTGTACCAACTTTTCGTACTGATATCTTACAAGAGGCAGATATAGTCGAGGAAATTATTCGAATTTACGGGTACGAACGGATTCCGGTCCAGACCCTGTCTGGTGAATTACCCAGAGTGAGTACACCGGCTCATATCCTATTCCAAGAAAAAATCAGAATAGCACTCCACACGCTCACACTCAACGAAGTGATTACCTCTTCACTTCTTGCCAATGCGGGTATATCTACATTTGAAACTCACGGCAAGTTTGATCCACATATTACGCTTATCAATGCACCCGACCCGGAAATTTCAGCGCTTCGACCTTCGTTGTTACCAAACTTGCTTGAATATGCGAAGCATAGTCTGGGATATAGACAACAGCGCATTTCGTTATTTGAAATAGGCAACATTTACACTCAGCCAATACCAAAGCACTACGCGGAAGCTATGAGTGTCGGGATGATTATGGGAGGGTTGACACCGTCATCGTGGAGCAGACCATCACAACCGCTCACATTTTTTGATCTCAAAGGTGTAGTGGAAGCACTGCTTTCACAACTCGGCATACAAACAAACATGAAGCCTATAAGTACACATCCGAGTCTGTCACACCCGAGCTTGAGTATATACGTCGGAAAAACTATTGTGGGTCACATAGGTCAAATTGACGCGAGCATATTGAAACTGTATGGCATCACAGACCCCATGTACTACGGCGAACTGTCTGTTAAAAGCCTTCAGGACGTGCCATCCCAGAACGAGCAGCCGTACACGATAGCTCCCCTCTATCCTCCTATTCTGGAAGACTTCTCATTCACAGTGCCTGATCAGTTTGAAATCGGGCCATGTATCACTGCCTTATCTGCCATCCACCCCTCTATAGAGTCCATACAGTTATTGGATGTGTACCAGAATAAACGTATGCTTCGTGTTACGTACAGTAACCCTGCAAAAACGTTGTCAAATGAAGATATTGCTCCTGTCCGGAAAAAATTGATTGCTCTAGCCCAGGAAAAATTTTCACTCATCCTTAAAACAGCATAAACGTACGGGTAAACACCTGCCAATCTGATATATGAATTCTCACATCCTTTTAGGTATTTCAGGAGGCATAGCCGCGATAAAGATACCGGATCTGCTGACACTGCTGTATGCACAGGGAATTACAACGAATGTGATTGAAACAGAAAGCGCAACACGTATACTTCCACCCGAGAATATTCAAAAGATTACTGGGTCACCTGTATACACGACAATGTACCCTGCTGATTTTGACCCCAGCGCTATCCTCAAGCAGCGGAGTGTAGAACATATTCGAATTGCCGATCGCGCGGGTATATATGTGATTGCGCCGGCGACGGCCAATTGTCTGGCAAAATTGGCTGCAGGCATCTCAGACGATTATCTGACGACTGTAGCACTCGCAGTAACATGCCCCGTGCTTATATGTCCGTCTATGAACACGAATATGTGGCAACACCCAGCAACACAAAAAAATGTACGGACACTCAAATCGCTCGGATACCATATACTTCCACCAGATAGGGGCAGCCTCGCGTGCGGATATGACGGAGAGGGTAGGTTGCCGAGCGTGGATGTCATTGCGGGTGAGATCACCCGTATCCTTTCACAAAGGAGTGCACTTCTTGGTTTGCGAGTTGTAGTTACTGCGGGTGGCACAACTGAAAATATAGACCAGGTCCGCACTATCTCCAACCGAAGTTCAGGGAAAATGGGCATTGCCATTGCAGAGGCGTGTTTTCTGGCAGGGGCGACAGTGACCCTTTTGCGCGCAATGACGAGTGTGGAATCCCGTTACAGCATTCGCGAGTTCACATTTGAGACGACCGGCGATCTTGAAGCTCTTTTGGACGTACATATTCCACAATCTGATATTTGCTTTCACGTCGCTGCTGTGTCAGATTTCTCTGTACAGGCACCGCTTTGGGGTAAACACTCAAGCAAACATCCTGTCACAGTACAATTAGAGCCGCGAAAAAAATTGTTGGATCATATGAAACGCATGAACCCGACACTGTTTCTTGTGGCATTTAAAGCTGAATATGATCTTACAGATACCGAGCTGGTGACCGTTGCCACTCATAGGATGGAGGAGAGTGGCGCTGATATGATTATTGCCAATGATGTCGGGAAAAAAGGCATTGGCTTTCAGTCGGATACCAACGAGGTAATCCTCATCGCAAAACATAAAAAAGCTGAGATCCTTCCACGTGCGTCAAAAACCGAAATTGCCCAACAAATTGTGACAAGACTCTGCGCACTTATGGAGTCGGGGAGGGCGTCTCGGTAGGAGTGGGTGATGCGTACGGTGTATTTACACCAATATGCCGTTCAGCGTCTGCGGTCTTACCTGCTTCATCAGTAACCTTTGCCCGAATAACGTGTGATCCGTTGGGTATGTTGAGGGTCTCTGTGAATTTTGCATCGGAGCGCTCTTTTACCTTTGTCCCATCGACAAACAGTTCAACTTTGGATATAGAACGCATACTTGATGCTTCTATTTTGAACGTCACATCGTTGGAATTCACCTGTGCTCTCTCATCAGGCTCACGAAATGCGATATTTATTTCTTCTCCTCCCGCGTATGTTTCCTTTGGCGGATGATATTTACTGTCTCCCTGTGTGGCTATCCACGCGTCGATACCTTCCTGCCATCGGTTTTTGTTATCGCCTGATACGGGATCGCTTTCTGTGAATACAATAAACTTTTTGAGATCATACTCACCTTTGTTAATCTCCACAGAATTTGCAAGTTTATTATTTTCCTTCCGGGAAACTTTTATGGTCTGATAAATGGGGGATGCATTGGTCGGTTCGGTTCCCCTAATAAATCTCTCTTTCCGAGTCGGACTTCCTTCCACCGGTTGCCCGCCGCTTAACGCATCGATATCCATTTCCAATATCGAATCAGGTCGTACAAACGGTTCATCGGATTTACCTTTGAGTGCCTCCTGAATAATACGATTCCATATGGGAGCCGCGCCTGTTATACCTGACGCAAGTGTCTGGCTCATGGGAGAATTGTCATTATTGCCAACCCAGGCACCCACCACAACAGACGGTGTGTACCCGATGGTCCAGTTATCTCGTTTATCATCGGTGGTACCTGTTTTTACCCCTACGGATTTACCCGGAATAACAAGGTATGATTTTGGTCCGAATACCTCTTTGCGTGCATCGTTGTCAGACAACATATCATTGATAAGATACGCAATGTCATCAGCCATGACTGACCGAAGGGGAGGCGCTTTGTACTGATAGAGCACGGCGCCCTTGGAATCCTCTACCTTTAATATCGACACCGGGTCTATTCGTTTTCCTTCTGTGGCAAACACTCCAAATGCACTCGTCAAATCAAGAAGGGTAACCTCACCGCCACCCAGCGTGAGTGACAATCCTATGCGTTTGAGATTTTCATCAGTGGGCTCAAGTGTTGGCAGCCCCATATCGTACGCGAGGCGAAGCACATCTTTGACTCCAACCAGCGCGCTGAGCTTTACCGCCACCGTGTTTATGGAGTTACCCAGTGCATAGCGAAGTGTCACGGGCCCCATAAATTTGCCGTTATAATTTTTTGGATTATATTCTGGCTTCTTGGGGTCACCTGACGGATATTTTGTATCCACATCCATAAGCAGGGAAGCCGCTGTGTAGCCTTTCTTGAGAGCTGCTGCGTAGGTGATCGGTTTGATTGTTGATCCAGGTTGCCGAAGTCCTTGTGTGACAACATTAAATTTAAATCCGCTGCTATCGGTCGCACTGTAATCCTTAGAACCCACCATAGCGAGTATCTCGCCGGTTCTTGGGTCCAAGACCACGGCAGCGCCATTTGATACCTTAAGATTTTTGGCTTTCGTTACCTCTTCCTTTACGATGCCTTGGGATTTTTCCTGCAGCTTCCAATCCAATGTCGTGGTAACTCTGAGGCCACCACCTTCAACTTTACTCGCACCGAATTTTTCGACCAGCTGTTCCTTGATGTACGCGATAAAATGAGGAGCCTTGAGACTGTCTGAATCTTCCGCAAATTTAATAGTTTCCAGTTGTTTTTTTGCATCGGCTTCCTGTGTCGGGGTGATATATCCGTCTTCACGCATACGGCGAAGTACCTGCTCCGTGCGCCACACGTACGCTTTGGGGACACCGCTGAACGGTGAATACTGAGAAGGGGATTGCGGTAATCCAGCGAGGATCGCGCTTTCAACCAATCCTAAACCTTTTACCGGTTTATTAAAATAATACTGTGATGCTGATTCGACGCCTACTGCAGTACCGCCGTATGGAGCTTCATTGAGATACATGAGGAGAATATCATCTTTCTTATACTTACGCTCTATCTGGATAGAGAGTATAGCTTCCTTTATCTTTCGCGGCAGTGACCGTTCGTTAGTTAACAGTACATTTTTTACCAGCTGTTGCGTGAGAGTGGATCCTCCCTGGCAGCGGTGCAGTACCACACATGCCAATGCTCCTCGCGTGATTCCTGCGATGGAAAATCCCTGGTGTTTGTAGAAATCCTTATCCTCGACTGCAATAGTGCCTAGTTTTAGATAATTTGGAATATCCTCATACTTCACCGGCAATCTATTTTGATCCTGATAAATGTCGTAAAGTGTTTCGCCATTTCTATCCAATATTACTGTAGATAATCCGTCCGTTCGGCGAACTTTATCCGGTCTGGGCAGATCTTTCGCATACCAGGCAAACAGTATTCCAACGCCCAGCATACCGACAACGAGTGCTCCGAACGCTACAACGGCAATGGTTGCCCACGTAGCGGTTTTGATTTTGTGGTACCCAATTACTTTTTGTAATTGCCGTTTATTGAAGACATCGAGCATATAGATTATTGTAGGCCGATTTGACCGATTTGACAACCTTATGATATGATCCTTTATACAAGTTAATAGAAATGCATTGATGGAGATTCAAGTAGACTGTATACAGTGACACATGAGAGAGCAGGCGGTTGGTGCAAGACCTGACGAATGTATACGGATCGAAATACCCTCCTGAGCATCCCGACGAACAAACACGAGTAGTCGAGGACGGGTATGCCCGTAACAGCACTATACTGTGTTGCCTTTTGCAAAGCAGTGAATGAAGGCTATGGATCAATAACCCGCCTCCGGCCGGGTTTTTTTGTACATAGCGAAGTAAGGTGGTACCGTCCTCTTTTATAAGAGAACCCTTATATTCACCCCGTTTTGGGGTGTGTATAAGGGTTTTTTTATTATTTGGAGGATATATGAATACTATTTTTTGGATGACAGATGAATTGTTTGCCAAATCCAGGGCAGAAGATTGGAATGCGGTAAAAAAGGCAAGTGAGGAGTTGATTTCTCTGATAGGGAATGAACGTTTCTCTCACACTATAATTTCGCCTGATAGCTGTATAGGACCGCTTGTACGATCACTTGCAGGTCATCAGTTTAGTGCTGTCGTTGATTTGACTGACAACGGATGGTTATCTCAGGGGCTTGAGAGTGCACTCTCGCGCGGTACGCCGATTATAACTGATCTCCATATCAGCCGCGTGAGAGAGATCAGTGATCCAACACTCCCCACGTCGGGGCATATAGTTCGCACACCACTTGAAGATGTCGTGAGCCTCAGGCAGACTGTTGATTTTTCCCGATCGCTGATACTTGACGATGTATCATTTAGCGGCAAGAGCAGTGAGTTAGTTATGAGAATATTGGGTCTGGATCCGAGACACACAACCCACGGCTTTCTGATAACAAATACAGGAGACTTGGGGCCTAAAACAGACGGAGCGTGGTCCCGGCTGTCAAAAGAAGGCGCAAGGATTCATACTGGGGCGGTCATAAATACTTCGGAAGGTGACGACGGATGGCACATCAAGGATTTTGTCCGACATGAACATTTGGATCGTGCTCTCGGGCTTATTCCGGTTATCCACGAACTTTTCAAAGATTCGCGTGGAAATAGAGATATGCTCCAGATGCTTTTTTCGATGGATTGTACCCGATCCTTATTGTTTCCACACGCGGTTTCTGGTGGAGCCCTCGCAGGGGTGGACGAAGCACAATTTATACGTACAGCGCAGTTTAGAGGTGAGGGAATGCATACAACAAATCCGAACCTGCTTACATCACCTGCGTTCCTGGAACATATATCGACCGATTCATTCGCGCGACATATCAATGAGGTCAGCGATATACTGAATGGCATACAGCAGCTGACAAATCTTCCGGAGGGTAACCGTGATTCGATCGAGGGAATACGTCGTATCGTGGAATCAGAACTTCATCAGTCTTCACCAGAAAGAAGGCAACTATGAACCCTGAATTGATTCATATTCCGGAACAGCAGCGTCACAAGCCGCAGATCTTTCTTTGTGATTTTGATATGACACTTGCGCATGTATATGCGTTTTCGCCGACATGGCAAACACATGTGCCGGTACTGGACCATGAGTTGGTGAGTATGTTGACGGTGCCTGACCAATTACTCTGTATCGCGACAGCCAGAGGAGCCAGGGAACCTGTCTCATGGGTAATCGGTCACAGACTTCTTGATCCGAAGGTCCCACTCGTCGTAGAAAACGGCGCAGCGCTCTTGTGGAACAGAACTGCTCTATCAAAGCCACCTGCTATTGAACTGCTTATCACTGACCAAGAAGCAACGTTGATTGAGCAGCTAGGGCGCGATATACAATCAGTGATCCACACCATACCCGCAGTGTCAAAGGATCATGCGGTGCTTATGCGTCCGAATAGGGTAGCATCCATTGAGCTTCGCGCCGAACACAAAAATACGCACCACGGAACTCCCCAAGAGTACGGGAATATATCCGATTTTCTGCTGACACAGTTCCCGGAAATCGAAACACTGTGCACCATCTCGACGACAGGAAGTTCGCTGACCATAGAACCAAAGTCGGCAGACAAGAAAGCCGGGATACTTGCTGCGATGAAGCGGGCACATATTGATACAGCAGTAGTATTTCCTATCGCTCTTGGAGATAACAGGAATGATACCCCACTGTTTACCCTTGCAAGGGAAATGGGCGGAATTGCCATAGGAGTTTCCACGGACGTTGACAAAAGCGCGTGTGATCTCGTTTTTGAAGCAGGAGAGGCGACTACAAAACAAATCGTACAACACATTCAATCACTCTGCCTATGACAACTTTTTTACTGGATACAGACATAGGTACAGATGTGGATGATGCACTCGCTCTTTGCTTTATGCTGGAGAAAAAATCGAAACGATTGCTGGGTGTGATCACCACAAATGGGCCGACGAAAACTCGTGCACAGATTGCCAAAACTATTCTGGGACTCAAAGGTTTCCTGCGCATACCCGTATTTCGCGGACAATCAACTGCTCGCACGAACGGTATTACCCCATTTGTGACCGGTAACGAGTCTATTGGGATTGAGAGTCAGTCGCATGCATTCCCACTGCGATCGATCCTTCCGTTAATACTTTCCGAGCCCGATGGTAGCATTGTGTATATTCTGATTGCTCCCGCTTCCACATGTTCAGCGCTACTGGAAATACCTATGATTCGAAAGAAAATAAAATCTGTAGTGATTATGGGTGGCGTCATCGCATCTGATCCGACAAAACCCAAGCAAGAGCACAATATCGCGGCCGACCCTGCGTCTTTTTCACGAATATGTGCGTTTCGGATACCTGTTTTTCTCGTTCCGTTGAACCTGACGCTACCGCACGTATTTCCCGAACGTGCGATTGAAGAGATTTCCCGGTCAGGCTTGCCGCTTGCATCAAAGATGCATCTTTGGATTAAACTATGGCGCTCATTTACCCTCACGTTTGGTGAGAAAGACCATTGGTTTAAAAATCGCGTCCTCTTGCACGACCCCATCACTTGCATTGCCGCCATGCGTAAAAGCGCATTTAGGTGGCAGGATATGGCCGTGACAACGACGCAGGAAGGAGAACTAAAGATAGGGAAAGGTGGCACCGTACGAATTGCCACAGCAATAAAAAGAGGCGAAATTGCCAAACTGATATCACAGGTTGTATCGAGTATAGTTACGCATAAAAATATGGTATAGTAGGAAGAATTATGGATGATATTGAACGATTACTGACACGGGGAGTTGATACGGTTTATCCGACCCGAAAGGCGCTAGAGGAGGTCCTTCGTTCCGGTAAGAAATTGACGCTCTACCAGGGGTTTGATCCGACAGGCACACAGTTGCACATAGGTCACATGGTTGGATTTCGAAAGCTACGACAATTTCAGGACCTAGGACACCATGTAATTTTCCTGATAGGGGATGGTACGGGGTTGGCTGGTGATCCATCCGGCAAAATGAAAGCACGTGGACGGTTCATGACCCGAGAGGAATTGCGCGATAATGCGAAAGCGTACCTGATGCAGGCCGGAAAAATTGTACGATTTGATGGAGAGAATCCTGTTGAAATACGATATAACGGGGATTGGCTCACAAAGCTGCAACTTCAGGATATCCTCGATCTTGCAGGACATTTTACGGTGCAGCAGATGATCGAACGGGATATGTATCAGGTTCGTCTCAAGGCGAATGAACCCATTAACCTTCGCGAATTTTTATACCCACTACTTCAGGGATACGATTCTGTCGCGATGGATGTGGATTTGGAGCTCGGCGGGAGTGACCAAATGTTTAACATGCTTGCAGGCCGTACGCTTATGAAAGCGATGAAAGGCAAAGAGAAATTTGTCATGACAGCGCCGTTACTAGCTGATGCGAAGGGAGTAAAGATCGGCAAGTCAGAAGGCAATGTCATAGGACTTATAGATGCACCCTCTGATTTCTATGGCAAAATTATGTCTCTCGGCGATGATGCCATCCTACCGTGCTTTACACTACTCACAGATACCGAACCGGGTGAACTTGATCAAATAAGGACAGCTATTGCCACAGGAACACAAAATCCTATGGTATTTAAAAAACGCCTTGCGTTTGAACTGACAAAAGCCCTCAATACAGAAGCTGATGCGACACAGGCCCAACTCGATTTTGAAACCAGGTTTCAAAAAGGTGATGCGGCTGGAAGTAACATACCGGAAATTGCATTGTCGACGCTTCCTTTGGATGGAACTCTTATTGACTACCTGGTTGCCGTACAATTCGCCAAAAGTAATTCTGACGCGAGACGTCTAGTGGAACAAAACGCTGTTAAGTACAATGATACAGTCATGCATAATCCCAAAGTGCCTATGCATATAAAACCCGGTGATATATTCCAAGCCGGGAGAAAAGCTGTTAAGATAACCGCATAATAGAAACAGATTCCCGCCTACGCGGGAATGACAGGAGTAAACATATGAATTTCTTCAGAAAACATGAACGGCTGTGGAAGGGAATAGTGATTGCTTCATCAATCGCCCTTATCGCATCTTCATTTTTACCGCTGTTATCGTTGTAATACGCGGCAGCTAAACCGAATCTTTCCGTTATCTCATTGCTGTGGGATCTTCTGTATATTTGTACTGATATTTTTAAATCTTCAGAACAAGAGCAATTGGGAAGCAAAACTTGCTATAATCGATGCATGGATCTGACGCTTGATACTCCAGTTCGTTTTATCCCTCGTGTCGGACCTGTAATGGGCGAGAAATTAGAATCCCTCGGGATTGTCACCATCCGGGACTTTCTGTATCATATCCCGTTTCGGTACGATGATTTTTCGCTCGTATCAAAAATTTCCGAGGTGCAGCCTGGGGAAACCGTCACAATTCAGGCTGAGGTGGCATCATTCAGTGCTTTTATCACAAAAAACGGCAAGAAACTTCAGGAAGCAAAAGTCACTGACGATACGGGCAAACTATCTGTCATCTGGTTTAATCAACCGTTTTTGCGATCGGTCATCCTCCCGGGATCAACGATACGCCTGTCCGGACCCGTATCATGGTTTAACCATAAATTGGTACTCAACGCACCGCAATATGAGATTGTGTCCGGAGAAACCGGTGACTCACTCCATACCGGTCGACTTGTTCCGATTTACCCTGAAACAGCCGGGATATCCTCGAAATGGATGAGAGGGCGCATTCATTTTCTGCTGGAGTCATTACGATCTGTTATCGAGGATCCTATACCAGAGTCCATCAGATCACAGTATACTCTGCCAAATTTGTTCGATGCCCTTACTCAGATACACTTCCCGGAAGATATACAAAAGGCAGACTCCGCCAAAAAAAGACTTGCCTTTGATGAACTTTTAATACTACAGCTTTTGGCCTATACGCAAAAGCGGGAGAGAATGGCCATAACGAACGCGTATATTTGCAAAACACCCACGAAGAAAATTGAAGCTATCATCAAATCGCTTCCATTTACCCTCACCGATGATCAAAGGACCGCGATAGATGAAATAACCGGTGACTTGTCAAAAGAAGTTCCCATGAATCGACTTCTTGAGGGTGACGTGGGATCAGGGAAAACAATTGTCGCTGCAATAGCCATGTTCAGCGCATTTCAAAACAATCTGCAATCTGTCCTTTTGGCGCCCACACAGATACTGGCAGAACAGCACTACAGATCGCTAACGGCTGTGTTGGGTACTAGCGGTGTGGATATCCGACTTATGACCGGTAACACCAAGGATCGAACGCCGGCGACCATTACCATCGGGACACACGCCGTACTTTCTGATGACGTGCACTTTAGCAAACTTGGTCTGGTGGTCATCGACGAACAGCATCGGTTTGGGGTAAAACAACGATCGAAACTGACGGATATGGTCACTAAATCAGCGCATGTACCACATCTTCTAACGATGACAGCCACTCCGATTCCAAGGACACTCGCCAAAACTGTGTTTGGAACGCTCGATATCAGCAGACTCAAGACTATGCCGCGCGGGAGAAAACGGGTCAAGACTTGGGTAATAAGGGACCAGAAGCGAAAGAATGCATATGAGTGGATACGCTCACAAATCATAGAACTTCATGTGCAGGCATTTATCGTATGTCCGCTTATCGAGGATTCGGAGAACTTTTCGGAGGTGAAAGCGGTCAAGACCGAATTTGAACAGCTTAAACGGGTCTTTCCGACGCTCAAATTGGGACTTATTCACGGGAAGCTCTCTGGTAGCGAGAAAAGTGCGATATTGCAGCAGTTCCGGGATGGCGAGTTTGATATATTGGTCGCAACTCCTGTTGTTGAGGTAGGTATCGATATCCCAAATGCCACAATCATCGTCATAGAAGGCAGCGAGAGGTTTGGATTGGGTCAACTCCATCAGTTACGGGGAAGAGTCGGCAGAAGTGAAAAGGAATCCTACTGTTTACTGTTTACCTCAACAACCCAATCAGAACCTGTAACTCGCCTCAAAGCCATGGAAACAATGTACGATGGGGCAGAGCTTGCTGAGGTAGATATGAAGCTCAGAGGACCTGGAGATATTTTGGGCAGCCGTCAACACGGTACGGCTTCGATGAAAATTGCATCGTATATGGATGTTAAGGCAGTGAACGACACATATGATGCAGTCAAACTCATCACAAAAGACGATCCGGAACTGACAAATCTTCCCCTCTTGAGGGAAATGGTAAAAAAGAGTAAAATAGAAACTATACAACAGGATTAAGTCACATGTATGTCATGTGATTTGTTTTTTGTTATATCGATATATGGCACCATTACCAAAGAGAAGACATAGTACACGAAGAGGCGGCAAGCGAAAAGCTTCCATAGCACTTAAGGCTATCGGTTTAGACCGATGTCCAAACTGTGGCGTGCTTCGAATTCCCCATACAGTCTGCAAATCTTGCGGATTTTACAATGGAAAAGAAGTTATAAAGCATAAAAGTACAGTGACCAAAAAGTAAGGTGTCGGTGCATTCGCGCGTCAAATACCATTTTTTGTTGATACGCTGGTCCATAGACACCTCCCAAAAAAAGCGTAGGCATCATGAAAACCTCAAACGATCCACGGCACCAGAAACGGGTTGACCTCATGCAGAAACTGTTTTCCATCAGCTTTGGACAACCAGATACGGATAGCGAAATTGCGAATATCATCACGAGAATGGCAGAAATAGACGAAAAAATTCAGAAATCCGCAACGGAGTGGCCCCTTCCAAAAATTGCCAAAATTGATTTGGCAATTCTCCGCCTCGCTGTGTACGAGCTCACAATTGCTAAATCCGAACCGCCCAAAGTGTTGATCGACGAGGCTGTGGAACTTGCAAAAGCGTATGGGAATGAACACAGCCCCAAATTTATAAACGGAGTGTTGGGAAGCATTTTGAAGGAGCTATCATGATGACACTGGACGAACTGCAAAAATCATTAGGAATCACATTTACCGACACTTCACTGCTTGAACGCGCGTTTATCCATAGATCATACCTCAATGAGGCGAAACACATTCGCGTATCAAATGAGCGTTTAGAGTTTTTAGGTGATGCAGTCCTTTCTTTTCTCACATCTCACTTTTTGTATGAAACGTATCCCGATTATCCTGAAGGCACTCTGACAAATATCCGATCCTCACTGGTAAAAACAAATAGCCTCGCTGAAACAGCCAAAACGCTTCATCTGGGAGATGTACTGAAACTCAGTCATGGAGAGGAAGCATCAGGAGGGCGGGCAAATCCGTCACTTCTTGCAGACAGTTTCGAAGCCCTTTTGGGTGCGTTATTCCTGGATCAGGGCATAGATGCCGCAAAAGTATTTCTCACCAAGTACCTGTTCACAAAAACGACGGACATTATAGACAAAAAGGCCTACATTGATTATAAGAGTCTGCTTCAGGAAATTATCCAGCAGGAATCCCGTGTATCACCCACCTATCATGTGACAAAAAGCGAAGGGCCAGATCACGCCAAGACATTTTGGATCCAAGTGACCGTGGGAACAACCGTATTGGGAGCCGGAGAGGGCAAATCAAAACAGGAAGCAGAGCAGGCTGCGGCGCACGCGGCGCTTGAGAAGCTGGGTAAAACATGATATGATACGACAATGTTAAAGATCAGGCTCGCACAAACAGGCACGAAAAATAGAAAATCATACCGCATTGTCGCCATAGAGGAAGGCAAGCGTCGTGATGGAAAAAATGTCGAGGTCCTCGGATTTTATAATCCTCTGGTAAAACCAGCTCAGGTAAAAATTGATAAAAAAAGGATGGACTATTGGGTAAGTGTGGGAGCACAGGTCACGGATGCTGTCGCCAAACTCATTAAATAATACACATGAAAGATACTCTGCTGTTTATTCTCCAGAAGCTCGTTGACCATCCTGAAGATGTTGTCATAACTGACTCTAAAGATGGCGATAGTACTATTTTAACCATCAACGCCAATCAGGAAGACATCGGCAAAATAATCGGCAAGAGCGGTCGCATTATAAAAGCACTCCGTGATATCATTAAGCTCATGGCCACAAAAGAACAGACATACGTAGATGTAGTTATAGCAGAGCCGGAACGGCCAGCCACAACAGAATAACATATAGTCAGGACATCCACGCCCGTGTATGCAAATTAGCGTTATAACACTATTCCCACAGATGTTCGAGCAGGTCTTTTCCCAATCGATAATCAAGCGAGCTCTCAGCAAAAATCACGTATCTATTTCGTATATCGCTCTACGACAATTTGCAACGGATGCGTATGGATCTGTTGATGATCGACCATACGGCGGGGGACATGGTATGGTTCTGCGCGTTGATATTCTAGATAACGCTATAGAATTTGCCAAAAACTCTATGAAGGCGCCCCACGTCCATACCGTACTTTTGGACGCATCGGGCACACCGTACAAGCAAAAAATCGCGCAGACGCTTGCAAGCCGGGACAGTATGATACTTGTGTGCGGGCATTACGAAGGAGTAGACGCCCGTGTTTTTTCTCTCGTTGATGAATGTATTTCCATCGGGGATTATGTATTGACCGGAGGTGAAATTCCCGCAATGGTACTTATAGACAGTGTTGTAAGGTTGCTTCCCGGTGTTCTTTCTAAAGAAATAGCGACACAGGATGAGTCATTTTCTGCTGATGAAAAGCTTTTGGAGTATCCACAATACACGAGGCCTGATGATTATAAATCCATGAAAGTACCTGAAATACTTCTAAGAGGAAATCATGGCGAAATCGCCAAATGGAGAAAAGCGAAAGCCGCTGAAAAAACAGTCAAATACAGGCCTGATCTTACAAGCTAAATGGATCTTCGCGTTGGATAGTTTCAACAGGTATTACGCTTTCTTCGTTGGCTACAGGAATGCTGTCCTTTCCAAGCACGGGCATATTCACTACCCGCTCGATTACCGCTTGATCACTTTCAGTTAACGATTCCACTACTTGAGAAGCTGATCCTAGGTTTGTCGGCAGTGGCGCATAGTAGGCATCCATGCCCATATGTACGGAGAAAGTTTCTTTTTGATCAAAACTGATGGAAAAATGTCTTATTCTGAAAAACCGACGTACTAATACCGACCGCTCAATAAACGTACGAATTTGATCGTATGTGCCAGTCACAGTCAGTGTAAATGGCAGGAAGCTACTACCTACCTTACGTTCATCATTTGTGAGTCTCTTGGCAGACTCAGTTGCTATAGAACCCGGTTTTGTCAGCATGAAGTTCGAGAGTGTCACACCGGTTTCTTGACTAAGCCCGTCAATTGTTGCAAACACTGACGTGAGCGACTTGTCAGTCGGAACAGCAAATGATAATTCTGTTAAATATGACTTGTATGTTTCTTCATCTATGCTCTCAAGAATGGATACTTTTTGTCGAAGAACAGTAATTTGGTTCGTTAAATCAATCACATTTTTACGCATAGAAATAATCGATGTAAACGCGGGCAATATGCCGGCAAAAACACCAATTACGATAATTACAATGATGATAAAAGATACCCCAAATCCCTGATATCGTTTTATTAACCGTTTATATGAGTTCATAATGTCGTAAATACCGCATAAAATGATATGGCTATTTCAAAATCTCCTGTTTTTAAAATTTGAAACGATACCAATTGGGGGTTTTTGATTTTATTTGTCTCTGTATTTAGTTTCATAGCGTCAACTATTCGTAAAATATCTTCCAAGGAATCACTTCTTATAATAAGAGCAATCTTGTCCTGCTCGTCAACTGTGATTGAAGATAGAAACGGGGGCGCTACGAACGAGCTAACCAAGTTAAGCATTTGAATCCACGGTTTTTGGTTTCCGAGTGCCTTTTCTACTGTTTTTGTCCTATCTTTAATTGCTAATAAATATGCTTCTTTATTTTTGAGTGAATTCACCCGTGTAATCAGATCAGCCTTTTCTGCTTCTTCCCGATTTTGCTGATAAAAGTATAGACCATACACGCTGGCTGTTATAACCGCTACACAAATAAATCCAATCAGCGCGAAAATAGCGGCCTTACGCACGCTTGCATCAATTGCGTCTATCTCGGGTGATGCATTCGCCTGCGTATGAATTAAATTGATAGTATGTTGATTTGCAGCCATACCGATTTACAGTCTCAGTGTCAGCGCAGCGCAAGGCCGACGGCGATGCTGAAGTTTGCCCCTTCTGTATTCAAGACATTAAATCTCGCATCCTTAGCAATACCTACCCATGGGTTCGCGAGTTGCACCTCACAATTGAGGGCTTGTGCCATGTATATAACCATTCCGGGAAGTCTTGCGGTACCGCCACTTAATATAACGGTATCGACATGTTCTTCTTTGTATTTCTCAGAGTAAAAAGCCATTGCGCGCTTTATTTCCTGAATAATTGTATCCATGATTGGTTTGGCTGCAGCAATAATTTTTCCTTCAAGTTTATCCTGTTGTAATCCATACGCTCGCTTATATTCCTCCGCTTGCGTCAGATTGAAATCCAAATTCTGAGCAATAGCGCGAGTGAGTGCTTCACCTCCCGTGCTAACAGACCTCGTGAACATCAATATACCGGAGCGCAGGATCGCTATATCTGTTGAGAGCGCACCAAGTGATACAATCATAACCGTGCGAACGTTCGGAAGCGATCTACCGACAGCGCGTGAAGTTGCGATAATTTCAGTTTCGGCCGATACAGCATTTAGCTCTGCCAGCTCCATAATGCTGACGTATTTATCTACTAGCGCCTTTGGTGCTGCCACCAACAGCACTTCCATTTTATTTGTTTGGGTATTCTTACCATCCTGTAACACAGTAAAATCGACATTTACCTGATCCAAGGGCAATGGAATATACTGCTCCGCTTCCCATTTGATAGCGGAAGTAAGCTCACGCGGCGAAAGTTGTGGCACTTCGATGACGCGTGTAAATACTTTCGACTCGGGTAAAGCTAAATTTACTGTGCGGGTTTTTGTGCCGGTGCTTTGGATAAGTTGCTTTATAGCAACAGCCAGTGACTCTGTATCTGCCTGCAAAGATGAGGTGAGAGCTTTTTGCGGAGTGGGCATACTTCCCGCCGCCACAAGTGCAACCTGATCTCCTTCACGGGCGAGCTCAATCAGTTTTATTGAATGTGATCCGATGTCCAATCCGGCAATAGTATTCATAGGGCAGTTTCGACACTATTTTCGCAGTACTCCTTCACTATACAACGCAGCGTCAAATATTGTCGATGGGGAACGATACTGCTGGTAGACGATGATCTTCCTGTTCGTGCCACCCACTGTGGTACCTGTGGATTCTATAATGTATCCCTGAGCAGGTAGAATCGTTGCTCCAGCATCAACAACGAGCTTGGAGTCGTAGTATACCGGTCGCAGACGCAACGCTATGAGAGTATCGACTGCAGGGTTAATCACTTCGGTAGGATTCATTGTTGCGAACGTCACTGTTGCTCTATAGTCAGTTCCAGTAGTTCCTCCGCAGCCACCCACTGTGTAGGTTCCTGCGAAGTTATTTGCTGTTGTCCTGGAAACAGTATCCGGATCAAAAGTGGCTTTCGCCGTTTTATATATCCCTGCTTTCTTATATAAAAGCGTGGCCACAATTGCCGGAATTTCGGTCTCTGATTTTTTTGACCAGCAAAAACTTATGGATCCTGATGTATATGTCGGCGTTTCCAGGAGATTACCATTTGATTGGTCATGGTCAACTAACCAAATTGTTTCGGTATTACCTTGTAGAGTTTTTTTGGGAAGCTCATACAGCCCTAGTGCACCACTCATGGTGGAAACATTAACGTTATATGATACACCAGCTGAAAGTGTAATCGTTCCATTGGTGCTAGAAGCGGAGAGAAGCGCTTGTTCGATACCTGCTTCAGCAGCACTAAACGCGCGTGCTGATTCTTCTACATCTCTTGTTATCGACGCATCATTTGTAGTACGCGATATTAGGGATAACGCAACGGTAGTTGCTATAGCCAGTACTAAGAGTGTAATAAGCACAATTTGGCCAGAATTTTGTTCTTCCATATATTTCATATGTATAAAATTATTGTAATAAGGTTCATCCGAATAATCAACCTTAATTGCGAACACTCACTGTCGTTTCGAATGTCTGGCTGGCGGTACCAAATGAATCATTCGGAGACCCAATTTGACGCAGTGTATACGTAACCTTTACACGCGATGGTTGATCAGGTGATGATGTGCAAGTAAATACCAACGAAGCACCAGAACACGATGCACTTCCCAATGATACATTTTTACTTGTTAAATAATCAGATTGACCGGAGTAGGCACTGGTTGATGCTATACGCGTAGCTCCTGTGGATGCATCGAGGGAACAGCCAAAGGTGGTCATCTGTCCGTCCGGATTGGTAATTTGGATGGATGATGCCTGTGAGCCATTGGTTGTGCATGCAGAATTGATTTCATGGGAGGCACGGATCATACGTGACATCGTGTCCATGGCGAATTGCCCATTTTGTTTCATATCTTTAAGCAACTCGGTTTTCGTGTTTACTCGGGTTGTAGTAAAAAAGACCTGAGAAATAAGAATACCAATGACAGCCATGATTGCTGTAGTGATCATAATTTCCAAGAGTGTGAATCCGTATTTCTGCCGTTTTAGAGTTTTTTGCATATGTGCGTTATTTCCACTGTGTTAACTGTGTCGTCAGTGTGACAGATTGAACTTTGGCATTTTCAATAAATGAAACAGTCGAGACAACAGTTCTACTGCTGCCCGTTCCAGAAAATGTAAGCAGCCGTGTATACACAGTATCCGCAGTTGTTTTTTTGGAATCACAGGAAGAGGTGGTTGTGGCCACCAAGGGAGTTTGGGCGCTCGCGTCATAGCAATAGTCACCTGAGTAGGTGCTGAGTGTTGCCCAACTTTGATCACGAAGGGATCTGGCGTACTCAATCCCTTCTTCTGCGAGTTTCACTGCCTGATCACGAGACCTTCCGCTTTGGGATGTCTTTAACGATGCGGTAGTTCCCGCTATGAGTCCCGTAACAAGCAATACCACCACACTGATGGATATAATGGCTTCAACGAGTGTTTGACCAGATTGTGTAACACGATGTGTGCTCATATTATTGTATGCCTGAATCAGATACATCCCCGTTTTTTCCTAGCTGCACAATATACTGTTTCCCATTTCCTGTCAGAGTCAATGTAGCGGTACTGCCGAGGTTTGTACCCCTTGAGAGCACATAAAAGGTAACAGGATTAGGAGAGGGGAGAGCACTGAGTGTGATGCCTGAGGGATACGTCACGGTCGTCACATCGCCGGTTGCCACACCGTTGCAATTGGCACCATACGTATATCCAGTGGATGTAAATGTCATATTCCATCCAGTCAGCGTGCTGCATACTCCAAACGGCTTCACTCCTGTGGACGCTTTCGTTTGAACAAAGCGAATATCGTTTTTGAGTGTGAGAGCTGCCTGCTTTAATATTTGAGTGGTGTTGTAGGAATTGTAGTTCACTATAACCATTCCTGTGACCACCAACCCAACGCTGACTGCCACCATGAGTTCAATGAGCGTAAACCCTTTCATGGATTTTTTAAACCATAATTGCATGAGCTGTGAATGGAGGTGCAAGTACTTTGGGTGGTTCCTGCTGGAAGCGTTTCAAGATGCGCGCAGATGCAGTACGAGGTGTACTGACCACTTGTTGCTGTCGTCTGATAGTAATACGCGTTATCCTCATTTGGATCGGCCGGTATCGACGGCATATACGAACCTGTCACCAACGCGGCACTCAGACCGGCAGCATCAGCAAACGCGCCTGCGCCAACCACACGCGGATATTCACCTGGGTAGGTGGAATTATCTGAGCGGTACATTTCAAGAGCACTGCGAATTTGCTCCAAATCGCCCTTTCGTTTTACATCACGCGAGCGTTTATTTACCGACGAAAACGACACCAGACCAATGGTCGTTAACACCGCTATGATCGTCGCGGATACCAACACTTCAAGCAGGGTAAATCCTTGTCGTTTGTTCATACGTTATTGCAGCTGACTTACGCAATAGTGTGTTTTTGATGCAGCTCCATAATTACAACTTGAATTCGAGTTATCAGCCGCCGCAGATTCCATATCAGCGCAGAAACAATACTCTGTTGCAGAGCATGTTGGGTTGGTATACGGATCTCCCTGTGGATCGGTTGGTATCCCCGCGGGAAGATATACCGAACTTATACTGGAGCAACTAGTAGGATAAGAAGCAGTTGCGCTATCCGCATAATACTGCTCAAAAGCGTTTTGTATAGCCTTTAGATCACCTCTCCGTCTGGCATCTCTGGATTTGGATTGCGCTGTTGAGTACGATGCGAGGCCTATTGACACTAAAATACCTATAATGGCGATAACGATCAGCACCTCTAGCAGTGTGAATCCTTTTTTAGCGGCGGATAACGGCGTGTGCTTTAAAAATAGATATTCCATACTTGTATCAACTGACGATCAAAAACAACTGCTACCAATAAGCCAAGCAATAAAAAAGGCCCAAACGCAATTTTACTTTTGAGCGTTTTATTCTTCGTTAGAATTAGTATGACACCGACCAAAGCGCCCGTCAAGAACGCTGTGTAGAGAGCAAACAATATCCCTGGATATCCAAGTAATAGGCCGAGCATTGCTGACAATTTTACATCACCAAATCCCATGCCTTTTCCCTTCGTGCCATACCAAAGTGCATAAAAAAATGATACTGCACCGATCGCTGATGCGCCGTGGAGCACTATACTAGAAGCATCCTGTTTGGTCATTAGAACATAGATAATTGACGCAATACTTCCTATACCAACCATCTCATCCGGAATAATCTGATATTTATAATCTGCGACAAGCATAACAATTGATGCTGAATATATTGCGGCGGCTGCGATATATGCAAGCCCAAATGGAATCGTGGTATACAACAGAACATATCCAAAGGCAGTCACAAGTTCTATCAGGGGATACTGAAGAGAAAGGGAACGATGGCATCTTCGGCATTTTCCAAACTGAATGAGAAACGATACCACGGGTATAAGTTCGTACCATCGGAGTGTTTTTTTGCAATAATCGCAGTGTGACCGTCCCCATAACACGCTTTCACCACTCTCCAGGCGATCAATAAGTACATTCGAGAACGATCCGAACAAGAGTCCAAAACAAAATTGAACAATCCACATACAACCCATACTACACTACTTGTCTTCACCTAGCAAAGCAATTACACTTAGTCATCATGCGGCGGAATATCCTGTACGATTTACTTGCGTTGCTCTGCATCACGATACCACTTATTTTATTTTTTCTTCGTTTCGTATATCCTGTCCCTCAACTGATTATCACTCCAGATTTTGGACAGAGCGATGCTATTACTGGGTTTACTACAAAATTCATCTATAGCCAGGCGCTTTCAAATGGCACAATCCCATTTTGGAGTTCGCATATTGGAGGGGGCTACCCACTCTATGCCAACGGTGGAGTGGGGGTGTGGTATATACCGAATATATTGCTCTTTTATTTTTTGCCAGCTGAGCTGGGATACTTGGCATCTCTCTTTATATCCATGTTGCTTTTGGGATGGGGAATGTACGCGTGGCTGCGCGCTTTATCCCTAGATCGAATGGCATCACTGTTTGCAGGTGTCACAATAGCACTGTCAGGATATGTGATTGTCCAGTTTACCCATCTGACAATAGTGCAAAGTGTATCCCTTTATCCTTGGATCTTGTATGCAAGTCAATGCATAGTGAAAAGAGCCGAAAAAAAATACATACTTTTGCTTGCTGTTGTGTACGCACAGTTGTTATTTATCGGATTCGCACAAAGTATTTTTATCACAACGCTCTCAATGATTGGATATGTTGCCTGGTTTTCAACTGCTCTGCATACACGTTTGCGATCGTTTATATCCATAGGCATCGCAACAATTATAGGCTTGTTACTGTCCGCGGTTCATTTGCTTCCCGCCATGGAATTTTTAGGACAGATCCAATCAAATGGCATTTTTGAACCGGGTGCGGCCACGCTCTTTTCATACCCGCTATCTCATGTAATTACGTTATTGGATCCATATCTTCGCGGAAACCCTGCCAACGGGACATTCCAACACGTGTTTGCATCAAACGGCAGTATATTTTGGGAAAACACAGCGTACATTGGCATTCTCCCGTTGCTTCTATGTGTGATTGCGCTACTGCGATACCTGACTGGTATCAACACACACGCATCAAAACGGAGCAATACCGACCTCTACAGTTTTTTTTCCTGTGCACTGGTAGCGGCGTTCTTTCTGATGACTGGAAAACATTCGCCCATTTATTTTATATTCTCATTTTATCCTTTTTCACTATTCCGGGTGCCATCAAGATTTATTTGGGTATTTATCGTTTCGCTCGTGGTGATTGCGAGCATATCATTCGGCCGCGAACTCGAGTCCATCAAAAAGAAACGCACCAAGATACTCGTCGGGTGTTTACTTATCCTCATACAAATACTCAATAGTTTATATTTGTTTTCTGCCTATCATAATACAGAACCTGCCCGTGAGTGGCTCCGTGACCCTTCGCTTGTAGCGCATATGAGGGAAGGGTATACATTGACAATAGGTGGGGAGTCTTTGTATAACAGCATTTATCAAACGCAGGGGTGGGTTCGGATGAACAATCAGGACAGACCCTCATACACACTCCGAAATACATTTACTCCAGATAAAAATTCACTGTGGGGCATATCACAGATACATGATTATTCCGGAAGAGAGCTGAAACGATCCAAGATTATGAGCGATCTATTAGCACAAGCTATGGCCATTGGTAATTCTTATGCAACCATTAGTGCAACGGGAGAAAAGTTGTTGTCGCTGTATGGTATCTCGAATGTTATCAGCACTCTTCCCTTAACGCATACGGCACTATCTCAAAAAGCAGCACTTTCTCACCCGCGCGCCGAAATCACATTGTTTGATAACCCACATAGCTTGCCAAAGGCATATATTGCCCAAGAGACAATACAAGTGGAGACAATGAGTCAAGCAGTGGGGGCACTAGTTTCTGATTCATTCATACTTGGGAAAACAGCGTTGATTGACCGAGATATTCATGCATCCCTAGCCGGAGCACTTGCATCACTGACCATTGAATCGCGCCGAGACGGTCATTTTGAATTATCCCTGACACCTGTTGACCATGAATCTCTCGTTGTCGTGACTGAAAATTACTATCCGGGATGGCGTGCTACTGCGGACGGAAAAACTATCGAACTAATACCGGTAAATGTCTCTCAAATCGGTCTTCTTGTTCCAAAGCATACAGCACGCGTAACGCTTGATTTTCTACCAACATACTTTATACCCGGACTATGGATAAGTGTGGTGACGTTCGTAATTATAGTGATTGCAGCAATACTTCTTTAGATGTCACATGGGTTCTATATTCATTGAAATATTGTTCCGCTTTTTTCATATCTTTGACACAATCACGGTAGGTGATTGCCAAAAAATATATACCTGTAACTTTCGGCGATAAACTGATTTGCTTTGCCTGTAATAAATCTGTTACCGCCTGTTCACAATGTCCCACTACGGCTTCACTCACACCTTTATACATATACGCTTCATCCAGTGATGTGTCACCACCATAGTGAATTGCTACGGTAAATTGTTCTATGGCAGCAGGGTGACGATGGTTTTTTTGCAACCATTTACCATATTCAATCCTTGCGACCGAATAAATATCACGAACGTCAGAAAGGAGCAGATGATTGAAACGGGACAGAATACCAAACGAAGGGTCATGGAGTGACTCCCAAATTTTTCGCTGCACTTCAATATGCTGTTCGATTTTTGGACGCTGTTGTTCGGTAGATACTTCATACACTAATCCAAACGGAATCCATGTCCACGGAGATCTAATGGGTAGCATTGTATTTGAAAACACACGGAATGATTTTGTATTACCCGTGATAAATTCCTCTACTGCGCCAGTTGAAGTGCTTGGCATGTGAATACGTGGAAATTCTTTTTTTAGGCGATCACGGTTATCTTTTGAATTGAGTTTTGATGCATGTATCACAGCCACATCGGGCCTAATATGAAGTGCATACCGGACATACTGTGTAATAAATAACGGAGTATCTCGACTCAACAAAACAATGCTGTTTGGCGGTAACGGCTGCAGAATATCCAATCCTAAATTTTCCGCCGTCTTATCCTCTGAATAGCCGCTAAATTTACTTACTGTTGAGTAGCCTATAAATACGGGATAAATAAACAGTATAAGGCTCAATCCTGTGATAAATATTCGGGAAACCGAAATACTGGTGATTTTTTTTTCGATGCGGCGAAGTATGTCTGCATATCCCACGCCTATGCATATACTTAACAGGACGTAGGATGGTAGCATGAATCGTTCGAACGTGCCAAGTGTAAATCGATACAGTATCGGAAAACTTGCGTAAAAATAGAATACCGGCCCTACGCAGATAAATGCCAATAGAAACACCCTGCCAACCTGTCTGCGAGCGCGAAGAAGAAATACGAGTCCGATAAAGGCGAGAATACAACCTAACCATAAAAAATCACTAAAGATATACTGGATATATGTTTGCACATTAAGCAAACGCTGTATGGGTAATTGACCAATTATATTTGCAGATTGAAATGTCCCATAATCTGCTCTGGTAATCAGTCGAATACCATTCGATACTGAAACTGCAGGATTCCAAATAAGTGGCGACGACCCGAGCGGGGGAAATAGGATGTACAAGTAGGGGAGTAATCCCACTATGAATAATCCAAGAATCCAAGCAATACGTGTTCGAATCTCGCGTCGAAAGACATAATAGGCATATACGCATGATGGTATAAAAAAGAGGATAACGTGATGGTGGGTGAGTGATAATCCAAATAACAAGCTAAACACATACACATAGACAGATTTTTTTGTCCTGATCCATTCCAATACACACCTTAACAGGAGCACCATAAACAGATCGAGCAACGCAAATACTTCAGGCGTCACACTGTATAGAAAGAACACATAGTTCCCGGCTAACACTGCTGCTGCATAGTAGGACGCAAGACGTGAACGGGTGAGTCGATACACAATACTGCCAACTTCAAAAAGAACGAACGCATGAGTTGCCGATGACAGTAGTGCAACTCTCCAAGCGGGCGTAAAAAACGGAACAGACTGCAATAGCCACCCAAAAAAAGTATAAAGAGGATATCCCGGAGGGTGCGGTACACCAAATGTAGCAGCAGCAGTAACAAGGTCACCACTATCACCTGCACTAATCCCCTGTGCCTGAAAGTAGGCAAAGAGTATGAAACTGGCTATTGAGAACAAAACCATCTACGCCTTTCGGGTTAGCAGGATAGAGTACACGCTACTGGACACAATAACTACACGTATTCCCATTAGTAGGATCCTGAGACAAGCAAGTAGCCATGTCATCAGTTAAGCCTCCAGTTGAGTAAATGGTATTTGGGTCTACCTGGAAGCTCTTTGATTCAGGAGTAAAACATACGGCAACGTGCGTCGGATCTGTAGCAGTAACATAGATTTTATTTAAATTTCCGGTTCCTGCAAGAGACATAAACTTATCTTTTAACTCGCCAGCTGCAATAAGCTTATCCACTTGGGAGGATAGGGATAATATTGACCCTCCAGTATTCCCAGTACCCCACGGGAATTCAGCCTTGATGGCATAATAACGAAGGTTTGCATTATAAAACTCAGAAACAGTATTTCTTTGGGATGTATCACGGCCTTTTTTCAACTGCTCAAACGGATCGATGGTCGCAAGAAGTCCTACTGCAAGTGCACCCAGAAGTGCGATAACGATAAGAAGCTCAATAAGCGTAAATCCCTTTTTCATTGTGGCAGTGTATTTCATAAATTACCTCTTCTTTATGTGTATCACCTCCCAAAGCTTAGTGTCAATAGCCCATATACTGGCTTATTTAAATTGACTCGTCAGATTGTAAATAGGTGTGATAACCGAAATGACGATAAACCCTACACCAACGCCCAAAAATACCATAATGAGCGGCTCGATAGCAGTAGTAAGCCCTTTTACCAAATGCTCCGATTCTGATTCAAAATAGTTGGAGAGTTTTGTAAGTGTATCATCAAGTTTTCCCGTTTCCTCACCAACCTTCATCATTTGAGACACAATAGGTGGGAAGACTGCGTACTGGGAGAATGTTTCGCCCAATGGAAACCCTTTTTCCACTTTCTTTGATATTTCCGTGATCGCGTTTCTAAATAATACATTACCAAGTGATTCCTTCAGAATCCTAAGTCCTTCGAGAATGTGTATGCCGGAAGCGATTAACATTCCAAGAGTCCTGGTAAACTCTACCAAAATAATTTTTTTCTGTAGCTCGCCGAAGAGGGGTATTTTCAGTATCAGTGTATCTACAACAAGCTCACCTTCCGGAGTCTTTCGCCACCTACGAAATGCCTCCACTGCGCCAAAGCCGAGTATAAGTAATAGCCACCAGTAATGGACAAAGAACCCTGAGACACCCATGAGAATTTTAGTTGATGTTGGCAAATCGATATTAAAGTCCTTGTACAAATCCGTGAGCTTCGGCACCACCACCGTCATCATGACAAACGTCACGATAGTCATACCTATGATGATGATGATAGGGTATATCATGGCGCCTGACACTTTACTCTTAAACTCTCGTTGCCCCTCCATAATATTTGCAAGACGATTCATTACCTGGTCAAGGGTACCAGAGGATTCCCCTGCACGTACCAGTGCTATAAACGTAGGCGGAAATAAGTCTGGGTATTTTCCCAGTGAATCAGCAAGCGTGCCACCACCCACTATCTGGTGCTCGACTTCCTGCAGCATAGTGGCAAATACTGGATTGGATGTTTGGCTGCGCAAGATTGTTAACGCCTCTGGCAAAGAAAGGCCGGCCGTGACCATGGTCGATAATTGACGGGTGAAATTGACTATATCGGTAAAACTTACTTTGTTAAATTGATTTTTGAATCCACCAAAGGCGAACGTATCAGAATTTTCTTTTAGCTCAACTACAAAGAGCTGCTTGTCATGAAGTAATCGTGAAGCTGTGGAATGATTTGGAGCCTCTACCAATCCGGTAAGGATTTTTCCGTCACCACCCCGAGCTTTATATCGAAATATACTCATACGAATTATTATTGCCTCAGTAATCTTCCAAGTTCTTCGGGACGTACGGCATATGCTGTAGCTATTTCCACGCTAATTCTGCCTTCTTTCACAGCATTGGACAACGCGGTTTCAAGTGTCCGCATACCCAATTCACCTGATGTTTGAATAATATTATCAAGCAAATGTGTCTTCCCATCACGGATCGTCGTGCGCACAGCCGGTGTCCCAGTCATAATTTCAGCAACGGCCATGCGACCGCCCCCTAATGATGGAACCAACCGCTGTGACAAGACACCCTCAAGCACTTGAGCTAGCTGCATGCGAATCTGCACTTGCTGATTTTCAGGGAATACATCGACGATGCGATCAATGGTCTGTGACGCTGAATTTGTGTGCAATGTTGCAAATACTAAATGTCCTGTTTCGGCAATGGTTATAGCTGCCTGAATCGTTTCCAGGTCTCGCATTTCGCCGATAAGTACCACATCAGGATCTTCCCGAAGGACACTGCGAAGGGCCACATTCCACGAGTGAGTGTCCTGATGCATTTCGCGCTGTGACACAATAGACATGACTTTAGGATATATGTACTCGATAGGATCCTCTATTGTAATTATGTGATGTGATTGTGTTTCGTTTATCTTATTAACCATCGCGGCCAACGTGGTTGATTTACCGTGTCCCGTCGGACCGGTAACTAATATAAGTCCCTGCCGTAAAGCACAAAATTCATGACATATTGCCGGCAGGCCCAGCTGATCGATTGTCCTAATCGTGTTCGGTATTAATCGGAAATCGGCTGCAATTGTGCCTCGCTGGTAGTAAATATTTGACCGGAAACGTCCGCCCTGACTTGCTATGGAAAAATCAATTTCTTTGTTTGTTAAAAACTGGTCTTTTTGTGCATCGGTAAATATTTGGAATACAAGATCTTGAACATCCTGTGCAGAAAGAGGGGAGCTACCCTCGATAGGCTGTAGTTTCCCCGAAACGCGAATCATGGGAAAATATCCCACGATTAAATGAATGTCTGATGCCGATACGCGTACTGCTTCTGAAAAGTAAGAGTGTATATCCATAGTATTAATCCTGCGCTACGCGCAGTACCTCCTCTATTGTTGTAATGCCTTCCAATGATTTCAAGTATCCATCCTGCTTCATAGTGACCATACCATCTTTGATAACCTGTGCTTCAATTTCATTCATAGCCGCCCGCTTCATAATAAGTTTCCCAATGATGTCAGATACCGGAAAAACCTCAAATAACGCGACGCGACCATAGTACTTCGCTCCGTTACACGACGGGCACGGGGCATTGTTTACGACACCTTTTCCACGGTAGAGGACAATCGGTTTATCTGCAGGGATCAGTTGACCCAAGACCGACCGCATATCCGCGACGATAGTCTCGTCCGGCGTATACTCCTCACGGCATTGCGGACATATTTTTCGCGCAATACGTTGTCCGACAATCCCTGAGAGTGCAGATGCGATAAGAAATGGTTCCGCACCCAAATCCATTAACCGAGGAATAGCGCCCGCGGCATTATTCGTATGGAGCGTTGAGAAGACCAAGTGTCCAGTAAGCGACGCTTGTATAGCAAGCTCAGTCGTTTCGCGGTCGCGAATTTCTCCCACTAGAATAATATTGGGATCTTGTCGTAAAAACGACCGCAGACCCGTAGCAAACGTCAGCCCTGCCTGCGGATTTATCTGCACCTGGTTTACGCCGGAAATCTGGTATTCCACAGGATCTTCCAGTGTCATGATATTCACTTTAGAGCTGTTGAGCTTTGCAAGCACAGAATACAATGTGGTGGTTTTACCTGAACCGGTAGGACCTGTTACCAGAATAATGCCGTGAGGTCTGGTAATTGTGGTATCCAAATTTTTAAGCGCCAAACCACGAAGTCCCAATTCCTGCATGGTAGGAATGCCACCTGATTTTTTAAGCAAACGCATAACGATTTTTTCACCATGGACAGTCGGGAGTGTGGATACACGTAAATCGACTTCTGACTCTCCCATTTTAAAGTTAAATCGACCATCCTGAGGGATGCGCTTTTCATCGATCTTCATGTTGCCTAATATCTTTATTCTGGATACGACAGCATCATGAAGTCGTTTTGGCAGTACTAACCGTTCCTGTAAAATGCCGTCTACTCGGTACCTGACACGGGTATCTCCATCCTGAGGCTCAATGTGTATATCGGAAGACCGCAGTCGTACAGCCTGTTCTAGTGCGGCGGATACGATCTGGGCAATAGGTGCTTCTCTGATAACGTCTCCCAGATGTCCTGCCTCGTATGTTTTAATTTCTGAAGTTTCTGTTTCTTTAAGTGCGGCAGTGACATCATCTCCCAGGTTTTGTGTATACGCTGCCTCGATCGCTCCGAGGATATCTTCTTTGACACCCATAAATGCTCTGACAGATTTGCCTGATTTTTTTTCCAAAAATTCAATTATCTGGAAGTCCAACGGATCGATCATTGCCACAGAAAGATTGTTTGTTGCAGCATCAAACTGGAAGGGGAGTAGGGTATACCTCCTAATAACCGGCTCGGGAATATAATTGACTATATCCGGCGCGATTGCACGACCTGCAAGAGTCACAAACGGTATACCCAATGTTTTTGCCCGTGCCTTAGATAAATCAAGCTCTGATACAGCACGCTTCCGTTTAAGAATGGATTCTATACTTTCACCACTGGAGAGAGACTCTGTAGTGACATTATCCGCATCAATACGTGAGATGCGGTGATCTTCGACAAGGACATTGAGAATTTCTTGGGCAGTGGCAGACATACTCGTACTGTACTATTATTGCATATATATTTACAATAACCGTACCTCTATTATTGATGTAACTGCAAAAAAAATGCAAGGCATGTCTAAAAAAATATGATCCAATCAAAGATTATACTAGCAGAGACAGATGCCCAACGGCGGCAATATATCACACGCGAACTTTCATCTGCCAGCATAAACTCTGCTGATATAGTGTATCTCGAACGGATTGATGATAAAGAACACATTGGTATTTCACAGGTGCGTGATTTTGCTCGCCAGATGATACTTTCTCCAATGGTATCCAGCAGTAGGGTAGGCGTAATATCAAACGCACAATTACTCACAATCGAGGCACAAAATGCATTGTTAAAAATTATTGAAGAACCTCCAAAACATGCATTATTTATTCTTGGATCCCACTCATCTGACGCGTTATTGCCCACTGTAGTATCTCGATGTCAAGTTATACAGGCTCCCGAACAAGCCAAAGCCAGTATGTCTGTATCAGAACCAATCGCTCCAACAGATCAATTGGAACTACTTATTCAATCCAGACCAAGTGTCATTATCAGCACAATCCAACCCATCGCCACAGATCGATTAGTTGCGAGGCAGTGGGCAATCGCGGCGATTCAAACCACACGTGGTTTGCTGTTGTCTGAAGTATCGGCAGGAAAAAATCCCCGCAGACTTAAACGACTGCATAGAATAATACGGGCACTCGAACAAGCCAGGAAAGAGTTGGACGTGAATGTTACACACAGGTTCGCACTTGAACATGTTTTTCTCTCGGTGGTGGACTGAAGAACCCTACGGGGATCCATCCTACGCTTCATTGGCATTTTTTTTCTGCCTTGAACTCACGTGACCCTCCATATCAATTTTATAGATAAGCAATTCCCCTGTTTTAAGCTCAACTTTTTCTATATCACTATCTGAAATGTTTTCTAAAAATTTTATAAGCGCCCGAAGACTATTTCCGTGCGCCACCACTAGAACGCACTCACCCGACATAAGAAAGGGCAGTATGGATTCGGTATAATACGGGATAACCCGATCATATACCTGCTTCAAATTTTCACCTTGTGGGACAACAGTATCCCACCCTCTACGAAGTGCTTTGTATCCTGATTCGCCCAATTCAGCCTGAACCTGGGTTTTGTTTTTCCCAGTATATATCCCATAATCACGTTCGTTTAGTGCACTGTTTTTTGCGATTGGTATCTGCGAATATCCTAACTCCTCCAAGATAATGAATAGTGTCTGTTGCGCACGAGATAGTTCGGATGTAAATGCACGAGAAATAGCTCTGTTTGTGAGTTGTTTTGCTGCCTTAGCTGCTTCAATTTTCCCGTTATCAGACAATCCTATATCGGTAAGGCCTGTCCATACGTTTTGTGCATTCCACAACGATTCACCATGACGGACAAGAATAAGAGTGCCATGCATACTGATACGATTATGACACATGCAGGCCATTTTTCAACGTCTCAATGGTTGGTAAGGTTCCTTTCTCAATAAACTCCAACATAGCGCCGCCACCTGTGGAAATCAGAGAGATTTTTGATAGGATAGCAGAATCTGTGATAGTGGAAATAGTATCCCCTCCACCTACAATACTCCGGCATTCAGTTCCTGCGATGTCCTCACAGGCTTGCCTCGTACCTATCGAGAACCTGGCATCTTCGTATAACCCGAGAGGACCGTTCCAGATTATGGTTTTCGCCCCCCGTATTATTGTGCGCAGCTCAGTTCTGGCAACAGGTCCTACATCATAAATACCCATTCCCATAGGTACTTTGTCATAGGGAAACACCATTGGTTTTGTTGTTCTCTCTATGTTACTAACAACCACATCGCTAGGAAGCAACAATCGGGAAGGAACACGAGTCGCTTTCCAGAGGACACTTCTGGCCATTTCTATCATTTCATAATCCACCTTCGATACGCCCACTCCTATACCCCATGTCGCAAAGAAGGTGTTTGCTATGGCGCCTCCCAAATATATAGTATCGGCGACCTCCAATAACTTATCAATTACGCGAATTTTCTCGGGTGTCTTCCCACCCCCGATTATGACCAACAAAGGACGTTCAGGCTCTTTTACAGCGTGCGATATCATCTCTATTTCCCGCGCAAACAATAATCCTGCATATGAAGGAAGGTATGCGGTTATGCCGACAGTTGAGGCATGTGTCCTGTGGGCGGCTCCAAAGGCATCATTCACATAGATATCCCCAAGCCTTGAGAGTTTTTTTGCAAATACCGGATCGTTTAATTCCTCTCCCTTTTGAAAACGGATATTTTCGCACAATACGACTGACCCCGGCGGCAATGCGCGAATATCAGAAACCGCTTCATCTTCGAGGTATGAATCTATGAAAAATATATCTTTTTTCAACAACTTCGATAACCGTTTTGACACGCCCGATAGGGACAGTGACGGGTCCGCCTCACCTTTTGGACGTCCGAGATGGGAAAGCAAGATAACGATTGCTCCATGGGCGATCAAATATTCAATGGTGGGTAATGCTTCGCGAATGCGTTTATCATTTGCTATCTCATTATCTGCAGTCAACGAAACATTAAAATCCACTCGCACAATGACGCGCTTTCCCGAAACGTGTATGTCTTGAATTTTGGGAATTTCCATACTATATTTTTATTGCACAATGTACCGCCATATCAACAAGACGGTTGGCATAGCCCCATTCATTATCGTACCAGGCCGTCACATGGATGAGGGTACCGGAAACAACATCTGTCAAAAAAGGATCGACGACAGCAGAGTGCGGGTTACCGATATAATCTGTTGAGACCAATTCCTCCGCTGCGACATCCAAAATACCGTGCAGCATAGCCTGTTTGGCATGCTCAAACGCAGCGTTGACAGTTTCAGGGGATACCGACTTGGATACTTCAACAACGAGATCTATGAGTGATACGGTTGGGGTAGGAACCCGCACGGCACGGCAGGGCAATACACCTTTGAGATGGGGGAATAGCTTAGCAACATCTTTTGCCGATCCACTGGTAGCCGGAATCAGATTTACCAACGCACTTCTCCTATCACGAATACCTTTTGGCTGGGAGTTGTCCAGAAGATTCTGAGAGTCGGTTGCTGCGTGAACAGTCGTCATGGATCCGCGTATCACACCGAACTGTTCATCTAACACGGAAAGGACAGGAGCGATGCAATTTGTGGTGCACGAAGAGTTCGATACGATCTGTTCTCCGGACCACTTCTGGTGGTTAACCCCCATCACAAATGTCGGTGTATCATCTTTGGCCGGTGCAGATATGACCACTTGTGTCACACTGTCTCGCATATGCGCACGTGCTGTATCCGTTGTAGTAAATTTCCCTGTACACTCAAGCACAGTCTCTACTTTGAGTGACTGCCATGGGATTTTTGAAGGATCTTTTTCACGAAAGCAGGCGACTGAATTGCCATCGATACCTATGGATGAGTCTGTATATGTTACCGCGCGGGAGAATGTTCCCTGTACCGAATCATGTGAAAGCAAATACGCGTGGGACTCAGGTGCCGCGCCGCTGTTGATTGCGACAAGTTCCACATCAGTTCGTCCCAGTATCACACGGGCGGCATTTCGACCAATCCTGCCAAATCCATTGATGCCTATTTTTCGTTTCATAGACTATAGCTTATCACACTATACATGTTTTTTTGGCCTCGCTTGACAGGGAACTGACAAAAAATTGCATATCTCTATCAAACAGTCTGGACAAGTTTTTATGGGTAGTGTATGATGGCCTTCAGAGCTCAAGAAGTCCTGCACATTGGGTGTTGGCGGGCTTTCTTTTTTTTCTTACAAACGCTTACATGGCTACAAAATCAAATACATATAGCGGCGATCAGATAGTTGTGTTAGAGGGTCTGGAACCGGTGCGAAAACGCCCGGCTATGTATATTGGATCCACGTCTCTTGCCGGTGTACACCATTGTCTCAACGAAATTATAGATAACTCCATCGACGAAGCGCTTGCTGGGTTTGCGAGGAATGTATGGGTCACTATTCATGAAGATCAGAGTGTTACAGTGAGAGATGACGGTCGGGGTATTCCTGTCGATAAAGTACCAAAGTACAATATTTCAGCACTCGAACTCGTCATGACCAAGCTGCATGCCGGTGGAAAATTTGAAGGCAAAGCGTACAGAGTCTCCGGCGGTTTGCATGGAGTCGGTGCCTCAGTTGTCAATGCTTTATCCACATGGGTCACCGTACAGGTTCACCGAGATGGCGGCATATACGAACAATCATTCAAACAGGGTATCGCACAGGCTCCGGTCAAAAAGGTCGGAAAATCAGACGACACGGGTACTATAACTTCTTTTTTGCCTGATACGGAAATATTTAAAGAAGGGATCACGCTCAATTTTGACACAGTAAAAAAACAGGTACGTGATCGTGCATACCTGATTGCGAAGCTGGCATTCCATCTGACAGATGAACGGTCCAATCAGGAAGTGCACTACTATTTTGACGGAGGAATCTCTTCACTGGTGAAGGCCCTCAACAGGAAAAAGGTTGTACTTCATGACCCAATCAGCATCAAGCGGACATCGCCAGATGGTGAAATTGAGGCTGAAGTAACAATCCAGTATAACGATAGCTTCTCAGAAACAGTGGAATCGTACGTCAACGTCATCCAAACAGTTGAAGGCGGTACACACCTCACCGGTTTCCGCATGGCGCTTACCAGAGCAATTAATGATTACGCTAAAAAAATAGGTGCAAATAAAAACGGAGACGACAATATTACAGGTGAAGACACGCGCGAAGGACTTACCGCTGTTGTCTATATGAAAATGCCATCCCAGAATCTCCAATTCGAGGGACAAACCAAGGGCAAACTCGGCAATGCCGAAGTGCAACCATTCGTACAATCAGTCGTAAAAGAAGGATTGGACACCTATTTTGAGGAAAATCCCGCTGACGCGCGAAAAATTCTTGAAAAAGTATACCTGGCTGCAAAAGCACGATTGGCTGCCAAAGCAGCGAAAGACGCCATCATTAGAAAGGGCGCCCTTGAAGGTGCTTCTCTCCCGGGAAAGCTTGCCGATTGTCAGGAAAAAGATCCGTCAGTATCCGAATTGTTCATCGTTGAGGGAGATTCTGCCGGAGGGAGTGCAAAACAGGGACGTGATCGTAAATTTCAGGCTATTTTGCCACTTCGCGGGAAAATTCTCAACACAGAGAGAGCCCGTTTGGACAAGATAGTGGAGTCAGAGGCCATCAAGAATCTGATTATCGCTCTTGGAATGGGTATTGCTGAAAGCATAAACCCTGAAAAGCTTCGCTATCACCGTGTGGTTATCATGACAGATGCTGACGTAGACGGAGAGCACATCATGACGCTCCTTTTGACATTCTTTTACCGGCATTTGCCATACATTGTTGAAAAAGGACATCTGTACATAGCCCAACCGCCACTGTACAAAATCTCCTATGGAAAAACATCCATGTACGCGTACTCTGATGAAGAGCGCGATGCATTGCTAAAAAAACACTCAGCAAGCATTAAAACCACACCAAACATTCAACGGTATAAGGGTTTGGGAGAAATGAATCCTGAACAGCTCTGGGAAACAACAATGAACCCGGCAAACCGCGTGATGCGCCAGGTCACCATGGAGGATGCAGTAGCAATTGATAATATTTTCAGTATGCTTATGGGTGATGAAGTTCCACCGCGTAAACGATTTATTCAGACGCACGCGAAGAACGCAACACTTGATATCTAACGCATATTAATTTGTGAAAGGAGTTATATGAATCTAAAAAACATTAAACCAGGTAAAAATCCTCCAGAAGACGTCAATGTCATTATCGAAATCCCTGAAGGATCGATGATAAAGTATGAGCTGGATAAGGAAGCAGGTGTTATCGCTGTGGACCGTTTTGTTCGCACAACGATGGGGTATCCCGCTAATTACGGATTTGTGCCAAATACGACAGCCGGAGATGGGGATCCAGTCGATGTTCTGGTGCTCTGCAGCCAGCCGCTCCATCCGGGAGTCATGATAAACGTCACTCCCATTGCCATGCTTGAAATGGAAGATGAGTCAGGGAAAGACGAAAAAATTATTGCGGTACCCAGTGAAAAATCTGACCCAATGTATGGTGTGATGAAAGATCTCGGCGATATTTCTGAGCATGTGAAAGCAAAAATTAAACACTTCTTTGAGCACTACAAAGAGCTTGAACCCGGCAAATGGGTGAAACTCAATGACTGGAAAGGCAAAAAAGAGGCTATGGCAGCAATTTTGGAGGGGATTAAATAATTTATAATTATAAATTTTTAATTAGACACGGATATGGCAGACATCGGTAAAATCAATACATCAGATATATCAGTAGAAATGCAGAAGTCCTACTTGGACTATGCCATGTCTGTTATCGTGGCCCGCGCATTACCTGATGTACGCGATGGAATGAAACCGGTGCACCGGAGAATCCTCTACGCCATGCATCAGATAGGGCTTCACCACAGTGCCAAATACAAAAAGAGCGCATCAGTAGTCGGAGAAGTATTGGGTAAGTACCACCCACATGGAGACAGTGCGGTATACGAAGCCATGGTTCGACTCGCGCAGGATTTTACCATGCGCTACCAATTGGTAGACGGGCAGGGAAACTTTGGATCAGTTGACGGCGACCCCGCAGCAGCCATGCGGTATACGGAGGCCAGGCTTGCGGGCATATCAGACGAGATGCTCTTAGATATTGAGAAAGAAACAGTTGATTTTATTCCAAATTTCGATGGCACGATACAGGAACCTGTGTACCTTCCGGCCAAGTTGCCAAACCTGCTTCTCATGGGTAGTGAGGGTATCGCCGTTGGTATGGCGACAAAAATCCCGCCACACAATCTCTCCGAAGTTATCGATGCTATTACGAAACTTATCAGTAAAACGAAGATAGAAGATACACACAGCGATACGCAGAAAGTCGCAGCAGCCAAAAAAGCCACTGAAGAAATCACACAGACGGCAACAACTGACGCCCGCTTTAATTTTGTATTTGATGTGACAGTCGATGACCTGATGGAGCATATCCAGGGACCGGACTTCCCGACCGGGGGAGCTATCTATGATATTAATGAAATAAAATCTGCATACGCAACGGGACGGGGAAAGATAGTTATGCGCGGAAAAGCAGATATTGAAGATATCGGGAACGGTAAATCAGCTATTATCATTACGGAACTCCCGTACCAGGTAAACAAGGCACAACTCGTGGCAAAGATTGCTGATCTGGTCAAAGATAAAGCCCTAGAAGGAATATCTGACCTACGTGATGAGTCTGACCGTAGAGGAATCCGAATTTATGTAGAACTAAAGCGTGACGCACGACCAAAGCAGGTTCTCAATAACCTATTTAAACAAACAGCACTTCAAACGACGTTCCCGGTGAATACCGTTGCTCTCGTTGATAATACCCCTCAAACGTGCAGCCTGAAACTTATCCTTGAAGAGTATGTTAAACACCGCCATGATGTGGTGAGAAGAAGAAGTGAGTTCGAACTTCGACAGGCCCGAGCGCGTGAACATATACTGGAAGGGCTCAAAATTGCCGTCGATCACATCGATGAAGTTATCGCCATCATAAAGAAAAGTAAGGATGCAGATGAAGCAAAAAAGAAATTAATGGAGCGATTTGGTCTTTCTGATATCCAGACTACGGCCATTCTTGACATGCAGCTTCGCAAACTCGCGGCTCTTGAGAGACAGAAGATTGAAGATGAACTTGCAATGATCAGAGAAACAATAGCATATCTCGAAGATTTGCTTGCCCATCCGGTAAAAATCCTCAAGGTGATCTCCGACGAACTGGCCAAACTGAAAGAAAAGTATGGGGATGAGAGAAGAACAAAAGTATACAAGAGCAAAGTCGGTGAGTTTAGTGAAGAGCAGCTTATCGCCAATGAAGACGTTATTATCACCATGAGTGAATCTGGATACATCAAGAGACTTCCCAAGTCCACCTTTAAAATGCAGGAACGGGGAGGCAAGGGAGTGATCGGCATGGCAACAAAAGAAGAGGATTCCATAGATAAGATCGTTGCTGCACAAACCCACGATAACATGCTCTTTATCACAGATCGCGGACGAGTATACCAGGTACGTGTATGGGATATCCCGGAGACTTCCAGACAGGCAAAGGGACAGGCCGTTGTCAACCTTATAAATACCGAATCAGGTGAAAAGGTGACCTCAGTATTGGCATATTCTCTCAAGCGTGCGGAACAGAAAGAACAGGGTGTCCAGTTTATAATCATGGCCACAAAAAATGGCACAGTCAAAAAATCAAAACTGTCGGAATATGAAAATATTCGAAGAAGCGGTATCGTTGCCATTAAATTAGAGAAAGGCGATGAACTCGCTTGGGCACGCCTTACCAGCGGATCAGATGATATCCTCCTGGTGTCACATGAAGGAAAATCCATCAGGTTCTCCGAGAGTGAAGTGCGCCCAACAGCACGAGATACGATGGGTGTACGGGGAATTTTGCTCAAATCCCCTGACTATGTCGTCAGCGTCGATATGATAAACGAAGAGACCAGAAAAGGGGATTTCCTTACCATAATGGAAAAAGGAATCGGTAAGAAAACAGCAATCAAAGATTTCCCGAAGCAAAAACGCGGAGGACAGGGTGTGAAGGTTGCTGAGGTCAAGGATAAAACAGGCAAAGTGGTGGTATCACAAATCGTGCCTGCGGATACGGAAAGCGTGATCCTGACATCCACAAAAGGACAAGTGGTGAAACTGCCGATTAACTCGATTCCACATTTGGGACGGGCAACTAGCGGCGTTATCCTTATGCGGTTCACGGACAAAGGCGATACCATCGCCGCTGCGACATGTCTGACTAAATAGTGCATCTCTGAAACCAAAACGTATACCTATCAGGGAATCATAGCATCTCAAAAAGAGCATTCATCAGCGTTGATTGGTGAACTTGCTGATCTGGATAATTATATGCACGATAATCCCGATTTGGTCACTCCCGATCTCGTAATGTTACAGGTACTGTCTATCCAAGCTACTAGCCTGCTGAACGCATTTTTAGATACTCTTCAAAAAAATGAAGACACAGCCTAAAAGCGAGAGGCGTAGCGAATTTGACGGCATAGGTCAATCATCAGTCAGTTCACCGGTGTTTTACCCACACCCGTATATCAGGGCACTAGCTCGAAGGTGACTGTGAGAGTCTTCGTGACCGTACCGGTTCCGGGTTCTATGCCGCCGCCACCTCCGCCACCGCCTTCCATTCTATATACAGGCATTGATTGATATCCTTCAATGACACTTGACACTGCGCCGAGCTTTTTATTCGATGCCCTGGCTATTTGAATTGCCTTGTCCTTTGCGTTTTTAAGTGCGGCATCGATAAGGGAATTTTCCGCTTCGCCCGTTTCATCAAGCACAAAGTTGGGCCCGTAGATATTTGTGGCACCACTCTTTGTGAGGATATCAGTCAAACCCTGAGCAGCATCCACATTGGTCAGTGTTATTTCGACAGTGTTATTCACCCTCCATTGCCCCTGGCGGACTTTCTGCCTGCCGTCTTCATAATACGTTTCTTCATTTTGGTAGACATTGAGATTTTGTGTTTTGATGTTATCGCTTGTCACACCAAATGTTTTTACCGCTTCGATGATTGCGGTTACCTTTTTATTTACTTCGCTCATTGCGGTGTCCTTATTATCCGATATCGCATTTACACCTGCTGAGAAGGTAGCCTTTTGATTTTTTTGTTTTGTCTTGGCTTCTCCGACAACAGTGACGTAGTCTCCCTGGGAGAGCTTCACTTTTCCCCACAGGATATTTCTCCACGGAATAATATATGCAGCAACCATACAGGTCATCCCAAGTATGATCGCGATCAGTACAATATCAAGTCTAGAATTTTTTGCGTCCATAGCTACCTCCACTTCCATCGTATGAAGATTGCAGACCCTTTGTCAATGACAATCTGGAGTGCCTCGGCGTCGATATCCTAAAAATTGCCAACCGTCACAAAATAAGAGAGAATACACTAGATATGATTCTTGATGGAAAACTGATAGCAGAGAGGATTCTCGATTCAATTGCGCGCTCGGTCACATCGCTTAGGGACAAAGGAATCACTCCCACGCTCAGTGTCATTTTGGTGGGGGACGATCCCGGATCATTGTCATACATAAAACAGAAGCAAAAAACAGCAGATAAAGTCGGTATACGCGTCATTTTCGAACATTTTTCCGATACGATAGCGCCAGATATTTTGGCATCCGCGATCGCACACTACAATGCGGATGATGAGGTACATGGGCTTATCATCCAACGACCTGTTCCTACATATATCGGAGATACGGGTGATATCCTACAAACCGTCATCCCCGCTAAGGATGTTGACGGATTTCATCCACAATCACCGTTCCAGGTTCCTGTGGCGAAAGCGGTACTCACGCTTCTGTCCAGCGCGCATTCAACACTTCTATCACAAGGATTGGTGCATGGCGAATTTCTACCGTGGCTTCAGGCTCAGAATATCTCGGTAGTCGGTAGGGGAGAGACGGCCGGTAAACCAATAGCTAATGTACTAATGACATACAAGTGCTCCCCAACTGTCATACATTCCCGCACAGAACATCCCCAACAGATTCTAAAACAGTCGGATATCATTATTAGCTGCGTGGGAAAACGCGAGGTCGTCAAAAAATCGTATATATCAAACGGAGCGATACTCATATCTGTAGGAATTTGGCGTGATGCAGATGGAAAACTGCACGGGGATTATGAATCTGACGATATCGAACAGGTTGTCGCGTTTTACACACCCACACCCGGTGGCGTAGGCCCGGTAAATGTTGCATGCCTTATGCAAAATGTTCTGGAAGCCTGTATACTACAAAAAGATCTACATAAATAAAGAAGGGGGAAACATCTATGAAAGATATAAGCGGTGCAGTTATAGTTTTTTTCATTGCGCTTTTTGCATTTATTAAACTCGCGGGACCAATTCCGCTTTCTATTTCGAGCGTTGTTACCAATAAAACAGATTCCTTTACCGTGACAGGCGAAGGAAAGGTATCACTCTCGCCGGATATCGCAAAGATCCAGGCTGGAGTCACAGCTCAAAGCTCATCGGTAAAACAGGCGCAGCAGGATATAAATAAAAAAATAAACGCAATATCAGACGCAATTAAAAAATTGGGCGTCGATACAAAAGATATTCAGACAGCACAATATTCGGTGCACCCGCAGTATGATTACCGTGACGGTAGACAGAAAATAACTGGATATGAAGCCGCCACCACATTATCCATAAAAGTGCGAGATATGGAAAAGGCAAATGATGTCATTGATGTGGCTACGGCAAACGGCGCAAATCAGATCGGTGGAATATCCTTCGATGTTGATGATCGTACAAAGGTGGAGAACGAAGCCCGTGCGAAAGCCGTGGAAGATGCCAAGAAGAAAGCCGAAATGGCAGCAAAAACAGCAGGATTCACGCTTGGGAGAGTTATTAACTATAACGAAAACACCGGTGGTGATATGAGACCCGTTCCTATGATGTACGCCAAGACTGAAATGGCAGGAGCAGCAGACCAAGTTGCATCAACAATAGAACCGGGAAGTCAGGATATCATGGTAACTGTGTCTCTCAGTTACGAAATACGATAATCACAAAACCGAGAGCAGTACCTGTTTAGAGGAAACGGAAGGCTAACTTCGGATAAGTTTGTACCCGCGGGTTACAACGGTTTCGATGCTGTATGGGCTGGATTGAGACTTCAGTTTGCTTCGAAGTCTCGCTATGAGACGGTCAACCGCCCAATCTGATACACCCATCTCGTGGCTCTCAGGCCATACCGTATCAATTATGGCTTCCCGTTCACAGAGTTGCCCGACATGAGATTCCAGGTAGCTAAATAATGCAAATTCTTTTTTGGTGAAGTCGCGTCCAAGCTGTGTGTTTCGTGAAAGTGAGTTCACATACGACGCAAACAATGGGCTAAAAAACGTGGGCTTACCGTCCGTACCCTGCACAATGCCGGTGTTCCACAGATACACCGCATGCTCTTTTTCCACGGTAGATATAGGACCACCTTTGTTTATTTGAATCACTATATCTTTCTCATGTTTTGTAAGGCTATCAAACAATTCCTCGGACTGGAATACAATCTGCTCGTCCAATGGGAGTAATTCGATGAACGCGTCTTCAGACGCATCTCCAGCCTCTTCGTGCAGGCGTATGAGCGCATACTGCACAAACTGCACATACCCACCCGATACCTCCAGTATACGATCCAGCAACTTGGCAGATGGAGCTACATGATACTGTTCAATCAGTGTCTGTGCGACGATCTTCATATCGCCGTCAGTGGCAACAGGCAGATACATATCTTTGGTAAATACTGACAAAAATTGTTTTTTGAATATGGTTGGAGATAAGTCAGGAAGGGCTCGGTGGCTAGTAAATACATAGGATAGTTGTTGTTTTACTGAATCACGAAGACCTAACAGGTTACTGAAGAAATCCTGTGTGAACACTTCTGAGAGCCTGTCGAAGCGTATGAGAAACAACGTCGGATACAATCCAGCCGCAATAATCGTTTCTATCACTTTCCGTACGCTATCAAGTGTAAAAAAATGATCCTTCAGCTGTATGCTTTGGACAAACAATTTTCGGCATGCTTTCTTATCGGTCTCAGACAGACTGGAATGCTCAGCGGCATCAACAACCCGAGTCAGTAACAGTGTCCAAAACGCGCTTAAATTGCGCTCAATGAGATCATTTAAATCCACCTGCACAAATAATTGCGGTTGATTAGTCCGTATGTACGTGGATGGGACTTGTGGATGGTTGATGAAAAACCTGAGAAAATTACTGATACCCACACGTTTCATCCCGACGAGTACGACTGATTTCTGTTGCTGTATATAGTGTCCCAATTGTTCTGCTTCTTTTTTTCTGAATTCTATCGGATAGGTTGTTTCAGTCACCTGTTTCATAGCCGTATTGTAGCATGATTTGCGTTTGACTCAAACGACACTCATGTTACCTACCATTCCACTCAAGACACGTACCTTCTCGAGCCATATGATACTGATGTGTTCATGAAAATATTGTGATGTTCAGAATTTATCATTTTCACCTGATCGTGCCTGTTGTCAGATGGATGTCAGAGAAAAAATACCTCTTAGTCAAGCGAGATGGGCTGTTGTAATCCACAATACAACATACACAGCTCCAGCTGTGAATTTTTTTGATATATGAGAAGCGCAGAATACGATCATTTGGGGAGTCTCGCAAACGCTCATAGCCAGGAAGGGCTCTGGAGCAATCGGGGGTTGCACCCTCGGGCACCGTTAGAGGATATTTCGCACACTCCAGTACAAACGCTCCTTGATCAGGCACAATACAATGTATATGAAAGCATAAAAAGCCCTGAACACCTTCCTCCCAACGGTACTGTAGTGTATGTACGCACACATGAAACAGTTTCCGGAAGTAGGGTGAATATACCGGTTATACAAAGGTCGCATATACCTAAAATAGATCCCGAATCAATACAGAGGGCAAAAGACGCATTTGGACTTCATACTGACGCAGAATTTCAAGGGATATTGGATGAACGTGTGAGAATGAGATTGAATCATGTGGGACGATCTGAATTAGCTGAAAAACGCGGTGAAAAAACAGTTGCTGAGCTTATACATACAATAATGAATTTTGATCAAATATGGACCCATGATTTTGACGGAACACTGACTTATTCCAAAATTTTACGAACCAAAGAAGGCAAGCTTGACGTCAAAGAATATTATAGAAGAGGTGATATCCAAACGCTGATGAATCTTGATGCGATTATTGTGAAATCTCTCTTGGGTATTCCGCAGCATATTTGTACAGGAAAAGGATGGAATTTTAGGATTGTGAAAGAGTATATGAGGGAACGAACCGCGCAACTCGCGGAAGCATTTGGCATGCAAAAACGCATGCATGACGGTGCGTTACAATCGCTTCTGGACAGAAATCGTGGTGTATTTCTTGCAATTTCTGTAGGCAACGGTGCTGATACCGAAGAAATTATGAGGAATGAAAAGTTGGTACACAAAGTCTTACCAATTTCGGCTTGGGAGGGAATGGCTAAACATGCCGATTTGCTCAGGAAATCAACGAAAAAAGAGAGAATTGAACAAATTGAAAGAGTTAAAGGCATTCATGGATATGTACCGTATAACGTTGAAGCGGATACGTATAAACCTGTTGATCCTAAAAAATGTACAAACGTTGTGCATCGGGTAATAAAGAAACCTTTGACTCAACGAAATTACAATAAACGTGAAATTTCGCCGAAGTTTACGGCAGAAGAAACCGCTCACATCCAGAAGTTGCAACGCGCAGTTCAGGATCATGCGTTATTTGAGGAAGATCAGAATACAAAATGTAACTATGTCATTAATTTTGAAGCCATAATAGCTAATCAGGATGGCATACAGGATGAATGGAAGAAGGCAACCGGTGTTACCATACGATCAGTAGATGATTTCATGAGGGCATTCAGACGATTATCAAAAGATTGGAATATAAAATCGTATGTCAATGAAGCGCATGGCACCATTTACGTTGATATTAACCCTCCACGCATGCATAAGGGAGTAAGCGCCAGACTGGTAAAGAATGCCGCGCAATTTTTTATGCGACGTGATCTCGAAAAAGCAGGAATATCCCCTAAAATGGCGCCAAAACTGATGACGTTTACAATGGCAGACGGACATGTCATCGGTATACAGAATGACAGTGATCTGCTACACAGGACGCGGGGTGCTGTCGTAACCAAAAAGAAAGAACGATATCACAAACCTGATGCCAAGGGATACCCAGTATACTTGAGTGATATCCTGGGTATTGAGGATCCACTGACTCATGCGTACACGTATCTATATGACACAACACTGTTGAGTTGCCCGACCCCGATAGGAACTTTTGTTGAAGACGTGGTCCATAATCTGAATGATGAACATGTCAGAAATATGAAAAGATATAAGAGAAGAACATAAGTAACAAATGATTGACAAACTCATAGAGCAGAAGTACAGTGTGAACATTATGGATTTACAAACTATCACAAAAAACTTTGTACAAGAGCTTCAGGATGCCAACACTGGCAAAAAAACCAGTCTGCCGTTTATAGTCCATGAAATTCCTGGGGCCTCAATCGTCCCTGAGGGGAAAACATTTCAGGTACTCAAAATCGGCGGATCGATACTCCAAAAATCCAGAGTCGTATCAGAGGGTGGAAAAACAATTATTAAAACATTGGAAGAAGAACAACTCCCCGTATTTACCACTAAAGATTTGTTTCTTTCTACGATGGATAAACATATTGATCCGGATCTCGAATATCTCGCCCTCAATTTTGCATACCCGATGACACCTGTCATGCGAGATGGCGTACTGGACGGTATACTCACCAATGGAACAAAAGAGCATGCATTTCAGGGACTGGTTGGCCAAGCTGTGGGTGAAACCATAGAGTTATATATCCAGAGTAAGTACAATCGAAAGATTCGCGTGGCAGTTGCCAATGATACGATCTGCCTAACAATGGCGGGACTCAGTAAGTATCCTGCGACATCCATAGCAGGGGGAATTGTGGGAACGGGATTGAATTTTGCGTTTTTCCTCGACCATACGCATCTGGTCAACCTCGAAGCCGCAAATTTTGATAAATTTGAGCAGTCTGAAGAGGGCAAGCAAATCGATGCGCAGTCACTCACACTCGGGAGATCCCTGTATGAAAAAGAAACCGCAGGGGGATACCTCTACTATCATCTCAATTTACTGCTGACCAAGAATCAGATTAAACACCCGTCTATAGAGAGTACAAAACAATTGGACCGGTTAGCCCGCGGAAATATCCAAAAGGTGTCGAAACTCGCCAGATCTCTATTTGAACATTCCGCGTCACTCATAGCGTGTGAAGTGGCCGGCATAACAAATTATGCCAAGAGGGATATGACCTTTGTCATGGAGGGCAGTCTGTTTTGGGTCGGCTGGCACTATAAAGAAATGGTCGAAGAAAAGGTAAAACAGTTGACCCCCTATACGGTACAGTTCGAAGAGATAAAAGACTGTGGCATTATCGGGGCTGCAAAGCTCATTTCGTAAGAACGTATGGACAAAGCCGTGCGACTACCTAACAAAGAATTCGATTTACCTTCGCGCATCACAAGAGAATCAGAGCATTTTGCCAACCTATTCGGGACACGTCCCACCGTCATCGCCAGAGCACCAGGCCGGGCGGAAATTCTGGGCTGTCATACTGATTACAATTGGGGATACGCCCTTGCTGCAGGGATCAACAAAAGCACGCTCACCTTTATGAGCAAGCGGGAGGATAACACCATCGCGCTGTTCTCGAACTCGTACCCTCAAAACACACCCGTGATCTTTTCTATAGATTCTCTGGTACGGGATGAAGAACTGACATGGCCAAACTATAGTAAAGCGGTAGTTCGTGAGCTTCTTCGCAACCAGTACACAGTAGGAGGCGCAAATATCCTCATAGACAGTACCGTGCCAAAATCAGGAGGTGTATCCAGTTCCGCAGCGCTGGAACTTGCCATCGCTTATGGTCTTTTGGCACTCTATGATCAGGAAATTGATGTGACAAAGATCGCCCTGTTATGTAAAAATGCCGAAAACAGTGATCTGGTAAAAAGCCCGTGCGGTTTTCTGGATCAGGGAGCTTCGGCATATGCCAAAGATGACGGCATGGTATTTATGGATTTTTTGCCGTCCGGCACATCTCCGGTTTCTGCTATTGATGTTATACCTGCACAATTCTCTACATCCGCTTCGTTCGTAATACCTGTTGATCCCACGTTGGAGCGCCAATTGGGTGAATCCGGGTATGTGGTTCGAAGACAAATGTGTGAGGAGAGCTGGCCATTTTGGTCTCAGGTGCTCGGACGCGAAATAAAAAGCTTACGTGACGTTTCGTACGATGAGTTCATGACACACCGGGATGCGCTCGAGAAACATAACCCGATCATGCGCATGCGTGTGGAACACATCATCACGGAAAATAAACGAGTGCTGGACGCTGTGGAGGCACTGAAACAAAAAGATATCGAGACATTTGGCAAACTCTTAACCGAAGCCGGAAGAAGCTCCCTCGAACTGTATCAGCTCGATGAAAACACACCACAACTCACATTTTTGGTTGAAAAAGGAAGGGATCTCCCCGGGGTGATCGGAATGCGCAATATGGGCGGCGGATTTTCTGCGATTGCACTCGCATTGGTCAAAGATGAGCAAATGAAGGAATTCCAATCCACGTTGTCCTCTCTGTATATGGCAGAGTTTGGAAGAACACTTGAGTTTATCGAGTTTACCCCAAGCCAAGGGGCTTCAGTACTCGTACAGCCATAGTGTAAGTATGATAGATTTTACTAAACCTCACCGAAGAAGAAATCCATTGATAGGGGAGTGGGTATTGGTGTCTCCTCACCGGGCAAAGCGCCCCTGGCAGGGGAGTATAGAGCCCACACAACCAGCACAAGCACCAGAGTATATGGAGGACTGTTATCTGTGTCCTCACAATACCAGGTCAAACGGGGAGAAAAATCCTGACTACACCAAAACATTCGCGTTTACCAACGACCATGCTTCGTTGCTCCCTGACGCTCTAGGAGATTCTCCGGAAGATACCGATTTGCTATACGCAGTGCAGGAGCGGGGGCTCTGTCGTGTCATCTGTTACTCGCCAAAGCACAATACAACCATGGCGGATTTATCTGTGGATGAAATCAAAGAAATAGTCCTCACATGGAAAAATGAGTATGAAACCATCGGGAAAATGGATCAAATATCCTATGTTCAAATATTTGAAAACAAAGGCCCTCTTATGGGAGCAAGCAGCCCCCACCCACATGGACAAATATGGGCAAACGAACACTTGCCGACGATTGTCCAAAAAGAACAACAGCATCAATTGGCATATAACCGGGAACATTCATCTCCGTTGCTCCTTGCATATGTACAGAGGGAACTGGAGAAACAGGAACGACTTGTCATTGAAAATGAAGCATTTGCAGTCGTGGTACCGTTTTGGGCAACATGGCCATATGAGACGATGGTCTTACCAAAACGGCATATCCGATCCCTGAGCGATATGAGAAGTACAGAGCACACCCAGCTTGCGGACATATTAAAACGGCTCACATCCCGCTATGATAAGCTTTTTTCCACACCATTTCCGTACTCAATGGGCATCCACCAAAAACCAACGGATAGAGAAGAACATCCCGAATGGCAATTCCATATGCACTTTTACCCGCCGCTCCTTCGAAGTAGTACAATAAAAAAGTATTATGTAGGGTACGAAATGATGGCTGAAGGACAACGGGACATATCGCCTGAGTCAGCAGCAAAAACGTTACAGGAGATCCATGACTGATACCCAGTTTTCATCGACAATAGAACATACAGAAGTGTACGGTACGGTTGTTACGTTACGCTACACGCCATCGTCCGACGGAAAAAAACCCATTACCGTATCCGTAGCCCCCGATCGGGGGAGCAATATGTTTGCTTTTCGGTATGGGGAGAGTGACATTATCTATACAGAACCAGAACTTCTAAAGACCTGTGGATTTACGGGAAATTTTGTTCTGTTTCCCACACCCAACAGAGTCAAGGATGCACAGTACACGTGGCATGGTCGAACCGTCAGACAGAAAAAACACACCGAGGCACGGATACTCCATGGACTCGTGTACGATGAGTCCTGGCAGTTCGATGCCCCGATCGTTTCCGACGATGCTGTTTCAGTAACTACGTTCATATCCATCACAGGGCAATCGTCTCTATATGAGTCTTATCCATTTTTATCTACATTGAGGCTTTGCTATACACTTCGATCCAGTGGAGTCACTGTTACATATACAGTGAATAATGACGGGGATGAGGACATGCCGTTTGGGTTTGCCTTGCATCCGTATTTTTCCCTCCTATCCGGCAGTGAAAACACATACATATCCGTACCTGCAAAAAGCTGGATGGAATCACCCAGCGATACGTTACTGCCAACTGGAAATCTTATAGACGTTTCCGGTAAACCCTATAATATAAATACTCCACGGCCTATAGCAGAATTATCGCTTGATCATGTGTACACAGACCTGGTGCCCAGGCAGTATGCGACTATCGAATACAGGACACTCGGCCTACGGCTATCACTTCTCACCACGGAAGATTTCACGCATACGGTGGTGTATACCGGTCACAAAAATGCGGTGTGTATCGAAAATCAAACGTGTTCCACAGACGCCGTTAACCTTTCAAACCGCGGGTACATACGGGAATCGCACGTACTCACACTCAAGCCGGACGCCACACACAAAGGAACTATTTCATATACCATCAATTCCTTATAAATCGATTTTGCTCCTATACAAGATAGCCGATCTAAGAATATCCTTGACCAGGCCCTACCCTGATATGATCCTCCTGCTATCACTCATGCCCACGATTTCAACAGATTAAAACCTATAGTATTGACTCGCAGCTCACATTCAGATATACTTTTGTGGCTAAATTGCCGTTGTTATACGTTTCATGTTTCTATTCATACATACACGTTATGGGTGCAGAACAACCAACATCATTTGAGGGGTTTGAACAAGAAGCATATCAGCTATTATTCAAGCCAAGGATATCAGAGGCATTTCTTTCCAGGTCGACTGTGAACTGGGAATTAATTACTGATATTGGCGATGATGGTGTAGCGTTTCATTTTTTCCAGACTAGGAATTCATTTCAGGTTACAGATGTAGCAAACGCTCTATTTAACGATGGGAGTGATCTGTATATCGCATCATATGAGAACGGCCAGATACATCCGGTAGCACAAATTAAACGTGGAAATATGCTTGCTCGATTGATAGAGCGCTTTGATCTCGCAACGCATAATCTAAAATATTACCATCACGCCCTCGCATCTGACTGGCTTTTATATACATCACTTGATGAGGAGTTCGCTCTCCTTCACAAACATCACACGTGTATTGAACTAGAAGATAATTGGGTGAGTGTTTTTACAAATTACCAATTCGCTAAGGAACATACTCGGTTCATCAATTCAACTAACTTAACCTGGAAACACCCCTGGATACCTAAAGGGTCAACTATAACATCCAAATATCCCACTCTAGTAAAAAATCCTGATGTGCGCGGTAACGGATTTACACCATATGGTAATAAAAATGGCATAGTTCCTATAGAGATCGATAATACTGACACTATTATGTTTGCCTGCTCTGTAACTGACTCCGGACTTGTTATCCCAGCCCGTCCGATTCATGAGGATTATCGAGAATCCATGTATAGGTTGTATATGAATGCGCACAGCGCAAACGAGTGAGAACAAATCGTATTACAGGTCATATGCAGGCAATTCTGATGGCCTGAATCTAGGTGTTTTAGTCCAGAGTTTTTGACGTGGAGATCTAAAGTGCTGTAACTGATCAAACACATCCTGATGCACACTCACAACTGATCCATTCAGTAAAAATTTCTGTTTATTTCTTGCTGTGAGTGACTGAATAAATGACTCGCGTATTATAGCGTCAAAATACCCGGTTGGTTTTCCCGTACTACGTGATAATTCAGAAACCAGCGGGGCAAGAAACAAATAACTTAACCCATGATCATACTCACCCAATACCCACTCAAGTGATCGCTTAGGGGTGTGCGCACTTAATATCCGGTTAGACGCAAAGTCTTTTGTCAGAATATCTCCGCGAATTGTTTGCAGTACGCTATCCCACACATAGTAAAAATTAGCCCCGTGCATTTCAAACGCCAATCCTGTATGTCCCTTTTCAGGGTCCTCAAGTGATAAGAAGTAATTCCACGCTGACATAATCGGCTGAATCAGGCGGGTACTGATAAATTCGTCCTGTCCCGACCGTGGAATTTGGGACAAGATATCGGATACGAATGTCCTTCCAGTTTTTACATCCGTTGAGTATAAAAACGCAGCAGGTATAAGGATTTCAGATTTCAGTTCGTCGGGCATTTTCCGGGCAAGGGTAGCCAAATTGAGTCCAGAGCCAATATTGTATAGTGCACCCTCGGTGGTAGGCATAATGTGAAGCTCTGACGGAAGGGGATACCCGTTGGCAATACGATCGTAGAGAAATGAGGCCGCCTCTGTCTCTTCTTTCAATGTGTTTGTTCCACACATACGTAACCAGCCGGACATGAATTTAATCAGATCCATTTTTACCTGATAGTCCTGCCAAATGCCTTCAATTTGCATGGATCCGCTTCGCGCTCCAACAGTTGGATGAAACTGATACGAATCAGTAACAGGGAGGTGCAACTGTGGCATAACTCCCGACAATGCTTCAATCGTGGTCGGATGTACGGCGATATCCACGGTACCGTTTCTCAGCAATCGCGGACTTTCGTCCACTTAGGTAACCTGATCTTCCGGAAGTCGGAGAATCGGCAAGGCAAATGGTAACAGTGATGTTGCCCGATACTGGAAGGCCAAATCATTTATATACGCATGCTGACCTAAATGACGCTCTGTCGTAAGCCCTTCCAGAAGGGCGTTTGTGGCATGAATATCATTTTCATCGCTTCCTCGCTCTGCTATATCGCGTAGCAGCGCGCTGACAGATTCCCTCCGCGATATGCTGTGGGAAACATACCAACGCTCAAGCCGTCCGGACATATGCTCCCGAATATCTGATTGGAGTGTATACTGACTTAATATCTCTTTTGTAATAATTGCCAGACTCTCGGGTGTTTGCCGTATACCGAGTGTGGTAAATAATTCTCCCATGTCCAGAACTGGACGAAGTGAATCATCAGGTTTCTTAAGGTATATACCCAAACAGGTCACCGATTCGTTCTCTTCTTTTGTACCAGCAAATAACACACGCCCAGCAGCTGTATACCCTTCATATATATGTGCATCTGTATGACCGGGAAATTTTTGCGATACAAACGCATCATATTCTGGTATTATTTCGAATGTGTGCTCGGACAACGTCTCCGGTGATTGAGATAAGGTACCATGCATGAGGGCCATCCGCATGATTCGCCTGAGAATAGGGTCAGCATAGAGTGGTTGTTCCGTAAAACCCTCAGGCGCATCATCGGGCAGTTGCATGGATATGAAGCGTTCCAGCGTTTCAGGAATCACTGGCGGGTGAACCATATCGACCTTCAACAACGTGGTCCATGCCTCAATTTCTTTTTCTGGTCCCTCATCAATATGTACATCGGCGCCGCTTTCAGTCATACCATATCTTTCTCTTCTGCCTTATGGTGGAATTTATGGTGGATTTCCTTGAGTTGCGGGTTTGTGATGTGGGTGTATATCTGCGTCGTTGCGACGTTTTTGTGCCCCAACATTTCCTGAATGGCACGTAAGTCAGCGCCACCGCTTAATAAATCTGTGGCGAAACTGTGACGCAGACCGTGCGGCGTAATCTTGACGGGAAGCCTCGCTTTCTTGCAGTACTTTTCAACCAACCGCTGTACACTTCGGGCGGTGAGCCTCATCGATTCGTTTACATTTTGTCCTTCATCGGGCTTCTTACCCGCGTATCTGATAAACAATGCCGGCGCATCATCATCCCGATCATTCAGATACCGTTCCAGCCATTCAACCGCGCTGTCTGAAAGAAAAACAACACGTGCGCGGCGCCCTTTCCCGATGACGCCGAATTCCTTGCGGTCAAAGTTGATCTGATCACGGTTCAATTTAACCAATTCCGATACGCGAAGCCCTGTGGAAAAAAGCGTTTCCAGTATGGCTTTATCGCGCATGCCATCCGGTGTGGATATCTGCGGCATGTTCAAAAGACGGTCGACCTGTTCACGCTCAAGAAATTTTATACTTCTGCTTTCCGCTTTCGGCAGATCGATTTTCTCAGGCGCCACAACCGGAATATCCCGCTTAAGCGCATATTTAAGGAAACTCCGAAGTGCAATCAGATGGTAATTTTGCGTCACGCGCTTTAGGCTGATCCCATGCTCATCCACAAACCGTGATAAATACAACCGGTACTGCCGGATGCTCTCTGCGGTAATCTTTGCGGTTGTCACTGACTTTAGCGCATTTGAATAAGCCAATTCTTCTTTTGCTATCAGCGCATTTTCATCAGCAATTGTGTCAGTACTGACAGCAGTTGTATCTCTGTCTTCAGACTTTCCCGCAGGGCGGGACTCCGTTTCACTTCGCACAGAAGTTTTCACAGGTTTCACGCGAGGGGAGAGGGGGGGAGCATCAGAGAGGAACACCAGAAACCTGTCCAAATAGTGCGCGTAGTTTCTGATCGTGAGTTGGGAAACATTTCGTTCGATTTCAAGGTATTCCAGGAAATCTTTGATCAGTGATTGTAAATTCATATATGTGCCTGCATACTCATATTGTACGACGTTAAAACAAATGTCAAGCATGTGACATTTGGTATACTGGTACCTATATGAAACTTGGTATTAAAGTGAACGCTGATGCCCGATCATTTGACCGCCTCTCCGGAGCCAATCCCGACCTTGCCGAGGTCTGGTTTAATGCCAATGATCCGGACCGTTATACAGACTTATTTAGCGAATTGAAGCGTCGAAAATGTGACGTCGGACTGCATTTTTGGGGTACCGTAAACGGCCAAACGCTGCCGAACCTGTCGTACCCGGACACAGACATCATCACAGAGTCTATGACCCTCATGAAACGCACAATTGATATCGCCGAAGCGAATAACTTCCAGTATGTAAATATCCATCCCGGATCATCTGCGCTGTTATCCGTCGATTTCCAAAACGAACGCTACGATATACAAAAACCAGCTGCGGATCTGGATGATGCCATAGCGCGGTTTTTGACAAACGCCGGCGAGCTTCACAGCTATGCCAAACAGAAAGGTATCGTATTTACCGTTGAGACCGTCCCGCTGCGTATAACTGATGGTTGGTATAAGACGGCCGCCCGCAGTAACCCCAAACAGGTGCATGAGCTTCCCATAGCCGCCATTGTCCAGGCAGCTTCAGCCGGCATACCGATAGCAAATGATTTCTGTCATACCGCGGCATCCATCATTACAGACGATGAATCCAGTGTGTGGCGGTTTGTCTACGGGATGACCGAACTGCTGGCACCTATGACACGGCTTATCCATATCGGATTTATCATGCCGCCGTTTAATGGTACCGATAATCATGATCAACTGGATAATCCTATTCTTGATACATCTGCGGCTGTTCCTAATACGAATCAACTCATTGATCTGCTCAAATTATTTCCATACCGAGACGATGTCTGGATACTGGCGGAACCCAGCCAGGACCACGTAAAAAATTACAAGATTGTAGAGCAACTGCTTCAAAAAGCCGCTGAGTAATACTTCTGAAGACCTCTCTACATTTGAGGCTAAAAACGAGCCTCTGTATTGACCCAGGATGACTTGATATAGACCAAGATGAGTACTTATTCGGATACGTTTTCATTATTGGCAGCATATTGTCATATGGTAGGCAAAATACCCAAAAATAAAACTAAGATATCTAAAAACCATAGTATCAGCATGGCAACGGAATTTTGACAAATGCACCCAAAAGAAGACGTTGAGGATTGGTATACATGTGGAGATAAAAATAGATATATGTGCGCAAACATTTACGCACATACAATGTCGAAAACAATATAACAGCATTCAGGCATAGATCGGGGTCTCCTCCGAATCCACAGCCTCCATGACGTCGCAAAAGTATTATTGTGCGACTTATTACCATTTCGATCTCCCGGCATACGACCCGGGCTTTTTGACATATAACTGGCAGCTTAGAAATCTATGAAATGTATGCAGTCAGTTTCACGGGAGAATACAGCTATACCCCGGTTTTCACAATTGCACCAATTCTGACCTAATTGTTAGAGCTCAACTGTAGCACTGTCATTGGATACCGAATTAGTGTCACTTTGCCGCTGACACACCACTACACCCCAGGCTGCATACAGACGTCGCATTTAGAGCATAAAAACGCGCTAAACTGCGTATTTTAAGGCTAAATCATCAGAGTTTGAACACCAAATATACCCCCGATGTAGGAATGAGTGATATTTAGCCTATTAATACGCGCTAAAATGATATTTTTGAAGCTAATTTTACTGATTATTGCACTGATCCGTAGCTAATGGAGTGCGATATGGAGCATATAAACAATCTGAAATGATGTTTTTGAGGCTATATTCTCTCACCTACACACACCTCTGTGTGTGTACCACAGAATGTAATCGCATTTGGAGCATTAATACGCTCTATTTTATATGTTTTGAGGCTAAATATATGAAATTGGACTGTCTATCCTATGATGAGATATAGAGCATATAAACGCGCTAAACTTAGTAATCTAGCCTCAATATTGAGAGACTTCGCTCTCCCTGGCACACACGCTGATACGCTGCCAGACAGGCATAGTCATTCGGGTTTATTTTGGCCCATTAATACGCTCCGTTTCGCTATTTTTGAGGCTAGAATCGACAGATATATTGCATAGTATTGAGCATGTTGTTTAGATTGATACAACAATCCGGATGGTAGCATAGTAGCCTCAACCTTACCTACCAAAGAACGTATTTGAAGCTACACATGCCCAATACAGAAGTGTGATACACGTACGGATAGCATAGCGGCAACACGCTAGCTAGCCTCAAAGCAGGGTCGTGAAAACTCTACAGTAGAACCGTGAAAAGAATTATCCACCATCTCACGCATTGGTCTTAATAATTATAGGATAATTTTTATTATAGGATAGTCCTATAGTTGTAACTGTATCAAACTATATCACTATATCAGACTATATCATGTGTCGGACACACTATACTTCCCTCTCTCCCACTTCGCATGTCAATAATTTCCCCGCCAATGTGTAGCCAAAATCGAAACAAAAAATATAATACTTCCTAAAATAAAAAATTCCATAATTGTTTTTTTATATAATTTTTCTACAACATATTGCTGACCCATACCGACTAAGCCGTAAAAGCTGGTCGTGAGAAACAGGACTGCCAGGGTGGCCTGAATTGGCCAGAATGAATAGATAAATGACAGCTCGGCCATAGCCACGGCAATGGCCAGACTTATTTTTTTTACCCGCTCACTCGCCTTTCGCTCCAACTCAGAAGACCAAATGGATTGGAACGCCAACACCAGACTGATAAAAAATACAAATACTGCGTTTATATAAAATGGAAACCGAAATGCGATAACAGTCTGGACTAACATAAAGTACGTAACAAGCGTCAGAAGAAACCCTACGGAGTGAGCCGCACGAATCAGGGCGATAGTCCTGTCCGCTGCGACATTGTATATATTTTCCGTCAGAAGCAATGCATACATGCCGATCGCGTACAGTCCGACTACCGGCACCCGGGTCAGCCAACGCTGTGGCAGGAGAAAGTAAAACAATGCAACCGCGGCGGTAAACAATGTCGGAAGTGTTAATAAGGTAATCCATTCGATACCGTTTAAGTCTTCACGCAAGGCAAAGGCAGAAAGTCCGAATGTACAAAGAGCGAGGATTGCGGTCATGCCATAGCGATAATCGCCCGGCATAAGTTGCGTGAGCATAAGACCCACGACCAACAGCAGTGTGACAATTACAAACTGCTGTCTCTTTGAGAGAGCCAATTTCCTATCCCAACGTATATATGACCGTTTAATAGTGTGTACAATTTTCATTCTGTCCCCTGTCTACCCGCGTTTTATATTTGTGTATACATTTATGACATCATCCATTTCCAGTATGCCCGATATAAACTCTTCGATCTCCTGTTTGTTTTCCGGACTGATTTCGATCACGGTGTGTGGTTTCATAATAATCGATTGGGAAAGAATTGACATCCCCAAATCTTGTGAAGCCAATTGCCCTAATGTCGACAAGTCTGAAACTGAACAATAAATGTGTACACCATCTGGATCTTCTGTGATATCAGAAGCGCCTGCCAAAACAAACGCCTCAAATATCGTATCAAAGGATACACCGTTTGATTTCAGTTTCATGTAGCCTGCAGGAGCAAACAAGTATGAAACTGCACCCTGCGCTGTCATGACACCACCGTTGTTTTCGACGTAGTTTTTCACTTGGGATACAGTCCGTCTGTTGTTATCGGTGACCGCTTCTATAAGAATGGCAACCCGTGAGGGACCATAGGCCTCATACACCAACTGAGAGAGTGATGCGCTGTCGCCACCTTTCCCCTTCTCGATCGCTCTTTCTATATTTTCTTTCGGTACATTTTCCTGTCTGGCTTTTTCAATTGCGAGTCTGAGACGGAAGTTATGGTTCGGGTCTGTGACCCCGCCACCTTCACTCACTGCGATACTGATTGACCTGGCTGCATTGGTAAACGCACGTGCTTTTACCACATCGGTCGTTGCTTTTTGATGTTTCACTTTTGACCATTTCGAGTGACCTGACATACTGTTTTCGTTCTACGAGTAGCGAGTTCGCGTGTACTTAAAGTACATAGCAAAACATACTTCGTTCGCTTCGTCGTACACACTATTTTTCTCACGGTGTATTTTACTTGCTCCCTTGACTTTTCACAAGGAAAAGATACACTCACTCAATGTGTGATATGCAAAAAAAGCGTTTGCGATTTTGTATCAAAAAGCCTATTGCATAAATCACCAAAGTAACAAATAATAGATATTCAATCATCTAAACAAAACATATGACTGACACATCCCTAAGCTCACAAGCAGTTACCGCAGCACTCACACAGAATTGGAAAGAAGCGATCCGCCTCAATCAGGAAATACTTAAGCAACAGGAAGAAAATTTTGAAGCGTTAAGCAGACTTGCGTACGCATATATGCGCTCAGGTGAACTCTCAAAAGCAAAAAAAATGTATGAGCAGGTACTCAAATTTGATAAATACAACCAAATTGCGCAAAAGAATCTCAAAAAACTGACGAATCTGAAAAAAGATGCGGTGCTCGCAGATTCAGACAAAGTAGTATCCCCACTTATGTTCCTTGAAGAACCGGGTAAAACCAAAGTCGTTGACTGCACACACGTCGCACCAAACCAGGTACTGTCCACACTAACATCCGGTGAAGAGGTTATGATGAAACAAAAAAATCACTGCATCGAAATACGCTCAACTGCAAACGTATACTTGGCAGCACTTCCCGATGATATATCATTTAAACTGTCTCGCCTGATAGAAGCCGGAAACACGTATCAGATAATCGTAAAAAATATAGATAAAAACGCATTAAAAGTGCTGATACGTGAATTGTCTCGTGGCAGCAAATTTGCCAATCAACCTTCATTTACCAGCACAACCAGTTATATCCCGTTTTCCAAAGGCGGGTCAGGGCTTTCTGCTGACGATATTCCTGATATGACTCCGACAGGGGAAGAAACCGAAAAGCACGACGCCGTGGAAGATGCGGACGAATAACACCCAACCGTTGTGCCACACGTCACCTATTCTTTACTGTGTGACCCGTGGCTGATACATTTTTCCATTTTGTTTTCCCAACCGAACTACTAAATCTTCCCGCTGTGACCCTGTACGTTCAACCGGTTTGCAATCAAAAATCGAACTGATAAACTTGGCTGTTTGCGACGATAAGGCTGCTTTGGTTCCTGACAACTCACATCCTTCCAGTGTACGTTCTTCGCTTGTGACAGAGACAACAAAAACACCGGAGCTACTTAGCCTACGTGCAAGTGATGTAGCCAGTTCCGGTACACGCGTCGTATTTATTACACCGATAGAGAGTGCTTCTTCGCGGACAGAATCCACAACAAATATGTTCTTTATAAGCACATCTATGCGTTGCGGGTCCAACACAAATCGTGTCGTACCATCCGGCAACTCTTCTTCAAATGCGCTCATGGAGCGTCCTATATCCAATACTTTAATATCAGACTGGCGCACGTTGGCGACTTTTTTGCGCAACCCAAACAGATAGAGCGGTGGGATGTTTGTGACGCGCCTGCCCGTACCCAATTCCAAAATGCCGCGCAAGGAGAATATATCGCGCAGTGATTCTACAGGATCCCTATTTTCAAACAGCTGTTCATACGTGTACCCTACATATCCGTCAACAGGAATACCAAACGACTGTTCTATACTTTCCGAGAGTAATCCACGGTCTTTTGGATCCAAAAAACCCATTTTCCATAATGACGAGATAGGATATCTCCCACTGGCGTAGGCTCCCGGAATGGCAATATCTTCCGGAATTTGCAGTATGACCGCAGTATTCTCAACAGTATTTATGGTGACAATCCCAATGGGATTTGACGCAGTAACAAACGTAAAACGCTCTTTGGGTGATGGCGGGAACACGAGTAAGTAAAAACCGAGAAGCGCTACGACCACAGCACACACTCCGATAATACGCACTCCCCACAGCCACGCCATGGTACCGTTCGTTTGTACTCTCTTCACGGGTGGACTAACTCCAATCTTTTTTACCCTTTTTAATTATTTCCACTTGAGGCTGACTCCAAGAGGAAGTGCCCATTTGCTTCTGAGCCTTTTTTTCCAAATCTTTCTTCTTCATTTTTTTTGTTTCGCCTTTATAGAAGCCTCCAAATGAACCCATGTTTAATAAACACAAAAAAGAATATCTGTAAGATTTGTACCCACGTCTTCGGTCTGTACAGAGTATTCCTTCATATGTCCCTCACTACTATATTAAAGCCATTTCCGTTTCAAATCAAGAAAGGTGTCGTTCAAAATAGACGTGCGTATATCGGAGGCGAGGGTATGTATTGTGTGCAGGTTATGAATGGTCGCCAATCTGTATGCGAGCAGTTCCTTTACGTGAAATAAATGAAACAGGTACGCGCGAGTATGGTGTGTGCAGGTATAGCAGGTACACGCGTCATCAATGGGAGAATTATCACGGGAGAATCTGGACTTCGTGAGATCCATGGTATCGCCAGACTCCCCTTTTGCACTGGTATCTCGGGTAAATACCCAACCCATACGTGCTAACCTGGTCGGCTGTACACAATCAAACGTGTCTACCCCTGCCCCCACCAACGCAAAAATGTCGTCAATTTCTCCAACACCAAGGAGATGTCGTGGCTTTTGGTTTGGCAGGAGCGGTAAAACCCAGTCGAGAACGTCTGTCATTTCCTTTTTTGTCTCTCCGACTGATACTCCACCAATGGCGATACCATCAACATCGAGTGATGATATAAATGTTGCAGACTCCCGACGCAGATCTTCGTACACGCTTCCCTGAATAGATCCGTACAATGCCTGATAGTGACCCTTTGAATGATCGGCAAGCTCCTGATGAGCTTTCAGACTGCGCAGCGCCCATCTGTGCGTGCGTTCCATAGACAGGCGCGCCTGTTCATGAGTCACCGGATAGGCAGTACAATCATCAAATGCGATATGGATATCGCTACCTAATCCCCACTGCCACTCCATTGATTTTTCCGGTGTGAATTCGTGCGATGTCCCATCCCAATGAGACTGAAAATGCACGCCATCTTCCGTGATTTTTACCAGACCGGTATCACCTGTTGTTGCATCATCAGAGACACCCCCTTTGCCCTTTCTCCCGCGTGCTAGTGAAAACACCTGGAATCCCCCACTGTCAGTTATAAGCGGTCTGTCCCAATTCATAAAGCCGTGCAGTCCCCCAAATGCCGCAACTGTATCAATGCCTGGCCGAAGATACATGTGGTAGGTATTTACAAAGTACAGGTACGTTCCGAGTGACTTTAAATCGTCTGCAGTCATCGATTTTACCGTCGCCTGGGTACCGACCGGGACAAATGCAGGTGTGGGGATATCTCCATGAGGTGTATGTACGACTCCGGCACGCGCGGACGAATCTTTATCGGTGTGTTCGCACCTATAGAAGAAATCACGATTCATACCCGTATTTTACCATGGATCACTCAGGGAAGACTTACCCTAAACCGTGTTCAATTTTGAGGCGTGTAATCTTACCGCTTAAATCCTGCGGTGTTATGCCAAATTCAGGTAGCAGCCTGTTTATGACAGCAAGTGCAGCTTCAAACTCCGGCTGGACAATGATCTGGACCCCCAGTGATTTCAGATAATTCTGGTCCTCTTCATGGTGGGTGCGGCAAATAATTTTGATGTGACGATTGAGGGTTTGGGCGTTACTGATAATTAATTCCTGCGTGTGCCGGTCAGGTATGGCTATGACAACCGCACGGGCATAATCAACCTGCGCATAATCAAGCACTTCCTTGTCCGCAGGATCCCCATACACGACAGATACACCCTTTGCACGAAGCCGGGATACGGTTGCCTGATTATAGTCAACAACTATGTAGGGAATTTTTGCCATATCCAGTGCACGCCCGATATACTTGCCCACCCTGCCATATCCGCAAATGACGATGTGATTTGAAAGGGGTAATTCCTCTTCCTTGGAAATCTCTTCGTGCTTGCTCGGGAATAATTTCGGCAGATATTTCCCCAGTGTTTTATAAAACAGATAGTACACGGTGTTTCCTTGGGAAAATACCGTAGTGCCTACAAACATGGTCATAAATGTGAGCGCCACCAAGAATGTATAGACCTCCCCCGACAGCGCGCCTTTTGCCACGCCTTCTCGCGCCAGAATAAATCCGAATTCACTCATTTGTGTCAGTGCAAGTGCCACAAGAAATGCAGTTTTCCTGTGATTTCCCAAATACCGGGAAAGCCCGAATACCAAAAACCATTTGAGAAGCATGATAGTCAGTGTTGCTCCGAGTAGAAGTGGAAAAGATGACCACACATATGAAATTGGCAACTCCATACCCAGCGATACAAAGAAAATGACAGCAAAGATATCCCGAAGCGGTCGGATCTCTGAAAACACGGCATGATTCTGACTAGTCTCTGATATAAGAAGTCCGGCTATAAACGCACCGATTGCAGCTGACAATCCAAGAGCATAGGTAACGATTGCACTTAAAAATACGACACCGATTGTGGACAGTAAAAGTATCTCTTTGTTGTTCCCACGGGCAGCCATGGTGAGAATAGTCGGCATACCCTTTCGGCCCAAGAACATAATGATAATAAGTGCCAATGCCGATGCAAAAATGCTTCGCCCCATGGTAAGAAGCACCGTTCCCAATTCCGCTGATTGTCCGGTCTGAATAGATAACAGGGCAGGAAGTATAATCATCAGTGGAATCACAGCTAAATCCTGCACCACAAGCCACCCGAGGGAAAGTTCGCCGTGCACCGTTTCCAGCTCACCTTTTTGCGAAAGCACCTTTACCACTATTGCTGTGGATGATAATGCGGCTGCAACTGCAATATATATGGCCGGAATAAATCCGAAATGTAACAGTTGAAACAACCCTAAGAGTACGAGTATAGAGATGGATATCTGAAACACTGCAGCCCACCCGACCTGAGAGAGTACTTTCCGGAGTCTGTGAAACGAAAATTCCATGCCGATGGTAAACAAGAGGAGCGCCACACCCACATCTGCGATACGAGCCAAAAATTCATGGTCGACAGATTGTTTAAATAAACTCCCGAAGATCACACCGGCGCCTATATACCCGAGAAGTGCGGGCTGTTTCATTTTCTGGGCAATGATGCTGCCAACAATCGCAGACACGAAGACCATGAACAGCGTGATGATAAGCGTGACTCCGTGAGCATCCATATTCATTGGAATCATTGATCCTGAAGTTTCGAACTTTTTATCCTGTTACCCCTGCGCAATGATCCTACTCATATCATGTGGCATTGGGGCTTCAAAATCAAGTAATTGTGCGGTTGTGGGGTGTGCACAGGTCAATTTCCACGCATGAAGCATTACCCGGGTGGCCCATTCTCTGTCACCACGACTCGTCTTTCGCCCCGCATACAGGTAATCTCCCAATAGTGGGTGATTTATATATTTCATATGGACCCTAATTTGGTGAGTCCTGCCGGTTTCAGGATGCAGTTCAACGAGCGTGATCTTCTCAGTATTTCCATCCGGGTCTACACAGTCCAGATGCTTTACCACGCGGTATCTTGTCACTGCTTCCTTACCCCCAGGCACAATGCCAAAACGTTCCCGATTCCATGGGAGTCGACCAATTGGTGCATTTATCGTGCCATCCGGAGTCTCCACAAATCCATGTACCAGAGCACAGTATGTTTTTTTTACCGTGCGATCTTTAAATTGCGCCTGGAGGTTTGCGAACGCTTCGGGTGTTTTTCCGATGAGCAGAATTCCTGTTGTTTCCTTATCGATACGGTGTGCGATGCCTGCTCGGGACTCGTAGGCATCCCCCCACGGCTGGCCGGGTGTAATCTGAATATGAAGTTTTTGTTCTGCCCAATCCTGAACGGTATCCACCTTTACCGTTTCTGCACGGTTTACGATAACCCCCGCTGGCTTATCCACCACGAGAAGACTGTCATCCTCAAACAAGACTGGTATGTCGATCATATTGGGAACTTATTCCGGCAGCACTATTTTTTCTTTTTTTACCTTCTCGCAGGAAAGACATAACTGTGCAGTCGGCAAAATGGAGAGCCGATCAGCGTCGATCTGCGCTTTGCAGTTTGTGCAGTATCCGTATGATCCGTCTGATATACGAAATAATGCTGCATCAATCTCGGTTACTTTTTCCTCTAGCTGCGCGACCAGTGCTGTGAAACGATCATGACTTGATTCCTCGTTTGCCTCGCTGTCACTGGCTGCGTTGTCATTCAGGCGGTTTGGATCAGAAAACGGGTCTTGCGCTGACAGCTCGGATATTCTGTTTGATAGAGATTTCTTCTCTTCCTCCAGTACGCCGCGCAATTTGTTTAACACATCACTTGGAAAACTTTGCATATATTCCTCCTGTCAATTTTTTTATCTTTGTTTGTACGCTATTAATTATCGGTCTCACTGCTTCCCTGCCCCCGCAGCGAACATAAAACGCGCCCATACTTTCTGCAAAAACTGCAAGAAGTATCCATTGGTTGGCGCGCAGTGAAATCCAGTATACATGAGTGTCTTTGAAGAATTCAAGTATAAACATGGGGACCGTGTACAGAATGAGGAACCACACACCAACAGCTCCGAAGGGCCATTTCTCTTTTATACTTTTCTTCTGGAGCCTTGCAACAATCCAAATCACAAAGCATACGGTAAGAATCTCATACACCTGCACCGGGTGTCTTAACCCTGTTAGACCTGCATACCGTATGGCCCAGGGAACAGCAGATTGCGTCCCGGCCACTGATCCGTCCAGCATGACTCCCACAAGTGCGATGACGATTGAAAAAGGAAAAGCCAAGGCGATAGCATCCAGAATATACCCAAGTCTGATACGCTTCGTTTTTGATAACAGGATAAATGCAACAATGGATCCTATGAATGCACCGTAGAGAGAGAATCCGGGAGCAACCCAAATGGCCGGAATTTTCAGCCAGGCATCAGAAAATTCATTCCAATGGAGACTAACATACAGTACCCGTGACGCGATGGCTCCTGCCACGGTTGACCAAAATGTAATATCAAATATTTTTTCTTCGTCTATACCATTACCTCGCAACTGCCTCCAAAATACAAAAGAAAAGACGAGCCATGAAAACACCAACAGAACGCTTATGGAATACAAGTGAAAATTGCCGATTGAGAGTGCTAATGGATACATAGTTTTATTACGCTACTGTACTATACCGCACACGATACACGCCGAAAAGGGCAATACTGACTCCCAATGCAAATATGACTTTTCCGACTCCAATGGTGTCAGCGAGAAATCCTCCCAGGATTATCGGCAGTATCCCCACACCTCCAACAAATGTTGTCAGCATACCATACACTCTACCCCGCATCTCCCCGATAGCCAATGTTTGTAAGCTCGCGTTGGATGGTACGTCCAAGAGACTATTACTCAGTCCCAACAGGAAAAATAGAATGACTTCAATAATGAATCCGCTGTTATAGAGTGTCAAAAAAGAAAATTGAGGCATATGCATAAGGCGTGCTACAACTGCTATGCAAATAAGTGTACTACCAGCTCCCAATACGCCTGTGGTAATGAGCGCTTTGGATTTGATTTTATACCCAACAGCGCCAACCCACACAACGCCGGCAAGGATACCGAGCACTGTGGGACCAACTATCAAGAGAGATGCGTCGCGTACGTCTATCGTTAATATGCGGTCAGCAAATCCAGGGCCAAGTGCTCCCAGCAGAGCAAAAATTATTTGTGTGCCGGTGAGAAGCAAAATGGAATCAAAGAGTGTCGCTGAAGAGCGTATATACGTGATCCCTTCGCGCAAATCATGCCACATGCGAGATAGCATGTGTGCGGGTCGTAGTGAACTGATGTATCTGATGCCGATTGTTCCTTCACTTTGTGAGGGAATCTGGTATACGAAATACGCAGAGAGGGCAAACAGCAGGGTGATAAACATAAATCCTCCATCAGGGCCAAAAATACGAAGCAAAGGCCCAGAAACGATAGTACCTATTGCCAAGCTGCTGAAAAACGTGAGCGAAAACAAACTGTTTGCAGTGACAATCAAATCTTTGTGCATGAGTTTCGGTATCAGCGGTGCTTCTGATGGAACATAAAATTGCGTTATAATCGAATTGATGAAGGTGATAAGATACACCACGATAATCTGATTAGATGTAAACAGCAGTCCAAATGTGCTAATAGCCCGGAAGATATCGCAGTAGATAAGCACCCTTCTTTTGTCCAGACGATCTACCGCGGTCCCGGCTATGAGTCCAAACAGTACTGCAGGAATCCCATGTGCGAGAAATAGACCTGACACCGCCGTGTTACTACCGGTCGTCTGATACACACGAAGCGCCAGTACAAACAAGAGTGTATTGAATGCAAACTGGGAACATATCTGACCAAACCAGAGCGAACGAAAATCTCGATTAGCAAATACCCGCGCATACACGGAAGATCGATCGGACGAATTGTTTGATTGTATTTTCATCGTAGTGTACAATGCATAAATGACTGCTACAGCTCATGCTCTAGTTTCCGCTGCGATTGCTGCTGCCGTACCAAATCCGGCCGTATCCCTCACACTTGCATTTACATCACATTTTATTATGGATGTCATCCCGCACTGGGATTTTGGTACAAATTGGCGATCCAGGTCAAAAGCAGCAACCGGATTAATCGCGATACTCGACACGATCATAGGGTTTACACTAGCATATTTTCTCTTTAGTGGAAAGGTATCTACCCCACTTATCTTTGCCGCTGTGGCTCTGGGCAACTTGCCTGACTGGATGGAAGCTCCCTATTATATATTTTTCGCCTCGCAAAAAAAGGAACAACTGACAGAGACGGCACCGTTTTGGGAAAAGGTCACCTACAAGATATATAAAATCGAAAACGTATTCCACACTAAGGCGCAATATCCATTCGGGCTGATCACACAAGTGCTTACTGTGCTATTTTTCTTTGCACTGCTTTCTCCCCTTTGGTAACACAGCACTCCGCATTATTTTTCGAGAATATAGGATAACAGTAGTCTCACGCCGTGGCCTGTCCCACCGTAGGGGGAAATGACCATATCCTTTTCTGCAAATGCAGGGCCCGCGATGTCCAGATGCGCCCATGGGATGTCACTGCTTGTGAATTCCTGCAGAAAGAGGGCTGCGGTGATTGCTCCGCCCCATCTTCCGGCACCGATATTTTTTATATCCGCGATTTTACTTTTTATCTGTTCTCTGTACTCATCCACGAGGGGCATTTGCCAGAGTGATTCACCGGAAGTCTTTGCCGCACGAATCAGTGAATCCGCCAGTGGCTGAGAATTGGAAAATAACCCGGTAACTTCCTCACCAAGTGCTACTACACACGCACCCGTGAGGGTCGCCAGATCGATCATGACATCCGGTTTCACTTCGGAGACTGCATATGATAATGCGTCAGCGAGGACAACGCGACCTTCCGCATCTGTGTTTAATATTTCTATGGTTTTACCGTTCATAGCGGTAACAATATCACCAGGCTTGACGGCATTTGGCCCGGGCATATTTTCTGTAGCAGATATTAGCCCGACGACGTTGACCGTAGGATGAACAGCACCCAGTGCAAAAAACACTCCAAGCACTGCCGCTGCTCCCGCCATATCAAGTTTCATGGTTTCCATAGCTGCGGCGGGCTTGAGTGATAACCCACCGGTATCAAACGTTATCCCTTTTCCGATGATGGCTATTGTCCGGTCCCCTCCTCCTCGATAGGAAAGTTTTATAAACTTTGGCTCTACCTCTGTGCCGCTTGCTATACCCAATATGCCGCCCATCTTCATCTTTTTCAGATCCGCTTTTCCATATATTTCGCAGCTCATATCTTTCTTACCTTTTACAAGTTCTTCTGCGCGGGAAGCAAGGTACTCTGGTGTAGTGACAGATGGCGGTTCGTTCACCAGGTCACGAGTGTAGGACACAGCGGAAGCGATAATACCTGCACGTTCCAATGCTGCAGCTGCGTTTTCATCCTGTTCTTTTTCTGTAAAAAGCTTACAGGAAACCACTGAATGCTCTTTGTCCTTACCAACCGTTTTATGTCCGGTAAATGTGTACGAGCCGAGTAAAAGTCCTTCACTTACGGATTGCACAACTTTGTCGTACGCGACTGATCGAACAGAAGACACATCCAGATATAAAGCAGCACTCACAGACTTCCCATCCTGCAGTCTCCGTGCAACAGCTGCACCTGTTTTTTGCAGAGACGCAACGCTGACATCAGATAGTGCGCCAAGACCGGCAACTAAAACCTTACGTGCCGGAATTTTTCCATGTGTGTGGACAACAAACGTTTTACCCACTGCTGCGTCAAATCCTTCCGTATTTGCTATGTCAACGACGATTTTCCCTAGTGAACCATCCAAGTCGGAGAGGTGCGTACTGTACACAACTTCTGATTTTGCTGAGTCTTTCCATGCCAATATCACGGCGGTATCTGCAGTATCTTTTGGGTTTGGGGTATGGGAAATTGAAATTTGCATATCTCCATCCTACCATATATCGCCGACGCAGCAAGGAGAAACTTGGATCACAGTGAATACTAAGAGCACCTGTTTACCTGACTAATGGGATTTTTTACAGCACTTATATAAACGTGTCTCCAGACAATGGTATTATTGAACAGTACGCATATGAAATTAAAGAAATTTGAACGACATCATCTGTTTCATACGATACGGGTTATGCTTCAGTATCTTATTGTTGCATTCATCGCTTTTGAAATTCGTGGCGTACTGCTCTACGATCCAATAGTCCCCTTTACATGGCCACTGAGACTGACTGAATTCATGATTACCCGCACTCCATTTAATACAACAATGATGCCCGCTCAAACGTGTGAAGATTTTAATACGGTTGTGCGAATTATGGGAAACGTCTTTCCAAGACACAGTTATGGCCAGTCAGAATTTTACCGGTTTGACCCGTCGGATCCACATGCAGAAATGGAGCCGGTTATTGACCGGGGGGTCGCGTACGATGAAGCTGGAATTATCAAATGGAGATATGGAGATTATGAACCATACATCGCATTTGAGATCGCAGGTAATTGGACAAATCATTATGATAACGAAAATGGGAAAGGAATAAGTGTAAAACGTATATCAGAAGATATTGACACGTTTAGAAATAAGATGGAATCAAACGGATTTACTTTTTCAGACCCGAACGATATTCCACTATATCGATATCCTGAAGGATCATTTGCCAGAAAAATCGGATTTTCAAAAGGAAACTATTTGTATCACTTTACCATTATTGAAGAAGAACCGCCGTATGACCCTATGGGTTCTAAAAATGAGTTGCCATCAGACTTCCAAAAGCCGGTTCATATCGCTATGAACTGTGCCGAAAACTCTCCTGAGCTACGCTCTATCTACGAACAATATTTATCTATACCCCATGAGTTTACCGGTGAAACGAGTGTCGTATATAGGGGCCGCAAAGATAATGTAGTACGATTTACTCTCTATTACCCAGGAGGGGTTATTGATCAGACGCAAGATGAGTTATACGATATGAGACAAAATCCTATGCAACAAATCTCTAAAAGCAACAATTTCATGCTGTGTACAACACTTGAAAAGAGAAATATTGGCAAAGAATACCCCTGTTATAGACCGGAGAAACGGGAATTTGATGTAGTGACTTACTAATGTGCCGCGGGTCGGACTCGAACCGACATGAGTTGTTATACTCACAGGTTTTTGAGACCTGCGTATCTACTCCCGCAAAGCGGGATTAAGTGACAGTAAGACTCGAGGACTCGTCAACTGTCAGCTTGAGCATTCCACTTTTTCCTTCCTGTGCCTAGGGTCGGACTCGAACCGACATGAGTTGTTATACTCACAGGTTTTTGAGACCTGCG
>CAYGFH010000003.1:100031-188864 GCA_964349125.1 uncultured Gammaproteobacteria bacterium
TGTCTACCATTCCACCACCCAGGCGGGTGCCTCACGATTATACTACAAATTACGGAGATAAATATTATGTGGCGGGGGGAGTTTGTGCACGTGCGGCACTATAGAACTTAATGCGGTCACCCCTAAAGATCAGATTAATTTCATCCAGTGCACCGTTTCGGTGCTTGGCTATTCGTAGTTTGGTCGGAATTTGCTCACCCCACTGCGTCTGATCCCCTTCTTCCCGGTATAGAAACATTACGACGTCCGCGTCCTGCTCGATGGAACCTGATTCACGAAGATCCGAGAGTTCAGGCACTCGTGTCCCGCGGGTTTCAACTGCACGAGACAGCTGGGAACAGGCCAACACAGGGATTCTCAGTTCTCGAGCGAGATTCTTAAAATTCTGAGAAATGATAGATACTTCCTGCACGCGGTTATCCATCCTGCGTCCGGAATCCGCCAACTGTAAGTAATCGATAATGATTAGCTTCACTCCGTGTTCGACCTGAAGCCTTCGCGCCTTGGTACGCATCTCAATAATGTTGATTCCGGGCGTGTCATCTATATAAATGGGTGCCTCAGCAAGCTCTCCCATCGCATCGCTCAGTTTGGTGAAATCGTCATCCGTCAGCTTCCCAGTCTTGAGTTTCCACGCATCCAAGTCAGCCTGTGACACCAGCAAACGGTCAACCAATTCTTCCTTACTCATTTCGAGAGAAAAAATACCGACCGGTATTTTTTCTTTTATGGCCGCGTGCTGCGCCATATTCAGAATCATGGCAGTTTTACCCGTACCGGGACGGGCAGCGAGAATAATTAGGTTCGAATCCTGAAGCCCTGCAAGCCTGAAATCCAAATCAGCAAACCCCGTCGGAACTCCCCGCAATCCTCCCGCTCGCTTATGCAATTCGTCCAACCTGTCAAACGAGGATGCGAGCGCGTCTTTGATTGGAACGAAATCACGGCGCGTTGACGCCTGGGAAATAGCAAAAATCTCCTGTTCGGCATCGTTTACGATTTCCTGTGCTCCGCCTTCTTCCCGAAACGCCATCTCGGTTATGCGCGCACCCACTTCGATGAGCTGTCTTTTTGTAAAATTTTCCTGTGTGATACGGGCGTACCGCTCTGCATGGGCACTGGTGGGAACAACATTCAGTAAATCAGACAGGTATGATGAACCTCCGGCAATTTTGCTGGTGCCATTTTTTTTCAGTTGTGCGGTGAGTGATACCACATCAATAGGTTCATGAGCTTCAAACAATTGCATCATTGCGTCGAAGATAACACCGTGTGACTCCTTATAGAAATGATGGGGACGCAGGAATTCCGCCACATCGATCATGGCATCTTTGTCTATGAGGACTGCTCCCAGCACGGATTGCTCGGCTACGTCATCATGCGGAGGAACCTTGGGGTTTTGCATACTACAATTAGTGTCCTAAGTAGTGAGTTTATAAAGTTTTTAAAGTTATAAAGTGTAATTTATTTTTACTTTATGTACTTTGCACTATATAAACTTAGAACTAAAATTTATTCTAACACCACCACTTGCATTTCGGCAGGTAATTTATCTTTTGTGATTGATAATTTCGCTTGCGGCACTACTGCTTCCTTCCCTATTTCCTTCAGGAATTCAGTAACGGGCGATAACCCGCCGTAGATTTTCTGATCCAATTCCGGCCTCCCGTAATGCATAGGTATAACGATATCCGGCTCGATATCCCGCACAATCTGAACCGCCTGTGCTGCCGTGATCGTAGACATACCGCCGACCGGTACAAACAGCACATTCACTCCGTCCAAATCATCTACCTGTGCGCTTGATAATACATGCCCTACATCACCGAGATGCACTAAACTCAGACCCTCAAGCTCATAACGGAAAATGGTATTTTTTCCTCTCACACTGCCGTTTGAATCGTCATGGAATGAGGCAAGACCAACTACTCCGACACCTTTGATTTCGTATTCGCCAGGCCCGTGAAGAATATATGGTGACCCTTCCACCTCTTTTGTCGCGCTATGATCGGGGTGTGCATGCGATACGGTAAGGATATCGGCTTCCACATGTTTCGGAAATTTGAGACCAAGGGAACCAGACTCAAACGGATCAGTTACCACTACTGCTGATTTTCCTTTTAGCCTGAAAGATGAATGTCCGAAATAGGTAATTTCCATAATAGTTTTAAAAACCCTCGTGCTTGCAATTTATAACAGATTTGGATATGCTTAGCAACGATTAGAATTAGTTATGGGGCATGTACTCTGCCTCCATTATCTTGCCCGTAATCGTACAGTACATAACGCATGAATAAAGACGCACTGCTTGCTACAGCAATCGGATTTGTCATCGGCCTCACTATCACGGGTCTTTTATTGGTCGGTCCTTCGCTTGCCAGTAAATTACCCAAAGTATCATTAAAACTTCCCGCATTTCCGACCAGTCAGCCAAAACCCACAGATTCAAATGTAAAACAGACAATCACAACCCTCACGATCGACAGCCCTCTGACTGATGCCATTGAATCTGAGAAAGAAATCCTTATATCAGGTAAGGCAAAATCAGGGTCGACCGTTGTTATCACCGGCGTGGTAAATGATACGGCCATCATCGCCAGTACCGACGGCACATATGCCGGAAAAATATTGCTTGTTGAAGGAAAGAATGACATAACTGTAGTACAGAACGATAAAGCATCAGCAAGCAGCGCATCTATTACAGTATTTTATACGCCTGAATCATTATGAGAAACATAGCCTTACTCACCGGATTATTTGTTCTACTGCTGGCCAGGACCGTTCATGCCGCTTCGGTATCCCCAACCGCATCAGCGTCGGCGGCTCCGACTGTACAGGATAAAAAACTGACACAGATGGATGATCTGAAGGAACGGTTGGCAACGAAAGTAGCAGAACTCAGGCAATCCCAGAAGAAGGCTATATACGGTACGGTGAAATCCATCACCGTTTCCACCCTGACCATTGAAACAAAAACCAGTGACGTAAAAATAGAGTTAACTGATGCCATAAAAGTGTTTCAAACACTCAAAGGCACGAGGACTGAGCTGGATATAGAAGATGTCGATACTGGAGATACTGTCGTACTGTTTGGCGATTATGACACGAGTCTGGATCTCATGAAAACGAAAGTAATCGTTATCCAAAATCCAATCCCCGAAAAAGTGTACGGAAAAGTGAGCGCAGTTGACACGAAAGAGTTCACAATTTCGGTAGAGACTGCAGAAAAGCAGACCTATGTCATAGATATTGAAAAGTACACAGTGGTTTCTGCGTTCTCATCCGGCGGTGGCATAGCAAAAAGCGGATTTTCGAAAATAGAAACGGGCCATAGCGTGTTTGTGAGCGGTACAAAAAATACAAAAATAGATAACAGACTGAGTGCCGACCGAATATTAAATATCGGAAATATGTCAGGAGAAACACCGACACCCACGGAAGAGCCCGCACCGACTGCAAGCGCAAGTGCGTCACCTACCACGACCAAGAAAATAACGCCTACACCCACAGTAAAGAAGTAAGATATCGTATGAAAACTGATGTGCAGGAAACCTATCCATCTCCAGAGATTACCGATCTCGTCAGCGCACTACGAGCATGTACAACAGATAAAGAAGCTTCAAATTTCCTCCGTGATTTACTCACCATAGCTGAATTGAAAGAGTTTGCCAATCGCTGGCAAATGGTAAAAATGCTATACCAGGGACTCTCCTACGCCGCTATAGCACAGAAACTTCAGACATCCACAACAACTGTAACCCGCGTCGCCCACTGGCTCAATAATGGCATGGGTGGATACAAAACAGTTGCCAATCGCCTCTTTCCAAAAAAATCTAAGTAGACCCTCATATAATCAATCTCCCTTTTTACGTACGTATGACACACAGAGGTTTACTGTTGACATATTCATGTTAACGTGTTAATATGCTAATACAAACGGAAAGCGTTGCAGTGGAGTCACGATCCACAATTTCGACTAACATCGAAAACGCAGACAGCCAAAAAGCTGTACGGAAGTTTGACCGTAAAATATAACACCCAGTGTCGCCAACTGCGGAGCTGGACAGAGAGTCCCGACAGAAACGTCGGGAAACAAGGATGGGACCGCGGGAGCAAACCTCTCGTTCCTTTTTATCACAGCGACTGGTTGTTGTGGTGAAAAAGAACGAGAGGTTTTTTGGTGGCTGTAGCTCAAAAGTAGAGTGCCCCGTTGTGAACGGGAGTGTAGCGGGGGCAGTACCCGTCAGTCACCCATACAAACGTAACTGGTCTAAACCTATGAAAAGCAACACACTAAAAATAGCGGTGCAAAAAAGCGGACGCCTATCGGATGGTTCGCTTGAGTTCCTGCGCAAATCCGGTCTTGATTTTGAAAGTTATACAAAACGGCTATTGTGCCGTTGCCGTAATTTCCCGCTTGCAATACTCTATGTGCGTGATGATGATATAGCCGGCTACGTTGCGTCCGGTGTGGCTGATATCGGGATTCTTGGGCAGAATCTGTTATACGAGCTGCGTCCAGCTGTAAAGAAACTGTTAAATCTGCGTTTTGGCCCCTGTGCCCTTTCCATCGCGGTTCCAAACACCTCGCCAATACGGGAAATATCCCAACTGAAAGACACGACTATAGCCACAAGCTATCCTATTTCTACTCGGGCGTTTTTGGATAAAAACGGGATATCCGCAACCATTATCACGCTCTCCGGCTCTGTGGAAATTGCACCGACTCTCGGGATTGCAGATGCTGTGTGTGATCTGATATCGACAGGCAGCACACTGACTGTCAATGATTTGCGTCAGATACAGACTGTGTACACATCGGAAGCAGTCCTGATTGCAAATCCTAAAGCCCTGAAATCCGCCGATAAGACTCCCCTATTGTCGCGATTACTTATGCGGTTTGAAAGTGTCCTGTCTGCGAAAAATTACAAGTACATTTCCATGACTGCCCCGAATATATACATACGGAAAATCAACAGATTGCTCTCGGGCATACCATCATCCACAACAATCACACCGATTTCCGGAGAAATCGCGAGTATGCAAACCGTTATAACGGAGGATCGTCTCTGGGAAACAGTGGAGAAGATTCAATCCCTTGGCGTTTCAAAAATTATTGTCACACCGGTCGAAAATATTATTTCCAAAGGAGGAATATGAAAGTCACACAACTGAGGTCACTGTCAGGAAAAGAATATACACGGATAGTCGCCCGCTCGCTTGGGACTAACAACGATATCATGCCCCAGGTTCAAAACATTCTGGATACCGTGAAAAAAAATGGAGACCGTGCACTGCTGTCGAAATACCAGTCACGGTATGGTGCTGACGTATACACCTCCATACAGGTTACACCAGGTGAGATACGGGAGGCATACAGCCGAACCACCAAGGAAACGATTCGCGCACTCACGCAAATGAGAAAAAATATAACTGCGGTGCACTCCGCACAGTTACCAAAAAAAACGGATACGGTTGTTGCAACCGAACCGGGCATTTCGGTGTGGAGAGAGTGGCGCCCGATTGAAAAAGTCGGTTTATACATACCCGGTGGGAAAGCGATTTACCCATCGTCGGTACTGATGAGCGCCATACCCGCACAGATTGCAGGGTGCTCTGAAATAGTACTCTGTTCCCCTCCAGACCGAAACGGGAAGATGCCCTCTACAACAGTTGTGGCGGCAGACATGCTGGGCATTACCAAGCTGTACAAGATAGGCGGAGCGGAAGCAATTGCAGCCATGACATACGGGACAGAGACAGTGCCCGCCGTATACAAACTGTTTGGTGCGGGGAACTCCTATGTGACAGCAGCAAAAATGTTGGCATTCGGGAAAGTGGCGATAGATATGCCGGCCGGGCCTTCGGAAATATTCATCATTGCGGATGAATCGGCAAACCCCGCATATATCGGGGCAGACCTTTTAGCTGACGGTGAACACGGAGAGGATTCCGCGTGTGTGCTTCTGACTACCAGTCGACGAATCGCCGAGGAAACAATTCGTGAAATTACGAAACAACTCAAATCGCTTCCCACGGCATCGCGCGCCCGCGAATCGATCAGACGGTACGGATTGTTTGCGGTGGCCCGATCGATTGAGGAAGCAATTGCATTTACCAACGTGTATGCGCCGGAGCACTTGGAAATTATTACCAAGAGACCGCGCAGTGTGGTGAAACAAATTGTAAATGCAGGATCGGTATTTGTCGGGGCGTATACCAGTAAAGCAACCGGAGACTACGCCACGGGGGCTAACCACGTATTACCCACGGGAGGGATGGCAAAAATGTATCCTCCCTTGGGAGTGGACGCGTATGGCAAATGGATGCAGGTGCAGTCATGCAGTAAAAAAGGTTTGTCCACCATACGCCGTACCATCGAAACGATTGCCATGGTTGAAGAATTACCGGCTCACAAAAATTCTGTCAGTGTCAGATTTGAATAACAAAACTATGAAACAGTGTGTACCAATACTATCGAAAATAGCCCGTCAGGCAAGCCCATATATCTGGGAGGAGCCATCGGAGGAAGAATCAGTGCGGTTTGACGCAAATACCATGCCTTCCCCTCCTCCCAGTGCGGCAGGATTTATGCGCAGAAACGGCGCTGATATTCCCGTGAATGAGTATGCAGATCCCGGATATACGGGAATCAGACGGGAGATTGCCTCGTATGAACAAACAGACGTGGATACAATAACCATTACCAACAGTGGCGATGAAGCTATAGACATACTGGCAAAAGCGTTTTTAAATCCCGGAGATCTGTATGTCACTACCCCACCGACCTATGAAATGTATGAGATTCAATGTCGCGCAAACGGAGGAGTGATGCGGGAAGTGCCGCTTACGCGAACATTTGCAGTGAATGAAAAAGAATTAATCAGGCAGTCCAGAGACAAAAAAACTAAACTGCTGTTTCTGACCAATCCCAATAATCCGACAGGCTCTGTTATCCCTGAGGGTACGCTTAGGCGAATCATACAAAATGCCGCGTGTGCGGTCGTGGTTGATGAAGTGTACCGTGAGTTTTACGGATACAGTGTAGTTGGGCTCATTGCACAGAATCCGAACCTTATTGTCCTTCGCAGTTTATCCAAATTTGCAGGCCTCGCCGGTGCCCGTGTGGGATACCTGATTGCGTCTCCCACGCTCACTCAAACATTCACAGCGATAAAGTTACCCATGGGAGTGAGTTCTCTCTCGGCGCTGTTGGCGGAAATGGTGCTTAGAAATGACAGAGCATGGATACGGGAGCAAATTGCCATGATCATATCTGAGCGAACAACAATGGCCACCCGACTGACCGCACTCGGTTTTTTTGTATACCCGTCTGCGGCAAATTTTCTTTTGGTCAATATGGGTACTCGAGCGTCTGATATATGCCTCAGGTTAAAAGCAAAAGGAATTCTGGTCCGTGACCGCAGTGGTTTGCCGTATCTACGTGGCTGTGTCCGGATATCTGTCCGAAGTCCTGGAGAGAATGCGTTCTTACTCACGTCAGTACAGGAGCTCTTATGAAACAGCAATTCGACAGCATTATTTTTGATATGGATGGCGTGCTGGTATCCAACAGCTCGTATATACAGGCAATTAAAAAAACTGTAGCGCAATACTGTCCCGGGACTGACATGCCAACAGAGTATATTGAGGAAATTAAATCCATCACGGGATTTAATAACGATTGGGACACATCGTATGCACTCATACAACTGCTTGGCAGTAACGTACCCGTTGGACGGTTTGCTTCCCAGGTCAATCGCATCACGGACGAAGTAAGGGCTGCTCCCTTCTACCGAATCATGAGGGATACATTCCAATCGTATTATCTTGGAGACAATAATTCCGGATTTATTGCCACAGAAACTCTGCTTATTGGGCTTCCAGTCGTGCAACGTCTTTCCCGCTATTATACATTGGGTATCGCAACATCCAGACCGCGATATGAAGCGGTATTTGCGGCGACGAACCTCAGGATTTCCCCATACTATATCCCTATAGACTTCATCGTGGCAAAGGAGGATGCCCCGCGCGAAAAACCGTTTCCTGATCCGCTCATTCTCGCCAAAAACCGTATGGGTGTTTCAAAGCCAATCTATATCGGCGATACCATCAACGATACCGTCGCAGCTGCGGCGGCCGGGATGCCGTGCATATATGTGGGAAAACGGGACTTGGGAGACTTTCAGATACAAAATCCTAATCAAATTACGGAGGTGCTTCTATGACAAAACGAACCGGTACGGTAAGCAGAAAAACAAATGAAACGGATATCAGTGTGTCTATCTGCCTGGATGGCACGGGAGTACGGGAGGTATCCATACCGAACGGATTTCTCACGCACATGCTCGATTGTTTTGCCCTGCAGGGAGTATTTGATCTCACGGTCAGGGCGGTTGGTGACACCTACATAGATGAACACCACACAGTTGAGGATATAGGGATTGTACTGGGGCAATCATTTGCCAAAGCCATTGGAGATAAAAAAGGAATCATAAGATATGGATTCTTTATCCTGCCAATGGATGAGGCAGTTGCCACGGTCGCTGTGGACTGCGCCGGAAGATACGCGTTCACGATGGATTGTCCCTTCACGCGCGAAACGGTCGGTGATCTTGCGACTGAACTGGTCTACGATTTTTGGAATGCATTCGCCCAGAGTGCAAAGATCAATCTGTACATTCGTGTGGAAAACGGCAGAAATGATCACCACAAAATAGAGGCAGTATTTAAATGCGTCGCGCGGGCACTCTCTATGGCAGTATCACGCGATAGCAGACGAAGGAGAGAGATCCCTTCGACGAAAGGAACATTGTGATAACAATTATTGATTATGGAGTCGGCAATATCGGGAGCCTGTGCAATATGCTTGATCGCATAGGGCAGCCGTATGTCATAGGCAATACTCCGGAGAGCATTATGAGCGCGTCCGCGCTCATTCTCCCCGGCGTGGGGGCAGCGGGCGTGGGAATGGAATATCTAAAGCGGAGCGGTCTTGATGCTGCAATCAAGCGTGCTATCGCCAGTGGCACTCCTTTTTTGGGCATCTGTCTTGGGATGCAGCTGTTGTTTGATACCAGTGAAGAAAACGGGACTGACTGCATGGGGATACTGAAAGGATCGGTAAAGAAATTCCGAATAGAGCGCAAAGTGCCGCAGATCGGATGGAATGATGTGATACCGAACAGGGAAAATCCAAACGCGGTGAAACTGTTTACAGGAATACCGGATGGTAGCGCGTTTTATTATGTGAACAGTTTCTACCCTGATCCGTCAGACAGCACAATAACCGCTGCCACATCGGTATACGGTGAAACATTTGCAGCAGTTGTTGCAACTGATTCTATAGTAGCAACACAATTCCATCCGGAAAAAAGCGGTGAAGTTGGGCTCAAGTTTATAAAAAATTTTATGAAGGAGTATGTATGACAACGAAACGAATAATCCCTTGCCTGGATATGACAGAAGGCAAAGTAGTAAAAGGTATACAGTTTATCAATTTTCGCGACGCCGGGGATCCTGTGCTGCTTGCAAAGCAGTACAGTGAGACGGGTGCGGACGAATTGGTATTTCTGGATATCACAGCCACTACACAAAACAGACCGATACTGCTGGATGTGGTATCACGCACTGCTCAAAACGTGACTATCCCCTTTTCTGTCGGCGGGGGTATCCGGACAGTCGATGATATGCGCCAGATTTTGCGTGCCGGAGCTGACAAGGTATCGGTAAACACCGGCGCGGTGGTAAATCCTCAATTGATCACGGACTGCGCAAAGACATTCGGATCGCAGTGTGTCGTGTTATCACTGGATGCGAAAGAGGTTCGGCCCGGCAAGTGGAATGCGTTTATCGAGGGTGGTATGAAAGATTCCGGCCGTGATGCCGTCTCCTGGGCGAAAGAAGCTGCACTTCTGGGAGCCGGGGAAATACTCCTGACCAGCATAGATCAGGATGGTACAAAGAAAGGGTTTAATGTGGCGCTCACAGCACAGGTATCGGCTCAGGTACCCGTACCTGTTATCGCATCCGGCGGCGCCGGAAGGAAAGAAGATTTCCGAGATATCTTTACAGAGGGCATGGCAGATGCAGCGCTGGCAGCATCGCTCTTTCACTTTGGTGAATTAACCATCCGCGAACTCAAAGAGTATCTGGACGAAAATAGCATTCCAATCAGGAGGATAGTATGAATCCTCCGACCGTACGATATTCAGCCGCCGACGGCTTAGTACCTGCCATCATCCAGGACACGCAGTCACGCGAAGTGCTGATGCTTGGATACATGAACGCTAAGTCACTGGAGTTGTCCACTACAACTGGATATGTCTATTTCTACAGCCGCAGCCGTGGCAGGCTCTGGAAAAAGGGTGAGACGTCAGGCAATCTGCTTAAAATTGATGCGATATCCATCGACTGCGATAGTGATACGCTGCTCATTGAAGCTACCCTTTGTGGCGCTGCAGTCTGTCACACAGGAAGTCTGTCCTGTTTCTTTACACCAATCGGGAGGGATGTATGACACTCGCGAAGCTCTATACTATCGTGAAATCACGGGCAAAGGAAAACCCGTGTGGATCCTATGTGACATCTCTGTTTATTTCCGGTCGTGACAGGATAATTCAGAAAGTGGGAGAAGAAGCCTGCGAGGTCCTGATCGCCGCGAAGAATACAGATAAAAAGCGGCAAATTGAAGAGATCAGCGATCTGCTGTTTCACGTACTGGTACTACTGGTTTCCCTTAATATCCCCCTTTCGTCGGTTTGGGATGAATTGGAGCGCAGAAACAATACGTAGAGCCATGATATACTACAAAAATATATGAATCCTCTCCTGATTTCCAATCCCACAAATATCCGGTATCTGACGGGATTTGTGGGGGCATCTCCTACTGAGCGGGAAGCGTACGTGCTCCAGGCAAATAACAGGATTTACCTGTTTATCAACCCGCTCTACCGGGAAGAGGCTAAAGACTGCGAAGCACGTGTAGTCAACTGCACTGCAATTGAGGTATCCAGAGATCACCCGTTTTCCCGGGAACTTGCGTTGATCTGTGAAAAAGAATCGATCCAGAAATTGGATTTTGAGGAGGATGATTTGAATGTTTCAGAGTATGAGACACTGAAAAACGCGCTCAAGAGAACAACGCTCATTCACAGCAGACAACGCATAGAAAAGATCAGGCAGATCAAACGGCCTGATGAAATCGCATCTATACAAAAAGCGGCAGAGTTGACAGACGCATGTTTTAGAGCAATCGTACAATTACTAAAACCAGGTGTTACAGAATCAAAAATTGTTTCTGAGATAGAATATTTTTTCAAGAAGCACGGACATGAGAGCGCATTTTCCCCCATCGTAGCATTTGGGAAAAACACGAGCAAACCGCATTATAATAGCCTGTCCGACGGCGCCAGAAAATTTCAAAGCTTAGCTTTAAAATCAAGTGATATGGTGCTTCTGGATTTTGGCGCAAAGGTAAACGGATACTGCGCCGATATGACCCGCATGGTATTCCTTGGCTCACCCATACCACAATGGCAAACCGCATACGATGCGTTGCTCGCAGCTCAAACGCATGCACTATCGCTCCTGTCTTCGGGAGAGCGAAACGGAGCCAAAATCGACAACGAGACCAGAAAGATTATTGAACATGCTTCTCTGCCGACCTATCCGCATAGTCTCGGACATGCGTTGGGCCTGGATATACATGAAACTCCTCGGCTATATAAAAATATTGATGAAGAGATACAGACAAATATGGTCATAACCATAGAGCCGGGCGTCTACGTTGACGGCGAATTCGGGATGAGGATTGAGGATACGGTACATATCACAAATTCCGGTATCGAAATATTGACACGCACACCAAAGGAACTACTTGTTATATAATATATGAGATTGCCACGCCGTATGAACGGACTCGCAATGACAACAATAAACATATGATTACACCACAAACATTAAAAGGATTTCGGGATTTTTTGCCAAAGGATGCGATCAAGCGGCAGTACGCCATACATATCATCCGGAAAACGTTTGAACTGTACGGATTTGAGCCCCTTGAAACTCCCGCGCTTGAGTATCTCGAGACATTTTCCGGCAACATCGGCGAGGATGAAAAACTGTTTTTCAAATTTGAGGACCAGGGCGGACGCAAAGTGGCGCTCCGATATGATCAGACAGTACCGACCTGCCGTGTGATCGCACAGTATCCAGAAGAAATAAAACTGCCATTTAAGCGCTATCAGATCCAGACTGTGTGGAGAAGTGAAAAACCGCAGAAAGGACGATTCCGCGAGTTTTTACAGTGTGATGCCGATATCTTTGGCGTAGATAACAGAACAGCAGACGCAGAAACGGTCGCCCTGACGATTCAGATTTTCAAAAACCTTGGATTCAAGCGGCCGATTGCCCTTATTAACGACCGTGCACTCTATGCCGGCGTTCCCTATGAAGCGATCGTTGCCATCGATAAACTGGCAAAAATCGGCGACGAAGGTGTGGTCAAAGAACTGGTCCAAAAAGGATATTCGAAGGAAGATGCCGAGAAGCTGCTGTCTGATACAAAAAATAAGAAGCCCAACGCCGAATTACAAAAGATATTTGATTACCTGGATACCTACGGGATGAAAGATAATTACCGTTTCGAGCCGACGCTCGCACGGTCTTTTTCCTACTCCACCGGAACAATTTGGGAAATCATAGATGAAAATTTCCCCACCGGGTCACTCTGCGGTTGTGAGCGCTTTGACAGTTTGGTCGGCAGATTTTCTAAAAGAAACGTTCCCGGCGTCGGCTTTGCCGTCGGATTTGACAGGACGCTGGTGGCGATGGAAGACCTGAATCTGTTCCCCCCGCTTACCACAACCACAGATGTTGTGGTCACGATTTTTGCACCGGAGCTGCTCAAAAACGCCCAGGAAATTACGATGAAACTTCGCGCTGCGGGTATTGCCACCGATATCTATCCTGACTGTGACGTAAAGCTCGATAAGCAGATGAAATATGCGGACAATAAAGGCGTGCGCTACCTGATCGTACAGGGACCTGATGAGGCCGGTCGTGGCGTGGTAAAACTGAAGACCATGGCGACCAGACAGCAGGATGAACTGACCATTGAGCAGGTGATAGAAAAATTAAAAAAATAGATACATCCCTACCAGAAAATCCCTAAGTAGTATATTGTTATATACGGAGGGGTTGAGATTGCTTCATCACCTTCGAGAATCTCAGGATTCTTCGCAATGACATACATACTATTATGAGATTTACTACCGTTCAAAAAGCATTTGGAGCCATCATTGTAGCGAATATCATTTGGAGTGCTGCGTCTGTTATTTTTAAAATATCTCTGACGAACATCCCTCCGTTTACCCTCGCGTTTCTCCGGTTTGCCATTGCTCCGCTTCTCATACTGCCGCTTCTCGGAAAGAAGGCTCAACTGCATCTCCATGAACGGCGCGATCTCTGGGCACTCGTTGCCTATGCATTAAGCGGCATAACGGGAAATATCATTTTTTACTTTCTTGGATTACAGCGTACCTATGCGATAAATGCCACAATCATTGCTTCAGGAGCGCCTATCCTCACGCTCTTTCTGGCTCATACCTTTCTTCGCGAGAAAGTCAGCTTCAGAAAGCTCTCAGGTTTTCTGTTTGGCGCAGCAGGACTTGGAGTCATAATACTGCAACCGCTCCAGGCTCATGAAATTGATGGAACGGTGTCAGGCAATCTGTTTATGGTACTGGCAATACTCTGCGCCGTGATCCAGACTATTATCGGTAGAAATATTTTACAAAAATATAATCCACTCACATTTACCTTTTGGGCATTTATCATCGGGGCTGCCAGCTTCCTCCCACTTGCTGTGCATGAGTACATCACCATCCCCCATCTGATACCTTCCCTCGATTGGCGGGGTTTTATGGGCATAGCGTACGGATCTTTATTTTCCAGTGCGATTGCGTATTCACTCTTTGCGTGGGGGTTATCAAAAATATCCGCAACAGATACATCGCTTATCGCACATCTGGATCCGATTATCGGGACTATTCTGGGGTATTTTGTCCTGAGTGAGCCTATCACCCGCCCGTTTATCACCGGTGCAATACTTATCTTTGTTGGTATTTATATTGCAGAAGGACGGCTTCACTATCATCCTATTCACAAACTTCGGCGCATCAAAGAGCCTTTTGAAGATGTCCCCATCGTACTATCACCTCATCCCGTGAAGCGGCATAATGCGCATACCAAGGATGTGATAGCCGCACTCTACGGCAAGGGTGATTCTACTGATACGCACTGATAATAGACAGAATGGCCACGGGAATGATATAATAAATATCTTATGAAAACGACGATTCACCCACAATGGTTCAGCGACGCAAGTGTTGTGTGTTCCTGTGGGAACAAATTTACCGTAGGATCCACCCGAAAAGATATCCACGTTGATATCTGCTCAAAGTGCCATCCGTTCTATACCGGTGAAATGAAGTTCGTCGATACGCTCGGTCGCGTGGAGAAATTCCAACAGAAACAGAAAGCCGCAGCCGCAAAAGCCGGCGAACTGGCTGAAAAGAAGAAAAAGAAAGAAGAGCGAGTCGCAAGCCTCAAGAATCAGAAATCCCTCAAGGACATGTTGATGGGTATTAAGTAGATACCCAAAATTTCCAAATCACAATGTCCAAATCTAAATTTTTCCTTTTTGGTATTTGGATTTTGAGTGTAGGTTATTATGTCATATAACAACAACGTAGCTATATTAGAATTTCGAGCAGGTCCAGGTGGAGACGAAGCGAAGATTTGGGCTACAGACCTTATGCGGATGTATACTCGCTACGCTAATATCATCGGGTGGAAAGTAGATGAAGTATCCGAAAATGCGATACGGATAAAAGGTCCCAGCGCATTTGAAAAGCTCCAATATGAAGCAGGAACCCACAGAGTACAACGTGTACCCACAACAGAGCGTGCAGGTCGTATACATACATCAACAGCAACCGTTGCTGTTCTCCCTGAAATACCGGAAACAGAGGTCGTCATACGCAATGAAGATATAGAGTGGGATTTTTTCCGGAGCGGTGGTGCAGGAGGACAAAACGTAAATAAAGTAAGCTCTGCAGCACGTCTCCGACATAAACCGACAGGTATCGTCGTGTCATGCCAGATTGAACGCGACCAGTTCCAAAATCGGCAAGTTGCACTCACGATGCTTCGTGCCAAACTGTGGGAAATGCAGGAACTGAAAGCAGCCGCAACAATCGGCGCAGCCCGCAGTGTCATCGGTCGCGGGATGCGTGCCGAAAAGATCCGCACCTATAACTATCCGCAAAACCGGGTAACCGATCACCGCATCAACAAAAGCTGGCATAACCTCGATGATATCGTCGGCGGAAAGATGCAGAAGATTACCGAAGCAATGGTCACGTCACAGGCATAATTGTCACTTCGAAAGCAACGTCATTTTATCTCTCCGGGCCGCAAATTCCCTGTAAGACATATCCGGAGAAAACTGAAATGCGTATTCCCTCTCATCCATAAATTTACACAGAGATTTCAGCTGCGTGTTAAGTCCCGTGTTGAATTGATACTCATCAAACTTTCTATGTATGATCCTCTTTTCGGGAAACAGGTGTTGCGCAATCTTCACTTTATGCGTGGGAACATCTGCAAATCCATCATAGGCGGTGTATAACTGCAGCTGCTCATGGGGAGTTAATATTTCCGCGACACGCGGGGTAACACGCAGCAGCCCAACAAGCGTGTTTCGAACCTGGAATCCACTATGATTTTCCGTTAGCTGGCAGAATATGGCCTGAAAATTCAGCTTCCCTCTGGACTCCGCAAAGCTCCGGATTATAAAGGACGTGAATGTTTGCCTGGTAACTAGCTCAAATGGCGCATACTCCCCTAGCTGATCCGGCTCAAGCGGTATAGAAAAATCAGCTAGTGTCAGGATTGTGGCATCTGCCGACCCTTCATAGACATAGCGTTCAGACATGTTATTGATCCGATTGGTTCCCCAGCCGCACGGAAACGGTTTCTTCCTGGGAGTCCCGGTAGACAGTCACGGAAATGGTGTCTCCAACTTTTTTCTTGCTTATGTGCTTTGACAGCTCAGCATTATCTCCTGAGAGTCTGACACCGTCTATTTTAGTAACGATATCTTCTTCTTTGATTCCTGCATTTTCAGCTGGGCTGTCGGGTACTACTTCTATGATGTATGCCCCTTCCGGCACGTCGTTAAGAAGGGCAACATCCCGGGTAACCAGTTTATACCGTACACCCAGATATGGGCGGTCAAATTGGCCTGTCTGGTTAAAGTTTGTTATGGCATCTTTAATCACGTTGATCGGCAAGGCAAATCCTATATTTTGGCCGTCTGATGATACGGCGGTATTTACACCCACGACCTGACCCGATGAGTTGAGAAGCGGTCCGCCGGAATTACCGAAATTGATCGCGGCATCTGTCTGGATGACATTATCAAGCCGCTCTGCGTCTCCCACGAACGGACTTCCTGCTGTAATACCACGTCCCATGCCAGATATCACCCCCGTCGTTACTGTGTTTCTAAATTCTCCCAAGGCAGTACCGATGGCGATGGCAAGTTGTCCTACTTTGATCTTTGAGGAGTCTCCCATATCCACGACAGGAAGCCCACTTGCCGAAATTTTCAGCAGTGCGAGATCATTAACGGGATCTCGATAAATTTTTGTCACTTCGAAGGATTTATCATCCTTGGTGATGACTTTATAGGTGGCATCAGGATCTGACACAACGTGTTTGTTGGTCACGATAAGGCCGTCTGCTGCCACAATAAAGCCGCTCCCGATATCCTGTTCGATTTTCTGCTGTTTGCCTCCCGTCGGCGCCCGAAAGGGAGCAAAGGGGTCAAACGGATCTATCTGGAATATATCTCCTACACGACGTGTCTTTGTGATACCGATTGTCACAACCGACGGGGATACTTTGTCCACCACATCAATAACCACAGATTCTTCTGAGACTACCTTTACCTTTTCACCTGATAATTGGGCAAACCCTTTTGTTGGCGCTGCGGGTAGTTTTATGAAGCGCTCCACATAGGACCAATTAAGTCCGAACGTACCCGAGGCAACTATGGTACCAACTGCGACGCACGCAATTGCAATGATAAGAACAACATTTTGTTTTTTAGCTGTAGATTTCATGATCCTCCTTCCTTATGACAACATGAACTACATTTCTGTACTATTTTAGAAGATTATTGTAATAACATTTCCACGGCTTTTGCAAGTTGTGCATCCGCCGTCGCGTCAAAACTTTCCATCTCTACGAGCACATCGGGAGTGACACCCTTTTTGTGAATCCAGTCTCCCTTCGGAAGCAACCATTTACCTGTGGTGATATGAATGCCGGCTCCACCCGGAAGATCTTCAGGAGTCTGAACAGAGCCTTTGCCAAATGTGACTTCACCAACCAGTTTGGCACGGTTATAATCACGGAGAGCTCCCGCCACAATTTCCGCGGCCGACGCGCTTCCTTTATTTACCAGCACCACCATCGGGATGGTAAGCAGTTTTCCTTTGCGAAGAACAGGATATTCCTCTACCGTCCCGTTGCTGTTTTGCTGAGACGCGATATTTCCTTTGGTGACAAATTCACTGCCTATATATACAGCGCCTTCCAGATAGCCGCCGGGATTGTTTCTGAGATCAAATATGAGTCCCTTGAGTGACGGATCCTTGGCCTGTGCATTTGCCACTGATGTGACAGCTTTGTCCCACTCATCACTGGTCCTGTCGCCAAATCGGGAGAGCCGGATATATGCGACCTTGCTGCCTGAACTAATCAAATTCTTGATCGCCGGAACTCCGGATATTTCCTTGATTTCCGACGGTGTCTTCATCCAGGAGTCCACAGAGGCAACAACAATTGTGTTTCGTACAATACTTACCTCCACCGTTTTAGATTCTTTTTCGTGGAGTATCGTCAGATTTACTGTGGTACCGCGCGGCCCACGGATTTTTGTAACAGCCTGAGCTACCGTCCAGCCGGATGTGTCTTCACCGTTTACTTTAAGGATATAGTCGCCAGCCCGGATGCCTGCTTTTTCCGCCGGATTATCTTTGATGGGGGCTACCACCATAATGGTGTTATCCTTTATGCCGAGTTGTGCTCCAATGCCCTCAAATTGGCCTCCCAGTTCCTCTTTAAAGTCTTTGTTCTCTGTCGGTGGTAGAAACATCGTATAGGGATCTCCAAGTGATGAGACCATGCCTGAGATAGCACCGTATACCATCTTCTGGGTATCCATATTCGCGCGGTCTATGTAGGTCTGGGACAATCGTTTCCATACTTCCCAGAACAGTGAAAAATCCACGGTGGATCCTGAAGAATTTTCCTGGTTTACGACCGGCCGGTTGCCTACTTCGGTGGATATGGTCGGATTCTTTTGCCCAAATCGGTACCCGATACTGACACAGATAATACAAAATGAGATAAGAAGTATGTACTTACGCACTGATGAAAACGGTACTGATTTCATAGAGATACCAACGGATTAGTCCATACTATCAATAACACTTCCGTGCTGTAAATGGGGAGAATCCGTCAGGTAAACGCCAATTTTCATCCTGAATTCAGGATACTACGTGACTATTATGCCCGTACGATAAACGGCAACAAAGCCACGTGTCTGGCCTGTTTGATGACTCGCATGACATCTCTCTGATGTCTGCTGCAAATGCCGGTTCGGCTACTTGCCAATACCTTACCGCGCTCTGTCATGAATTTACCCAGCATGGTGACGTCTTTGTAATCAGGCACCGTGTTGTTGTCACAAAAATTGCAATTTCGTGCAACCGGTCGTAGTCTTTTCTGCTTTTTCTTTGGTTTCATATGGCTCCTTTATTAAAACGGAATATCATCCGGGTTTATATCTTCTGAACCTGTCGGCCCCGATTGAATCGGGGTCGGTGCAGAAGTCTTTTCTGGCTGTGTTGTTGCCGGCTTTTTCGTAACCGGAGCAGGTGTGGACTGGACCGGTTGTGAGAGTGACACACCTTCCCCTTCCCCACCTTCAGCACCGCCTGTTCGCTTTGAATCAAGAATGATCATGTCTTCGATGACTACTTCTGTGGTATTTCTCTGTGAGCCGTCCTGACCTGTCCATGTGTTTGTCCTGAGCCGACCTTCCACAAAAATTTTTCGACCCTTCGCGAGCAGTTGGCTGCAAAGTTCGGCAAGCTTATTCCACGCAACGACGCGATGGAATTCTGTTTCTTCTTTTTTCTCACCTGATTCTGTGGTCCAAGTGCGGTTGGTGGCAAGACCAAGTGTACAGACAGCTGCGCCGGTAGGTGTGTATCGGAGTTCCGGATCACGGGTGAGGTTTCCAATCAGTTGTACTTTATTTAAACTTCTGGAAGACATATTACTTTTTGGCTATCAACAGGAATCGGATTACATCTGTACCCATTTGTACTTTCTTTTCCAATTCATTGACATGCACATGCTCGCCTTCAAGCTGAGCTGTGACATAGATGGCTTCTGAGAATTTTTTGATGACGTATGCCATCTTCTTTTTCCCAAGAAGTGCAACTTCTGTTACGGTTGCCTCTCCCGCTACCATTTTTTCCACCATTTCCTTGGCGGACTTTTCTGTGACCTCTACGGTCGGTGCAAATAAAACCATCAATTCGTAATTACGCATAAGGGTTTAATGATACCATGAAGCGCTTTTTGAGGCAAGAGAGAGTTGGCAACTCTACCAGACAATCGCAGAATTACGCGCCGATTTTGAATTCAATGACATCGCCGTCCTGTACTATGTACTCTTTTCCTTCAAACCGAGCTTTGCCGTGCTCGCGAGCTGCTTTCCAGCCACGGAGTGTGGTGAAATCGCCATAAGAAACCGTATCAGATTTGATAAACTTCTTTTCAAAATCCGTATGGATCGTGCCAGCAGCAGCCGGCGCCTTCATACCCTTTTCTATCGTCCATGCCCGCACCTCTTTTTCCCCGCAGGTCAAAAATGAGATGAGGCCAAGCGTCTCATATGCTTTACGGATCAACAGATCCAGTCCCGATGCCGTAACGCCGAGAGAGGCAAGATACTCTGTCTGCTCATCTGCATTCATACCAGCGAGCTCAGATTCCGTCTGTGCACAGATAAACACGATCGGTGAAATCGGCGTAGATGGCGGTGTCGCCAGTTGGCCCTCGGACACATTCCCGATATAGAGAATCGGTTTCATGGTCAAAAGCTGGAGCGGCACAAGCAGTTCCCACTCATCGGGATCGGTAATGACCGTGCGGGCCAGTTTGCCTGCATCGAGCTCAGGTTTGAGGCGCTTGACCAGTTCAAAGCGTGCGCGATCCTCTTTCGTCGCGTTCATTTTCGGTTCAGTTTGTTTGCTCAGGGTCTGTAAGTCAGACAAAATCAGCTCTGTTTCCACAATCTCCCGGTCACGTCCGGCATCTGGCGCTCCCTCGACGTGGACGATATTGGGATCTTCAAAAAATCGCAGCACATGGCAAATAATGTTTACCTCGCGTATGTGGGACAAAAATTTGTTCCCCAACCCCTGCCCTTCTGACGCTCCTTTCACCAGTCCCGCAATATCCACAAACTCAACAACAGCGGGTACAAGCGGAGGCAATTTTTCCAGCTTTTCTTCCTCTTTGGTAATCTCGGCTAGCTTAGCAAGACGTTCATCAGGTACCGGGACAACACCTATATTTGGTTCAATCGTTGCGAATGGATAGTTGGCAGCCAACGCCTGCTGTTTTTTAAGCAGCGCATTAAATAAAGTAGACTTCCCCACGTTTGCCAACCCAACGATGCCGATTTTCAGATTCATGGGGATAATTGTAGCATGAAAAGAAGATTTATTGTTATGATTCCACCCGACTCACATGAATCGATTCATGTGAGTTATTATGCATACTCTTGGTATTCCCACACTATGCATGCTATTGAAGTAATATACGGTTTTAATTATTCTGCCATTCAAATGATCTTGCTGTGTTTGTGTTAGGTTTAACAAACTTTACGCCGACCTCGTAGAGTCTTGAGTTGCTTTCATCGCGTGTAGTTCCATATTCCTCTAAAATCTTCTCAGCAATCTCCGGGGTATGCGCGAAGAATATATGATATTTGGCAGGCGTTTCACGATCGAGAGGATTCACAATTATAAACTCACTCGCTTCTGATGGCAATAATGGCAACGCTAATACACTGGCTCTGGATCCTGTATTTCTAAAAACAGCTTCAAATTCCTGTGCTACGTTACCCCTTACGATTTGACAGTATTTTATATACGTATCAAAAAATGTATCTGCATATTTTCCGAGTTCAGGGTATTGAAGAAGTGAAGATGTAATACTTTCGATCACCTGCGCTCGTTCCAAAACGCTGTAATTTGGAAAATCCTCATGAGAAAAGCGATCAATATCTTCTGTCGTTACTCCAATTTCCAATTTTTGTTCCTGTGACATTCCCGAATACCGTCTCCATAATTTTGGAGAATATGTCTGTACTGCTGCTACCAGTTTTTTCAGCAAAAATATGTTCCCCTCCTCCTCGGATTCGATGGCGAACATATGACTTAATACAGCGTCCTCGTCAGCATCAGCATTTGTAACTCCCTCGGCTAACCGTCCCAGAAATTCCTGTGGTGACACAGAAAGAATAAGTGAATCTTCTAAAATTTTAAAACCTTTTCTGACGCGTTCAGATCCAATTTGCCAACCGGGTGTTCGTCCGAATTGCTCAATTAATACTCGTGCAGCAGCATACCGCACAGGAACAGAGCCTTCCGGAACTGTGTGGATATATTCACTTGGAACTGCTCGTGGATCGAAATTAAACGGGATTTCTGCTGATGGTCTTTTTTCTGATTGATGTAATAATTCATATAGGCTTGGGTTCAATTCTTTTGCCTTTTCCAAGATCCAACCACCCACAAGGTTACATTCAGCATACCGTTGAATTGTCTTTTCATTCCCACCGAAGGTTTCAGCTACCATTGAAGGATTTGGACAACCGTCAAGTACACCTAAAACACGTAAACGTTCATCTATCGATGCATCAGGAAAGTAGTTATCTGTGCCTTCGACCCAATTTTTCGCAAAATGTAATTCTGCTGAAATTTCAACTGTCATAATAGTCGGATAATTTGAATCGAATAATACCAAAATCCAGCCAGGAAGTCAAACTATAGGTCTTATTTTATAACCTAACTCTACGTCAAAAGTATTATATTTTGAAATCCCGATATGTCTAGGTCTAAAGGAATTAATTACCGAATATCTACATCCATGTATCCATCAGGAGCAAGAAGATCATATGCCTGCCGAAGAAATTTTTCCCTAAAATCATCCAACTGCACACCTCTGGCTGATAGTACTCTGAGCGCATCAAAATCAGGATTAGAACCAACAAAGCGATGTGAGTGTATGAGGTCGAATGTTCTGCCAGAAAGAATAGGGATACTTCGTAAGCCACCACTTATAACCGTTTGAATAACATCCGCACTAACCCAATGAAGCAGTCTCGCGTCAACCCCCTCCTGTGGTTTTACATCGACTGAAAATACCTGGGCACCAAATACGGCACAGGTTCTGGAAAACCACGGAGGATACTCACTCGCCAATGATCCTGAGGCAATATCCAACACATATTGACCTTTAAGCACTGACCATGGAGCATCAGGTGATATCCAATTAGCAATTGCAGTTCGAAGTATTGCTATCGACGGCTTCGCCCGTTTGGCATCTTTGCCAAACAACGGATGCAACCTATCCATCGCTTCTTCTACGAAATTTGGAGACATGTCATATTCATTCATTGAAGTATAGATATTCTTTCATCAATCGTGTGTGATTCTGGGGATAATTGTAGCATGAAAACCTGATTTATAGTTATGATTCTACTCAATACACATGAATCGATTCATGTGAGTTAGTTTCGCTATTTTCTGATGTGTCTAGCTATTTCACACTTAGTATATGTTACGATTCCATGGATTATATTAGAGAATGAAGTCTATTAAATTCTGAAAACCCTCCATTTATTATTTTACCTTTCTGAAAATTAGGCGCCCAACTCCGAATGTTATCTGATATCGTTTCCGCTTCATTGAAAGATACTACATGTAAAACTGGTTTTTTTGGGATATGTGATAAAAGATCTTTTATTATATCGTCCTTTGCTCTATAACCGATTATATAAATTTCATCAGCTTGTTTAACCATTTCTTTACCTTTTTCAATAACTTGTTCGTAAAAATTTATAAAATGGTCTAATTTCTTCTGAGCAAGTGGTAAAAATACCAGTGGATAGAAATAATCCATTCTTAAATTATCCCATACGTTTGCAATATCTGTATAACGAATTTGCTCGAGAGATGGACGTAATACCCGCAATGTTTTAATAGGAATCGCTCCATTCATGAAAAAATTATCCATAGCTAAATCAATCCGAGTTTTCATATCACTATTGGTCGGAACTATCGGATCATTTTCTCGCTTTTCAATTACCCAGTTAACAGATCCGTGAGGCTTAATAAAGTTTGCTTCAAGATAGCTACTCATGCTCAAAAAACTCGTGTGAAAAACTTCTTCATATGCCCTATCCAACAGAGTGTCATAATTAAAGTTTATTATTCCAAACTCTTCATCTTCTACGTAAAGACTATTCAGAAAAGATCTATAAATATTATTTGCGCTATAAGTATTTGAGACATTTCTTAGAGTATTCCAAATGTACATAACGATCCTGCCAAAAAGTCTTAACTGGGATTTTTTATGTATGGGTGATTTAATTTCTTCAATTTTTTTCCATTTTTCTCCTAACCATTCTTCAACAGAATTATTCTTTTGCAAAACTATTTCTTGTCTGAACACACCTAGCTCGCTAGATGTGAGCATATAGAGCGAATGCTCTTTATATCGACCATCGAATAGCTCATCTATTAACGGAGCCCTTAATGGGGAGGATAGTGGATATTCATTATTCTGAGATCCTAATGACGCACCGGCACCAAATATATAAATTTTCATATTTTGTTCGCGAAGTTTTTACGGGGAGGCTTGATTGGAGTCGCTCTAGGTATACTTCGCCAGTATATTTTTCTTGAATATAACAAATGACTTCTTAATTAGCAACGGATTAATTCGAGTGCTAATTTTAGAGCATTATAACAATGCAAAGAGGATATTATGCTATGATAAATACATGAAACGGTTGGGTGGATATGCACTATCCATACTGCTTTTAGCCTCAATACTTCTTAATGGGTATTTCGTCCTCTCCAAACAAAAGGAATCCACGGTGGTAGATGTGCATGACGGGGATACGTTTACCCTCGGTGATGGGCAACGGGTGCGTTTACTGGGCGCGGATGCTCCTGAAACCGAGAGATGTGGCGCTGAGGACGCGAAAAAACTTCTGGAATCACTTGTGCTTGGAAAACAAATCCAAATCACCGATGAGAAACGGGATACCTATGGCAGGCGCATGGGACTTGTGTATGTCGGAACGACACCCGTAAACGAGCAAATGCTCAAACGTGGATTTGCCCGACCAGACTATACGGCAAACAGTAAATCAAATGCTCTGAAAATCGCATATAAAGAAGCCACAGATGCGAAGCGAGGAATCCATTCATCCCTGTGTAAAAACATTGCCCCAACTCCCCCTTCTGCCAACTGTACCATCAAAGGGAATATCGATAAGGCAACCTATACTTATTATTATCACCTACCCACATGCCGGCACTATAATCAAATCGTACTTGATGCGGACATGGGTGAACAGTTTTTTTGCAGCGAGACGGAAGCGAAGGCTGCAGGATTTACATTGGCGCCTGATTGTCTGCGGTAGGCGCACGATAAGACTCTGTATTTATCCGCTGCATATACCCCAACTGACGTTCCAGTGGCGCAATCGGCGCATCAGGATACGCGAGAATGAGAATCTGTGTGGTCATAAATTGATGCTCCGGGTACGCACCGTACACAGTAATCCCACGCGTTTCCCATTCATGCAGCGATTCCCAGTATAACAGTGAGTTAAAACCCGTAATAAGCATACCTAGCTTTGGGTGGAGAGATTCCATAACCGCTTGCATTGCCTGTCGCTGGTGATGATGATGCTCCAGTCCACCGAAGTATTCATGCACCAGATGAAATCCCTCCGGAGCAATCTGTTCTTTTAATCTAACCAGAGCAGTGGTATCCAGTTCTGAAACATAGGTGATATCTGCCCTTGATCTTCGAGCCATTGCCAATTCGGAAGCCGATGGGCAACTGAACCAATGACCCAATAGACTTTCAGCACCTTCAGGATCGCTCTGACTGTATGTTCTAAGAATTTCCAATGTTCTCACGCTATCTTGTGCATTAAACTGTTCCTTATTAGTCACTGTGCAGGTAATGCGACTGTTTACGAATCGTGGAAGAATTGATCTAACGGTTTTGAAGCCAACACCCAAGCCGCCCCCTAGGTCAATACACTGCACGTCCCGTAGTGCATATCTGTTTACCAAAACGCTCACAGCACCAGCTACTGCCATATCTATATCCGCCGGTATAAGATTGCCTGCCGGAGATTCCTGATGGACAACACCACAAAGATTCCCGATATTGAACGTCTCATACATCGGTGCCGGTATCTCTGATGGTTTAGGTCGCTCTGTCATATCCTAGTGTCCGGCCTGATAAAACACCTCCATAGAAGATTCTGAAAGCATACGGACGAGGAAACTCATCGGATACCCTTCAACGCCCATAAAATTCGATTGCACGACAGGATGATATGGCTCAAAATCCCTAACTGAACCACCAATCAACCCACCATACCCACCATCGATTTCCGGAATTACGTCTCTAAAATACTTTGGAGACACATGGTACATATGCGCTTCACCATTTGCATCTATAGAAAATCCATCCACACACGGACCGGCACCCAGCACTTTATAGTACAAACCCGCATGCATTTGTTGAATTGAATCTGATAGGACAAATATTGCAGCACCGGAATAGTACGACAACACATTTGCACGGCAGACAGATATATCAAATCCACCGATAGATACCCTGTGTACATCATAATTTGGTGGTAAAAATCGTTCGGTCATAGGGATTATCTTTCCGCGAATGCCCAGCTGGTCGGGTGGTACTGAACTTCGACTGATTCCAGATCAAAATGAAACTGTGCGTTTTCCTCAGTAAAAATCGCTGCATTACGATCCATATCGAGTGGCATCCTCGTTTCTTCTTCTTCATGCAACGCCCTCTCCTGGGCAAACGATGATACGAGATTATTTCTCACACGCTCCATTGCAGCATCTATTGCTACCAACGGATTTTTTCCGTATCTGGCAATGCTGTTTTCTCCATTGTCGCGCGGATATACCGATCCATCGATACCATCAACTTTATGAGAGCCGTATTCGTTGTCATTGAGTGTCACTGAATATGAATAGCCTGCATCCGCAATAAAATTGCCGAGAACGGACGCTATATCTTTTGGAACAGTATTACCCTTCATCTGAAAACGAAACAGAAATCCCTGAAGGTTATCCTTTCGCTTTGATGCTATCAGTTCCACTTGTACACCAAGTTTTTCCAATGCTGATATGTATTTCTCTTCCTGTCCCATATGCCATGTATACACGCTTCTACTGTGTTGCCTGTGTGGTGGGCGTCGGTGTCGGCGATTGGGTGATCTGATTGGTCGGGTTTGCAACATCCACTATAAAATTTCGCTTCACAAGTTCTGATATATTCCCTACTCCATCTTTTGCCTGAACCATAAACGTGTGAGAACCATTTGATACCGATGAAAAACAGGGAGCGTAATTTTGATTCCAATCACTCGGTGAACCCGCATCCATGCCGTAGCGCACAGTGATAGGCGACGATGCATCGCTGAACTTCATCGGAAAACAGAAGCTGTTAAATGTCACTGTTGATCCTTCTGCCGGTCCTGTCATGTAATCAAACGTCGGAGCACTGGTGTCTGAACTGGGGATCGGTGTACTGGTGAATGTTCGTATAACCGGTGATGGCGTGGACGTGGCATATTGTACTGCTTTGGGTGTGGGCGTTGGGGTCTTTGTAACGATTCTAGAAGATGATGGGTTCGGGGTGTTCGATGGAAACGTTTCGGACGATACAGATGGATCCTCTGAAGGCGTCACGATGACAGATGGAATCGATACAGTCGGAGTCGGTGCGATTCGTTTTGCTGTGTACGGAAAATTTCTGACACCAACAGCAACGAAAAATGAAAGAAGTGCGGCAACAACAACGGCAATCGGCATAGGTATACAATGATATACTGTCTTATAGTATATGTCAAAACTGTGCCAACGCCTGCCCGGTTATTCGTGCGCAACTTCTGCGTGCTTTTTGAAATTATTCAAAATCGCCTGCCACCCATCTCGCTGCAACTGTCTCGAGTTCTCATTTTCCATCTCGAACGTTACCACCACCTGAACAGACTTCTCTCGTGGGACAAATGTGACTGTGACTTTGCGACCATCTTCCATGCTGTAGTCTATCTGTTTATGGGTATCTACTTTCGTGTATGTCCCAGTGAAGTCAAATTTGTTCTTCCCATCCTTGGAAGCCATGACCGTGGTAAACGATCCGCCAACGCGTAAATCGCACGTAGCACTCGGAGCTTCCCAATCATCGGAAGCAAATGCCCATTTCGTCACATGAGACGGATCGTTGTAACAATTCCATACCGTTTCAATCGGCGCTTTCACATACGCCAGTACACTGATCGTGTGACTTGTGCCTGTTTCCGCCACCTCTTTGAGTTTCGATAATGCTTTGTTCCACAGATCTGTAAACATACCCGCCATCTCTTCAGGGACATCGATATCAACTACAAATTCTGTCGTCGTTCCCAAATCTCTGAACGTGTAGTTTTCATTTGATGGCGTCCATTTTTTGACTTCTTCACTGGTGATGTCCTCCACGCCATTCTTTATAATGCCCAGATGGCGAATAGAAATATATTCATGAAGTCTGTTCTCTGCAATCTCACTGGACATACCGTCCTTTTTGCCAAATTCATTCGGGCCGACAAACCTTATTTTTGAGCCCCGTTCCCACGAACCTTCAATATCTGATCCCGGGGAAAACACTTCTGTCCACATCGGATAGGTATCTTTGCCTATAACAGCGTCCCAGACTTTTTCTCTCGGAGCGTTTATACTGATGTGGAAGTGTAGTTGTTTCATATACGTACTATAAATAATTGTACGAAATATTACAAATACCCGAATATTTTTATGAAAGTTACAGTCATAGCCCACCCAAACGCTAGAAGACCACGCATAGAGGAAGATTTACTTGGCACTCTGCATGTCTATGTGAACGCTCCGCCTCTGGAGGGTAAAGCGAACAAAGCGGTATTGGAAGCACTTGCCATACACTTTCAGGTAAAGAAATCCCAAGTGAAACTCGTCTCCGGTGCTACCTCAAAGATAAAAGTTTTTACTCTCGCAATCTGAGCATTTGTAAACGTGTTGTACAAAGGAGTACAATACGTCCCACACTACAAAAACTCAGGTGTGCAACTAAGTTTTCGAGTATATACCCATCTAATCCGCTTTTTCGTCCCAAGGGACTGTAAACCGGAGTAAGATGGATATAGAATTACCTATGAAAAAGAAAATTGAACACTATTCTAAAAAAACACAGATAAACATGAAGCCTGGAATCACAGTCGGACTCGTATCTATACCACTGTCTATTTCCCTCGCTCTCGCCTCCGGAGTCAGTCCTGTCATCGGTGTACTCTCGGCATTCTGGGGCGGTGTTGTTGCGGCACTGTTTGCGGGATCTGCGTATAACATCATCGGACCTACCGGGGCACTTTCGGGACTGATCCTCACATTTGTACTGTCTCACGGCGTTGCCATGGCACCGGTGCTCACCATTTTTGCCGGTTTTCTGATTCTTATCGCATGGGCGTTTAATTTCCATAAGTACCTGATCTATATTCCCGGTGCCGTCATCCACGGATTTACCCTTGGGGTCGCGTTCATCATCGGGCTTGGACAACTGAATAACGCATTCGCGCTCACACCACATCACACGCATGAGAGTTTAATACTGAACATTATGGAGTCGCTCAAGGTGTTGCCTGAGGCCAGGATAGAATCTGTTGTGCTGTTTGTTATCGGATTACTTTTTCTTATCACAGTAAAAAAGAAAGCACCAACAGTGCCAGGAGCAATCGTACTGTCCCTCATGGGTATAGCAGTAGGATATGCATCTACGAATGGACTTTTCCCCATTGCGGTTCCCACACTGTTCTCAAAATATGGAGCATTGACCTTACAGCTGTTTCCGTCTGCACTTCCGAAGTTCTCCATGTCTCCCTACCTGTTTCAGGGAGCATCAGTGATTGCCATAATCGCAATTATCGAAACGATGCTTTCTGCGAAAGTAGCTAATCTCATGACGAAAACCCGGTTCCACCAGCGGCGTGAAATGCTCGCGCTGGCGCTTGCCAATATAACGAGCGGTCTTATGGGAGGCATACCCGTGACTGCTGCGCTTGCCCGCACCAGTTTAAATATAAAGACAGGCGCAAGCAGCAGGATTTCCGCTCTCATATCTGCAATAACGATAGGTATTATCTCCGTAGCGTTTTTTGGCATGTTCCAATACCTGCCACTTCCTATTATCGCCGCCATTCTCGTAAATGTCGCCATTAATATGGTGGAGCAGGAACATTTTGCTTTTCTTTTCAAACACGATAAACCATCATTTGTCATATCCTTGATCGTCGGTGTTGTAACAATTGCCGCTGATCCCATTATTGCCGTAAGCTTGGGATCTATCATCCTACTGCTTAGACAAGTACAGAGGCTGAGCATCGGCGATTATGAGATACTCGTGAATCACAACAAGAAACTCACAAACAGACTCACAGATGAAAATCTGCATGAACTGGAAAACGGAGGAGATCCGTTTGTATATTCGTTTAATACCGACCTCACCTACCTGAACCGTGATGCGCATTTGCTTCGTATCCACCAGTTGGCACCAAAGGCACATAACGTGATTCTACGTTTTCGCACCGTGTCGTATATCGATCCCGACGGTATCCTGATGCTTGAGGAAATCATAGAACTGTTTGAGAGGCATAGCGCACTCGTCTATTTCGTCGGGTTATCTGAGGAAGTACGGCTAGAATTAGAAAAGACACCATACTTTGACCGGTATACAAAGCACAACAGGATATTTGAAAAGACCACGGATGCGCTTGCGTATATCTACAAAAAGAAGAAATAGATACGATAAAACCCGCCCGGACGCAATTTCCGTAGCGGGTTTCGTACACATCCCTTCGTGTATTCGTTACCTAATTACTTACTCCAATTCCCCAACCCTGATCTCAGTTGACTCTTATAATTCATCAAATCAAATTCTCCACATGGATCATCGCTGACTTCTTGAATGATCGCAAAATCACCCCATATCGCAGGACCGATTTCTACGTCCTCAGCTGTTGTCCAATTAACCCCATCCAACTTAGATGATGTCGGGACTGCAACAATTTTTACAAAATCACTCCATTCACATGTTTTGTATGTTGTTGTTGCGTTACCAGCTGATGTTGACCAAGTTCCAGAAGCGTTATCAGTACCATCATCAGACCAGGTGCCACTCATCATCCCCGATCCATCTATCATCCCAATATATGTTCTGATTCCCCATGATGGACCTGGATACACAACATCAAGAACGATATCGTTACCTGACAACGCTCCAATCACTGCCAAATCTTTATTGGGATATTGTGCAGGAAGGTAATTGTCCGTTAACGCTCCCGTAATTGAGTCACCGTTTTGGATTAAATCAACGTCGTAGTAGTAATGATTGCCGGAAAAAATGACATCGAATTTGTACGTGTTGGTAACATCCGAACTGTATTGTGTTTTACTTTCATACGATCCTTTAGCATGGTTAGTAAGCCACGCTCCTGAACCTATATATGTTGAATACCCAAAATGTCTGTCTAACGTAGTATCACCATCACAGTCTTTGTTACTTAGCCATGCATCATTCCATTTCATCATCAGACTGTCTCCACTTGTGACCGGGATTGCCGGACGGGAAAAATTATCATACCAACCATTGAACATATTCGCCTGGTAATTATATCCCCATTGATCATATCCAAGTGAAATGGTGCTTCCAGCGGAATCAACCAATGTTTTACTTTGAATAGTCGTACAGGAATTAACTGTAGGTTTTGCTGCAAAAACTGGACCTGTTATGAGCAACATGGCTGCGCCTATCACTAAACTAAATATTATTTTTTTCATATTATTTTTCACCTCCTTCCGTTTTGAGATTCACATCTATCTATACAGAATATCGAAATAGGCCAAAAAAAATCCGCCCATACAAGGCGGATCAACAAGAATTATTTACCCATTGCACTTTAAAATGACATTTACAGGTATTCATAGCGACTTGAGACTACTCCCAAATGGAACCCATGTCTGTACTGCAGCGTACATCCACCTTCATTAATTCACCACACGGTGAGTATGGGATTTTATATGATCCTCACAATAACATACTTCGGGTATACAGGTGTGGCAATAGTAAAATATCTTCCGATCCTTTTCCGTTTTATGACACACGCTGCAGCGCATGTACGTTTTCATCTGTTCGCCCGTATGTTTGAGGACAAATGCTCCATGTCTCACACGGTCTAATACTTCCAGATAGATACTTTGTCCGAAGAAGATAATAAAATTAGTAACAGACAGTATCACCATGCTTTTGAGTGCCAAATCCCCTGTCACCAATGTCCGGGCAAGGCTTATCCACATAAGATAGGCAATCCACTTGATCTTTATGGGAATGATGAAAAATAAGAGCAGTGTAAAGTTAGGATTCAAATACGCGAATGCCAAAAACAGCGAAGAAAACAGAAACCCGTTATAAAACGCTGTTTGAGGAAATAAAATTGCCCCGATGATTGTAGCCACATAAACGATAATCAGATAGGCCACGTAGTTATATGACCCCCACTCATTCTCCAATGCCTGACCGATCAGATACATGAAATACCATTCAAGCACCACCCATATAGGCGATAACAGAAGCGGTTTTGCCATGAACGTAAATACCCTCCACCAGTCTCCAGCAAATACAGCATCTCCCCGAAGAATCATCGCGTTTAGGTTGTTCGGATTTGCCAGAAAAAATAGGTATCCGATAACCTGTAAGCCGATAAGATAATAGGTAATATTTGATATTGGGAATGCGCCGAAGCGTTTCTCGTATTCAACTTCCAGATTCATAGGAATAGTATAGCGTAACTGACTGTAGAGCAGTATACTCACACCATGCACCTGAAACGGTTCCTCTTTCCTCTTTTTTTGCTAATCGTGGGTATAACATTGTTTTTTGCCTCGTGGAGCGTACTGCATGGGGACATCAATTTTATATCCGATGTAGCCCGCGACATGTTTTTGTTTGAAGAAATTCTGGAAAAGAAACTCATACTCATAGGACCCCGCGCAAGCGTAGGAGGGTTGTTTCATGGACCGCTCTGGTCGTACCTCACACTGCCCGGCTTTCTACTCGGTAATGGAAATCCTGTCGTGGTGGGATGGTACTGGATAGGGCTGATTACACTTACACTGGCCGCCTGGTATATCGTATTCAAGCGCATGTTTGGATCTATAGCGGCAATGTGCTCTGTCCTATACGCTTCGCTCTATTTTGTGTTCCACTCCAATTCCCTGTTTAACCCCGACGGTGCACTGTTTTTGATTCCGATCTTTTTTTATACCGTGGTGCGCTATGAGGAAACAGTGAACATAAATTATTTACTTGGATCAATTCTTTTACTGGGGGCGATCATCCAATTTCAAATGGCTATCGGTGTACCGTTTCTCATCCTTCTTCTCCCTATTGCCCTCTATATCGCCATACGCGAAAAGAAACTGACGCATATGCTTACATTTTTGCTGATCCCAATCCTGTTATCCAATTTCCTCCTGTTTGACTTGAGACATGAGCATATCCTTGTGAACAACACACTGCGCCATCTGGGTACACATGACAGCACGAGTACGATGGCAAGTCTACTGTCTGACCGAATTACCTATCTGTATTCCCGCATAGAATTTTTACGGTTCGGCCCTCCAAACGGACAGATATATGCAAGTTTTCTGTTTGCCACGTTTCTTTTTATTCAAATTGTCCAGAATGTGCATAGGAAAAAATATCTGCTGTTTCTCTACTTTCTGCTCGGATATTTTGCCCTCAGCCTACTCAACCGCTATAACCTGCTCACGCACTATGTATCTCCACTGGTACCGTTTATTTTTCTTATGTTTGGCTCACTTGCCACATCCAAATTTCCGAAAGTATTCTTCGTACTGTTTGCCATTATGTATGGACTCAATATCGTAGGGGCAAAAAATTATATACAAAGTCTGAACCGGTTTATCGGATATGACCAGTATTCATGGAAAGCACTACATGAGGCCACATCAACACTCGTCAAAGGCGAAGAGGGTGAATTCGGCTACTTTGTCTATGCGCCGGATATCGTAGGATATGGACCCAGATACGCAATGCACTACGCAAACCGTATGAATGGGAATCACGGACGTGCATTTGAGAAAAAGCCCGTTACCTACCTGTTTATAGAACCAGCCGCCCGTAACAACGCATTTACGTCCAAAGATAAATGGAAGCGGGATCAGATCCATATCACGTCCACTCCTACACTTGAGAGAACATTTTATAACGGCTATTCATTTGAACGGCATGAACTGACTGAGGATGAGCAGAAGCAACCGTTTGATCCCGGTGTAAATCCCGGTCTGCATTACCGGTAAGCCCGAATCAGTTCAGTGAGCGAAGTCTGCGGTAGAAATACATGTGTGACGCCACCTGAAGCACTGCAGTGATACCGATAATCACACTCCATTTTGATACACCCTGAATCGCCAGATGCAGAAATATGAACCAAACAGCAACGTAAATGAGCGTGTGAATTTTCCCCCACCACTCTCGGAGCGTTTTTACACTCCAGTCGTTGGAAGTTATAAATAGGGCAAATAACGCCATATTTGCCAGTGATCCGGCTGCTACAAACAACTCAAATGTTAGTGGGATCTGAGTGGTAACCCATGGAATAATGCGAAGAATAAGCGCATGCATCAGAATAAGCAGATACGTAAGAACCCCGAGCTGCCTTCTATACATCGAGATGATCATAATGAGCTTGTGACTAAATCTGAAGCGCCTGGCAATTCCGGGAATGCTTACAAGCACAAAAAATAACGTAGCATATTCCCCTGCCTTCAGAGCGAACATGCTAAACATCGCGCTGTTTATATCTCTGACAAAAGTGGAATATCCGCCAATGACTAGTAAGACAACCACAAGCCAATTGATAGACAACAACGCGGTCATCAACTGATTACGGAATTTGGAAACCCACAGAAAAACAGAATCAATGAGTGTAGAAACTTTCATAATAGTCCAAGATTCCCGTCTGCCTGCCTCGTCGGCGAGCGGGCGCAAGAATGACAGGGATACATTAGCCCTCAGGCTCACCCGGAGGTGGTTCCTGCTCGAGTATGGCTCCCGGTTTTAGCCACTCCACATACGTGCACCCTGTTGCTACTTTCTTTTCTCTGTCCCAGCCTGCTGTTGAACACTTTTTCATCTTCTTTCCTGCAGCCGTGGTATAGAGAACCAATGACTCTCCGCACTCAGGACATTTTTCAGGAAGTGGTTCTGTCGTACCGTTGATCCATTCAACATACTCACAACCTGTCGCTTTCTTGGTTGCTTTGTCCCATCCGCCGGTCGAACACTTCTTCATCTTTTTCCCGAAGCGGGTCACCATAAGGACGAGCGGGTTGCCACACTTTGGGCATTTTTCATCCAGCGTCTGCGGAGGCGTTTCCAGCCATTTCACATAGTCACATCCTTCGTTTTTCTTTGTGTCAGGATTCCAGCGGCCTGCACTGCAGCGCTGCAGTCGTTTACCAGTTGCAGTCGTCTGTACTTCAGAAAGAGGACTGCTGCACTTTGGACACGCTTCTGTACCGGTTTGAGAGGAATCATCTGTATTTTTCATATCTTACAAACGTACCATAAATATCGGGGAGATAAAAGGGATAGATTCAATTCCTGTACGGTGTGTTACTTTACCATCAATTTGTATGTTTTTGAGGTCTTGTGTCCTGCTGCATCCACAGCGGTAAACGTGGGAGTAAAGTTTCCACGAACACTGGGTGTGCCGCTGATTGTGCAAGTCGTGCTTACGCCGGAGAATCCGCCTCCACTGGTGGTACAGCCTGTTAGGGATAATCCTGTCGGCAATTTGATCGCAGAGACAGTCAATGTGTCTGATGGGGTTGAATCCGTCACCACTACTGTTGCGTTATATGCAGCTCCCCGCTTCCCCTGCGGGAGGCTAGTCGTCTTAAAGACAGGGGCTGTGACCGACACTGTCGGAGTGGGGGTGTATGTGGCGCTCACCGGGGTTGGAATCGGTGTGCCAGTTGCAGTCGGCGCCATCAAGGTCGGAGTAGGTGTACTCACAATACCTACACATGCATCTCCAGTTCCAGTAGGAATACAGGTAGCATCTTTGGTAAATAGGAGCCTGTCTACCGCAACTCCCGGCTCTGCTGCATTGCCAATAAGGGTAATGGTATGCGTCCCTTCAGCAATGATTGGCATAGGAATCTTATTCGTCGTATTTCCGTTTTGATAATCTACCCATACCCAACTGCCTACCGGCATGCCGACCAAGTCTCCCACTTTCACACAGTACAATCCGTCAAGCTGCGCAAACAATGAATTAGCACTATCTCCATTGCCTTTCATCTGTACCCAAAGTTTATAGTTACCGGAGACAGGCAGGTTTATGCTATAGGAAGCTATTCCTTTGCCCGTGTATCCTGCCGGTGGACATGTATATGTAGATTGTGTGGGTATCGGTGTGAGTGTGTAAATCGGCGTGGAAGTGGCTATCGGTGTCGAATTTACAGTCCCCGTATATTCGTGGGCGCCAATATCCGATACTGCATTTTGAGGCCTGGATGAACCGAAATAATCATCTGTTACCCCTGAAACAGGACCAGCCATGTTTATAGCCGGAGAAAGGCTGCTCAATTTAAACGAATCAGCGGATGTATTTGGAATCACTGCAAATTTCACATCGCCTGACTTATCATTTGTGCCGGTAGCATTGGTTGATGACGAAACCATCGTAGGTGACCAAAAGTTATTGTACAGAGATATACCGGTCTTATTTGTTATCCAGGCGAGTTTACCGGATGATTGATGAATAATGTTATTTGCAATGACTGTATTTCGCTGTTTAGTCGCATCGTATGCAAGTGACAACGCGGTAGACGTACTATTCCAAAATGTATTATTGACGACGGTGATAGTATCCAGTCCCCCGCCGGGAACATCCGCATTCCATGTCGCAAGTGATTTATAGCAACCGGACGCAATATTGTTTTTTATGGTGACGCGGGCAAGCTGCGCTCCCCATCCGTCATAATATTCCTCACCCAATGCGTATGCCGTGGCGGGGTTTCCTCCCCGTTCAAATCCGCTGTTTGGTGTACACCAGGAAATGTTTTTTTCCACCAGCACATCATGGGAATTGTCCACATAAATGTTTGCTGTGTAATTATTATATGCTTTGTTGTTTCTTACAACGACATTCGTCCCCCGTGTAACCGCTATACCTTCACCGTAATTGTTGTAGGTGAGATTATCGGCAATGAGGATATTATCTCCTCCAACTTTTACCTTAATTCCTGAGCCGTACCCGCTGGTTTTATACGGTAATCCGTTTGCATCTTTATTCTCTGCAGCGGCATGATGAACCGTATTGCCGACAAATTCTATGTGTTTCCCGTCCATAAACGCGCCCATGCCCTTACAGTCATGGATAAGCAAACCTGAGGCACGAATATACGAGCCACCCAGATTGACACAGTACTGCGTGCTGTTTTTCACTTCAATCCCTGAGACGTTTATATATGAACCAGTTATCAACATACCATTGTCCGTCGCATATTGAAGGTCAATAACTGGTGTTTGTCCAATGACAGGTTGTATGGTAATCCGACTTGTCTCTGTCCCGCTTTTGGATACCGACAGGCGCTGTGTATACGTGCCGCCAAATACGTAGAGTGTATCGCCTGGCTGCAGCATCGTCACGGCTTTTGCAAATGTTTTAAACGGCGAAGTTTCTGTGCCAGAATTTGTATCACTCCCGCTTGGAGAGACATAATACGCATTTCCTGATGCAAAAATATGTGTAATAAACCTAGGTCCCGATACAAATGCCACTGTTACGGCAACGACAGCAAGAAACAGCAACATAAATGGAATACTCAACCGATTATTCCACAATGCTTTTTTTGTATCCGGCATTCTGCGGTAGTGTCGTTTCATACTAAAATTGAATAAATGAACCTGTACTATCTTTCGTCACACTTCCAGACAAGGTCATATCTTCTCCTTCGATCCGTACTCCTGTCGCCGTTTGGATAAACGCTTTGGCTCTAAGATCACGAGATTTTCCATTGTTTTGCATGCGATCCAGTTGAACAAACACCGCAATAGCCGTCATCGTAATAATTGCCAGAAACAGAAATGGCATCTTTGTATTTGCCTCGTGCAGGCGTTGATGGAGGTTAGGTTTCTTGGATACAAATCCCATAGGTATGACTCAAGTATGTAAGAAGTGTACAAATAGAGTCAAGACACCAAAAACAGGTTGTTACGATACACGTTCAAGTAAGGAAATAATTTCTTCAATAACTGGATACACCTCTCCCGGTTCGCGAGTTTCCATACATTTTGCCCGCCAATCTGATGCGCCGTCAAATCCTCGTACATAGATCTTAAAAAACTTTTTGAGAATCGGATAGTGCTTCCTCTTTCCCCAGACTTCTTCATACATCTCTACATGTCGTTTCATAATCCGCATATACTCTATCGGTGTATGCGTGGGTTTAGGTGATTTCTTCTCAAATGCCCACATGTCCTCAAATATTCCCCGACCGATCATCACACCGTCCACACCACTGTGAGCAATTTTTGCCAGACCGTCATGGTAATTTTGTACATCACCATTGCCCAGTATAACAGTCTCTGGACTTACGGAATTTCGCAGCTGCACCGCGCGGGCTATCTCATCCCAATGGCAGGGAACTTTTGACATCTCCGCGGCCGTTCGCCCATGCACAGTCAGCGCCTGTATGCCACAAGAGAGCACTGTTGATATCCACTCCTCTGTACTAATCTTGGAAAACCCAATGCGCGTTTTTACACTGACTGGTATTCTCCCGCCTACTCCTTCTTTTGTCGCGTGTATAATTTCTTTGGCCAAACCCGGCGTTTTTATCATGGCTGCACACGCACCGTGCCCGATAATCGCACGCTGGGGGCAGCCCATATTGATGTCTACACCATCAAAGCCCATTTCCACGATCTCGGACGCGGTTTTGTAATATGTTTCCGGATGGATTCCCCACACCTGCGCGACCAATGGCTTTTCACTGTCGGTGAATTTGAGCCTATGCTCTACAGCTTTTCTTCCTACGGATTGCATGCCATCACAATTAGTAAACTCTGTGTAGAACACATCGGGTCGTGCGCAGGAAGCAACCATTTGGCGAAATACCGTATCGGTGACATCCTCCATGGGTGCAAGCGCAAAAATCGGTTTGGGCAGAGTTTGCCAGAAGTTATTCATGCTCCTATTATCCCATATAGAAGCGCCATTTGTCCTATCCGAAGCGCGCTAAGTCATAGTGCATCATGCTTGAATAATGTATGTTTTGTCGATTTATAAACCAGTTAGGCTTTTACAAAGAGGCTTTATGCGGCATGGCACCGTACGTGTCTGAGCCCAGTACGTGGGCAATCTGAAGCACAGCTTCCCCCGCGATGTTTCTATACGCTTCATCTCCTTTTACCTCTATCTCTACACCCAGTTCAGATGGAACTGTAGCGTAATAGTATCCGCCCAACAGTTTTGACGGTTGCATGATGCCTTTTTTCAGTGAAAGTGATGTCGCGAGACCTTCTAATCTAGATCTGGGCTCTACGAACGCAATACGTGTGGTATTTGAAATAACACCCTTACAGAAAAAATCTACCGAATTGATACCATTTTTCTGTGTAACATTTACACTGTCTCCCCGTTCATTGATAATCCGGGCATCTCTATATTCCCGTTCAAACTGCGGGCCAAATGAGATTTCGCTGCTTTCCTTATGCACAATATGCGTCACCGCGCACCCTTCGGAAAAAAACTGCCCGATTGTGGCCTTATCAAGACGATCTTTCCGTAGCCGATCTATCCCTTTAAAATTTCGCATGACGATGAGCACGTTTTCCACCCGAGCTGTTACAAATTCATTCCAACTCACAACGCCCTCCGGCCCCGCATCAATCGCAAACAGATACCGCAGTGACTCCAGCTTGCCATCAATAAACCCCAACCGAAGCCTGCTGGTATGCTCCAGATCCGAAGAAAACCCTTCAAACTGCGCATAATAATCAATGGATTCTCTGAGTTTGCCACACACCGGCCTGATATTGCCAGGAAGTCTGACTCTGCTGACAGCACGGGCAACAGACTGGACTGATCTAAATCCATCTGGCACCTTGATCTCCGCCTCCTCATGCGGATTGACTGTCGCTGGATATATCCCCGGAGGAAGAATACGATTATCCCTCAATTCGTGAAACAGGTTTACGCTTGTGAGCGGTATAGTCATTTCCTGTTTGTTTGGTTTCCTCAACAAAAGCCCATCCGGGTTTGCATCCTCTGCCATGCCTGAGGATCGTGCGAGTTCTACTGCCATATGGTATCTCCGAGAGATGTAATATTATAGGTTATATCTGAGTGGAAAACAAGACGTTGTAATATATTTTACAACATTATTTCGAGGAAAAGAATTCCCTATAGAGGAATAACACTGTGAGTATCGATACGTGCGCAATAACAAGCGCATTGGCTGGACCTATCCGATCTGCCAAAAATCCGAGTGAGATGACTGAAATACTGAAGGCCATACTGCCCAACAGAGAACTTAATGATCCCAACGTCGCCCGCTGCACATGGGTAAACTCCACCTGCTGGAGCGAGTTAACAGCAGTCGTCGTGACACCATAAAACAGTGAAGTGGAACTCATAAGTGCGGGTGATGCAAGAGACGGAAACAACAACGCCGAAATATTTATGATACGGTTTATGATAATTTCGTATACCAATATACGTTTGTATCCGAACCTCTTCAATAATGGTCCGCTATAGTGAAAACTAATCGCCGCGCCAAGATGAGAAAGCGCCTTTGCAATTCCGACCGCCCACAGTGGCCAGAGAGATGCCACAAACGCGGTGCGAAACTGGAATGCTCCCTCATATACCGCAGTCCTCATCGCGGAAATAATAGCCAATAACCGCAGCTTGCGATTTACCTTAAACTGACCGAGGGATTCCCTCATATGGGTGTATATATTTGTATGGGAGGCTGATTTCTTTTTGGGCTCGACAATCTGAAATGCGAGTGCAACCAAAATAAGACGCGGAATAAGCGATGCCCATAATACCAACGCATACGAGATATTTGCCATGATTCCGCCTGATACTGCTACGATCACCAGACCAATCTGGTTATAGCTGTTAAATTTACCGTAATACTGTTTGTATTCCTCCACCTCACCGGTCTCACTAACGGTATCATGAAGCAACGCATCGTTGTTTCCGCTATAGAACGAACTGCCTATTCCTTCAAACAGCGCGCCTGATGCAAGCCACCAATAGTTACCCCCGATAGCGTATAGAACGACAGATACAGTGGAGCAGAGTGCACCCGCGATAACTGTGTTTTTTCTGCCAATCATGTCCGAAAACACACCAGTGGGCACTTCAAAAATAGCGGCAGAAAGCCATATCACAGAATAGATACTCATCGCTGCCGCGTACGAACCCGTGACATGCGCAAAATATAGAACCGCAATAGGATTGTAGAAGACAAAGTCTATAAAAAAATTAAACCAAGACAATATGCGGATATTTTTGTGCATAGGGTACTCACGGTATTGTACCACCGCGAGTATCCCCTTATGGTTTGAGGTGTTTGTCGAAGAATGCGATGGAACGGTTCATAGCCAGACTAAAGTTGGCTGCAATATTATGATCATCTCCTTTGTACTCAAACAGCGCAGACTCTTTACCAGCCGATTGCATACGCTCCTGCAGCTTTCTTGAGAACAGCACCGGTACGGTTTCGTCTGTATCACTGTGATGAATTTCCAGTGGTCCTGATATATCGGTAAGGAATGATGTGGCTGAGATGGAATCCCAAAACTGCGGATTTTTTTCCGGTGTACCGAACTCATCCGACATTCGTTGCCTCCAACTGCGAGATTGAGACTGAGAGGGAAATGGCGTGATATTTGCCTGACGCCTGCGCCAATTATTAAGCAAATCATCATAGGATCCCACTACACCACCCCAAATAACACCCGCTTTTACATCGGGTATGGTTACCATGACACGGAGCGTGATAAACCCACCCATGGAATGTCCCCACATACCGATCTTATCCACATTCACATCACCGCGTTTTTTGAGTGAAGAAACGGCATTTAATACATCAATAGTATAGTCATTTGAACCATATGCACCAGACGCGATACCCTCGGAATTGCCGTGACCACGATAATCAGGACGAAGCACGATGTAGCCGTTTCTGGCAAATCCGTCTACATATGCGATATATCGTTCGGTTGTCCTGTACTCTTTCGGTGGGATATAGCCATGATTAAACACAATTGCCGGGTATCCTTCAACGGGCATTGGTGCCATGGGAACCGTGAGCAGCGCGAAATTTTTGTTTCCCTCTGACTGATACGATACGATATACCGCTTGTAATTACTGCCATTTGCGAGCGTTTCCTCAATAACAAGGTCGCTTCCGGGGTACTTACCGTTTCGGAGGCTCTCTATAGTAAGTGGATGCAGTTCTGCAGCGAAGGCATCGAGATTTTCCGCATCGTTTGTCATCGATATCCCAGAGGGAACATCTGTTTTAAATGACAATAATCGATACCCACCAAACGCGACTAATACAACACACAGCACAAGGATGAATCGTTTCATATCTGTGAGATAGTATACAAAATCATTACTGAAAAAATGCTGAATTATACGATCAGAGACTTGAGTATATCCTGCGCCCTGGTATGAAATATATAATGTCCCGATTCAGGGAAATAGGTGGCCGTGCATGCGGGCAATTGAGATGCAACATATCTGGCCATACCAATCGGAACAATAGTGTCTTTCTCACCATGAAACAGTACTACCTCGTGTTGTATATCCCGAAGCGAAAATCCCCAATCTGTCGCATATATTTCACTATCCTGTATGGCCCCTCTGTATCCCATACGCAGGCCTTCAAGATAACTTTTTCTATATGATTCCAGTTGCACGGACAGTGCCTCTTTATCTATATTTGGCTTTCCGATACTCGCTATATATCCGTATACGGACGGTATATACGTGACAATTTTTTTCATGGCAAACAACTGATATGGAATAAGAAATCGAAATGAAGGGCCATATGTGAGAAAAAGCCGTTGTTTCAATGTCAAATCCCGCATTCGTTCTGACTCCCATATGGGCCCAACTCCACACGCTGTGGCAATTCGGATAATCTTCTTTGGGATTTTATACGCACAGGCAAGCGCGTACGGACCTCCTCCGGAGACACCAAGAATGGAAAACTTTTTATGCTTAAGAATATGTGCAAGCTCGGCAATATCATCAGGAAAATCCAAAAGAGTCCTATTGTGTTGAACCGATGATTCACCATAGCCGGGACGGTCAACGGATATTATTTTTATCCCCAACGTTTTGGCTGACTGATCCAATCGTACGCCACTAAGGCGTGACGAAGGCCATCCATGGAAATAAAACACAGGACTGCCATGCGGATCACCGTAAAGGGAGTACCCAAGTATTCGTCCGTCCGAGAGTTGTATATGCTGCGCATCACTCATACGTATAGGTATCTGTGTTTATAGTTGGCGGTTTCGCACAAACGGCGTTGGGGTGACGGTCGGCGTCGGATACCGGCCGTATTGGGGTTTCATAGTGGTTTTAATACGGATGTACGGATAGTTAAAATCATAGAGAATCCACCGTTCCCTATCAGCAAGATCAATGTGATTCAGTCTCTGATAGGCATCCAACTGATACAGAAAGGAGTCGACGCGGTCAAACAGAACAGCTCGATTGTTTAGCAGATATTGGTATCCTGAATATTCCGACCGATTATACGCCTGCCATCTGCGATTATGGTCAAACCAATTGTCCAGCGCTTTTTTACGTATTTCCCACGGAACCTGAGACTCAGCAAGGCCAACTTCATATGATTTTTTAGGGATTTCATCGCGATACAGTTTCTTTACTGTGTCCCAGTCCCCGTATTTTTTCTCCAGTTGTTCGCGCTGCGCCACCAGTGAATACATGGCGAGTTTTGCATTGGCCAGGCGTGATTTTTCCTCATCCGTAAGCACCGCTTTATCTTTGAGTGTGCCGAACAAACTTTCCGCGCCCGCGACGATTGACTCCCATGAGCTGGCGGAGTCCTCAGACATATTGGCGAGGTAAAACAGATCCGTCATACCGTCCCGTTTGGGTGGTGTGGCCACAATTCGCATATCCATATTTACAGCAGATAGGTAGCCAAGGGTGAACAGGGATATGACTGCCATCCCGATCATAAAATGTTTCTCCTGGAAACTTTTCCATATGGCCACAAGTAACAAGAGCACGACATTGCCAAGAAGCCAGAACAAAAATACTTCCCCGATAATCCGCATACGGGTGAGCCCGAATACCTCTATATACATGACATCGCGCCGCCAGGCTGAAGCAAGAAGGAGGATGAGTTCCGAAATAAGCACGACATTAAGCCAGGTAAGAATCGGCTTCCCGCTCACCCTATGCTTTATAATCACCACATAACTGATCACCGATGCGATTGCCGCGGCCGTAAGAAGCTCCGTAAATCCCTGCCGCACATACTGCGAGTAGGTGATGTTAAATTGCTTAAATATTTCATGTGACGCGTACAGATACTTGCCCTGCATTGATAAAAACAGGCCAAATAATCCGACCAGAGAGACGACCGGGATAACGACATCCTGCGTGGAAAGAAATCCCAGTTCCAGATACTTTTTTTCCTGTTTGGATACTACGATAGTAAGACACCCAGCAAATGCCGCGGCGAGAAACACTGACCAGCCGACACGGCCGACTATCTGCTCAACAAACTTCTCCGCCATCTGCTTAAATATCGGGTCTGCCGACATGAGGATCCCTGCAAACACCGCAAAAATAATAACGGTAATACCTGCTGTTTTCATGATTTTGAACGGTTGCATCCAGGATGAAGTGGGGGTACCCTGAAGACCACCTTCACTCATACGCTGTATGAGCCGGAAAGGACCGAATATGCTTTGTATGGCATAGTGGACACCTGATGCGATCAGCTCCCAGATTGTTGTGGGGATATGCGGAGTACTCACTAGCAACATGAGATATCCGAGAGCCCCTGCGGCTATCATATAGTCCATGGCCTGCACAAATCCATTGGCACGGTAGAATACCAGAAATCCTGAAACGATACTGACCAGTGCAGTGAGTGCGGATGTGATTGTGCGCTTTTCCCGTGGTACTGCAATAAAAATTCCAATCGTGGCAAACAAATGGAATACTCCGTACCCTATCCCGATTGCGCCGTGGTAAATACCCACGTTAAATCCGAAGATAATACATGTGAGGGAAAGAAAAAGAGTTGATACAGATATTCCCTCGTCCGGCTTGGTAACAGCGTCTTTTACCCCTGTCCGTTTTACCATATAAGATCTATAAGGATAGCACTCACACTACGACTCATGCAAATTTGCATCTCATTGTTATGAACACACATGAATCGATTCATGTGTGTTATATACATCAAAGTGAGTTTTTACCAGCGAGGTCTCGCTTCGCTTTGAATATTTCTTTGCCTCGCCTGCTCCAATCAGTCCCGTATCGGGGAGGAAGATTGTAAAACAATGCATCAAGCTTATCGATAAACCGATCCCAGTTACTTTTTTGTATAATTTTCTCAAGTGTGGCGATCGTTTTTGGGTTAGCATTCTTTAGCCAGGCTGATACCGCTCCGGTTGCGGAATTGGATACATGAAGCATTGCTTTAACATCTTTCGGCCGCTTTCCACGATGAAGTAGTACCGCCATGGCAAATCGCTTTGCCAACATGAGCTCTTCAGTATCAGAGAGAAAATCTGAAAGGAACACGGAAGCATCATCCGCAGTGCTCAGGAACGATATTGACTGCCAGAACTTACTAAACATCTCGTCTTTTATACTTTTATCCAAAGGATATTTGGATGTCTGTGGCATACAACTATATCCTATCACAACTCACATGAATCGATTCATGTGAGTTGTGATAGTATGGAAGTAATACGTAAATCGAAGTGGAATAGATTACTCGATTACTCAGTCAGATAATCGAACGTACTAACGACTAGTTTTGTTTCACGCCCGTTTGATTGCTTCCTTCGGTCATGGCAAGAAGTTTGCCCAATTCTTTCACAAACTTTTTCGCATGACTGCGACTCATACCAATTCGAGAAACGATTCGGATTTGATTTGTAGTTCCCAGTTTTTGCGCAACATCCAACACCACGCCATCTTCATTGGTAGTCATAAAAATATTGTCAGTATACAGAACCGGTGTTGTATCCAAGTTCACATTGACCGATATATTTTGTGTCGCATCTTTTTGATCCATATTTATCCTTTTCTTCATGGGCACACAATACACATGAATCGATTCATGTGTATTACATGATTGAAACTCAATTACTATTTTTGTTTATGATTATGTTTCTGAAACGAGAGGATGAAGGCACCGAGTCCCAGAATAATCGAAATAAATGAAAACAGCCCACCGACAAACGGAGCCTTAAACATACACCACAGTATCGGCACGCCAATGAGTGACTGCATGTACAGATTATCCGCATTCTTGAGTTTAAATCCCTTGAGTACCGATTTGCCAAATACCTGAGCTGCCACTATGCGACCAAATCCCGTGGCGACTGCCGCGGCAAGGATGGGAACAGGAATAAGCAGAATGCCGATAATGGTGACCAATAAAAATAACGAGACAAACGGCAACGCGATTGCCCCGAGCATACCGACACCCATAGAGAGTAGCCATCGCTTTTCTATCACAGCTGCCACCTCATGGATTTTCCTGCTAAACAGTGCGTTTGCGATCAGAGAGAGCAACAGGTAAAAGATAACGCCTGTTACCGCATTTGCGGGCCATGACGCCATTGCCTTTTGTACGGATGCTTTTTCTTTTGATTCCGGTTTTTTCTCAGGAGCGGGAATAACATGAGAAACAATGCCTGATACCGCGGCGCCATCAGCGATGGTGGCGGGCTTTTCACTGGTGTATTTGAGGGAACCAAATATGCGTGCGTCTTTCTCTATCACCAGTTCCTGTGCCCCCAACTGGGCGTCTCCCTTTACTTCGCCCGCAAGCTCGATGTATTTTGCGACACCCGCAAGCGGCCCGATAAAACCCTGTGAGAGAAATGACTGTGACGCAAACAACACCTCACCGTTTATGTCTGCCGTCGGGTCAAAGGTTATAGATTGTGAGAGTGTCGTTGCGTTTCCTTCGATACGACCCTGTACATACAAGGATTGGGTCGCAAGCCGGGCGTCTCCCGTCACGATACCGGATATGATCATTTCCTGTGCCGCACAGATAAGATCTCCGTCAATAGTTCCTGATATCACGACTTTCTTCCCTGCACAAAAGACATCCCCCGTGACCAAGCCGTCGATTACCACGGAATTCCCCCCTGCCAAAAGTGATCCTTCGATTTTTTGTTCTTTGACAACCGTGACGGTATCCCCCTGTTTGATTTCAAATGCCTGAGCAGTAGTTGGAGCAAGAAGTAACACACTTATACCAAGGAGAAGAGCCATGAGATGATTCATACCATTACTGTATACCCTCAAAATGCCAGGGTCAAGATAATGGCTTATGTTCCCACATGGTAGAGGTACGAATCAATGTTCGTCGCACCTGTGAGGCAATCTCCGCAGAGCCTACTTCAGAACATAACATTTACCGCCACCCCCTACTTTCTATTGACACAGAAAATATATTCCCGTATCTTTGTATCAGCTCTCGTACGCGAAGTCTGTGTGAATCAGACGCTGGACCGCAACCGTCAAAGCCGGGTCGCCGATACGAGAACAGGTCTGCCTTCGGTATCAAGGAATATATGAAAAAACCTTATTTAATTGTCACAGCTGTCATATACGCTGTCCTTATCTCCGGAGTCTTTTACTACAGTGCCGTCATCAAACCAAAGCTGGGTCAAACTCCCGTCGAGCGCGGACTTATATCAAAAGAAGGTGCAGCACTCCGTATCAGAATATCGCAAAAAATTCTGCATTCCCCTTCGGAGGCGTCTTCTTCCGCACAGCCGATGGATATCCGTGACGGAGAAACCGCATTGGAACTAATCAAACGCACTCATCCGACTGAAACAAAAGACTACGATTTTGGCACACTCGTGGAATCTATTGATGGCGTGAAGAACGGAACGGACAACAAATACTGGATACTCTATATTAACGGAAAACAGGCTACGGTCGGTGCAGGTAGCTATACCATACAAAAAAATGATGCACTTGAATGGAGGTTCGAAGCATATGCACAGCAATAACCAGAAACACATAGTTGCAGCCATAGGACTTCTTGTTATCGGTGTCGCGTCCCGGATAGTGCCGCATGAACCAAATCTGACTGCGGTATCTGCAGCAACGATAGTAGCTGCCCTCTATTTGCCAAAACATTTTGCGTTTATACTTCCCTTTCTTATCATGATTCTCTCTGACCTGATACTTGGCGCCCACCCGACAATTGCGTGGGTATATGGGAGTTATGCACTTATAGCCGCAATGAGTGTATTTCTTGCTAAACGGTACGCAGTGGCATTACCACTTATCTCCTCCGCACTATTTTTTATCATCACCAATTTTGGTGTTTGGGCAAGCACTCAGATGTATGCAAAAACACTTGCAGGTTTAATCGAGTGCTATACGATGGCAGTACCATTTTTGCGTGGAACCGTTGCAGGTGATATAGTCTACACGACACTGTTTGTTCTGGCATATCAGGCAATTCAAGTGTACAGGCTGAGAACTGTCAAACTGCTTGCCCAAGCTATATAGCCATATGGCAGCACAATCCCATAAAGAAGTTGAACAACCATCTCCTGCTTTTATTTCCGCTATTGCCGGACCTAATCCTGATGTACACCCAGGAGAGGCTGCGTTTGCTTTTGCGCGAAAAGAACTGGATGCAGTACTGATGCGCGAACAGGATGATGCAGCACAGATTGTGGAGTTAAACCTCATACGGAAAACTGCTGATGATATCGAAGCAGAGTTTACGGAAAAGGGATTGGATTTGCCAAATATATTTATCCTCTATAGCGCAGGGGTCGATGTACCTGATGATATTGTTGAAAAATACATGTACGGTACCGGCCCGATTGAACAACTCCCAAAGGCGGATATAGCGGGACATCTGGGTATCGCAGGTGCGATACAACTTGATACGCAACATACGGCAATGGTCTTTAATGGCCGTGCACACCCGTTCTCGGGTGTGGGACAACGGTATGCGGAGATGATCTATGCAAGACCACTCAATGTCATAAAGGAACTAATGAGACGGCAACGGGAACGCGGTATTCAAAGTGCGGTTATAACAACCTACTTAACAGGAGTGGATGAACTTTCTCCTCTGGGCAAAGGTGATTTGGGCATTGTGGTTGACCACACGGAATTTGGCGGCGGACGAAGTGCACTCAGCGCGGGAGCCGGCCCACGCAATTTTTTGGATAAATTTATTGGCGAGCGGTTTCAGCCTAAAGTAGGACGCGCATCTCATGTGGATCTCGCAAAAGTATTGACTGATCAAGCCAAGAGCATGGGCATACGTGTCGGTGCCGCTGCAGCGATTGGAACACCCGGAACCACCAGTTATCAATCAGTCTTTGATAGGGCTATATCGCTCGCGGGGTTTGACAGGCTCAAAGAGCGGTTTGATTCACTCGCAGAAAAGATTTTCGGTGAGGGAGCAATAGCTTCATTGTTCTTTGATATGTCTTTATCATTTGAAGTTGATGTCTTGAAGCAAACTGTTGTCCGTACCAATACGGAGACACAAGTGCAGTATGCAGAGGAGGATTTCCCGACACTGTTTGTCGTTGTCCCTACTGATACAGTGGGTGCAGAGAGTGATGTTGTGGATCACAACGAAGTGGTAAAGGAAGCCAGACGGCAAGGGAAACGAAACGGAGAACTCATCAGAAATGTTGCAACGGCTCTTAGCTCTCAGGTGCAGATGTTACAGCCAATTGGAAAACTTCCTGATTGGGTGGATCCCAGATTTTCTCTCAAGTCACTGTTACCAGCATAGTAGAATAAGGACCTGATATAATCAGTACATCTATGGAAACAATCGTTCCGACTGTCGCCAAACTTCTCGCTGTCCTTACGGTCGCAACCGATGTGGCAATTGTCCTGTATTTCCTCAGTGCGGTCGTAGGTCTCGTTGTGCCGAAGATAAAAACACTCAGGTCCCGCATCATAGCCGGTATCCAACCCTATGCGCGGATACTTGCCTTCATAATCGCAATGGTATCCATGAGCGGAAGCCTGTTTTATTCCGAAGTTGCCAAGTATACCCCCTGCTTACTCTGCTGGTGGCAGCGTATATTTATGTACCCGCAGACCCTGATAATCGCCATGGGAATAATAAAGAATGATAAAAATGCTGCGGATTACAGCATAGGCCTCAGTGCGGTCGGAGCGATTATTGCGACGTATCACTACTACATTCAACTTGGCGGGAAATCATTTTTCTCCTGCGCACAGATCGGTTTTTCCAGCGAGTGTTCGGAGCGGTTTTCTCTGGAATTCGGCTATGTATCTATCCCGATGATGGCGTTATCCGCGTTTGTTGCGATTATGATTCTTATGATTATTTCAAAAAAGAATACAAAATGATTACCCTAAAAAATATATATATTTTTTAGGGCATAATTCCATCTAATCCGAATTTTCTTCTAGGTGCAACCTGACTGTAATTCGGATATGATGTACGTAATGCTTGGAACAATCATTGTCATTCTTGCGCTACTGTGGGGACTAGGATTTCTGAACCTACCCGCTCTCCCGTTTCAAAACATGGTGCTTTTTCGTCTGTTTGGCCATGCGATCACATTGTGGGAACTTCTGATGTTTGTCGTTATTCTCTGGGCCATGGAATCACTCCCATCGCCATTGCGACAGATTGCGTTTGTCCTCGTACTGCTCTGGGTACTCTCTATACTGGGGATTATCGCGATCACAGGACTGTCCAACCTTATCATCGGCGCCCTGATTATCGGCATAGTCCTTGCGATTTTTCAGAACAGGTAATTCACGTCATATTGTGGTTCGCGGATACTATGCAGATCCTCGCATTCGCAAGGATGACATACTTTTTGATTATTTACTTGCCCGCAGTGCATTGAAGATTACTCCTACGTCAATTGCCTCCTGAATAAACGCACCCATAATCGGCGGTATGTATCCCATGGACGCACCAATCATACCGATGGTACTTAACCCGATACCGATAAAAATACTCTGCCTGGCTATATAGAGCGTATGCTTCGCCACACGGAGAGATTCAAGTACCTGCGAGAAGTTACCGCCAAGGAATATGAGATCAGCAGCTTCCGATGCGGCGGTATGCTCCTCGTTACTGAAGACCATACCCACATCGGCGGCGGCCAGCGCTGGCGCATCGTTAATACCATCCCCGACCATGGCGCTCACACGTTTTTGATACCGGAGCTGTTTAATACCACGTAATTTATCTTCAGGAGAACAGTCAGTTTTCACTTCCAAGTCCACCCCTGTCAGGTGAGCAAGTGCCAGTCGCGTTGCTTCCTTTTTATCGCCTGTATAGATGGACATATGGATGCCAAGCTGTTTGATACTGCGAAATACAGATGGAGCATCTTCTTTGATCTTGTCTTCGAAATAAAATGTGGCAATTTTTACCGATTTTCTCCGTAGTTCGATGGCAAACCCTGCAGTTCCTTTTACCTTCGACAGCGTGTATGACACGCCGTCAACAATACCCGTAATACCGTAACCGATTTTTTCCATGACGTGACTGGCTTTATACGTTTTTGCTTTCTCCTCACGGGCTTTTCTCACAATGGCTTTGGCAAGAGGGTGCAGAGAATTTCTCTCTATGGATTCTGCAATGCCGAGTATCGCTTTTTTTGTGAACTGGGATTTTTTGACTACGACGGAAATTACTGTCGGTTTTCCCAGAGTGAGTGTGCCTGTTTTATCAAACATAATATCCGTCACCCTGGAAAGTGCTTCTATGCTCGCCAGCGTTTTTCCGATGATCTTTCGTTTTGCCAGTGCGTTCATACCACCCATAAGTGCGATCGGTGTAGCAAGGATAAGCGGACACGGGGTTGCGATGACAAGCACTGCGAGGACCAGTTTAATATCGTGTGACGAAAGATAGGCGTACAGAGCAATAGCAAATGTAATAAGTGTAAAAATACTACTGTACTTATCGGCAATACGGATAAGCGGAGACCGCTCCTGCTGCGCACGCGCAACCATATCGATGATCTTTCTGTATGTAGAATCTTTGTCACTCTTGGTTACCAAAATCACCATAGGTGAACCTATGTTTATGGTGCCACTCCTAATGGTATCCCCCTGCCGTTTATCTATCTCATAGGGCTCACCTGTGAGGGATGATTCATCCGCCAACCCGGTTTCTGACTCCAACACGCCATCCAGTGGAATAACTTCGCCTTTTCTCACAAATATCCGCTGCCCTACAGTCACCGATTCTATGAGCACTCGGTCACCAAACGTGTCTCCCACCCAGAGGAGCACATGCTTTGGGATCCGGTCCGCAAGTGCTGTGAGTGATTTTTTTGCCCTCGCAATCGCATACTTTTCTAGTGTCTGTCCCCCTGCGAGCATTAGCACAATAACCGACGCCACCACCAGCTCCCCTGACACGACACCTGTGGTGATAGCAACAAGCGCGATATAGTCCAGCGCAAACTGACGGGACATAAGGGATTTCCACGTATCACGGAGAAGATCAATACTGCCAATGGCAATAGCGATACTGATGAGTATGGTAGCCCACCCTGGTTTTCCAAACCAGCCGAGTACAAAGTACCCGATGATACTGAAAAGAACAAACGCTGGGACTTTGAACAGATCGATAAGTTGTCTGGTTTTTGAAGATACCGTCATGCGGATATCATACTAGAAAATCGCCAACGTATCCATGTGGATAGATTACAACACCGCCGCCTTGGCATGTGATTTTGCCAGAATTTTCATAGATAGGGCAGCGCACAGCAATGTTGCCATACTGGCTGCAAAAAATGGCAACGGAGTGCTGAACGTAGTAAGTGCCCCTCCGACAATCGGGCCGACTATCATGCCGACACTCATGTAGGATGAATTTACCCCCTGTATCGCCCCCTGAGAATGCGCATCGACTTCTTTGGATAGCAGTGTCTGGATAAGCGGATTTATGAAGGCGTTGGCAAACGCATGAAACACAGATACGACAAGGAGCATTGGGTACGATGTGACAAAGAAAAATCCGAGGAGAGTCACCATTTCCACAAACAATGCATTTCGAAATACGAGCGTATCCCGTACCCGCTTCATAACCCGTGGAATCACAAACGCCTGCGCGATAAGTCCGATAAACCCAATAAGTGTAAAATTCATGGATATTTCAACCGGTGTAAGCCCTAAGACTTTTACGGAAAGCGGCTGATACCCATAGATAAACATCGAAAATGCGAGAGAATATATAAATGAGACAAGTAGTGTCGTCCCAACATTCGGATCAACAAGGGCGTGGATGAGGTGTCTAAAATCAAAAACCGATCCCTTTTTCGCCACTCCCATATGCTGATTTGTTTCCGGCAAGAGCCAGACCGTCAACACCGTAGCCAACAGTGACACACTCCCCGCAATAATAAACGGCACATGAGCACCATACCTGAAGGTAAATGCGGAAATAGCCGGGCCAAATATAAATCCGAATCCGAATGCAGCACCCATAATGCCAAAACCCTTTGCCCTGTCCTCCGGTTTTGTGGTGTCTGATATAACAGCTGATGCAACCGGGATATTTCCAGCCGTAATACCATCAAGGGCTCGAGCGATAAACAGAAATATGGCACCAGGGGCAAATGCCATCATAAAGAACGATATCGCAGTTCCCGCTGTGGAAATAACAAGCAACGGTTTACGACCATATATATCTGACAACTTACCAATGACAGGTGTTGCGATAAATTGACAAAGAGAAAATATCGAGAAGAGTAATCCGTTCTGGAAGTCAGTAAGGCCAAACTTTTGCGAATAGGAATATAAAACAGGAATTATAATGCCATACCCGAGCGCATTGACGACAGCGATAATGGCTATAATTATAAGATTTTTATTATTTTTGAACATACTCTAGTGTATCATACCGCACCTGTACCGTTTTCGTATTTTGCTATGGGATTGACAAAATATATGATCACATGGAAGAATGTACCTATATGAATAAAAATATGTTATTAGTCGGCAGTCTGGTACTTATTGTTCTGGCAATCGGTATGGTTGCAATCCTTGATAAAACAACCTCATCAAAAGATGGCTCCACAGATGTCCGAGCACGCGCCGCGACAGCAAAAGATCTCCAAGTTAACGCAGTGGTGGAATCGGTTGATGAAGCAACAGGAACTATCACAGTACAGAATCTCTACTTTGCAGATACCAGCCGCGCCGGAGATGCTAAAGATATGGGAACATGGATCGTAACTCCGCCATCAGGATTTGTCCTATCGACATTGACACCGGGCACAAAAGTTGCCATCGGTGTGGACTCAAAGACCTTCCTTGCGATCAAAAGAACGCTTACCGCCAATACGATTACGCAGATTAAGTAAGTGTAGCGTGTAGGTTAGATATGTTTGGCAGTGGACCCTGTTTTGGTATCCACTACGGAATACCCTCTAGACTCTATTTCTTTGCGGATCTTGTCTGCCTCGGTAAACTGTTTCGCTGCTTTGGCTTCCTGACGTTTGGCCAGTAAGCTTCGAATATCATCGGGAACACTATCTGAAGACGTATCCTTTGCTACCGCTTCTCTCGAGCTCTTTTGCGCTTTCGCATACACCTGCAACCCCAAGACAGAATCAAACATATGTAAGAGAGATAGTTTTTCTTCTGCAATAAGAACGTCTGATTTCATTGTCCTCCACAGCGCCGCAAGCGCTCTAGGAGTGTTCAGATCATCTTCCAATGCCGCAATAAATTCTTCTTTCATGCCGATTGCAACGTTTGAGTACTGCACCTCATTTTCCGCGGGATGGTAGCTGCTGTTTTCCATAAGACCTGCCATGCGTGCGATAAGATCTATATAGGCATTATTCGCAGCTCCGAGTGCTTCCCATGTGAAATTGAGCGGCTTTCTATATTGAGCTGAGAGATAGAGATAGCGAAGTGACAGCAAATCAAACCCTTTTTCCCGCACATCATCTATGGTATAAAAATTTCCCAGAGATTTACTCATCTTTTTTCCGTCTACCATCAGAAATGCGTGATGGACCCAGTACCGTACAAACTGCTTTCCGGTAGCGGCTTCACTTTGGGCTATCTCATTGGGATGATGCACGGGAATATGATCAATACCACCTGTATGAATATCTATGGTATCGCCCAGATACCGCATACTCATAGCGGAACACTCGATGTGCCATCCCGGGAATCCGTCACCCCACGGACTGTCCCAGTGCATAGCGTGATCCGAAAACCTGCCAACGCGTTTAAACCATAGTGCGAAATCGATGGGATTTTTTTTATGCTTACCCGTCTGCACTTCATCACGCACCGCCGTCAGTTTGTCTTCCAATTTCTGTCCAAACAGATCCCCATATGTCGGGAATTTAGCAACGTCAAAATAGACTGCTTCCGGAGTATCGTATGCATATCCGTTGTCTATCAGTGTGTGGATAAGTTTTATCTGATCGGGTATATGATCGGTGGCTTTGCAGCTAACTGTAGGACGCAGATTGCCAAGCGCGTCCATGGTTTGGAAAAAATGGTCGGCGTAATAGGCAGCAACGTCCCATACAGTTTTCCCGTATTTCTTCGCGCCCTTTTCCATCTTGTCTTCACCTTCATCGCTATCTGAGGATAAATGCCCGACATCAGTAATGTTTTGGACATGGATAACCTGATATCCTTTGTACTCAAGCAGGCGCCTCAAGATATCATCGCCCACATATTTTTTACCATGGCCGATGTGTGCAAAATCATAGACAGTCATTCCACACGTATAGAGTCCTACCTTGGGAGGATTAAGGGGAGTAAATTCTTCGACGGACCGCGACAGTGTATTGTAGAGATGAATCATGGGTCTAGCTTACTATCAAAACCCGGTATTTTCAATGCATCTGTGCATCAAACTTACCGTCTCTCATAGATATTCCAGATTTTTCTGAGTGTTTCTCCCCTATCCCGAATGGTTGCACTTGGCGTCGATTGCGGGTGGCATGAATCCCGAGTAATGTACAATGTCCCTGCGGGTAACTCTGAATTGGGATCAAATGTTACGGGAGTATCTCCCAGACAGTCCTCCAACAAAGATACATTTCCGATTGTATACGGCGGCATTCGCGTATTCCAGGCATGGGTGATGTCTTCCAATGAGATGCGGTTATATACCGCGTATTGGAACATAAACATTTTTCCGGCCTTGCCTATGTATACCCGATCGTATCTGTGTTTCAGTATACCTGCAATTTCTGCTACATCCCTAGAACTGGCAAACCAGTATTCTGCTCCGGTCACCTTATACCGATAAAAATACAGGTACGTGTACGCAGCAACCGAAAAGCAGTATCCGATGATCACTGCGACTGAAAAACTGCGAGCAAACAGTGTACGGTTCACGTAACACCAGGAAAATACCTGATAAAATCCCATACCCCAAAAGATCATGAGAAACGGAAGCATGAAAATGCCGCGAAGCGCATAGGATACATCTATGGTCAACGTCGAGGGCAACGGGGCGAGCATGAGAGACCCAAACAGAAGTACATTTAACTTCACTGAACCGCGTCTAAGCAGGTACGCAACACCGGACAGCAACAGTCCTATATCGATGAGATATAACATGCCATGCCGGTATGACCCATAAATGCCACCTTCTCCATATACAAACAAGAACTGAGGCGTGAAGGCCTGTATGTATCTGTGGAGCAATTGATTTGTATAATTTGTGAGTTTGTTTGAGAAGATTGAACGAAGCCACAACGGACCGCTGCTATACTCGCGTTCCATATCTACTTCCCTGCTGATTTTTGGGATGTCCGGCCACAACAACACCTGTTGTCTGGTAATGGACTGCGCGCGAAGCACATACACGAATGATCCGAGTATAATCATACATAGTATAGTAAACTGTATAACGTTGCGGCGTTGTTTCTCCCACAATTCTTTCCCGTAGAGCACCATAAGTAGCGGCAATCCAACAATCCAATAGATCTTAGTAGCATGATAGGAATAGAATGACAGCGTAATCCACGGAATCGACCAGAGGATATTGCCCTTCCGTACCTGCACTATAAATACGTAGAGTGACAACAAAAATAAAAATGTGATTGGCCCATCATATGCTCCGTGATTCATATGGATATGCCACGGTGATATGGCAAGCCCCAGCATGCTGGACATGGCAACCCAGGTATTGCCCGTAAGCTCGTGCACTAATGCGAATAACAGAATAACGCCCAAAAGTGATAAGAGCGCAAACGGCATGCGAAGCCCATACGCATTCGCCCCAAACAGTGCCACAAACGGTGCATCCATGTAAATGGCAACCGGTCCGTACGAATTATCCAGATTGAATGTCAACGGAAGAAATCTTCCATCCAGTGACCGGAGATTCCTGCTTATGGAATATGAGGAATAGATGGAACCACCCTCATCGTTGGTGATCCCAATTGGCACTGAACCTATTTGCCAAAATCTAAAAAATGCCGCTATTGCGAGTATCGCGATGTAAACATAGAGCTGTACGCGCGTCATAGATAGTCGCATAGTACATCATGTGGTGATATATGTTAAGTGAAAAAAATGCGGAGTGCGCCGTGAAATCCGGTTCTCTAATCCTGTCTGAGGCTTTTGTTTTCCATGGCCGTTGATTTGGCCTTCTTCCCATACAGATCTCCCCGAGGACGCTTAGCCGAAGAAACAGGCAATGCCTGTGCGTCATTTTGCGCTTTTTGCTGTGACTGCATCTGCTTCTTTTGCTCCTGCTCCTGCTGCAGTCTTTCCCAAATGGAAGGTTCCCGCTGTTTTTTGATCGTTCCACCTGACAACTCTTCCAGCGCTCTTCTTGCTATCTGGCGCTTAATCTGCACATCTTTTTCCGTGCCGATCTGATCCCACGCGCTTTGTTTACCAGCGCTTTCGGGAGTATTTGACTGAACTGTGAATTTGGCACTGCCAGGCTTTGTGCCGCTTGAGGCACCCATACTTTCCAGCGCTTTGCCCACGATATCTTTAGGGATTTGTGTCACCTGTTTACCGACATCCTTAGCAATAGCCCCTAATTCACCGGCTATTTGTGATCCGAGATTATTGTTCATATCCTTCTTGTCTTCCCCGACCAGTTCGGGAATCTCTCATACTAGCTTATCATATAAATCCATGAATGTCGGATTCTGATTTTTAATCAGGTGTAACTTCCAATCACGCTTCCAATGTTTGAGTTGTTTTTCTCTTTCAATAGCTCTTTGTATATCCAAATATTCTTCGTAATATACTAACTTTGATATGTTATATTTCTTCGTGAAACCGTCAGCAATTTTTTGTCGGTGCTCCATGACACGACGCCATAAATTATTCGTAACTCCAATATAAAGCATAGGGCGATTATTCGCCAATATATAGATAAAATAGTGTCGTACTGACATATTCGAGCAGATCCTCGCTTTCGCAAGGATGACAACTCCCTATAGAGCAGATCCTCGCTTTCGCAAGGATGACACTCAGAGAAAGCCAAGCTGCATTTTAGCTTCTTCGCTCATTTTATCCGGAGACCATGGAGGCTCAAAAGTGAGATCTATTGTTATAACTCCTATGCCCTTGAGTTTGCCAACTTGGTCACGAATGGGTGCTTCTATCTGATCAAATAACGGACACCCTATTGATGTGAGCGTCATAAGAATGCGTACATTATTTTTGGGATCCACCTCAACATCATACACGAGCCCCAGTGAAAAAATAGAAATTCCGATCTCCGGATCAGGTATATCGTCCAAAATTTTTTCGATTTGCTGTTTGGTTATCATAGTTTTTTGTATTGTCTTTCCCGAGTGTATACGTGGCCAATACGAACAGATCCTCGCCTTCGCAAGGATGACAATACGTTTTAATAATCTCGACGGCCCTCCAATGCCCTTGAAAGCGTGATTTCATCAGCATACTCGATATCTGCTCCCATGGGAAGTCCATGCGCCAATCTGGTTATCCTGGTTGTGGAGCCTTGATGTGACTGTCGAGCAGCCAGCTGTTTTTGGATATACATACTGGTGGCCTCGCCTTCCATATTTGGATTGAGTGCGAGTATGATCTCGGAAATGCCCGTAGGATTTCTGTCTAAACGTTTAAACAGATCCTCCATGTAAATTTCATCCGGACCGATATTGTTCAAGGGATCGATTGACCCGTGAAGCACGTGGTACACACCTGTAAATTTTCCCGTCTTTTCGATGGACAGCACATCGGTTGGCTGCTCCACCACACAGATAAGAGAAGTATCGCGTTTATCGTCGCCACATATCGTGCATGGATCCGATTCCCAAACGTTTTTGCATATACTGCACAGCACGGTGTTGCGTTTAAGATCCGATATATTTTTTGCAAATGCATCCAATTCTTCCTGAGGCACATGCAGCAGGTAAAACGCCAGTCGCGTTGCTGTCTTTGGCCCCACTCCCGGTAACCGGTGAAAACTGTCTATGAGTTTTGAAATAGGTTTAGGAAGAATATTCATATGCGCTTCCGATGTCATCCCCGATCTGATCGTGGATCCAAAAATATTTTCAAACACTAGATTCCCGCATTCGCAGGAATGACAAGAGTATAGTTTACCTCACCAATGTGGATATTGCACCCGCGAGCAGTGATGCAATAGACACCTGACGGAGTTTTGGAAACTTTTTATCTCCTACGATGTTTATGGAATTTGTAACAAGCACGGTATCAATCGGTGCATGGGAAAGCTTTTCAACCGCTTCTCCCGCAAGCACCCCATGAGTTGCAGCCACTACTATGCTTGTGGCGCCGGCTTCCTTGAGTGACTCGGCTGCATGGGCGATGGTACCACCCGTGGAGATAATATCGTCTACGATAATCGCTGTTTTATCGTTTACGTCTCCGATAATCTGATACGATTCGCTTGTATCATGCTTATCCAAAAATCTGCGCTTCTCCATGACAACCATGGGCATATCAAGCAAATATGCCATGTTTCGTGCGCGCTTTACCCCACCGACATCCGGAGAGATAACAATACCGTTTTGAATGTTCATCTTTTTTACCTCATCGGCCAGAGTTGCCAGTGCGGAGACATGCGTCACAGGAATCTGGAAAAATCCGACGATAGCATCGTTATGTAGATCTGTGGCGATAATTTCGTCAAACTGTGTAGTCTCTATAAATTTTGCGATAACACGCGCAGAGACAGGCTCACCTATCCTGTGCAGCTTGTCCTGTCGTGAGTATCCCATATACGGAATAACCGCGATAACCTGTTTCGGGGCACATCTATGAATCGCGTCTCCCATAAGCACCAGTTCCATGATGTGCTCATCCATGGGATATGCCAGTGATTGCAGCACAATGACGGTCTTATCACGTATGTCATCCTGGATCCACGGGCGCATTTCCCCATCGGCAAAACGGGTAAGTTCCACGGTCCCAAGCGAGATATTCAGTGCATGTGCAATCTCATGTGCAAGGGGTAAATTACTGGATCCGGAATACAGGATATAGTCTTTCATAGGAATAACGATACACCAAAAAAAATAAATTCACAACAGGGGTGAACACCGCTACTTCCTCAGGATGTCAGAAGATGAAGCACTTTCGGATCCATGAGGGAGTCAGTCAGGATATCCGGATTTTCTGCCGCGAGCACCGTAGGATCTCCATGCATACCGGTCGTGACTGCTATGGTATGTGCGCCAATAGCTTTACCGCACCTGATATCGTGGATAGTATCTCCAATTACGACTATATCCTTTGGACTAAATTGTCTGTGTAAATCCCGTTTTGATTCATCGAATACCCTGGAGGCAAGTTCAATTCTGTTGGTTGCGTCGTCACCGTACATGCCAAATTGAAACAGGTCTCCGTATCCTGCGTGCGATAACTTCCAAAGGGCTATCTTCATGGCATTACCAGTCAAAACCCCACGAATAACGGTCGGATGTTTGGCAGCAAGGAGCTCTACCAGCTGCTTTGCGTCATGTATTGCCTGAAACACTTCCCCCTTACGGCTCCAGTGGATGAGATGATCATACATAGCATCCAGATAGTGAGGATACTGTTTTTGAAATGTATCTTTATCTACACCATGTGACTGGGATACTTCCCATGCCAATTGCCACTCTACATTTCCATTATGCTTTTCCAAGTTGTCCTGAATGTCCAAGCCATATGCGAGTTTAAAACCGTACATATACTGCTCTTCCCACCTACGCGGACCCACATGATATGTGAGTGTGCCATCGATATCGAAGAGAATGAGTTTCGAGTTCATAAAGTTAAAAAGTTCATAAAGTTAGAAAGTTCGTAACGTTTATAAAGTTAGAAGGTTCGTAAAATTGACGTATACACTTTATGAACTTAGTACTTTAAAAACTGAGAACTGCGATTATTTTTTATATTGGCTGAGGGCAATCTTGAGCAGTTCCACGCACCGCGTGAGGTCTGTGGTGTTGAGCACATAGGCAATGCGGACTTCGTTTTTGCCCAAACCCTTTGTCGCGTAAAATCCTCCTGCGGGCGCAACCATGACTGTTTCAGCTTGCCCTGAGCTTGCCGAAGGGTGTCTGAAATCTGTAAGCAGCCATTTAGCAAAATCCTCACTATCGGAGACAGGCAGTCCGACGATGCTGTAAAACGCCCCTTCCGGCTTCGGAATGGTAACACCCGGAATATTTTTTAGACCTTCGTAGAGTACATCACGACGTCTGGCCCATTCGTCATGCGTTTCGTCCATCCAGGATTGTGGAACTTCTGTAAGCCGGGATGCTACCTGCTGATCTATGATGCCTGATGACAGTCTCCCCTGCGCGACACGAAGGACACCTGACATAACATCTGTGTTCAAAGAAATAAGCGTTCCAAGCCGGGCTCCGCACAGGTTGTACCGTTTTGACATACTGTCGAGCATAATTGCCTGATTGGGGATTTCCTGCATATAGGATAAGAGTGATGTTTGCACGCGTCCATCATATGTATATTCACGATACACTTCATCAGTTAACAGGAACAAACTGTGCTCTTTGACAATGGATACTAACAACTCTGTTTCGCTTTTCGTAAATACAGTTCCCGTCGGATTGTTCGGGGAGCAGATAAGGATTGCCTTTGTTTTTTTGGTGATGTGAGATTCTATCGTTTTTTTATCTGGTAAATGGAATCCGTCTTCAATGGATGTTCTCACCGGAACGAGCGTCACGCCGTTGACAACTGCATAGGTATTATAATTTGCGTAAAACGGTTCAAAGACTATAACTTCATCTCCAGGTTCACAGATAGCAAATAGCGCCATCGAAATGGCTTCCGATCCGCCGCTTGTCACCTGGATATGTGCAATGTCGAGGAATGTGGCACCGAGTGAGTGGTAATACGATTTGAGTGATTCGAGGAAAATCGGCTCACCCTGAGATAAACTGTACCCTATCGGGTTGATGCTCCAGCTTTTGAGGACATCCATCATCACTTTCGGTGTTTCTATATCCGGATCTCCGATATTGAGGTGATAGACTTTCACTCCCTCTTTTTTTGCTGCCTGAGCAAACGGGACGAGCTTACGGATGGGAGATGCGGGAACAGCATGAAGTCGTGATGAAACCTGCATAATCGTTAATCGTTAATCGTTAATCGTTAATCGCTAATCGTATATTTATATTGCGTTTTACGATTTGCGGTTCGCGATTAGCGAGAGTTATATCTTATTCAACAAATTCCTCTATGGTCAATGTCTCTTCCCCTGTCGGTTTACCGAGCTCTTTCCATGCGGATAACCCACGAAGGAATAATTCCATAAACCGATCATCCCCACCTGAAGATCCGGGAGCAAATGCGAGCTCACCTTCTCTCACGCTGAATGTGCCATCGGAAAACCACGCTGTGCGTTTCATACTCCCCAAAGAGACAAGAAGCGGCTGTCCTGGCTTGTATTTACCCGCAACCTGACTCTGACGTGTGGTTGTTTTGATATTGCCGTATCCATCTACCCATGCAATTCTGCCTTCCGGAATTTCGGGAATGCTTTTGATATCCAGTTTTTCGCCTATAAACTTTTTCTCATCACGCGCGACGCCGATGACCGCTTCAGGATAAAAATCCCGTGAACGGAACTGTGATCCTTTGTTTGCGACATTTACCAAATACAGTTCCTTGATTTCATTCTTTACAAATGAAAAGCAGTATCCGGCATTTACGCCTACGATCTTTGTACCATTTTTAAGTAGTGCGTACACTAACCGTTCGCCCTCATTGTCTTTACGCTTCTCGGCATTGTCTTTGCGGGGGGCTGTATTTGTGTAAATAATCATCCCGTCAAACGGGTTAACGAGACCGTACTGAGCTGTCCAAAAGCCGGTAGCAATTGTGTTGAATGAAGGAACAGCAGTGGGGTACACGGAAACTTCCGGAGCTAGCATCTCGAGCTTCTGGATAACTTCACCAAATGAAGGGTCGCCGACACCATAATCTGCAATAAGCTGAACGAACGTTGGGTTATTCATAGATATGTATGCAAAAAACCACTAACAGTTTATATACGGTCGGCATCAACGTGTTGTTATAGACGTTGATGCATAGACATTCGTATTCCTAAATCCAATCAATAGGATTTAGGAACGATGCATATGTATTTTATGAATAATACTCAATTAAATCAATACGGGTGATCACACCCAGTGCTTTCCCACCTTTTTTTACCACAACAACGAGATTCTCATGTTCGAGAATATTTGAGACATGATCCAAAGATTCGTCCTCAAGAACTGTGATAACATTGCTGTCATACACTGCCGCCACATGATTCGAGGGACCGATACTCTTATGATAGAGCCCTGTGAGTAGCTGCCTTTCCGTCACTTTACCAAGAACAATCCCTTTTTGTATCACAGGCATTTGAGAAATATCTTTGGATTTCATAAGATTTATGGCCGTTTCCACGGTATCGCGGGGAGAGATAGCGATCATTTTTTCATCACCTTTTTTCTTTGCCAGCACATCGGCGACAGATCCCTGTGTTTCTTCACTACCCAGAAATCCGAATTCACGCATCCAATTATCTGAGTAAAGTTTCGTTAGATAGGACTTCCCGCTGTCGGGAAACAGCATGACCACCACTGCGCTTTTTAGTTTCGCGACGTAGGACGCCGCAGCAAATAACACCATACCTGATGAACCCCCAGCTAAAATCCCCTGTGTCTTTGCGAGCTTACGCGCAGTGACAAAACTGTCACGATCTGAGACTTGAATAACATCATCTATATATCTGAAATCTATAGTTGATGGGATAAAATCCTCCCCGACACCTTCGACTTTATACGTTTTCATGACATCGGGGAATTTCCCTGTCTTTTTATATGCTGTATATACTGATCCTTCAGGATCAACGCCAATAATTTTTATGTTTGGATTTTGTTCTTTCAGATACTTACCGATACCCGTTATGGTTCCGCCTGTGCCCATACCACATACAACATGCGTAACTCTTCCTTCCGTCTGCTCCCAAATTTCAGGTCCTGTCGTCTTGTAATGAATGTCCGGATTTGCAGGATTATGATACTGATCGGGTTTATACGCACCGGGTATTTCCTTTGCCAGTCGATCCGATACTTTGTAATAACTACGCTCATCGCCGGCCATAACAGCGGTGGGTGTGATAACGACTTTGGCACCATACGCACGTAGCAAATTACGTTTCTCGTCACTCATCTTGTCAGGCATGACGAAGACTGTATTGTATCCGCGAAGGGCCGCCACCATTGCAAGACCTGTACCTGTATTGCCACTCGTCGGCTCCACGATAGTCCCGCCCCGTTTCAGTTTGCCCTGTTTTTCCGCACGATCGATCATCGCGGGAGCAATACGGTCTTTGACGCTTCCGCCTGGATTAAGGAATTCGAGTTTAGCAAGAAGTTCTACGGAAGGATTTGTATGAAATGAACGGATACGGACAAGGGGTGTACGTCCTATGAGATTTAGTATCGAGTCGTAAATCATCTCTGTGGGAGTATACGACAGGGTTCACACGAAAATCAACTACAGTATTTTTGTATCTATACTTGCCGTGAGAACTTGTAGTACAGATGTTATTATCCTCGATATTATCCTGAAATAGAACTTGGTTTTATTGATGCGTAAATTGCAGGAAGCATTGTACTGAATACATGAAGCGGTTTTGGCACACTTGCTTGTTGTTTGATCTTCCATCTATTTCGCATGAGCATGTCAAATTTGTCTATAAACTCCTGCCCTTGCTCTCTGAGAGCTGACGTAATATAAAACCCAAACCATTTATCAACCAAAATACTTTTATCATTCTGAACTGTATCTAGTGTTTGCTGAAGTAATTCTTTATAAATTGGCCAATATTCATCTGGTTTACGTAATAAATCACTGACATAACTATTGAGCGTTTGCATTAGAATGCGGTTCGCCCATACATTTAGACCATACTTATGACTTTTCATCGCCCTTTGATTGCACCACCACTCCCAGTTATCTTGTGATCTTGCATGAAACCGAATAGCATCTCCCGGACTCATGGGTCCAAATAAATAGTTTATGGCATCCATATCAAGCCAATGAAATACCGGCAGGTTGAACCATGTGTGTAAGGCTAAAGCTTGAGACCAATATGTTGCGTCTGTATCGTCTGCAATAAATATTTCCCCTTTATCGGCAAGAACATAGAGAATTTCCATAGTATCTGGCATAAAACCACATTGTTCACACAAGTATTCTCTATATATCTTCCAATCCGCTGATAAACCACTTAGCGATTCTATTTGATCTGCTAATCTAATAAGGAATTGCTCTTTCGCTTTTGAATCGAATCCGCTAAACAAGTCCACAAATCTGAGCATCTGCTTAATTCCACAAGAGAGACTACCTATTTCCCAGTGAGTAAAAATCGGGTCTTCCCTGTAGAAAACTGCCTTCTCTAACAATTCATTTTTTTCTGTATGAAATAATCCGGTGGTTATATCAAATTCCTGATACGAAGCCCTAAATGCATCTTTTGCCAAATCCTGTCTCGTTTGAGAAACCCAGAAAATAACCGGAGATTTTTTATTCTGTTTAAGCATTCTGTTAAGATCATTCAATACCTGTTTTGAATTTTCTTCGTCTAAGCCTTCCAGGATTTCATCTAATATTAAGACATCTACCGTATCACTAAGAAGATACCCAGATATTATCGCGTTAATAACCCTTTGCTGCTGTCCTTTTGACAGTTGCGCATAGAAACTGTCCGCTGCGACATGTTCTGATTTACCAATATAACGAGCCAGTAACTCTTGCGTATATCGGAATTTAAGTTCAAAAAAAGCAGGGGCAATATGTTGTATTTCAACAGGAATCTCTGGATTATTTTTTACTTTTTGTGACTCATCATATGCACTATAGAACAATACATCCTGCTGCCACTTCGGAATTGAGTCAAGAAGCTGATGTAGTTCGACTATGATGGGATTATTCAAATTATTACGATAGGAAGAACGAAACACGTCAGACATGTAATCAGAAACTCGACTACCGACAGACCGCAAAGATTCTTTTGAGATAGATACGATTTGATCTCGTACTGAATCGTAGTCTTGCTGACGCATACCCACCGCTGCACCCGGCTCTATGATACTCACAGATCCCTGATAATTGACAGTTCGCCGAATCGATTCTACGAATGCTGTTTTTCCAATCCCACTTTTTCCCAGCACAGCGTACACATTTCCACGTTCAAACGCTTTGGTAATACCCGCTTGTGGGAATGAGCCAAAAAATGGCTTAAAGTCTGTGAGTACAAGTCCCGTTTGAATTGTTTGTTCTTGTTTCGGTACTGACGCTCCTTCTCGTTTATTCCAGTTCCATGGAGATAACAGCGGCGAAGTGTCACTTCCCAGATAGGATAATACGCGTTCAATTGCCACAACATCCTGAGCTCTTGATGCATGAGTGCGCTGTGAACTAAGCATACTGTCATACCCCGATAAACCAGTAACAAGTGCAATCAACGTGCCTGTGTACGCGTCGCCCAGTTGTGCGCGAAAGCCGGACACCACCGCCTGCAACAGGACTGGAATCTCACTCGCTCCACGAAGCCAAGACACCATACGTAAATGGTTTTTGCTATCAAGCTTACTTAACTCCTCCACACCGACATGGGCTGCGTATTGGGATGCCGGTTTTCTCACATTTTTATCATATGAATATACCGCTTTTCCTATATATGGAGCAGCGGATCCGACAGCAGCGACAAGCCATCCCCATGGGTTACCGCTTTCTACTATGGCAATTGCATTTAGTAGGGGTTGTGCGTTATTTGAAAATGTGCGTTCCGCATGCGGACCTAATTCTGTTACGTACATACTGGTGGCGGCATTTCCTAATACATTTGCGTCTAATCCATGTTCTACGAGATCCAACCTCAATGCTTCTGATAATCGGGCATTTGCACGTGTGGGACGAAGCGTTCGTTGTATAAGCGCACTAATGATAGTGCCATTTTTATTTTCGATTCTTCCTGCAATCCCTCTCGCTACGGCACCAACAGCAGGACTAACTATGCTCGTGATGGCGTTTTGTGTATTTATGCCGTATATCATAGTACCTTTTGAGGCCATGTCTATAACTTCCATTGCCCGGCGAACCACCCGACCTTGTGCAAGTTCGCGGATTTCAGGGAGAGATGCGATGCCGTTCATTTTATATGCTGGAAGACGGGTGTCTTCACAAATTCGCTTATCGAGATACAGTAATCTCACGTCCGATTCAGATGCGGCTGACCCAATTTCTGTCCGTATTTCTGACAGACCCCGTTGGATGGCCTCCGTCACGGTGGGTGGAAGGCTATTTTGAATTGAGAGGGAAAGATCATTCAAAGGAACACCTTCACTCTTTGCCCACGCTGAAAGCTCGGCAGATATGCCAACAGAGGGATGCGAATGATCATTAAGATTGCTGTAAAGCTCTGCTCTCATGAGAGCAATATTATAGGGTTTTCACAGCTATAAATCCAGCCCGATTTATGCCGCATCATATTACTATACTGATATGATCTTTAAATAATGCGGCACTAAGGGTTAGTATCTCTCAAAATTTCTCAAATTATTGAGAAACTATCCCTATGTCCCCTCTTGCCAAGAGTTGAGGTAGTGTTCCTGCTCTTTTGTAAGGACATCAAACTTGACCCCCATGGCTACGAGTTTGAGTCGGGCAATTTCTTTGTCCATCTCAGGCGAAATGCCATACACCTGCACTGACAGCTTCCCTTTGTTTTTTACAAAAAATTCTGCCGCTAGTGCCTGGTTGGCAAAGCTCATATCCATGACTTCGGCCGGATGACCTTCAGCCGCCGCCAGATTAATAAGTCTTCCTTCGCCCAGAACAAACCGCTTTGAGCCGTCTTTGAGTGTGTATTCTTCGACAAATTCACGAATGATTCGTATGGATTTGGCTTTTTTCTTTAATTCTTCGAGTGCAATTTCTACATTAAAGTGACCGGAGTTTGCAACGACTGCTCCGTCTTTCATTTTTAACAAATGATCGACTGAGATGACATTTTTGTCTCCTGTCACTGTTACAAAGAAATCACCGACTTTGGCGGCATCGTTCATCCGCATGACATCATAGCCGTCCATGACCGCTTCCAGCGCTTTGGTAGGATCTACTTCAGTCACGATGACCAATGCACCCATACCTCTGGCACGACTTGCCAATCCCCGCCCACACCATCCGTATCCTGCGACAACAAACCGTTTACCGGCCAAGAGCATATTGGTGGCACGCATGATGCCATCGAGGGTTGATTGACCAGTTCCATATCGGTTGTCAAACATATGTTTGGTATCACTGTCATTGACTGCATATACGGGAATTTTGAGCGCTGCATCTTTGAGCATTGCTTTGAGCCTGATGACACCCGTTGTTGTCTCTTCACTGGAACCGATGATTTCTGACAGTTGATCCCTTCGCTCTGAATGAAGCAGCGACACGAGATCTGCTCCGTCGTCCATCGTAATATTTGGATGGAAATCCAGCGCTGCATTTAAGTGCTTGTAATATGTTTTTGTGTCTTCTCCTTTGATTGCATAGGTGGATATGCCGAAATCCTTGACCAGGGATGCTGCGACATCATCCTGTGTGGACAATGGATTACTGGCTACAAGAACAACTTCTGCCCCACCGGCTTTAAGTACTAACATGAGGTTGGCCGTCTCTGCCGTGACATGCAAACATGCTGCCAGTTTGAGACCTTTGAGCGGTTTTTCTTTGGTGAACCGTTTTTCCAGAAGTTTAAGAACCGGCATAGATTGTCCTGCCCATTCAATACGAAGCTTACCTTTTTTTGAAAGTTCCAGATCTTTTACATCATGACCGATACTTTTTGCCATATGGGACTCCTATTCATGTAAATCAGACGTTTATATTTGAACGCAACCAAAACAAAAACGCCCGTCGCGACGAATCACGACCGGGGCAAGATCAATTCTGTTGTATCACAGGAGACAACGGTATTACAAGTCTACAGTTCAAGCGTGGAACCGTAGTTTTCATTATACCGTTTTGAAAATTCTGTCATTGTATATTCGTGAGTTTGTGTACCATATTTTTCCACGGTGTATACAGCAGCTACTGAGCCCATTTGCCCGCAGACGGCAAGATCATACCCACGAAGATATCCTGCGAGAAATCCACTCCGGAAAGCATCCCCTGCTCCCGTGGGATCTGATGTATTTTTGGGTTTTGCAGGCTGTATGTGCATAGCATCATGCCGGGTTTCTATTATGGAACCTTTGCCGCCGAGCGTGGTGATGAGAATCGGAACCATAAGTATTAGCTCCTCGTGGCTTACTTCCAATTTTTCTTCGATGAGCGCTATTTCATAATCATTTCCTATCAATATCTTCGCGTGGGATATCCCATCTGTGAGTTCTTCTTTGGAAAAATTTCCTATCTGAAATGCGGGATCATATAGATATGGAAGACCAAGTTTTTTACACTCTGAAACATATTGCACCATGGCAACAGGTTCGGTCGGTGCTAGAACTACAAATGACGCTTTCTTTTTAATATCTGATACATGGAGCTTCTTTGCGTACGCAGTTGCTCCTGAATAAAAAGAACCGATTTGATTATCGTCTTTGTCCGTCATCACAAAATATGAACTGGTCGTCGTATCCTTATGGATAGATATATACGTATCTTTAACCTTATGTAACTTCAGGAATGCTTTGTACGGAGCAAAATCGTTCCCAGCAGGGGCAATAATATACGGCTCCAGTCCCAACAATTTGAGAGAATATGCAACATTTCCTGCCGTGCCGCCGTATTGTTTTGTGAGTTTATCGACGAGAAATGACAGTGAGATCTGATGGAGCTTTTCCGGCATAATGCGGTCGGCAAACCGCCCCGAAAAATTCATAATATAATCGTACCCTAACGATCCCGTAACGATAATATTCATATTCAAATCACAATTCTCAAATCACAATGACCAAATACGGGCAACATGATTTTTGGAAATTGGGTATTGGGTTTTGGGTTTTGTTTTTGTTGAGATCACTGTCCCATCGATTTGGACAATTCGGCAAGCTTACCAGCCGCTGCCTGTTGGGACTTCTTGATAGCGTCATTTACCGCCCGCTTAATATCCTCTTGATAGGCACCGTCTATCTCAACTGTTTTCACATTTTGATTCCCTGTGATTAACACCCGGACGTTTCCTACAATAACCTCGAATTCTTCCTTCTCAAGAGCTGCCTGAATGGCTGCTGCCTGCTTCCGCATTTGGTTCATATCTCCCAGCATTTTAAACGGATTCATCATATATTGGCCTTTCTTCGCTAACCGCAAATCGTAAACCGTAAACCGCAGAACTAACACATGTTTCGCGATTAACGAATAACGTTTTACGTGTAACGAACGTATTTTTACTTCTTACCAAGAACTATTTCTACTTTCACCTTTTCGCCGAACAGTGCGTAGAATACACCATTGAGCAAATCGCGCGTTTTCGATTCGGATAATTTTTCTTTATGAAAGGTGAAAAACGCTTCAACGGTCACTATATCACCAACCACACTCTTTGGTCTAGTGGATCGCATGACACCTGATACGGAGTGATTATGTTTCTTTAGTTCAGTGATGATATCCGGCCAGTGTTCAGTCAGCTTTTCCACGCTAAGAACGCCAGTACTCACAGGAGTTGTCACTGCAGCGGCATCAGCAGATGCTGATGCTCGTGTCTTTTGTGCCATGCCCGAAACAGTTTGCTCAGCCGTAATTTGCATATTCGGACCACCCTGTATACCTATTGGGTGTACTATATCACCACCAAGCTCGCAGTATTCAATGACCGCGAGTTCCAAAGGAAGATGTGCAATCGCGGCTGACTTTGTATCCACAAACGCTCGGGAAAAAATTCTGATAATTGATGTAAGCTGATGAGTCGTCCACCCGGATGTCGTGTCTTTCCCAGTTACTGTAGCTATGAGGAACTCTTCAAGCTTACCAAGACAATCCATGATAAACAGTTTTGTATCTCTTCCCCCCGCTATAACAGTCGTGATGATATCCAACGCCTCTGTCGTTTTCTTTTTTTGAATATGGCTCAAAAATGTGTCCCTGACAGACTGATCCCCAATGGACATACTTGTCCTCACGGAATCCGCGCTTATGGCTCCTTTTGTAAAACTTACCAGCTCCAGTTGTTTAACGGCGTCCCTAAATGATCCATCAACGTGTGATGCTATCAGTTCTAAAGCAGCATCATCTATCGTCATTTTTTCTTGAGTTACGATACGTTTAAGCGCAACCATCAGCTCCTGAGGACTCGCACGAAGAAATGCGATCGGAACACACCGTGATTGAATGGTGACAGGAACTTTTTGCGGATCTGTGGTGGCAAGCACGAATACTGCATGGGAAGGTGGCTCCTCCAATGTCTTTAGGAGGGCATTGAATGCCTCTGTGGTTAACATATGGACCTCATCTATGATGTAAATACGGTAGTCAGCTGATACCGGCGACAGCCCAATTGCGTCACGAATCTGGCGTATTTCATCTATACCCCGATTACTCGCAGCATCCAGTTCCAGCACATCCAAATTGGTACCTTTCGCAATTGTCGTACACTGTTCGCACGAGCCACACGGGCCGTTCGAGCCGCTTTTTGTGCAGTTGAACAATTTTGCGATAAGTCTGGCTGCTGTGGTTTTCCCGGCTCCCCGTGGCCCACTGAACAGGAACGCATGGGGTAAATCTTTTTTAGGTTTTGACAGAAGCCGCAACAACGATTCCCTGACTGCCAGGTTGTCTATCTCACTGATGATCTGCGGACGATACGTTCTGTAGAATGACATGTTAATCGTTAATCGTTAATCGTTAATCGTTAATCGTTAATCGTTAATCGTTAATCGTAGTTCATTATAGCGTTTTACGATTTGCGGTTAGCGGTTTGCGACGTAGTTATTCAGGATGGTGAATTCCCAACAAATGATCAAGACCATGCAAAGCCAGAAACACCATCATATCATCGACAAGCTTATTTTCTTCGGCGGCCTCTGCTACCACCTGAGGAAACGACAACACTATGTCACCAAGCCTGAGTACACCGTCCGGAGATTCTACAAATGGTGCAATAGCTTTTTGTGACGGGTCATTTTGTGGGAAGGATAAGACATCTGTCGTGGCATCTATCTGTCTGTATAATTTGTTGAGTTGCCGCATTTTACGGTCACCCACCACTGTCACACTCACTTCTACCGACCCCTTTATCTTACTCTCCAATACTTCTGTGATTGCTGCGATTATTTTTTTCCTGTTTGCCGGATAGTGCGACTCTGTTTGGAATAATACGGTAATCATATTAGGTTTTTGTCATTCTTGCGAATGCGAGAATCTACCCATTTGACAGCAGATCCCCGATCAAGTCGGGGATGACAAGCGACTACACAACTTTACAACAAACGAGGATTATTTGGAAGATGTAAGTTGTTTAAGAATTGCAGACACTCGCCCTCCGTCTGCCTGTCCTTTCACAACTGCCATTGCTGACTTCATCAGGAGGCCAAAGTTTTTCTCATCTGTCTTTGCGATTGGAGCAAGCAAAACTTTGAGCTCATCATCACTCAATTCTTTTGGGGTAAATTCTTCTAGTACAACGAGTTCAGCCGCTTCTTTTTCGGCAAGATCGGGACGACCGGCGTTGTTAAACGCTTCAACAGATTCTTTGTGCGTTTTTACCTGTTTTTTGGCAACATCGACTATATCAGCTTCAGTCACCGAGGTTTCCCATGCGGCGCCATATTTACCAATAGCCATATTTCGCACCGCCGAGACAAACATACGCAGTGTCGCAACACGTACCGCATTTCCGCCTTTGAGCGATGCGTTTAAATCTTCCTGAAGTGATTGTAATGAGACCATATGATCCTCTTATCCACGATTTGGATGTCTAAGTCTGCGGGAAAGTTCCCGGGCTTTGTCTTTTTTAATAAGAGATGGTTTCTGGTAGAATTCACGCTTTTTCAGATCCTGCAAAATACCCTCCGACAATACCTTGCGGGTAAATTTTCGAATCATTGCATCTGATGAATCACCTGGTTGTGCTTTTACAAATACCATAAAGAAAGAACACCTCCGTCCATTTGAGATGTATTCATTATATCACAAAACCTTTTCTTGGAGTGTGATTATACTGACCTATCCGCCGACACCTTGCCCAATATGTGAACATGCGCGTGAGGCACAAATTGCGCACCTTTCCCGTTATGGACAATGCGGAACTGCGTCACTCCTTGTGCTTTGATCACCTCACGCACACGACTCATATAGGTCGCGTACACATCACCCGGCATCTCAGTGATATCCGTATAGTGTCTTTTTGACAGAACTAATAGATGAACCGGTGCGGCCGGATGAATATCGTGGATCACCAGCACATCATCGTTCTCATATGCTTTTTTTGAGGGTATTGTGCCGCTGATAATCTGGCAAAAAATACAATCTGACATAGGTATTACTGTAAAGAGTTTTTCCTTATTTGCACACGTCCACGATAAGATCGATTACCTGTTGCAATGTTTTTTGGGTCGGCCGCATGTCGGGATTTTTTGCGCTCCCGTTTAGAACCATGTGATGACTTGCATGCAAAAACCATGTCGCATCCGGCTCTTCTTCTTTCAGACGGTTGTATACACCTTCCAAATCGATTTTTGGATCAGGGAATGATTTCACCCGTAAATATCCTTTTTTCGGATCCTTCCGTACGGCCACTTTGAATCCTGATTTCTGTGCTAGGCGAACAACCTCATCGTTTGGGGTTTCAAAGCCGATACCTCTACCCCATTTTGTCACGAATTCCACCCCCTTTTCCTGTAATTCTTTTTCGGCCCAGATTTTGTTTTGGAATGATTTATATACCCCATCGAGCATATCCATACCCATTTCAACAATTTTTATCGGGTTATCCGGATAGAGCAACCTCCACCCGTCTATTGCCGCAACCAAACCGAAGTCCCAGAAATCTGCTGTAGGATTGGGATAAAATACTTCTCTGAAATGGTCTATATCATTCACCAAGGCGATCAGACGCTCCAGTGCCAGATCTTTTCCTTTGTATATTTTTATTTCCTCATATACTTTTGTGGCAGCGCATATATCTTCATTTGTCTGGTGATGATCAAATCTCCCGAACCCCGTATCAACATGGATAATCTCCGAATTATCGTCAGGCGGTAATTTTCCGAGTGTTGTACCCGCAGGAACAAATCCGTATGCCGCCTCTTCCCAGCCCGGCAAAAATGTCTTTACCAACCAGACACTCGTGATCGCGTCACAATCAGGTCCTATATGGGTGACAATTGTTTTCATTGATTAATATGCCTGCGCGAATATCCAGCGGTGTTTGGCGGGCTTTCCGCAGTAGACACACTGTCCTTGTTCTTCCGTCGCCGTTAACGGCAAACAGCGCGTGGTCGCTTTGGTTTCTTCCTTAATACTCTTTTCACACTGCTCTCCCTCACACCAAAATGCTCTGATAAATCCACGGGTAGTCGCCATGATATTTTTAAATTCGGCGTATGTTGAGGCATCTCTCGTCTCTGCGTCACGGAATGACTTGGCCTTTGCAAATAGGGATGCCTGGATGTCTTTGATGATTTTCTCTACGGTTACGAGCATGTTTTCACGCTCCACCGTGACTTTTTCTCCCGTATCCCGGCGTGCGATGGTAACAGTACGATCATCGTATTCCTTCTGTCCTACTTCAAATCTGACCGGTACACCTTTGACTTCCCATTCATTGAACCTGCGGCCGACAGATGGTTCTTCACGTGTATCAAATTTACTCCTGAGCCCCCCGTTATCCAGCGCTTCCTTAATCTCTCCGCAGTACGCATTGACGAGCTCAGCATTACCGCCTTTTCTATGGATAGGCATAATCACTACCTGGATGGATGCTATCTTTGGCGGCAATACCAATCCGCTGTCATCCCCGTGCGTCAGTACAAGTGCTCCGATAGATCGGGTAGTGATTGCCCATGACGTTTGCCAGACGTACGACTCTTTACCCTCACGATTTTGGAATTTGATATCAAACGGCACTGAAAAATTCTGCGCGAGATTATGCGAAGTTGCTCCCTGTAGAGCCTTTCCATCGGGCATCAAAAGCTCAACTGTATACGTATCTTTGGCTCCTGCAAATTTTTCTGAGGAACTTTTCGTTCCGATAATGACAGGTATGCCATAATACTCCTCATAGATAGCTCTGTACCATTCAAGCGTCTTGTGAATAAGTTCGACGGCTTCTTTTTCTGTCTCATGCGCCGTATGGCCTTCATGCCAGAGAAATTCGAGCGTACGCATAAATAAATACGTACGCTTTTCCCACCTTATCACGTTATTCCATTGGTTAATGAGCACCGGCAAATCACGCCAGCTGTGTACCCATTTTTTGTACATCTCGTACATGATGGTTTCACTTGTAGGCCTGACAACCAACGGATCCTTGAGCGTTTCTCCACCGCCTATGGTGACGATAGCAAGCTCGGGAGAAAACCCTTTTACGTGTTCTTTCTCTTTTTCAAGTAGCGAGTGAGGTATAAACATCGGGAAATACGCATTTTGAATACCCTCTCTTTTCATGAAACGATTCATGATTTCCTGTACATGTTCCCAAATCGCATATCCGTATGGCCGTATAACCATCGTTCCTTTGACGGGACCGTAATCTGCAAGCTCAGCTTTTAAAATGACATCGGTATACCAATCAGGCAGGTTTTCTGACTTTTTTTTGAGTTCTTTTTTATCGAATTGTTGTGCCATAGTTTTTCCTTTTGTTTACGTAATGCTACGCTTTAAAAGCAAAATTGTCCTGAAAAGCGTAGCTTTTCCCATTGACAATCCCACTTTAAAATAGTCTTCCTCCAATGATAGCATCATTTTTGCGCTGTGTAACCAGGGATGCATTTTCTCCAACATGCACATGGACAAAACGAATGCATACGTACGTTCGCTTACTGTAATGATAGGCTGAACCGTACTAGTCGTCATTTCTGTTATTGCCGCTTCCGCCGTGTGCATTGCTGTTTTCACCTCCATTGCTATTTTCGTTATTGCCGTTTGAGTTGTCTGAATCTTCCGAAGTATCAAGTTCCTGTAGAATCGTAGAAATATCAGACGTTGTCTGATCAATGAGATTTATTGTTTCTTCCGCCTGTGCCGCACTGGAGTTTGGGTCAGGTGTTGATGAGCTGTCATTCTGGACTGTTGGCACCGGTGTTGCCACGACAGGCGGAGGCGTATTTGTCACGTTCGTAACATTGGTGACATTTGTGACGTTTGTCACTTCATTGACTCTAGTCACGACGTTCACTTTCGTTATTTCATTTACCTTTGTGACTTCGTTGTATCTCACGACTTCTTTCACAACTATGACTTCCCGTGGTGTTGGAACAAGAATACCACGTCCTGCTGGGCTCCTTGAAGATGCAACGGCAGTAATATTGTGAGAAGCGCTGATGAGTTGTTTCTGCTGATCAAGTTGCCTGGATGCGTTTTGTAACGAAGCGATATAGCGAAGCCGTAATTCTTCTTTTACTTCTCCTTCAGGAGCCTTTGCTAGTGCGACTTTCGCATCCTGTATCTGACTTCTGAAATACTCAAGGCCCTCCGTTGATCCTGTTTCTGTTAGTAATTGCGTCGCATCTGACAATCTTTTATCTGCATAGGAAACTTCCAATTCACTCTTGGCAGTTTTGGAGAATGCCAGCGCTACAAGGGAATCCTCCGCCGCTAATTTCACTCTGTATAACCTGCTCCCGGGAAGACTATTCCATGAAGCAACCACCAGGCTGCTGGGAATCAGAAATAAAAATACCACAACCCATATCAGGTTATCCCACCAGTGTTCTTGCTGTAACATACAGTGTTAGTAGCCTCGGGGCTCTATGATCCGCCACGGGCAAGTCGCATAATATCGTTTATAGAGATCAGAACTACCAACAACATCAACAGGACCATCCCTATCTGATGTGACGTTCTTTCAAATGCGGAATTTACCTTTCGTCCTGTGAGCTTTTCTATAACGATAAACATAAGCCTACCCCCATCCAACGCAGGAATTGGAAGAATATTGAGCACTGCAAGATTCAATGAGAGAATACTCATAAATTCAAGAACAGCATTAAATCCGAATTTCACCGCCTGGCCAGTGACTTGTGCTATACCTATAGGACCTGCAACGTCGCTACCGACAGGTTTTCGCTGTACAAGCTTAGCGACAGTATCAGCAAGACCAGTAAACATTTCCACTGAACGCTTTGCATTTACTTTTAGGGCCTCCACCGGAGCCTGTGACAGAGGATAAATATGCTTTTCCAAATCTGAGACCGCTACCCCCATTGGGCCTTGTCCAGCTGGAACCTCTGTACGTGGAGTAAGCGGGGTGACAAGCACATCTGAACCACGAGCAACTGTTAAAAGGATTTTTTCACCTCTGTGGGCATTTGTAAAAACAATGAGATCCGCTGGTTTTCTGATTGTGACTGCTATGTCTGCTTTAGCCTCGAGTTGTGCAGAGAGCACCACATCGTCTTTTTGAAGACCAGCCAACTCAGCAGGACTACCAGCTGCCACTTTCTCGACGTGGACACGTCCTGATGGCTCAAATACCCCCTGGTTGAGCAAGTACGTGGTGATACCAACCGCAAGCATAAAATTCATGGCGACACCGGCAAGAAGTATTGCCGCGCGTTCTTTTTTGCTTCGTGCCCAAAAATAGGTGCTTTGATCTTTTACTTTACCTTTGTGCTCGATATTTGCCTCGTCTTCACCCGCCAGTTTCACGAATCCGCCAATGGGCAACCAATTGAGAGAGTATATAGTTTTGCCAATTTTTTTCCCCCAAATACGGGGCGGCAAACCGAACCCGAATTCTTCCACATGGACGCCGATCCATCTGGCAACGGTAAAATGACCTAATTCGTGGATACAGACGAGGATACCGAGTATGACAACAAAAACAATGGCAGTTAAAAACATATATTTTCTTTTTGTCATTCCCGTGTAAGCGGGAATCTAATTATTTTTAAATACAGATCCCCGCTTTCGCAGGGATGACAACGCGCTAACGTTTATACTTGCATCAGTTCCGCTTCTTTTTTTACACCAAAACTGTCGATTTCTGCGACCATTTCATCAGTCATTTTTTGGATCATCTTGTCCGCATACTCCTGCTGATCCTCTGTGACTGTTTTTTCGTCAACCGCTTTTTTGACATGTTTCATGGCATCATGCCTGATTTGACGTATCATCACGCGGCCGGATTCCAGCTTTGCCTTTGCAAGCTTTATATACTCGAGTCTGCGTTCCTGTGAAAGAGACGGAATGCTGATACGGATCAATTCCCCATCAATGACAGGGGTCAGGCCACTGTTTGCCTCCAAAATACCTTTTTCGATTTCCTGAATTGTTGACGGATCGTAGGGCGCAATCACGATTGTTTTTGCATCCATCGTTGTAATCGTTGCCATTTCCAAAATACGGAGTTTCTGTGTACCACCGTATGCGTTCACCGGAATATTCTCCACCAGTGCCGGTGTGGCACGTCCGGAGCGAATTGAGCCTAAATCAACCATCGTAATTTCGACGGCTTTTTTCATGTGTTCGCGGGCATTGGAAAGAATTGTTTCTATCATAATACTCTCATACTACCTAAATAGCGCAGTGAGATCAAGAAGCGTTTACATCTATAGTATGAGGGTCACTGTTGCACGATAAAAGACAAATGCATATCCACAAACGGGAGATCGCCAGGTCCAACATACGTAGGGACTCGCGATGCAAAAAGAGAGTTACTTCTCGCCGAGCGCCATTCTATGGAATCTGGCAAGGGTTATATTTTCTCCAAGCTTACCGATGGCAGCTTTGATAAGCCCTTCAATCGATAATTTGGGATCGCGGATGTATGCACTTTCAAGCAAGGCTTTCACATCTTTTGGATTCATCGCTGCTATTTGAAGCGCAACCTCATGACACAGGTGTCTGTAGTCATCAGTCCGGGCGACAAAATCTGTTTCACAACGCATTTCAACCAACACACCAACCTTATCGCCATGGATATATGAAGAAATAAGGCCTGATCCTGTTTCCCGATCAGCTTTTTTGGCTGCTTTCTCGATGCCCCTCTCGGCAATAAGTTTCTTTGCCTTTTCAAAATCTCCGCCTGCATCCTCGAGCGCCTGTCGGCAGTCTGAAACACCTGCGCTGGTCATCTCACGAAGTTTTTTTAGGTCATTGATATTTATTGCCATATATTCTCCTTTTTAAACGCTTTGTATCTACTCTACGCCAGAATTCTTCATTCTACCGTATAGCTATATCGTAACACACGATTACTTTTTTGCCGGTTTATCAGCCTTTGCAGCCGGTGCTGATTTTGTGGCTGCTTTTGCAGCTTTTTCCGCTGCCAGGCGCTTTTCTTCGGATTCAACCGTCATTTTTGCGGCGAGCTCTTTTTCCTGTTTCTTTTTGATTTCTTCGTTTTTCACGCGAAGTTCTTCGGCTTGCTTATCATGTGCGTCTTTGCCTGTTTTATAGGCGGCTGTAAGCACAGATACAGTAAAAGAGATTGATCCCACTGCATCGTCGTTCGCAGGAACGACATAAGAAATGCCGGTCGGATCGGAATTTGTATCTACGACACCAACAACTGGCACATCACATCGGGTTGCTTCTCTGACTGCTGCTATTTCTTTTTTTACGTCAATGATACAGATCACGGCCGGTACTTTTGTGATATTCAGCACGCCACCATAGTACACTTTAATACGTTCCAGATAATGACCCATTTTGGTCTGCTCATGTTTCGGAAACTTTTTCCATCCGCCGTTTGCCCGTTCCATATCCATACGGTTGATTTTTTCGATATTTTTGCGAATCTGCTCCCAATTCGTCAGGAATCCACCAATCCATCGTTCTGAAAAATATGGTGCTCCTGCGACCATTGCGGCTTCTTTGAGTACACCACTTGCCTGTCTTTTTGTACCGACAAACAATACTTCTCCACCGTTTGCTACGGTGTTTTCAATAAATTCTGCTGCAGCTTCCAGTCCTGCTTTGGTTTTTGCCAAATCGATGATATGGATACCGTCTTTTTCTGTATAAATAAATTGTTTTGCCTTTGGGTGCCACCTCTCTGCTTTGTGACCAAAATGACAACCAGCCTCGAGCAATGCCTGTAATGAAATGTCTTGCATAAATTTTCTCCTATAAACAACAAAAGCACCGATACGCCGGTGCTTATACACTTATATGCGTATCTCTTAACCTTCCGCCTGCCTGCCCCAAAGGGAGAGATATCATTGGCAAACGTGTAGAATACATGCAGTATACCAAAAAACACGTGACAATTCAATGCCAGTATGACTGCGGGCGCTACATCACGGGGAATTTCGCGCACAGATTGCTGACTTCTTTTGCAATTTTCAGTAACCGTGGATTTGCGGCAAGTTCAGATCTCACAGTGCTGATAAACTCGCTTCGCTGTTCTTTTGCATCAGGGATTCGGTAGTGGGAAACTTCAGCGACAACAGCGGCGATCCACGTGGCTATTTGCTCCATTTCAGATTCCTTCATACCGCGCGTGGTAACAATAGGAGTACCGATTCGGACTCCAGACGGATACATAGGAGGATTGGTGTCATGAGGCACAGTATTATAGTTTGCAACGATATGAGCCACTTCGAGCGCTTCCGCCACAACGTTCCCTATCACCTGTTCTTTGCGCAAATCTAATACGAGCAGATGGCTGTCGGTGCCCCCGGTTGTCACTGTAATGCCGTGTTTTTGCAACGCCGCTCCCAGCGTTTGAGCGTTTTTCACGATCTGATGGGCGTACTCCCTGAACGCACTGGTCGACGCTTCCTGCATGCACACGGCGATTGCGGCGGTGACATTATCATGAGGGCCTCCCTGCAACCCTGGAAACACTGCTTTGTCTATCTTTTTTCCCATGTCTGGATCTCTTTTCATGCCCGTTTCCGTAACCAATAGGACGGCTCCCCGCGGACCGCGCATAGTTTTGTGTGTGGTAAACATAACAACATCGGCATAGGCAACTGGAGTGGGATATGCCCCAGCCGCAACCATCCCGGCCACATGGGATATGTCTGCAAGAAGAAGCGCACCGACGGAATCAGCAATTGCTTTCCATTTCTCCCATTCTAAAATCCGTGGATATGCGGTGGTACCGATAACGAGCATTTGAGGTTTTTCCAGCGTAGCAAGCCGGGCTACTTTGTCCATGTCGATCCAGCCTGATTCTTCCACATCGAATTGAACGGATCGGAAATACTTGCCGGAAAATGTGATATTCGGGTGTCCGTGTGTGAGATGCCCACCACCTGACAGTTTTAGGCCCATGATTTTGTCACCGTGATTGAGTAGTGCGAAATAGACAGCACTGTTTGCAGGTGAGCCCGAATACGGTTGGACATTCGCATGCGGCACACTGAAGAGTTTTTTTGTCCGTTCTACGGCAATACACTCGATTTCGTCCACATACCGGTTACCCTGATAATATCTGCGACCCGCGTATCCTTCTGAATATTTGTTCATGAGGACACTCGCCACGGCTTCCCGAACAGCGGGAGAGGCATAGTTTTCGCTTGGTATCATTTCGAGAACATCCTGTTGACGTGTAGTTTCTTTATCGATAAGATCTGCTATTTCTGGATCAAAACCGTGTAGCGTCATACCAAGATAATAGTCATAATTGTGAGTAAACGCAAATGGGTATTAGCATACGTGCATACGAACTGCTTCCAGCTCTTGAGGGAATGAAACATCAAGTGAAATCAACAATGCGGACAAATCTTACCAGGTGTAATTTGATCCTGCATTTGAAATAACAATGCTGTGCGGGTGGCTCTCTGTGAGGGATGCCTGGGTGATTTTGATAAACCGCGCTTTCTGATGAAACTGTGCAAGTGTTCTGGCTCCGATGTAATAAAACGATGATCTGATGGATCCTGCAACCTGCGTGCAATAATCAACAACGTTTCCTTTATACTTCACTAACCCCTCAACTCCCTCGGCTATGAGTTTCTTATCTTTGGTATCTTTCGCCTGGCCATACCTCTCCGCACTTCCCTTTTTCATGGCGGCAATAGATCCCATACCACGATATGCTTTGAATTGTTTGCCGTCGATTGTCAAAAGATCCCCCGGCGATTCATCGTACCCTGCCAGTAAACTGCCTAACATGACAGCGTGTGCACCCAAGGCAAGTGCTTTGGCCATATCGCCAATCTGCCTGATGCCACCATCTGCAATGACTGTTACTGTCGATCCCGCCGTGTCTTTTACCGCCCTGACCGCCTCTGATACGGCGGTAAGTTGCGGCACACCCATGCCTGTGATTATCCGCGTGGTGCAGATGCTGCCGGGACCCATTCCAACCCGAAGGATATCCGCTCCAGCGTCAATTAATCTTTTGGCCCCATCGTAGTTTGCTATATTTCCCGCCATGACAACCATGTTCGGATACGTTGCTTTTATATGCGTTATGGCTTCAACCATGTAGGATGTATTACCGTGACCGCTGTCGATCACAATCATGTCCGCTTCCGCTTCGCACATGGCCTTTACACGCTCTTCAAAATCGGCCCCAATGCCCACGGCAGCGCCAACCAACAATCGGCCGTGCGTGTCAAATGCCCCATGAATACTGTCACCTACTTTGCTTGTTTTCACCGCTTTTACCATGGCAGCCTGTGCGGTTACGGGGAGATTTCTGTGGATGATACCCATGCCGCCCGCGAGCGCCATACTTCTGGCCATGATTTCTTCGGTAACTGTATCCATCGGGGATGAAAGGACCGGAAGGGGCAGTGTAATCCCAGGGTGTAATACCGTAGTGCAGTCAACATCCTGCCTCTTGAAGTCGGTATATCCGGGTTCAAGCAATACATCATCAAATGTAAGCCCTACAGAATCGATTGTTGTCATGTGTTACCCCCTGATAAATGTAGCCGCTTTGGCTGTGTTTGTACATGCGATAACATCGTCAACCGTTAAAATGTTCTTTTCCAGTAAGGTCTCAAACTCTTCCCTGACATTAATACCCAATAACTCAGGACCGTCAGAATTTATGGTAAAGGGAACACCATGCGTTTTAAGTGTCTGGATAACAGTGCTCATTTCATCCCAGGTTTTTACTGCAGATGTCTGCAAATTTGACGTAGGGCACACTTCAAGGACAATATGCTGTTGTTTCAGGTGAGCCATAAGCTTCGGATCATCGACGCAGTGGATGCCATGCCCTATGCGATCCGGTTTGAGAAGTCTGACAACTTCCCACATTTCATCCGCACCCGTCACCTCCCCGGTATGAATAGTAACTTTGAGGCCTGCATCCCGGGCTACTTTCACCGCATCTACGAGGTCTGATACGTGGAAGTCCTTTGTGATGGGACCTGCAATATCTATACCCACGACACCTTCACTGGCAAACCGCGCCGCTTTTTGTGCAATGATGAGGTTTTGTTCTTTCGGGAATCTTCGGTCCATCATTACGATCAATCCTGCTTTGACGGGATACTCAAGACACGCGTGTTTCATGCCGACAAGTGCTCCAAATATAATTTTATCCAGATCGTGTGCACCGCCTTTGTTACGAAGCATCGGGTTAAAACGGACTTCGAGCGTCTGGATGTTTCCCTTACGGTACGCACGCGACACGGCTTTGTGCATGGAACGCTCCACGGCATACGTTGATGACTGGATCAGTTCTGTGACATGAAAAAATGCGAGGTACTTATCGTATGAAGTTTGCTCTTTAAGCGTAATTGATTTAATAAATGCCCAATAGTCCTTTTCGGCGAGCTTTATCCCCTGTTCATGTGCAAGTTCCCAGAGAAAATGTGGCGTGGAAGCAGAACCTAAGTGAAGATGAAGATCGACTAAATCTGTGAGGTAGGACGGCGATTGCTGACCCATGATCTATGGTAACAAATTGAATGGCAAAGGTCAAGAAACCTTCATAAGAGTGTGCCGCATCAAAATTCCAATCTGTTTACTGCAGTGACTTTTTCACCTTCGAAGAGTACCTCAAATCCTTTGGCCGTTTCCACATAAGCTATTCCCCTAATTGACTCAATAGCCAATGGCTTGCCTGTGTGCCTTGCCGCACTTATCATGATGGGATCACCGTGAGATACGACTGCTATTTCTTCTCCGGCATGCCTATTAACGATTTCGGTGAAAAAGTCTGCCATCCGGTTCCAGATATCCTCAAGCGATTCCCCGCCCTTTTCTATGAACTCAGGCTCATAGAAATTCCAGTTATTTTTTTCCACCAGCTCGATGGATTCACCTTCTAGCGGGGTGTAACACTCTATAATGCGCTCGTCATGAATAATGTCCAGGTGCCCGTGATGTTTATGAATATACGTGGCCGTTTCGTGCGTACGTTCCATGGGGCTTGCGTAAATGGCAGACAGCTTTTTTTTCGACAGATGTGCGCCTAATTTTTCCGCCTGTTTGCGGCCTGTTTCGCTCAGGAAAAACCCCGGTATGCGGCCGTACACGACGCGGTTGGGATTATGCACTTCCCCGTGACGGACGAGATAGATTGTAGTATTCATCGTTAAACGTTAATCGCAAACCGTTAATCGCGATTTATAATGAGTGGGTAGAGAAATTTTTTTCCTGTTTTCTTTTTTGCTTCATCCCACTTTGCCAGTATGGTTACGGCCAGAGACGCAACCTCTCCAGCACGTTTTTGATACAAATCATTGAGTTCAAATTCATTCGTTACCCTATTGGCAATAATGACACATACTGCGCCTGCCCGTTTGCCGAAAATACTGGCGAATGTGAGAAGCGGGGCCACTTCCATCTCAAAATTTTGTACGCCTGCCATCTGCATATCTTCCAAAATAGTTTTTTTGAAATTAGGTATATAGTTGTTGAGTCCCGGACGTCCCTGACCCGCATAGAATGTGTCTGTAGATGCCGTAATGCCGACATGGTACCTGACATCCAACTCTTCAGCTGCCTGTATGAGTGCCATGACGACTTCATAACTGGCTACCGCCGGATATTCCGGCACAACCAGGTCTTTGGAGGCACCGTCCAGACGGACCGCACCGGTTGAAATGACAAGATCTCCCAACTGCTGCCCGGGCTGAATTCCTCCTGTCGTCCCGACCCGGATAAATGTATCGACACCAATGCGGGAAAGTTCGTCCACAGCAATAGTCAGGGACGGTGATCCGATGCCCGTTGAGACACTTGAGATCGACACGCCTTTATACGTACCCGTCATTGTGTGGTATTCGCGGTGATGGGCAACTTCACGGGCTTCGTCCCAGATAGCGGCAAACTTACCTACGCGGGCCGGATCTCCCGGAGTGAGCACGAAGCGTGCAACATCGCCTTCTTTGCAATCAATATGGTATTGCTTTCCAGCTATTGTCGGTGCATTTGCTGAAATTTTTTTGTTATTCATACAGAGATAATTTATGCCGGCTGATGTTCCGCGGGCAGATCAGTTGCAGTATTACCATCCGTATATTCAACGTGTGTTGAGGAATCTGATCCCGCAGGCGGATTTTCTACTGCCTGATCAACTGTTAATGCATCTGCTGCTGGAATATCTCCAGGTCCATATACGATCAACGTTTCTCCCATATCTATCCTCCTTTATATGGATTGCCACGCTTCGCTCGCAATGACAAACCTAAAAATTTATTTATAAATTCGATGGCATTTCTCGCAACTGGCAATATATTTATCTGCGGCACCGACGACAATCTGCCCTTTACCACCTTTTTTGCGTTCCGTATGCCTGGCAAGGCTGCCGCATTTCTGACATATAGCGAACAGTTCGAGTCTTTCATCGGCAAGCCCCATGAGATCCGGTGTGCAACCAAATGGCTTTCGCTGATAATCGTAGAGAAGTCCCGCACCGATAATGTGGATGCCTTTTTTGCGAAGAATCTCTATAACCTGCATTACTTTCTCTTTTTCAAAAAACTGTACCTCATCGAATATCACTTTATCCGCTCCGGTTTCGAGAATTTTTTCTATAATTCTTTCCGGCTCTTCCCCATTTATAACAATAGCTGCTGTGCTTTTGTGATCGTGTGAGTGGATTTCATCTTTTCCACCGTATCGGTCGTCAAGCTTTGGCTTTACCGTGAGGACCTTGTGCCCCATACGGGTAAACACTTCTACCATAGCCACCAGCTTACTTGTTTTCCCCGAGAACATAGGACCGGCGACAACGGTGAGCTTCCCTCTTTTTGGTCGTTTTGGTTTCATGAAGATAGTATTGTGTGGGCCGGGAACACTACTCAAAGTACAGCGTTTTTCACAAGGTCGTCAAGTATATCTTTCTGTATCTCTTCCTTTTTTCGCAACACTCCTGACGAATCTGTACACGAAATAGTACTCCAATTTGGTTGAGATGATGCGATTTCCTGATACAATCGATGCACGGTAACCTGTATTGCATCGTTTTCCTCATACATATCTTTTTTCTTTCCTCCAAGATACTCCCGCGGACCTTTTTGCTCCACAAGTTTTTCGGAGATAGTAATTGGCATGGAGAGAAATACCACACGATCCTCTTTTGGAAGACCAATCACTTCCTGTTCCAGTGAGTACACCCACCGAATAAATGCACTCTGACGATCGATCGGAAGCTTGGCGGCCTGATACACTGCGCTGGAAGCTGTGTACCTATTACTGAGTACTATTTTGCCCTCGCTTAACCATTTGTGTATTGAATCTTTCATGAGCCAACGATCACAAGCAAATGGCAATACTGCAAGCTCTGATGACAATACATCTGTGGAGCCAAAATCACCTCGTAGCATTTTTCCAGCCATTTCACCAAACAGAGAGCTTGAATATCGCGGATAATCCATTGTTTCCACTTTGAGATCGCGCCTTTTAATCTCATCAATGAGCATATCAAACTGCGTTCCTTTGCCTGAGCCGTCAGTTCCCTCAAATACAATAAGTTTTCCCTGTGCCATATGTATAAATAGTACCGAAACCAGTGACTAGTTACTAGTGACTAAACTCAATGCAACAATTGTGATAATTCATATACTGTAGGAAGTGTTACATCAGCAAGAGTACTTACATCTTGTGAAAACACCAAAGCTGTTTTCATACCCAGTTCTTTTGCCATCGATAAATCGACCAATTCACGATCCCCAACCATAAGGTGCGATGCCGCATCTTTACCGGTTTTATTCATGATATAGGTATAGCCTGCAGGATTTGGCTTGTTTCTCCCGACTATTTCACTCGTCACGATTTCTTTAAATATCGATCGATTGATCCCCAGTACATCGAGCGCTTCCTCAATCAGTCGGATAGATCCGTTACCGAGTATGTAGTGATCGTATCCTTTGAGGGCATCAAACAATGCAATAAGCTTTTCATCACGGGATACAAATTGCATCCGATTGAGATATTTATCTGTGAGCTTTGCAGCGTCTCCAACGGATATGCCGCAGATGATCGAAACCGCTTCCGTAGCGCTTTCTGTCTGCACCCGATGCACTGCATTGAATTTCCTGATAGCGTCCTTTTGATCAATGCCCAGCACACCCATAATGGCACTATATGCGGATTCCTCCACATGATTTCCGAGGTCCTGTGTGTGGTATAACGTGCCGTCTACATCCCAGATAATGACCTGCACGTGTGAAAATGGTGAGTGATTCATCTACTTCACATTCTACACTACCACCTCAGTTTTTTGCTAACGAGGTCTATGAGCGTCTGCTGTGCCACCGGACTTTTGGCAATATTTAATTCGTCTGTATGAACAGTGAGCACAGGGATTTTCTTTCCCTTTGCTGCCGCATTTTCTGTAAGCCATTTGTGATTGAGCATATCCAGAAGCTCCAGATAACTCTGTGGGATTTGCTGCTCATATTCCCGCCCGCGTGATTCGATACGCGAAACGACAATGGGAATAGATGTTTCAAGGTATACGATGAGTTTGGGTTTCGGGAAATATGGTTCAAATGATTTATAAATTTTTTGATACAGCTTCCATTCGGCGTCATCGATATTTCCCAAGACATGCTGCGCCTTTGCATAGGAAAACGCATCCTGCTGAATAGGCGTATCCTGCACGACTCCGCCTTTAGCGAGCAGTTTAGGGGCTTCTAACATCTGATTTATTTTTTCCATGATAAAAAACGTCTGGGAGTGAAATGCCCACCGCTTCATATCATTATAAAATCGTGGCAGGAATGCATTTTCTCCAAAGTTTTCCTCTACTAGTTGATATCCGAGTGCTTTGGCAATCACGCGAGCCGCGGTTGTTTTCCCGCTGCCCATGGTACCCATGACCGAAATAAGCTGATGCTTTTTCATAATAGTAGAGTTGTACCACATATTTAGTAAATCGTAAATCGTAAAGCGTAAAGCGTAAAGCGTAAAGCGTAAAGCGTAAAGCGTAAAGCGTAAAGCGTAAA
>CAYGFH010000003.1:188964-192406 GCA_964349125.1 uncultured Gammaproteobacteria bacterium
GGAGTATGCCACTGTATAGGAATGTTGTACAATGATTCCATGGAAAAAACAGAAAATACACAAACAATCCATGTCCCGCTCAAGGGAAATAAGATTCTTGAAAAAACGTTGGAGCGAGTTAACGCCAATGAGGAAATATTGACGTTATGGCAGATACTAAACACAAACGCGATTGATCGTTTGGGCATGAGTGATCATGGTCCTGTGCACTTTCAGATCGTTGCAAATATCGCCCTTCGCCTCGCCAGAATATTGGTAAAACACGGTGTGGAAATGTCTATCGTTAAGGACTTCAAACTGACCACTGAGCACGCGGAAACCGTTATTGTTCTGGCAAGTATACTCCATGACATGGGGATGTCTATCCACCGGATAGAACATGAGACGTATAGCCTCATACTCACGAATACCTTGCTTCGGGAAACGTTGGATTTCATGCCTATCAAAGAACGGACAATTGTCATTTCCGAGACACTGCATGCAATCACCAGTCATCGCCGCGGCGGAAGGCCATACACAAAGGAAGCCGGAATAGTCCGGATAGCAGATGCGCTCGACATGAGCTCAGGACGATCACGAATACCGTACGAGGCGGGCAAAGTAAACATCCACTCCATGTCTGCGTACGCTATCGAAAGCATTGAGATTGTGGAGGGCAAGGAAAGACCGGTGCTTATCAATATCGAAATGAATAACAGCGCGGGTATTTTTCAGGTAGACGAACTTCTGAAGGAAAAGATGGATAAATCAGGTATAGAGCAATATTTTGAGATAAAAGCATCCGTGCCTGCAAAAACCGAAAAGAAGCTGCTTAAGGAGTTTGTGATTAAGTACTAGCACCATCAGAAATTCACATAACTAGAATGAATTGTAACCTTACTCACTAAACTTGACTCAATTCCCCCTGCAGTGTAGCATTAGTTCTGGTGAGTGATCCTCCTCATCTTTCTTTTCGCCTTACCTACTATTCGTAGCGCGGCTCAAAGAGCGATGTAAGGAGGATGTAAGAAACACTACACTCACTATTGTTCATTCAGTGTTTCTAACGGAGGTACATTAACAGGGAGTAAAAGATAACAATTAGCGTGTGGTCCTTCGGCAAGCTCAGGATAAACCCCGAGTGAAACGATGGAATACGAGGAAAGGGTTTTATCGAATTGTCACCCGACTAACCTTACTCTGCCTTCATCATTAACATGAAAGATTGGCGGAGAGCGGTTGAGCGGCGGGCAGGTCTGCGGGTACCCTTTGGTAGCACTCTCTACCATAAGATAGTTGTCAAACCAATGCCGTAAGGCGTTGAACAAAGCACTATCAGTGAGTTACTCCCCTATTTTAATTACAAAACTAAATCGAAACACGAAATCCAAAATTCGAAACAATTTATAACTGTATCCTGTTTCAAATTTTACACTATTTCGTATTTCGATATTCGGATTTCGAATTTATTCTCCTGGAGGTAATATATGTGCGGAATATTTGCATACGTAGGAAATAACACCATAGGGACCACGTCGGTACTCAAAGGACTTAAAAGTCTTGAGTATCGTGGATATGATAGTTGGGGTATAGCGGCAGTACCCGAGAAAAATGCGGTAGGACTCGACAGTGTCAAAATAAAGGTAAAGAAAAAAACCGGAAAGATTGGTGATGCTACTGTCACAGACATGGCAGAGAGCTCGTTTGCATTCGGTCACACCCGTTGGGCCACACATGGAGGTGTTACTGATGTGAATGCGCACCCGCATCTGGACTGCAGCGGAACCATAGCCATCATCCACAACGGGATAGTCGAAAATTATCAGGCCCTCAAGGAGAAACTTTTGAAAAAAGGACATACGTTCATATCGGAAACTGATACGGAGGTAGCAGTCCACCTCATTGAGGAATACGCAAAAACAATGTTGTTTTCCAAAGCGGTGCAAAAAGCATTTAACGATATGGAGGGATTGAATGCGTTCATCGTCATGAACACAACGATAAAGCAGTTTATCGCAGTTCGAAACGGTTCCCCACTCGTGGTCGGATTTAATGATGGGGAAAATTATTTGGCCAGTGATGCGGCGGCACTGCTCCCACATACCAGGCAGGTGCATTACCTTGAGGACGATGAAATGGCTATAGTGAGCAGCAAAGGAGTCATGATATTCAATGCCAGAAGCGGCGCACGTATACAACCGAAAAAGCAAATGCTAACCTGGTCCATCGCACAGGTAGAGAAAGGCAAGTATCCCTACTTCATGCTCAAAGAAATCCATGAACAGCCCGGAATCGTCGCCGATATTGCAGCCGATGGCGCTGATCGTGCTATGGAGCTTTCCAGTGTGATCAAAAAAGCCGATGAAATATATATGATTGGCTGCGGAACGGCGGCACATGCGTGTATGGCCGGTAGCGACTTGTGCGCTAAAGTCGCCAATCACCGCGTGAATTGGTGTATAGGCAGTGAATTTGACTATGAAGCAAATTACCTGACAAAAAAAAGTCTGGTGTTTGCCCTATCACAATCGGGTGAAACGATGGATACCCTTGAGGCTGTACGTAAAGCTAGAAATCGTGGGGCAAAGATCGTTTCGATCGTAAATTCTGTGGGATCGACACTGTACCGAGAATCTGACTATCAGCTTCTATTAGGCGCAGGCGTGGAAAAGGGTGTTGCATCCACTAAGGCATTCACTGCAAAGATTGCACATACTATGCTCCTGGCTCACGCAGTAGCGGGACGGGTAAAGGATGGTCAGGCACTTTTGACAAAAGCAGCGCTCATCTGCAAAGAAGTGCTGTCAACAGCAAGCGTACATCGCATAAAAAAACTTGCCCATGATATACATAAGAAAGAACATATTTATGTGATAGGCCGAGGTTTGAGCTATCCCACTGCGCTGGAAGCTGCTCTCAAGATCAAGGAAATTTCATACATCCATGCTGAAGGATTCGCTGCAGGCGAACTCAAACATGGTGTAATCGCGCTCATCGAACCGGGAACTCCGTGCCTGGCTTTTTTGCCAAATGATGACACATACGGAGCAAACCTTGCTGGCGCTATGGAGATGAAGGCTCGGGGTGGGTACATAATCGGCGTTTCGTACAAGAAGAGTGACATTTTTGACTACTACATCCCAGTGAAAGACGCTGGTGATGCGTCAATAATACCCAACGTCATAGTGTCCCAACTCTTGGCATACTACCTGACTATAGAACGCGGATTTGATCCGGATATGCCCCGAAACCTGGCCAAAAGCGTTACAGTAAAATAACGATGTTTCGGGATAAACCCCGAAACCTGGCCAAAAGCGTTACAGTAAAATAACGATCTTTCGGGATAAACCCCGAAACCTGACCAAAAGCGTGACGGTAAAGTAAAATCGTTAATCGTTAATCGTGTAGCGTGTAGCGTGTAGCGTGTAGCGTGTAGCGTGTAGCGTGTAGCGTGTAGCGTGTA
>CAYGFH010000004.1:0-116380 GCA_964349125.1 uncultured Gammaproteobacteria bacterium
GGTTGTGCGGGTCCCCGTCAATTCCTTTGAGTTTTAATCTTGCGATCGTACTCCCCAGGCGGTCTGCTTAACGCGTTAGCTTACGACACCCCTTCACACAATACTCGAACTACATTCGAGTGCTATGTGAAAGGGCATCTAGCAGACATGCGTTTAGGGCTAGGACTACGCAGGTCTCTAATCTGCTTCGCTCCCCTAGCTTTCGTGTCTCAGTGTCAGGAGAGGCCCAGAAAGGTGCCTTCGCCTTTGGTGTTCCTCATGATATCAACGCATTTCACTGCTTCACCATGAGTTCCCCTTTCCTCTGCCACCCTCAAGTCTATCCATCTCGTACCCAACGCCGAGGTTAAGCCTCGGGCTTTCAAGTACGATGCGATAAACCACCTACACGACTCTTTACGCCCAGTGAATCCGGATAACGCTTGCATCCTACGTATTACCGCGACTGCTGGCACGTAGTTTGTAGATGCTTATTCTCCTCAGCTTCATGCCGAGGCAAAAGAGGTTTACGACCCGAAGGCCTTCATCCCTCACGCGGCGTCGCGTGGTCAGACTTTCGTCCATTGCCAACGATTCCCAGTTGCTGCCATCCGTAGATGTATGGCCCGTATCTCAGTGCCATTGTGGGGGGTCGCGCTCTCACGCCCCCTATCCGTCGTCGCCTTGGTAGGCCTTTACCCCACCAACTAGCTGATAGACACAAGGCCGCTCCAATACCGCGCGGTTAAGCGCTTTGCCCGTTAGGGATCATGCGATATTACCCCGTCTTTCGACGAGCTATGTCACAGTAAAGGGTACGTTCCTTGCTTATACTCACCCGTCCGCCACTGATTTCGTGCTTAGCACAAAAATAATTAATCGTTGCTCAACTTACCACTCGTTACGCCAAATTAATAGTAAACTGACTATTGGTGCTTTGGCATAACAAGTTAAAGAAGTAGCAACAAAACACAAGATACCCATAAAGGGTATAGTTCATTCTAAGCAATTTCTTTTCGCTTCGCGAAACAAATTGCAAGAATGTACTAATTATCTTAGTGCTAAGCACAATCTCCGTTCGACTTGCATGCTTAAGGCACGCCGCCAGCGTTCATCCTGAGCCAGGATCAAACTCTCAAAAAAGAATTGACGTGAACTTGTAAAAATTCACGTACAATTTTGGATTCCTATCACCATTTGATTGTCAAAGAGCTTACTCTGAAAGACAAAAAACCCGACCACTCGGTCGGGATAGTTATCCTTCACCAATGGTCGTCTTCAGTCACTCATTGTTTGTCAATTATAAGGGAGTTAGGCGCGAGAGTCAATAGTGCGAACCCACCCCCCAATAATAACCCTCCTATGATGTCGCTTGACCAGTGATGACCAAGATATACACGGCTTACAGATACCAAACCCACATACCCAAAAATGCCAAGGATCAGTAGTATTTTGCCTCTGTTACGCGCTACAAGAAGGTACTGAAATATAAGCACAGAGTATGTCACAACCGCAATATAGAGTGCTCTGGCCGCATGACCGGATGGGTATGAATACTGATCATTAATATAGTATTTCGGAAATATTGTTGTGGGATTTTTAATCATGAAAAAAGGAGGAGCTGGATGGTGCACAACAGTTTTCCCATATACTTCACTCAGTATCAACAGCCCAAAAAATATAGGAATGGCGATCCCAGCAAATCTGATTTTCTTACGTTTCCAATCGTACAGTGATACCGCGGTCAGAACGGCGATGCAAAATATTGAAAATTCTGGACTGGCGAAAAACGTTGCCCCTTCCATGATCTCACCAACAGCTGCTGATAATCTCAGTTTTCCTGAATTGTCGATTTTTTCCTGCAGCTTAACGGTGAATGCAAAATCCGCCTGCTTCATGAAACCCAGTTTTATCTGACGGCTGAACACATAAAAAGAAGCCAGAAGAAACAGGCCGATGGACAGATATATATACGAATTGCGTCTCATCATATTTACTCGTCGGCGTGTATGCGTTTCATTATTTCGTACAGGATTATTCCTGATGAAACCATAACGTTAAGCGATGTATTAATTCCCCACATAGGCATTTCGACAATCAGATCGGAGGCATCCAGTACATCTTTGGATACACCATACGATTCGTTACCAACTATGATGGCAAGCGGGAATGCGTACTCTACCGTATTAAACGGCACGCTCCGCTCATCCTGCTCCACCGATATGATTTTAATGCTCGGATCCTTGGCTTTGAGATTCGTAACTGCTTCCAATGCACTTGGATAATATTCCCAATCCACCCATTGCCATGTATTTATCGATGCTTTCTTAATTCTCGAATTTGGTGGAGTGAGCGTTTGACCGCACAGGAGTACTTTTTGCGCTGCAACGGCATCCGCTAAGCGGAAAATAGAACCCACATTATAGGTATCAAGTACATTATCCAGGATAATCGTCACTGGATTTTTACGGATACTTTTAGCTAATTCCGGATCAACCTCACCAGTCCTAAGCTGCTTTGCGTTTAAATGCATCATATCGTATTATATCAAACACTACCGTGGCTTTCTTTGACCTCTTCGGGATTTTGTAGAGGGTTTTCCCGCGAATTTCAATTCCATAGACCGGACTAACACACCAATTGCACTGCCAAGCAGTGCTCCCGCTACGATATCTGACGGATAGTGCACTCCTAGGTACACACGCGACAGCGATATAAGCACCGCGAGTGTATACACAGGTATGCTAATCCTGGGATCCACTGCTGCGCAGATATATGCGAATGAAAACGCGAGGGTCGCGTGAGTAGAGGGAAAGGAAAAATTCCCGGGATCAGTCAGGATAATCACTCCCATATCAGCAGTGGGGCGAGGCCTAGCAACGAGCCATTTCAGTATAACCTCAGAAATTCCGCTGAGAGCGCCCACGGCGATAAACGGTATAAAGAATAAATGATCACGAATCTCCTCCCGGTAAAAAAGGAGAACAGATACTGCTATCCACACTCCACCCCACTGCCCTATGCCGGAAAGCAGCTTTGCAACATCATCAAATAAGACTGAATGCGGCAAATGATTTATCGCAAAAAGAAGGAACGTATCGAGTGAAACGAGAGCATCGATCATGACTAAGGTTTTTTTGTTGGAGTCACTTTTTCACTTGGTGTCGGTGTACTATCCACTGTGACTATGGGAGCAGGTGATGGGGAGACAAATATAATTTTTATAGCACTATCCTCAGGTACAGGTGAAAGGACTTTTTTTCCTGATAGCAACACGCCAATGAGAATCACGACAAACACAACTCCTACGAGTATCACTGTCAGTGCTGCAAGTGTCTTCCGACGGTCATCCATACTACTATAATAGCACTATAGTTCATAAAGTAAAAAGTTCTAGCGTGTGTACAGCAAATTAGATTATGAACTTTTGACTTTATGAACCCGTATACACTTATTTAATATCCTCTTTTTTCCACGCTGCAAAATTACAGGTAGGATAGCTGCTACACCCGTAAAAGGTTTTGCCGCTCCTGCTTTTTTTTACCACCATGGCACTGCCGCATTTTGGACAGGGTATCTCTATTTTTTCCAAATACTGCCTGGTGTATTTGCACGCAGGAAATGTACTGCAGGCGATAAACTTGCCGAATTTTCCTGTACGAAGTACCAATGGGCTTTTGCACGAAGGGCATGGCTCGCCGAACACTTCAACCGGGATTTGTACTTTCTCTGCAATATCGTAGGAAGTGGTCAAATCTTTCTCAAATGGAATGTAAAACTCTGAGATAACCGGTTGCCATTGTTTCTCACCGTTTGCAATGGCATCCAATTCGTCTTCAAGGTGCGCGGTAAATGGCAGCTGCATAATATCCGGAAAGTATTGAACCAAAAAATCGGTGACATTTTTACCCAATTCAGTTGGAAGCAGCTTTTTTTCTTCCTTCACGACGTACTGCCTGTCCTGAATGGTAGAGATAATCGGCGCGTATGTAGACGGTCTGCCGATATCTTTTTCCTCAAGAGTTTTCACAAGTGTGCTCTCGGTATACCGCGGTGGTGGACTCGAAAAATGCTGTTCGGGTGCGGTAGAAACAAGAGCGAGCACATCCCCTACTGTCACGCTAGGTATAACTGTTTCATCGGACTCTCTTCCTATCACTTTCAAAAACCCGTCAAACACGATGATGGACCCCTGCAGCTCAAACACATACGCGTTGCTGCTTTCGATATCAATTGTTGTGGAATCAAATGTGGCTTCTTTCATCTGGCTTGCCACTGCGCGTTTCCAAATTAATTCGTATAACCTGTGATGATCACGATTTATGTCACCGACATGCTCCAGTGCCTGTGCTGTTTTTGCCACACTCGTCGGGCGGATTGCTTCATGGGCCTCCTGGGCTACTTTTGATTTGGTTTGGAATTGTCGGGCAGCCGCAGGAAGATACTCTGCACCGAATTCATGGGTAATATAGTCTCTGGCCTCCCCTACAAACTGATCTGATAAATTCACGCTGTCAGTACGATGGTAGGTAATAAACCCTTCTTCATACAGTTTTTGAGCCAGCTGCATCGTTTTTTTGGATGAGAAGTATAGTTTTCTCCCAGCGTCCTGCTGTAATGTGCTCGTGGTATACGGAGGACCTGGGTTTCGTCGGATTTCTTTTTTTTCAACTGCTCGTACCACATATGGAGACCGAAGATCCTGTACGATTGCCTGGGCATCCGCTTGTGTATGGATTGTTGAGAGTTTCGTCGTATACTTTCCATCAAATAACTCAAATACTTCAACAGTCTCATATGGTGTAGTATTTTTTTTGGTCAATTTGGCAGTAAGTTCCTCTTTTTTTGCCTGAAATGTCGCATTGATCGTCCAGTATTCCTTTTTTGCAAATCGCTCAACCTCACGTTCTCTCTCCACTATGAGTCTGACTGCAACGGATTGCACGCGTCCTGCAGACAACCAGCGTTTGGATAATTTTTTCCATAACAGCGGTGATAATTTGTATCCAACCAACCGGTCCAGAATCCGTCTGGCCTGCTGCGCATCGACCAGTTTGATATCCACTTCCCGGGCGTGTTCAAGTGCTTCATGAATCGCTTTTTCGGTAATCTCATGAAACACAATGCGTTTGAAGTGAGATGGAGTTGTTTGAGCGGGATCTTTGCCAACAGTCGAAGCAGGCTTTTTTTTATCTGACTGTTTTTTTTCATTGTCTGACAGGATTGATGCCACATGCCAGGCAATTGCCTCACCCTCACGATCAGGGTCTGTGGCGAGGATAACTTCATCTGCTTTCGAAGCGATAGTCTTGAGTTCACTGACACGCTTTGCTTTATCCCGTGGTATCACATACCGTGGCGCAAACTGCGCCTCAACATCAACCCCAAGTTCTGCTTTGGGTAAATCCCGGATATGCCCCATGGTTGCCTCAACGGAATACTTCCCTTTCAGGAATTTTGTGAGGGTACGTGCTTTTGTCGGTGATTCTACGATTATTAATTTCATAACTAATTATTAATATACCTGCTTGATATAGATATTTTTTATACCAAACAATACATCCGGTCCCCCATATCTTTCACTACACCCCGTATTTCCAGAATAGTGATGGTAGAACCAACGGATGCAATTGTCAAACGAGTAATTCGCGCAATTTCATCTATCGAATGAGGCTCACGCTCAATAGACTGAACGATACTACGCTCCGTATCGGTAAGATCAGCAAGCGCTTGCGATATTCCGGCGTTTGGCAACACCTGACTCGTTTCCAAACCCAATGCATTCATAATATCCCCAATGTCCTCCACAAGTACAGCCCCTTGTTTAAGCAAACGTGCCGGACCTTTGCTATATGCACTGGTTATTGGACCGGGCACCGCGAATACATCGCGACCCTGTTCTGCCGCGTTTCGAGCTGTGATAAGCGCACCGCTATCGTCCGCTCCTTCAGTGACCAGAATACCTAAACTAAGTCCGCTTACTATTCTATTTCTGGCAGGAAATAATCCTTTTCCCGGTCTATGACCCAATGGCATTTCGGAAACAATACACCCGTGTCCAGAAGCTATAGCCGTGTACAAATTGGTATTACTGGCCGGAGCAATCACATCTACACCACACCCTAACACCGCGATTGTGTTCCCGCCAGCGTCTATAGCAGCCTGATGAGCGACGGCATCCACACCATATGCAAGACCTGACACAATAGTGAATCCGTTTTGTACCAGCTGTGTTGTTAATCGTCGGGTAACCTCGGCACCGTATGCTGTTATTTTGCGGGTACCAACAACTCCAATAGTCCGGCGTAAATCTATGGGCGTTGCGGTTTTTCCTCCCAGTACGTACAACGCAAATGGAGCGTCGGGAATCTCCTTTAGTAGTGCCGGATATTTTGTGTGCCTCAGCGTAAGCACGCCCACATGTTTGCTTTTCAATTTAGTGCTATACGCTTCTATATCAAACTGTCTTCTAAAGGCAACAAACTCATCTATGAGCTTTTCGGACATATGGAGTTTGCGAAGTGATGACTCTGATGCCAACCATGCAGATTTGGCAGTACCAAAATAGTCCAGAAGGAGCTTAAAGCGTACAGGTCCGATACCCGGAAAAACGCTAAACCCGATCCAATACCGAGTCTCTTCATCCATGATCCAAGCGTATACTGCACTACGTAAGATTGCAACTTTACTCTCTGTGATTGGTAAACATAAATCTTGCGCTACTCTCCGTCTACATGACACAATACATATATGAAGCAAACCCACCGATTAGTCATACTATTTACTGGTATCTGTCTCCTAATGCTGTGGGGGTATAAATATTCACTGCTTCACGATGTGTCTCAACTGTCTTACCTGACACAACCGGAAACGGTGCCTCCCTTTACCTTGTTTATGACATACGTGCTGATGTGTATCGGAATACTACCCACGATACTCGTCATGATACTTACCAGTTTTTTGTGTCAGACAACATACCCTGCGGGGATGGTATTGTATTCCTGTTTTGGAAATCCATTTGCCATTGAGCAAACTAGTGGGTATATCGCGTATGTGACAGCCAGTCTCGTGTCTAGCGTAGCGCTCTACTATGTAACCGCGCTGATTATACGTTCCCAAAAATCTCGCGGGTAGCCCAAAGGAATAGTCCTGCACTCCACGCAAAAGGCCCTTCAGACCGGTATAGTAATCGGTTCACAGGCGCACCTGTTGACGCTTCATACACCTCATATACCTGATTATATTTCACTATGTGTGACGCAATTCGTGTTAGGTATGCTTTTGCCTGATTCTTCTGTCCGGACCGAAAGAGTGCAATTGCATGTGTTATTCCCGGCTGCAGCCAGACAATCCCACGATTATGGTAATCAGGAACTCCTCCGAGAATTTGAATAATTGGTATCCGCCAAATTGGATATGCAGGGTATGTATTGTACACAGTAATTGAGTGAATTGAATGCTCTTTTGCATATGCAAGTATACTCTTAGATTCCTCGGTGGTAGTAAGCCCAAAAAGAATGGCAAGAAAATTTGCGTGCGAGGCAAAATAATCCTGTCTCATGTAATCAATCCAGTCCGAGAAATACATACCATTCCAAAATGCATCATGCCACAGTTTTTTCATACTGGTATGCCGATCTGTATACAATCGTGACGCGGCGGCATTTCCGGCTTTTTTTGACAGCACCGCCATATCCGCGAGCGCCTTTATGTACAACACATTTGTGTATAACGTATGGCCACTTTTCAGTACGCCGTCCGCCCATTCACATTGGAACCACTCGCTGATCAGTGACTCGCCAAACCGGTCATGATACCAATCTATAGCTCTCGCCAAGGACGGAAATACTTTTTTTGCCCACACTCTGTCATTTGACCGGGATATATATTCCCGGGTAGCGATGACCGCCATAATCCCACCATCAGGAACCAAGCCCAGAGACATATGGGAATAGAAATTTGGTTCCGGTGTGCTGAGATATGTGGGTTTTCCCAGGTATTTACCTATTGTTGATCGGCTTCGCATTACCCTGTACGGAATTAAGCCGTCATCGCGCTGAAATCGTACAAATGTGTCAATGGTCTTCTTAAAACTTGGGTATTCTGATTTTTGGGTAAGTCCAAATACAGCAAACAAACTGTCTCTTGCCCACAAATCTACAAAATGGTGTGGACCGGCAACATACCCTTCTTTGGTTTTACTTGCATTAAGGGCGTTTTGTGCTATTTTTACTGCGGTTTTCAGATTCTGATTTGATCGTCTATTCAACATAAAAGTGTGTTTATACGTATACTACCAATGGTGTCAATATAGCAAACATTGTACAATAAGGGCATGTAAGTTTTCACTATGAATATACTCATTGCTTATTTTTCCATCGGGTCTGCTCACAAAAGAATGGCTACGTCACTTGCGGAGTATTACCAGTCATGTAATCCACAGGATACTGTAAAGCTGCTTGATTTTATAAGTGACTTCAATATTTTTCATTTTAAGAATCTCCCTAACATGAGCATGTTTATTACTTCAAACACATTTTCCTCATTTCTGTACGATCGTGCATGGCATGCAAATAAATATGTACACTCACCTATTTATGAGGCACTACTCTCAGCAGGTATATCTCCTCTGAGCGATGTCATAAATAGCTTCAAACCAGACGTTGCAATCACAACACATGTGGCAGCAACGAACATCATTGCTGCGTATAAAAAACAGCATGAAATTCACATTCCACATCTTATAAGCGTTGTGACAGATTTTGTGGTGGGAGAATTTTGGCCGCTGGAAAATGTCGATACATATATCACGCCGTCTGCATCAACACAGAATATCCTAGCTCAACGTGGATTTTCAAAAAAACACATCCATGTCCTCGGCATGCCAACACACCCTGCTTTTCTAAAAAAACAGCCAGCGAAATCACGGCGAAAAAAATATTCAATCACCGATGGACAACCGGTAATTTTAGTCATCATGGGGGGAGCTGCTGGAACTGCATATAGCCGTACTATTTCAAAGACTAAAGAATTATTAGAACAGTGGCTTGCTGAAAAACGAAACGCAAGAATCCTCATATGCACAGGAAAAAATAAAACACTCAAAGATGAACTAGAATCATCCCTCAACCATATGTGTAATGACATCACAATTTACGGATTTAGAAGTGATGATGAAATGGCAGAGATGATCAGTATATCGGATCTTGTAATAACTAAAGCTAGTGGACTAACCATCTCTGAAGTTCTCGGTAGCAATGCTGCTTTGCTTCTGATTCCACCATTCTGGGGTCAAGAAAAGGGAAATGCGGTCGAGCTATCTTCACAAGGATGTGCCTTTACGTCAGAGAGTACTGAAGATGCTGTGCAGTTTTTGACCCAATTTACGACAAAAAAAACGCTCAGAGTACGCATGCAAAATAAGGCTAAACTACTTAGCAAACCAAGCGCTACAAAAGATATAACAGAGCTTATTCACTCTGTATCTCTTTTGTAGGTCTTATGACATCTACAACATACCTAAAAAAATTCAGTGGCCATTCAAAGGCTCTGACATCTCTCATAGAAAAAGATGGCCAGTTGCGAGTACGAAAAGAAATACAGACAACAAGTCGTGAAGATATTCTTGTGCTTGAAAAACAGTGCACATGGCTGATGAAAGTACCAACACATTCAAGAAAATATTTTCCATATGTCATTGAGTATCATAAAAGCAAACACTATTTCTCCTATGATATGTCTTTTTTTGATCTTCCCTCACTTAGTGATTTGTGGTTTTCAGGACTCATAAGTACACAAGAGGTTGAAAAAATACTCAAGAATATGCTTCATACCTATATTCATGACCTATACTTGTCACAATCATTTACTACTCAGTCTGATTACGTACGTGAGACCCTCATCCAGAGAACTTTTGAACGTATACAACAGGCAGAGGCACTTTCTGCTCAATTCAAACATTTCAACCGACAAAAAGAATACATATTCAATGGTGAGCGTATACGTAACGCTCAAACTCTTCTTGAAATTATTAAAAAGCAGCAAGCACGATATCAGCCGGAAACCATGGGCATAGCACATGGAGACTTGAGCTTCGCAAATATCCTGACGGATGGGGACCAAATAATATTTATCGACCCCAGAGGAGATATGCACAACACGCTATTATATGACCTTGCAAAACTCTATACATCGTTCGTTGAGCTATGGGAAATTATGAAAGAAAGAGAAATAACAATTCATCTCAAAAAAAATTCAATTCAAAGTAATTTTCATCTACCCACTCATCTTGAGCACGACGCGAAGAAATTTGAAAATATATTGTGGGATATCTACGCGGAGATTCCTTTTATCACAAAAGAACAGAACTGGAAAACTAAAATCATCTTGTATGCTGGTATTCAGTTGATTGCTAATTGCACTTTTACATTGCATAGACGCGGTATCTCATACACAAAACTTACGTACGCCACAGGGCTAAAACTTCTTGAGAGAGCTGTTGCTCATTCACTATGAAAGGAATAATTCTTGCTGGAGGAAAAGGCAAACGCCTTTACCCTCTCACAAAATCAACACAGAAAGCAATGATCCCCATTTGTGGAAAACCACTCATACTCTACTCTCTAACAAAACTTGTTCATGCAGGAATAAAAGATATAGCAATAATAGTCGGTTCTAAAGGTGCAGATGATATAAAAAATCTCATCAGGGATGGTAGTCTCTATGGTGCCAGAACCACCTATCTGTTTGCCGAAGGTGGAGTAGCAAAAGCAATAGCATCAGCGTATAACTTCGCGAATCACGAGCCAATATGTGTCATGCTTTCTGACAATATTATCTATGATGACATTCGACCCATAATTAAAGCGTTTCAGACAGGTGCGTTAGTAACATATAAAAAAACAAAAGATACCAAAGATCTTACATCTTTTGTAATTAAAAAAGATAATATCACTGCGGTTATAGATTCCAGAATGAAGCCTGAGCATGCGGGAGCATGGACACCATACGCATATGCAGGTATCGCAATTTTCGACGAGACTGTGTTTTCCAAAATTAAAACAGTATTACCATCTCAACGGGGTGAAGTAGAAATAATTGACCTATTTAATCTATATATTAACACCCAAGGATTATATACAAGACCACTCAAAAAAAAATGGTTTGACGCCGGAACATTTGAAAGCCTAGCACGTGCAGAAAGGTACATTTCCAATCATCCGCTACTAATCTAATACATAGAAAGAAACCACTCTATACTGATATTTATGACGTTTTCTTGTTGACAATTTCCGGATGAAATACCGTTACTTCTACCTCGGAATTGATGACATGATTCGCCCATTCAACTCCCTGCATAAATGTGTGGTCCTGATTGGACACTTCGTACTTCCATGCACCGAAACGGCCACGGGAAAATATGTTAGATTTTGCTAGCTCCGGCAATACCATATCGATGTATCCATCTCTTGAAAGTGATGGGGTCGGATATCCATATTGGGCACTAAATTTCCATGTACTCACTATGCTCTCTCTTCGTTGAATCAGCTGTACATTTTTTGCCCCTCGGATAACATTTGCAATTATTTCTTCTTTCGGTAGCGGATTGTATTGTGATGATGCGACTTCTGTCATGAGTGACCATGTTCCTTTTGGTGCATTTCCCGGAGCATAATTTGAAAACACTGTAGCACGGAAAAACGGCGCGTTATCCTGAGGAAAATACATCCAACATTTTGTTTTCAACTGTTCGGGTACCTCTCCCTGTATTCCCAACCCAACTATGGTCACCGTCGAATGGTGCAGACTATCTTTTGGCTTCGGGAAATCGGCATCTGTAATAAGATCAACAAGCGTATCGACCGGTATAGTCGTGAGAAGGACATCATATATGTCTGTTGTGCCATCTGAGAAATGTACGAGACGTTTTTTTGACTCGATCTTCACCACGCGCTTTTCTGTGTGGATATGATCCATAAATGGTTTGGCAATCCGATTCCAGATTTCTCCGGTGCCACCCTTTGATGGGAATTGAAACAGAGCATTCGGTCCCCAGGAAACATCATCCGTGCCGTTTGCATAATTTTTCTCAATCCGGGCTATATCCACCTGGGCGACACGGTCTCCCACCCATATTCTATTCATCTTCTCAGGAGGATATGCCCACACTTTGCGGTTGTACGGAAGAAGGAAATGCTTTGCAATACCTGTTCCAAATGAGGCCTGCACCCATTCGCTAAATGTTTTGGGGGTAGTGACACTTGCATGTTGGAGTACCTTGAGACCAGCAAGGCACTCATCGTACGCATCTTTGGGTAATCTGTGTATGTTGTTTTGAAACGGGTACGGTACAAACCGGTCATAGATCCACACCCATGCTTCACGCTGGTGAGACAAGTAGTCGCTTTGCATTACCGTCTCAAAAACGGAGTCAAAATATGGGTAGTGTGAATGAAGGACATGTCCTCCGATGTCCCAGGTGAATCCGTTTGGGTCGACAAACGATGTGGCGAGCCCTCCCACATACGATTCACGTTCGTATATATCGTACGTATCAATACCTAATTCATGTAATCGCCATCCTGCACCGAGTCCGCACGGCCCGGCACCGAGAATAATAATTTTTGGAGATGTATGAGACATATCTACTTTTAATTGTCGATATACCTTAACAAAAAAGCCAGAACACCACAATATATAACATGATATACTTGGGATCACATTATGAAGAGTACATCGGATGCTGTAACTGTAGTGATTCCTGCGTATAACGAAGAAAAACGGATAGGTCAGTGTCTGGAAGCGCTAACCCGGCAAACATACACAAAACCATATACGGTAATCGTGGTAGATAACAAATCAACAGATAACACCCGCAAGATTGCACTGTCATTTCCGCGTGTACGAGTTCTTTCTGAAAAACAAAAAGGATATGTGTTTGCGGTCAAAGCAGGCGTTGAACAAAGTAAAACCCCATTTCTAGCAATTACGGATTCAGACACGAAACCATCTGCCACTTGGCTTGAAACAATCATGTCTCATTTTGAAGCAAATCCCCAGTTGATTGCATCAGGTGGGCCCTCCTATTTCTATGATGGCCCCCTACTCCTTCGGGCTACCTACAATGCGTTGTCATATATATATCCTCCCATGTTTAATCCCAGATTATCCGGCATGAATATGGCGTTTAGAAGATCCTCCTATAACGCGGTCGGCGGATACGATACTTCCGTGAACATGGGAGCAGACACATTTCTTGGCATAAAACTTATGAAATTCGGAAAAGTCAGATTTTATCGTTCGCAGTGGGTACTGGGATCTTCTAGACGGTTTGCTGATCCAAAATTATTTTTACGAGAGGCATGGGCACAGCTCGCCAACTATCTCTCACTCGTGATACGCCACAAGCCATTGTATTTTACGTACAATGATATACGGTCATAATGTATCTTAAACCGTCGTGTGTTAGCGAGTGAACCATGCTTCAAGAATCTTTTTCGCCACAGGTGCGGCGACCGTGCTTCCCTCGCCTGCTTCTTCAACTAATACCGTTATTGAAATTTCAGGATCGCCGGATATACTCCTTTGTGATTCCATCGTGCTCAACTTCGTCCCGTTTTGCTGGGTTTCACTGGGCAAGGGAGCAAACACAGTAAACCACGCGTGAGTGTGATTTTTCGGATCACCGAATTCTGCTGTTCCCGTCTTACATGCAACAGGCACAGGAGTGAGGGAGGCTGATCCGCTGGCTGGTGGGACTGGTTCAGTACCCGCTTTTTTTATGCCGAAGTTAAACAGCGGCCACCCGGTGCCACCAGGCTCACATGCTTTGCGCATGCCGGTAGTTATCAGATCGATGGTGTCAGCTTTCTTTACCACAATTTCTTTACACTGAGACTGTTGTTTTTTCTCACTGGAGGCTTTTTGAATAGTGGGTATACAGACTGCACCTCTGTTAGCAATAATATTTGTCCACACATTTACCTGAAGCGGTGTAGTCAGGAGGTACCCTTGTCCGATACTCACATGATATGTATCACCCACATACCACTCATCATTTCGCATCTCACGATCAAACGCGCTGGCAAATTGTTGTTTTTTCCACGCAGGATCCGGCATGAGCCCGCTTGCTTCGCCACCTAATTCAATTCCAAGCGGTTTTCCTATACCGACCTTTCTTGACCACGCGGCCAGTTTGGTAATCCCCAACCATTCGCCCGCTTTATAGAAATAAATATCGTTACTTCTTTCGAGTGCTTTGGTTATATCCACCTGTCCGTCCGTTTTTCCATATTGGTTGAAGTACCAGTTTGGGAATGAAAATGGTCCGATCTTTAACACACCAACATCTTCCACCAATGTCGAAGCAGAAACCGCACCTTCCTCAAGAGCGGCAAGTGATGTGACAAGTTTAAATGTAGATCCGGGTGGGTATACTCCACCTATAGCACGATCAAACATTGGCCTATCTACATCGTGTAACAGTTGTGTATAGTCATCTGAAGTCAACCCAAATGAAAACGCATTTATATCATACGTTGGACTGGAGTAGAGTGCGAGTATTTCACCTGTGCCAGGCCGGGATACTACGATCGCTCCCTTTTCGTCTTTTGGAAAACTGGCAGCCGCTACCTCCTGTAAATTGGCGTCTATGGACAAATAGACATCTTGTCCCGGGATCTCTTTATCCCGTCCCAGGATACGCAATATCTTCCCCGCGGCATCCACTTCCACCAATTCTTTCCCATCACGCCCTCGTAGTTTTTCCTCAAATACCGCCTCAGCGCCGGTTCTCCCCAACCTGTCTCCACGGGAGTAATACCGCAGTTTGTAATATTCGTCCTTGAGTTCTGTCTCCGAAATTTCCCCGGTATACCCTATGACATGACTTAATTGTGTGGGGTAGACATACTCACGTTTATAGTCAACTTCGAGAAATGTTCCTGCTGGCAGACCTTTGGTTGCCAGTGCATCTCCTTCTTCACGCGATAGCGCAGTAACACAATCATCAAGCGATGCGGAAGAACACGGTTTTAGCAAACGATAATATGGTATATTTCTCACCAATTCCTTCCCTGTTCTATCACGAAGAATACCTCTGGGCGCATGCCGAACTAATTCCCTCGTTCTATTCCCATCTGCCAAATTTCTATAGTAATGACCCTGCACAAGTGATAAATCAAACAATCGCCAAATGAGGATAAAAAACCCGACACATAGAAGCGTAAGAAACAGCAGTATTCGTCCCATACCAAGCCACCACGATTCACCCTCCGGCTCAGTTTTCATATGGAGTTTCCGTTCAACAATGACGCTATCTGAAAATGCTTTACCCAGTTTCATAGAAGTTCTACGTAATTCGTTACACAATCCAATAGTCAAATATGAGCAAGAATATCCAAGGGTACATGGCTCCCGCTACAGCCTGTGCCACGGTGTGATATTTCCCTGCGACTCTCGCCCAAAGTACTACCGGCACACATATGATAACAGGCCATGCACCCCAACCAAATCGCTGAATAATCATACCAGCCGCCAATGCAACGGCCATCATATGACCCGATATTTTCCAAACGTGCGTTATAAGAGCAAAACCAACAAAGAGAAAAATAAACGGAACTAATAGAGTAGTTCGAAGCAGAACACTTGCTAAAATTTCCATTAGAAGCATCGACCATAACAGTTTTGGCCGCTCTTTTCTGTCCGTTACATCCCAGTTACTGATAATGCGAAATCTCCATGCCGCAACATACAACAGGAAGGGCAATCCGATCATAAGCGCCAACGCAGGAATAAAAGTCGGAGACGACCAAAACAGGAGAACACAAACAACAGCAAGCATGATAAACGGGTCAAAGATTCGAGAAATGATCGTGGCCAGCATTATCATATCGTTAATCGTTATTCGCTAAACGCTAACCGATCTTTTTTGAATATACGATTCACGGTTAACGATTTACGATTCGCGATTTGTTTTATTACATCTTCCTTCCTGCTATTTTCACTTTCCCGAGTAACTGATCATCATCCAGCAATTTTCCACAGCCTCGAACTACGGCAGTTTGTGGATCTTCTGTAACCCATACAGGCATTTTTATCTCCTGTGCCACCAGCTTATCTATACCGCGGATCAATGATCCCCCTCCGGCCAAAACAATACCATGCTCCATAATGGCACCGATAAGCTCCGGTGGGGTTTCTTCTATCGTTTCTGATATTCCCTCTATGATTTCCTGAACAACAGAAGCAAGTGCTTCACGGATTTCGGCTTCACTTATCCGAACTGACTTGGGTAACCCACTCTCAATATCGCGACCTCTCACCACCGTCTGCCTATCTGATTTATCTACCGGGTATGCACTGCCTATGGTAATTTTAATTTCTTCAGCCGTTTGTTCGCCTATAAGGAGTGAATATTTGAGGCGCATGAAGCTGACAATCGCATCATCCATTTCATCTCCAGCTGTACGAATGCTACGATTGACGACAATGCCACCTAATGACATAACCGCAATTTCGCTGGTGCCGCCCCCAATGTCGCATATAAAACTACCGCTTGATTCCTCGATCGGCAAACCTGCCCCGATTGCTGCTGCCATTGGCTCTTCAATCAGATACACTTCCCGTGCGCCCGCCATAATCGCAGCTTCCTGCACCGCCCGCCTTTCCACTTCTGTAACACCGGAAGGAATACCCACCACAACGCGAGGTCTCGGTACGCTTGGGAAACCGGGTCTGACGGGCTGTTTATGGACAAGCTGGATATAGTGGCGAAGCATTGCCTCCGCGGCATCGAAATCGGATATCACTCCATCCCGTAGTGGCCGAAGCGCCTCTATAGTTTGCGGAGTTTTTCCGAGCATTTTTTTCGCTTCTCTGCCGATTGCCACAATTTGCTTTGTTTTTTTATGGCGTGCTACGACCGATGGCTCGCGTATGATGATCCCCTTACCTTTCACATACACGAGAGTATTGGCTGTGCCTAAATCGATACCCAAATCATGCGAGAGAAGTTTAAAAATGAAGTCAAACATGGTGGGATCATTCTAACACAGAGAAAGATTTTATGAAGTGTATGATGCAATACTATTGACACGCATTTTAAATAGGTATATACCGAAGACAACTATGGGAAAAGAAGATCCTCCCATACCGGTTCGTATTATAATTTCGGACAATCCTCCTCCAGAATTTGCCGCGAAAGAGTTCCAACCAGGGACAGCTCATGAAGTTGCACAAGAAATTGCAGATGAATTTCATACCGATGTTGTGGTAACAGTCTATGATCATACAGAAATCGAAGAAGTAATTACGCACATTCCGAATGATTAATTGAGTCGGTTTTGAAAGCCGCAAGCGAATTGTAAACCGTAGGAACCCGTGAATATATTTTTAACGTTTAAATAAAACTTACCGACGGGACCAAACAAACGAATGTGCACTGCACATAGGTGTATCTGAAGTCCCGTCGGATCCGCAAGTTTTATTTTTTGACCTGTGCTACAGCGATGCCAGCGCAGGCAAACATAATGGTGGGTATGACATTCGTCGCTATCACGGTGACTATGCCAACGAACCAGCCACCAATTATGCTTGTGACAAGCACCGTCATGACAATGGTGACGGCAGTGATGAACTGAACTAACTTTTTCTGCCCTGCTTTCTCTGCCTTGTCAACGGAAAGCATTGATGCGACTCCGAAGACGAAGCTGAGAATGTCCTTGCCGTACATACTAACAAGGTATCCAAGCAGGAAAACTGGCAACATTGTGTTCCACCCACGCACAAGAGCGTAGATCGCCCACGAAACAAGCAGCACCTGTTTAACTTTCATAGGGTACTTCCTGCTGGTGACGAACACGAACACGGACCCACCGATGAACACTGCGGCGAGAACGAGTTCGGCTGCGAGCACCATGCCAGCAAAAGCTGGGAGCGTGATGGTGGGCTGATTGGCGGCAATGGTTTGTAAAGTTTGGTTGAATGCAAGTAAGGCATCCTTTATCGCAACGAATATATCTCGTATTGCAATGAAGATGCGCCAAATTACATCACCAACTAATACGAGCAGCCTTAGACCGATTGACGAAGCTAACAGATACAGGACAATCAGAACGATATACATGAATTGCCTTCCTGTATCGCTTTTGAAAGTTGCAGCTGCCCCAAAACTTACGCTGAGCATAACTACAAGGATGATAGGCCACCACGAAGCTAGAAAATTGTAATGCAGAATATACTGCGCGGTTAACCCCCATGCGATACTCAGACCACCAGCCAAACCGGCACCCCACACGATCGCGTTATCTTGTGAGATACGTGGTGCTTTCACCTTACCTTCTTCTTTTGTCATTTCATACTCTCCCGGACACGTTTGGTGTCCTGTATATCTGAAAACAAAAACTTGCGGATGAATATCAGACGCCGTCGATTACAGACGTATGATAGTTTTTTGTAAAGATCTGCTTCTCGATTGCCGTAAAAATCACGACAAAACACTCCGCGGATAGAATGCCGAAAAGCATCCTATAGTATCATATTTCCCCCATTTTTGCAAGTTCAAAACACGATTCATATGGTATACTCTCCTCATGAGCCTTTCAGATTGGTGCAGCAGAATTATTCGCGGTAGTTTTTATCTGCTGTTTATCCTTGTTCCTCTCATCCTCACCCCCTGGAATTACGAACTGTTTGAATACAACAAAATGATGGTGACCTATGCATTGGCAGCAGTCATAGGCGGTGCGTGGATAGTACAAATGATTGCTGAGCGTACAATTCGTATAGTCAAAACCCCATTTGATATCCCTCTGTGGCTTTTTGCCACCACGCAACTCATCAGCACACTGTTTTCTATGGATCCGCATGTGTCATGGATGGGCTATTACAGTAGGTTTAACGGTGGCATGTGGTCGATTATTACCTACGTATTCCTCTACTATGCCTTTGTGGCGCATTTTTCTCGTACTATAGCGTCAGGAATTATGAATCAGGAAGCAAAAGGAAAGAATATAAAGACACAAAAGACTAACTCTCACACGCATGATTCATCACTCTTTATTCATGAAAAAATTCACACACTTCTCAAGATTGCAGTTTCCACAGGGGTTGTGGTAGCACTCTATGGTGCACTTGAACGGATGGGTATAGATAAGCATCTCTGGGTGCAGGATGTGCAAAATCGCGTGTTCTCCACGCTTGGTCAACCAAACTGGCTGGCTGCATATCTCGTAGCCCTGTTGCCAGTATCCATGGCGTTAACCATCCGTTCATACGTACATTCACCTAAGCCACAGTGGATTCAAATCGCCATATATGGATGCATAAGTCTTGTGTTCTTTACTGTCCTTCTGTTTACCAGATCCAGATCAGGGCTGTTGGCCTTCGCTGTTTCCGATATACTTTTCTGGATTATTTTGTTTTTCACCTTCGCCCAAAAACGTGCGACAAAACTATTCATTGTCTGCGTACATCTATTATTTGCGACAATTGTATTTTTCAACGGATCGAACATAAGCCAGATAGATAAGCACTTTACTCTCGGCGGACTCACAGCGCAGTATCGAAGTGCCGGAATCCTCACACAACCCACGCCCGCAAAACCACCTGGTCCTGCTCTTGAAACTGGCGGAACTGAATCGGGAACTATCCGTAAATATGTCTGGCAGGGTGCCGTCACTGCGTGGCAAAGTACTGCAAAAACGTGGATGATTGGAACTGGTACAGAAACATTTGCCTATGCGTTCTACAAGTTTCGACCAGTAGAGCATAACAATACCAGTGAGTGGGATTTTCTCTACAATAAGGCACATAATGAATACCTCAATTATCTGGCAACCACAGGAGTATTTGGATTGCTTAGTTACGTCGGATTCATCGGTGTGGTATTTGTATGGTTTTGCAGGAAAGTGTACGGTTCATCAGTCGTGGTTCATGATGAAAAACTTACCGGGAATTCTGATATGTCTCCTCGCAACTATGAACAACTAGCTTTGAGTATAGCTTTGTTTGCGGGATGGCTTTCTATACTTATCACGAACTTTTTCGGATTCTCGGTCGTTATTGTGCAGATACTGTTATTTTTATTTCCTGCAGGGATGTATCTTTTGTCACTCGTTTCCGAAGCACCCGCATGGGTATCTAAAAAAACACCGGAATTGCCAAAATGGACGATACTCTTGGTTGTTGTCATAACTATAACGTTATTGGCTAGTATTGGTCTTTTCTGGTATGCTGACACTCTCTATGCCTCAGGATACCGGGATGCCAGAAGCGGACAATTTGTCCGTGCAAAACAATCAGTTGAAACAGCAATACTTCTTAACCCGAGCGAACCGAATTATCACGACGAGCTCGCCACAACTCTGGCTTCACTGGCAGTGGGTGCGTACGAACAGCAACTCGCTACACAAGCATCTGAGTTAGCTAGATTGGCTTTGAATGAAAATGCCAAGGCTATATCTATTTCCCCACTCAACGTGAATTTCTGGAAATCAAAAACAAAAATCTATTATTCCTTCTCTGTTCTCAACCCTGCATTCACAACCGAAGCGATCAACGCGCTGACAAAAGCCCAAGATCTCTCCCCTAATGATCCGAAGATTACCTATAATCTAGCTATTCTCTACGGACGTCAGGGCAACAGTCAGAAGTCAATCGAGTTACTGGAGCATGCCAGAACAATAAAGCCTAATTACCGTGATTCATACTATGCGCTATACGTTTTCTATACTGAGATAAAACAACCGGCAAAAGCAAAAGATGTTTTAGAAACATACCTGCGGACAATCGATGCTACTGATAGTCAATTTATGGACTTACTAAAACAGTCATAAGAGAAATCACTTACTTCTGCCAACACATGTATGTACTTCAGGCAATTTCGCACCGCTGTCTATGATAATTTCACACAAACGTTGCTGATACTTATCTCGCTTGTCATTTTTTCAAAACTTGGCATCACATACCTGTCACCATCCGGAAAACTTGCAGTACCTGAATCCCTGTTTTCTGCAAGCTCACTCGGCAGAGATTTATCTGCATATACCACACTCCCGGTGTACGAAATCAGGGAGAAAAAGACTCCGTTTATTTTTGGATACGGCTCGGTATTTGTGGCTACTATTGTAATCAGTACTCTTGAACAGATACGCGTGTGCAGTCCAAATGAACCGATAGCCTGTTCTCGGATTGTCTATCAATTGTTTGTCGTATCGAGCATCGTCCTTCTCTTCCTATATGTGTATCTGTCAACACAGCCAATGCATCGTGGTATAGCAATATTATTGTACATCGCGTTTATCCTAGGGGTGCCAATGAACAAAGCGATAGAAGCTGGAAATTTGGATGCAATACTTGCCTGTCTCTATGGAGCTATATTGTATTTGTCTCATCGATTTGTCCAACATAAATATGTGAGTCAGGGACATGCTGCATCGATAGGTATACTCATGGGTCTTCTGTTGAGTTCAAAGGCATTTTTCCTTCCCGGAATTCTTCTTGCGTTCTGGAGTACCAGAAAAAATCACTCCGTGATCGTATGGTTCATTGCAAGTTTCATACTCACAGCCATGTGGCCATGGATATACGGAGTACGCGCGGGGGTATTTGATGTATTTGCATTTGGCGTGCGGGGATCTCATGCGTTTGGATCACAACTCTTTACGCAGGTAAACTATGGCAACAATGCGATTATTTCCTACATATCCAACGCCCTTCAGGCTGTTGATACAGGAATTCTTCCCGTACCCGTACACACAGCACTTACATACGCTATATCCGCGTGCGTATTCTTTCTGATATATATACTCCCTCTTATCCAGGAACGTGTGGATATCCGACGTGCGTACGTAGCAAGTCGCGGCTGGAACACCGTATTGAGCGCTCAGACGCTCGCTCTTTTGTATACGTACGCTACAGTACTTATGCTGACTATGACCGCTTGGTCATACGATTACCGTATCGTGTATCTCGTTCCGGCTGTGTTACTTCTTCTCACACTCTCCGAAAATAAAAAAACCAAAGAGCTGCTGTACTGGTCCATCATCATGTTGTTACTGAAATGCATGTGGATTCCAAAAGATAGAATTATGAATTTGTTTTTGTATGTGCACCTATACTTGCTTATCCGTGCAGCTGTTTCCTTGTATATGGACTCTTCCCGACTCCCAATACGGCGAGGTAGGAAAACGCGCTGACATTTTGTATAATGATGAACATGAAACCAATCGTAAAGGTGCCCAATCCCGTTCTCACCGCGGAAGCATCTCCTATAAAATCATTTGACAAAAAGTTGGAAAAACTCATTGCAGACATGAAACATACCCTCTTGCAGTGCAAAAATCCGAAAGGTGTGGGACTTGCCGCTCCTCAAATCGGCGAGCCATACAAAGTCTTCATCACACGCCCCAGGGAAAAAGATCCGATCCGCGTGTTTGTAAATCCTACTATTGTGTCCGTGGATGACACCCATACAGATGGTGTCCCGGAGCGGGACAACAAGCTGGAAGGATGCCTATCCATCCCCAACATATGGGGGAAAGTCACACGGGCAACAGGACTCACACTGCGCTATCAGGATGAATATGGGAACAGTAAGGAGGAGCAATTCACCGGATTTCTCGCAACCATCATACAGCACGAGACCGATCATGTGAACGGAATCCTTTTCACACATCGCGTGCTCGAACAAAAAGGAACATTTTACCAATCCGCCCGCGATAAAAACGGAAAAGAAGTCCTAGAAGAAATAGAACTAGGTTAACCGCTATTCGCGAATCGTTAACCGCGAAATGAGTATATGAACATAATTTTTTTTGGCTCAACCTCGGACTCGGTCATCGTCCTTGAACAGCTCGCAGCTTACCATACCATCGCCTGTGTCGTCACGCAGCCGCCGCGACCAGTGGGGAGAAACGGTAGTATAACCCCGACGCCGGTTCAGGCATGGGCAGAACATCATAGCATACCCTGTCTCTCATTTGCCTCACATCCTGAAAAACCATGGGAATATGAAAACGAACAAACCGTCATAGATACTCTTGCGCCATTCACACCGGAGCTTATCGTAAGCGCATCATATGGTCAAAAAATACCATCCAAAACGATACAGGGCGCAAAACTTGGCGGTATTAATATCCATCCCTCGATACTGCCGCGATGGAGAGGCGCCGACCCTGTCCCCTGGGCTATGATAGCAGGAGACCATCAAACTGGTGTCACACTCGTGACTCTCACTGAAGAATTTGATAAAGGAATACTCGTAGCACAGAAAAAATTGCCCATACGTACGGACGATTATCCGGATCCACTGCGAACCACATTATTCACCATGGGAGCTGAGCTTCTCGATACGACACTCAAAGAGATCAAAGGAGACTCGTTTGAACACACGGTCAAAAATCAGGAAGTATCAAGTTACGCACGCAAATTTTCCCGCACTGACGGATACATGCCGTGGGAACTGCTTGTTTGCGGGATGCGTTCTGATTCTCACGACAAGATACAACAGTTCGCCGCCGTACCACTGGTACGGGATTATCTGAAATTCACGGTCACTCATGAAGCGGAGCAATCCATAGGGATTATTCTGGAGCGGTTTTTCCGTGCGTTATCCCCCTGGCCGGGCATGTGGACACAACTGCCAATTACATCGGGCGATACTATTGTTGAGAAGCGTCTCAAGATTTTAGCATGCACACTTTCGGCGAACGGTGAACTGATACTCAACACGGTCCAATTAGAGGGGAAAACACCCGTACCGTTTGCACAATTTAAAGCCGCATATCTCTAGGGGCTTCGTTAACAAATTTCAGCGATCATACACCGAGCACTCCCACCTCCTACACGTTCTATAGTCGGAATTCGCAGTGGAACAAGTTCGCCATATCGGGATAACTTGCGCCTTTGCGCCTGGGTAAACGCATGAAATGCCGTCTCGGAAAGGATAAGTTTCACGGCGTTTTGTGTATTTGAAACCGCGAGCATGTTCCCGCAAAACGATGCCACCTGATCTGGAGTGAGATCGATTCGTTCAAGCCCTAATAAAGTTATGGTGTGCTCTATATCACGTCGCATTTGACCATCCGGTATGCATTCCATGCCGATAACGCAAAATCCGTTTCCAATAGTCATAAGAACATTGGTGTGATATATGGGAGCATGGTCAGCTGCAGTTTCTGCATAAAACGGTACGACACGGTATCCCATCAAGTCTCCCCACTCTCTCACAAGGCCCTCATCTGTCCTCGGTGAAATCACAGCAAATGCGACCCGATGCACTCGGTCAAGGACAAGACTGCCTGTCCCTTCCAGGTATCTTTTTTCCGTTTCATGATGTGATAGATCCATTATTCGTAGTTTCGGGAGCATATCTGCCAGAGCTCGCTCAAGAGCCACAGGCTGACGCTCAAGTCTGCGATTGGGTGCAAGCATAGGATACAGCACCAGAGTCGCCTGATCATGAACGGAGAACCAATTGTTTGGGAATACAGCGTCAGGGACCACAACGCCACTCGGACTTGGCATCACAAGTATATCCAGATCATGAGATCGTAACACTGATACGGCTTGGGTAAACTCATTCTGGGCGTTCTGCTGAATAGCTACATCTGTCACAGTTGCTTTATGCTGAAATGTATTAGATTTTGCCGTTTGTGGATTATAGCCAAACGTGGTTGGCTCCACCATGAGGAGTGTGTGTGCCAGCTGTGTTTCCATACTCCAATGATAGTACACAGTTGTACGATATAATACAATGCTGATCTGCGAGTCGTACTTGACAGGCATGATATATTTCAGCCATAGTAATATGAGAGGTACATACTATGGCAAAAAAGAAATCCGTTACAAAAACATCAGCTAAACCCCAAGAATTCGCGTCATGGAATTTTATCCTCTTCCTCACACTCGCATTCATATTACTTGTCGTTATGTTAAGCGCGATGTCTAATGTCAGCCGCGATATCCGGAGTAAGGCAGGCCTTATTTGCCCGGAAGTAACACTCCCGAGAGCTGAAGACTGCGCAGGAGGGTGGAAATACCAACGCGATATGACAAACGGATGCCCAACATTCGTCTGCGAAGCAAATTAGCGCTTGATGTTGATCTACCACAACCAGAAGTTTCCGTATGTGTTGTTGCGCACGTTGAGACGTACACAGAGGACGCAGGAAAAATAAGGGTACGTTTCCGAAGGAATATTTAGACTGCCGCAACTGCGGCACCGGCCGCTGCTGCTTTTTTGTTATCAAACTTGGATCGTTTGATACATTTGGCACAGGCTTTCACACGAAGCTTGACCCCGTTGAACGTAAGGGTTACCATATGCAGATTTGGTGCAAAATCACGTGACGTGGTTTGTGCACGCTTTTTCCATTGTCCGCCAGCAACACCGACATGGTGCGTATGCTGTCGTCCTGCGTGAGTCTTTTTTAAACAAATATCACATTGATAGGCCATATTCTATAAATCACAAAACTCGAACCACCGAGCCTTTGTATTGATCTTGGACTTGGGATTTGAGAATGAATAATATATACTATACCACATGTTCGGTCTATCTGGCAACCCGCTTCTCTTGGTTTTTTCCCTTGTGGCTCTTGTGATCGCTATAGCGATCCATGAATTTGCTCACGCATACGCGGCAGACAGGCTCGGAGACCCGACTCCCCGACTCCAGGGACGATTAACGCTCAATCCACTGGCGCATCTGGACCTGATCGGATCAGTAATGATCCTCATAGCTCATTTTGGCTGGGGAAAACCGGTACAATTTGATCCGTTTAACCTCCGAAACCCTAGACGGGACAGCGCCATTATTTCCATTGCCGGGCCAGCAACAAATTTCGTCTTTGCTATCATATGCTCCGCATTACTGCATCTTCTGTATTACAGTCCAGCAGTTAGCATACAACTTCTCACGTCACTCGTTGCAGGATTGCTACAGACGTTCATCGTAGTGAATCTCTCTCTGGGCGTATTTAACCTGGTGCCTATTCATCCGCTTGATGGGTTTAAAATTGTAGAAGGAATGCTCCCAGATGAGTATGCGAGACAGTGGCACGAACTTGAAGGATACGGCATGATTTTTCTCCTATTCCTCGCGTTTCCGATTCTTGGAAGCGTGTCACCCATAAGCCGTGTTATTTCCCCGATTATTTCTCTGTTCACGCAATTGTTGATACCAAGCGCACCGCTTATATAACGCATGTCGTGATCGCCATGTATGTGAAATACTCGTGCGTTCGTTGTATACTACGTGCTATGAACATCTACTTCACAGCTTCGATCGTCGGCAAAAAAGACTATCTGGAAAACTATAAAGCGATTATTCAGGCATTTACGTCTCAGGGACACACTGTCCAGGCTGAGCATATCATCGGAGTAACGGAACCGGAAATACATATGAAAACCCGGGAAGAACGGCTGAAATTCCACCACAAACTGGAAAATTGGATACAATCTGCTGATTTCATGGTTGTGGAAAGCTCGTTCCCCAGTATCAGTGTGGGATACGAAATTTCTCTGGCTCTTCAGTATAGAAAGCCTGTGTTGTTGCTCTATAGCATTGGCGATCCTCCAAGCCTATTTGCACATCATGAGGATGAAAAAGTGGTGTGTGAGAAGTATACTTTTAACACGATTAATACGATTATTAACGACTTTTTGCGATTTGTTCAGGGTGAAGCTGATACCCGCTTCACATTTTTCATATCCAGTAAGCAGGCAGGGTATCTGGCAAAGCAGGCAAAAATACTCAGGATGCCGAAATCGGTATACCTACGTTCCCTCATCGACAAGGATATGGTTTCGTAAGGCTTCTATTTCTGAGATATCTCACAATTATGAAATACATCAGCGTGCTGCATAGGGATAGGTGGCACTTGTTATTATAATTAATGCAACATACAGGGCATTCCCCTGTATTGTTGCTTTATGACACGAATACTCAGACACACAAAACGCATAATCACCTATCCAATCAGGGTCGGACAGAGAACGTTGGCTCTCAATGTGAAGCTGTGGGACAGCATGTTTTGGGAGACATGGTACCCCCTTCCTATGGATCAGAAGCTTGCGTGGATCGCATTTGTGGGTCAGACAATAGGAGTACTCACACTTTTGGAGCTTTTTCTTCTCAAAAAATAGCTTTTTGCGTTGTGTTTGGCCTCATTTCAACCCTTGACAACTACTTTCTGTCACCGTACGATAATTAAGCCTAAGGAAAGTAATTTGAAGTTTAATTTTTCTTAACAAATAAATTAAATGAGGTATCTCGTAAATTTCTTACGGGAGACAGGATTCACGTGTTTTAGTACCGTGGTATTAAAACCAAGTCCTTCCGGTTGAAAGATCGGGAAAAATACTTCAAACTTACTTTAGGCGGAATTATTTTTTTTAGCTTTTCTAAAACCTCTCGTTTCCTTTTTCCCGTATGTTTGATACAATTTTTTCTATTGCCGAGATAGCTCAGTGGTAGAGCAACTGTTTTGTAAACAGTAGGTCCGGGGTCCGAATCCCCGTCTCGGCTCCAATCGTACTTCCATGAAACGAGTCAGTCCGGGGTTCCCACTTCGTCCCTAGGGACTTCGAGGGACACAGCCGAATTCCCCCCGTCTCGGCTCCAATCGTACTTCCGTGAAAATTAGTTCCCAGTCCGTCCGCAGAAATTTCGAGGACACCGCAGGATCCCCGTCCCGGCTCCTATCGAATCCATACACCTCACATCCTCTTCCGAACTCATTTTGGTTCGTACATACCTGTGATGCATTGCATGGTTTTTACCCAAAGATCTATAGTGTGGGCGGAGGGAATACGTCACGCCAGGCAATTGAACACGAACAACCTACCCACCCATTTTCACTTCGATCAGCGTTCGAACGATTCAGCTCGGCAATACACCCCGATAGAACAATTGAGACTCCCCTATCTGAGCTCGTGCTTGATACCCAAACATTTGAATCGCTCCCCTTTCCCATTGCATTAACGGATGGCGGATATACTATATCTCGCAGAGGAGAACCACTGAAAGAGGAAACAGGCACCAGAGTATTTATTGTCGATACAACGCAACTGCGTGCACTATATGAATCCCAAAATACAACGCCGGAACAAATGTATGAAGAGCTAAAACACATGGATATGGGAGGCAGATTATTATGCCTGGGTGACGCAACCATACGGCTTGATCCATCAAAAACTGCAGAATGGACAGTAATCGTCAAAACAATTGAGCATCCACATAAAAATCATTGGAAGACACCGGACAAACTACGACTGGCCATAACGCCTCAAGATAGTACCGATGGACTGGTACACATCAATATCACACAGCAGCTGATAGAGACAGAAACTCTTCTTATCCCATCAAAGCCGATAAATCTTTCGCTGCTTACGCACGATTGCCCCCTCCACATCGTGGAACCATGGACACACATGGCTTCACCATTTGAGAAAGAGGCGTTTGAACGGAATATGCGGGATATTCAGGCATCCGATGAACAACGGGAAGATGCAGTCGATGTGTTTGATAGAGATCGACGAATTCGACAATCCAATACCAATACTCTGCTTTGCGAATCGCTACGCGATCATGTGGGATCAATTCCTGCACCACCAATTGAGGCATTTATTATAAGAAATGCCGACACAGGAGGCCTAACGCTACGCATTGATCGCACACCGGGTCTTTATGACAGACTGCTGCACGCAAACGAAGAGGAGAAAGGGAGGATTATACGGGGGTTACCGCATGGCATGAACATAGAAACGCTTGCTAATACATCCTATGGCGTCAATGGTGTTTCCACCGACGAGAACATATATTTTTTTGAAGGAAAGGACAGTCTGCATGTAGATTTGATGCCAATGGAGACACAACGGCAAACCGTTACCTTATGTTTCAACGCCAACACAGAACGACTGAGAAACGCAGTCACGCTTCAGCTATATCGCGAAAATGGACACGTCATGGCGACGGTATTAGGCGGCATTGAATCAGGAAACGTCATAGGTTTTGGCAGCAGACAGGAACGGACAATATTCACCTTTGAGCAGCAACATATACATGAGATTGAAGCAGCGCGCGCCCGATTCGCACCTACCGCATTGAAATGGCGACATAACGGTCTCACAGCAGAAGAGAAACAGCGATTGCGTGAGCAGGAATATATCAGTAGCAATCCACTCGCGTATGGCACCGTCGCACCACACGCGCGCACATATCCGCTTCATCGCTGATATTTCCGTAAGATATTTTTTTCAAACGGCGTATCGTCAAATAGACGGTTGAATTCCACAAAAGCTTTTTCGTTTAATCTATAGGTAACATCGCGCCCTACCCGTGTCCGCAAGACCCAACCGCTTAAATAGAGTTGGCGTAAATGGTGGGACACCAGATTCTCTGCAACACCGACTCCATCTACGATCGCATGTACCTTCATGGGTTCATGCGCCAGCAGGTAGACAATCGCCAATCGGTGCACATGGGAGATTCCCCGGAAACGGCGCACGAATGGCTTAACTTTTTCACGAAGCCTGGCTCTGGTCAGCATGGTCATATTACTCGACTATCTTTATGGTATCTATATACAGCGTAGTACCGGAATTTTGCCCTGTTGCTTCGACCTTTTTGCCCACATACGGATCAAGTGATTCCAATCCAGAGGTGACCCCATAGATTCTTCCACCTTCTGTAATTGTATGCTTATAATCAACACCCGCCACCGTAGATGCCTGCAACACACCGGTTCTGGTAATTGACTCTGTTTTATATACTTTTGTGTTTCCCCCATCCGCTGACTTGCTCTTCATAGACAGATACGCAAACCCACCCGCTCCAATAATAACGATAAACAGCAAACCAAAAATAAATCCTTTCATAGATCCTCCTAAACCATAGGCTACAACAATCAAGATGTCTAATGCAACAGAGCATAAAATCCGTTATAATATCAAAATCCGCTGAGATGCCGGAGTGGTCAATCGGAACAGACTGTAAATCTGTCGCCCTAACAGGCTACCTAGGTTCGAATCCTAGTCTCAGCACCAAAGTCATCTGTATAGTCGCGCACTCTGCCGGTTCGCCCCGATGTGCGTCGAGCCTTCGAAATACACAAGTCGGTATCACTTCGACCCGCTTCGCAAGTTCGGTACATGCATCGAGTGCAGCCAGTGCAATTGTGATATAGATTACTATCTAGCCAGAGAATCCCCGTTGGTGTACACTCATCCAAATATCAGCTCTGTTCTTACTGAAACGGGCGTGACGGTATGGGTACATTTCATCCCACCACAACCACCTACACACAGGGAGCCAAAACACTCCCGCGGCGCTATTACACTTCTGAGAAATTGTTTGACACTGAGCAGGAAAAGATTTTTGCAACAAGCTGGAACTGTGTGGGACGACAGTCACAACTCGTAAAGCCCGGGGATTATTTTCTCGCCACAATTGCTGGGGAATCACTCATCATCGTAAAAGATTCCAAAGGTAACATTAACGCGTTATTTAATGTGTGTAGACATCGGGGAACCAGGATGTGTGAGCTTTCCTCAGGGCACTTTCTGAAGAATATCCAATGCTCATACCACGCTTGGACCTATGATACTGAGGGAAAACTGGTTGCAGCACCGCATATGTATGAGGCCAAGGCATTTGAGAAAAAGAACTTCGGTTTGTTTAGAGCCCAGGTCGCCTTGTGGGAAGGGTTTATTTTTGTGAATATCAATCCGAAACCGAAGAAATTTGTGACGGATTGGAAACCTATGATCGGCAGGTTATCCAGATTTAACATTGGCTCATTGCAGGTCGGGCACACGGTATCCTATGAAATGGATGCAAATTGGAAACTAGTATTCCAAAATTACAATGAATGTCTGCACTGCCCCACTATGCATCCGGAATTATCCACAGTCTTACCATACAAAAGCGGCGCAAACGATCTGACACGCGGTCCATTTTTGGGCGGGTATATGGAGATTACCGAACCGAATGAGAGCGCTACCCTAAACGGTAAGGCATGTGGCAGACTCGTAAGCGATTCTATCCCAATGCCCGACAAACGACGTGCGTACTACTATTCCCTGTTCCCAAGTATGCTTCTGAGCATCCATCCTGATTATGTGAATTACTACACCGTGCACCCCATCTCAGTGACAAAAACCAGAGTGGACAGTGAATGGATGTTTCATCCGGAGACACTGCTTGACCCGAATAACAACATACAAAGCGCCATAGAATTTTGGGATATCACAAACCGTCAGGACTGGGGAATTGTGACACGAAACCAATTGGGCGTTACATCCCGCAGGTATGTGCCAGGCCCTTACTCCCCACGTGAGAGTATCCCGATGGCATGGGACAAAGAATACCTACGCCAAATGAAGTAAACACACAGAACAAAGGTATACACGTATTTTAATTGTCACCATTGATTTAGCGCGTCGCATATTTTATGATGCTTCAATGGAGCCAATAGATCCTTCAGAGCAATCGCCAGTACAGCCAAAAAAACACTCCTATATAGAGGCCTTACTGTTTGGTGAAATGACCAAGCAAAAAAAGATATTTCTTGCCGTACTTCTGTTGATAACACTGATCATCACGGGAGTTTCGTTTTGGGTAGGACTACGCGGAAAAGAAGTGGATGAGACGCCTGTTTACGCTACACCGACACCTGAACCGGTTGTATCTGAAGAGCCCACACCAACTGATACCCCTGAACCTACTGATTCTCCGACTCCCACAAAGAAGCCGACACTTACACCGACCAAGACACCGACACCAACAATTACCAGCACGCCGACTAACACTCCGGGGCCAACAAACACTCCGACCAATACACCTACTGTCACCCCGACGCATACGCCAACAGGAACGCCGGCTAGTACACCTACTGTCACCCCGACGAATTCTCCTAGCCCAACAGTAACCCTCACGCCGACTCCATAGAGTGGTCACTCTAGAGACAATCCCATAGCGCAAGTTGACCTCTTGCAAAGGTTTTTTTCACATGTAATACTACTTTTCATATGGAAGAAGAAACAATGGACACCTCAACCAACAATAGCACAATGTACTATGTACTCGGGGCTATCGTACTCGTAGCAGTCATCGGAGCTGGATATATGCTTCGCCCAAAGACAACCGCTCCAACAACACCGGAACCGGTTGCTATGGCACCGAAAGCGACACCGACACCGCTTGGACCTATTTCCAGATTGCAGTGTGATACCCAGTATTACAACCCTGTCATCGGATTTCCGAAGTACTACCTTTCTGTTGACGGATCAGATGTAGCCGGCGCAGAAACTGTCGATTGTACCATGACAGTAACACAGGAAAACAAAGTCGTAGCCACAGACAAATCAACAACGACCTTGACAGCCAAGCCGGAAAGAAACGGCAGTGTGTTTAAATGCTCAACCGCAGCACTGGAACTTAAGCCTAGCATCCCTACCAAGGTTGATGTGATGCTGAAAGATGACCAGGGAGCAAAAGCAACATGCAGTGCAGTATTTGCACTTCCAAAATCGTAATTACTTACATATAAGCAATTAAATAAAAAACCCCGGGATTAGACGGGGTTTTTTATTGGGAATCACCGCTGTCATCCCCGACATGATCGGGGATCCAGAAATTCGTAGGAGATAAACTAGATTCCCGCTTTCACAGGAATGACTACGCTACAAAGTAGAACGGTTCTTTAAGTGCTTTTTGAAGAACTCCATATCGCGCTTCACGACCGTTTCCCAGTCAGGAGTCATATTGTGATCAGCTGACGGGTATGAATAATATGTGACATCCTTACCTGCGCTTTTGAGTTTTTGTACAAATGTATCATTCCATGCAATTGGAACCGCATCATCCTGCCATCCCTGGTGAAGTTGAATTGAACCACTTAGTCTGTCTATATAGTTTGTCAATGAATATAATTCCACATCGTAGAGTGATTCGAATTTGGCAAGTTCTTTACGCAAAAACTTACCGTGATCATCTGCATCATCTGTGTAGTACAGTATCGAATACGGAAACGGTTTTGTGACCGGTGCCCAGAGTGTTGTCGGAATTGCTTTTTGCGTGGCTTCCAATACCGTAATGGCGATTTGACCACCATTACTGTGACCCCAAATACCCACGTTTGAGCTATCCGCTCGCGGAAACTGAGAGACAGAAGCCAAAAGTGTGAGTGCTGTGGTATACGTCTCAAACCTGTCCAGAAAAATATTATTTGATAGCGGATCAGACTCGGCATACCCGAGGAAATCAGGGGCAAGTGATATGAATCCGTTTTTGGCAAACACCTCGGCGCTGCGTTTAGTGCCAAGCCCCGGATAGTATATGGTGGGATCCACATACCCGCGAAACTGCACGATCACGGGAAATGGCCCGTTTCCGAGCGGAATATGGGCAATTCCACTCACTTTTTTGTTGTCGCTAGTAAAATAAAATGGCCGAACCACATATGTTTCCGCGGTTTCGATACTATCGCCAAGTGTTATAGCACTGGGACTCACACTACGCTGACCAAGAGCATCGATCGTATACGCGCGAAGCGGTGTCTCAACAGGTGTATTCACGCTAATAGGTGAAACGATAGAAAACGGCCGCTCTGTCATGCTGAAATACAGGAAACCCACAAGTCCAATAACACCGGCGATAAGAGCAAGCCACTTCATCACACAAGTGTATCAAATACCATCACGATTTACGAATCGACAACACAGAAGCCCGATTTCTCATGGACCATTCCAATACACATGAATCGATTCATGTGTATGATTGGTTGCCGTTGAGTTATATATGGGGTGTATCAGATAACGTGCAGTTCTTTTCCCACGGCTTCGAAGGCTGCCAGCCCTGTATCCAAGTCTTTCTTTGTATGGACAGCAGAGGGCATCACGCGGATGCGTGCTTTGCCAAGTGCAACCATTGGGAATTTAATCGGCGTTGCAAATACCCCGCGGGCAAACAGTTTTGCGGAAAATTCCTTTGCCAGATTTTCATCACCCAGCATCACGGGAGTAATCGGCGTCTGGGTAACACCCGTATCAAAGCCCATCCTCTTAAATCCATCACGAAGATATTGTGCATTTGCCCAAAGCTTTTTCACCAGCGAATCTGATTTCGACAAGATCTTTACGCCCTCAATTACTGCCGCACAGTCAGCCACAGTCAGACCTGTTGAGAACAGATACGGACGGCCTTTCTGGCGGTAGTACTCGACCAGTTCTTTTTTCCCGGCTATAACCCCACCCAAGACACCAAAGGCTTTGGATAATGTACCAACCTCTATATCCAATTGTCCCTGCAAGCCGAAGTGATGGGCTATACCCCGCCCGTCACCTACAACCCCCTCACCATGCGCGTCATCGACCATAGTGATTGCGCCATATTTTTGGGCTAGTTTCACTATGTCCGGAAGGTTTGCAATATCCCCATCCATACTAAACACTCCGTCGGTAACGACCAGAATAATTGGTTTTTGCCCGTCTGATTTTGGTGTTTCCGCAAGCTTGCCAGCTTCTTTCAGTTTTGTTTCCAGATCTCCCATATTGCTGTGGGCATAGACGTACTTATGTTTCACCTGAGCCAGTTTGATGGCATCGATAATGCTGGCGTGGTTTAGCTCATCTGATATAACGATATCTTCCTTGCCCACTATGGTTGCGATTGCAACAATATTGGCAATAAACCCGCCCGGAAGCAGGAATGCTGACTCCTGACCTTTAAACGCAGCGAGAGCAGCTTCGGCTTCCATATGCAGTTTCATATTTCCTGATATGGGACGCACTGCGCCGGCACCCACACCGTACTGTTTCACTGCTATAATAACTGCCGCCACCAATCGCTTGTCCTGCGCAAACCCGAGATAATTATTTGAGCACAGGTTTAACAGTTTCTTCCCATCGATCGTAAACCAGGGTCCCTGCGGAGATTCCAGAACACGTACAGGGGTATACAACCCTTTCCGTTTCATTTCCTCGATCGTGTCAAAATATGGCTGTAATGGATTCATATATTCCTTTCTTTGTCATTGCGAGGAACGTTGTGACGAAGCAATCTCGTTTAGATCGCCACGTCCCGACGCAACGTCGGACTCGCGATGACATTTATTTTTGCAATTTCTTTTTTAATCCTGTAATCATCACCTTTACCAACCTAGGAAGGTCATACGCCGGTTTCCAGCCCCAATCTTTTTGTGCCTGCCGGTCATCTATTGATTGCGGCCAGCTCTCAGCTATACGCTGTTTGACAGGGTCGGGCATGTATTTAGCCTTGAATGTCGGATACAATTTTTGGATTTCGGTCACCAGCTCTTTAGGAGTAAAGTTGATGGCGGCAAAATTATAACTTGTCCTGACCGTAATTTTCTTCGCCGGAGCTTCCATGAGCTTCACAGTGCCACGGATGGCATCGTCTATGTACATCATAGGAAGTCTGGCATCTGCTTTCAGGAATGGATTGTATGCGTTTTCGTTTAGCAACCCATAAAAGATATGAACTGAGTATTCTGTCGTACCGTCCCCTGGCGGCGCTTTGTATCCGATTAGTCCGGGATACCTGAGACTCCTGACATCTACACCCCAGCGCAAACTGTAGTACTGACACAACAGTTCCCCCGTTACCTTTGTCACTCCGTATATGGTCGTCGGTTCCAGAACCGTTTGCTGCGGTGTGTTTTTTTTCGGCGTCGTCGGACCAAACGCGGCAATGGAACTGGGCCAAAACACTTTGAATTTAAACTCGCGGGCGAGCTCCAACACATTGCGAAGACCTTCCACATTTACATCCCATGCCAGATCTGGATTTTTTTCCCCGCCCACGGATAATAACCCGGCCAAGTGGTACACATCTGTGATGCTGTGTTTCTGTATAAGTGCGCGCAGCGATGCACTGTCACGAACATCTCCCTTGACGAGCGTTCCTTTATAATCAGTTGGTATGGTTTTATTCCCAAGTGCAAACACATGGGACATACCATATTTTTTTTGTAATGTAGGCACAAGATCAGACCCAACAAGTCCGAATGCACCGGTAACGAGTATGTTTTTCATATAGATAGTTAGTCGCTCTGATCGGAACTAATCCTTCGCAGGAAAAATGATTCATGATAGAATGAAGTTCTTGGGTTTGCCTAGATGGCTCAGTGGTAGAGCATCTTCTTGGTAAGAAGAAGGTCGCGGGTCCGATTCCCGCTCTAGGCTCAGAAGCACAGTTGGAATATCTTCCCTTGATACACCTCGTAAAGTATGTCACGATGATACTATGAGTTTATTCTCTGTGTTTTCTGCTGTTGTCATGGCGGCTGAGATGATTATCTCTCCTATACCGGATAGTATTGTCTCTCCGGTGACGGTGTACCCTGCCGTTTCATTTGGACAACTGTCAGGAGCAAAGACACCCGCAACGGCATCCGTACTTGGAGTTTCCGCGACCACAACGTCTTCCCCCACACCAACGCGCTCACCAACGCCAACACTGCGCAGTACCACTGACGTTTCTCCGAAAGACGTCGCTTCTGAGAGTGGCACCAAAAGAACATCCCGGAAAAAGCAGTATACAATCGCGTTTCTGGGTGATTCGATGGTAGATACTCTGGGACCTGATGTGCCACATACCAAAAAAGCGCTCAGTGCGCTCTATCCCGGCACATCATTCACTATGCTCAATTTTGGCGTCGGAGCAACTAATATCGATTATGGACTGCAGAGAGTATCCAACGGGTATGACTATTTAGGGAAAGCGATTCCATCAGTCGTATCACAACGCCCGGATATCGTTGTGGTTGAATCATTTGGATACAACCCTTATTCGTTCGATACAGGCGCACTGGATAAACATTGGTTACAGCTTGCTGCTATCGTTGATTCGCTCAAAGCGCAGTTGCCGGGCGTGCGCATTGTCATAGCTGCAACCATAGCCCCGAACAGTAAAGTGTTTGGTGATGGCGCAGCTGGCCTGGCATTTGACCCCGCAGACAAAGTCAGACGCACCACCACAATCAAACAATATCTGGATTCGACAGTTAAGTTCGCCAAAAGTCAGAAATTGCCACTGGCCGATGCGTTTCATGCAAGCATAGACTCATCCGGAGACGGGAAACTCACTTATATAAACGGCGGTGACCATATACATTACTCTGATAACGGAAGAATTCTCTTTGGATCCAAGGTGGCAGAGGCAATAGCGGTAAATCGCCTGTTGGAGTGATCCGTACCCATTCTGTCTCCAACTTTTACTGTTATCCGCATGAAACACGACCACTTGGGGCTTGGCGAATAGTAACAAATACGGTATAATCAGACATTATGGCAAAAAAAGATCAACGGGAATTGTGCGCACTTCAGTGTACCGTGTGCAAAAACCAAAACTACATCACAAAACGAAATAAGATAAATACTCCTGAAAAATTGGCGATGAGTAAGTATTGCCGTCATTGCCGTAAGCATACTGATCACAAAGAGACAAGTAAATTGGACTAAGTTCTTCTTTCTCGGATAACTTGCCTTTGCCCTATACCCTTTCGATTTGATATAGTAGTGTTGTGTTTGGAACACATAATCCTGTATGCATAGAAACACGTATATACTTGTCACATTCCTCGCAATCTTTGCCGCGCTCGTTGCAGGCGTAAATATAGGTAAATCGATGAACCCATCGTCAACGGAACAAACGACAGATATTGCCACACCGTCGGCGACGCCTGTGCTTTCCGTTATTACGCCCGTGTCACATACCTATACGAATACTTCCTGTGGCGTACAACTTGAATACCCATCGACATTCACCCTTTCGGAAGAAGCAACATCAAGCGCAGTATTCATGCGGTCTGACGCGAAAGATTCCATCCTACTCACCTGCCAGAAAGATATCCCCCGGCCACCAATCCCGACCGGGATGATCGAAACAATAAGGCTGACTAATAGTACAAAGACAGCGACTATATCGGCAAAGCTGTACCATGATTCGTCTCCGAATGACGGATCAAAAGTGGATGCTCTGATCTTTACCAATCCGAAACTCCAGAAGGACGTATTCATAGCCGGCTACGGAGCAGACTTTGACGCTACGCTAAAAACTATCCGCCTGTATCCGTAAATACCCGCTTAGTGAACTCGCAGTATCTCTGATATAATTACTCTCACTAGGGCCATAGTTCACCCCGCCCTTCGCGAAGAGCGGGGTCAATGGTTAGAATACATAGCCCAATATGTATTACGTGTATCTGCTTCGTGATCTAAACGATAAAATATATATGGGATATTCTTCTGATCTCAGCGCCGAATACAACAACATAACCATGGCAAGACATATACCACTAAACGCGTGGATCATCCAAAGCTTATTTATTATGAAGCATACGCAGACGAATTCTCTGCCATAATCCGTGAGAAGAAACTGAAACAATTCGGATCCTCATATGCAGGTTTAATTAAACGACTAAACCTGTTAAAATTAACTTCCGAAGGGCCATAGTTCAATGGTTAGAATAGGGGTCTCCAAAACCTCTGATCGTGGTTCGACTCCACGTGGCCCTGCAAAATCATTTTATGATCTGCGTAAATTTTAAGATTCATTACAAATAGTGTCATATGAAACAAACTTTAGCACACGTAGCTATAGTAGTTCGCGATTATGATGAGGCAATTAATTTTTATACAAAAAAACTTCATTTCACACTCATCGAAGATACATATCAACCTGAACAAGATAAACGATGGGTTCTTGTCACTCCACCAGGGTCATCAGGGTCAAGTCTTCTCTTGGCAAGAGCTTCAAAAACTGAACAAGAGCCATTTATAGGAAATCAAACTGGTGGCAGAGTGTTCCTCTTTCTGCAAACTGATGATTTTTGGAGAGATTACAAGGAGATGGTATCTTTAGGCATTAAATTTATAAGAGAGCCAAAAGAAGCTTCATATGGCACAGTGGCTGTCTTTGAAGATTTATATGGTAATCTATGGGATTTATTGGAATATAGAAAATAAATAATTTCTATAATAAGCTCTAACTGAACTCACTAGTTCCTGCAAGATGTTGTTATACTGAATGTTATGAAGCTTCAGCTATGCACATTTGTCATCTTTTTCTTTTTACTTTTTGTTATTACTTCTTTGTCACTCTACTTTTTTCAAAATCCATTATGGATTAAAACCGGATGCGCTCCGAATCCGTCTTGTCCATACTGCGAAAGCTGTCTTCAGTACCGTTTTCCAGACGCAATAAATTTTCCATCAGTACTACTAACACCGGTTATCTTAATCATTTCATTTGCGATAAGTAAATTTATATGTCGCAAATAAGACATTATGTATTTTTCTACCTCAGCCTCAATGTACCCTCAGCTGAAGTATGATGCGTTGCATCTGGAAATTACAATTGATGTAATACCATTATTAAATGATGTCAGTTGATGGTGATACACTGTACCTATGCCAAAAATAATTCTGTACATCGCGCAGAGTGCTGATGGGTATATCGCATCAGGTGATGGCAGTGTTTCATGGTTGGATGCATTCAATACAGTTGATTATGGATATGATTCGTTTATTACATCCATCGATTGTGTGGTAATGGGCTCAAAAACATACGAGCAGGTACGTACGTTTGGAGACTACCCCTACAAAGAAAAAACTTCATATATTTATACCAAACGTCAATTGCAAAAACCGGAAAACGCAGATGTTCGATTTATTCCTGTTTTTTCCAAAAAGCTGTATGAAAACCTAGATCCCAATACTTCCATTTGGCTTGTCGGAGGAGCACAAATTATCCAAACGTTCATTCAGAATAATCTAATATCAGAATATCAGATATTCACGATGCCCATCATTCTTGGATCAGGTATACCGCTGTTTCTGGAAACAAAAATGCAGCCTTTGATATTCGTATCAACGAAAAAATATGATAATGGAGCGATACAGACCACCTATACGACAGGTAACTAAACACGGTTTTACACAGACATCAACACACGATGCTACCTGCAATAACCGTGAATACCTTTAGACTGTAAATAGTAGATCATATTGTACATTTCAGTTATGAAAATCTGAAGCGGATATCCGACCCTCGAGCGTTTTTGATTTGCGTACGGCGCGAACTATAGCCTGCGCCACCGCTTCAGCTGCGTAGCCGCCCACCACATTCACATCAGCTCGCTTTTTTCCTGTGGCAATGGAAAAAAGCGTATCCCCATCCAACATCGTATGAGCTGGCCTAATTGTTCTGGCTATGCCATCCTGTGCCATTTGCGCGACTTTATTTACCTCTTCTTTGGACAATCTTGCGTTTGTAGCCACCACGCCAATCACCGTGTTTTTCCCTGCAAATTTCAGAATCGCGCCACCTGTCAGAGAATTCATTGTTGTGAGTGTGTTTGCAAACGTTTTTCCGGACAAGGGTTTTCGTGCTCCGGCGAGGATATGATTTGTATCAGGATCTATGACATCACCAAAACTGTTTACCACCAAGAGTGCCCCTACCTGCAGCCCCCCGCGAAGCGTGATACACACGCTGCCAATACCGCCTTTCATCTGATACTTACCACCATATATCCCTCCGACACAAGCACCCAGTCCCGCTCCCGCATTTCCTTCCTGAACGCGACCTGTTGATGCGTTCAGACACGCCTGATATCCCATATCTGAATCAGGCCTCACGTTTGGGTTACCGATACCCAAGTCATAAATAACCGCTGCAGGAACGATCGGAACGTGCGCAAGCCCTGTGTTGAATCCTACCTTCCTACTTTCGAGATACCGCATCACTCCATCTGCGGAAGAAAGTCCGAAGGCACTCCCTCCAGTCAAAACAATTCCATGCACTGATTGCACCAAGTGTGTCGGGTGTAGCAAATCCGTCTCGCGGGTGCCCGGGGCACCACCACGCTGATCAACACCCGCCACAGCACCCTTTTCGTATAATAGGACGGTACAGCCGGTTACAGCTGGCACATCTTCGGCATGCCCTACACGAATTCCTGAAATAGCGGTGATCGTATCATTGTTCATGTTTGTATGCTGGAATATAAAGAAACAGGATAAGGTGCACCCAATGTACTACACCAACAGGCTGTACACAAGCGAACACCACCCATCCCACTATAAAGCTCAATCGCAAAAAGTCCTGAGTCTTATATATGTCATATGCCGAATACACGAGCCAACAAATGAATATCAGAAGCCCGATCGCACCACTCCAGAGAGCTACATCAAGGAATACGTTATGAGACCTATCGATCATGTAATCCGCAAGCGGCATGCTGATACGTGCAAAGTGGTTATCGTATACTGCTTCTCCAGATTCTGCACCATATCCTAAAAACGGACGCTTCATAAACTCTTCAACTCCAACTCTGAAAAACATCGATCTGTTTTCAAACTGAGATACCTCCCTGACGGTTGTAATACTCCTATACAGCACAAACCCTACTAACAGGACACTACTTATACCCCCTAGGATAATTCCGGTTTTTACCGCTGAAAAGCGCGTACGAAATAGCCTGCCGATCCCATATAATACCACTATCGACACTATCATGCCTATTCCTGCCCGCGATTGGGTCAGCAGGACGCCTCCAGCCATAAGTATACTAACGCTTGTACGTAGCACGATGGGATATGATCTTTGGCAAACAATCCAATACATGCTGAGAGCCAAGAACCCTGCCACAGCATTTGGTTCACCTAATGTGCCTATCGGACGGCCTGTTCGCTGCACGAAAGACTGATACACAACGAGTACGCTTTCCACAAATCCCGCAACTGAGCCACAGATATACAATACATTGAGTTGCTTTTGATGTAGAGTTTTACTTACACGCGCAAGTAGGATTAGAGTGAAGAAAAATAAAACTCCCTGATGACGATAACTGCCTCCCAAAAATGAATCTACTGGATGAATACCTACCACGCTAGAGGCTCCGAGAACAGCTGCCCACAGCGAAAATATAGCCAGTTTTGGGTCTATCGAGCTGGCCTTTTTTTGCCAAACAATTACCGCATGGTAGAGCGTCAACAGCAATCCTCCCACCCAAAACCACATCACTTTCGGCCCTTCAAAAGCCCCGGCGAATGATATAAATGGCAGCAGAGTAATCCATAGTATAAACACTGTGTACATACACATAGTATACCCGACAATATTTGTAATGTATCCCTTATTGACGAGTCTCAAAAACAAGGGTAGTATGAGTTTGTGAACTTATTTTCCGATAGATCTTCTATTGGCACTCATCAATATAATTCGCTTTGGCGGATGTTTTTTCTTCTCCTTTTACTCGGCGCTACTCCCGTGTTCATTTGGGCCGTTATGACGCAGCGGATAGAGCTACGGAAACGCGCAGCTACGAGTGAAACAGTAATCTGTTGGAACCGTGTTATCACCGCCGCGGGAACAGAAGGGAATATATATCAATGGCCCAATGGTTGTGGAGGTAATCCAGACACTAGTCGCATTTGTACCCAAGCAGTTGTCGAGTTAACAGCGACTGAAAACTATCAGTATCAGCAGTGGCGCAATGAAGGGTCACCCTATATTCCAGGCTGTGGCATGACACCTCCAAGTACGACCTCGATTAATTGGAAAACACCTTATGCCTTCTTACAGGCATCCAGCATGGCAATTACTGCGAACGGAAAAGTGTTTAAAGGCATACCTGACCCAGGAACTGCAATGAGTGTGAAATCGGACCCGGGAAACGCATCATACACAACTCTTGAAGCAATATGGAGAGAACAAGGAGTAGAAATGCGGGTATTTATATATTTTGCCGCAAAAACAATCCAGACATTAAACGGTTCAAAACAGGTCTGGAATGTTTCTGAGCTAAGAACCTATAACGGCAACACACCTGGCGATTGGCTTTTTTACAGCGGAGAATCATTTGGTGTTCATGATGTCGGACTTCCGGTTATTTCTTCCAGCCAAATTATGCACCCCATTTCTGGTGGTATAGGTGAATTACAATTCACCACTTTCAAAATGCAGGCATTTACAAATCAGACTACATCACCACTTACCTGTGGTGGTATCAGAGGAATAATTTGTCCATCCGGATATACATGTAGATACCCAGACGGGTCCACACGACCGCCCTATCCAGATGCTTCAGGAGTCTGTAGGACAGATAATCCCTATCCTACTCCTACCTGTATCCCACAACCCGCGTGTATGGATCCGCTTCCGGGACAACCTGCATGTATGATTAAAATCCCAGAGGGTGGATGGTTGTGTCCGAAGACTCCGACGCCGACTGCACTTCTCACTTGCGGCGGTATCAGAGGAGCAGTATGTCCATCGGGATATTCATGTATCTATTCCAATGGAACTACTCGTCCGCAATATCCTGACGAAAGCGGCAAATGTATACTTCCGACCAAACTATACTCCTGCCAGTCATTATCGACCACACAATCAAGTTATTTTTCAATGTGTGCAAAACAGGGGTATAGCGGCGTGTGTTTCAACAAATATACTGGCGTCTATCAGGGATGCACGAGGACTGGAAGTAATGATTGTACAGTCAATAATACCAATGCGGCACAAAATATACTTTGTCCCGCTGCAGTAACTCCAACACCCACGTGTATACCGCGTCCTGCATGTATGGATCCCCTCCCGGGACAACCTGCATGTATGATTGATCTTCCTCAAGGTGGTTGGTTGTGTCCTCAAACACCGACACCAACTACTCAGTGCAAAACAGGTATCAATTCATTCTCAGTCAGTCAACCGTGTAAGGATCCTAATACATTCGTGTCCGCAACATATTCTTGTCATGATGGCTACAGCGGCACTGTAGGTGGCGATATCCGCATGTGCCAAACATCAAATGTACTCGCTGAGCTGGCCCAGAAGGCGTGTTCTGGGAGGACATCTTGCACCACTGCTAAGATCGGAGATCTTAACGGGGATAATATAGTAAATCTGTTTGACTATAATATTCTTCTAAATAATTTTGGTAAAACTGGAACAGCAGGAATCATCAAAGGAGACCTGAACAAAGATGGTGTTATCAACGTGTTCGATTACAATATACTACTGCGAAATTTTGGTAGATAATTCGTTCTTGAAATACATATGACTATTGGTATACTCAACATATATATATGAATAATTCTAATACAGTCACATCGGTATGGAAGAAACTTATTATCCCGTTTTTCCTGCTCGTGGTAGTTGTGCTTGGCATAGTGTACGTGAGAAAACCTCAGGACATTAGAAATAAAGCGGCAGTTTCAGGTTCATCGATCTCTATGAACCCGAGTACGATAACAGCGCGACCGGGATCTAATTTTTCAGTTGGAGTAGTTTTAAATGCAGGACCCGATAGCGTGTCCGGTGTAGAACTACATATTGGGTTCGACCCTAGCCTCGTACGAATCAAAGGGTTTACAGCAGGAACGCCGCTTCCTGTTGTTCTCTCTCCCCTTTCTATCCAATCAGGAACAGCCACAGTTACTCTCGGCGCTCAACCAAATGCTCCGCTAAAAGGGACAGATATCATTGGTCGCTTCACAGTTGAAACACTATCGAACGGACCGAGTTCTACTATACGTGTATTAAACAGCACCATGGTTGCAGCACTCGAAAAACCGACAAATACCCTTGTTTCATCATCTGGCATCACTATATATTCGACAAACGGGACTGCTTCAGGAACCCCAACTCCAACTCCACATAACTGGTGCGCAGGACCAAATGGGTCTGCATGTGCATGGGATTGCAATAGATGCACAGCGTCTGGTATTTGCACAAAAATGGGATGTCCTGATGTGACGGGGACATGCCAAAATAACACGTGCGTTAAACCACCTGCCACACCTACACCAACGCCATACACACAAGCAGGTTGTGTTAGAGGTGGATGTAATGGTGAACTGTGTGTATCTGAAACGGCACGTAATATGAACACCACCTGCGATGTGAAACCTCAGTATGCGTGTTTCAGAAGCGCTCGCTGTGAAAAACAGTCAAATGGTCAATGCGGATGGACACAAACAAGTGAGCTGAGGCAATGTCTGGAGCAGTATATTACTCCTACCCCAACCCCGCCGGTAGGCTGTTTCTACCAGCAAGTTCAGTGTATTCAGGCACCATGTAATCCGATATTAGTTTGTCCGACAAAGACACCAACGCCGACAGTATCGCCAACTCCAATTACATCAGGCTCACAGGTTATTGACCTGAGAGTTAAGCTGGCAGGCGTCACAGACGGATCTGCAAACGGCGCAAAAGTTGGAATCAAGTTTGTGAAACTCGGTGGAGAGACACTGCAATTATCCGGGGCGCTTCCTTTGGTGCATGTCGGAAATGGGATATATAAAGCAGAAGCAACATTGACCAATTCTCTACCCTTTGGCACGAAATTTAGAATAAAAGTAAAAGGCGAAAAGCACCTTACTTCCGAATTCTGTTTCCAGGTTGGGCAGACCGGACCCTGTAAGGATAATGAATATATAACCATGCCAAATTTCATTGCTCAGACCTATGGCTTTGATCTGACAGGCATCCCACTCCAACCGGGTGATGTACCACCTCAGGATGGTAAAGTTGATGCAACAGATTTCAATGCCATAAAGTCACTCATGTCCAAACTATGCTCAGAGTTGACTGCACAGGACAAACTCAAAGCCGATTTGGACTATAACGGCTGTATAACTGTCAAAGATATATTCCTGATCAGACAAACATTGGAAACACGATACGATGAATAAAATCCTGCCAAAAACTATATCCTTCGTTGCGATCCTGCTGCTTTTCCTTACAGCTGGTGTATCAAAGGCGTTTGCAACTCCTAGCGTCCAATTTGATAAAACATCTGTCTCTGTTGCACAAGATGCCACTTTTCAACTAAAAGTTAACATAAATGTGGATGCGCACACAGTTTTGGGAAGTGATGCTGTTATCAATTACGCCGGAAGCGATCTGGAAGTAATATCCATAACAAACGGTGGATTTTTTCCCGAATTCAACAGTGCCAATGCTGCATCAGGGAGACTTGAAATTCATGGGTATACATCTTCCACAAATGACAGCCGTACAGGAAACGGTATACTTGCCACTATCGTATTTAAGGCAAAAAAAGGAAGCGGAAGCAGCGCTGTAACGTTTGCATGCACAGGATCAGGTAACGATACAAATATTTTAACGACAGCAGGACAGAATGTATTGGCGTGCTCACAGACAAATACAGCCGGCATATCATACACAGGTGTCACGAATACCAACACACCTACCCCTACAACTGGATCAGGTAATACTCCCACCCCAACACAAAAGCCTTCAGGTAACACTGCTCCGAATTGTTCCAATCTGTATACTGATATATCCTCTGCTGTGGGAGCACCTCAGACTATCACACTGACCTGCTCCGGTGCTGATCCGGGTGGATATTTGAACGCTGCGGAATTTGTATTTGGAGATGGTACCACCCAGGTGGTAGAGAAAAATGCAGGGAGCCCGGGCTCCATTGCTACTGCTCATACGTATACAACAATCGGGACACTCGGCGCATCATGCAGAGTCCGCGATAACGATGGGATATGGTCAACCATACCCGATTCATGTAAGAAAGTTGTAAGTATAAAACCAGGATCCACCCCCACCCCTACACAAGCAAGATCATATGGAGATAAGGGCGTGACCACCACCATCAAGGTAAGCGGGCCAACACCCACACCAACTAGAATTGTTGTGAGTATTATTTCTGACACTCCGGAACCTACCGTTTCGATTGATGAAGGCATTGCTGAACCTACGCTATACCCAGAGGAAGAATCTATAGAATCAGACACCACAACTTCGTCCAACAGAATATGGTGGATCGTAGGAGGCATCATAGCCATATTGCTTGCATTCCTATTACTGCGACGTAAGGGACCACCACCTTCAGGAGGACAAATCCCAATCGCAAATGTATAACGAAGCACTATTCTACGAGGATTTTTCGCACAGCGTTGACGTCTTTATCCATTTGAGCTGTGAGTTCGACTACGGAAGAGAATTTGTGGATATCACGTAACCTTTCGACTACTTCAACTTCTATGTGGGTCGTGTCGGTATTAGACAGATCCTGACCTTCAAGTCCGAGCAAAAATACCTCGAGACTGGGAGCGGCATCATCAAATGTCGGGATAGGCCCCCAATGCATGGCGCCTTTAAATCTCAATGAATCTAGAATTATCCAGACCGCGTAGATACCGTGTTCAAGTTCAAAGCGTGCAGGAATGAACATATTTATGGTCGGATACCCCATAAATTTCCCTCTTCCCTTTCCCTTAATTTGGTTTGTAACAAAGCGTATCGTCATGTTCGTAAATACTTTTTGGGTCTTCCGAAGCGCAACCAATTTTTATTCACCGCCCCCAACAACCAGAGATCTTCCGCTATATCAAACAAAAAATGCAACACCATAGAGCCAAGCAATACAACTCCAGCACGGTAATCATACAGATAAAATGCTCCAGCACATGCCGCTAGTGCACCGACAGCGTATACATTATGAAATGTGAGGTTTGTGTTATGTTTATGACCCTGCTCTATATAGGTTACAAGCACGTTCCATTCTCTTTTTTTTATAAAGGAAAAAATTGTTTTGGTATACGGATCTTTTTTTCCATATGTGAAGAAATAGAGGATATGATCAAGATCAGGGAGCATGCTTCCGATGACAGATGCCATGACCCATCGGTAACTCATTTCATCCCATGCGCCCTCAAGTAGCCACGCCCACATGAACCCTAACACTATGTGTATAAACATATGCTTTGCATGCCACAATGTCTTCCCCACACCCCGTAACCGTATCGATATACGTGCCATATGTAGATAGTATCAAATGAAATACAGACCTATCAAGGTGATATCGGACAAACACTCCCTGGTTATTGACGAATGTAGAGGCATCAGGCATAGTAATACACATTACGTATGAAGCGTCATCTCCCATCTTTTCTTTTACTCTGCTGCTCCCTGCTGTCGTTCGTGGCAATTATACAGGCCGGGACAAGACTCGAACCCATGGAAACCACGCCACTTGCTGACCGTGAAAGCCTCGCATCACTTATCAGAGGTGAAACCGCTGGTTTTCCGACAGACGAGATTGCTGGGTCATTTCATGGGGAGACAGTCGTGCCTCCAGTCCCTTCGTCATTTACCCCACTCTCTGAGGTATTAGGACAGGAACACGCACCAGAAAAGAGAATAGAGGTTGATCTGACGACACAAACAACCTATGCGTATGAAGGTGACAAACTGGTATACGAATTTACCGTGTCCACAGGACTCTGGGGATGGACACCAACTGGTGAATTTACGATTTGGACCAAAGTCAGGAGCCAACTTATGCAGGGAGGAAGTAAGGAAAAAGGCACATATTATTACCTCCCAAATGTGCCGTATGTTATGTTCTTTTATAATGATGATATTGAAAAAATGCGTGGATTCAGTTTCCATGGCGCCTATTGGCACAACAACTTTGGGCATCCGATGAGTCATGGGTGCATAAATATGAGAAACGAAGATGCTAAACTGTTATATGAATGGGCTACGCCAGTGGTAACAAACCCCAATGCATGGTCAACTCCTTCCACTCCTGAAAACCCGGGGACGAAAGTGATTATATATGGGAAAGCGCCACTGTATTGATGCTGTTGTCATCCCCGACCCGATCGGGGATCAGTAGATCAAAGTAATTAATTTGATCCTCGCATTCGCAAGGATGACAAGAAAACTTTTATATCTTCAGCCCTTTGAGGTAGGCCTTAAATTCACCGTTTAGCTCTTTGTGTGTAAGGGCAAATTCTATAACGGTTTTGAGGTATTCCAACTTGTTTCCTGTATCGTAGTACTTTGCGTTCTCAACCTCACACGCATATACAGGGCGTGTTTTCATAAGGTCTTTTATAGCATCCGTAAGCCAAATCTCGCCGGATTTCCCAGGCTTTGTTTTTTCCAGATGCTCAAAGATGTCAGGTGTCAGCACGTAGCACCCATGTGCCGCGAGATTGGACGGTGCCTCATCTGCTTTTGGTTTTTCGAGAAGGTGATTGATTTGCCAGATATTCTTTTCCACATTAACGGCATCTACAATACCATATCTGGAGACATCCTCTTTAGGGACACGGACGGCTGAAATAACAGGATCACCATATTTTTCGAACACATCAATGCATTGTTTTGCACGTGGAGGATTGGAATGGATAAATTCATCTCCCCATATGGCGACAAACGGTTCGTTTCCTATCACCGATTTTGCACATAATACCGGCGTTCCATTACCATATGGTCCTTTTTGACGTATGTATATGAAATTGGCGAGCGCTGCCGTTCGTTTTACCTCTTCCATGAGCTCATATTTTTTCTGTTCCTCTAGCATTTTGATCAGTTCGTTTGGATTGTCAAAATGATCTTCAATAGCACGTTTATGCCACCCTGTGACGATAATAATGTCAGTAATTCCTGATGAGACCAATTCCTCTACAACGTACTGTATGACAGGCTTATCCACTATAGGAAGCATTTCCTTTGGCATTGCCTTGGTTTGCGGCAAAAATCGTGTTCCGAATCCGGCAGCCGGTATAACTGCCTTCCTAATTTTCGAAGAATGTTTCATCATATTTTATTTGTCACTCCCGACGTCTATCGGAATCATCGAGCAAAAGATCCTCGATACACTTGGAACAGTAGGAAGCATAGGCTAATTGTATTTCCCTTTCATCCCCTTTGTCAATTTGATATCATAGACTGATAGAAGTTATCAAAACAATAATAATATATGTCTCACGATGATCACGGTCATGACAGCGGGCCACCCAAGCCGACTAATCCCTTCTTTATAATAGGCGTGATTTTATTTGTTGCTTTTTTTGCTTTACAGGTCCCCTCCGGTAAGAAGCCTTCAACAGGAATATCCCCTATATCCCAGCCAAGAATAACTCCCACGAGAACCCAAGGCATACCAATTAAAGAAGAAGGTCCCACATACCAAAAATCCATATTAAATGAAGGAATGACCCCACCACCTGAAGCTGTTGTGACGCCTCAAGTCGCCGGAATCGCCCCCTGGGGGTATAAAATTCAATTCATGAACGCTGTATCCTCAGTGTTAAAAGAAGTAGAAGGAGTTTCGCATCAGCAAAAATATACCATAAAAACACCAAATCTTGGTCCGGAGGCATATCAGATAGAAGAGGCGGGAGTCAGACTTACACCGAAAGAAATACAGGATTCAAACTTACGCCTTATTACCTACCTTCAAAATTTAACCGCCAACCATACACAATGTTTTTACGATGAAGAAAATGGGTTCGAACATCATCCTGACGTTGGTATATTTAAAGCCGCTGCTCTCCGATGGCATTATGCGCGCGGTGGGTCAAAAATCCTACAGTCAACGATATCAACGGGACAACTGCCACTCGAGGGGTACGATTTGTTCAATACACTGCCTGATGAGAAAGTAACGCCTGATAATGGCCTGGCATGCTACACACAGCACGAAGGAAAGTTCACGGGATTATATGAGCTAAGCACGGGCGATGAAGAGTACGATGGAGCAAGCCACCCGCCAGCAACATGGACACCTGACCTGTTTTGCCCAAATGAGACACTCAAATACTTGGAATGCCTTGCTGAACAAGCCAGATGCAATGCGGCAACGAGGGCAAAAAATAAAAATAACGACTGCAGCGCAGACTACTGCTCACTTGTGTGCAGCGGTGATGCCCATACGGTGTATAGCACGAATCTGCCAGGCGCCATGAAAGAGAAGGATATTACGGATAATATCGGATATCTGCAACCGGGCAATCCGCAAGGATATACCTACACGCAGTTTGACGATGCATTCAACTTTAACAAAGAACACGGCATAAACGAACAAGGCCAAACAAATGAACTTATGATATTTTCAGGTGACATTCTTACAGAAAAATCTGTGTATGCAGAACTTGCTCGTATTAAGGAACATATCCATGCATTCCAATGTGTACTCCTCCCAAAAGAAGCTCAAGACCCAAATGTACCATGCCCTACTCCCGAGCCTGAGCAATCACTCGCCGGAATTCGCAATGAGGCTGATGCAGTCGAAGATCGAGAGCCCGCACAGTGCAGTGCCGGTAAGCCGATAAGCAACGCAGTTTCACGGGGGGGTCTAGATGCCGCAATCACAGAGGCAGCAGCCTGGGCAAAAATACCGGCGTGTGTTTTGAGGGGTATAGCATTTATTGAAGGAGCAACCATTGAGATGGAAAAACCAGCATGTATACCAAACCAGTGTGGAGCAGCCGGGCCCTTTCAGATTAGTATTGGTCAAGATACCTGCGGCAAGAAGACCTGTGATGAGTGTGGTCCAAATTGGAAAGGTCGAGCATGTAATGACGAATCGTGGGCATTAAAAAAAGCAGGCGGAACTGTTGCCGATGCGTGTAATATTAAAATTGCAGCGAAGGCAGCTGCTGCCATCGTTGACGGAAAAGCAAATGGATTCGGTGTACCGTTCACTCACAATACATCTAGCTCAATTGCATCGCAAAAACGAACGATTATCACAGCAGCCGACGCGTACTACGGTGTGACCTCACCAATAGAACGCCTTGGTGGTCTCTCGTACGGCGAATATGTGTATAAAACCTGTGATCCATCGTATACCTCGCATGTTGAACATGGATTCCCGTATTAATTATTGACGTTCTGGTGGCGGTATTTACAAATCTGTTTATATTTGATATAGTACCTATATCCCCGGGAGGGGGTTTTTGTTAGTTATTTTCATGTGTTACAGGTCTTGGCGATATGCGACAACTTCGGTATAATACAAGTATGGAAAAGCCAACAATACCGAAAGTGCAAAGTATCTCTGAACGACTCGGACGAAATGGACCAGTTACCTTTTTTCAGGAGGTTGTATCGGAACTCAAGAAAGTAACGTGGCCAAGTCGCGATGAAACAATGAAATTAACTGCTGTCGTTATTGCTCTTTCTGTCATTGTCGGTGTATTTATCGGCGGATTGGATGCAATACTAGTACAGGCACAAAAAATGGTATTCAAATAACGATACTGAATATTGGATTTTACGATGATTGAGGAAATCCGAACGTCGATAATCCACGATTTAGCATCAACTATTATAGTATGACAGATCAACAGACAACCAAAAAGGAAGCACAATCAGAAGGATATGTCCATCCAAGTGCACCTCCTGTTTCCGAAAGTACAACTCCACGGGTAGCCCCATCGAACGCGAAATGGTATGTGGTTCATACATATTCAGGACATGAAAATAAAGTATCAGCAAATTTAAAACAGCGTATAGAGACCATGAAATTGCAAGATAAAATTTTCGATATCGTCGTGCCAACTCGCAATATCGTAACGGTTAAACATGGTAAAAAAGAAGAGCAAAAAGAAAAAATCTTTCCCGGATATATTCTGGTAAAGATGCTCCTTGAGGACGATTCCTGGCTGGCAGTCCGAACAACACAAGGCGTGACAGCATTTGTAGGAGTTGGAAACAAACCAACCCCTATCTCTGAGAGCGAAGTTGCGACGATTTTGAAATTCATGCAACTTGAAGCTCCAAAATACAAAACATCGTTCTCTACAGGCGAAGCAGTTAAGATCGTGGATGGACCATTTGCTGATTTCCTTGGTACCATCGATTCTATCGATGAGGAGAAAGGCAAGATCAAAGTTCTCGTATCCATATTCGGAAGAGAAACTCCTGTCGAGTTAGACTTCTTGCAGGTCTCAAAGCTTTAAATTGGGATTATTCGCATTGCTATTTCACTGTTTTATTCTCCGTAATCGAGCACTGACGTCGCTTTGCGTTCGCTTGATGTTGATTTCAAACGTAACCCAGTCGCAGTGAGCAGAACTGCTTGCGACACGATTCATAGGCACCCAATATCTCAGATTGCTCAAATTCTGGATCGGATTTCATTTAAACAGCTTTGCTTTTCGCGCAGAGTGTATGACGTGATATTACATCATTTAAAACATATACGATAAGAAACGAGGAAACATCTGCAGCGGAGTCTAACTCACGCGCGTTCTAGTTATAGAGTTATACGACGCTAGTACGGGCTGAATTCACGGCAACGTAATCGAATATTGGATTCTCTCTATCTTTTGAAACTATCCTAAAAGGATTTCGCTGGGCAACGAGTAAAACAAGGATACGTGCCATTACAGCGATTTGTAGTATACGTAGGCACCAAATCCGACAGCAACCAATATCATAATGAAGAGAAGCACTCCAAACCAATTAACTTTTGCACCGGCGATAACATTGAATGTCTGTGTCACCTGTCCCTGTCCATCATCTTTTTTAGATACTACAACCACATCTTTTTTGCCAGCGCTCAGCGCCTTATCTGGCCTCCAGGTCCACTTACCTGTGGTATCTGCCGTCACGGTACCGCTGATACCGTCAGGGAATACCGAGATAGTCACGGTGGCTCCAGGCTCTGTCATACCACTAAATGTCGGACGATCGGATGCGTTTCCATTTGTATCTCCAACGGATGATGCTGTCAGTACTATCTGTCTTCCTGATCCGATAGGATTAAGTTCATTTATGGTTGGGACAACCGAGAGTGATCCACCAGTCGGAGAATCGTTACAGAGACAGGATATATTTTCCTTACAATACGCATTTCGGCATGTTTTCCCTAAACCTAATACACCACCACCGGCGCATACTAAACCACCGGGGCATTCACTATCATTTGAACAGGATTTATTGCAATAATTAAGCACATAAACGGTTGGTGTCGGTGAGGATGTCATAAATACTGTCGGCTTTGGTGTCGCAGTATTGTACGAGACGCGGGTTGGCGTCGGCGTCTTCGTAGGTGTTTTTGTTGGTGTGCTCGAAGATGTCGGATACGGTGTGTATGTGGGATATGGTGTATATGTTGGCTGCACTGTCGGCACCGATGTTGGAGTATTTGATACTGCAGTTGTAGGTACAGGGCTGTTCGTAGGATATATACATGATCCCCAATATTCCCCGTTTGCGCATGCTGTCATGTTTGTCGTCCACTGAGCTCCAGCAGATGGGCAGCAATATTTCTGACCACCACATAATCCTATTCTCCCTGCAGAATTACATAGTTGGACATCACCATCTGGCTCTGCTGGGCAATTCGTAACATTCACTATCTGCCAATACCCTCCGGATTGGCATTGATTACAGCTTGCAGAATTACAGGAAGCAGCTTTTTGCCGATTATCTGTTGAACGACCAGCAGCCATTAGCAGTACAACAAGGGCAATCAGTAATCCAAATAATCCAATAAGTGCACCCAAATTTGGCCAAAGAACCGCAGAAGTGGAACGCGAAGAACGTACTCCGCGGGATACTTTTTTCTTTTTCGTTGATATTTTATTACTATACTTTGCCATCAATTCCGGTGACACGCTCTATGCATCAGCCACCATATCTATAATCACGCAACTGCGTCAGAATTTCAAGTGTGGAAATTAGCCGTGAGAAGCATCTCTTGTCACACTCTGTAACTTCTGGTATACTCACAGGTACTTCGTTCCGATATAGTATGTCGCGGATGAGGAAGAAACCCGATTGAGTGTTTCGAAAAACTGTATACCTTCTTCTCTATAATATAGTATAGAAAGATACGTTCCTCTTTTTTTCGATCCCCTCTTTCAGATACTACTATGGCAGCAAAAAAAGTTAAAACAATCATAAAAATCAATCTTAAAGCGGGCGAAGCAACCGCAGCGCCTCCAGTCGGGCCGGCTCTCGGACAGCATGGACTTCCTATCATGGAGTTCGTGAAAGCCTACAATGAGAGAACAGCAAAACTCAAAGGTCAGACCATCCCAGCGGTTATTACCGTATTTGAAGACCGGACCTTTACGTTTATCACCAAGCTCCCTCCTGTATCAGCCATGATCATCAAAACCCTCGGTATTGCCAAGGGTGGCGGCAAAGCAGGACGTGAGTCAGCGGGTAAACTTTCCAAGGATCAGGTTCGACAGATTGCCACAGACAAGTTGCCGGATATGAACGCAAACGATGTGGAAGCCGCAATTAAAGTAGTAAGTGGAACTGCCCGAAGTATGGGCGTTGAGGTGGAGGCATAATATGGGAAAAATTCGTGTCGCTAAACTAGGTGATGAATCAGCAGAAAAAGAGCAGAAAAGAAAAGCTGAAGCCCGTCGCCAAACAAAAGAGTCAAAAAAAATAAAAACTGACGAGTCAGAGACTGAAACTACAGCTGTTGTATCTGAAGTTTCCGAAAAATCTGAACCACAATCAAAAAAGAAAAAGGAAACAAACATCAAGGCAAAAGGCCATTCAAAAAAATATATTGAGATGTCCTCTTTGGTTGATAAACAAAAGATTTATAGTATTTCTGAGGCTGTATCACTGGTAAAGCAGACCAGTCTCACAACTTTTGACGGTACAGTTGAACTCCATATAAATGTGAACCCACAGACTCTGGGAGATAAGAAAGATCTGCGTGGCAGCGTGACGCTTCCCCACGGTACAGGAAAGCAAATCCGTGTGGTTATAGCTGATGAAGCGATTATTGCTGAGATAGAGGCCGGGAAAATTAATTTTGATATTCTCGTGGCGCACCCAAGCATGATGCCGAAGCTGGCAAAGGTAGCCAAAGTGTTGGGTCCGAAAGGACTTATGCCGAATCCTAAAAACGGTACGGTCTCCCCTGACCCTGAAAAACGTGTGAAGGATCTCTCAAACGGCCAGGTAAACTTTAAAACAGAACCTGACAACCCAATTGTCCATATGATCGTTGGGAAAGTATCATTTGATGATGCGAAACTTGCTGAAAATGTCAAAGCAGTATTTGCTGCAATTGGCACAAGTAAGATCATCAGAACAACCATAACAGCAACCATGGGACCAGGTGTCAAAGTTGCAACCTCGTAGTATTTCGTACCATTTGCGTTACTTAGTCCTATAGTTTATAATTGCGCGCATGAGTCGCGAAATGATGTCTCCGTTGGCCGGTTCCATTATGATTGATGGGGTCGATCCCTTTTTACCTCCAGAAAGCATGGAGCACATGCAATTTGATGATGCTATTTTACGTCGCCAAAGAATTATATTTTCATCAGAAATCGTACCGAGTATTCAAATATTCTTATCTGGGGGCACAAACGAAGAAAGACAAGACGCTTATGCAAAACTGTCGTTCGCATTATGGGGTATATATAGATTAAAAAATATTCAAACGGAATCTGAATATCCGTGGGAACAGTCTTGGCTTGCCTCTCAGGGACAATCAGAATGGACACCGAATCTGATAGAAAAGTCCCCTTCACAATATGAAATGGCACATACCTATTTTTCAAACCTACTGATACCAGCAGATGTATTGGACAGTATGGATTTGCTTCACCTTTCCCAAAAAGAACATTCAGGAATACAGGGGGTTAAAAAAATCATACATGACAGCACATCACAATTTTTAGCAAGTTTACCGACCGACGCAATGATTACATTTGGCATGGAAGCATTGTCAACTACATTCGCCAATTCCAATGACTCAATCAGAACAATTGTCACGTCAGCCTTATATCCCCTGATAACCCAATACAAAGCGCAACACTCCAGTGTTGTGTATCATTTCGCTAATCAGATGCGGGTTGCACGCGAATATGTCACCTCGGTACTTAAAAACTTTTTCGACTCACCCCTGCGCCAACAGTTACTGTCAGAGACGATGAATATACATGATCTTGATGCCGCTCATGTTGTAAGCAGTGGATTGTCTGCTGCACTTGACGAGCACGCGTTTACTACTGGATTGCTTCAGTTTAAAAGCACGGTACACGGTCAAAAAAATGGGGGCATTCTCGCATCTGCTGCATTTTTGACTCCTTTCCCCTTTTTCTATACACAGGCTAGTACCCGCATCGGAGAGCTACTTCGCACACGTATTGCGTCCAGAAACATTCACGAAATCGCGCCGTCACTTACCGAAAAACACGCCAGAGTCCGCGAAGCGGCATATGCATATCTAAACTTACCTGAATCTGCAGACATTGCAGAAATACAAAAAGCAGAAGCTAAAATAATTGAGGCAGGCAATACACGGAACCTCTCGCTACTTAGAACGAATCAGCAAACATCTAAAGATCGCGCCTGGTTTAAAAGCCTACCGTCGAGCATAGCGTTATTATTGTCCGCTACACGAAATGACGAGCTCATCCAATATGTAACCCCTGTCGCACTTACAAGCGGCTCTATGCTAACGGCAATAGGTGACAGCACATCAATGCTCGTTATGCGAAGTATAAACCGAGCGGATACCGATGCCGCCTACACGACCGTCCGACAAGCACTTACTCATCTCACAAAACGATTTGGAGAGTTACACCTACCACCTCCCGGGACTGATTATGGTCCATTACCCAATCGAATAACTGTGACCATAAATCGCACGAAAAACGGTCAGTTGCCAGTGTTTTCTCAATTACAGTTAGATCCGGGTATAACCGTGTTGACAGGAGAAACCGGTAAAGGAAAATCCACCGTGATGGATATCATTCACGGAATACACGCACTCGGAAACTACGCCACCATAAACGCTGCCGATATGAATGATATTAGAAATTTCTACGCGTATGACCGTTGGCAACGTCGTGTAAAGACGGTCTCGGTCAACTTCTCTTTCGGCAGCACACTATCGAGTGAAATCACTCGAAAAATAGTAGCTGGAGAACATGATGGTATTCAACGAACGATCAATGACTTATTAAGTGACGAACATTCTAATCATCAATATTTGTCACATCTGCTTGACTTATTGACTGATCCGTTAAAAAATCATGAACTTGCAACCGTACTAGAATCCTGGAAGCAGTCATTATCAACAGAAACGCATACAGAACAGACTCAACCGCTCATAGCCGCGCTTAATGCAGTAATTAAGCAATATTTTTCTCAATTCTTTGACGCGAATGAACATGATCGTATAGATCAATTCATGACGACAACCTTTTCAACGAACATGGCAGCTTCTACCGGACAACGAGCACGAATTGGCCTCGCATTATCGCTTATGTCAGATGCCGATATGTATTTATTCGATGAGATTTCAGGAAACCTAGATACCAAAACCACCGTAAAAATTGCAGATATACTTCTACAATTCATTGCATCACATAAACAATCGAAATTTATACTTTCTATTCATGATCCAATATTTCTTAATAAAATTTGGGCGTTTGGACCACAAAGAATATACGACTTTGATACCTCATCTGTTTGGGAAAACTCTACTGATGTTGAAAATTTTGTGGATACAATACAAAGCAGGATACTACAGACGGAGCAGGCACAGTCATTTACAGCTGAATCTGCACATGAGTTACTACAGGCACTTTCACATCATCTTGACGCATGGGATAAGGAGAGTCTCAATGAATACACCCTCGAACAATTAATACATACGGTTGATATTGTACGGGTTATGTTATCAAAGACGAATATGCATGTATTACAGCATAATATCAACCCATCCGCTCGATTTGATGAGTATTTTGATAGTGTGATTGCCCCGATTCACAAAACGCTATATCGCATCGCGGACACAGTATTTACTAAGCGCATTTGGGAACTGCTCAAGAATAATAATACAATGCCCTGGTATACACTCAATCAAATTCACAAGCTCGTATGGCAAATGAATCAAATTGGACTGATCTCAAAAGGCATCATTCCTGAATCAACAAGAACGGCTCGAGATTATTCTAAAGATGCATTTTTTAATTGGCAGGACTATGTTCGTGGTAAACGAGTCATGGTAAAAGATTTTACAGGACTCGCTAACCATAAATACCAGGTAAAATCACTATTTGCAGATACAACATTTGAAAGAAATATTCGACATCTTCGTATAAATCATCTTGCAAAAATATTTTCCGACTTCAGATCTACACCATCATATATCACACAGACTGTTTCTACAAAACTGTTACGAAGTGATTTGCTGTCCGGATTACTTTCAGGTAGCGCAGTATCCAATCAATCGAACTACGGAATGGATATATTAGGTCAAAGAGTGTCGAGACTGGTGGCTCACTTACTCATGGAAGTGAAGACCAATCCTGTGTTTGCCGAGGAGACCGAACGCATTATACGTAACATTACGACAGAGATCTTGCCGGATTTTTTGAAGCAGCGGGGTGTAAAAATGACCAACGTATCACAATGGATGTCTCATTGGGTGGCTCAAAACGATCCTCGCGTTCAGTCTATTTTGTTAACGGAACTGCCGAAATATCCGTCTATAGCACATGAATATATTTCTCTGCTTAAAAAATGTGATCAGATACGATAGTTTAAAATCTTTTGGTCCATCTGTCTGTTTCATTTAAAAAACATAAATGTATCTCCGCCGCTTCAAAACAACGATAACAGCAACCATGTGAACAGGTGTCAAAGTTGCAACCTCGTAACAGTTGACACTGGATCTGCTACAGTAGTGTATACTCATATCGTATGGATATACCAGACTCATCCACAGAGTATCAAACACCCGTTCCCGATACTACAGTCTCTGCAGAACCTGTTACGGCTCCGTTCCAACTGAGCGAAGAGGAGAGAAAACGCGCAAAAATGATGATGCAATTGCAGGGAGCACATCAATTTTTCGCTACCATATCCAAAGGCTTACTCAAAATACTGGAAGATCTCTCATCCCACATCCTCAAGAGATAGTATCAGGTATCATTGACATTTCTCCTGGCCTCTGAGATTCTATAGTGAGTATTAATATTAATATTTTCAGGCTAGCTATGAAAAAAAATTCTATAACACCAATAACACTTATCGCTATCATCGTTTTGGCCGGAGGGGCCATGTTCCTACTCAATAGCAAACTAAACACGACATCCACCGAAGTTACCAAATCACAAGCATCTATGGCTGTACCTAAGATTACTGAGACGTATAGTGATAATTTTAAGACGGAGGCACTCAATCAGAACAAATGGTCTATCAGTAAATCCTCGGACGTTTCAGCAGCACAAACAGCAGGTAACAATCTTCGGATACAAATTCCTGAGGGAAATCAATCCGGTAAGCCAAAGACTGCATCGATCTTATTTAAGGAACACATGAAAGATAATGCCGATTTCAAAGCGATAGCAGTTCTCTATCGCCCAATTGTTACCGGAGCTGGTGGAGCTATTGAAGGATTGAGGTTTACTTCTAAAGGTGGACTAAACGATGAAGGCGCTTCAATTCGTTGGGTTGTCAATGGTGCTTCGAGTAAGGTTTCGTTTTCTGTTGCGGCCACGGATGGAACGGTTGTCGAAAGAAAATCCGTTGATCTTCCGAGTAATGTGGCTATTTTCAGACTTGAACGAGTAAATAAATCGTATAGGGCATCTTATAAACTGGGAAATGATTTAACTTCTGATACTAACTGGATTGTCCTAGGTGAAGAAACAAATGCTGCGCTCGGGGCAGACGGGTATGTGAGCCTTTTTGCTCATAACGGTGCCGTAAATAATCAGTTTCCGAAGGTAGCTGCACGATTTGATACAGTCAGAATCAGCTGGGAAGGAAAAGCTGCTCAGCCTTCTAACCGTATAAGCTATTCTGACGCATTCAGCAATGGGAGTATTGGTGGCAAATGGAAAGCATCTGCGACAACTGGAACAGCAATTGTTGAAACAGCAACGGATAATCTGTCGATGAATGTAGCTGCTGGAGCCGTGAATACCAAACCACGGTCAGGGTGGGTAAAGAGAACTGAGCCGTTAGTCAAAAACAATACGAATTTCGCATTTACTGCTAAACTTTTTAAGCCCGTTGTAAAGGGAGATGGGTACGGTGTCTCAGCAGTATCGTTCCAGTCTGCAACCGCTGTTGATGACGAATCTGCTGCGGTGCGTTGGGTCGTCTCAAAAAATGAGAATGTAAGTAAACTCGTATTCGTGGTAAAAGCACCGGATAATACGCTCCTTGAACGCGCCAGTATAGATATCAAGAATGCAGACCCCAAACGCCTGACTTTGCGTCTTACACGAACTGGAGATAAATATTCAGCTGCCTATAGAGTCGGTGATAGCGATACAGACTTTGTATCAATCGGCAAGGAAGAAAACGGCCAGTTGGGGGCAGATGGACGCATAGTGCTTTCGACCAACAATACCGGTATAGGAAATAAGTATCCTCAGGTAATCGGCCGATTTGATTCTGTTACAGGGTGGGTTGCGAAATAAATGTCACGAAAGTGGGAAAAGTAACAGAAAGTGCATCTGTACCTGTGGAGTTCAGATTCCCTTCCTCTTGAATGTATAGCCGATTTGCGCTATACTATACTCACCCTAAAGATAGTAGGTTTCGCCTGTAAGGCGAATGAATTCGAAAGAGCCTACCGAAGGAACATAAGTAGTTAACGGTTTTTGTTTATAGTTCATAGTGATACTATGACCAATGAACAAATAACCCTGAACGAATGTTTCCCGCTTTAGGCGGGATTTTTTGTGAATACTTAGCGAGTTTATTCCTATAAACGAGCTTAGTATGAACAATCCAGCGTAAGCTGGATACAGCTTGAAATATATCTAGCGAAGCTAGAAACATTATGTAAAGGAGATATATGGACAAAAAACATGTAACAAAAGGAACACCGAAGAAAGTGGAAACAGTAGCTGCTCTTACCGATAAAATCGGCAAAACAAAATCAATCGTTATTGCGCAGTACCAGGGTATAAAACATAAACAGCTTGAAGAGCTCCGACGTGCGCTTCGAAAAGTGGATGGCGAATTTGTAGTAGCGAAAAACCGCCTGTTCAAAAAGGCGCTTGGAGATCAGGCAGCCTCTCTGGAAGCACAGCTCGAACAACCAAATGCATTTTTATTTGCATACAAAGATGAAGTATCCCCTCTCAAGGAAATGCTTAAGATGTTCAAAACTCTGGGCATCGGTAAAGTAAAAGGCGGACTGCTTGGAACCAAAGTGCTCACAGATACTGAAGTAATGACCCTATCAACAGTGGAAAGCAAAGAAGTATTGCTTGGCAAGCTGGTAAGACAGCTGAATGCGCCTGTACAGGGCCTCCACAGAGCACTTCAATGGAATTTGAATACACTTGTGTGGGTACTTGATGCAGTAAGAAAGACAAAGGCAAACTAATTTTTATTTTACAATTTTCAATTTTTATTGACTATTGTTTTAAGGGAGGTGACAACAAATTATGGCAAAATTAACTAAAGATGAAATCATGGCGGCAGTGGAAGAAATGTCCGTATTGGAACTTTCTGAACTCGTCAAAGCTCTTGAAGAAAAATTTGGTGTCTCAGCAGCTCCGGTAGCAGTTGCAGGTGCCGCACCAGCAGCAGCAGGAAGTGCAGAACCAAAGGAAGAGCAAACCGTGTTTAACGTGGTAATAACAGCAGCCGGTGCAAACAAGATCGGTGCTATTAAAGCTGTTCGTGAACTCGTTCCAACTCTTGGCTTGCAAGAAGCAAAAGCACTTGTAGAAGCAGCTCCAAAAGAAGTCTTAACAGCTGTAAATAAATCAGCAGCAGAAGAGGCAAAGAAAAAACTGGAAGCAGCAGGTGCATCAGTCGAACTCAAGTAACATTGAATTCGAGTATAGATAACTGAGGTTATGTATTCACTATTAATCCCCCGCAAGGGGGATTTTTAGTGGCTGTTGTGTTGTTTGTACGCTATAATACCTCCCACAATGGCAATTGAGAGGGATAGCGGACTACTTACAGCACCATCGTCAGCGGGGGAAATACATCGAGGCTACATGCTCCCCGGTGAGACAGTGGTAATTGTCGGGCAAGGTCACACTTGTCTGAATGATCAAACAGCATTACTGTATTGCTCAATGGCCTATGAAACCCAAGGAGCTGTACTTTTGGTTGATCCGCAGGGACGTAACTTTTCCGATGACCGTACAGTGTTGAAACGGCGAAATAGCGGGATCATATACGGTGAAGGCGGCGCGCTTGACTATCGTGATGAAATAATTGCGCTCGCACAATTGGGAATGCCACTGATAATACCCGAGTGGCTTGGGCGCGATAGCACCACTTTTCATATACCCATCGCTAAGTCATCTGTACACAAAATTGTGGACCACAATACCACGGGATTTCTGGCAATATGCACGAATGCTGACAGATCTATGCCGGAACCCCATCACAAAAAGGCAGCCGATGTCATTCGCACAGCGCTCAGGGAATATCACCGTGTGCTCATGATAGGTGGCACCATTATGTACCAGGCAAATATGGAAGTACTCTCCGAAGCGGGAATACTGTCTCCAGAAGGATTTATAGACATAGCAGATACAATGGGGTTTACCACATCACAGTACCGTACTGTTGATCGTGTGCAAATCCCAGTCCCTCCGCAACTATCGGCCCGGTTCTCAGAATCGCGGACACGCGGAATCGGGCAGATGTATTACCATATACAGGATTCATCAAGTGGTAGTTACTTTATAAAAGATGCGATATATACCAGTCCGGATTTTTTTGTCTGTACCAAATCTAGGTAATATCCCCATTTCTCCCATTTGTTAGCAGCAAACTAGTTGTCCTGCTAACAAAGCATTGTCTTTATTTCCCGCATCACTAACGCTGTTTTAGGCTGTCAAAACGCGCTCTCTCACGATGACCGCTAATGGCATATATTATCCTGAGAACTATAAGCTGATATCAATTGATATACTCATTTTCCCTTCACCGCATACGCGGTAATATTCTCAGGATGGGTGCAATGTCTAAAATCTCTCAATGAATTTGAACAATTGGTACTGAAGACATTCTGTATACACTTCCCCACCATCCTGATAATTTTTTGCAACAATGACGAATATTTATTACTCTATATGACAATGATTTTATATCTAATTGAATACTTTTATTTTGTTACATGTCTTTATAGAGGATACGCCTCTCTGTATTGTCGTTTTACTGATGTCGTCGCCGTCATGATCAGCACTCATCAGTGCACTCAAAAATATTTTATAAAATCATTTCTATAAACCATGATTGCGTTTGATCCCTCTTGACAAGGTTTGATCATGGTTGTATTGTTGTGATTGCTATTGATTACTTTAAATTTTTCTTATAAATTTTAAAGTATGAACTGCCCTACAGCTTACATACAAAACATTTTGCCCCGGAGGAACTATCTATGTCACTAGGTGATGAATGGCCAGACTTATTAACCGTACGAGAAGTTGCAAAAATACTACGAGTATCACCTCTTACGATAAAACGATGGGGCAAACGGGGAAAGCTTCCTGCGATCCGAATCAACTCACGCGGAGACCGCAGATATAAGAAAGAAGCTGTGATGTGGCTTCTGGGATTACAACAAAAAGGGCAAGTTTAAGACAGGTTTTGGTTATTAGTTAGATAGTTACTTGGTTATTGGTTGAATCGTTATTTAGCCTTAGAAATACTATTCTTTAGTGCAGTAATAGTTTTTGCCATACTATATATCCTATCGTATAGCTGTGTGAATTTAACCATGTCAACAACCTGTATATTTCGTGCGATTGTTAGTATTGCAATACATTCATAGCATGATCCTCGGGATATAGATAAAAAATGCGCGAAATCCTTACTCGTTCTTCCGGAACCTTCGGCAATATTGAGTGGAATAGAAAGCGCAGCCCGCTGAATCTGATCAACTAGGCTGAATTTATATATCGTTGGCCATTCTTTAGTCAACGTGTACATCGTCGATACAAAATCGATTGAATCCTGATAAATTCTAAGCTCATCAAACTTAAACTTCATCAATAACAGTATCTCACAACATATCTAAGTAACCAAGTAACTAACTATCCAAGTAACTAATTACTCTATAATCGCTTCACCGTGAACGCCTACTTTTTTCATCGGCTTTGCGGTCTGCCATACGTAATCAAATATTTGCGTCTGCATATGTGCAAGCTCTTTGTTGTGAATCTCTACACAAAATTCTTCGCCCGTGCCATATTGATACATACAATACACATCATTATAAATAAGCACTTCAAATTTCATTGCCAATAATTTAGGATCAACGTATCGTACAATCCAATACTTCATGAGCTGAGTGACATCTGTATACGGTGAAATGTGTTTCACACCTGTTAGTTGATGAGTTATGATACTCCTTTTGACCAATTCCTCCCGTATCGTCTCACTAAAATCCTGAGGTAAAAATACAGACATACTGTCATATTTTTCATAAATTCGTAAAATCCCATTGGCATTCAGTGAATTCCATGTCACGTGCTTAAGACCATCTATCCCATGATGATAAAATACTTTTGATCTCTCACTCCCCGACCCTATAATTGCTGATAATTGGTTAAATAACGATGGCATAGATGCACGAAGATTGTTCACCTGTTGTTCTTTTTCAGTGAGCAATAATTCCAACTGGGTATATGGGGTTGCCTGAAATTTAAGTCCGGGATGATCTAATTGCTGCGTCACAAGACCTTTCGTTAATAGTTTGTCCAAAAGTCTGTACACACGCGTTCGAGCCATATGAAGATCACGACTGATAGCGAGGGCGGATTGTGAGTGTTTTTGAAGCAAATTGAGGTATATTTTTGCTTCTTCAGCTGTTAAACCAAACGAAACAAGAGTCTTCGAAAGTATGTCTGTTTGATCGGACATCATGTTTGTACTATACGTCTATTACCCTATAATTGTCAAATATGCACAAAACAGTCTTTTTATTATTAAGCACAATCCTTCCCCTGTGTTCCCCGTACGTGTACGTAAAATCAATTCTGCGAGGCATATCAAAACCACACAGAACCACCCGATTGGTATACCTGATTATTGGCCTTCTTACCACGACATCCCTTCTGGCTTCGGGGAATATGACAGCACTTTATATTTCTGCAGCATCCCTCATTCAGTCGATAATCTTATACGGCTTAAGCTTCCGGTATGGCATTGGCGGATGGGAAATGTCCAGCATCGTATGTTTAATTTGTGCGCTTACCGGCATTGCAGTATGGCAAATAACAAATAATCCGCTCATTGGATTATATAGTGGAATCCTTGCTGATTTATTTGGATCGATACCAACAATTATTAAAACAATAAATGTACCTCATTCTGAAGAGCCGAAATTTTATGCTTTTGATGCTCTTGCAGGTTTGTTTAATATTCTTGCCATTCCATCGTACACGTTTCAATCCGTATCCTATCCACTATATCTAGTATCTATTAATATGACCATTGCACTACTGGCAGTTCGAAAAAAATAATTCTATGCTACAACTCGTCGGATATATTTCTGCAATATTGAGCATCGCAAGTGTAGCTCCGTATATACGTGACATCATATCAAGGAAAACGATACCAGAACGCGCATCCTGGTTTATATGGAGCGTGCTTGGAGCTATTATGTTTTTTTCACAACTTTCAAAAGGAGCTAACGAATCATTATGGTTTACTGCAGGCCAAACTATTGCGGTCTGTGCTGTATTTTTTCTTTCATTGCATTTTGGAACCGGCGGTTTTATCAGGAGAGATTACTATTCATTAACCATTGCAGGTCTAGGTCTTTATCTTTGGTTTATCACCAGTGATGCGCTCTATGCAATGGTGCTCACGATTTTGGTAGATGCATCAGGAGCAATTCTTACAATCATTAAATCGTACCAAGAACCGGAAACTGAAACGATCAGTACATGGGTCATTTCCGGAACAAGTGGATTGTTCGGGATGCTTGCAGTGGGAGCGTGGAATCCGATTCTACTTTACTATCCTCTCTATATCGCATGCGTCAACTTCATCATCGCATCTGCAATACTCATGGGAAAATGGAAAAAAGAAACGTTGCTACACCAACTGTGAAGCAAAGCGTAAACCGTTTTTTCCAGCGCGTTTAGTATATTCATCACCGAACATGTTCGAACCATCTGGACAAAAAGTGTAATATGGGTGGTAAGATCAACAATTATATGGCGTTGTATTGACGGGGCGATTGTACGCCATATAGATTCAGTTCTTTTAAAGGTAGTTTTGATGTAAATTACATCATAGTATAAGATAAATACGAATAGATGCCGCCAAACGCAGAGTTTAATCATGTAGTCTTGATATGTATTTAGTGATATATTGATATTCTCTAGTTCGAGGGTATATTCGAATAAAGTTAAAACTATGAGTGATCTTGATCCGAGCGTTTTTTCTATCCGGGAAACAGTAGAAAAATTCTTTCCACATAAAGTAAAGTATTTTTCCGAGCTATCAGATGAAGATATCGGTTTTATTACCAGACCCGGATATATTTCACACGCTATAAACCAGACTCATTTACTCACACATGTAACGCGGGGCAGAATTCAATCATTCGGAGATTCTCTCACCAAAAAATTTTTGCGAGTACATGTAACTGATCTTAGCGGTGAGACACTATTTATTTCAACAAAGTATCCCGGAATGAGATCAAATACTCTAAACGCTGGCGTTGTATTAACTGAGGATGCTGTACGGAAATCTTCATTACCTGGTATAAAAACAGACCAATTGTTGGATATACTTCATCCCCTTATTGAATATCAAACCAATAACAAAGACATCTATTGGAATACTGAACAATTACCAAATGCGGTTACCTCTGGGATGTTAGGTCGATTACGAAAATACGGATTTGAGATATTCCTTGAACAGGCTAAGGACAGCTCTGCAGTGGGAAGACTTTTTGCAACTTCACTTCGATATAGAATTGCACATGAAGGGCTGGATCCCCAATTAGATTTGCACATCGATCCATATCTTGGAGGGTTACTTTCACAACTTCATAACAATATGATTGTTCCCTTTTATCCGGATTTTCAGAATGATATACAGTTGATTATACTGAATACATGAGGGTACCTGAATCAGGGTATTTCAAGAAGTTCTAATGCTGCTTGTTTCGGAGATATGGTGTTGACGCTTAACCCTGTCCCCAGCTCAAACCCCGCCCGATGAATGAACCGCGGAATGACGCGAATAAACCAGTGTTCTCCATGAGACACATAATAATTGTATACGAACGGATCCCTTTGCTCGGGCGTTTTGTGTTCCTGCCGGATATCATGTATGGTACGAAGCCGCTGTAGAGAACGCTGCAGCGCATCTGCAATATGAGGCAACTCAGCATCGGTCACTGCTCCAAAATTTGTACTCTCGGATTCGGGAGCGATCCATATCTCATACGGCCACTGGGAAAAATCCGGACAGTAGCTGATAAATCCATCTTTGGACTCAATCATATGTTGCACCGGCTCTCGGGAAAGTGAATCCAGCGTGATTTGTTTTGCTACGACCACAAGCTGACTGTGCGGGTGCTCGAGACTCGCCCCTGCGGTTTTTCCATTGTTACAGAAAATAATGACGTGCCCATCCCCCGCGTGTGCAACATACCGATCCCGATACGCTGTGACAATCCGAGTTGCTTGTTCCCGAGGCAGTTGGGAGATTTCATGCGTATGATCTGTGCTATGGATAAATACTTCATGCGTGTCCGTAATCGGAAATTTGTTTGGCACTACCCTGACTTGCCATCCAGTTTCCTCTTTACCACCCATCCCGATTCTATACACTTCCGGAGGAGTCATGTGTTCATTTCCCGGACAAAAGGGACATACCTTCGTCCCGACGGACTTTGGGACTTCGCTGTGAGGCGAATCTTTCGTATCAGTAGGGCGATTTGTACGGGTCTCAGCGATTATCACCCACCGCTGTGTTTTGCTGTCTGGTATATATGTGGCCATACATCCACTATACAATACGGTACAGGCAAACGGTGAGGTGATTTATGAGGTGGCTCGAGTACGGGTGAACTGACTCATGAGTTCTTTGACTTTTTGTTTGATTTCACGGGTCACTGTCACTTCCACCAAGCCCTCGGTTCCAGAGATTGGAGGAGATCCATAGTACACGACACTCCCGATCGGCGCCGCAGCAATAGCCGGCAATACCAATAGATCCTCCTCCCCTTTTACTATCATCGCAAGCCGCCTCCGTAGCGGTATACCTGACTTCCATACGCCGATAGCTCGTATGGCATCTCTGGAGATGAATCCCGGCCCACTTGATAGATGCACGATCTGGTATTTTTTGGGAAATTTATATGCTGAGAGCGATTGATATGGCTTTCTTTCCACATGCAAATCGACAACGATAAGTGATGGTTGCACGCCACAATACAGTATAGTTTCTGTGGTCACATCCCCTACAGCTATAAGTATGTCATCACGATGGGAGACAATATGAGCTTTACACTCAGCATTTGCGATGATATGACCCAACGGTTTTTGCAATTCAGGACGCAGACTATCAGGCAACAGCAATGCCCCGCGGGTATCTATCTGACGATTCCTGATCCGTGTCGACGAAATAGGTTTCCGGTCCTGGGCTTCTATAATATCGATTTCTACTATTGCCAGCGGCGGGAGTCCCCGTTCGCTGCGGATGGTATTTATCTCCAGAGCTGTGTTTTTATTTTGAGAAGTTACGGCAATAGCATCAAACCCGTCAGGTAACAGTACGGGTCCCCATTTGTTGTCCAATGAAACCACGCGCACACGATCGGAGTACCCGTTTTTCCGAAGCCATGCAATGAGTGCCCGATATCTGAGGCTAAATGGTGACACTCCCAGATCTTTTTTGAACCTGCGGATATATGCTTCGCTGGTAAGCCCTATGGTCACTGTTGTTGCAGACTGAAATGCGCGTGTTAAAAAATGCGCATGGCCACTGTGAAGTGTGTCAAATGTTCCGCCAACGACTATATGAGTGTACATGTGCGTAATTATATACAGAGTCTTCTTTTACTGCACTATACTTTTCCAGTCCTCCCAGAATTTTACGGTACCTGCATCTGTCAGCGGATGTGATATGTCATATGTTTCCCATTCGTTATCAAGTGTTACCTCATGATATGGCATTTCTGTAAGACCCTGGGGGTTATATATATACTCATCCCCAGGCAGGGTAAATCCGGATTCTGCCCACTTTGTAAATACCGTAAACGGTATCGTTACGATGTGGCTTTTCAGTTTCAGCGCATACAATAAATGATCCATATTTCGTACGCTCGCGGTAATCACCTGCACATGTCCGTCCCCATTTGAGAGCAGGGCGAGTTCGTTTGAAATAAAATCCATACCCTTTTCCCCGCGATCATCAAACCTTCCTACAAACGGAGAAATAAACACATCATGCGTATGTAATTTCGTTGCGCTATACACGGCTGCTGCCTGCTCGAGAGAAAAATTGAGCGTGATATTTATAGCCCCTTCCGTACAGAATTCCGCGGCTGCTGCAACGCCTGCTGTCGTACACGGCAATTTGATAATCGCGTTTTGAATCCATGTTTTCCTATCACGCGCTTGTGTAAGCATAGCCTCTTTCGTCATAGTGACAGGATCACCAATAACTTGAATCGAAATCTTTCCGTCAGGGATAATGGCGCTCATTTCCTGTACTATTTTTTTGTACTCATCAAATGCTTCCTGCGCTATCACTTTGACGCCTTGACGCCGTGAAGCTAAGTTTTTCGCTATCAACGATGGATTCGTCGTTTGACCATCAAGACCGTGATACCCGGCTTTTTTAAGGAGTTCGTCAGCTGCTTTTGTTTCTTTTGGATCTCCCCCGTCAATATATATTTTTGATGGAAACTGCATAGTGTCGCTCCTTTCAAGGCTATGCCTTATATTTTTATACGTGTCAGTTATCCTGTATGGAATTTCCTGACAGTGCGAACAATCGCTGCTGAATCTATTTCTTCAAATGACAATAGTTCTTTGGCTTTGCCCGATCGTGGTGTTTTAGTCACTGCCAGATGATGAATAGGTACTACGGGTGTTTGTGCCAGTGCAGATTGCACAGCTTCACCTAAGCCCCCCTCAGCGTAGTGATCCTCCACCACAATAATCGCCTTGGTTTCACCAGCTGCCGTACGAAGCGTCATAGCATCTATGGGTTTCACGCTGTAGCAATCTATAACGCGAATACCAATACCTTCTTTTTCCAATACTGACTGTGCGTCGAGTGCCTCATGCAGCGTCACACCTGCCGCCACCACAGTCACAATCTCGTTTTTCCCAGGGTACACTTTTGATCCACCGATGGTAAATGTATCGTCTGTGGTGTAAAGGATTTTTGTTTCCGGACGTGATGTCCTGATATAGACTATACCCTTTTGCTGTAGGGCAAGCTCGGCCAGACGCTCTGTAGAAACTGCATCTGATGGATACAGGACTGTGGAGCCATGAACTGATCTGAATAATGAAAGATCCTCAAGTCCCATCTGAGACGGACCATCTTCGCCGATTGATACTCCTGAGTGTGACCCATTAATCAAGATATTGCTTCCCGAGAATGTGGCCATACGAATCTGATCGGCAGCCCGTAAGAGAAAACACGCAAATGAAGCAACCACAGGATGGTATCCGCGCGCTGAGAATCCGACGGCAACACCAAGCATATTTTGTTCTGCAATAAACAGTTCGATAAACCGGTCTGGAAATGCAGTACCAAACGAATCTATGTACGTGGAATTTTTGGTATCTCCATCTATGGCGACGATATCAGGATGTGATGCACCCAATCGTTTGAGCGCATTACCAAAGGCTTTACGGGTGGCTGTGGGTTTATCATAAACAAGCTTGTCATCCCCGACCTGATCGGGGATCAATTTCCCGGGCACCTTTAAACCGGGTTCCGGCTCGGGGGCCGGAATGACAGTTCCGATTAGACTCGTATCCACTTCTCCCAACTCAGCAATCGCTTTCGGAAGCTCATCCTTCGACAGAGGTTTACCGTGCCATCCCTCTTTGTCTGCAAGAAATGATATGCCTGCGCCTTTTTGTGTTTTTGCCAATATGACGGTAGGTCTGCCATCGGTTTGTACGACAGTATCAAAGGCTTTTTCAACGACATCCAATTCATTCCCATGTTCAATCGTCACCACCCGCCATCCAAATGCGGTAAACCGATTCACAAATACCGAGACGTCATGTCCATACATGGTCGGATCTGATTGACCCAACCTGTTTATATCTACGAACAAAAACAGATTATCCACACGTTTGTAACTCGCGGCGGCGGCGGCTTCCCACACTGACCCTTCTGCTATCTCACCATCTCCGGCAAGAACAAATACTCTGGGAGTATTATTACCACCAAACTGCATACGCAGTGCCAATGCTTCCCCGAGTCCGATGCTAAGACCCTGTCCTAATGAGCCGGTTGCGGCCTCGGTATATGCGAACCGCTCGGTTGGATGTCCCTCCAAGACACTGTCAAATGTGCGATATTTCAATAATTCGTCCCGGCTAATGACACCCGCGGCGGCATAGAGTGAATAGTATAGTGGAGACGCGTGTCCCTTACTGAATATGACACGATCGTTACTGGGATTCTTCGGATTGTTCATGTCATAGCGCAGATGTTTGAAAAACAACACGGTCATCATCTCGACAGCCGAAAGTGATGATGTCGGATGTCCGGATCCCGCTGTAGTCGTTATGGTAAGTATGTCATGACGGATACGTTTTGTGAGGTCAAGAAGTTGTGTGTTCATGGTATCATCATACCCCAACAGATATAACTCCGTCTATATACCCCAGGAGCGCTTGACAAAATACTATTCCATACTCCAGACTTAGACTGATTACCCAGGTTGCGGTGTATGAAGAAACGACGAAGATCTATTCAACCAAAACAGAATTACCTTGGATTACTCATCCTAGTCGGTATCTTTCCTATACTAATGTATGCAGCGTACAGACAAGTACAAATTCGATCACAGGCCACTGATTCTATCAATATAAATGAAACATATGGCCCCGGAGAACTCGATGATATAACGATCATCCCATCTATTTCTATTTCACAAGGTACTCCTATAACAACATTTACAGTATCTGGGAATCGCGCATCGACATACACAACGCTTAGCGCAAAGCATTATTACTATTATCAATCCGGTTCTTCCTCGTTTTCCCCCGTCCTATCGACAACACCATTTTCATTTACAAAAACAGACGATACTTTTGTGGGCACTATACCAAATCTACGCTCCGGGTGTATCGATTTGTTGTCAGATACTACCTATGTTGCTAGCTTCTGCGTAGCCGTGACTTCGCAAAATGGCTCAAACACAAACATGAGTCCACAAATTCCAGACACCCGTTTGCCATACAAATACGTATCGGGCACCTATCAGTGGGGATATTCACGACCGGACGGTTGGCTAAGTGGAACACGGTCATACACCGATGCATATAGCATTCTATCCTCCACACTACCGTTTGACAAAACCATCACCCCATATTATGAAACTACCGGGAATTTTAATCCGACGAATTATTACTGGACTGATACTATCACGAATGCGGCATATAACTCCCACGCGCTCAATAACATTTATGTAACCTCTGTCCCAACGATAAACATGACCTGTGCGAATGACTGGGTCATGATGGGTGTTTTTCCACAAATATCTTTTCCAGCGACAGGAACGTTCAGCATGACGAAAGCAAACTGGATAACGCCCCCGGAATGCGTATTTTACACATATCCCGTAACCCATCCTATTAGTAATTTTTCTGAGCTGCGCAATACATACGTACGGCTTATCCCATACCAGGGAGTCACACCCACGCCAACTGCTACCCCAAAGCCAACGTCCACTCCCACGCCATCAGCTGTGCCACCCACACCGACACCAACGCCTAAACTATATACAATTCGTACACCCAATGGCGGAGAAACATTAATCGTTGGGCAACCATATACCATAAGTTGGACAGGCACGGGGTTAACATCCCTGCGTATTGATTTGTATAACTACGTAAATGGAGTATATAAAGGCTTTAGTTATATAGCGCTCGATGTATCAGCTGGAACCGGTTCATACACGTGGATTGCATCGAAAAAAGGCTACACAGAGGGAGTCTACAAAATCTCAATAAGCGGAACGACATCATCAGGCGCGCAGCAATCTGACCTGTCTGACAGCTATTTTTCTATCGTTGATTCTCCAAGCTCAACACCATCGCTAACGCCTACAAATTCACCCACCTCAACCGTCACACCGATATCTGCGGCAACGAACACCCCTACCAGCACAGTTACTCCAACTTCAACTCCCATCCCAACTGTGAGCTCCACCAAAATACATATATACGCAGCAGGAACACCGTATACTGGTGTGTATCCAACTATGGAGTTACGAATCAATGGGCAAACCGTAAAGCGGTTTACAGATATTCGGGGTAACCCTGCACTTCGTTTGTTTACACGATATACGTATACGTTACCCCGAGCACTAGCTCCTCAAGATGTCTTGCGTGTCCATTATACTAATTCTTCACAAGCTGACGGGAATCTCAAAAGGAAGCTAAGGATCGACCGTGTGGTGATACACAACGTAACCTACCAATCTGAAGCATCCACAACATATTCCACCGGCACTTGGTCATCATCAACGAATTCATGCAGTAGGCGCTATGCGAAATCAGAGTGGCTTCACTGTAACGGATACTTCCAATATACGATTGGATTATAAATGCAATCTATTGCATACTCCTAACATCCACACCTTTATTCAGCTTTGACGTCTGCAACGATGTCATCATATCTGTTACCTATTGCTGAGATTTTTTACATTTCCGTAAGACACAGATATTGAGAAGTATATCTTGTATATTTATATATATTGTTATACTATTTACAACATGAATAATGTCGATATATCAGGCCAAATAAGACTAGATGAGGAAAATAATGTTATCTATATTACATTTGCAGGCCATATTGCTAAAACTGAAATGACCTCTATACTAGATCAGGTTACCGCTCTATGCAGGGGATCACAAAGCCAGATAAATGCACTGCATGACTTAACTCACGTATCTCATATTACAATCGACGCACAGATACTCTTTGCAGAACACGCACTCTCTCCGACATTCAGAAAACATGCACTTGTGAGTGCTGATTCCCGAATTCAGGAATCCATCGACATCATAATATCTATCGCCGAAGATAGGAATGATATTATGAAAGTGTTTACCGACGAGCAAATGGCGCTCGACTGGCTCATCAGTACATAGTCAGGAACATCCACTTACTAGGAAAATAGTCTCCAGTAGACAAACAGAAACGGCACAATGAGTCGTGATACCGGCTTCACCACCCGTACATACTGCCTGATTGATTCGATTTGACGTGATGACGAAGACAGTCCCAGCCAATACCAATACCGCCATATAACCACAGTGGACAGAAGCATAAGCGGTATTGTCCAGGCTGCCCACTGGTACAGTCCAAACACAGTAGCAAAAAGCAGACCTGCTGCACTAATCCAAAACCCGAGGCGCAAACTTCCATTCATGCCCAATGCTACATGCGTATTGTACAAGCCGCTTTTTTTATCCGCGGGATAATCTGCTAGTTGGTACGGGAATCCGACACCTGTAATCATCAATCCGTTTATAATGCACAGAGAGACACTAAGCTCCCAAGGAAACGCACCCCAAATAATCGAGAGCAGTGGAATGAGCCACCACACCGCAATTTGTATAAACAGATCGAAAAAAAATCGCCGTTTGAACCTGAATGGCTCAACAGAATATAGGATTCCTATACCCCATATAGCAAATCCCCACAAAAAAAATCCGAGCGCATATGCCAACACCAACCCAATAATTGAAAGTGTGCCAAACAGCAACCAAATGGTTGGAATATCAGCATCCTCAACCCTGACATGATGAAGATTCCAGCTGTACTTATCGGTATCTTTACTGTCGACGAGCTCGTTTACGATGTATGCGGGGATTGATAGTATGCAAAATACAATTCCCCACCATACTATTTGCCAATCCGGAATACCGAGGATGATACCACCCGCGATCGCTGCTCCGAACTCTATGTACTGATCCTGAAGGCGCATGAGGCGGATATATTTCCACATAGAAGCAAGATGTAAACAAAGCAAAGCCTTCTCTGCCTTGGATTGTCCAAAAAAGCTTAACTTTGAATACTAACCAGTTTTTAGCTGTTCCAAAGCCGCTGCAATACCATCGGGATGTTTGAACAAATAGGATGTGGATACCAATCTAGTAGCGCCTGCATCTTTGGCTATTTTTGCGGATTTATCATTTATCCCGCCATCCACTTCAATCGGAAGATCAGGAAGATTTTCGTGGATTCGTTTAATTTTCTCCACTGTGTCCTGCATAAATTCCTGCCCGCTGAATCCGGCTTCTATTGTCATAACGAGCACCATATCAACCTGATCCAAAAACGGTTCAATGATCTCAAGCTCCGATGGGCCATCGATTGCCAAAGCAACCTCGACATCTTCATACTTTGCTTTATCTAGAAACACCCTTGGATCAATACATTCCACATGAGCAATAATTCGTTTAAATCCGGCATCAGCCAATGGTTTAATGTATTTTTCCGGATTTGCCACCATGAGATGCGCCTCGAATGAAAGATGCCGCAGCTCAGGGGCGAGGTGTTCAGGACTGAACTTTGAGAAATCTACTATAGTCTCATTTGGCACCAATGTGTTATCTGCTATATCCACCTGTACCCAATCCACGTGAGGAGCGACAAGCCGAAGCTTGTTTTCAATAGTCTCCCATTCTTTTTCTAAAATTCCCGGAATGATGTCTATCATATATTCGTTAATCGTTAATCGTTAATCGTTAATCGAACTCACTTTATGCGATTTACGATTCGCGGTTAGCGGTTTGCGAGGTTTTACACATCTCTCTGTGCAATTTTATTCAATCTCCTATTATGCTTATCCACTGATTCGTATTCAACACGGATAAATGCGTCAACAAGCTCTTTTGTTTCGTCGAAATCAGTATAGTCGCTAGAAAGTGCAAGCACATTTATATCATCAGCTTTTCTGTTATGCTTTACATCAGCGACATGCACTGCTGTTGTACACCTGACTCCTGCGACTTTATTTGCAGCTATGGTAACTCCGCCACCTGATCCGCATATAACAATACCACGTGAGCCTTCATCTGAAACAACCTTGTCTGCCACAGCAAACGAGAAATCCGGAAAATCATCTTCAGGGTCGTGTACGGAATTCCCACAATCGATTACCTCATACCCCTGCTCACGAAGCCAGACCACCAATCGTTCCTTCAAGTGAAATCCTCTATGGTCTGCTCCAATATAAATTGTCATATTCTTTTCTCCATTTTAATACCACCAATACATCAATAATCTATTAACGCACTGTAAAACACAATAGCGAATTTACCACGTTCTGTCGGTATATACCGCAACTGATCGCATCTGATGGAGTATTTGACCTGGGATTTCAGACACATCGTGTGTTTCTGCAAATACCCAATGTACGGGCAATTGCTTACTTTCACCGATCACAAACACAATAGATACATCAACCTGTAAAAGGAATGGAACCGTTGTTGTGATTCGAAGGGGATAACTATTTTTCTTCCCGGCATCATATCCCACTGCCCATCTGTCCGTTGTCACGAATGAGTTGGTGAAGAAAGCCGGATTCTCGGGATATGGCATCATGCCTGCGGTGTGGCCATCCAGACCAATGCCCTGAGTAATAACAATTTTCCCCTGCGGGTATTGTTCTCTCCAATTCTTTAGGGCACGGTCAAAACGCATAGCGGTATCCACAAGGGATTCGTTTAGTAATGGCCGCGTATCGATAGTGTTCATACCATTTGTGCATGCACCAGCATACCATGGCATACCAGATATCTGCGCAAAATTATTGATATGCGGATCAGTTGAATACCGCTCATCACTCACACCCACTGTCACAGTTGGCCCAAATAAATCTTCCGAAAGCACTTTTGCAACCTCCAATGGAGATCCACCTGAAAACAGCAATAAGACACCGTCTTTACCCGCCTTGAACACTTCCGTTGTAACCGCTGTTGCGGCTGACTGTATGAGTGACTGAATACCTGATTCTCTGTGAGGGACTATCATACTATGTGTTATTTACTCGGTTCTTTATGCCCACCGTACCCAGCTCTCAAGGCAGATACTACTTTGCCGGCGAATGTTGGATTTAATCGCGATTTTTCCCGTGCTACTACAGAATCCGAAAGCACAGATGCTTCGACATCAAATTCTTTTGCCGCTTCAATAGTCCACCCTCCGGTTTGCCCTCCTCCAACCACTCCCGTATAGTCATTCAGACCAGGATCATGTTTCATCGCGTTGGCAAGAAGCTCCATGAGCCACCCCCGTACCACACTGCCATGGGTCCAGTTCTCTGCCACTTTTGCATGATCAAGGTGATATGGCCCTTTGGAGAGTATTTCAAATCCCTCCCCGATAGCCTGATTCATCCCGTACTCAACTCCATTATGCACCATCTTTACGAAATGTCCGCTGCCAGATGGCCCAAAGTGCGCAAACCCGCCGGGAGTAGAAGCAGCTTCCCAAAACCATGAAAGGGAATCAACTATATGCTTTTCCCCTCCCACCATAAGGCATGCACCATTCCTGGCCCCTTCAAGCCCTCCACTGGTACCACAATCGATGAAATGGATACCCTTCTGTCCCAGCTCGCTAGCCCTGCGGACTGAATCTTTATAGTAACAATTACCTCCATCGATAATGATGTCGCCTTTTTTCATGCCACCTGCCACTAATTGACCGATCATATCATCCACTGCCTGACCGTTTGGTACCATCAAAAATACCACGCGGGGAGAATCCAAGGAACCGACAAGTGAAGGGATATCGTATGCAGGGAGAAACGAAGCACTACTTGCCTCTTTCACGAATCCTTCGGTTACGCCGCGGGTTCTGTTGTACCCCACAATCGACACATGGTTTTCCAACAAGTGAAGCACCATATTTTTCCCCATGCGACCAAGACCGATAAATCCGAGTTGATGTTTCATATATATCTATACTACCGTACTTATGACAATTGAGAAAGCAGATCACGTGCCCAATCTGAAGGGTCATCTGTGTGACCCGTATACATCCACTCCCACCTATACCCGACGTGTTTCCATTCCCGAAGCGATCCGGCAAAGTTTTTGGCGACTGCACGAATCAAATCTGTTTTATCTGAGCGGTTCATGGATACCAATCCTTCTATAAAACCTCCGATACGAAATTTTTGCCGGGAAATTATCCCAATCATACGAGACAGCTCATCATCCATTTCGTCAGCCAAGACATCCCGGATCTCACCTTCCAATTGTGACCCTAATACATCTGAGTCCATGCAGGTACCCATCACCCAGTCTGTTTGTTTTAATTCGATCGCAGGTGATAGGACGGCCTGCTGCACAGTCGCCCAGGAATCAGTTACCGAGCACTCTTCAAGTAACCGTTCCAGACTCCGTTTAAAGGGAATATTTTTATACACAGTTGAGGCAATTACTATGCCTGCTTCACGAAATTCACGAACCACGTCATCGTAGAGTGCTGAACTCTCAGAAAAATCTGTTTCTGCCGCATGTTGAAGCTCTTGCACCCGTTCGGGATGCGGCGTTTTACCACGAAGCAGTTCCAACGCATACTTGATCGCGGCCTGCTCGTGAGCCGAATCAACAATATCATCAAGAACTATAACAAGTGACGCTGTTTTATTTTCCGGAGCCAAAGATCCTTCCATTACCACAGGATTTGCCGTATCTTGGCTGTATCCGCTGATTCTCTTTGCCTCAAGCCGAGAGCGATACTCGAGGCTTGTATCGGCATCCCACAGCGTTTTAAATGCGGGCAGAATACCATTTAAGAGTCCTATGACGCGTACTGTTGGATCTTCTTCTACAGCAACATATATTGCGGTGAGTATGTCATTTTGCGCTTTTTGCGCTTCGTACGCGGTTATCTTGCGCGTAAGCAGTCCTTCCCCATCCCTCAGTGTTGCATCCTGCGCGAGAGCTATGTCAGATTGATACATGGATCTACAGAGAAATCCTGACACATCGGATGATATGACAAGCTCAGAAGGGTCCACAGGGCTGAATACCAGTCGTTCAAACTGTGCAGGGGCAGGGATTCCTGGTGTAGCCAAACGCTCTACGTTGGTTGCAAATTCACGGGATACTACCATACGGCCATACTATAGGTAGTCACTGATTCCGTCAATATACGAGACACAAAAAATCCCGCCCCTCGCGAGGGGCGGGATAATGTGTACATTCTTAAAACAAAATCAGGTTACCAATCTCGGCCACCACGATCGTTTCCACCACGGTCTCCACCATGACCGCCACCTCGGCCGCCACGATCTCCACCTCGGAAACCACCACCGCCGCCGCCACGGTATCCACCACCGCCGCCGCCACGGAAATTACTATCTCGAGGAGCCTGTGGCTTTGCCTCGTTGACAACGATTACTCGTCCATCAAGTGTTTGATTGTTAAGCGTTTCGATCGCTTTTCGTGCTTCGTCATCTGATGACATTTCAACGAAAGCAAATCCACGTGATCGCCCTGTGTATCTGTCCATGATAACGGACGCTGATACCACTGTTCCTGCTTGCGCAAAAAAATCACGAAGCGTTGTGTCTGTGGTGTCCCAAGACAAATTTCCTATAAATAACTTTACTGCCATACGATGGCCCTCCTATAAACAACTCACCAGCATACACCGGCGAACAAATTAATATAGCTGTATTGTACCCTACAATCGTGGAAATAGCAAAGGTTGAGAGGAAAACAGAAAAACCACGCCCACAAATGTACGGACTGGTATAGCACGCTTTTTCTTAAAACGGCGGTATGTTACCGCGATAATTTCGCTCCCAGAGCCTCGTACGCGGTTTCCAATTTCTGGAATGTCTCGTCGCTTACGGCCTGCTGTGCCCATGCAACAGACAGGAGACTCCGAAGGCCGGCAACAAGGCCCATGGCGTCACGGAGTTTGCTGTCACGATCCCGACGGTCCCGTCGGGAAACCCCATCTGCGATGGTTGATAATATCTTTAACCCATGGGTTTGTGCTTGTTTGATAACTTCCGCGTCCACTGTGACCTCACAGAGATCCAACACAGCGGTGTATGCTTCCTGCCACAGTTTATCATCGTGAAAAGTTGACATAATATCGTTAACCGTTAATCGCTAATCGTAAAACGCACAACGGTGTTTTCGGATTATCGACTACCAGCTCCTCGTTCTTCAATTGATCGTATAAGACCACTAATAATTTGAAATCCACGCTTTACGAGCAACAACATTGAATCAAATTCTGTTATCGAAATATATCCTAAATCTTTTGATAAAATCAGAAAATTCTCGACTTCAGTATTAGATCCACGCGCTTGATAGTAAAACTTTGTTCTATCGGCAAAATGATACCGTCCCCAACCTTCTGCAATATTGACAGTAACTGAGGACGACGCACGACGTAACTGATCTATAATACCAAATTTCTCACTACTGGGAAAGTTTTTTGTTAATTGATACACATGAAGACATATTTCATGACTCACTTTCCAAGCTTCTAAGTCCGTAAAATGCGTTATAGTATTCATAATCGCGATTCACGTTTAACGATTAGCGTTTAGCGAGAATTCACTCTTCATCTAAAAACCAATGTCTGCCATCTTTTTCTATCAAATCCACCGCCTCGGATGGTCCCCATGATCCCTTCGGATACGTGTGTATGGGTGATTGTCCGTTTTTCCAACCCGTAAGCACACTCGTCACCCACGCCCATGATGCACTTATGGCGTCAGTCCGTGCAAACAATGTCTGGTCCCCTCGGATGCAGTCTAACAGGAGCCGTTCGTACGCAGCCGGCTGTATATCACTATGAAATGCTGATGCGTAGGAAAAATCCATTTCCACCGGGGCAAGTTTCATGCCGAATCCCGGTTTTTTCGCCATGAGCCGAAGGGCTATGCCTTCATCCGGCTCAATACGAATAGCCAAAACATTGCGCATAACTTCAGCCTCAGGGAAAAGACACACATCCCCTGTACAGACAACCGGTTTTTTATAGTGGATGGATATTTCCGTTACTTTTTTGGGCATGTGCTTGCCTGTACGAAGATAAAATGGAACGCCGCGCCACCTCTTGTTCTTAAGCATCAGTTTCAGCGCCACAAACGATTCTGTGGAGGATTTGGGATCAACATTTGACTCAGATGTGTATCCCTCATATTGTCCGCGGATAACTATATCTGAAAGCTGTGCGGGCGATACTGACTGAATTGCCTGCAGCACCTTAACGCGCTCATCCCGGATCGACTGTGCATCAAACGCCCACGGCTGATCCATGGCGATAATCGCAAGCATTTCCAGCATATGGTTTTGTACCACATCGCGGATGGCACCTACCCCATCGTAAAATTCTCCACGTGTCCCCACTCCTACGGTCTCGGCAAGGGTAATCTGGACGTGGTCTATAAACTCTGCATTCCATGTGGGCTCAAATATACCATTGGCGAACCGGAGTGAAAGAATATTTTGAATTGTTTCTTTCCCAAGATAATGGTCAATCCGGTAAATTTGACGCTCTTCAAATGTTTTTTCCAGAAGCTTATCGAGTTTTATGGCTGTATCCAGATCTTTACCAAACGGTTTTTCAATTAGGACTCGTGTATAGAGACTCGTCCCCTGACCACAGCCTTCTGCGAGCTTACTGTTGCCTAAGTGGGTAAGGATAGTCTCATAGTGTTGCGGTGGTGTGGCTAAGTAGAAAAATCTGGGTACACAGGCCTGTATTTTTGTGTCAAACCCTTCAAGCAGGTCAGTCAATTTACTGTATAGTTCCCCATCCTCAAAGGCTCCTTGCACGTAGTGCATTTGTTCACAAATACGCTCACACTGTCCAGCATCTACCTTACCGGATATCCCCTTCGTCACAGACGCCGCCATAAGTGCGCGGAACTGCTCTGTAGTAATTGCTCGCCGTCCTACTCCAACGATGAAGATATCTTTACTGACCTCCCCATTTCGAACAAGATGGTACAACGCAGGCATGAGTTTTCTATCCATCAGGTCACCTGTCGCACCGAAGATAACCATAATGAGTGGGGAGCTTGCTGTCATAGATCCTCATAATACCTAAGTTACAGTGGTCCGGTAAAGAGGGACGTGAACTCAGTGGTTAGGGGTTAGTATAATTATATACGCAATACGCTTTACCCTACACCCTTTACGCTTTACGCGTTTATTTTTTATCAGTCCCCAGAATAATGAGGTAATCACCCGAAGGCGTGGCTTCACCGGAGGGCAACGTGGACAACTGAATACCCAATTCCTTAGCAAGCCCTGTTGCTTCTTCTTTATGGTTCCCCTTCACATCGATTAGTAGGGTCTTTTCGTAAGTCTTGAGCACCGCATTATCTTTTGCAATCACCTCTGCGTTTTGCACTTTTTCTTTGAGCTCAGTTTCATATTTTTTTGTTAATCCAACGAGTGATGTGCCGTTGAGTATCGTAAATTTCAAATTCGCAGTTGCAACAGGTGATGACGCCTGAGACTGAGGTTCTGCAGATGCGCTGGCAGTAGGACCGATATTGACAGGGGCCACATCAATGATTTTATTGATTGATGGACGGTATAATATGGCTTTTTTCGCATTTGCATAGATAAGTACTTTGTCCCCATTTTCGCTTTTGGCAAAAAATGGCTGATTCTTTAATTTTTCTTTATCGTTCACCGTGGCTACCGTTGGGGTTTCTTCGCCGGGTAGATTCATAAGCTTGGATACCATAGCCACGAGACTTTTGGCTTCATCTGTTGCAAATTGCGTGGGATTGGAAAGACGCTGCTGAGCTTTCTGATATTTGCTGTAGAAATATATGGATGGAATGAGAGCCAGAACAATCACCACAATACCAATGATTGTTTGTTTATTTAGTTTCGGGATAGAAAATGATGGTACAGGATCAGATGATTCAAGAGACATAATTAATATCTATTATATACAACATTGTCATTCCTGCGAAAGCGGGAATCTTAACCATTACAGATTCCCGATCAGTGTCGGAGATGACACAAATACTTTTAAAATAAAGCGTACATAAACGGCGCTACCGGAGATGTTTGTGCAAATACAACAAGAATACCGACCAGAAGGAGCATAACCACAAACGGAATAATCCACCACAATCTGTTTTCCCATAGAAATACCAGAAGTTCTCTTACCGTACCTGCGCGACTTTCTGCCCCAGCAAACCATTTACCCATATATACACCTCACATTATGTATACTTTGTTATCACGTAATTTTCAAGCACAAGGATATCAAGGCCGCTGCGTAAAAATGTTTTGATAGCATCTTGAGGAGTATTCACAATAGGCTCTCCTTTGAGGTTAAATGACGTATTAAGGAGCACAGGAACCCCGGTTCTTTTGTAAAAAGCTGTCAATAATCCGGCATACCGTCCCTGATACGTTTTTGCATCGACAATCTGAATTCTACTTGTACCATCATCATGTACGATAGCCGGCGCGTGTTTGCGCGCGATAGTCTTTGCCGTAAATGTCCCAAGCATAAATGGGGCGATATCAGAGCTCGTAACCGAAAAATATTTTGAGACGTACTTAGAGAGTATAGCCGGAGCAAACGGACGAAATTCCTCTCGGAATTTAATGCTGGCGTTGACAATATCTTTCATTTTCGAATTTCGGGGATCCGCCAGTATCGATCTGTGACCAAGTGCTCGGGGTCCAAACTCTGCTCTTCCCTCATACCACCCGACAATTTTCCCTTTTGACAGTTCTTTGGCGATATACGATATAAGTTTCCTGTCAGCCAGCCTTTTCTGCCGGAGCGCATGTGATTTTACAGAAGACAAGATATCTTTGATTCGCGGGGCATACCCAAGAAACATATGTTCCAGCGGATATCTTTTTTTGTTTCCCAATACGTGATGATACGCATACAGTGCCGCCCCTGCTGATGCGCCGTCATCTCCTGCTGCCGGAAATATAAATACTCTGTTAAATCCTGTCTTCTTTGTAATCAGTCCATTCACCACACTATTTAGCGCTACTCCACCGCCAAATACAATATTTTTTTCGCGTGTTTCTTTGTGTATGTACCGAAGCATTGTGAGTATAACTTCTTCAGTCACTTTCTGAATACTGGCGGCAAGGTCATATTTGCTGCAATCTGCAAAGAGTGATTCAAACTTGTGCGTGTACATATGCGTGGCACTCCGATGGAATGCAATATAGGATTCGTCAAGCACAATTGACCCATCTGCATACTGTTTATATAGTCGTCCTATTCGCTTCACATGGATAGGCCTGCCAAAAGCAGCCATTCCCATTACTTTAAATTCACCATCGTTTACTTCGAAGCCTAAATACGCCGTAAATGCGCTGTACAATAACCCAATCGAATTTGGGAATCGAAGCTCTTTACGCGGAAGCACGATGTTCTCTTTTGCCGTTCCCCAACTTCCCGTTGACCACTCTCCAACAGCATCAAGCGTCAAATATGCCGCACGTGCAAATGGGGATGGATAATACGAAGCGGCTGCGTGGCTTACATGCTGTGGTACAAATAAAATGCGGTCCTTGGAAATGCCAAGGGCATCAATAATGCGTGATTGTATCCAGAGGTTACGCGACATGCTATTTCTCATACCGGAGGCAAATTGTGTTCTGGCGTAGGGATACTCTGAAATTGCCATGGTAACAAGTCGTTCAAACTTAATGAGTGGTTTTTCATAAAACACAACGTAATCCAAGTCATTCTTTTTCAGGCCAGCCTGCTGCAAACAACATGAGATAGCACACTCAGGAAATGCGCTATCATGCTTTATGCGGCTAAACCTCTCCTCCGCTGAGGCTGCCACAATACGCCCATCTACAATTAGAGATGCGGCAGATTCATGATAATAACAGGAGATGCCTAAAATGTTCATAGTTAGGTTGTAGGTTGTAGGTTGTAGGTTGTAGGTTGTAGATATGCCCTACTCTCTACCCGCTACCGCCTACGAACTAGTATTGTTTTCTCAAATCTTCCAGTGTCTCAGATTTATATGGCCATTTGACCCAGCCTGTGTGTGACATTTTTTTGCGAGCAGGGGCAATTACAAGAATAAGAGGTATGCAAATGATATACAACATGGAGTAGAGTGCTTGAGCTAAGGCGCCAAACACAGCATAATGCATATCACGAAGCGTTTGGTAATAATGAACATACAGAGAGGGAGATGCTGCCATAAGGCCTCAAGTATACCACGGAGACAGCTCGACCGCTTATTTCAAGCCGAGGGTGATACGCGCAGACACTGAGGATGTGAACGGTTCGGCGGAAATACTACTGACACCGTAATCACGGAGATCACTCAGCAACAAATCCATAGCTTGTTTTGATATATGTTCAGAGAATTGTACCGCAGACACCTTGATTTTTTTCGCATTCCCAGTTGAAATAATTGTGTACCCTTTTATCCGCAGGAGATCTGCCGTTTTTTGCGCTTTCCCACTTACACCTGAACCGTTGAGCACTTCAATGGTTATGCTTTGCTTATCGACGGGCGCAGTGGAAGGCGTTGGTGTCACTGCAGCTGTTGGCACAGCTGAAGCCGTAGTCTTTCCTGACTGAAGATACACAGCATAGAGAGAGAGTGAGCATATGACGATGATACCGGTTACACCCATTCCGATCCTATACAACACGGTATTTTTCTTTGCTACTTCCGGCTCTGAAGCATCCTGCGCGAGAATTTCACTATATTCAGTACTCGCGCTAGCAGGTTCAGATAGTTTCTCTGTACTATGCGCCGGTGCAGGAGACAGCGGCTCTGAGGCTTTGTGTTCTACAACAGACGATACGTGCTCTGTTTCATCTTCAAGAGTCGATACCTGAGCTGCCACAGCAATATGAGGAGTCTTTGAATATGATGCACGCTTCTTTTTGACAGGCATTTTTTTCGCTAACCGCTAACCGCTACTCGCTAAAAGCGATTTACGATTAACGTTTTGCGTTTAACGATGTTTTATGTACCCGGCACGTCATCCCTGGAATGTGCTGCGATAATTTCTTTTACCATCGCAACAATCTGTTTTGGATCATGTTCGCTTTTCACTATATATTTCACTGCACCTTTCATGAGTGCTGATTCGGCATCTTTTTCACCAGCGAGGTTTGTGAGCATAATGACCGGAATATGTTTAATATCCGGATCAGCTTTGATTTTCTCCAATACCTGCAGCCCGTTCATTTTTGGCATCATGACGTCCAATAGGACAACCGTCGGCTTCAATGTTCTTACTTTATCCAGACCCTCTTCCCCATTAGATGCAGTTGCCACTTCATACTTCTCAAACGTAAAAATTTTCTGATACATCCGCTGCATCAGAGGATCATCTTCGACTATTAACAATATTTTCCCCATATATATCGCCCCTTTCTCATTCTATGTTACTGTGTTTCCGCATAATGCACAATACGAACAACCACTCGTGACTAGTGAACCTGATAAATGATATATTTTGCTAGATAGAGCGCGGGAAAGACTGACAGTAACAGGAGCACTGTTGAGGCGAAATATGTGGCCTGAATAGCTTGTGCTAATATCGCAAACACATCTGCAATCGGACGACCTACGTACATCATGCCAATAGGATTGCCTGTTGAGTTAACAATGGGCTCATACGCCCCCAAGTATTCCGTGGTATTGTACACGACAAGCCCCTCAAACCGCTTCCCTTCACCCAACACACGACTGATGATTCCAGCATCCGTCTCTCTCATCCCAACGGGTGCATCCGCAGTTCTCATAGATGTAACAGAGAGTCGATCACCCGCAAAAAGGCCACCCTCAAGACCCAGTTCTTTTTTTATCCCCTGGGTTACCGCTGTATCCAACGAATATGCCAAGAGGATTGATCCTATGGTTGAATTTTCCGATACGATAGGCACCGCTGCAAGCATATAGAGCATGTGACTGGAAATTCCAGGTAATGCAACCATTTCACCGGATTCACCCCCTATTTTCGCCTGCGATACGATGGCTTGGTATACGTTTGCATCAGAAAATATATGTTCACTATCACTACTGACAAGGATCTTTCCTTGCGCATTTGTCAACAGTAAACCACGAATCCCCCTACTGATGGTATATTTTTCCAAAATCCGGCTTATTTCTGTGTCGTTTCGCTTTTGAATAGCCTGTATGAGGGCATCGTCCGCTGCTATAAAACGTGCATCGGCTATAGCTTCACGTTTTTTTGACTCAATGCTGAATGAAAATACCTTTACGCTTTGTGTCACCTGATGTGAAATTTCCAGCAGCAAACTATTCGAGAGGTGATAGACAAAGAATGTTGTAATAATGAAGGTTACCAATGCGACACTCACAGTAGAAATAAATACCACCTGCATTTCAAAGCTTTTGAGCAGATACCAAAAAACCCATCGAATAAGCACAATAAATCCAAACAGAAGAATTATATGTTCTGCCCACCAGAACAACCCGAACGGCCGTATAAGATCCAGTACATATGCAATCTGTGTGCTCGAAAATATACTTTGAATCGCATGTATAATTTCCGCCACAGTAATGATTGAAAACGATATTGCAGGGAGCAATAAATGCCACTCCAAACCCTCTGCCACATGCGTGAAATACATAACTGCGACGCTCAGTGAACCCACAGGAACTAAGCTCATCACAGCGTTTTTAAAAGACGTTGTAAATACACTTACTACGGCGTATGATGGCCTTTTTTGTATAGGGTCAAAGGGAAAACTCAAGAAAATGCACAGATACCCGATAATCGGCACTATATAATGGAGTATAGATTTCAATGACTCCCCCTCACCCTCAAGCCCGAATAACGGGAGCGTCATACCCTCAAACAATGAGCTGATTGAGAGAATGAACAGACCTGCAATACGCAATTTCAGATATGGATGTTTTTTTGTATACGCGTCCAAGTATAGCCAGCCTGCCGCAAAGTATACTACCGCTCCGAACAGATGTACTGCGTAATGAAATAGAGAGCTATACAATTGATACCACATACTCTTTAACTGTACATCATTTTTATCTATTTTTTACAATATGTTTTGATCTAATAGTTAATTGATCCGAAACTCCTACCGCAAGAGGTCCCAGGTGATATCCTACTTCCTGAGCCAACTCTCCATCAGGATCGCCAATCACCTGAATTGTTGTTCCCATTTCCTGTTTCCATGCTTTTGCGTATGCATCACTTTCATGCGGTAAAACAACCACGATTGCGGATTGTGATTCCTTCACTCGGCGTTCAAGATTTTCCAGTATCACATGACTGTCAGGCATCCATGAATTCATAACTATCAGCTCTATTTCTTTCCCAACCATCAATTCAGAAATCCGCTCGGTAAATACGCCCGACAATCTCTGTCCTACGATATGTTCGTCAGCGTTCCCGAACACATCGGTTCTGATGGGCTGTGCGTGTACCTGATCATGAAAAGGATTACAAAATGTATAATTCCACAGCTGTATACACTGAGCTTTTTTCAGTGTAAACGGAACTGAGACAAACGATGCGTGAGGCACTTCAAATGTGTTTGTATCCGTAGCTGTAAATCCGTGGGCGCGAGCCTGCAAGCGGTATGAGCCTCTGGGTAATAAATACGAGTAGCATGTACCATCAGTTTTGATCGGATTATTCTGATCAAATGCGGATGCATTCCAGAGCGAAAATTTTCGTTGCAATGTATCCATGGCATAAACGGAGACACTCGCGAGTTTGAGAGACTCTCCAGACACACAGGAAGAATTCTGGATGTCTAGCTGAAATAATTGTTCTACTGCTTTTGGATTCACACGATCATCCATTTCAATAGAAATACCATACTCAGACGGGTCTACCGGCGTAAAATTTGCTTGCCACATATCGGCTTTAACAGATCGAGTCATGGGAACACGACTGATTTCACGGCCCAGTCTATCAGTAACTATAATAGTAGCTGTTACCACTCCTCCTGACGAAGAGACATATATGGTATACGGATAGTGCGTCAATCCACGGATATGCGATATTGAATCGGGTATGAGGGGTATAGCTCCACTCGCTACGACCACTCCGGCACTTCGGGGCGCAAATCGATCGATAATTACACGCTTTATCGCACTCACCGTGATATTTCCCACCCCATCAGTTGCACGAATTGCGACACCATATTCCCCTTCTTTTTTGGCATCCAGCGGATCTACGGAAAACTCCACACCATAGTCCGTCACAAGGCTGGGAATCACTCGCCATGTCGTACCGCCATCATAGGTATGCTCTACAGTGGCCACTCCCGAGGGATCCAAAACAGTTCCTCTACTGGTAGGCATTGCTTTCATGACCGGTTGAAATGAAGATGCAAAAAGAATCTGAGGGCCCGCTCCGTCAAGCACGTATGAGCGTGTGTCACTGAGCCCCACATTTCCGGAATAGTCCATAACTTTCATTTGTACCCGATATGTGCCTGAACGTGTCGCATGTTTCGGGGTAAATGAAAATTCCAGTGGTTTTGAGGACGTGGTCCCAACTCCTGAAATGCGAGTGTATGCTCCACCATTAACCGCGTAGTATATATTTTCTATACCTCCTTCATCACTGGTACGAACCCGGATGTTTGGCGAGGTCTTATATGATTCTTGTGCCAATGGGTACAACACGACAACCGGCTCCGTTTTGTCCGGTATCGGCGTTGGCGTGGGTGTAGCCCCCGGTCCGGATGTTGGGGTTGGCGTAATCGTCGGTGTTGCAGTCGGTTGCGTGGTGCCAGTCACGAGAAATGAATTATATGAATTTGCGGTATTCCCGGATCCATCCGCGCTATCTATCTGAAAATAGTAAATAGTATCAGCAACCAACCCTGTCGCTGTCAGGGAATGCGACCGTGTAAGGGAAGTTGATTCTTTTGTGCTCCCGTATGCATTGGTTGTCCCGTAGCTCAGTATGCCTGTTGCAGCCTCATCGGTATCCCAGTTGACCGTAAATGACGTGTTTGTCGTTGAGAGCGATATGTTTGCAATGATGGGTGATGTTGTGTCCGGAGGATCACCTGATACGGTAAACGACAGGTCACCAGTTGCCGAAAAAAGCGTATCTCCGGCTGCGGAGTCAGATACTTGGACACTCCAAGGGAGCGATGATTGATCTACTGATCCGGACGTAATATCTATCGTCACTTCAGTTGAGGCACCACTTGCTAATGTCCTGCCCGTTAATATCACATAATCACTATCCCATGCTACCGTCCATCCGGAGCTCACACCTGTTATTGAAATCGCATCAGATGGACGCAAAATCTTTATATATCGGACCGTTTGAGCATCTGTGTTGGTAACGGTTATACTCATCTGGAGACTTGAATTTTTTGTTATTGTATTGTTTGAAAGCGTTGCCGTGGCCGAAGAAATCGCGGCAAAAACGTGGGGTGGTAGACACACGTATATCAATAAAAAAAAGTATCCAATACCCTTTCTCATACCTGTTGTTTCTGCACGGGTACAGTAAAGCAGAATTCTGACCCGACACCCTCTTCGGATTTTTCAAGCCAGATACTCCCACCCATGCCTTCAATAATAAGTCGGGAAATATATAATCCTAACCCTGTACCCTTCGTTGTGTCTCGCGTAAACAGACTGCTTCCCGCCTGCTGAAACTTTCGAAACAGGAGCGTCTGGTTTTCTTTCGAAATTCCGCGCCCGCTATCAATTACCATCGTCTTAACCAGAGCATCTTTAATAGAAACCTTGACAACTATATCTCCCGTATCAGTAAATTTAAGTGCGTTACTAATCAAATTGAGTATCACCTGCTTCGTTCGATCCCTATCTGCATAGACAGCAGGGACATCACAGGTATCGTCAAACCGAACAGTCACGTGTTTTTCCAGCGCAGAACCTTCAAATTCAGCTACAGATTCTCGTATCAGGTCTTTTAGGTCGAACTCGGATTTTTTGAAGTCGATTTTCCCTTGCTCTATGCGACTGACATTCAAAAAATCATTCACGATATCAATGAGGCGTAAGCTCGAAGCATGGATATCTGTTATCATCTCTTTCAGATCAGGATCAGTGATTTTATCTCCATAAAAATCAATAATCATAGACGTGTTTCCGCGAATAGCTGTTAGTGGTGTACGCAGTTCATGTGAAGCGATAGAAAAAAATTCATCTTTGCTTCTCTCCACCATTTTTGATTCCGTTGTATCCTCAAGTACGAACACCTGACCAATGACTTCTGCACTATCACCCTGTGTGATAATCGGAGCGATGAAGAGTCGCACCCACCGAGATTGGTACTGCACAGAGGGAAGCTGTTTTGGTTTTTGTGTCTCTGTACACACTGTTGATTCTCCCAGAATATCTATAATTCCCTCGAACGTTTTGGCCACATCACCGATAGTCAACTGCTCGGCTGTGACGTTGAGCATTTTTCTGGCAATTGCATTTATAAGCACGACTTTTCCTGACACATCCGTCATGACAAACCCAAGGGGTAAGTTTCGAATGGATGCCATAAATCTGGCCTGTTCACGCACGAGGTCCTGAGTGCGCTCTTCCACTTGCTTTTCAATTGTTTCTTTTACCGCTTTGTCTTTTGATATATCGTGAAATGTTGCTAACGCCCCAATGATCTCATCCCCACGTTTCAGTGGTGTGGTTGAGATAGCCACGGGAATTTTCCCATTTTTTGACTCCAAGTAGTGATTATCTTCCAATCCGTATGAAACGTGTTCCCCATTGTGCAACGTCCTGTACAGTGGCCGCTGATTCTCCGGCAAAGGCGTATCTGCATTGTAAATGACTGTTATATCGCTGAGTTTTTTGCCCACTATGTCTTCAATCGGTATTCCCACTAATTCAGAAGCCATTGCGTTGGTAAGTAACACTTTATACTCTTTGTTTACCACGAACAGTCCTTCACTCATGGATGAAATAATTGCCTGTGCCTTATCCCGTTCATCCTTCATCTGCTCTTCCAGTTTCCGTTCATCCTCGAGGATATTGAGCATTGCGCTTTTTGTTGATTCAAGTTCCCGGTTTTTTTGCTCAATTGCCCTCTCCGTTTCCTTACGTTCTGTGATATCATCTCCCGAACTTATGGCAGATATAATATCTCCTTTGCTATTTCGAAGAACGCTGTTATGCCATGCAATAAGTCGAATCGCACCGTTTTTGGTCACAACTGAATTTTCAAAGTAATCCTGGAAAACACTCTTTCCTGACATAATGGAAGTAAAGACTGCGCGAGTCGCCTCCTGATCACTTGTTGGAATCGCTTCAACAAACCAGTCTTTCCCTATAAGCTCTTCTTTTGTCCTCTCTAAAATTTCGCAGGTTCTTTTATTTACCAGAGTTACCTCACCTTGAGGAGATAATGCTATAAACATAACTCCAGCTGAATCAATATATTGCTGCATACGATACCGTTCATCTGCAAGTAAATGTTGTCCATACTCCATCGACTGCAACATGGTATTAACTGATTTTACTAGTGAAGAAATCTCATCGGATTGTGTATCCTGTGGAATACGCTCACTTACGATGCCCCGTTTACCGAGAGCAACGATTTGGCCGCTCGCTGTGACAATCCTGTGAAGCACAATCCGATCAAGAATAAACAAAATAATAAACAGCACAACCACACCAATCACACTTCCGAAAACACCGATATAGGTAACGACCTGAACGCCTTGTGCATGGATATCACGAGGAAGTTCCATATGAAAATATAACGCAGGTTTGCCGAAGATATCAGATTCGAAATGGTCTGCTTCCAATGTGTTTATTGACTCAACTTCTGCATAGCTTTCAGTTCCTTTTGCCAGTTCTTTTTTGATATGTTCGGATACGTTTAACGGGTCAATTACTTGTATTTCGATTGGCAATCTCACAATTTCGCCAAATTCCTTGGCATATGTTGTTGAAATTTTACGCAGGAAAATCAGGACGCCTCTTGGGGAGCCCTCAGCACTACTCATGAGGATTGGCCTCGCACTGAGTATGAATGGAATCCCATTATCGACGACAACACCTGTCAGATGATCATGCTGTTCTCCGAGTTTTTCAAACACATCCCGATTTGTAGAAAGCGATCGTAAATATGCCGAAACAGACGCGCTAAGTTCTCCTTCGGGGTCGTATCCTTTTGCATACACTACTTTTTCGCCTGGCTTAGCAAAGATCATTGCATAGATGTTGAGATTTTCGAATGTAAGGTCCTGCAGATTTGATTCGATAAATTCTGTATTCTGATCTTCAATAAACTGATACGCATCATCCCATGTGGACCAGTCGGACAACTTGACAGACAGATTGTTTTTTTCGACATCAAACGCCTGACTCACCCGTTCCAGATTGACTCGGGTACGATCCATCTCCAGTTCATCGAACCGGCTGAGAAATATTGTGGCTGACGCATATATAGCAGTGACTACAATACAAAGGATTCCAGTCCCTATTAACAATAAGCTTTTTGTTCGTATAGACATATGTACAGGTATCACGCTGCGGATGTACTTTTTTTCAACTGTTCAATTTCTTTTTTAAGCTCCACCATTTTGAGCTCCCGACCAATCATAAGCTTATTCATATCTGCATACTCATTTGATCGCTTCTCAAATTCTTTTGATTTTTCCTCTAACACGCGGGTCCTCTCTCTGACCTTCCCTTCGAGATCGAGGTATAACATCTGAAGTTTTCCTGCCATTTCGTTAAACGATTCGCCTAATGTTCCGATCTCATCTTGTGATTTCACAGTTACCCGAGTGTCAAATTTTCCCAGAGCATACTGATTCACCAATTGCGACAACTCTTGAATCGGCCGTGATATAAATACTGAAATAGTATATGCAAAGAGTAGTGTCATACATATGACGAGTATAAATATAGAGCAGATCGCCAATATTACCCTATGGATATATGCGTCCGTCTCTCTGAACTTATACAATACTTGCTTGTTCCCATCTACCATCAAGTTCTGCAATATTTGTGCAGAGCGTATCACATGTTGATCATGTTCGTTTGCATATACCATCTCAGATCCCTGTGTCTTGCCTTTGCGAGTGGTTGAAAAAATATCCATCTCCATGTTCCGCAGACTGATTCCTTCCTGAAGAAACTCGTGAAATATCTTTTTTTCTTTATCGTCAAATAAGTTGGTAATATCAGCTATCTGCTGTTCATACGATAATTTTGTATCCGTATACACGACATCCCACTTTAAGTCTCCTGATGATGCAAATGAGACTGTCACGTCCACCAGCTTGCGATTTAATGCTTCAAGAGTTGCAATCTTGCGAAGTTTTTTGGATTGTGTGTCAATCTCTTTAACTGTTTGTCGTATCTCTGCGTACGAATACAACACATACAAACCCGTCGCAAAAAAAACAATCACGATACATACATATCCGAAAAGGATCTTTGATTGAAGTGATAACCGATTTAATATTTGTTTCATTTAAACCACTTGTCTTGAATCAGTTGTAATTCTCCTGTCTCTTTCCAATCGGCGATGAGCTGATTTATAACGGGCTGCAAACGACTGGCCGTACTCGGTAGTGCAATTCCATATGACTCAGTGGTAAATGGAGTACCAACTATCCTGATTCCACCCGCTTTTTTTGCAAGCTCAACTCCCGCAGGATAATCAATAATGATTCCCTGTATTTTTCCGTTTTTGAGGTCTATTACCGCTTCATCATAGTCCTTATAATCCACAACGCTTTTGGCGTCAGTTAAAACAAGTGCCTGCTCCTTGCTGGTCGTATCTGCCTGCACCCCGAGACGTTTACCGTTTATGTCAGATATACTTGTAACCCCAGCTACACCCTCCGGAACGATTAACACTTGTCCTGACGCAAAATATGGGTCAGAAAATAGCATGCGTTTTTTGCGTTCCGGAGTAATGCTTACAGATGAAATTACGATATCGACCTCCCCTTGTTCGAGCGCGTCAAAAATAGTGTCAAACGGCGTATTTTTGAGCTGAAGTGTGACGCCAAGTTTGTCGGCGATAAGCCTGGCTATGTCCGGATCATATCCGACGATCGTCCCATCCGGCAATACGCTTTCAAGTGGTGGGTATGTTGCATCTAATCCCACAACCAATACCCCCGCTTTTTTAATCCGTGCTATTTCGTCTGACCTCCACCCGGATGGGAGTATGCCGCTATAGATCCCCGTCACAACCACCGCGACTAGTATGACAGCAAGCACAAACGATTTCCAAAGACTACTCATACATCCTCCTTTTTTACGTTTTTTAGGGATTCTATTTCTTTTTTAAGCTCAATCATTTTGAGCTCCCGACCAACCATGAGTGCGTTCATGCGTTCTGTCTCCAGTGCATGTTGCTGCAATTCTTGTTCAATCTTTTTCTGCTCCGTAATATCCCGAATGATACCAACAATGATTTTCGCGCCCTTTTTATCTGTGTATATCGTTTTCTTTGTCACAATAGTGTGACGCACACCAGAGGCATCGGTAAAGAATTCTTCGTTAGTATTTTCTGATTCACTGGCAAACACTTCCTCATCCTTGGCCCAAAACACATCCGCCTCTTCCTTTGGGAAAAAATCATAGTCAGATTTCCCTATCAACTCATCCCTCTTACGGCCCATAAATGAACACATAGAATCGTTCAGCAATATATATTTGTGTTGTCTGTCTTTCACGAATATCGGATCAGCCGCGACATTGATAATATTGCCCAGGTATTCTTCTGACTGAACCATACGCGCTTCAATTGCTTTTCGGTCGGATATATTATCTTTTATGGCGGCAAAATTCACTATCTCACCGGCTTCATTTAACACAGGTGAAATGGTCGCGAACTCCCAGTACATATCGCCATTTTTCTTCTTATTACACAATTCTCCTCGCCATGTTTTCTTCTGAGAAATCACTGACCATAAATCCGCATATACCGTGATGTCCGTAACGCCGGATTTCAAAATGCGTGGATTTTTCCCCTTCGCTTCATCAAGTGTATATCCTGTGGTTTGTGTAAATGCAGGATTTACATATTCAATTACCCCTTGTGGATCCGTCAATACAATAGACGATGGACTCTGTTCGATAATATGCTGAAACTTTCGCAGCATTACTTCAGCCTGAGTATTTTCTGCTTCTATCTTCACCTGGTCAGGTACCACACGTGTGTGAATGAGAATTCCATCTATATTGCTCTCCTCCGGGAGATAACGTGCTGTGCTCTCTATCCATTTCCACGATCCATCTTTGAGTTTAAACCGCACGCGAGCTGTATACGGTTTACTTCTGTACAACTTCCCTTCTGCTATAAGGGAAACCACCCGGGGCAAATCCGCAGGGTGCAGATATTTCAGAATATTTTGATGAACTAATTCTTCTTTGGTATAGCCTAAAAGAGGCTCAATAGCAGGTGATTCATACAATATCGTGCCATCTTCTTTCATCAGTGTAACCAGATCAACAGAACACTCTACAAATGCTCTGTACACTGATTCCGGAAGGGTATCCATAGTTATAACTGATCAGCAATATATTTTGAAATATAATACGCAGGAAATACACTGCAAACGAGGAGAACTGCCGTTATAAGGAATGTGTACTGTATGGATGATCCTGCAGCCTGCAGGATGGCACTCTGTGGGCGACCGACAAATAGCATGCCAACGGGGTTATTATCTACATCTTTCAAGGGTAAAAATGCCGAGGTATACTGCATGCCTCGCATCGGAAGTGTCCCTGCAAACAATTCTCCTTTTTGCAGAACCTGAGTTGTAACAGACGCATGTTCTTCTTTCATACCTATCACGCGAGTTATACCATCTGGAGAAACGAACGTTGTTGCCGACACGACAGACCCACCATACACAGATGCATCTAATCCTGTGGTTTTTTTCATACCATCGACAAATGCCATATCAACGCCTTTCCCTACGACAATAACGCCAATAATCGCTTTGTCTGACCCTCGTATCGGAGCTGTTGCCTGTATGGTCAAATCCGGTGCAACGACACCATCTTTTGATACGATCGTGGTCTGAGATTCTCCCAACAAGGCGCGTTTCACCACAGAGTCCTGGAGTACCGAGTCACCAACACGATCACGATCCTCGCCGCGCGCGAGCACTTGCCCAGACGTGGATACGATCAATGCATGTGTGAATCGTTTCACCAATAATTCATTTGTAATGATATCTCCGAGCGACTTTCTGTCGTTGGTTTCGATCGCGGCAACAAGCACCTGGGATGCAGCTATGGATTGTGCGTCCGCAACCAATTGTTCGCGTTGACTTCCGAGAGCAAAATCCAGTACTTTTACGTCTGTTTCTATCTGACGAAGTGATTCTGCCTCCATATTGGAAAGCAGCAGTCCCGTAAATGACACAGTGGTTATAAGAAAAATCGCCAATATCGTCGTGGTATACACCATGAAAAGTTGCGCTTGGAATTGCTTCAACAGATAGCCAAATACCCACTTACACAGGACGACGGCACTGGCAATCAACAATACAAGTGAGGCAATCCACACAGGTCCAAAGGGAGCAACGAACTGAAATATTCTCACATTCGTACTGGTTTGAAATAGCGATAGAAGGCCAACGAGTTCACTCAAACTCAAGATAAAGAAGGACCATGCAAGGGGCTTTAAGTGATCCTCAAGCCCCACAGTGGCCCGCTTCAAATATAAAAATCCTACGACAGCAGCTCCTATCGGTCCAAGTACGGGAAGCACAGCGGCACGGGCACCAAGGGCAACGAACCCAGAAGCACGAGTATCTGTTGGCACTTCCTGAATAGGATCCATTAACAATCCCACGATGAGTGCTGAGTATGCGAATACTCTGACTGTTGCTGCTATCAGTGCTGGTGATATACCAAAGAACAGCGGGGCTGAAATAATTGTTGTTTCAATAACAACAGCCTCAACGATAAACGATACAGATAAAAGAAAAAACCCAAGAAGTTTTACAGTAACTTTATTTTCACGTTTAGCAAGCCATGCATCATAATACAGCCAGAATACGCCAAAAAAAACGAGCGCTGTAAACAGATTTACAGCGAAATGTATATTCTCTAACAAAAACGGTATCCACATAGGCAGGATTTATGAGTATGTAGGAGGTAGTGAGTAGTCAGTAGATACAAGCTACTTTCTAGGTTCCACCACCTGCAATCTCCGTATCAATACATTTAGCATTTTCATAATTTCTTCTATGCTTTTGTTCAGTGTATCAAATTGATGCGTGTTAATATAGTCAATGCGTTTTGATATGTATAATTGTGTTTCAAACTCTGCTCCTGATCCATATGCCATTCGTAAAAAATGAATATACTCATTAGTATGCCCTCTTCTTTGCCCTTCAGCAATATTTGAAGGAATAGAAACGCAACTTCTTCGAATCTGCGAAACTAGACCGTATACTTCAGATTTTGGGAACTTATCGGTAATTGCGTAAACAGACACACATAAATCGATTGATTTCTGCCACACGATCAATTCTTTATAGCTTTTCATACTACTCACTACTCACTACTTAACTATCTCCTCCAATATTTCTTCTTTTGTCACAAGGCCGGTTATCACGAATTTTATTATTCCTTTTCGATCGACGAATATGTGAGTCGGAGAGGTTCTATACATCACAGAATCAACCAATATCCCATCCGGATCAGCTACTATCCGCACATCGTATGAGCCGCGTTTCATAAATGTCGCAACTGACGCAGTACTTTCCTGTGGAACAATCACAATAGTATGCACTGAACTCAGCGTTTTCAACGTATCCAAAATGGATATCTGTGGAGATGTGATCGGCGACCATGTGTTTAGAAGTGTAATGAGCGTCGGCTTACCACGAAGATCAAGTGATGAAATAAATTTCCCATCAAATGGAAAGCGGAAGTACTGCATTTCTTTGCCTATCACACCTGCATTTTTGACACCGCCCGTATCGTTTAACAGACCCGCGACGCGAATGACAGTGCGCGTTTCTGAAAAATCAAATAACGGTAGTAACCATCGCCCGATTTGAATACCAAACGCCCTCTCCATCTGAATGTTCTGGGCAATCGGTGAAATGTTGTTTACATCAAATATATCGCTGATTACCGTTTTATACCCAAATGCTTTCACGCGCACATAATATTTCCCGCTGGGAACGGCAAACCCATACTCGCCTGATTTCCCCGTACTAAATGGATTTTTTTGTCCGTATGATTTTCCGTCCCACTGTACAAACTGCGCTGTGGCATTGTCCAACACGAACATAGTCACTTCTGCATGTTCAATAGGCTTTGCATTTGAATCAAGAATCACACCACCGGACAGAACGGAAACTTGCATAACCTCGGTGACGGTTTTGTTTGCGGCGCCATCAATGGCCACACCAAAGACCGTATAGGTACCAGCCTGATCAAATCGCATTGCCGCACGCCATAGACCTGTATCAATGTTTTTTTGCGCAGTCATATCTGCTACTTCACCCCGACTGTTTTCTACTGAGTACTTCACGGATACAGGACCACCAATAATTGACGTGGTAAACACATACTCCATTCCCGAAACCACATGCATATTGCCACCGACAGGTTCAATAACCTGTGAACCGAATGTGACTATGGTGGCACCTACCTGCGGAGGCATGCGATCAACGGTGTAACTGCCGATTTTTTGCGTGGACGTATTGCCTTTACCATCAAGGCTTCTGATAACCAACGCATAACTTCCATCGTCGAATTGATATGGCGTAAAAGTGAATGGTATCGACGTCTTACCGAACGCTCGAATGCCATCCACCGGTACGAAGTTGATACCACCATCAAGCGAATACTCCAGAGTGGTAACGCCGCTACCGTCTGTCGCGGTACCGACAATCTCCGGCGGTTCTGTATAGATTTTTTCGAACTTCGTCTTTATGCTTATCCGAGGACCAACTCTGTCCGGGATCGGTGTGGGCGTAGGGCTCGCGAAAACAATGCGAACTGTTCCTGTAGTCGTTGTCGTTGTCGTACTTGACGCCGCGTTTGTTACAAACGTGTTTTCTCCGGAATCTCCTGTGTTACCCGCCGCATCCGTACTTTGGACGGAATAGTGATACGTAGTCAGTGCGGATAGACTGTCTATGGTGACACTATGACTGGTCGTGAGCGATGTATCTGTTTTTGTGGCACCGTAATCTCCGGTCGTCCCGTACTGAACGATAGATGTAGCCGCCTCATCTGTCGTCCACATAATGCGCGCACTCGTGGCGCCAATATCAGTGACTGTCAATGAAGATATAGTCGGTGCACTTGAATCACCACCACCTCCGGTAATGGAAGTCCCTAGTGATCCGGAACAGGACGTCGCATCCGCACCACCCTCATCGGACGATAATTGTATCCCCCAATTAGCAGCCCCTGCTGTCACATTACCACTTGTCACCTGGATGGAGAATGAATAGGTTTCTCCTGCATCCACACTTCCACCTGTCATGGTCATTGTAGAAGAATCAATCGAGTTGCTCCATCCGGGCGAAGATGGGCTTCCTGCAAACGTAAAGTTTCCCGAAGGTACAGTAAGTTTGATCCAAGATCCTGCTTCGGCATTATCGGTATTATTTGTGACGCTAAACGTTATAGTGTTTGTAGTTTCCGCGGGAACACTATCCATGTCTACTGTTGCACCACAGGACGAGATGGAGGCAAACACTGTGTGTGGAGTTATTAAAAACAGCGTGGCACAGAAGGCATATACAATCGTATGGGCAATACGTGGCAGTTTCATATATATAATTTTGCTATCCTTCACTATAATAGTAGCATTCATGAAACATTACCATAAGGTCATTCTCCTGTGTATATCGCTTGCCGCTGCGCTATGCATAAGCGAATGGTACATCCGTACACAGTACCCTCAACTGACACTCGAGGCGGCGCAAAGCTTTAGCTTTAACTGTTTTGAAGAAGGGGAACATCGCTGGATAAAACTTGCGGCCAATAAGACCTGTGAACTTAAATCTGCTTGGAATGCATTCCCTCCGATTGCCATACAAACAAATTCCATAGGACTACGAAATCGGGAAGTTTCTATGCCCAAACCCGCAAATACAAAACGCATTGTCTTTGTCGGTGATTCATTTACCATGGGGTGGGGCGTCAACGAAGAGGACACGTTCGTACGGACATCTGAGACGCTTCTGAACAAACAGGGACTGGCATTCCCAATCGAAACGGTTAATGCCGGATTCTCTGCAGCTGGACCCAGCGGCTACTATATATATCTCAAATATTTCGGATTGGATCTGGATCCTGATGTTGTTGTGGTCGGTTTTTTTATAGGGAATGATATAACGGGAAGAACCGATGTGGAGTGGATACAAAAAGATGCAAACGGCATGCCCGACGTGGTCCGGTCAAAAACAACGTATATAGATTGGAACGGTGCACTGAGGTTTAAGGATACTCCGATCCGCTACAGCATGCCGGTCCTGAACAATTCCCACGCATTTCTGCTTTTGGCAAATACAATCAATCCACTCACCACATCAACAGACCCGTCAAAGGAACTGGTGACATTGACCTCGTGTCTATTTAGACCTGAGTGTCATGATCTCGATACGGCAAAATCGGAGGTGAAATTTTTGTTTGAGGGCATACAGGAATTGGTCGAGAGTAAAGGAAAAAAACTTGTTGTGGTCATGATCCCGGATGATTACCAATTCAATACGTATCCCGCATTCCGAAGTAAAAAATTATTACCGCTTCTCCCATCGGAGAGAATGCATGTCAACAATGAGTTTGCTTCCTTTTTTGAAAGTGAAGGTATTGACTACATAGATTTGCTGCCAATCTTTCTGGAACAGGCCAAAGAGCAACTATATATTCCTGATGACGGGCATTGGAACGCTGCAGGACATGCGTTTGCGGCATCTATCATCAGTGAGAAGCTTGCCAAGATACTGCAAGAAAAGGCACCATGAAACGCATCATTCTTATCCTCGTTGGTATAGTGTTCGCGCTTGTGTGCACAGAACTCTGTATCAGGTGGTATGCCCCGCAGTCAGTCTACAGAGCAGGTATGATGGTAGAGAATTGTTACAGATCTGATTCCACCCTCTATACCACGCTTAAACCTCTCACCCGCTGCCATAACAGCACCACAAGCCCGGTTCCTGTATACATAAATTCGCTCGGCTTTCGGGATATAAAAGACAAACCCATACAAAAGGAAAACGGTGTACCGCGAGTGTTATTTATCGGTGATTCCTATACATTCGGGTATGGTGTTTCCGTGCAAGAATCATTCCCGAGCTTGACAGAGGCGTATATGAAACGCAGCGGAAAACCGATTGAAATGCTCAACGCAGGAATACCCGGAGTGGGGCCGGATTGGTATTATCTCTTTCTCAAACACAAGTCATTTGATTTTGCCCCTGATCTTATTGTGGTAAATATATATCTGGGGAATGACCTGTTTGATCACGCATATTTTGATACAACAACCCGTGACTCTCAAGGACTGCCAATACAACTGGGAACGAATCAGGAATATGTAGATGCAGATGGCACACGCAGAAGCGCACGTGCGCCATGGCAATATAAAATCCCCTGGCTTCGCAGTTCTCACCTTTTTCTGCGTATAGCAGGCATACTTGGCCCGCTACCACAGGATACCGGCACTCCCCATGCGATTAACGGATCTGGTTGTCTACTGAAGCCTGGATGTACTGCTATTGATACCGATATTCAATCTACTGTGAATCTCTTATCTGAAATGAATAGGATAGCGGGCGAACACAACTCAAAATTTGTGGTTACTCTCCTTCCGTGGGAGGCCCAGCTATCACGAAAACTTAATGAACAGTCAAAAGGATACCTTATCCCCGCCACTAAAGCACAAAGGCACGCAGTCTCAGATAAATTAGGGGCACTGCTTGAAAAAAACTCCATAGAGTATGTAGATTTTCTTGATGCGTTTGATGCATATACCGGCACTGAGGCGGTCTACACACCGATGGATTATCATTGGAATGCCGTGGGACACACGATAGCTGCCGAATATCTAGGTCCAAAATTGGAGGCTATGTTGTTTCCACCACAAGCGCCGGAAACGGAGTAATGATAGTAGTCCCTGTTTTGAGTGTTTTTTTGAGCGCATCCACTATCACACCTCTGTAGTTCCAGGAAAAAACGATAACAACATCCGGCAGATCAATTGCAATACGCGACTGGGCATAAATCGGGATGTTTGTGCCCGGCAGAAATCGTCCCTGTTTTTGCGCTGTAGAATCGACTATGTAGGAAATTTGTTTCCCGCTAAGCCCCATGTATGAGGTAAATGTGACACTTTTGGCGGGTGCACCGAACCCCACAATCTTTTTTCCGGCATACTTCCCAAGCGTTTTTGCAAATTGTTTTTTGTACGCGGCAACCCGCTCGCTAAACCCTGCTATATCCTGTTTTTTTCCGCCCATTGTCTTGGGCTGTGTCTTTGATTGTGACGCATGTACAAGTTCCACGCGGATGGCGCCACCCTGCACGGAAGACGTCGTTAGAGAAAGAACGGCAAGATGGTGATCTGCCGCAATCCGCTCTAATACACGGGAGGTGAAATATGAATAATGCTCATGATAAATACTGTCAAATTGACCCTTTGATAGCATCACGTCCGCATCCGCTACCTCGATAACACAGACACCGTTTGGTGATAACACGGTCCGTATCCCATCCATGAAATCACCAAGATCAATAATATTGGCAAGCACATGCGTGGCACAAACCACATCACAGTGTCCGTACGTTTTAATAATATGTTTTGCAGTATCGAGGGAAAAGAATGTATTGAGGGTTTCGATAACACGTTTGGATGAAAGCCCTGATAATTCGCGCGACGGTTCAACGCCAATGGTCTGAATTCCTTTTTCATGAAAAAACGATAACAGCGTTCCATCATTACTGCCGATATCCAGTACCCGGCTTTTTTCTGTCAAATGTCGCGATTGAATAAGCAACGTGGCGAGCTCTGATAACTCCTGTATAAGTGGTTCTGACGCTCCAGTCACATAGTGATATGTAGAAAATATTTCTGAGGCAGGGATAATCTCATCCAACTGCAGTAACCCGCAGGAGTTACATCTCACGAGTCGTAAGGGATACGTTTTTTGCGTTTGAACTTCTTCTTTCGTTGGAAAATAGTTTACCAATGGAATACGTCCCACATCCAACACAGGAGTGAGCGAAGATCTACAATAGCGACACGAGGTGATATTCATATGTGTTTCTTTGCAATGATCAGGCCAATCGGTGATCGTCCGAGTATAACAAGGACACCTTCAATGAGACAAGAAACAAGTATTGCGAATGCAAAGATGAAAAGTTTCAGAGGGTTTTGTATATTTTTTACCACATCATTTGGCGACCAGTGAAGCAGGCTTGCCGCAAAACCGACTATGGCGTATTCCGGCGCCCACACTGGATGCTGCTTTTTTACCTCAAATCCATAAGCCGCAAGTAACTCCCGCATACCGGCGCCTGAAAAATGCGTTCTGTGTCGGGGAATATCCAGATGATACCAATATCTGCCAAAAAAACGTGATTCCCACGAATCGAAGCGCGGGTACTCAACAAATATATACCCCCCATTTTTAAGCCACGATGATGCCTTTTGTATAACCTTTTCAGGCTCTTCCATATGCTCCAGACTCTCCCAAAACACAACCGCATCCACAGGGTTTTTTACTGTATATGACACTACATTAGTCCGAATGACATCCGGTGACTCCACAGACGCAAACGGCGCTTCCAAAGAAATGGTGGTATATGCACCACCCAACGAACGTCCAAATGATCCGTTTCCTGCGCCCACATCCACCACAGCCAAGCCTGTTTGCACGTGATGCGTAAGCCAGCTGGTCCGCCGGTGTTGGAACACTCCGTACACCCATCGTTTGATCGTGGATATCGCACCGAGATTGTAATATTGCTCCTTATAGTGCTTCGAAAGGTTGATATTGCGAGGAGTGGTGAACGCGCATCCGCAGGCATAACACCGATAAACACTATACACAGCATCTATACTATGCACTTTATATGTCGTGATATTCGTTTTGCAGATGTCACAATACACATCAATCGTTTTGTCAGCAGATTCTTTTCGGGTTTTCTTTAGGAGCACTAAAAATGTCTGCAGTGCGTATATGATGGCTGCTTTGGGTAATGCGCCACGTTTTATTCCTGTATACGATGTGCTTACCGGCACTTCTTCCACAGTAAACCCATTTCTAATAGCATCCACTATTATCTCAAAGCTAAATAAGTAATTATTACTATAGGATTTATATGGCACTTGCTCTACCAGTTGCCTGGTATAGACGCGAAAACCCTGATGCAGATCGCCAATGTGTGTACCCAGCAAACCCCTATCAATCGTGCTTAACACCTTTGTTCCCACGTTTTTCCATATATACATGCCGCTGTTTGAACCTAAAAATCTATTTCCGAGCACTAAATGTACTCCATTTTTCACTTTTGCCAGTGCAGGTATGACTCCATCCGTCTTATACTCCCCGTCGGGATGAATTTCCATGATGATGTCAGCGCCACGAGAGAGAGCAGTGGAAATACAGAATTTCAGATTGCCCCCGTAGCCTATATTGCGAGGCGTACGAACTACTACAAGCCGTTTATCCTTTTTCGCGGCTTCGTACGTGCCGTCCCCGGAGCCGTCATCGGAGAGGATAATTGCATCAAAAACCCCTTCTGGCAAGGAATCAACGACACGTTTAAATGTGTTTTTGGCATTGTAGGCGGGAAGGATGGCTATTATTTTTTGTTTCATATTTTGATTGTCATTGCGAGGATCCCGATTCAATCGGGAGACGTGGCAATCTCTACAGATTGCTTCGCCGTCAGAACGGACTCGCAATGACAGGCTATTTATCTATTTTTCTATATATATACACCATATCTTCCGGTTTAGGATTAAGCTTTGTGAAACTGCGAAGATCCAACTCGGGTCTCGTCATATCAGAGAAATAAACAGGGAGTATTATTTCCTCATATCGATGCCTATTAAGGGAAAACTCCACAGGCGGATCACGGTGATCAAATGTCGCGAATGTGCCGTCGTTCCCCCGCTTACTATACAAAATCACCCAATCAGGCGCTTCACGATAGTCGTAGATATACCTCGGGATCACTCCCCGATTATCCGGAAATATCCGGGTGTTAACCAGTGACACGCGGTTTACAAACTTGATCTTTTTCCCGAGCAAAAATATAAGCGGCTCATGATCTCGATCCAAGTTCACAAACGCACTGTCACCATCCTTGGCGTGAGTGGCTAAATACCCAGCAACGGCTTCGTCGGGAGCAGTGTATGGGGATATTCGTTCAGATATAAACTCCACCATGAAACTCCGTACCGGCGTAATTGAGAATACATTTGTGGTGAGATAGAGGGCAAGCACAAGCATGCCAATCGTCTTTTGGATCAGCATGACGTGACGGATCAGCATGGCCGAGACAATGGCAAAAAACGGGAAAATCATCATGGTATACCGTATATGCACAAACGAGGTGTCCACTTCCGCAAGCAGCGTGAAAAACGTCATCGCAGTCAGAAATATCCCGGCAACCCCAAGAAAAAATAACACTGCTCGAATTATCCTCAGTGATTTGAGACACAGAAATATACAAACAGCCGGGAGAAATACTATCGGTAAAGCGTTATTTTGGTTAAACGGTTTTACCGCTTCCAAAAACATCATGCCGAAATAGGTTATAAATTCCTGTGTGGTATAGGATGCTATTGTTCCCCTGCTATCAAATGGTTTTAGCAGTATATACCACGGGACGGTGAACAGAAGAATCGGAATTGTGGAGATGGAAAACGAACGAAAAAGCGGCCAGACCTGTTTTGTCCGAATTCCGGCGACTAGGACAGTCAAAACAATGGCTGCATAAAATGCGGCGAAGACTACATAATTCCCGTAAAAAAAGACACTGCCAGCAAGGGCAAACCACACATTCCAAATTCTCCCCGACTTTCTATACATATGGTACGCTGACAGTGCTATGACAAGTGCACAGAACGTATTGATGGCATAGTACCGTGCCTGATACGAGAACAGGATGTACGGGACTGACAGAGCCATAATCCATAGGGATAGATATGCTGAATGTCTATCTTTTGTGACATCTGACACCAATCGGTAGACAATAAGCATCGATAAGAGGGAGAGCATAATAAAGGGTAACCGTGCCGTAAATGCGGATTGCCCAAACAAAACAAACGACGCTGCGACAAGGTAATATTGCCCCCACGGGGACGTATGGTTAACGAGGTTCTTATCCAGTACCACCGCATTGTTTATCCCCATGATGTTCACCCCATCCCACCCTTTTGGGACACCGTAGGAGACGATATTGCGGCCAAAAAGAGCAGACTCCGCTTCATCCCCCCAGAGAGGATGCATTGTTGCGCCAAGCAGTAGTGTTACTGCAAAAACCAGAATTGGAAATGCCCAGTGGGAGAGGATTCTTTGAAGCTGTTTCATGGCTTCACTCATGATATACTCACGTAACGATACAGCGCAACATGTGTTACTTCAGTATATACCTATCTAATCAGCTTTTTCGCCCGATGAACAAAGGGGCTGCAAACCTGAGCAAGATAGGTATATCATAGACCCTGCTATGGCATTACGGCTTTTGAAGCTCTGTTTTTGGATTGGAATTGCCGTCCTTTTTTTGTTCCCCATCAATGCCTCTGACTTTTACCATCATTTGAACACAGGTCGTGATATCTGGCAGACACACGCGCTCCCTTACACAGATTCCTATTCGTTTACCGCACTCGGGAAGCCGTGGGTGGCATACGCGTGGGGCACGGGTCTTATATACTACTGGCTTTACTCATCTGTCGGGCCTATCGGTATTTCACTGTTTACGTCACTTCTCGGGGTGGGTACCATATGGTTTTTATATACTGCTGCAAGACGGCTCCACATACCGACAATACTCTCATATCCAGTGGTAACACTGATTGCCGCACTTTTGAGCCTCCGTTGGCCGACACGGCCTGAAATATTATCCCCGTTTTTTCTTTCGCTTGTACTGTTGGGTCTCGCAAATCGGACGAAACTTTCTCTTTGGTATATCCTGCTTTTTTTCCTGTGGGGAATACTGTACGGATCTTCGGCATTTCTCGGTGTTGTGGTTTTGGGCCTGTTTGTCGTTTTTGTATCAACTCAAAAAGTTAGAGATAGTGTCATTACACTTCTATCGGCATTTGCAGCATGCCTGAACGGATACGGACTTTCAAGCTTTCTCTACATCCTGCAAATACCCGCCATCGCCCCGCATACAGGAGAATGGCTGCCAATCCTTGAAACAATCAATCCCGCACGGCCTGATCTGGTGCTGTTTTACCAGTGGCAGGTGGTTTCGTATCTCATGTTCACACTATTGGTTATCCTTGCACTCTGTACAGCTGTATACAAAAAGCAGAAATCGGCAGGCATCTGGATGACAATTATATTGGCGGCAATGGTAGTGGCACCATACAACAGTGTACGGTTTATAAATCTCTCCCCGATCTTAGCTTCCCCACTCCTGTTTTTTGCGATCGGGGCACTACCCCAAAAAATGACGCGATTGGTTGCCATAGGGATAACTGTCATCGCTCTGTGTGTGTCTGTCATTCGGTTTGCCACATTTTCGGTCGGGACAGGCGAAGAATTTACCAAAAAACCCATGCAGTTTTTACGCGCTCACGGCATACAGGGAAACATCATGTCCATACAGGAAATGGGAGCACATATCTCGTGGGAACTGCCAGAATCAAAGATACTCTATGATACCCGTGATGACCTGTACCAGCCAACGGGAATTTTCGCTGAAGTACGAAAACTTGATGAAGGGAAACTGTCCATCGAAGCATTTGTCGCCAAATACGCTATATCGGTGATCATAGCTGATATGACAACGAGTGCTGTGTACAAACCACTGTTGTACGCGGATTCATGGGCGTTGGTGTATACAACAGACGGATTTTTTATCCTGGTTGACCGGCGTATTGCTGTAGAAAAAAAACTTATGACATATGACGCCGTAGATCCGCTGCGGTCTCCTCCCGCAAAGCCGGGAATGCTGGATACGGCATATACAGATCTGATAGAGCTGGCAAAAAATGAACCGACATCAATCGAAAACACCGTTCGATTGGCAGAAGTCGGACTGGCATTGAATAAAATGGAAGAGGTAAACAGAGTCCGGGAAATTCTCCCACTGCCTAATTCATTTGGTGTGCGAAGTGCAATTGAGACAGTAGCAACTGCTGAATTACTGGGAAAGTATGCCATAGCCTCCGGAGATTGCCCACGGGCGAAAGAGTTGTTGATGTTGGCGGAGAAAAAAAGCTATGGCAAACTGATCTTTTCTCCAACCATCCGCCTGCCAAATGCCACAGACCGATACCTTGGCCAATACTATCAAAGGTGCGAAAATAATATAGAGAAGGCAAAAGAGTATTACATGAAGTTTTTGAAATCCACCAGTAATCCGCTTGAGAAGCGGGCGGTAGAACAGCTGATCAATTCGCTATGACGTCACTCAAAAAATATCTTCCATGGATTTATGAACTCGCCTTCTTAGGGTTTATTTTCCACTGGGCCAGGCTCCCACTGCGCGATTTCGATATCTGGTTTCATATAAAAGCGGGAGAATATATAGCACAACATGGCGTCACATTTTTGGAGCCGTTCTCGTATTCCGCAGCAGGAAGGCAGTGGATTATTTTTGAATGGGGATTTCAACTGTTTGTGTATTGGCTTAGCCTGATCGGATTATGGATTATCCCCCCCGTCATCGGAATTGTGACCTGTATACTCTTTTATACGCTTAACAGAATACTGCGGCTTGTGGGACATGTTTCAACAGGAACGGCACTGTTTCTTTCGTTTTTCTTTTTTTCCTCAACCTTTGAATTTTATACGGCACGCCCGCATGTGATCGCATATACATTTCTGGCTGTGCATCTGTACGTTATTCTGCTATTTTTGCACAGGAAGCGAAACCTGTTGTGGATGACCCCGTTTCTCACCCTTATCTGGACGAACATCCACTCGACCGGATTTCTCTCCTGGGGAATGCTTGTTGCATTCGGATGCATAAGCATTGTTCAAATGCTATTAACCAAAGAAAATGAATACAAAAAAGTCTCAAAGACATTGTTTCTATATGCGCTTATAAACGCAGGTGTAACGCTGCTTCCACCTAAAATCTGGCGGGATTATGAGCTCCTCTACACATTCTTTATAAACCGGGAATTTTTGGGGAACTTTGTTGCGGAATGGGGAGCGCCCACCAGTCAGGACAATCCGCTGGGCGTTTTTCTCTACTATATTTTGGCTGGGCTTGCCACAACAGGGTACATCATCGCTTGGTTCAGAGATAGCAAAAAACACTCACTACTACTCATGGCGCCTTTTTTTATCATGGGAGCTATGGGATTTACCGCAGCCCGCAATGTATTCCCCGGCATATTCGGATTTGTCGTTATACTGGCCCGCGTGTGGAACAGCGTGATGCCGACCATAACAAAACATTGGATGAAAATTACAGTATGGGTACTGACTGTACTGGTACTGATATTTTATTTCCGACTCCTCGTCATGAAGCGCTATACCATAAAAACAACACGGTATTACTACCCGGTCAACGCCGCTGAGTTTGCAAAAAAGTACTTAAAAGGCAGGATGTTTAATGACTATAATTACGGCGGCTACATGATGTATGCCGTATATCCTGAGCTTCAGATTCTCATAGACGGGCGTGCCGAGGTATATCTGTGCTGTGAAATGCATGACTATATAAAACTGGCAACACAAAAACGACTGGATGATGCATCATACCTTGCCTTCGTCAATGATTATTTTTCCAAATACAACATCAATTTTGCGATTATCGTCACACAAAAACACAATGTCATGCGGCGCATTGCCAGGCTTCTGAATACTGATCCTTCCTGGTCACTCGTATTCTGGGACGATGACAGTCAGGTGTTTGTGAAGCGCGATGGAGTCAACGATGCCATACTCCAAAAACTGGAAACAAAAGCAGCCACACCGTACCTGCGAAACCCGTTTAATCCAAGTAACATTGACCGTGCACTTGCTGAATATGAACGCATGGATGCGATTGTGAAATCAGCGCGCACCTCCAACGCACTCGGGTATATATATCTGCAACAGGGTGAATATGAGAAAGCGATCGAACGGTTTGAAGATGCCGTTAGTCGTGATGCGACGTTTGAGTCCCCTCTTATGAACCTCGCGGAACTGGCACTGAAGGATGGCGACAGAACCAAGGCAATTGATCTGTATCGCAAGGCATTATCATTGGCCGATGACAGAGGGCTTATCTACATCCGCCTGGGAGAACTGCTTTTGCAACAATCAAAAAATAATGCTGATGAAGTAAAAACGCTCTGGCAACGAGGAGTGGACAAAACGGTAGATGAAGATGCCAGAAAAGACCTTATGGATCGGCTGACCAGGCTGTAGTTTGTACCATTGCCATCCTTGACGTGAACTATGGATCGGCTGACCAGGCTGTAAGATCATAGATAACCAAATCTTTCGTTGTTGTTAGTATCGGTACATCCAGTGCCGATAGTGAAGATGTGATATCTTCGTACTGCCCTTTCTCCCTAAACTCACTTCTATGAACTGCCAGCGCATCTGCTCCCCAGGATTTCAATTGCGTGAGTTTGCTGCGAGTCGGGAAATTTACACTCAAAAAATCCGCACGCTTTTGATACTCACGCGGGATAAATCCTGAGTAACCGTTCAACAATTTTTTGTTGTGATACAGGAGCGCATACGCCAAATAATGCGCGTCGAGCTCCTCCATCCGGGCCTGTGGAAACGCATAGTCGATGGAATTTCCCATCGGGTATTCCGCCAAAATGCGGATATCCGATCGGGAATTGATGGCAGTATATGCTCGCTCCATAGACGGATCATGGTTCAGAAACTCAATTGGACGAATCATATACTCTCCCAGTATCCCGACTGTCACACAGAGTATAAGTGTAAGATAGCGTTTTTTTGACAGATGAAGTTGCACCCAGGAAAGTCCGTACGCCACACAGACTGAAAGAGCCAGGAAAACAAAGACACCAAACCGCGAAGGAACCCGTAAAAATCCAAATAACGGGTGAACGGATTCAATTAGCCCATATATCCCGGGAATCCGAACACCGTCCCCAAACGTCCACTCGGGTCCAAACGTGAAAAGCCAGGAGAGTATACCTATGACACAGATGGCACCCACCCGTGCATCCCGTTTTTTGAAAACAAGCACCCAAAGTCCAAATAGTCCGAGAAAAAACGGAATAATACCGGTAAATAAATTATGTTCCGAATAGATCCCCTCCCGCACTACCGAAGGAAATTGCGCTGCTGCCCACGGCTTTACCCGTCCATACAACACATTATTAGGCGCGGTGAATACCCAGTCTGATAGTATCGCACTGTAGGATACTGTTGATTCCTGTGATCTTGCTGCGTAAAGGTTCGCATTCCCCTTCGAATACATAGTATATAGAGATGTGATACTCAACAAGAATAGTATCAAACCGATCAGTGTTCCCCTGTTTACCACCGCTGATTTCTCCGGCCATCCCAGTGTTTTCCCTCGCATCCCTACGTAAATAGGAAGCAGTACCGTTAAAAAGATGGAGTAATAAATGGTAGAGGTGAGCAATTGCCCTATGAACAGGAGAAATAACCACATCATAGTAGCACGGTGCGGTTTTTCAAACAGGAGCTCTATACAAAGCAGAATAAGCGGGAGAAATCCGCCGTTTAGCACCAACAGGTGGTCAGGAAACCGCCCCATGATAAACGGATTTACCGCATATATGATGCCTGCTATCACAGACGGCCACATACGCTTTGTAAGATAAAACCCAAGCAAAAACATCGATGCATACGAGAAGAGCACCGTGCAAAGTACGAGGACGTTTGAGACAAGAAATATATTGTGTGTCAGCGCATACAACGGAAATCCCGCAAGGATGTGGACGGGAAAAAATTCCCCGAAAAATATCGAATTAGGAAATCCGTAATACATCGGGTATGTCGTCAAATCGGCCCAATTCCCTGACTGTATCACCGTCATGTAGTGATCTAGCATAAAGGTCAGCAAATACCAGTCATTGTGAAATAAAGAAGCAGGTCGGTGGAGATTGCCCACAAACGGCAGTAAAAATATACAAAGGATTCCTATACCGCTTACAACTCCGATAGGAATCGGCGCAAATCGTTTCATACTGTTATTCTACTGTATTTGCGCTGTGTACAAATGAATACACTTCCTTTGATATCTCGCTCATGCGCGCGGACGCGACTTTTTCTGTGGAATTTGAATACATGCACAGCAGGTATGGACGGTTGGGTTCATATACGATGCCACAATCCTGATAAATATCCCCATACACGCCGATTTTGTGTGAAACGGTGACTGATTCCGGAACTCCAGACCGTAGCTTATCAGTAAACGGTGTACGGGCGAGAATATCCAAAATTTTCTGGGAGTTTTCTTTGCTGACAACACCTGCAAAATACAATGATTTCAAAATCGACGCATACCCTTTTGTCGATATAACCAACACGCCGTTTTTGTCATTCATGGTGATATCCAGCCCGTCAAAAACGCCCGTGAAATAATCCTGGGGAATCGTATCTGCAATTACATTGGCGGCGGTATTATCTGACAGAGCAAGCATACGGTACATCGCATCCTCAATGCTGATCTGAAAACCCGCTCCTTTTTCCCACAGATCCCCATATCCCCGGTCAAGATGCTTTTCTTCCAGTGTGACAATTTTTTCTCCAAACCCTAATCCTGCCTGTTCCTCTTTACGGTAGTACGCAAGAGCTGTGGGGATTTTAACCAGTGAAGCAATTTCAAACTCTGTTTTTTCATTGACACCGATGGATGTACCTGTCGGGAGATATTCAAAGTAAAAGCTGAATGTATCACCCCATGGTTCGACTATGGTTCGTAGTTTCTTTCGAAGCGGGATAAAGTTCACCAATATATCCGTCGGATCATCGACGAAAATACGCTTGGCCAGCAGTGAGTATTCTTTTTTCTCCTCTTTTAATGTGTTCTTTGGCGGATTTTTCCACAGCAGATAATGAACAACTAAACTGATCAATACAAATATTAATACTGATATTGATAACCAATTTGATTTTACTTTTTCGCGCATATTCGATATTTTTTGGGCATTTCCTCACATACTAGCAATTCGCATGCACGCATTCAAGGCACACATCGTGTCTATGGCGCAGGAGTCGGTGTCACGGTCGCAGTTGGCTCAACGTCAATAGTAGGCGTCGGCTGTATAGTAGGCGTTGGCCCCGATTCAATCGGGGTTGGTGTCACAAGTTCCGTTGGTGTGGGACTAACCGGGACGGGTGACGGTGTGAGCGAGGTTGACACTGTGGGTGTAGCAGTGGGCAAAGCCCCTATCCCCGTTCCGACTACGCGTCGAGGATTTTTGACTGCCAGTGCCACCCAGTTGTATTCAAGATCCCGAGGCACTGCCATATCTAGCAAAATGGTAAATCCATTTGCTGTGACATCGGCAACAGCCGCGCGTGTACCGTCTCCGAGAAACGCACTGTCAGTTGCGGATGTGACCACCAGTGAAATAGTCACCACAGGCGGCGCGTCAAACGGCGTTTCAAACGGGATGTACACTGACATGCTTGATGCCGGGATGACGGCGGTACCCGCCGTATCGCTGTTTACGGTAACTTTTCCTTCAAACAGGGCATTTCCCCTAACAATGATACTGTTCCAGAACGTCACCAGAGATTTAAATATGCTTTCCCCTGTGAATGTGCTTGACCCTGAAGCCGTGAGACTACCGATAATCGCCAGATCCGTTGCTCCCAACACATTCTCGGCAAGATCTGATGATCCCGTCGACTGATGTGTGAATGACATCGTTTGTAGTGAATCCGTTATGATGTTTTTGGCAAGAATATCCAATCCTTCTATCTGGTTTGCCCGTATTCCGTCAGCCGTGAGGATGCCTTTTAAGTAGGCATTACCCAATGAATCGACACGGAATACTGACTCCCCCTGTCCACTTTCAAATATGACAGTGCCGTTTTCAATTCTAAATGATGTGCCGCTATTTTCCACACGAAGGGACGCAAGTATCGCCGCATCAGCATCAAGCGTTGTTACTTCCAATCCCCCCACCTTCATATTGGCCACAGCCGCCTGATCAGCAACGAGGATATTGTCCCAGATGCGGCCGGTAGGATCGGCAAGGCCATAGTCCGGTATATCTCCGGTGAGTGCGGGAGTGTCTTCTTGTTCCATGGTGAGCTCTGCGATGGAATCCGGTGTTGGTGATCCGGGATCGTACCATCCGGGTTGGACAA
>CAYGFH010000005.1:0-29945 GCA_964349125.1 uncultured Gammaproteobacteria bacterium
CGCCTCCGGTGCTATCTGATGACACTATCTCGACTCCACAATCTCCGGCACCACCACCTGTTGAATCTGCGCTGCTTGGTAGTGATGCGACATCTCCAGTTATCCCGCCTGATCCTTCTCAAACAGACGATATGCCGCCTGCGAAAAACAAGCGAAAATTCTCAGGCGTCGGAATTATGGCCGTGTTGCTCATATTGCTTATCGCGTTACCTGTGGCTGTCTACTATATTTCTCAACGGCAATCGTTAAATGATATTCGCAATAGGGCAGCAATAGACTATTTATATCCGGGAGAAGAATGTATAGACGGGTATCGCTGTAACTGCAATGGCAGTCTTCAGTGTAATCATAATACTAGCATGACTTGTGACCAATATTGCGGTCGACCGGGTGCTCCACCACTGGGAAACAATCAACCGGGTGGACCATGTGGAAAGGGTACGGTGGGTAATACGGGAAAGTGTTCTATGGATATGGCATGTGATCCTGGAACAGATACGTGTAGGCCAGTCGTTACTGGCGGAAATTGCGCGAATAATTTGGGAAATTGTTACGTTACAAACGGGATAGGTGTTGTCGCAAGCGGACCAAATAAAGGGCAGGTCTGCGATGGTGCTGGCCACTGGACAACATGTTCCCCTGGATATTCCTGTAAGAATTCGGACTGTGTGCCGAGTGGTGGTGGCGGCGGTGGTGGTGGCGGCGGTGATACTCCTACACCCACAAGTCCACAGTCAACAAACACACCGACAAATACGCCGACTCATACACCAACTCATACACCAACAAGTACTGTCACAATCACAGACACGCCTACCCATACACCAACAAACACGCCCTCCCATACACCAACAGCTACTCCCACGTCTACCGTGGGCTGTGATTCGGTCTGTACAATCAATACTGACTGCAACTCGGGTATGGTGTGTGCTGACGGTCGATGCAGAAATCCACAGTGTACAGAGCAGTCATCATGTCAGTGTTCGACCAATACACCGACCAATACGCCAATTGTCACAGCCACACCAACCCCGACTCCTATTGCATATGTCGGGTGCAACAGCGCCTGCACAGTAAATACAGATTGTTCATCCGGACTTGTGTGTATAGATTCCGCATGTCGCAATCCGAGCTGTACAGAGAAGACCACATGTCAATGTGATGAGCTTGTCATAGAGCCGACACCACAAACACCTGTTGCAGGAACGGGCCCATCAGTCTTGGGAGCGGCGGTGATTGCCGGAGGATTCTTCTTACTGCTTTTTGGATTAGCCCTCTAAAAAGTGTCTCAATTGCGTATTTGTCGTAGTGTTTGATACGTGTTCAGGAGATAGAAACTCAGTCAATGGCACACGTGTGATTGGGCAAGTTGAGTCCAGAATGCGTACTATCAGCTAGTGAAAGAAGACGAGGCAGAGAGGGGATTTTGATACACTACCACATATGTCGGCACGACTTTCCCTTCTTTGTTCCTGCGCTTCGCGGGGCTGATATACGCCTCAGGATGCGCCATAAAGTTTCCCGCGAGTTGTCGCACGACATCATACGTTCCCGAGGGGAATAATGCGCTCTCCTCGGGAGTGAGTGTATTGAAAACTAATTCGAGTAACGCAATCACATCAGTACCGGTAACATGCGTTGCATCTGTTGCTTTTGCAAACAATTCCATGATCTCCGGCGTATCCTCATCTACTAACCGTTTCATTGCATTCGTGATAGATTTCCACTGTTTATCTCGAGAAATTTGCGGGGGAAGGGCTTCTTTGCTTGGTTGTTTGGGTCCCTCAGATTGGGCAAGACTTTTCTGTTCAGTTGCCGACGTCACCTCAATAACACTGTGTGGAGTTGGAGATTTAACAATCATGGGCGGGAGCACTTCGTTTTTCCCGCGGCGACTCAGACGCAACATGTGTTGCGCCCGTACAGATAACTCCATATTCTGAACACCTTCCGGAGTCAATTGTCGTTTTACCGGGTCCTTTGTCCATGAATATCCTTGTTCCGGAGGTATTGTCCTACTGTGTGCTTCGTATTTTGGTGGGTACGGCCAGGCAAATAAATCGCGATTGTATGCTTGAAACACAATCTCAGCGTATCGGGAAGACCGTTTTGCGCTGCGACTGGAGATCATAGGAAGCCTGCTGATATATCCCATACCAGACCGATGCTCATCTTCACCAAATCGATGGATCATGTCCGCTACAGCATCAATGTTCAGTCCGGGAATGGAGAGAAGGGTCCACGCTAGGGATTCACGTTGTTGTACAGAAACGATTGCATGTTGTCGCTGTATGCTATCAGTTAATCTGGTGAATGACTCTCCAATCGCAGATGGATCACCCGCTGTTGCAGATTGATTGTATTCATTAATACTCTTCATAAGAGTAAACATGCCATCGACGTCAGCTAAGCGTAGAATGGGCATATCCGTGTCGTAGGTTGGGTATATCGCTTCCTGTTTTCCTCTTCGAGAAACGATCTCTACGCGTCCTGCTTCGAGATCTCGTATGTGTCTGGCAACTGTGGTGGCAATTTCGGTACGTATTTCTGAAACAAAGCGGGGTCCATATGAAAATTCGTAAAGTGCAATGAGGTCGCTGAATTCTTTGCCACCCAGGACATTCCATTGACCTTCCCGAATAAGTGATGTGGTCTCGTGTCGAACGATTGCTTTAGCTGCGAGCGCTTCTTTCGGCAGCATCCAAAAAAGAAAAAGCGAATCATGTGCACGTGCGCCTTCCGGAGTGCTGTAGGAAATTCCAGATCGTCCATCCAACCTCCGATATATGCTCGGAGAACGAACCACCTCACTCGTTCGTATAGCGTCTATTGCTCGTTTGGTGATGCTGTCTACCAGAGCAATACGTTTTTTAATCTGCTGCTCATGTCGATAGGCGTATCTGGGATAGAGTGCCTGAAGTTGTGAATATGTTTCCTGCTCTTCTGGGGAGAGGCCTTCTCGGGCGGAAATACGCCGTTCGTGTCTGGTACGTTGAGCTTTATACGCACGAAGCTGACGTTTTTGAGCTTGTAATTGTTCAGGTGTGCCAAGGGAGGGTACCGAATTCATTGCTGCAATGCTTGTTTCCAATTCTTTTATCTTTTCTATACCATGCCCGTATGTTGTTTTGAGCGTTTTGATAGCATAATCTCGCATTTTTTCATCGAGCGCATGTAACGTGAGCACTTCTGTACTGGTAGAGGTATGTAGTGCATGGGTCTTATCCAATTGAGCAAGAAGAGTGATGCGAATTTCCTCAGCACGTTGAATTTGAGACATATTGGTCTCCATGATCGTTACAGATTCGGGAAACGATGCAAACGCCGAACGTAGTATTTCGGGGGGGTGAGTATGGCTTGCTGCGCGCTGTAGCCACCCATTAGCAGAGTGTCCGTCGGTATGTGTTTGTACCTCAGCTATGCCCATAAAAAGAAAAAAAGTGCGAAGTCGCACTGTTTATTTGTATTATATCTGACAATTATATGCCAAAATCAAGTGGGAATCAACTACTATAAGACTATATCAAAATATTGCATAGTTTCTAACAACATACTTGATTATTATACCCTATAATAGTATACTCTCACGATGTCTGAACGGGGATTATCAGTATATCGGAAAGCCGGAGTTGATGGTGTGCACGATCCGGAAGTCTGGGCATCAGGATATTTCGGGGATATGCTCAATATAGCGCGTCGGTTTTTCCCTATGCCGCAAGAGCGGCGTGATATTCTTAAGGCAGTTATACACTCAGATTGGGTAGAATACCATATCAATACCATTCATGAGATTGTGCGGGATGCCAGGGAAAATGCGGTTGAAAGTCTCAACAGGGTAGGACTAACTCCGGAAACATATCTTGATGCGATCTCTGCAATGGTATCCAACAATAGGCTTCGATTATCGTACATAACGTGGAAATCCGAAAGACTCATGGGGCGAAAAAAAAGCAGGAACATATCTACAGAATCCGCGTTTCAACCTATATATGCTCCAAAAAAAATGGAAGAACACCAAACGTTGATAAATACATATCTTAATGAAGTAGAACCATCGGAAAACCCAAATATTATAGTCTTAGTAGGCCCTCCTGGATGCGGCAAAACAGAAGTTTTTAAACAAGATGAAGATTGCCAGCCCGGCAAAGCGGTCAATATCGATATAGATGAAATCCGCAAAAAACTGAAACCCGATTTTAATCCGAAAAATCAGCAAGAAGTAGAAGAATTCAGAGAAGTAGCTTGGCGATTCGCAGATAACCTCATGGCTCAGTGTATTGCGACCAAGCGCTCTATGGTATTACAGACGCCACTACACCGTAAAAAAACATGGCTCAATAATCCGATGCTTCACACAGCCATAGATAAAAAACAATATGCAGTACGGGTAAAAGTAATTATGCGTGATGTTCACGACAGTTTTAGGCGTGCTATGCTTCGTGGGATGCCCGTGGATGCCACAAGCAGGGTGGAAGGTCGTATGGTTGCCCTTGGGGATTTTATAGAGGCAGTGCGAGGATATGAGGTTGTTGAATCGTTTTGTCGTGAGTATAACGCTACATTAGAATTGCACGACTATCTCCAGTATTCACAAGGAAAAACAAAAATGAAAAGTAAAATGGGTGCAAAAGCGTTTAAGCGGTTGATGTGGCTCACAGAGGGGCTAACGAGCATTCAGGCAAAAAAGGTTGAACATAGTGCTGATGTCCCGATCGAAAAGTACAAAAAAATTCTCAAAAAAATCTGATAAATATATCCTATATGACGATATGTATGCATAACGTCACGAAGGCTCGGTAGGGTTTCCTCGGAAAGTTAGGTAAAGATCTGAGCCGTTTCTTGTTGAATCGCTCCTCAATCAATGGAACGCAAATTTCCTGAGACGAACGGGGAGAAGTCTGGATGTGCCTATACCATGCATGCATTGCGCGTTAGCACTGGATATTGATCATGGAGAGGCTCTTGCGGATTCCGGGTGCAGAACACGGATTGGCGCCATGGTAGGACAAAACATATGAAACCAGAGATTCGCATACTATCCTGTAATGTATTGCATCATGTCCGGAGAGTGGTATAATCCGTTCATTGCCTTATGGAAACCCATAAGGTTTTTATGTTTTATGGTACACACGATGGAACAAACAGCTGTTTTTCCTGAAAATGTTGATTTGTCCGAATATCTCCGTACTGATCCGGATAGATCGGCTTCAACAGGATACAATGTCTCCTTTGAGATGATGTCATATGCATGGGCGCTGGATACCCAGGTCGGCAGAGATATGCACGCATCCTATCAGGAAAAAAAACGGGCATTTGAATCAAAGCAAAATAACAATCCTATTGCAATACTTGGATCAGGAAGGCTGGGTCTGGAAGCGGCATATGCGGTGCTAGAAGCAGATCCAAATGCGCATGTAGTATTGTTTGATGGCGCAAAAACGCCACATGAGTTTTCAGAGAATTGGAAACACGCACTGCAACACGTCGAGCTAAAACGTGCTCTGGGGCTTAGTACACATGAGCTTGAGGTGTTGAGGAATCCCAGATTTGATCTGGTATGTGGCTTTAAAGATACATCAGCTGCAGAAGCAGCCAAGCACTATGGTTTTTCTGCGATACTTCCGCAACAAGATGTATTAAAGTCTTCGGTTACGCTTCCCAATTCTCCCAGAGTGGTTCGGTCAGATGAGTTGGTATCCAAAGCACTTGAATCCATTTCTACCAAAGGGTATATGGATCCCGCCCTATTTCCATGGACCCGTGACAAAGCAGGTGTCCCACACGGCGTGGTGATTCAGTCAGAAACGGCAGCAAGCGCAGACGCGAAAAAAATTACAGAGCTTGCCCTCTTGGTTGATCAAATAGCACGTACTTACAAGCTGGAACATTCGAGTATTAATGTTGTTCAATTAGCAGAAAAAGGCGTTGCGACTGTGAGAAAACAATTGAACCTTCCACATGAGAAGGGCGCGAATGTGTTTGTACCGGGTACAAAAGGATCAGAAGAGTATCGAGTGCTTGGCGCCATGGAATGGGGAAAAACAGGTGTATTTGCAGTGCAATATCCGAGTCCCGCTCCTGTACGCTTACAACCCTATGAGCCGGAACCTCCCTATTACGTTCAAACAGGCATGCTCATCACAACACCTGATTCGCTCCCTGAGTCACTCACATCGTTATCTGTGCCACATACACAGCCGTACGAAGAATCCGTAGCACATATTCGGGCAATCCAAATAGAACAAGGAGCTCGCTATACGAATGCAGATGCGGTAGACCCCATCCGGTACATAGCCGCAAAAGCGTCAGAGACAAATGCTCTTCCATTTGGTCAGCACGAAAAGACATACAGGCTACCTGAAGACGAGCCGAAGACTCCCAAAGACGAATACACGATGGATATGTACACGGAAGCATATGGGCCACAGGTGCTCAAGGGAAAAGAAAAATTTTTGGAAGTCGTAGAAAGTCTCCCGCTAGACGCGTATAAAAAAGAACGCCTCCTGCACTTACACCAGACTGTACGAAGCGAATTTGAACGCATGTTTCAAACAGCAGGCCAAAACGCGCTCGCATACGAAAAAGCCACGGCTCAAATGGCCGGAAGAGAACCGAGTCAGAATCCTCTTGCTGAGTTGTTTACAGAAATTGGAGGACGCAGATCTCGGTTTAGGGCATCTGCGATCAGAACGAAAACTGTTGAATCACCAGATGGGCATCCGATAGGCGTAGAAGTATTTTTAAAATCCAGACGGGTAGATTCACAGGCGTTTCGTGCTCTCGGTCGGGAAATTCCATTAAATATTCTTGTCACACACAGCGGTGCCATTATGGTCAAAAATGAAAAAGGGCAGTGGCAGCGTCACGGGAGACGAACCATATTGAAATCAGATCATGGTATAAACCTCGGATTTGATCACCGAAGCGGATTTGTACAAAACCCGCTTCCCTTGGATCATCCTGACCATAACGGAAACTATTTTGTCCGTCGCATGGGGGCCGATGGTGACCTTCTGGCGTACGTGTGTGAATCCATGCAAGGCGAAGTAAAGGGCAGATATATTATCAATAAAAAAACCGGAACCCTAGAGGTATCACATGATACCGGAGATACTACGGTTGTCGTGTATCGAAGAGGCCGCTTCCTCCCGGAGGGCAGTATCAGATACGACAAAGTACGGGTAGTGCAATCAATGCTTGCCGCACGAAGTGTGCACCTGGAGAGGACAGTGGGGAAGATCGTTCCTACCGGCACACATGCTATGGTATATCCTCAAACAGGTGGAGCTGTCCGCATCCATATGTCAGGTATTGCGTCAAACCACACTGGCAGTGTATTTGTCACGCCTGAAGGAAGCCTGGCGTATTCCAGGGGGCATGGTCAATTCCAGCCGATTAGAAATATCAGGGCTGCGCACTACGAGCTGTTTATGGCGGGGCAGGATGGGTGGAATACCTTGCAGGTGCGGGAACAAAAACGAAAAACGCTCCATCAAATTCCAAATTCGTTGAAAGAACGCATGCTGCATACGCCAAATAGAAAGCCAGACATGGTTGTTCAGGAAACCAGCAGGGAATCACGGGCGAATGCCCTTGCACAATTGCTTGTTCCGGAAGGGAAAACATATCTAACAGAGGCTGATGCTATACGGCACATACGGGAAAAAATCAGTACATCCCATGCTGACACCATCTCTGCACGTCTAGAGACGCTTAGAACACACGACGGACCGGTATTTTTTATCGTCGGAGCAGGATATGCAGGCATTACAGCAGCTGAAGAGATTATACAGGCGGGCGGATTTGCCGTGATAGTGGATGCAGATCCGATTCCGGGCGGACTTGGTGGGCATGGTGCAGGACTTTCTATCGTAGAAAAAGGGAAAGAAAAACGGGATGTAAATCAAGATGCTATGCAGATATTAGAGCACAAAAACGTGCTCTATCTGCCAGAAACTCGACTTGATATGACTGACCCCAGTTTCGCTGGTGCGATTGATGCAATGGGGTTTGATGGCGTAATTCTGGCAACAGGAGGCAAGGAAAAGAAACGTGACGATTTAGACTACAGTCATAAATCAATATTTACCTCACGAGAGTACATCGCAGCGATGAATCAAATGGAAATAACAGGCAAGATAGCCAATCCGGAATGGTTAGTAGGGAATAAACGAATTGCTCGACATCCGGATGGTACACTTGCGCCTGTCGTAGCCATTGGTGCAGGAAATATAGCCATACGCGATATCCCTGTTCATACACAATTGATGCGGTTTAGGGATGCGCTGCGCAGACTTCGTCTGGCTTCAGAACAGGAAATACTCCGATTATCCGCAGAAGCGCTGATTCGAGGGATCGATGGCATTGTGGAAAAGGCGAGGCAATGCGGTATACCTGAGAGCGAGATCGGACATTCCTATGTGGCATATTACGGACCGAAAGGACTTGCCAGGCCGCAGGTTCCACAGAAGCAAAAAGTTATGGCACGTGTGAATGAATTGTGGGCGATTGCACAAAGAGCAAACGCCTCGCTACTGGACGTAGATATTCATGCCAAAGAGCAAAAAGGACTGAAAACTGAACTTGTGAAACAGGCAACTGAGGAAATACGGCAGAGTCCAGAGTTTCAACAAAAAGTAGAAGAAAATCTAGAAAAACTGACGACTAAACAGGGAACTATATTTCTGGAACATACAGAGTTAATTAAAGCAGAGGACATGAAAGACGGTACGGGGAGATTGCTGTTAACACTTCGGGTTGGCCCTGGCGTGAAGGAAACCGTTACGATGATTGCGGGTGCTCTGGTCACCGCGGTAGGCTTTGAGCAAAAGACAGACACTATTCCACTCAAAACTCCCTGGAAGCGCATTGGGATGGAGCTCAATGGTCGGGGCAATCTCATTCAGACAAAGGAAAGTACCAAAGAAGAGGTATCCGACTTTCTTGAAGCGATTAGAAAAGCAGGGAAACGGTCAAACAGCATTTCCATAGACGCAATGCAGGCTTTAGCACAATCAGTTGTCGAGCGCACGGATTTTGATGGAGATGTGGTACAACAATTTTTATCAAAGGGACCTGAATATCTGGTACGGCGCTACTTTTTGGAAGCAGGAAAAGAGGGTATTGATGGTCTTAAGAAATTACCGGAAATTCCGACAAAGACGTTCTGGGCGAACTAAGCCTACGTTGGGGTACAACAATCAAACGGCAGCCGGTACCTTTTAGACAAAGATATCAAGTTTTGACGCAGCCTTTACGACTGGTGCTGCCACATGATTCGGCAGATCTTCCTGTGAATATGTAGCCTGGCCAGTCAGTGTCCAATCAGCGTGTTCCTCTCCAGCACTGAATGTAAATGCCTGATATTCCAGAGCTGATGTGCGGGTTATCAAGGTGATTTGTTCTGATGTGGCTTCACCCTTCACTCTAACGGCTAAAGCCATTGGGGTTTCAGCTGATCGGTTGTTCACACTATCCATAGAAATAGATTTACTATCTGCCGTCGGTGTCACAAACATACCGGTACTCGCATAGATTGGCACTATGTCAGTCTTTAGGCGTGTAAGTCTCTGTTCCGCCAATTTGCCGTGCCAGACCTGTCCCGTTGCCATAATGGCACGTTGTTCAACCGGAGTAGATCGTCTCGTAAACTGGATTGTCCCTGTCGTTGCATCAAAGGAAAGCACGGATGTTATCTGTTCAATAGCCATAATAGTAGTGTGTTGGCAGGGAGTTTATATAGTCTAAGCGCGTACTATACCATAAAATAGCGCTTTGCAATAGTGTAAATATCCTTTTTGCAGCTGGACACCAAATGGGGATTCAAAGTGATGTGGGCGCTTGGTATTGAAACTACGAAGGTACTGGACCAGTAGATGACGGGGGATTGTGTGCTTGGTTACACATCTTTGGTGATATACTTCCGCATCCCATGTCACAATAAAATCCGCGTGCTGGTAAAAGCTTGCATTTTACATGCGGATTGCTATAATAGGCCACCTGCCACATGTTATGACCCTAGAAGCGTTCATTCAAGATACGGCATCCGGTTTCGTCGAAGAAGCACAAATAGTTGAAAGCAAACGTATTTCAGCTGATTTAGTGTCGGTTCTTCCGCTCATTCCTCACCATTATCTGGGATTGCGCGGTGGGTTATATGATCCCAAAGTTGACCTGCCCAATCTCTCCCAAGAGTCAGCGCTAAAAGGATCATGGGCTGCCATGCTACTCCCAAAAACGAGAGATACAGTGCTCCACAGTATGTTGCAGGCGAGGGCGAACTATGCTGACGATGAATACAGCAGGCATGTAGAACTGTTACTCCCATTTTTAGACGAGCAAATGATCTCCCGTTGTATGAAAAAAAGCTTTGAGCCGGATATGCCCAAAACTGCTCAACATTTTGGTGGCATATTAATTAACCTCTTCAGGGTGTCTGATGCAATCATGCCGATAGAGAAGAAGCTACACCTATGTACATCCTGGATCCGTGCGTTAAAGCCTGAGCATATCTCTGAAGATATTCGGAGTATAACTCAGCGGATCGATACTATTTTGGATAAAGCAAAAGGAGCACCTGCTGCAGGGTTGCAAAAACTTGCACAGGCGTCGTTATCTGCAGTATCGACCATATCGGCGAATCCAAAAACACTCGAATCTTATAGGTATGATGCCGCAGTTTCCTGTGTGGAGAAGGCATTGGTGTATGGCGCAAGATCGTCGAAAGTGCCCAATTCAAATACGTTGTTGGATAGGTTGATACAACGGCAAAAAGGTATCGATCAGGCGGATAGTATGGCTACAATTCTATCGCGTTGGGAATTAAGTAGCGATAAAAAAAATCATGAAGCAAACGTCATGCTCAAAAAGATATTCGAAAATGGTCAGTCCAGCCCGAGAGAAGTCCTGGAACGAACGACTGTCTCGGATGCCATTGAAACAATCAGAAACATCCGAAAATTCACGGCCGAGGATGATACAGTCAAACAAATATCACTGTGGGCAAGCAGTGCATATTCGTTTGAAAAAAGGCGAGAAATACGGGATGTAGTTTCTGGAAAACTTGCATCACTTCTTCATCCTACAAGTTATGAACAATATTCCAGGGTATATACAAAAATTGATGAAATTCTCGGAGCCAAATTCAGCTTAGACTTACTCATGGTTATGGCAAATCCGTCATGGATGACTGACACAAGAACCTCGTATCCGATATGGTATGAAATGTTAGAACGGCATGAAGGTAACAGCGTCCTTTTACGAGCTATCGTAGATGCAAAAATTGTTCCACAAGATGTATTCATCAAGTTCATCATAGAAAACGGACATGAGCGTTGGATTACGGCTGCAGGAATCCAAACTGAACAATTCGAAACACTATTACTGCCTGTTGTGGAAGGTAGAGTGAAAGCACTCATAGCGCAGGCTACAGCGGATATGCAAGATCCGTCAGGCACTGTCATTCCACAAAGTGTACACGATGTGCTTTCCTATGACCACGCAAGCAAAAAAGCGTATGAGCACGTCAAACCTCTTATTGCCACATGGTTCGCAGATCTACTTAGTAGAGACGATCTTCCTCCCCAGCAGCGCGAAAAACTGGACGCTAGATACGCGTATCAGATTCCGATCTCCGAACATCACATGAAAACAGCGCTCCAGCATCGTGGCATTGTTCCTATGAAGGAGTTGCGAAAACGATATATCGACACGCTGGCAGCCAGAGGTGCTGCAGCAGAATTATTTGATGGCTATGCACAAGAGTTATTTGGAGACGGTGTGGATGCACGTGTGTCACTGTTGCAAGGCGTGTTTGCACTGCCACCGGAAAACAGGAATGGCATATACATACCAAAAATTCGGAATATTCTTATCAGCTGGTTTCGTCTATTACGATTACAAGATGTGGCAGAGGCAGAATTGGCTAATACGTTGGGTAGAGATGGAATATCAATTATGAAACAGCTACAGTTCAACGCGTTTTGGAGTGATGAAATACTGAAGAATCGATCTATCCATGCTGTCGTACCCAAAAAACTGATACAAAAACTCCTCGACATCTCCCAGAAAAATTAAATTTAAAGCTAAGCTTTGAATTTTTCTAGCGCCGTGCTACGATCTTTTTAGATGAGGGTAACGCAATTTTTTGAGGGCGGATATTTTCATGTCTATAACCGCGGGGTTGATAAGCGCGCGGTGTTCCTTCGGTACGGGCAGTATCTTCGCTTTATACAAACGATGCGATTGATCCTATTCACAGGTAGCGCCACCCCACGGTTCAAAACAAATCAAAGCTTAGCTTTAAATCGAAAAGTGAGAATAATTTCCTATTGCCTTATGCCCAATCATTATCATTTTCTGCTTCAGGAAATCGAAAGCGGTGGCATTACCGAGTTTATGCATAAGTTGGATACCAGCTACACAAAATATTTTAATATGAACAGTCATAGATCTGGGCGGCTGTTTGAGTATACGTTCAAAGCAAAAGTAATCGAATCGGACGACCTATTTCTGCATATATCCAGATATATTCATCTAAACCCAGTTATCGCGACGCTCGTGGAAAAGCCGGAAGAATGGAAATGGTCATCATATAGAGAATACGTCGATATCGAATCTACAAAGCTCTGTGATTGTTCAACTATTCAATATTTTTTCAAAGATACGAGTTCGTATAAAGAATTTGTAACAGATCAGATTGAATACGCAAAGCTTTTGAAAGATATTACAGATGTGAAACACGAAGATGCACTTTTTTTATAGCTCGTTCAAACGCTCCACATAATTTTAAAGCTAAGCTTTAAAATCAGTGTTGGTATTACACAGAACGCGTGTGTTCCTGATATAATCCACATACATGAATCAGGATCACATCAGGAATTTTGCTATTATTGCGCATATAGACCATGGAAAATCCACGCTTGCTGATAGGCTGTTGGAAATGACAGGAACAGTAGAGAAACGGGATATGCAGGCGCAGCTGCTGGACAGCAACCCTATCGAACGCGAGCGCGGCATCACCATTAAGCTCGCCCCGGTGCGGATGAAGTACAAAGACTATATTCTCAATCTTATAGACACGCCCGGCCACGTAGACTTTGGCTATGAAGTCTCCCGCAGTATGGCAGCTTGTGAAGGCGCTATATTGGTTGTGGATGCCACGCAGGGTGTACAGGCACAAACACTGGCAAATCTCCATCAGGCACGGCTTCATGACCTCAAAATCATTCCTGCAATAAACAAGGTGGACATGCCGCATGCCCGTATAGCTGAGACGCGTAAAGAACTGCAAAGTCTGGGGTTTACCGATGAAGAGATGATAGAAATATCAGCAAAAACGGGTGTGAATGTGGATGCCGTATTGCAGGCAGTCATTGACCGTATCCCTCCGCCTTCAGGAGATCCAACCAAGCCACTTCGCGCGCTCATTTTCTCTTCACAGTTTGACCCACACAAGGGTGTCGTTTCATTTATCCGAGTTATCGATGGGGAAATGCGCTACGATCAACGGGTAAGTGTGAAATTCTTTGCGTCTGGCGCCTACGTAACTCCCATAGAAGTCGGATTTTTCGCGCCAAAAATGACGGCAGGAACTCATATCAGCACGGGGGAAACAGGCTATATTGCCACGGGACTTAAAGATGTCCGTCTTGCGAAAGTGGGAGACACCATCACGATTGGCAAAGTATTGAATGCCAAAGAACAGCCCCCACAGGCTACCGATCCGCTTCCGGGTTACAAAGAACCAAAACCGATGGTATTTTTAAGTTTGTTCCCGATAAACAGCGATGAGTTCTCCAGTGCAAGGGAAATACTAGAAAAACTACGGCTTTCCGACAGCGCTTTTTCATTCCGTCCCATATCTTCCGCTGCCTTGGGAAACGGATTCCACTGCGGTTTTTTGGGATTATTGCATGCAGAAATTGTTCAAGAACGCCTCTCTCGGGAGTTTGATCTAAACATGATCGCCACCGCCCCCAGTGTTGAGTATCACCTCACGCTCAAGCCGGGCGTATCCCTATCAAAATTGGGGTTTACCGAATCACAACTGATCAACAGAGTGGTGGAGGCGGGGGAAAAGATCGACACACGTCGTGATGGCGAATCAGACACCGTTATCATACAGTCCGCATCAGAGTTTCCTGATCCGACCTATGTGGATGGGGTAAAAGAGCCGATCATGGAGGTAAAAATCTTTACACCCCGCGCCTATGTGGGTGCGATTATGCAGCTTGCTCAGGAGAAGCGTGGAGAATATATCGATCTCAAATATGTGGGGGAACAGGCAGAATTTACGTATCTGTTGCCCTTAGCTGACATGATTATCGACTTTTTTGACAGGTTAAAAAGTATTTCCGAGGGGTACGCAAGCCTGGACTATGAGTTTTTTGAATTCCAGGACGTTGACGTGGTAAAAATTGATATGCTGGTCAATCACGAGAAGGTAGATGCACTTTCATTTCTCTCTGTCCGAAATCAGGCGCATGCCAGGGCGAATCAAATTGTCGAACGGCTTGCGGATGTCATTCCCAGGCAGCAGTTCCAGATTCCGATTCAGGGAGCGATCGGCGGATCCATTATCGCCAGAAGCGATGTGAAAGCCTTCCGCAAAGACGTTATCCAAAAGCTCTACGGCGGAGACCGCACGCGCAAAGATAAGCTGTTAAAAAAACAGGCTAAAGGTAAAGCAAAGATGAAGATGATCGGTCGTGTGGAAATTCCACAATCCGCCTTCTTCGAGGTATTGAAACGGGAGTAACTATATATGGGTAACTCAGAAGGATATAGATACATAGAAGTTCCTGAGCGTGGAATAGCGTTTTTGGAGGAAGGCCAGCATTTAATGGATCAAGCCCCATTCGACCAAATTCCCGCAGTGTGTGTTCCGGATTTTTTCGCTGATCCTCAGGATTGGCAGGGTATCGGCATATTTGTTCGATATGTGATGAAAACCAGACCGGGTGACTATGCAATTTTTTTTGGGGTCGGCAGGGGAGTAGACGGTTTAACCGTACACCTTGCTGAAAAAAAAATACGCTCATCAATCGTGGGTTATGCGGAGCAAACGAGGCTAATGATTGAGAGTACGCCGTATGCCCCAGAATATTTGACTCAATTCCTGTTTAACCCGAGTGTATTTCAAAAAGATGGCACGCCAAAAGATACCAAAAAAGAAATCCCTACTTTTGTGTATTACCAGCGCCAAAAATTGCTCAGTGATGCGAGGTATATGTTGGCTGGCCTAGAAGAAGAGACGCACGGACTCGCTAGCCCCGGTGATGTATCAGATGCGGTTCACGCTGCCGGCCGCGGCCGCGTAAACACAAACTATCGGTTGCTTACAAAATCAGAAGCGCTTCGGTAAACAGCACCACTTTTTTCAGTACGTAAGCTAGAAATAGTAGTACCATCGAGTCATGTGCGGTCTGACTAGATTTATATAGGCCATTTTTGATATAATAGTGTAATTCAAAAATACCGCTATGGTACAGCAAGAACACGTATATTCTGACCGCAGGCCAACTACGCTGCATAGCAGGCTTATGCACCTATCGCTTCGAACGGAAGCGTTCATGCTCGGGGTACAAGATGCAGAGAATTGGGGAAATGCAACGCAGCAGGAGCGTATGCTAGCTGTCATTGATACGCATATAGCCTCAGAGGGTTCACTGCATGCATTCTGTGAACGGTATTCATTTGCAGCTTCGGAAGATGAAGCGCGCGTTGCAGTATTTGATATGCTGACAGATTCAGTCGAAAAAGCCCACTATGTAGAACCAAGTACGTTCATCCCCATTGCACAACGCTTGCTCGGGACCGTATTTAAACAGGATGAGATGGATACAGATTCACACACGTTTCGTGCGCCATGGATTGGTAAAACGAAGCTGTTCCAACATATGATTGACCAAAAAACAGGACAATGGGATACGTCAGGCGTTTCCCGGTATGTTCACATGGCAAATTGGATAGACGATCTACTGGAACAACAAGATGTGGCAGATCTTTTGCGTCTTGATCTCACGTATGTATTCGCCCTTACGAATCACTTGGATGCAGCACGTCCGTTGGATATATGGTCGCCGAATGTTTCTGAAGAACACTCGGGTGCCACACTGCTGTCAAATACTCCGGTATCGGAGTATTGGGAGCATATGGGCGATGCATCAATACAGATTCTTACAGTCATAGAGGAAAATACGCATGCATCAGATAATTATTATGCCCTTCAGGAATGGATGGAACCATTTGGACGGTTGGTTACGACGCTTCAGGATACAGAATCCGAACTTGTACAGTCCGGGGAATTATCCGCCGATTTGCAGCATGGTCTCTGGCGGGAATGGTGGGGAAATATGGTTTCCATGCTTGAACATGTATACAATACCGCACCCAAACAAAATATATTTTCCCTTGAGCAGCGATTCAAAAATATAGTATCTGTTTTACATAAATCCGCTCCAAGTACCCGCGAAAGAGTGTTGGGTATTCCACTCATGATCCGTGCACTTCCCCAGGATCATATGTACGAGACACTGACACGTACACTCTCAGCCCTGGATGAACAGGAACCACAGCATGCACTGATATTGCTAGATAGTTGGCAGCAATTGTTTCAAAACATGAGAGTACGCGAGCGCGTTGCGCATTCGGTCATCCGAAACATAGCTGATCAGTGTTTCCAGACGGCGACCGATGATGAGAAAATCTCGTTACTCACTAAACTCAGCCACGGGAATACTGAATTTGAAGACACTGTTGTAACGCTATTATTGCATACATGGTCGAGACAAATAATCAAAGGTGGAGAATTCCGTTCATCTACGGTATACCATGCGCTTTTGGACGCATGGAAAACACGACTGGAATCAGCTGGTATTTATTCGCTTAGCGCATCGATTGATGGACAATCTCCGGTTATCCGTGCTGTGCGCAGCATGTATGGCGCCTTAGGGGCTGCTCAATCATTTGAGTTGATCTCGAGCCTGGATGGGGGAGAGAGCATCATAAAAACGCTAAATACAGCCCCGTTTTCATTGGGTATACACGGTACAGTCGCATAAAAAATAGATACTGACTCCTCAATATTCATGATCGACACATCTGGGCAGTTGTTGTTTCATATCATGGTCATAGTTGTATACGGTAACAGCTCCATATTTTTTCAAATTCTTCCGCATCGAATACGAGCGATTTCGATATACAGTTATTTGTTGAAGTAGCTGGCGGATAATGCAAATAAAAAAAGGTAATTTAAGTAATTATATTATTAGAACAGCCTTTTATCAGAGTGTAATTTTATTACACGACAAAATAATCGTATGGAATATCTGTCGTTTAGGTAAAAATCATGATGGTGAAGCCGCGTTTTTTTGAAAAAGGCACTGATTCACTCTGATAGGGTGCACAGTACCGGAGCAAAGCAACTAATCATTTTCTACAAATATTCGGTGATATATTGCAGCAAATACGGGCAAAATGAACAGTATGTATGTTCACATAGATGGGCCGATATTATGATCTAATGTATATTTTTAATAAAAAAATAGCGGAGTTAGATCTCCCAATATATTTATTGTTGGAGCAACTGGTTTTTCACCTCTCTGGCTCTGTCGACTATGTCAGGAAGCAATCCTTCCTCAAGCGCGATATCCATCCCGAGAGACGACTTTTTCCCTCTGCCAAACGAGTATTTACCATCAGAACCAAGTCCGGATGCAAATGCCTGAACGCCAATCGTAGCCTCGAGATGTTCCACAGCTTTGTGCAGATGTGTGGGGAATATCACGATATTGCCACAGGCAGTCAGATATTCAGCAAGTGCATGGATGGTAGCTCTACCTTCAAATCCGTTTGTTCCTTCTCCCGGCTCATCGAGAACCACGATATATCCACCTTCAGCAGCCCGTTTTACCACACTTGCCGTTTGTGTTTGGAGCCTCAGGAATTTCCCGCTGCCGGTTGGTCTGTCAGGATCACGCGTAAAGTCAGATATCCCGATGCTTCCGCGCAAACCCGTAGGGAGTGCAAATCGTTTCGCAGGAGCAACATCAAAGTGCATGGCAAAAAAGGATGCAAGAAGTATTGCTTCCGCCAGCTTTGATTTACCGCTCGTGTTAGGCCCGAGGAGTACAGTTGGTGATCCGGTTTCTATTGAGAGGGAATTTCGTGTCAAGGGAGCGCCCTCTCGTTTGTGGTCAAATAATAACTTTGTGTGAAACAGCTCTTCCATCTCAAGTGCGCGTTTTTTGCTCGTCTGCACAGTGGTGAATCCATAGGTGTTAAAGACGTGTTGCAGGTGAAAGAATCCGGTACACAGGTCAAGCGATCGTAACTGTTCTCGGGTCAATTCAGACAATGCAGCGGTGCTCTCTTTAATGCTCCGTTCAAGATCTTCCGAATTCACACTCTTTGTCTTGATCTGGGCGAGTGCAAGTGTTGTCCGGTGTGCCAGATCCCACAGTCCGTTCACTCTCTCTCTCATGGACGGGGGGAGTAGAGATATGTCCTTTTGAATTGACGTCAGTGTTTTCAGGCTTTCTTTCGCATCATCAATCACCGATATCAGCAATTCTTTTTTTCTGGGCTCTTTCATTTCAGACACGGAACGAAGTGTGCCGGAGATACCTGTGCACGCGATCAGCCGTGATGCAACACCATAAACATATGATTGGACGTGCTCAAAATATTTCTTATTTGCCAGTTTCTGTTTCCATGCCCTATATTCCTGCTTTATCGGTGCATCAGGCGCACTCGTAAACAGAGACACGAGCACTTCGGACTGGCGGAAAAACGGCCCATGTCGATCTACTTGATCCCACATCTGGAAGTTCCGTCCGGCTGATGCAATCTCACCGCTTAGCTCGATTAGGCCCATGGTGACTGCATTTCTTCTGTCGGTAAATTCTGAAACCTTCACAGGTTTCATCTCAGGCATTGGAACATCTGCCAACTCACTGGCTCTTCGTACGACCTCTTCCGGCAATCCCGCTTTTGCAAGCATCGGGATTCCTTCACGGATGTGGACGATATCACTGGAATGAAGCACAGCTACAGGTTTATGCCTCTGCATTGTGAGAAACTGGGCAATATCCGTATCAAATACCAGTTCATTATTCGTGGCGCCGATCAGAGTCACGTGGTGCGCATTCATCCATTCTATAGTCGCCTTGTATAGCGCGGCACTGTCGTGTTCGTCAGTTCCTGCAAACAGTTCATCTGCCAACAGCAATATTCTGGCATCCGGCTTCACAGATTGAATTGCCTGTATCTCCTGTATTGCCTGAACCAAGCGGGCAAGTTGCGCGGTATACATACTCTTGCCGGTTTCCTGTGGCAACTCTGCAGGTATTGCCATAATCGCGTCAAATTCTGGGGATTCAAACGACGAGGCAAGAGCTTTCCGACCCTGCATGGATTCCATGGCATTTGCGCCGATCATTTCCATAGTAAATGTTTTTCCTCCGTTATTACTGCTTATGAAGATCACCGATTTATCAGCCGGCAAGGTGATGCTGACGGGATCAGGTTTTTTCGCGGCATTGGCGAGTGACTCCAAAGACCTGTGTACATGCATCATTTTTTTGGCCTTGATGGTGGGTCCGATTGTTGGGATGCAGGTGGGTATCCCTTGTTTTTTTAGGCTGTCATACACAGTCTGCAGGTTCACCACGTAGTCCAGGATTGCTGCAGACCAGTGCAGTTGGCTAAAACGGACATCATAGTTCCGTGATGAAGGGGAGGCTCTATCTGTTGTAGCTTCGTACCACGCCCGAGGTGCGTATTCATCATCGGCATCTTTCCATTTTGGGTCTGTCTCTTTTTGTCTGTAGAATAAGCAAGCTCCATACTCAACTACTATATACTCAACAGGATTTAAATCTCTTTGAAGGATTGCTTGCAAATTCGTTTCAAATAAGGGGATAAGCCGACGGGCTGCCTTCGTATAGTTTTTCAATAAATCCGGAAGCGGGAATGCGTTGATAGACTGTTTTTCCAGAAAAAAGCTTGCACTTCCGCGTCGTGCAGCGTATCTGGGCTCAGAATGACTTATTCCATCAAACAGTGGATGAATTGTGTATTCATGTGTTATGTGGGTGCGGAGATCCCCGGTAGTTACTTTCAACGTAGGTGTTCTGGCTTTTCTGTATGCCCTGATGAGTGGCTCTGCTTTTGGGTCTGATTCCAGTCTGGAAAAGACATCCAGAAACGCCGCTCTGATGGCTGGCGTTTTTGGTGTCAGCATCAACGTCTGTAGGCGAACTTCTTCTTCAGAAATGCCATATGTGCCCTTTTTCCATCGGGATTTGGGGTAATTCAGATTCACTATCGTAGACAGGAGTGAAGGTGCTTCATATAGAGGTCTTCGCTCAAAGGATACGTCAAGCGGTTCATGGGTAAACTGAGACAATTCTGCGGTCGGAGTAGCCAGGCATCCCCACTCTATATATCTGACAGCATTGTTGCGGGATGTGAGGTAAAACTGGGGAAACGGCCATAACTCAGGGTGAAACGACTTCATGTCGTCAAAACGGCCGGCTTCCATTGATTCAGGGACAGGTTTCCCATCGCTTGCTTCAAAAAATGTCATACAGGAATGGCAGGAGCTATATTATAGGATAATTATGGCAGGAAAGCTAGCCTCACTTCTTAATTAGTCACGCGCACTCTCAGCAGCCTGGAAAACCAGATTATCAACAGATGGGCGAGGGACAAAAGCACAATATTCAGCCCAAGCACCACACCAAGACTCTTCGTGAGTGTCAGAATAAGTTGTGATACGACTTCAGCGACCGCTATCGATATTGGAATTTGTACACCCAGCACCCCCCCCAACACAGATATTCCAACCAATGCTATCAATATAGGTGTTACCCCCTGCATATCCACAGGAGAGGGGAACATGGTATTGGATACAGCGTACAGCAGGTATCCTACGCCAAACAGCAGATAGAAATCCCTGTTTTCCCAGAGCGGTAAGCCGAAGGCAAATACACTCTCATAGAGAGTAGGTATAAAGTACGATAGAGCGGCAAGTGCGGTCATACCCCAAAAGAGCGGCGCCAGGCCGATCAGAGCCCGTCTCACGGGGTCAGTTTCAGCAATCATGACACTTCCTGCCTGAATGCTTTCTTCCCGGATAGACTCGGGTTCCAATCGCAGTTTTCCTGTCTGTACGCCGAGAATCTCCGCCGTAAACAAATGTGCCAATTCATGGATCACGGTACCGGGAAACTGTATGGCCAGAAGTAATGAGACAGCGATTGGCCGTGTACGAAACAGTAGCGTGAAAAATCGGTAGAGCGCTCTGGAAACAGCAGCGGAAAGGAAATAGAGAAGCAACAGTTCCGCAGACAAAATAAGCGACATCATACTCACAGTGTACCACGCAGAAATATACGAAGTTATTCAGACAAATGAATTAAATTCTCATCAATCTGCACAAACAGACGAAATACGCCGGATGTTTCCGTTTCGTAGTCATTCACTTCTGTGAACCCGACTACCCGTGCATTTTCCATTCGTTTGTTGGGAAAGCCAAAAGCGACATCATAGTGCTGTTCCCAGAGCTCTTCAGCTTGTCTTTGCCAGTGATGGAGGTCGCTCACTTTTACAGACACGATATACACAGTCTCCCAAGGGAATGATGTGATATTTTCAATCACATCAGGCGCAAAAAAATCCGGCATCTCGCCAAATTGAAGCCTACGAAATGTTGGGGTATCGGCGTTTTGATCCAGCTGGAGCCATGGTCGTACTTCTCTCATAAGAGTAGCAGCATACGGGAGGAACGCAATAAAAACAAGTATTAATCACGCTCGCTTGGAAGTGATGTAATACCAGCAAAATTCCTTGCTGCTATAGCGATATTCCAGTGTACAAAGCCATTTATGACATTTTCTTTACCGGGTATTGTATATTTTGCAGGACACCACGTTGTTGGACCATGAAGAATTGAAAATATAAGCGGAATTCCATGTTCGTCGCGTATACGCATAAGCTTCCCATGATTCATACGGAGAGAATACCCGTGTGCTGTCTTATGTAGATAAAAATAGTCTGGATTAAACTGATAGTCATATTTTGGTGCAATCGTTCTGCGAATTCGGGATGTTAAATCCTTATGCATGCTTGATAACATGGAAATTACCGGTCCATATGCACCTGATATCGTTTCCACAGCTTGTTTCTGTGTCAACTCAATGCCCTGAGATCGAGCTAACCGAGGTACCAGATCTATAGCTCCCCACGTTGTGACAGCAGCGGTGAACATGCCACGCTTGATAAAGTCTATCGGGTCGTCATGACGATCAATCAGACTATTTCTATACCCATAATTGAAGAGCGTAATAAACTGTCTATACGCGATTGTTCGTGTTGACGGCTCCTTCAATAGTTCCTGGTTCTTAAGTTCCTGAAGAGTCATCCATGATTGCAATGCATCCTGAAATACCATCAGTATTTTTTCTCGAAGTTGGGGCATGTCAGTCGGCATATTGTCTGTACCATGCTGAAGTAACGCCGATCTTTCTGACTCAAATGATCCCCATATATCAGATATAAAGACAGACGCCAGTGCGTTTAATGAGGGTTTTAATCTACCCCAGCGTTCAAAAGCAACAGTGTTATCGCGTTCAGGTGTTTTTTTTGATAGTACATATTCAGGAATTGGAAGCCTAAGCGTTCCATCGAGTACATCCTGTATCAACGGGTCCAAAGGCGTCCGCTGTCTCATATGCTCATGCAAAAAATCACTGGCAAGAGCAGTAGTTATAATTTTATGCCTATCCGGAAGCACTGTGTTTACTACAGCGATCAATGGTTTTTCAAAGCGATTCATACGAATTAGGATACTAAACAGAGACAGATAGCTGAGATCATCGCGTTTGTTCAGCACAAATCCCCATGTAGAGTATAGCAGAATTCTACCCAAAGTTGAATATTATAGGTTATTTATACTATAATATGCCTATGTTTGAGAAGCTTGAACGGTATACAGCAAACGGTGAAGCCCGAACGGGTCAGGAGTTGAATTCAGATGCGTGCATATCACCTGAATTTGATATCAGTCGCATCCGTATTATCCCAAGCATCGTAGACCGCTATTTCACAGGATATTCCGATGCCAAAGCAGGGGAATTCGAGAGAGTATTCATGAGTAGCGCAGTTGTGCCGCTGGGTCAGGGTGACTACACGTTTTCCTATATCCCGGATCGCAAGACCGTGCAAAAAGAATTACTCTATTTGCGTAACCGTGCGAAATCACAGGATGCACAATCCTGTTGGGAGGCGTCATATGAGCACACAGAAAAAATGCGCGAAGTCGGACGCAGACTGTTTGAAAAGGCAAACGAGTACAGCTTGGTAGAACGGGTCACAAAGCCCTTCATTCGGAAACGCTTCGATAATGTTTTTCACTCTCTCAATAACCAGAAAGATGTCGAGAGGCTTATGGGAAACATGGGCTGGAAAGTGATTTCAGCGACAAACGGTGAGTATATCTGTGTGGCAAGGGTAGAGAAGAAGCTCTCATACTTTTCAGTAGACCAGCTCTCCAAGCAGGATCCCAAATTCCTGCAAAGGCAGCTCAAAACGTATTATAAACATGCAATTTATCAGCAGGCACTGCGAAACGCTGCGGTAGACAAGGCGTTTCATCAGCGGGAAGCTACAGACATCACCCCGGATTTCATTAGAGAAATAGCGCGGTTAGATGATGAATCGGCATATACTGAATACAAAAATATCACGAATGTCCTTGAATGGTTTGACAAAATGGATGAATCTAAACATAGCAAAAGTAGAAGCAGAGAGTGGGTATTGGAGCTACATGGGTTGGATGCTTCACGCAATTGGCAGGTTACCGATGCGGATAACTCCTCATTATTCTCCGTATCTGAAGTACTGCGTCATATGAGTATGTGCAGTGGATTGTCCCAGTCTCACAGGATGCAATATGCACTGCAGTTAGAGTGGCTGCAGGTATTTGACAATCTCCAGTATGGTGTGGGAAAGAAAGCTCCATGGATTGAAGAAGCGGATATAATGCTGTTTGACAGACCTCAAATGCCTACAAAAGAGGAAATCGCAAACACCCAAGCCTATGTGCAATCAGCAGAAGATTTCCGGGTGGCGGTTTATGCCTGGTTACAGGGAAGGGAATCCAGACATACAGTGAATGATCTACTGGGTTTACTTCGTGATGTGCGTCCGGAATTGGCAAAGAGTTTTAATAGCGTAAAAGAAATGGTGAACGAAAAAACGGCGGGTACTCAGCATTCGTTTCACACGCTCATGGCCGAGGTGCAGCGCAAACTGTCACCGCACTGGTTTACGCCGCTGACTGTGGAATCTGTTCGTACAGTTGTGAGAGGCGTATTCAAATCAGCGGGCATTTCATCGCTGGAAGCGGGTGGCTCATATGATGTGCAAGAGTATGGTCAGATAGGGTTAGCTATGCAGGATTTGCTCGGATGGGTTGCTCTGGAACAGGTGCGGGATGCGCATAATGCCCATGAACGACAATTAGGGAGAGAACCACGGGAATTGTATGCCATAGATACACATCTCAAGACAGTGGTGGACGAGTGGCAAAGAGTAAAAAAAACTGAGTATTTGGTGCTACTGCAATCAGAAAAACGAGCGCAGCAGAACCATAAAACTGTCATCAGACAGTTGGATATCAACGAACAGGAGCTAAGCGACGCATGTGATTCAGATCGATCCGCGGAACCATATCCGGAGTGGCAGCTCAGACAACTGGCATATCTTATCAAACAGGAGAAACTCGATATGAACGCAAAAATTATTGCTCCGTTTCTCTCATCTTACTTTCCGTGGATGACGGGTCGGGAATACAACTGGCTTCTAACATACGCACAGGCTCATCAGCCTCACAAGCATCAAGCGTGATATCTATCATCTGGAGGCGTGTAAGCGTTTCGCAATCAGAAACGGAATCGGTAACAGTAAAAATCCAAACCACTCCAAAAGTTGAGGCCAGAAAAAGATAACGATCACAGGCGACTCGTTGTTGATACTCTCCTTCGGCAAAATCCATCCATTCTGCCAATTATTCACCAATACATGTTCTTTCACTTCTGTACCAAATAAAAAGGGGAATGTTTCAAATAACCAATTATGTACTGTATTCGGCAATTGAAAATTGAAAATTGAAAATTGAAAATTCCCTTTTATATACGCCTTCCACCCATCATCGTATGATTGGGAGAGAATAAGAGTGTTCTTATCTTGCGGTATGTTTGTATTCGTTTGAACTTGGGCTGTGTATGATATAGGCGAGTTTCTTCTATATGTGATAGATCCGGCAGAAGCGCCCTGACCATAAATTTGAGAAATATTGCCCTGTATCAATCTCATGGTCGCGAGTGTTTCGTATGGTAATGCATACAGTGTAAAGTTTCTTAGATCATTTGTCGTTGGATTCGTTGTCGTAGAAGTATTGGCTATTCTGAAACTATATCCGATGCCATCTGATTCCATCGGAGGCAGTATCACATAGTGGGTAGTTATGTCCAATGAACGCGAAAGCTGGATAGTGGCATCTTTTCTGGTGGACGTATTATTGATAATTTCCAGCGTTAATGGTGAACCGGATTTGTGTTGCGTCTCAATAGCGAGAATATACGCGTAGTTATGTTGTATCTCGGGCAAATTCAGATCATAACAAGAGCCGGCATGTATAGTATGAAATGAATATATTGTCTTCTCAGATTCGGTGAGTATAGTTGTTTTCTCTTGGCCTTTTGTTTCATTATCATCACATCGATGCACGTAGGGCTTTAGTTCTTGCTGATCGGATGAAATGTAAACTGGCTGTTTAGCAATGCGTGTGATAAATGAATAGATTTCATCTTGAGGAATGTCCAGTCTACCGGAGGATGAAGATCCGGTAATATGATACTCGATGTCATTTATAGAAACCGAAACACGGGGGGTATTCGTTTCCGATATTGGATAGTTGAAATACATATCAGACATGTTCGAGAATTCCAGCGTGTTTGCCTTCAGGTTTGTTGGGTTATTGGTCGTAATCAGAATATCTGTATTGTCTTCGGATATCGAAAATGCCTCATTTTTTTGAGGTCTTTGTGTGGCTAACGCACGAAACGGAAAGTGTATAGACGTATCTGAATCTCTCTCAGACATTGATGAGGCGTACGCACCGTACAACTGATACACATAATCTTTTTGAATCCAGTGAAACGGCTGGGTGAGTATGGAAATATCATCAGTAAATGTTAATGCATCATGGCTATGTGCTGGCTCATAACGATATAACACTAACGAATTTTTCTGTGCATTTTGCAGTGGATAGGAGCGTACGAGTGTTAGGTTTGGTACAGTTTTAAGCATGCGGTGTATTTTTTCCGTATAAATGAGCTGTTTTGCATTCAGAAACGGTACCATGCTTGAATCAAACAATACCCAGGAAATCTGATACTTATCAAGAACCTGTATAAAGCCCTCCCTATCATTGGAATAAAGCGCCTGACTTAACTCCCAATAATAGTTTTCGTTATACGGACTCCACACATCAAATGCCCTTTCCAATATGGGCTGCCTCATGCCAAACCAACTGAATCCGGATCCTGTATACCCCCAGTTATATGTATTCCATCCCCAATGGTCACCCTGTGGAAGGAGCATGACTCGTCCGGAAACCGGCACTGTCGCTAAATAGGTAAATAATCTCTTATAGGCAGCAGGTGGAGATATCTTTAACCGGGAGTACAGAAAATGTCCCTGGAAAGAAGGGAGAGCATAGTAGATGGCTCCCATAAGCGTGCCAACGCAAACCAAGATACCCAAAATTCGTCTACCAGAACGCGTTAGTTTGGAGTGGATGGTCAGATGCGACAAATAATGAAATACAGCCACAAGCCCGTACGCAAAGCAAATACTATAACTAAGGGACAGGAGTATAGAGAGCTTTGTGAAGCCTGCCCGAAATGCCTGTCGGAGTATCGGTATTTCTTGCAATGCTTCAGAAACTTTCTGCAAATACGGGACCTCGGTGGCAAGTATAGAAAAAAATAAAATCCCGGATATAACGATCCATATATCCTGTTTCCTTTTAGCAAATAACGTCAACGAAATTGCTCCAAAACAGATGAGAATAAACGAAAGCATTCCCAAAAATCGTACTGACGTTGTATCAAGATGCTCAAGCCATTCTTGAAAAACATGGATTGTATTATTTTGACTTATGGTATTCACTGCCTGAGATGGAAATCCTTTGAGGTTAGCAAGATGTTCTATAGTGCCAAATGTACTGTTTGCATCGATCCATGATTGGGTAGATAACAGGTTATTATTCGCTTCCAAAAAATTGGCTCCGGATGTGAGGGTAAAGTGTGACACAGGGAAGAGCCAGTATGCATTTATACAGAGTGTCCCTAGAGTTAAAAGTAAAAATATTTTTGCATGATACTTATTTGGATTTGCGATAAAAACACAAGACAGCAGAATGCACAGTGTTATAAAATACGCGATAAATAATGGTGGGATAAATCCCTGCGTGCTGCTTAAAATACTGAGCACAAAAAACCATACGAGTAAGCGTGTATTCCATGTTCGAGTAACGGCGTACGCCAGATAAAATAGCCATGGGATGGCTCCAAAATGTATGATAAACGCCTCAAGTTGGGTAGCAAATTGTTGGACAGTGCTAAAGTTCAACACGTAATAGACACTGGCAAATAATGCGCCCACGACTGCTAATTTGGGCTTGTGCGATTCAAAAAATAATTCAGCGAGGAAAAACATTCCAATCATTCCTGCTCCAAGCATGAGGAACGTAAATGTGCTGCGAATATACATACTCGGAAGGATCACAGAGAGTATCCATGTTAGGAGGGTGTGGGGGAGCGTTGCTGCATATCCATGGCCACCTGTATGTCCAAGTCCCTGATGTTCTTGCCATACCCCAAAAATCGCACGCTCAATGTTAATAAAGAAGTTGAATTCGGGGTGCAAATTATCCCAACCTGAAAACCAAGATGAAAAGGGGAAGTTATTCCAAACGATTACTAACCATAACAGTAGTAATATACCAATCGCGATTCTTCTGGTATGCTGTGCAGTGTTACTGTGTGGTGGGAGCGATTCCATAAACCCCAGAACGTACTGATGGGTTTTTTTGATAAGCGGCAGTATCGTCTGTATATATTCTAGTATAGAGTGTATTCATGATTTGCTCAATGTTTCGTTCAGATCGAAGTGTCGTGGAAAATAGCTTTAATTTTTTCATATATGACATAGACCCTATCCGCTTTATAGCAGATTGGAATCCCTGAACAGTAGGTGCAAACATGATGTGTTCTTTCGTAAGATGAGCTTTTCCCTGAGTAGCTTTGAAATCAGGATTAGACCAGATACTCCGCATATCGGTGGACAATAGAAACGGTTTATTGTATCCGATGGCCCAAGAAAGCGCGCCGGATCCACCCATCAATCCTCTATACGGAAGTATAACTATATCAGAAGAGGCAAAATATTTCCCTATCTCAGTATCGGGAATAAACCCCGTTACTCGGATATTAGAGTGAGTGTGTATACTTCTGGTAAATCGATCATAGAAATTTTTATAGTGCTCCTGCTGTGCCATAGATGGAGCCATTCCACCGGCAAATACCAATTCATAAGACACATTGTTCTTGAGAGCCTTGAACAGATTCACTAATCGATCTGATCCTTTGTACCAGCTGATGAATCCAAAGCAGAGAATTACTTTTTTTGATGTGGCTATACCGAGAGATTTTTTTGCTTCAGTTTTCGACCATCCGGTTGTTCTCGGTTTCACCCAGTGGGGACTATATATAAGCTTTTCTTTGGGAATATACTTAGATAAAATTTTATATCCGGACGCGTCAAGAACAACTAAATGATCAACTATTATACCCAATAGTCTATTGTACAGTTTTACCCCGGCATTGAGTGAATCTATCGTCATAGGGTTCGTAATATTTAGCTGGGTGGCAAGAAAGTCGAGCGAATCCATGACGTTATGCGCTACGTGGGTAACGGTTCGTCCAGTTGATTTAATTAATGCCAAAAATGGAATAAGGGCTATAAAATGTTTTATACCGGAGTAGGTGAAATTCGAATGTACCATGACATCACGGATTTCTGGAAATTTTGCTAACCAAAAAAGAATTGTAGGATAGAGGTGAAATTTTCCATGATCAAACACGCGAAGAACCAATATATTACCGTTTTCAAGTAGCTCCGGTGAATTATTATGGTTTGTTTCTGCCAACACAACGAACCGCATTCCCTTTGTCTTGACGAGGGTTTTTAACGATTCTCGGGTAAAAGCAGCATCTCCATGGTACGCTTCTTTTCCTGCATGACGATCCGGCCATGAGGAAACCACCAGATGAGTATCTGGTGTATTAAAGCGTGATATGTATGTTTGTAATTTCATAGGCTGCGCTAAGACTTTATTTTGTCATTCCCGCGGAGGCGGGAATCTATTCAATAAAATCTTGGAACAACCCCCCTATATATAACAAAATTCAAACTTTTTCACGCTTTCGCATGATAAATTTAAATCTCGTTAGAGATACAGGGGGCCGTGTGCATGAGCACAAGAAGTTGTCCAGTCGAGTGGGGAGTAGGGAAGGTGTTCAGGTAACCGGTAGGTCAACCTAAAAATCTTCTTGCTACAGCCCAAACAAAGGGCGGACGGAAAGGTCCGCCCTTTGTTTTGTAAAGCATTACAAGGTCTTCGCGTAGGCTTTGAGAGCCTTCGCCTTGGAATCAGACGTGGGACCGCATTTTGCGAGTTCCTTAACACGTGCAGCCTTGACAGCGGCAGAGTCAGGGTATTTCGCAACGATCTTCGTAGCCTGATTCTTGGTCAAACCCTTGACATTCGCAACGAGCATCGCGATTGTCAACTTAGTGGGCTTCTTTGCAGC
>CAYGFH010000005.1:30045-38110 GCA_964349125.1 uncultured Gammaproteobacteria bacterium
AGCGGGCTTCGCGGCTTTCTTGGCAGCGGGCTTCGCGGCTTTCTTGGCAGCGGGCTTCGCGGCTTTCTTGGCAGCGGGCACAACGGCAGCGACGGGAGCAGTTGTAGCAGGCGCTTCTTCGCCAGCAAAAAAAGACCAACCACGGTAAGGTGGTAAGCTGCGGACAAAGAAGAAGCCCAGGAACCCGATGAGCAACAACACCATGACAGCGAGCGCGATCATGCTCATGATGAAGCCACCGGTCGTACTAGCAAGAGCATTCGTGAACTTGCCGAAATTGAACTCTGGCTTCGCTGTCTCAGGAGCTACAGGCACCACTTCTTCTGTACCTTTGCAGAACCAATCCACGAAACCGTCGCAAGCTGCGATCCAGCCCTTGACATCGCTTTTGACTGATTCTGCTCCTTCAACTTGAAATGCGTAGGCGCCATTCGGGAAGGTGAATTCAAGTGATTTCCCGTCAAAGCTGATCGGTTCAACCGCTTCTTCGCCTTCATACATCGCGAAGTTAACTTTCACCTTTGCGACTTCGCTTAGGGTTAAAGTGATGAGACCATCTTCATTGATGGAGGTCATCGTAGCAGTGAGAACGCCGTTGGTATCATCAGAGGGCAAAGCCGTCTGAGTCGCATTGTCGGCTGCAGCCTGAGTCTCTGCGGTAGCTGATGCTGTCGGTTCAACTGTGCTGGTCGTGGTTACGCCTTTTGCATACGGGCGATACGGTTCGCTACTGGGGTGAGCCATTGCATACTTAATTTCATCCCAGTCGCTTCCATCAGCATGAAACGCAACTTCCACAAAATCGTGGGTCGAAGTCGCATTGCCAGCGTGCCAAACCGAGGGTTTGGGTGCATAGCGATCATCAACGAAAGCATAGCCGAAGGAGGCGATGCGGGACGGGACATCGGTGACAATTACGCTATTGCCAGTGACTTTGAGGTCAGACACTAAAATCGTGCCGCCCCAGATACGTGGACTGCTTGGAAGTTCGAGCGGGTCAGTGCTCGGCTGGAAGTTAATACCACCAACGACTTCCATCTTTGTCCATTCAGCGCCCATGCTACGCATGTACGCTTCGAAGCCACTTTGCTTTTCGCCATACTGGAAGTAGTAATCGGTCGCGCAATCCAAACTCGCCTTGCGATTTTGCTCTTTGGTGCAGATGCCAAGTTCGACATTCATATAATCGCCACCAACGGTGGGGGCGACTGCTGAAGCTGCCTCACTTGCCTGATTCGTTGAAAATACGGTCCCAGCGGGGGCTGCATCTTTGAACCAGAAAACGCCAGTAGAGCATGTATTCTTCATCTGCTTGTAGCCATTCTCAGTGGACACATCGAACCAGCGGGTTTTGGCCTGCGGGTCATATTGTCCGGGAGCGTATTGGCACGAAACAGCTTCCACAGCTTGCGCTGATGGGAAAGGATTCACGGCGGGCCACGGGTGGGCATCGTCAACAGTGATGTTGCCGAGGTCTACCTGTGCGGGGGCAGCAGCGGCGGAAGTGACACTCGTGAGAGGTCCAAAGCCGCTGAGTGCGATCATCAAAGCGAAGATCGCGGACATAAGGAAACGTACGGATTTGTTCATTTTCTGCTCCAATTGATTTATTGACATTCGAACTAACATAGTTGAAACCCTTCGACAAGATCTGTCTCCGGTTAAACCGTAAAGGTCGGGATATTCTGCCCGGGGGTCCAGTCCAAACGACTGAAAACCTTCGCGATTGATGTTCAATCGTGAGGTTGGATACCCACTCGTGCCCCTTCTCGGAAGACGCTTCACTAAAAACTCGTCATCCATGGATTGGGTCGATCTTATCGCTGTATCCCTACAGAAATAAGTGTTTGCGTGCAATTGTCAGTTGCATGCGTAGTCGCCTGTGCCAGCGTTGAACTGTTTAAGCTCAGCTGGTTTTTTGTTCTGTCGCGATCAGACAGTCGAAAGCGGATTCACGAATACCAGATACCTATGCATCAACTTGATGTATAGAGGCTTCTGATACTGGTTCATCAACTGCGTACGGGAGATTAATCCGGTACACATCGCTAACATATCTCAAGGAGTTTTATGGATATTTTTTCCTTTTTCCCTTTTTCCCATAACTCTTGGAGACAGAGCAGAGGTGATTTATACTCACATCTAATCAGTCTCCAAGACAGGTAAAATCAGGTATACGTTCCTATATCTCTTTCTTGAGGACGCAACTGACCATATGCTTCACACACAAAGACCCCCTGCCGTGGGTTTTTATATGATTGACGTATGGCCATGTGTGTCCTCAAGAAATGCCACCACACCAACCGAGCGGTTGCGTGCGTTGCTACTTCTAAAGCCTTTTAAGCCTTACTAAAAATTATTTGACTGAACAACTTGTTAATGTGCGTTTATTTCTAACTTGCGTCAGAAATCAAACACGCGGATACAATATACAGACTGCTTAGGCGGGTGGAGAAGGCGCAAATGCCTTTGTAACCCGACAAACAGGGCTCTGTATGTCGTATTCCCAGGTGTAACCCCAGGAGCGAATGCCGATATCGGTACTCACTTCCAAGGTTAATCTCTATTTAATTTTTAATTCATATGCTTCGCTCAAGACATAATTGAGTTATGTTCTGAGAGAAACATCGATGTCATTCTATGGGTTTGACATCGATGTCAGGTACTGGGAAAAAATTACGGGCGCGGGCTGGGGAAGGCTCCGGGAAGCGATGTGATGTAGAACGGGCTGCCGTTATCGAACTGGTACGTGCCATCGGCATGCTTCAGGAAGACTGCTTCTTCGCATTCTTCAATAGTATTCACATATTCGCTACCGTTGGTGTACTCGATGGGAGTGCCGTCAAGGGAACACACATAGTACGTGCGTCCGCTCAGCAGATTCCCAGGAAGAACCATTTCATAGCCAGACAACACACTGTCAGGGTAGAGCGTTACCACATTCAACGAGTCATCGTTCTGATTAACCCATTGCACGCGATATGACAATTTATTCAGTAGCAAGCCGCTCTTGCAATGTCCGTATGTTTCTTGAGCATTGTACTCACCTTCCTGCAAGTATTTGATGGTATATCCATTGCTGCAGAAAAGGTAATATTCACCTTCAGACATATTAGCCCATTCGACTGCGCTTGCGGCGGGTGCTGCAGGCACAATGTTGGTAGTGCTGAGCACTGTGAGACCAACGGTGACTGTAACGGTGATTTCTTTTTCAACATTTGTGCAAGTGACGGTTACATTCTTGCTCAGGTCGGCTTGAAACTGCTCATTACCGGAACAGGTCATGTTGAACTTTTTCGACAAGTCTTTTCCAACTCCGTCGAAATCAACCTGTCCGCTCCAAGGTTGCCCTTCAAAAATCGAAAGGGATGCACGTAAATATCCTTGAATGAATTCGTCATCCGCATTGAAGCGAACAACTTCGTTCTTCAGGCATTCACCCGACACTTCTTTGAAAGGTCCGGTGATGCTATAGCGCATGCCAGAGCAATACACCTGCGCGGTCTTCATATCTGAAGTGACTTGAGCCACGGCAGATTCTTCAACAGTTGCGGGAGCTTCTGTTGGTTGCGCACTGCCGCTACCACATGCAGCAAGTACTAATGATGCCAATACTAACAAACCTAACAATATTCTTCGCATTTCCTATCTCCTCATTGATTTAACGTCTCTCGACATGGTGTTCGGCAACGGCCTTATTCAAGAAAGAACTCGAATTCTTCCCTCAATAAGGCGTTGCCTCACAAGGAGATATTTTCCCAATACACTGTTAAAGAACAATTCACTTGGTATCAGATTGTTTGGCGCAATTGCCAAACGTCTGACAGCAAATGTTTCCTTGGCCTTATTGGCTTCAGGAGCAGGGGATTGATATATCTCAATCTCTTGCTTCAGAAGTCACCCCGATGTACATCGGGATTGTATCTTGTACGCTTTTTCTCTATGAATCAAAAAAGCTACACTGTACAAAAAAACCGGCATCTCTGCCGGTTTATATACACAATCTGTTCTTGCCAGTGACTCGCAGTCACTGGCTGGTATCTTGGCCGGCAGGCCTACTAAAATACTATTTAATTTTTAATTTTCCAAATACCTTTCGCGATTAACGATTAACGGTTCGCGGTTTACGATCTCTTCTTCCCTTTCAGTATCGAAAATCCTGCGAGTCCGACTCCTGCAAAAGGCAGAAGCAGCATCATGTCTGTGTATCCTGCTACTGGCAGGGTACTGACTGTGACTGGTCCGTTTTGCAAACATGCCTGTGCACTATCAGAATCGAATCGGTTCAGTGCGCGCACTTCAGCTATGTTGACCACACAGAATAGTGATTTCCCGCTTGGGAACTTGTCAGCGTTGACCACTTTGGCGATCAAGTCGACTGTTCTGGTTTCTCCTGCAATCAGGTTTTCCATTTTGAACTCAAGCACGCGGGACTCTTTGTTGTAGGTTCCCGGTCCTGATACAAATTCCATATACGGAGGCAATATATCTTTGATATTTGCCTGGAATGTTTCTCCTGAGCCATTCTTTACGATCAGGCGATAGGACACTTCATTACCCGGAGTAAAGGTCGGATCTGTTGTGGTTAAATTTTCCACATAGACCTTTGTTACAGGATTATAAACCTGTTTGTTTATGGTCAAATCTGACGGAGTACATGTTGTAGTGCCACCGTACTGTGTTGTACAGGTATCAGCTTGTACTGCAGGTGCAAATGCCAAAAGTGTTGTGGCAATTCCTGCTATTGCTAATTTGATGTTGTTTTGTTTCATAAGATCCTTTCAGATACATACTGTTATAGAATGATACAATATCATATCTAGAACCGTTTGTCAAGTATTATGGGATAATTAATCCCGAGTGTTTTTATATTCTATTTCTTTTTAGTAGTCTTTGGCTTTTCTTTCAGCTTTGTCACTTTCAGACCCGATTTAGATAGTTTTTTTTCTAAAGCAGACGGTTTAGAGTTCGGTTTATCTGCTTTATTCTGATTTTTTTCAGCTTTACGTCTTACTGATTTCACTTCCGGTGCGATCTCAGTTAAGCTGAATTTCGTCATATAGTAGGGGAGTCCATCTACCCACACTTTGACGAGATTTCCCTCACTCTTCATATCTTTTGCATCCACCAACACCATGGTGTTCGGTTTAACAGACACTGACGCATCGGGATTCGACTCCGATAGGTACATAAGCGATTGATTTGTGGCTGTCATGACGACATAGCCACTCTTGTTTTTCGCTAGATCTGTATATGCAGTTTGTGCTTCCATTATCTTTGGAAGCATGTTGCGCATGAAATTTTCCTGCACAGACTTTAGCGTAGCTCCTTGGAGAGCATTGCTATATCTACGGAAGTCATCTGGCGTGAATAGTGTATCTATGGCAGCCAGAAGCGCTCTTCCAGACTCATGCGTCAAAAATCTTGTTTTATATATTTGACCGCAAATTACTCGTAACATTTGGGCTCTTGTGAATATATCTCCGTTTTTGCCTTCGCCAACGTGGTTAATGTTTGTGCCCATTTTTTGCATAACCTCCGCGGGTGTTTTCGCTATAAATCCTGACTGCGAGATTACATATGCTATCTTTTCTCGAAACACTTTTAACGGAAGCGGGGTTGTTACTGGCTCAGCGAGGAATTTCGCTCTATCTACGGCAATTTCCTTTGTGCGGGCTGGCCCGGATTTTTTAGATGGTTTTTCACCGGTAAGCGCGTATTCAATTGCGTCATATATCTTTGCCGTTTCTGTATCATTTTCAGCGCTATGACGTGCAGATCTGAAGCCAGATTTCACCTCTCTTAGCTTCATTCTCGGATTTAATGGTGCGTTCTCGGCTCCCTTGGGGAAGACGATCGCGTCGATAAATGCGGCTGTTCTTTTGCCTTTGTCACCAAATTTATCTGCTGTTTTTTGTACTGCAGCAACAAAATTTGCATACTCAACTTTATGTTTTCCGGTTTTCTCTACTATAGGAGACTTCTTCTCCTGTTTCCCTTCGGCTATTGATCTCTTTAATATATCTTTGAATTCTTTTTTCCCTAAAGACATGGTACCTATGACAACAGCGCGGATGGCAACTTCTTCAGCAATTTTGTATGCATGAGAATCCGATTCAAATTGTGGCTGTTTTCCTTTGTAATCCTTCTTATCTGGTTTGCCCCAACCCGTCAATCGACCATTTTCTCTGACGACAGCTTCAAGTCGAGTTGAAATTGATTGGTCTAAGCGCTGATTTTGATCGAGGAGATCACTGGCTAACTTATCTGAAACTTCCTGTTGAAAATCGTTAAAATCCTTTTCTTTCTGACCCTTCAAGTTGGGTGGAGCGACGATAAATTCGCTCGCGAACGCAGAAATCTGTGGGTGGCTCATTCCTGCTCGAAGTTGTTCCATAAGTTGGTTTGCCATATCTACTTCTCCTTAGTGTGCGGAAAATGTATGTATACGCTCCGCACAAAATATAACTTATAGTATATACCAAAATGCCATATTTGTCAAGTGTTATGGGATAGATTATCCCAATAGCTAATTCATATTGGCTACTCGGATAATCACCGGACACACACAAATAGTTCTTTTTCGCAAAAAATGAGCTCGCGAAGCTGAAATATTCAGGTGAGCCGGTGGCTATCATGCGGGATGGGTTTTACGGTCGGCTAAATCGGACTGCCTCTATCGGAACTTCAAGAGGAATGTCTCCATAGAGGACATGAAAATTCTGATCATCATGACCGTTCAAAGTCACAACATCTCCGGAGGAGATCATCCATCCTGATGTTGACACTATGTTGTAAGCTCCGAACCTCTCCCAAATGCGAAGCTGTTCGCCGTTGATATCGAGAGATGCATACGGGTCAACCGTTTCGATCATAGGCACACTCGCGCAAGCGACGAGGATGTTGTCCCCTGCGGTGAATACTGCTTCGAACTGCGAACTTTCCCCAAAATTGCATTTTATTTCGCCGTATCGAATCAGCATTGCTTTCGTTGTCTCATCAAGCGTTTCGTTTGAAACGACACTTGCGGTGCAATTCGCGTCTGTTTCGTACGTCGCGATATCATTCTCTGCAGGTCTGAAGACCTTGAGCGTCATGTTCGGCAGTGTTTTGAAGCTAAATGCGGAGGTGTATACCTCGCACTGATCTGCCTGCTGCGTGGCAGCAGAGGCTGTCTCAATAGCCATGTCTTCGACTGCGTTCATTTCTTCAGTGAAGTCCTCTTGCGTTGCTCCATCTTGATTTGTGGTGCAGGCAGCAAGCAAAATGGATAGAGCAATTAAAAAACGTCTGAGTTTCATTGTGTCCTCTTTGTGTATGATTTGGATTCGACAATTGCGAGCCACTGGCTCGGGTTTCGGATTACAGCATGTCCCGCATGCATGAATGAGTTGATTGGGCAGTCTCAACTCATACGCGCACGCGGGAAGTAAACAATCCTGCATGATAGATGGTAAAGAGCCAAAAATCCTACGATATGGGATCTATAGCGCAATTGCTATGGGCTCACGCCGTAGGAAATTAAACTATATCATGTAAACCTATAACAGTCAAATATATGTTGTTATGATTTAAACATCATGTTTTGTATATGAGTCAGTGTCTATTGAGTTCGATTCAATCCGGATTGACATCATATTTTTCACGCAGTAGAGTGAAAAGGTATGTCACTCACGAAACAAGATATCCAGCAAATAGGGCAAATTATCGAAGAAAAGCTTGAATCCAAACTCGAAGAAAAGCTTGAATCCAAACTCGAAGAAAAGCTTGAATCAAAGCTGGATGCAAAACTCGAGTCAAAGCTGGAAGAAAAGCTTGAATCAAAGTTGGATGCAAAACTCGAGTCAAAGCTGGAAGGAAAATTTGAATCAAAACTCGCCCCGATAAAAAAGAGTCTTAAGAAAATCGAACAAAAGTTAGATCTCACGATCAGAACATTTGATCGGGATTTTAATTATCACCACAGGCGGCTAACCAAACTTGAGGATGCGGTTGGTATAAAACCTCCTCCTGTCACCTCGAATTAGTATCAGCGTGCCCGGCGAGATAATTAGATCTGTTTGCC
>CAYGFH010000005.1:38210-98735 GCA_964349125.1 uncultured Gammaproteobacteria bacterium
GTCCTCTTCAATGAGATCCGCAAAAATCAACAGGCGCTCCGTAGTGCTCCCAGGGCGGTTTACCCCGTAGACACGCTCTTGCAAAGCACGGCTGTAAGCCCTGTGAGCAGGGAAGTGTTCTACAACTGTTAGATCTGTTTGCCGTCCTCTTCAATGAGATCCGCAAAAATCAACAGGCGCTCCGTAGTGCTCCCAGGGGGCCAGCATGTTTGCAGGATCAGATTCTTCTTCCCGGCGTATGGTATCAGGTAAGAGATAGAACTTGGAGATACTACCTTTTTTGCCGTGATTTTGTACGTATATCGTTTCTTGTTATACAAGATGACGACTACATCGTCCTTTTCCAGATTCTTTACCAGATAAAATACCGCGTTGAGATCCTTCACAAACCAGTCGTAGTTTGTTGAGTGGGAAAAGAGATAGACAGTTCCATCCTGGTCAGGAAAAAATGAGGTATTTGCGTGTGCAACTCCTGCCGAAAGCGCGTCTGTGTAGCCCTCAGGTGAGGATGGATCCACACCTGGTATCACCATAGAATTGACACCGATTTTCGGTATGACGATGCCGAAACTGGTACTGACAGGTTCAATCACTGATCCGTCAGGGGCTTTGAGCGGTTCAAAGACCACAGGCACAGCTTTTGGAAGCGGTTTAGCGGTACTGTCAACTTCCAACTGCCGTTGATCAAGCGCACCAAGAACAGAAGGGAGTTGCGAATACGCATACCGTGCTTCCATACGGATTTGAGGAATAAGCGGACCGACAATACCACCCATACCAAGCGCCAAAAGCATCAATCCCAAGAACGTTCGGACGTCAAAGGTATAGCGTGCGTTCAGTTTTTGCTGCACCGTCTTTGGGTGGGGAGGCTCCACGCGGTAGAATCCGTGTAGCTCACACGGCTCTTTTGTGCCTGATTTTGCACAGGTCGGGGTTTCGCAGTATTGATAGATAACTCCCCACTGATTCATATATTTTTTGTCTTTGCGAGGAGCTTGCGACGAAGCAATCTCTCAGGCAAAGATATCTTAAACTTAATTGAACAATTATACACTATAGGACTATATTAGTCAAGTCTGGTGGCGTAGGGGATTTCTGGAATTTGTTCAGTTTTTACGAGAGAAAATATATCAGGGACTACCGATTCCCAGCACATAGCGCCGGGGGATTTCTGATTCATGTATGTATTCAAGGCGATTATCCAGGATATATTCTCGTGCATTGCTTCCGTTACCTGGGCAAATAGTACGCCTCCCGGTGCGAGTTGGGCATACAGTCTGCGATACAATTCCAAAGAAATATCAGGATAGGGGGATAAATAGTCACTCGTTCCAGCCTTTTGTGGGTAAAAATATATCAGTCGGAAACCGTCTATCCCTCGTCATATTTTCACTGCTTCCAAATCAGTCCAAAGCTTTTCCAGCAACATATCTCCGTTTACCGGATAGATATGCATGTCGTTGTACGAGGGCAAATGTTTATTTGCCAGACCAAGGGCAACACCGTTTGTGAGCACACCGGCAGTATGTAGATCAGCAAGTACGCGCGGTGCGCCTGCCGCGTTGAGAATGTTTACCGGATTGCCGTTGTGTAGTTCTGTTTCTAGCCATGGAATCACACCTCCGGCGCGCATCACGAATTCGGGACGCACTATGGTAAAATGGTTTTGAAAATCAGTAAACGGGAGAGCCGGTTTTTTCCATACTTTTAGCGGATTTTCATTCTCTTGTTGGGCTGTGAACTCATTGGTTTGGAGTATGGCCTGTATGGCCGCATCTCGCTCAGATGTTATATTGATTGTCGGGCCAAGTTCAGGTGTGGTTTGCATAGCGTGTGTTACTGCGTTGATACCGTCCCATATCTAGCCAAAAAAGCATCCAGTGGCATTACGGCAAGCAGGCAGGGTTCCTCACGGCTTTTTGTGCCGATATGGCTTGGTAAATCCTGTATTCTTCGCCTGAATGAGTAGAGGTATGCTTGATTTCTGATGTTTGAGGCAATCCGCGCTTCAGGAAGCTGCTCTATAATGGTGAAACCTAAACGTGTAAGCGCACGGACAAACCGTGCATTGGTAGCAATACTTACCGCCTTCGGCGTTACAAAGTCAGGGAGTCCCAATAGCTCTTGCGACTGGATAATCCAGTCAGCAATTGCCTGCAGTGATGTCTGCGCCACAGCGTAGCCGTCAGTATATGATGCAATTGCTTCAGGGATTAATTCTTTTTCCTCCGTCAATTTGGGTTCAATGTGCAGATTAAACAACAAATCATTTGGCATGATAGTTATGTTATACGCTGGGATATGAGTAGGGGAGCCTATGTATATAATAGGTTCAATTTTGATATCCTGGTCAAAGACTTCCAATTTCGCATCTCCATGCAGGAAATCCAATCGCTGGTCTTGTGAGTAGTTCAGCTGCACAGCCAAGTCTCCAATAGGGAGGTGTTCATTTTTATGTGGCCGTAATTGGTAGTATGACCCCGCAGCATCGTATGGTGAGAGAAGCGCTTTTACCATTGCCCCACGGGATGGAAAACCAAGCTCAGAAGCAAATTGGGAAAATCCAATCTGTTGGATGATCCCCGTGAGGAGTGCAACGGTTGTAGTCTCTAGGTTAGACGCGTGTCCATACCTGGCAATTGCTTCCGCACAGATCATTTCCCACTGATGTTCAACAATACGCTGTTGGATTTCTGTCCGCATAGATTCGTCAATCTGCTTTTGAGTGAGGGAATGCAACTGGTGTGCAACCAGATGTCCTGTCCCGCGTCCGGTACCTACATTCCCTTGTACAACACCTCCGATAACTTCAGATGTTTGCAGCGCTTGCAGGTAGGTGAATAATTCAATTCGTGTGACAGGATTCATAATCATGTCATTTCTTTGTTCTTTTGTTGCACGAAGGAATTTTGTGTATGTTTCAGTGAACTGTGGGGGGAAGAATCCCAGATAGGCGTATTCGGCCGACAAGCCTTTTTTAGTCTGTTCTGTGCTTTTTTTTGAACTTTCAAATACCACCTTCCACGCCAATGATTTATTACGCAGTTGATAGGAATTGCTTAGTGGTGCGGCTTCAAAGCCACGGGTTATTTGAGAAAACATGGTTACTGAGACAAAGTCATTACTTGGGATGGTGATGTGCATCCGATCAGGGTGCCACTCAACCACTGCCTGTTTTGCAAAAATGGTTCCGTTTGTTCGGTTTACAAATAGTCGTTGGAAACACTCATATGGACTGTTCTCATAGGCCTGCTTGATCGTTGCTAGTTTCTGCGCAGTTTTAATTGATTGATTAATCCAACGTGTAACCAAACCATCCAACCCGGGTGATAGGGAGGTATATGTTTGTTCAAGAGCCGATTGCAGTAAACGGGGATCCTCACGGACGAGTTCATACGAGGTATCTCCTAGTTCTTGAAATGATGTATAAACATGCGCAAGTGATTGTGACGCCTCAATGTACGGCGCCATAACAGTAGCAATTTCTCGTTCTTTTTGCGGGAGATCTAAATCTAACGCCTCAAGCATTCGCGTATTATAGGATATATCAGCGATAATCACAAGACCGGTTATAAATTCTAATTATACTAATTTCTAATTATCCTAAGTTCTAAGATTAACTAGGCTAATTTCTGACTTATTTTCTTATAAATTGAGTTAAAGATTAAATGAAACTCAGTCGCTTCCTGCAAAAGCACAGGTATTTTAGGAGCACAGTCGGGGAGTGCTGTCATGAACATTCGAAGGAAGTGCTTAGTTTCCCTACTTCTTTTTTGCATATCCCAATTTTATGTCGGAAATCAAGGCTACTTTCAGCATCATCAGCTTCACAATAGTTTGCGCCTATGCTCGTCCCCGATTTAACGAGTTGAACGATTAATGGTGTAGTGATCGGCGTTCGAGGGAGTGAATTGCAAAATTTATAATCTCTTCTCCGAATCTGGCAGTACTTTCTTCTAGATCGTATATTTTCTTTTTCTGTTCACCCGTCATATTAGGTAATTAGAAATTAGGTTAATTAGATCAATTAGACGTTAGGTTTATTAGAACAATTAGACATTGATTAATTAGAGCTATTATACAACCCGTCACTCATCTTTTTTCCCTGAGCCTTGCCAGACGAGTTCCACTTGTCTGGTGGTTGCCTGTTTAGCCAGCTTTATCGCGGCGTCGTACTGGCCCTGTTTTATGAGTTCTTCCACGCTGGTTTGAGCACTACGGGTAATATTTTCTTCATACTCTCTCATGTAGGGGATGACGATTGGTGCTAGTTCAGTAGCATGGTTATCCAAATGCGGGATCGCGCGGTAGAGCTCTTCCAGAGACATGCCGGGCGTCAGTGTCTGGAGCGCGATGGTCGAAAGTTGTTGCGCGCGCGCTTCGGTAATAGTGCCATCTTCAAGCAGTTGCTTGATTAGCTCGACAATTTTCAGTTCTATATCTTGTCGGATTTCTTCGGGAGACATGACGTTATTGTATATGATTTTTACGCAAATCGTTATAGTGGAATAATCCAAATAAGGCCTATAATATTGACTTCTTCTTTTCTTTCTGATAGACTTTATACGTTTTGTAGACCGCCAGAAAACGCAATTTGCTGCGATACACGGTGCTCCGCAAAATTCGTACATTAACATGGGGGATATAGTTGCTTTTTGATAATGTATGAATTGGTCATTGTCAAATAGCCTTATATGGGAAGAAGACTATCTTCTTATATTAGGCTGTTTGACCCAATGAATAATATGAGGAGATATCATGCGAACCCCGATACGTGAACTACTGCTTCAAAAGAACGGAAAAAGAGAAGGTGAATCCGTCAAAGAATGGCTCGTCCGCATAACAGCAGACAGCCATCCGGATGACCATAAGCATAGAAGCGCTTTGTTCGACGACCTCTGCATCTATTGCGGTTGGATAGGACCAGAAGCTAAATGTGCTGACTGCAATGAGCCCGCCATCGCCCACGCGAGGATTTATGTGGAAATGGTGGAGAAATTGGGCCCCGAAATGGCGGAACTCTGTCTTAGCAAGTTTGGCTTTGCGATTGTTCTTCCGCCAGTCACTGTGTCCATTAAACAACGTCGTCCGTTTTCGGATCGACTGAATTAAAATTTAAAATTGTCCTGGGTCAAAAAGATAATTATAATCAACAATATAGGATCATCATGAGCTTAGCCCGCTCATCCAGACGATGTTCCATTATGTGTTGGTCGACGTTTTGCTTGTGGCGATTTTTTTGCCGCTCGTTTCTCGTTGCCCCATGTTAATTATCTTTCCTCAAGTTGCTCACATGCAAAGTGTAAATCTTTTCCTTCGAGTGGGTTTTTTTGTGGAATAATCCAGATGATATCTTGTATCGTTCTGCTATCATGCCTGTCGCGTTTGACGCGATACCGGTATATATCCTCGAAGTGGGCATGATAGCATTATTATTTCTCGGTGTTGTCCATGATACACTTATCCCATACCCGCCGATTGCTATGAACGAAACTCAGGAAACTGATGTTGCAAAAGTTGTATTGGTGTCTCCCATGGATCTCTGGAACGGGACGATCATGGATCCCGATTCGGGACTGTCACTGGTGTCATTTGATTCAGATCTGTTGACATACGAACGTGCGGTGGGGGCACGTCTTAATCCAGCTATTGCATACACTTTTATAGACAAAGAAGCAGACACGTCAGAAGCAGCTATCAGATCCCGCTTGGAAGCCAGAAAAACAGATCCCTCCACCGCGATGTTTGAGATCAGAGATAGAGACGGAGCGTACCTGGGCGAGGTTGAACTGTTGGAGATTCATGCGGGCCGAAAGGAAGCCTATATCGGCGTTGCGATTGCACACACAGATCATCAACAGCAAGGGATAGGCACGAAAGCCGTACATATGCTGCTTTCACATGCAAAAACCTGTGGCATGAACCGTGTCTTTGCTGCGGTGGACGGCAACAACGACGCATCGGTAAAACTGTTCGGCAGATTGCCTGTTACAGTTCATCAGTTCGATGAAGATGACCACAACATGCTGGATATGGAAATACACCTGGATCAATGGGAGCCCGATGTGGATGTGAAGTGGATTCCACGTTCTATATGAATCAAATCCTTATCCGATCGTGGGCAGAATGAAATTTTGCGATCGAGGTATGAGTACTCAAACTAACCCCAAATTCTCGATGGAAGTAGTATAAAATTTACCACCGACAGTTTGACCGTTGGACCATATTCTGTGCGGATTCGTATCGGGGAGTAAGTCAGTTTCATACTGAAACACTCTCCGTTGATCACCGTATATACCGGCACCATTTATATCAACTACAATATCCGGCCCCCATGCTTTAATCAGGTCTCTATGTGACTCATAGGCTGCTTCTAAGGTCATAGGGATCAAATACGCCTTTTGAGGATTGGTGATAAATGCGATGCGTCTACGAAGTATCTCTATAGCCTGTTTTGATGTTGGGTTGGGTGCATATCGAAATCCTTCTAATAGCGCCTGATCTACCGTATCATATGGGAGAGGATCAATAATCATTGGTTTGTGGACTTCAGTAATAAAGCCGTTTATCCCAGCACCCACTTCCAATACCTTTAGCTTGTGTTTTTTTATAAATTGAAGTGAACCTGAAGGGATAAATCCTCCTCGTTCATACGTTGGTGCGTCATGAGCCGTAACATATGTATCAGGTAAATTTGGAAGATCTATGGTTAAAAAGAGGTGCCCATCCCGACCGATCGAAAAGCGTATGATATCGTGTCGATAATCGAACACATTTTCAGATACATGCCTGTCAGCTCTCGGCATCAATTCCTGCGGTCTCATGCAAGTATTATACTATAAGATAATTTTGAAGTCAGTAGCGTATAAGGTCTGGGATGGCGCATGTAGTCAACACATATGCCGTTTTTCATTTGCTATCATGTAACGGTGCATGATAGCACATCCCGAAAAAGTATTTATCTTTACTAGAGCTGATGTATATTGAAACAATGTATGAATGCACTGTCTATCGCAACGAATGCGATGGGAGGGGAAAAAATAAAACCGGAGAAAAGAAATGCAAAAAATACATATAATACAGCAATAAGACTGTTCAAATATCATACTAATAATGTAAAAACAGATACCTCATAGACGAGGATGTGACTATGAGGTCTGTTTTTACGCATGACTAGGCGATTACTATTCGAACGGCCATGCGCCTTTCTCCCAAACAACTTTCGTGCGGGGTCGAGGAAAATAGTATGCGATGACTGGTGAAACCAGGATGCATAATATCCCAACGACCCAATAGGATTGAGTGCAAGCGTAAACGCCCAATCCGATCCCAACGATAAGGATCAATAACTTGATAAAGATATTGCGATAGTCCCATTTGTAGGTCGGTCTTTGTGGTGCCATTGTTGCGATTCTCCTTTGTACACTAGAATTTTGACTTTTTGCGATTCGATTATCCTCGTAGCTATGGGAATCCGAAAGTCAAAAATTTGACATGCAGATTGCCATAGCCAGAAAATAATATTCTTTCTCTCCGGTTTTTAAGGTACAAAAAAGGCTCATTGATAGAGTATCGCGCGATTGCGAACAATCCAATCAGCCGCGTGTATTCTAGCATATTTACTATAGGTTGTCAATCTCTTTTGCGACTAGGCAAGTGTGGTATAAGTTTGTTACGATAGATTTTATGAGTGATAATTCTTCTAACTTGCCGTATAAAAAAACAGTATTTGCCAATGGTGCGAGGGTCCTGATGATCCCTATGGTCGGTGTCAACAGTGTCGCCACCTCCGTGATGGTCGGGGTGGGGAGCAGATACGAAACACCGGAGATAAACGGTATCAGTCACTTTTTGGAACACATGGTATTTAAGGGGACAACGAAATATCCTACCACCGAAGACGTCAACACGATAGAGCGCGCGGGTGGCCTCCAAAACGCATACACAGATATCGATATTACCAATTACCATAACAAAGTACTTGGTGAAGATTGGGAGCTAGCACTGGACATCAACAAAGAATTAGCCATACATCCGAGTCTCGAACAGCAATACATAGATAAAGAACGGGATGTCATTCTTGAAGAAATGAAGCGCTATGATGATGAGCCGGCTGCCAAGGTCGGGGAGACATTCCATAGTATGATGTACCCGAATTCACGCCTCGGCATGAGAATCATCGGAGAAGTCGAATCGCTCAAGTCTTCTGATGCGGCAACGCTTCGCGCCTACCACTCAGCGTGGTACAAACCCGAAAAGATGGTTGTCGTACTGGCAGGGAAGTTAGATGCGCTTGATGCAGTGTCAGCCAAAACAGCAGAGTGGTTTGGAAATTTGAAGGCAGAAAAAACAGCCGAGGTTGAAAAGGTCGCCAATGATTCGCAAGATGCGCCACATGTTGCAGTAGTAACTAAACCCGATGCCCAACAGGCGCACATAAACGTCGGCCTTCGCACGTTTGCCAGGGGCAATGAAGACCGGTTTGCCTGGGGGTTATTTAACCTTATTATGGGTGTTTCCTTTACCTCTCGCTTATTCAAGGAAGTCAGGGAAAAACGGGGGCTGTGTTATCACGTACGAAGCAGCAGCGATAATTGGGTTGATGTTGGATACTGGTCAATTTATGCTGGCGTCGCCACAGCAAAAGTGGAAGAAGCTCTTAAAGCAATCCTGCATGAAGTTTCCGTAGCTGTTGACACAGGCGTCACAGAAGAGGAGCTCACAGTGGCCAAAAAAAGACTCAAAACCATGCTGGCATTTAAAAGCGAAGATCCTGAGTTTATGGGGGAGTTTTATGGCAGACAGGAAGTATTCAACGAACCGCTTATGACCATGGATCAGTATATTGAGAAATTGGATAGCGTGAATACTGCTCATATCAACGGTCTAATAAAGAAATACTGTATACAAAAAAACCTCAATTTAGCAGTGGTTTGGAATAAGCCGGTAGACGATACATTATCTACATTGTTGGTGCTCTAGTGGCATGTCTTGGTTTGTTGACAAACAGAGCGTCATTTGTCAGGATGTGTCTATAAGAGGTGTGCTATATGCAGTTTCAGTCAAAAAGATCTCCCCTCGTGTTTGTTATCCCATTTGCAATCATGTTTGCGGTCGTTGGTATAGCTATGTTCGCAGCAAGTAGCGGCACAGACCTACGTAGTCATGCCAGTAACAATGCCGAAAAGAACTGTGTCGCTACATGCACAAAAATGGGAGGATCTATGGCTCCATGCGTGAATATATGTCCCAAAGTGATCAATGGTACCGTGTCATGTAATCAGGCGGCAACTACATTAGGCATAACATCTTCTATCTTCATGACCACATGTGCCAACATCGCGCCGAAAAATAGAACATGTGACCAAATTTGCAGTAGCATACGCCTGGGTAGTACTGAAGGCGCAGGCATAGCGAAGAATGTGTGTAAAACAGTATGTGCAGATGTAACACATCGCTCCTCAACATGTGACCAGGCTTGTTCAAGCGCACTGGCATCAGTGCCACGCGGCCAATCATATCAGGGCTCATGCGCATCAATGTGCACGCAAATTCCAGTGAAAACACCCACACCAAGCGATAGACTGGAATCTCCGACCCTCACTCCTGCGCCGGCAGCTAGTAAGGCAGCATGTATGAGTAAATGTAAGCCGGCAAGAGGGTTGGCAGGGGAGAATGCGGCTGCGTATCAATCACGATGTATGAGTATTTGTACTGACATAGCTTCTGGGGTAACAACGTGTCCCACAGCATGCACTGGTATGGAGAGCTTTTGGGCGAACGAGTGTAGGTTGAAGCTTTGTTCACGGTAAGATACAAATCTCGTAGTCATGACGAATAGACCCACTTGAAATGGGATCCTGATTGCTGTATGACTACGGTAGGACTATATTCATGCCTGTTGGAGAAGCGTTCCACTTTCTTATAGATTCTACCCATCGCGCGCCGGAATTTGTACGGCCAGAAGATATGCTTCCGGCTCTTTCATCGTTTGTCATGACGAGTACAGTGAACGAGACTGATCATACAGGCCAAAATCTGAACCATATTGAAGCACATGAATCACACATATATACCTTTGCCCGTATTCACGAGCAGGCGGATGGTGGAGCTGTGGAACAGTTTACGCGCGCAGCTGCAGCATTGAAAGCAGGAGAGTCAGTAGGAGTGACTGTGTATGTGTATGATCACCCGAAAGACATACCGGTGACTGCTATACGGATGTCTGATGATCAAAGAGGCATGGAAGTGCTTTTCCGATGGCCTGAAAGCATCTCTCACGATGCTGTAGGTAGTCAAACGCAATAATTGTAATTAGCTTCAAAATCCCGTACTATTAGATCAATATCAAGTATTTTTGAGGGGGATATATGATTGAACAAACCGTAGTGCTTATTAAGCCTGATGGATTTCAGAAAAAAGTAGTGGGCCAAATTATAGACAGATTTGAACGGGCTGGACTGGAAATCAAAGCCATGAAATTGTCAAAGCTCACAAAAGAAATTCTCGATGTATGGTATGCGCATATCGCGGACAAGCCGTTTTATCCATCCATTGTTACCGATATGACGGTCACTCCCGTCGTTGCGATGGTATTGTCGGGGGAAGGCGCGATTCAAAAAGTATTTGATTTATGTGGTCCGACAGATCCTGCGGTAAATCCGGAAGGCACGATTCGCAAAGCATATGGAGAGAGTAAAGCACACAATGTCGTTCACCGAAGCGATTCACCCGAAGCCGCTGCCAAAGAAATAGGATTGCTGTTTACAGCGGGCGAACTCTATTAGTTCCAGAACTCGATAGTATTGTACGCAAGCGCTGTGGCATCAAAGGGAGCTTTTCCGATGGTCAATAGCATGGTTAGCGCTTCATAGGTAGTGAACATTTGGGCTGATTCATTGGATATCTGCCCATCTGTTAACCGTTCCCGATCGAGCAGGTATGCGATTTTTCCTGCAATTTCTCCGGATTTTTCATACGCTGCTATTTGCGTCATCCCCTTGAGTGGACGAAGCGCAACGCCGGAGCATCCTTGGGATCGAAATTGAGCGATGAGATCGGGATCATAGCCATGTTCCCGTGGTGATACAATGTGGTCAATTTGCCCGGGTGAATGCAGGTTTCCAATGATTACCCCGGCGGCAGCACCGTCTAGTCCTAGAAATGTAGTAGCCTTAAATTCCACAGGTTTATGAAACGCGGCGTGCCGGCTGATAGAACCATCCATCCACCCTATTGCTACTCGTTGTAGCACCTGCTTTTTCATTACACGATCCTGATTCAGGAGTGTAAGAAATTCTATCCATCGCGATTCTGCTTTATCGCACGCCGGATGGTCTTGGGATTCTAAATTCTTTGAGAGTAGTTCTCTGTGTACTGTCATCCGTCAATTTTACTACAGGATATATCTCGTCGTCCACCGCAATACCTATATGTTCCTGTTCATTTACAACATAAAAGGTCTTGCGATCAACGTTGATACAATCCCTGATGCCGGTCAATAGACGAGCGTTGTGTCTAGTGGCAGAAAGCGACGCCGTGTTGTACTTTTTTATGAGCATTGCCTATACCAAACGGTTCGTGGATAGCTATAACGTCTAGTCGCCCTCCGACTGTCGCATAACATACCGCGTGGAGTGTCCCAAACACCCTAAGTTCGCTCCAGGGTATGTTTTATATGCTATTTCTTCTTTCTAGCCCTTCCTTTATTTTTTCGTATGCTGATATTATTTGTATCGACAGTCCCATTTGGAAAGATTGGAATATAAAGCGTGGCCTCCGAGTCGTATTCTAGTCTTATAATCTCATCTGACCCATCATCTTTTTTAAACCGGCGAGGCGATTTCGTGAGAGATTCTACAATACCAAGAATGTCTGGACTTCTTGCAATTCTATTCAGTTTTTCGATTAACAGTTCATCTTCCAGATCGGCGCCTACTGTCGCATACACTTCTACAATTCGTTCATTTTTCTCAAGAAAATCTTGTGGTCTTCTTTTGAATCGTAGCGTAACAGTGGTTTTTTTCCGGTTCACAGGAAATTCTATATCATCGAGTAATCCGGATGCTGCAATACGGGCAAGGTCTTGAGCGTTTATGGTATTAGAGAGTCGTGTCGCCTTCACAGCACTGTTAGACCTATTTGAATACGGCGGTGAGGACAAATATCCAAGGGTAGAAAGTAGGAATTCTTTGCCGTTTGCATGTACCTCAGTTGATTGTATTCGACTTTTTGGGTTTTTACTACTCTGGTCGAGCACATCAAGTGCGGTTCGTGGCGAATCTTTTGGACGATCTATTTCCGAAAGTATCCGAGCATCCTCCGCAGCAAGAGAGACAATCTTAGGTTCGTTAAAAAATGCTGCGACAGTGTTTTCTCCGATGAACCCAAATGTATCAATGGTCGGTATATCATCCGCCGTGATAGGGATAGACGCAGCAACCCCGGCAATTATGATATCTTCGTTTGGTATCCTTCTTCCGATAACCTTCTCTGTGTTAGAGTCTACTACAGGTTCTGTGAGAGCCTGTATGGATGGTCTAGATGGTTGTACCCCCACAGGTTTCAAGTCAGATGTATACGTATCGAGCTTAAATTTTATTTGTTCGGGTGGGTCAGAGGGTCCTTTTGTGATGACAACTGTGACCGTTTTGGGTGTGCGTTTAATAATTGTATGCGTGCTCCCATCTTCGAAAAATAGTTGTGCATCTACGCGTAAAAGGTTCTCTCTAATATTTTTTTCCCTGTCAAAAATATCTATTGGCGCAACAATTATTCTTTTTTGAGAAATAGGCTCAAGAAGCGCGGGCATTTCATCCGTAAATCCCGTGGCAAAAATAACACGGTCTCCCTGTGCATCTTGTGAGTTTCCCTTCTCATCGAGCCAAAACACCTGAATTGTATCGGTAAAATTCTGTTCTATGCGTAGGGCTTTTCCCGGCTTGGAGGTGATTCTCTGATACGAGTATCCGGATCTTTCTAGATCGAGACCGACTCGTGCGTACCGTGGGCGCGCTTTCTTAAGAAAATCTTGCTTTGTGATCGCGGGTTGTCCTATCCAAGTGATACGCCTTGGCCAATCGAGCTGTATTGGGCCACGATTATCTGGGCCATATCCCAATAATGATTCCATAACGGTATTTGCAGAGTCATTCGATCCGATCACAATCACATCACCGGTAAAAAACTTTCTGGGAAACGCTTGTGACCTATCTCCAATAATCTGATACACCCATGATGAGTGAAGTATCTTTGGTATAATCCCTGCATCAATATCGTTTTTTGCCCGTGCAATTACTTCTTGTGTCTCTTCATCCTGTGCGTCCAAAAGTGGGAACGCTTCTTTCCCGACTCCTGTGAGTTGCCGTATTCTATCGGTGATAATTTTTAGTTGTTTTACCCCTTCAGGCCCGGTGTATTCGATGGTTACTTTGTATTTTGCCTTCGGATTTATGCGATCGGATTCGGGAATAATTTCGTAGGAAGTGGCGCTGGCGTTTAGTAGTGTTGGCCCGGATAAAAATTTATTAGTTCGTATAGCAGTTGCAAAATCTTCCTGTGTAGCGTACGTGGATCCTGTAATATCTGGTAACTGAATCGCTGCGTGAGGGCCAAGGGGATTTAGATTACCCGGATTACCAGGGATCCCTGGTTCATCATTGTTTTGCGGACGGGTACGGCTATTTAATGCGAGCGCTGCGGCCTCAGCTTCTGCAAATTGTCCTCCAAGTCTTCTAGATGAGTCTATGGTTAGTACTTGTGCAGTAGGGCTACCATGCAGAAGCTCAGATGTATATATGCTACCTGCCAATCCGGATCCGATAACGAGCGTAGGCACATATGTGTAATTCGCCTCCAACGCTTCGGCGATTTTTTGACTTTCTGCCATTGCCGCTCTGTCCAGTGCCGTATTGAACAGCTCTCGTGTGCGCTCAGATGAGAGTATAGCTGAAAATAGTGCTGTGAATTCTCTATGTGTCTCATCTCTCTCTTTCGTGCTTTCGGCAAACTCATCTCTACGCTCAAGAAATGGTTGTGCGAAGCGTTTGAAATCGACATCTTTTGAAAGTAAAGAAAAGAACGACCGCAAATATGGTGATCGCAATCGTTTTGCCCTGTACTCATGAGACAAAATTCTATCGGGTCGATTTTCCGGATCATAGGAAAGACCCGGAAGTTTTCTCCGATCAGTTAGGATCGGCCGTAGAGACTCATTTGCTTGTTTGATAGCATCAAATGGAGCTGGATTTCGCCTCTCCTCTGCGTCGAGGAGTAATCTGACATACAAATCTGTCCTCGTGTCACTGGGCGAGCTCTTGTTAATGACATTTGACACCACAGTCTGAAGGAATAGATACCGTTCTGTGCTTTGTTGTCTCTCTTCACTGACACCCTTCAATCGCGCATATCCAATTTTCAAGGCTACAGGGATTAACGCATTTAATCTTTCTGAGCGTCTGTCAGATGTATACTCGGGGGCATTCGTGTTTATTTTATTCGCCAGCAGTATTGCCAGTAATGATTTTTCATTTTTTGTCAGACCGGTATTTTCTATGCTTTTTGCGCCAGCTTTCACGTCTTCAGAAATAGAAGGTAATTGTCCGACTGAGCCTGCTACTGCTTCGACAATTTGCTCAGCTTTTTCTTCAGCTGTAACAAGATTTCTCGTAAATTCTGCTCGTATTCGTGTGACGGGCAACACCACAGAGACGCTTGGTCTTCCTCGATTCTCTCGTGTCGGAATAACGGTATCGAGTAATAAGTCATATTCAATATCGTTCGTCCATTCAGGAAAAGATTGGCGTTCTTGATTTTGTGATTCAGCCATATAAGCCAGTATGGCATGGTCTCAGAATATCTGACAAGTATATATCTCTGCGCGTTTTCTTATCGTTTCTTCTTACTTCTCTTGTGCTGTGTTGTGTGAAATGCATCTTTATATGCCAATTCCATATCACGCATCAATGCAAGCCGTTTATGTATCATTTCCATAGGAATACCCGCGTTTAGTAAGATCTGGTACTGCTTTTTTCCAATTGTTTGTATCGATTGCCAATTCATTTTGGGGTATACCCGTTCAATCTTAGGAATTAATGTCCTGATAGTGGCCATGAGCATGGTTGCCGATATACTATCCGTAGGATCTTCTGTCACCCTGAGCGTATGTTCCTGTTTGCGAAATTTGCTTCGTATATTGGGTGATTGTCGCCGCAGTAGTGCCAGCGCAAGGCGTTTCCACATGCGTGCTTCATACACCCACATTTCGGTCTCAATAGCGTTTCTGGTTCGGTGTGTATCTTCAAGATCTACAATGACACCGGATAGCGCATGGCGTTCCGGTTTCAATGACAGATTATCGATAAGCGTTCCCGGATATGCGGAGGATACATGCACCTCATCGTGGAGTAAATGCGAAACCTGTTCTATGGTGAAGCGTTGTGTTATCACTATATTTTCATTACGCACGAACCTGCGTTTGGTGCTCTGTCTGCGCGGGATATATGCCACGATCAGTGATTCACGATTTCTCCGTTTGGTAATCACGTTCCCGTTTCGCATATCAAATCCGTAGGTGCGTGTACAGTCTTCCCGCAGTCTGGCATTACTCGTTGTATGACCGGTCTCATCCTTCAATTCCTTGAGGCCGCCTCGTATGATTTCATCCGGTGTCGGGTTCGGAATGTCTAATCCGCCACCCCCCGGAAGTATATACATATCCGGGCTTTTACTATCGGCGTCTTTCTTCTCCCAGATAATACGGGTGAGATGGGGAGTAGGTGAACAGAATTGCCTGAACACATGTATAGCAGTACTCGCGTCCGAGATACGGGTAAAGACATTCCTAATCTCTTTCCGATTTAGAAACATGCCGTGCCGCATTTCGCCAAACGAAGCTACCTGTAGCGCGATGACGCGAGAGACATCTCGAAACTCCTCGTGTATATCGAGTTCAGGCCTGTTCATCGCACCAGTTCCCTGTTCCATTTCTGTTCCTTTTGACATATATGTTGATCGATATTATACAACAAATATCCTATAACATGCTACCAATGGTATTTAGTAGGATAAAGGCACGTATACCCGGATATGTGTGTAGGAGCGTTTTCCATACTTCATTACCAGGTTAATTATTGCTCGAATCACGCCTAAATAGCACGGTAGATTCTATTTTTTTCGCCAAATCGAGCAGGAGTTGATGGTACCAGGTAAATATTCGCATCCGGATCGAGCTGGGGAGTGCATAGAACGGGTCTTTACGCTTGTGGTACTCCGACATGACATCGTTATATGCTTTTTTTGATCCAAAAAGAGTTTCCAACATGGAATACCTATGTTCAATAAACTGAATATGACGCCTAAAATTATAATCAGGGTCATCGAGCTTTTTGTGTATAAGGTCGTCCAGTGATCTGAATATTTGCCACTCAAGCTCATATACGCCGGAATCATCGTGCATCATATATCCATATTTTAACCATTGAAATGAGTCGCTATCTGATGCGGCGCTGCCGCCATCCTGAGGCTCTATAGTAAGGATTTTTGAAAATTTTTTATCCCATCGACCTTTCTCCAATGTGTGTTTTGGGTGCAGTGATGCCCGTCTTTCATCTAACTGATCATGAAATTTCACCAGTATTCGTTGTATTGCCCATACACTGAAGTAGTCGGCCATTTCTGAAAGGTGATCATTTGACAGGTGAGGGTATTCTTCGGAGAGCGCTTTTTTCCATGAATCTATGTCCAATGCCAGCATGAAGCCAAATTCATCTGTCATTTCACGCTCTGGATGCTCCAATATGCCCTGCGCAAGAAATTTTCTGTATCTGGAATACTTATCTTTTTCTCGCAGCGAGAAGAATATATCCACATCAAATTGGCTTACATCTATATCCCGAAATACAGGATCAGTAAATTCGCCATCGTATGGACGTGATGAGCGGTCCGGGGGTATTGCGAGCAATTCTTTCGGGATATGATGCCTGGTGTATCTACCCCCCTCTATAGTGATCGTCTCAACAGGCGCGCCGATGATTGCTTTTGCAGATTCTCTGATAGGTTTGATATGCAAGTTTGTTTTTACTCGAGCAGCCGCATCCACCCGATCCATGTGAAGTTCATGTACGAGCTTGCACAGGGCAGCAGCCCGTTCTGAAGCGTGCACAGGTTCATCTGCGTATTGATCTACTCCGAGTATAATCATCATAAGTTCTCCAATTTCCGACGTGGATGTACCCAGCGGATCACCGTTGAGGCGATTAAGATTTTCCTTTGGAATTTTGTGTGAGAGTGCGAGGATTTCCTTTTCGATAAATTTATTGACTTCCCCGGATAAATACCCTAATTTTTCCGGATCACCTATTCGCCAAACTTCGGCTGATGTCGGATTGCAAAATCGTTTTGCCAGAGTTTTACCAACCTGCTCGTACGCCTTAAAATCACTAAATTCCAATTGTCTGTAGAGATTAAATTGCTCTAACAGCTGTGCATGCCACATATCATTTCTCGGATTTATCTCAAAAACATCACATATTGTATCGATAATATGCTTGAGTTCCGGGCATCTGCTGATGATGCTATATTCGTATGCACCCCAAGTCTCAACCTGACTAATGGTATGCGCGAGTAGCAGAGGAAACTGAGGGCCCGCTTCTTTATAATACTCTGTCGTGATATCTAATTTGACTTGACGGACTGCCTCATTCATTAACATAGTAAGCATAGATCGTTTTGCAATGCGCTCTTTCGTGACACCTCGTTTTGTGAGTGAAACAATTGTCTGTTCTGGGAATAGGGCAGGGCCAATAGGTGATAAGGGATTGAGTCGTTTTTCAATTTTTTGTATGAAACCTAATGTTTTGGACAAATCCCTCTGGGCTTCACTCTTCGTCGTAGGTTTTGGTGCTGCTATAAAATGGCGGATGCTACTGGTAAGCTCCGATTTACCAATTTTTGATAATTGGAGCAATCGAGATAAGACTTTCCTTTGTATAAACGATTCATAAACATAGCTTTCCGTTTCGACCGTTTGGGTGAATTGATCCGGTGAATTGTAGAGTTGCACCCTGGCTTTTTTATGATTTTTCGTATCGCGGGATAAGCTGTCCACTATTGGGTAAAATTTACCGTCAATAGTGAGTCCATTATTGGCAAATAGCGTTGTCACTTGACTTGGCAGCAGTCCGACGACGTTTTGAAGTTTGTCTTTCGGGTCGAAATAATTGACTTTATCGTGTGGCGCGCCCTTTGCAATCACTAGGTGTGTGGTATTTTTTAACCGTCCTGGGGATTTTATATCAGGTAATCGGGGATGATCAAAACTATATGTATATGAGGCATTTGGTGCGACATGCGCTTTGTGAGCATTTAAATGCACCTCATCAAATAGCTCTCGACGGGCTGTCTTCAATATTGTTTTTTCAGAGATGGGTTTTTCTGGATCTACTTTTATTCCGCCGCCTCCAGGCAAAATGAGCTGCTCAGGATTTACAACCGCCTTTCCGTTTGCTTTGATTTCCATCATGACGGTGGTCATCTGGGGCATGGCAGATGAGTGATCATGAAACAGCTCATGTTCCAGCGCGATACCGGTAGCGGCCGTACCGGCAAGTATCGTGTCTATATTCCCGGGAGATGGGATCATTTGCGATTCGATCGTTGTCCCGTCCATTCTGTAAAGCGCGACACGAACTGTGTCCTGGTGGTACACATGTTCTGGTGATTTTCTATCTTCTTTATACTGTGATTCAAGTGCATTCATAATTGACACGTCGCCTACGCGACATAGTTCCTTCTAAGCTCATTCATATGAATGAATTCGCTAAGTAGTCACTAAAAAACCCGCTTATCGCGGGTGTAATTTATAAGGTTTTATGATTCCTATTCCATTACACCCTCGACCCATCCCAAAGAAGGGCTGGTTTTCGTGTAATAAAATGGACGACGAATTGATTCATAAAACTCATAGTAATGTATCACACATATTTGAAATATGTCAACTCTTTGTCATAACTTCAAAGCTAAGCTTTGAAATTTTCCGGAGCGTATGGATGGGCTGTAAAAACGATAAAACCCCACTTTTTCAAATTGAATCAATGGGGCTTTAATCACGTATTTCTTTTTTTAAGCAGTGTTACCGTGTGGGGGAGATGTCTCAATCCCGACGTATGTCGGGACTAGGAAAACTCCCACACACACAGATATTAATACTTAGTCAAATTGAATTGACTATTTTTTCCTGCAGGTTCATGTGTCTGGAAGTTTTTTCAGTGTCCGAAAGTTAGCTCTCGAGGGCGAATCGAAAATATCTTTCGGGTTGGGTTTATTGTTGGGTTGCTTCTGGCGTAACTTTGAAAATAGTGCCAATCAAAGCTAATATCCCAGTGACTGTAACCAGAACGGTGTAAGCCAGCATAATCCAGCCATCCGCAACTTGAAATTCAGCGAGTTCATGAATTCCAAATGGGGTAACCTGAGTGACTAACACCATGCCAGTTGCCAAGGTTACAAAACCCATAACACCAACTAAAACTCTTGCGATTATCGGAGTTTGAGAATTGTTGAGCCAAGGGCTCATTGCCAAAAGCATGCCTAACGTACAGCCAAGAGTGTAGGAGAACATATAGTTTGTGCCACCGCTGACTGAAAACCAAACAGCATCTTCAGTCCACGCATTCACTGCGGTTTGAGCGGACCAAAGAAATGCAAATGACAAAACTAACCCGGCTACTGTCACAAGCAATCTACCTAAATTCTTCATGGTCTACCTCCTTTCTTTATCATGATCTTCATCAGTCGCCCGAGGCACAGCCTCTCTCCAAAGCTGATGAAGTGTCAGATCGCATCCGTGGCGTATGGCTGTCCCAGCCGCCTGCGATCGGGGTCAAAGATGACCTGTGTGAAAAAGAAGAAGGTCATCTTCTGTTTCATTCAGGCCACCTATGTCAAAAAGGAGTGTTCTGCAGAAAATTGGTAATGTGCAATATAAAAAATACGTATTGATACAAAGCCGCAAATGGCCATATTCAACGAATAGAGTATAACACTATAAGCTATATATATCAAACCAAGGACACGTCGCTCACGCGACATATGTGGCAGTACGCCTTGCTCAGGCTTAGGCTACTGCCACAAAAAAATCCCTAGATCAGTCAGACGCGTTTGCCTGAGATATAAGGATTTATGTTTGTTCGTATCTTATCTTTTTCTACAACGCGTTAATTGAAACAATCAACCCCGATACAATCGGGATCAACGCAATTGATTGCTTCAGAAAGAGCGTTGTAGAAATAGGTGAAAGGGTCATATGAAATGGATTGTCTGCACGATTGCAGCAAAAGTTTCATAGTTTTTTTCAGCTATTTTTTTGGGGAATCCGACGTTTGTCAGATTACGCTCAAGTTCACCTTCTCCGGCGCAAAACCAAGAATTATCATCTTGGCTGAAGGATGCAAGACCGGAGAAGGGAGGCGGGGATGGCAGGACTCGAACCTACAACCGCTGCATTTAAAGTGCAGTATTCTGCCAATTGAACTACATCCCCGAACTTAAGAAGACCACACTTCCCAATGGATTCATTCCTCGGAGGACCCGATGAATCCAAAGCTACCGTTATAACTCGGGAAGTGTGGAGGTGCCCACGGAAGGATTTGAACCTCCGCTCTTTGCACGGTGAGTGCAATGCTCAACGACTGAGCTGCGTGGGCAAGAACTGTGCCTTTTTTCTATCTACCCCCCCCCAACAAAAAGAAAGATACAGATACAAACAACAAAAAAGCTATCTGTTGCTTGTGTCTGTATCTTCATCTGATGATGTAAACGTGCAAAAACGAACGTTTTGAGAGTGTATCATAAACGATCAGTATTTCGCAATCTATTCTTTATTTCTCTGACATGTCTCTTGCGGATATTTGTGGCACAGCGCGCCCCAAAATTCTTGTTAATACCTATTTCGCTATCATGTAACGGTACATGATAGCGAAATACTGAAACTGTCCACATGTCAAATATACGGAATCAGATAGTAATCTATTATGGACACGTCGCTTGCGCCACATATGTGGCAGTACGCCAAGGAGTGCAATGTATCCAGCTTTGCCGGATAGTGCCTCGTACGCCTTTTCTCTATGAATCGAACGGGCTACGATTGCACTAAAAAATCCCTCGGGAGTTCAACGCAAATGTTGAATCTCGGGGGACTTAATTACGGTCTCGCAAAGGGGGATTGGATCAACCCCGATTAAATCGGGACTGAGTAAAACCCCCTTTCTTCTAAATTGTTGTATTGCACTAACCGCCGGTTCACGCCTGTTACACATCCACTTTCTCAGGTGGAGGAATTTTGGGAACTTTTTCCCGTTCAAAAAAATGCCGTTCCGCCCAAGGAAACAATGACCAGAACAAAACGTTACCCAGCACAAATGGAAGATCAATTAGCATAAGTAACGCAGGGAGCACTGCTGATGCTACAAACGCGCTGATTGTGTTTTTCGGCTTCGCTGTAATTCCAGTTGAATGATTCCAACTAAAACCCAGGTAATACGCACCTATGAAGCCGGATAGTATGCCAGCGATGAGCCTGTTAATTCCTGCAGTTTCCATAGAGACGAACGTGAGAAATACCGCGATCAAAAAGGCGAGTATCTGTTCGATGTTCGCAGTATTTTGATCATCATCGTATCTGGTGATCCTCCTTTCCTTTTTGCTCTTCATTCTTGATACGGCGACAAGCAAGTTTCCAAAAATCGCCAGAAGGCTTGCCAGAACTGCTAAAACTGCGAGCCATTCGTGCCAGTTCGATGGATATTGAATTACCATGATTACCTCTGCATTCTGCTTAGTGCTTTACCAATCAGCCAGCACCCTCCGATTGGGGCTATAAGACAACAAGTCCCTACACCAAGAACGAGTAAGGTTTGAATAACTGATGGGAGGTTAGCCATTGCATTCCTCCTTATTCCGGACGCACGCCGAAATACTTGAGCGTGCCGAACTTGGGCGCTTCTAACAAAATAACTATGACGATGCCTGCGCCTGTTGCGACGAGCAAAAATTTCCACCATGGCCATCTCGTTTTCATCTTATTTCGATTCTCCTTTCGTTTCTAAGATGATATTCCAAAAAAATAGTCAATCCACGTTCGTTGGCTATTTTTCATGGAATACCATGTGAATCCAGTTAGAAAATTGCGTTACAACAATGTCAAGGTGCTAAGCACCGCAGTCCCGTAGCATCGCTCTTCCAATAGAGAAGTAAGATGTTAGCGGGGCAATGTGCGAGACTTTTGGGATTATAGCAAAATGCATCGGGTTTTGTGAAACATCCTGTCTGGTAGCTTCAAACAAAAAGGGCACTTATTACTATAAGCCTTTCTATGGTATAATACAGAGGCAATCTTTGGCAGAAGCGCCAAAACGATTGTTTTTTGCACGTTTACATCCCCCATATTACAGAACTACCATTCTGTTGTCGCGCGCATTTGGGATACATACTACATGTATTTCAACTGTGCGCGACACACAATTTTCAATTCTATTTAAACAGTAAAGGAAAAAGAGTAATCATGTCAAAGAGAAGAATGGTAATAAGAACTGGTTTGGACCAAAAGAATGTAGACTACGTAATAGAAACCGCGGTTTCAGTAATGGGAATCATTACTGGGAAAATCGGGGACAATGTACTTGAGTTCACATGCAAAAGTGATGTACCCGCAGACGAAATGTATCTTACATTTGAATTCGGTCTCACTAGAGGTGCCTCAACTTTCCTCACAACGTACGAGGAGATTTTCGCGAATGTTGGTTGGGACTTTGGTGAGCTGGAAATCATTCGTGAGGATGATATTCCAGAGTCTGCAATTTCGCAGATAGAACTCAAGTTGCAATAATCATTGCCTTTGGCCGTTATTCGGTCGCGCCGTAATGGCCAAGGGTGTTGGTGTGTTTTGTTGTATGGGGGATTGATTTTACTTAGTGAAACATCTCCATGATAATCCGTCCGCTTTCCCAGAAGCCGTACAAAGCCAGTAGAATAAAGGCAATCGTACCCGCAAACGAAATGTATTCATTTTTCACTGCCTGTATTGTCTTGGCGGGGGAAATAAACAGTGCAATATTCAGAATCGTATGGGCGGATATGACGCCGATGGCAAATCCGTAGACGTTAATGACACTAAAAAGTGGCACATATCCGGCAAAATCATCCAAGCCCAGTATAAAAGGAACAGATGCGGAAAATACAAGCAATTGTTTCCAAGATAATTTACTCTGACCTTTTAACTTTTCTCCAAGATTCGGCATGATGCGGGATAACACGGGGTCTGTGAGCTTGTTTATACCGCCTAAGAATCCTGAAAGGGCCTGAAATATAGCGTTTTTGACCCCATGACCCGCTTTCCAGGTTTCAAAGTGCTCCAGTGAGCCATGCGCCAGTTCAAACAATACCAGAGCCGCAAGCGCGACCATGAGAGCGAGCAGGATGTGCACATCTTTGAACAATACCCAGAGACCGATAATGGCAATCGTTCCCAGGGCGTTGCCTGCCGCCGTGCCGATCTCTATGGCCACTCTATTTTTCCATCCGGTGTTTGTGGTCATGAGCCTACCCATGAAAATAGCGAAATCGATGGATGTCTTGAGATAGATGGTTATACCGATTGCCACATCCACCCAGTGAATATTCATGTCTATAACTTCTCTGACGGGAAACAGATTAAAAAATAAGAGAGCACTATGAAGAGTGAAAATGAGCACCAGAAGAACCACGACTGTAAGGCAGAGGGGGACGAGCTGACGCAATAATCTGGAATCCTCTACGGTTTTGACAAATACATTCATTGTCACAGTATACCTCAATCAGCCCAATCATACCGCTGAATTTATATGTTGTAAAGATATATACAACACACCTATTGACATTTCATATGTTTGGAGTATGATGTCCTATAAAACGCCAAAGCTTTGGCAAAATACCATGAAATCATTCGCCGTAACAAAATTTATTATTACAGACCTTCATTTTGAGTAGGTTTGTGTTTGCGTATGTAATGAGTTACTCAAACACAAACCTCCAGCAAATGGAGGTTTTTTTGTGGAAGCAAAAGAAATGAATATCTATGAATAAAGAGATACCGGAACGTTCATTTATGATCACTGGCGTGCCTTCTGTAGGGAAGACGGAGCTCTCGCGTGAACTGTATAAACTGCAAGACTTTATACCACATCCGCCATATACAACTCGCCCACTCAGAGTAAATGAGTGTTCCTCAGATATGCGTAGCATCACAGAAGAAGAATTTCTGAATTTATATGCACTTCGTCGTCTCATAGAGGGTGAACTTAATATTCCATACGAACGAACGGGATATTTGGGAAAACGATATGGTTCGCCTGTTGACTGGATGGTTGTGGAAACGCATATGCATGCAGCAATAGGATTTGTATCGTTTAGTACGTTAATTGCGTCCGTCGTCAAGCGCTCTGTTGGGGAAAACGTTGCATGGATTCATCTTACTGCAAATGAACAGGTGCGTCGGATCAGGCTTGCTGAACGAAAAATTCCGGAAGAGGAAATAACCCGCAGATTAGCAAATACAGATGGAGATAGTCATGCATATTTTGATGCAGCTGATCTTGTTGTAGATACCTCATCTATTTCATTAACTGATGAAGCGTCGATGGTTCTCTCGTATATCAATCGTGCTTCCATTTAACACACATATCTATGCCTGAACTTCCCATGAGCCATTTTAAAATTCCTATTGATCATCAGCAAAATAATGCTGATATGACACAGCGGACTCTCTTACAAGGGGAGTCGTTAACCATGGACGTATCAGACGCTGAACAGTTTTCATTACCGGCATATATGAGTGCACTTGAACACCATGTGTTGCATAACAGATCCCGTATTAAAGAAACATGGATGGATATGCCTGTATGGGGTGACGGAATCAGTTTGCGGCATTTTAGCGAGCCTCAGGCTGTTTTTCACCCTCTTTCAGGGGGAATTCTTATACCAAAGAATGGACTGAGTGATCAGTTGCACTCATTTTATGCAGTACCTCGACATGGAGTAGTATTGGGCAATCATATAGATAACAGGGCTGCCGCATATTTTGCCCCCGTAGATCCTGCCATGTCGACCCGTGATAGGCTCAGCGCTATACAACAAAATATCAACGATACTCTGTCTGTTTTATCTACAGTAGATTTTACCGAACAATCAGATGCTGATTTTTTAGGCACTCTGGGCTTGTTAGATACCATAAAAACGAGCTATCTATCTTTGTACCATACTCTTACGTACTCCGAACGCACAGATACTCAATTTCATGACGATGAGTATGCCACAGTCAAACAATCTCTGCTTGGTAGGGCATTTGATGCTGTCCAAACGTATTATTTATACATGCTTGGGCACACTCAACGTGCTTTGCATATTTCGGCAAAACTGCCAAACATGCAGCGTGTATTGGCACGTGATATTGAATATATGAAGCAACGTAATCTTCCGCGGGAGCATTTCCGGTTACCAGAGTTGGATCATCCGTTAAGCATTGCTGGAAATGTCATCTTGAATATTGCTACATACCCTTCGATAGATACGATAATCGGTTTACCTTCTGGGGGAACTGAATTGGCCTTTGCTCATCAAATAGGGTACGAATTGATACATGGTAGGATGCCGGATATTATCTTGGTTCCGTTGTCTACACATTCTGGCTTGCCAAATACCGACGAAAAACGCGACATTCAGATCGTTAAACAATGTCTGGACTCCTATCACAACGCTATAGATGGGAAATCTATACTCGTGACCGAAGATAATGCTAATTCCGGAGAAACAGCCTCAATTATACAGTCTCAGCTTTTGTCTGCCGGTGCAAAAGAAGCACATGTAACTATAGCAGCGTTAGATACTATTCGCACCGCAATAAAACAAACAAAATGGCCTGCGGATCGTCGGCCTCGTATTGTTCCCGGTATGTCACTTGTTCAAAACGCCGTTACAATAGCGCCAATTATAAAACGCACGTTCAATGACGTATCAGATGATCGTCAGATTGTGAAATTACTGCGTCTCAGACGTATTCGAGATGCATATAGAGCACATCTGCCGAACAATGAACCACTTCCGGATGTACAGCCGGGTATTTCCACAGCATTGAACGTGAAAATATGTGGTATTCATAACGCGGTTGATTTACGCAATGCCGTTAGTGCCGGTGCTCGGATGGTAGGAATTCATTTGACGTATGACAACCCACGCGGATACGAGTCAAAAGTAGGCTCATTTGCTCATCCTATGGCTGAAATAGGACTTACTATGGCGCGTGGATTCCACCCACAGAAATCGCTACCGTTACCATGGGCGGAATATGGGTCTCTGAAGCACATGATGGCGGATGCCACTGATATTCAAGTGCCGCTTACATTCGTCCTTCTTATGCGTCCAAAATCCGTACATGACGTATTGGCCATGGTAGAAACGGCAGTTCCAAAAGGATTTACCCATCAGATCGATCTTCAGATACAGCGGTCATATGATCAAGACTTTTTGAAGGAACTGAGAGAAACGCTCAACGCTCATGGGTATACGAATATCCGAATAATTCAGACATTCGGTGCGAATCAAGAACATATAGAATCACTTCTGCAACGTGCGAACGCGGATGATCATATTGATTTTATATTATTGGATTCAGACCTCAAGGGTGGGACTGGCATACAAACCAGCTCAACCCTTCTAGTCAACTTGGCGGAGCAAATACAAAAACCATGGTATCTGTCCGGTGGTCTGCGTGCAGAAAATATAAAAAATACGCTCACGTCGCTGAGAGGCACAAATCTGTTTGGTGTGGATGTAGAATCATCGGTGGAACTGGAGAGACCGATTTCTACAACAGTAGGGGCAACGCACGCGTTCGCGCGTGTGAGAAAAGATATCGAAAAAATGAACACATTTATGTATCAGGTACAGCAAGCTGAACTGCAAACATTTTTTGAGACCCGCTATATGGATTTGGATGTACGCCAAACAGAATTCTATGCTGTACTCAAGAATGGATGGAAATCTGCATATGAGGAATGTGGATACTATAATCTTGATGCAATTGCTCGTGCAGTATATGCGGAAGCGACATCACGTGGTATTGTCGGTAGCATTAACGAAGAAGATTTTGTAGCAGTATTTAAAGAAGGTGCCATAGCGTATCCATTCGTGCCGGATCAATATATTCAGGACAATTGGCCGGCAAATAACGTACAAGATTTTCTCAATATCATACGAACGCAGGTATCTGCAACAGCGGGATCTGTAGGAGTGTTAACATCAGGTGACTCTGAGTTGTTCGATAGCGGCAGCTACCAAGGTAGCCCAGAACAGGTATATAGATTCCGATTATCAGGGTTACAACGGCTAATGAATGACCTATATGGACCTGAAGGATATACGTTTATAGCGCACCCATTTAAGGTACAAGAATTTGAATCCCACATACTCGAGAAGGCCAAGTCATCTTCCTCTCTAGTTATATGTATTGATGATAGGGTAGAGAATCTTCAAAAAACCAGGCACTTATGTGAACGTGAAGGGGTACGGTTTGTTGGAATCAATATATCTTCAGAGAGTAATGATGCTGATTTTATACAATGTGCCGATCTGGCATCTGCGGCAGAAGTTATAACCCAACTGCCCACAGATGCACCGCATATGTATGTGTTGGATATGGATGACGTACTTCTGAAGGAACAATTTAGAAAAGATCATCAGGCCAAAAATATATACCTTAATCTGGTAAAACATACCTGTATACACATATGAAAGAAACAGGAAATATAGGCTCAGTATTTGCAGCAAAACACATACCGTTGTCCCTAAAAGAAAGCGGTGTACAGATTAGATATGCAGAAACAGTACAGGGATTAGCAGAGCAGAGTGTCCCTCTTGATGCGCTCCTTGAAACAGCCCAGCAAACGGTAACCGAACAAACACAGCAAATAGTAAACCCCGGAAGCGTTATTGTATATCCGGGGAGGCATCCGGAATCTAAACATCCTATGGATGTTCTGTTGGCTAAAGGTATTGCATTGTATCGTATGGAAACCAGCCCATGGAATGACGCTGTTGTCCAGTTCGCGCTTCAGACAGAACAGGCGTTGTGCGGCAACCTACCAATACACAAGGATACATTGTTTTCAGATATGTTAGGTACCATAAAACAATCGGAGGTTGAATCTGGCGCCGTTGGCATCATAGGAGCAGGAGATATTGGTTCAGGGATAGCGCAGGCGATGTGTGAGAGTGGTAGGCATGTGTTGTACGTTTCAAGATCTGTACGGCCTCAATTGGATGCGTTTGGTGCACGCAGAGTGGGGTTGAAAGAAGCATTCTCAACTGCGCAAAGTTTGTTTATTACATTGCCGTACTCGTTAGACACTAAAAACATGATACATGGTAGTCTCATTTCTCAAATGCGTCCGAATGCCCGTTTGATTTCTGTATCCGCAGCTGGTGTTATAGACGAAAACGCCCTTGTTTCATCTCTATGCAATGGAAACACTATCTCTGTAGCGTTGGACGTATATAACGGAGATATATCAGGTTCTGTGCTACATCCGGGCAATTCTCCAGGACTTACGTCTGTATATAAGCAAGGGAGGATACTTGTGACACCGCATATTGCGTACAAAACCGGAGAGTCTACGAAAGTACTACTTCATACGATGGCACAGCCTATTTTGAATATGCTATACGGATATGGACTAGAGGAAACAGTGATCGTACCTACACCAGCTGAGCTTCAAACGCATTATTTAAAACCATCTTATACTATCAAACGGACAGTATAAGCGTGTATATATGCGCTTTCCAACCTAACTGTTGTTATAGGGCTATAACCTATAGTATAATGGCGCTACCTTTATGAACATTTTTGAGAAAAATGATCGTTTTCGTGGAGATCCGTATGGCTGGCTCCCCCGTGGAGAAAATGCCGGTGTTTCGTTCGTCAAAATGAAACCTTTATCGGTTGATGATATAAAACGATTTACTTCACAATTATTTTTTGTAGAGGCAGATCCTGGTGATGGTGTTTTTATACCCAATGGAAGTGTTGGCGTGACGCGAGATTTTGGCCCGTGCTCGGCAGCCATATTAACCGGTATCAATGATTACTCTTGGTTAGGACATTTAAAACCGGGAACAGGTATTCCACCCGAACATGTACAGCAAATTAGACGCGATATAAATGCAGGTTCTCAATTGAATATTGCTCTTGTCGGCGGGTGTGAATTTAACAGAACCGGTATGGGATCATATCGACAAAGTCAGATTGTCACAATACAAAAGCAGTTTGCAGATTCCGGTTTATCTGTTGCTATTCAAGCGTATTGGAATCCTGTTGCGGACTCCTGGATGTTTGCTGCTGTCCATGCTAACTTTGGCCACGCCACAGCCACCGTAGCTTACGAATTATAGTCATCAAATTCAATTATCCTCACGGAAAAATATATTGTTTAAAAATATACAACAAAAACTTCATTTTATTGACATTATAGGATATAATATGGGTACCTGCGTGGAAACAGGTATGTATGTTGCCACACCGACCCACACATGCGTGGAATCGGGGGGCGACTACGAGCTCTTTAACATGGGATAAGGGTGTGTATATCTCCTTTTTTGCTTCATTTTTTGCCCGGAAACATGGTCACAGTCGTCCTGCGGCCGTATCTACGGGCAAAAAATTCAAAATCAGAAAGATTGGAGATAGCGAAATGAATAAAAAATATGGTAGGTTAGTTTTGCTGCTTGTTGCAGCAATCGTATTGTCGGCTTGTGGCGGCGTCAGTGGCCCCAAATTGACCATTACGACTGTGGTTGTCGCGCAAGTTGGAGATGTCGAATTCGAGTTGACGACGTTAGGTTCGGAAGCGATTTCCGTTTCGAAGGTTGAAAACGAAGACACCGGTGCCTCCAGTTGGAATGCTGACCTGGCGAAGCTTGCTAAGGCTCGTTCAGACGCTGAAACTGAGGTCGCTGCTATGAACGGGCGGTATGATGCAATCAACGGCATCAGCCACCCCAAAATTGTGTTGGAATCGTCTGAACTTGACGAGCTCATTGCGGCGAAAGGCGTCATAAAGAAAGGGAAGTACGAAGGTAGTGAGATCACGATAGTCTATCGTGTAGAGGGCGGCGATGATCTCAAATTCAATAGCCTGGTAGGTGATAGAATCAGCTTCACAATCAACATTGCTGACGGCGGGCTTGTAGGAGATTTCTCTCAACCGACAGCCAGCTTCGTATCTTTCCTGCAAGGAGATAGGCTACCTGAGGCGAAAATTCGCGTAGACATGCGGTCCGATTTCTATGATCCAAGCCTTCGTGTAATCGAGTCTGGACATCTGGGAACTCTTACCGTTCTCAACACAAATAATGGTCCTGTGTGCGATATCGCCAATGCTTTATTGAGCTTCATCTCAGCACAAAATGGTGGAAACATTGTCAAGAGGGTTTGGACAAATGGACCTTCCATGACCATCTCATTATGGGAGGATCGCAATCCACCCACACCCACCCCGTATCCCTCCTCAACGCCTTATTCGCCGGCTACGCCCGTACCGACGATAATGCCGTAGAGGCTTCCACGCAGATCCTTAACCGGGTCGCCAATGTTTTTTTTGTAATTTATTGGCGCCCGGTTAGGATTTGTTTTTTTCAACGAAAACTCCCTAAGCGAATATACCCAGTTACTAATTAATTACCTTGTAATCTAGTTTGCTATCATGTCCCGCATGGGGATAAAAATACCGTTACATAGTAGCAAAAATTTACCCCGTAACACAGTAAGCAAGCTGATGAGCAATATATTGCTACAATGAAGAATCAGGGAGATGCTAGATAATAATTTTCAGTGATCTGAGGATCGGTATGATTACCTCGAGTGGCAATCCGATCACGTTAGTGTAACTTCCGTCCACTTTCGTCACCAAATCCCATGGCGCTTCATTGAGCGCATATCCACCCGCAAACCGGGTGAAATCAAATCGTCCGATGTAACTTTCCACCTCAGGACCTGTCATTTTTCTGAATGTTACTTTTGTGACAACGGTCTTTTCCCACGTTTTCTTTGCTTTGCCTTCCTGAACGAGTGTGACATGTACTGCTGTGACAAATTCATGAGTTTTTCCCATCAGGGCGCTCAACATTTGTTTTGTGTCTTCACGGTCCGCAGATTTTCCAAACACCTTGGCTCCGAGCACTGCCATAGAATCAGCGGCAATAATCAGGGATTCGCGTTCCTCAGGAATGCTGTATACACGGGGGTGTTGCAATACTTCCGCAGCCTTTGCTGCCGCTCTCTTTTTGATTGTCAGTTCCGGTTTTTTGTCTACAATTGCGTCTTCATCCACACGTGCTACGACCACACGGAAACGGACGCCGAGTTTTTCGAGGATCATTTTTCGTCCGACTGATTGTGATGCGAGGATCACATCTGGTTTTGGCGGTTCTTCTGGTGGGGCATTTTTGGAAGCGAAAGATAATTTCATATGATCGTATTTTAGCAGATTGTGATGGAATTTACTAGATAAATCATTTTTGTGCTCCCCAAGTGGAATCATCCCGCTTTGCGGGATTTCGCTCCAATATATCGGAGCTCAAAACGACGTGTACCTCCAGAAGGAATTGAACCCTCATCGTACCCTTAGGACGGGTCTGCTCTATCCGTTGAGCTATGGAGGCGTACGCACATTATACACGAGTGACACCACCATGTTGTATACCGTGTGGTTTCTGTGTATTATATAAATATGTATTCTTCGCATAAAAAAGGGATATTGGGTGAGCTTGAATTTGCATTACATCTTATTAAACAGGGCTATACAGTGCTTCAGCCAGTAAATCCCAATTCCAGTTACGATTTAGTTACAGAAAAAGAAAATACGTTTCAAAGAATTCAGGTTAAATATTTAACGCCAAAAAATGGTATACTTCGCATTGAGCTGGAACGGCCAAAAAGAAAAACGGCGAATTACAGATCCAGGGAAGTAGATGCGTTTGGCGTGTATGATCCAAGCCATCAGAAGTTTTATTTAATTCCCATCGGTAAAATTACCAGTAAATCAGATTTTTGGCTTCGGGTTGAAAAACCTAAAAATGCACAACTGAAGAATGTGCATTTGGCACAAGAGTTTGAAATTTAATTCTCGGGGTGTAGCACAGTTGGTAGTGCGCTTCGTTCGGGACGAAGAGGTCGGCGGTTCGAATCCGCCCACTCCGACAAGAGTATTTTTTGCGATTTATGTACTCCAAGGGTTGACGAAGCCAAGAGATTATCCTATAATAATATTGTTTTCTATAAATAAGAACCGACAGCGGCTCTTTTTTTTGTGGGAAACGAACCTTAACATGTGCGGAGATTACATGAATACGTCACCAATATGGTTTTATATATAGTGAAGCCAAATTGGTGGCGTATTGGAGGATTCGATGGCTGTGCTGTTTCAAGGCGAAGTATTTACTGCGGAGAAGGACTGGGTTGTAAGATTTGACTTGGTGGAGAAAGGCCAAGACAAATATGAGCTTCAGTATAACCTTCTAATGGAAGAGAAAGATAAAAGTATCACTTCAAGAGCTAAAAGTGAAATAATTATCCATAAATCCATGAATAGGGAGGAACAGATATCCCTTGCATTAAGTATTCTCGCTCCCGTGGTTAGAAAGAAATTATGGAAAGATGATAGGCACGAATACGTAAACCCAGAGATTGAGAGACAATTAAGAGAGAAATGGCCCAAATAGCTTTAACCGTAATCCCGCACTAAACATCAAATACTCCCGACTATCCTCACGGATAGCATACCGCCTGCCACCAGCACTACGGTATGGGATCACCAGCATAAAACCATGCGCACAGTTCTGCGCCTATGCAACACGTGATCTTTTGGGAGTATTTTTTTTTACCTTACCGTAAATTCACTGTGTAGAGGTTTGGGAGTGTGGCAGCATTGCCGTTGAGGTTCGTCATAATGATGATACGGCTGCCGTTACTCCAGGGGGCTACAAATCCGTCCACAAAAGGCCCAGAATACAGCGTGGTCCAGTTAGTGCGGTCATACTCCATAATATCAATCTTCCCCTGTAAAGTGAGTATCAGATGTCTGCTGGTTGGGAACCAATGAATATATTCGTCTATTTTTGGAGAGGGGAGTGCTGCCTGTTTTGTCGGTTGTCGCAGCGGTGCTTTGTTGGCGGTAGGTGTCGGTGTTAATGTGGGGATAGTGATTTCCTTGGTATCGAGTAGAAAATAGTTTTTATCTTCTTTACTGTCATAGACATAGATTTTCCCCGGTAATATCGTTCTGTTTTCTTCCGTAGAATTTGTGCCAATAAGCGGTGGATTGATAGCGATTGGTATAGTTGCGCTGGCTGTCGCTTCATATAAAATTTTCGTTTCATCGGGCGATACGGATATGATACGGGCACTACTGGATGCGATATCAATGACCTGTTGATCGAACGCTTCCAATTTTTGATGCTCTTTGATACTGCGTTCATCAGTCCATTCTGACATAAGCGTCTCGTGAGTCAGGGTAACATCGGTGTATGAATCAGGGTTATTGATATTGTAAAGATGGTATATGATAGTGTTGTGAACTAGCAGTTGTGTTGAATCAGGAGACCACAATATAGTGGCTTTTTGTATATCAATACCATCCGTAAATGGTGCTATGTATATCGGATCACGATTTCTTCCAAGTGGTCCTTCTGACAGTGTATATACCCAGAGACCCGCTTTTTTCTGTAGAGCCTCGTCTAAATGTTCTTGAGGGACTGTGTACGCAATTTTATTGCCGTCCGGGGATAGTATAGGGCGTTCCACTCCGAGATTTGTGAGCGGGGATAAGCTCGGATTGCTGGGAAACAGTACCGCATCTGTTTTCGATACAACTTCTCCCTGTACCCGTATTTTCTTTTGCCATGATATATATCCCTCCTTCGATATGGTGACTGTGTACCAACCAGGTTCGATCGCTACAGAATTATTCGTTGCTGTTTTTAATTTCCCCTCTATAAATACCTGTGCTCCAACTGGGTCGCTTATGGTAGAAAGTAAACCGGTAGGTTTGAGGGAACTCTGTTTTATATCCAGCCGGTATCCGCGTCCATATGCGATAACCATCGCAGACACACCAAGAATAGAACAAAATGTAACAAAAGATATAAAAAGTGGTCTATATTTGCGCATTTTATGAGAGACCATATATCCCAATAGTATACCTTGATGCACCACATAAACTCAAGGATATAGGAGTTTATGAGTATAACTCTGCCTAATTCAGATTGAGTTTTGGGATCATCAGAATAAGGCAGAGTAATGTGCTAAAATGCTATTACAATGTCATTCCCGCGAAGGCGGGAATCTAAATGATTTTACTGATGGATCCCCGATCAGGTCGGGGATGACAAGAAAAATAATGTTCAACAGATTTACCAAGCGCATCGGCATTGATTTAGGCACGGCAAATTCAGTTGTGTGGCTGGCTGGTGAGGGCGTGGTGATGAATGAGCCGACCGTTGTGGCTGTGACAGTCGATGACAATAGAGTTGTGGCCGTAGGTAATGAGGCCAAAGAGATGTTGGGCAGAACTCCCGGAAACATAGTTGCCACGCGTCCTATGCGTGATGGCGTGATTGCAGATTATCGCATCACAGAGGCTTTATTGTCCTATCTTTTGGATAAGGCAGCGGGGCGAAACCGCATGTTCAAACCTGAAGTCATGATATGTGTCCCAAGCGGTGTGACGCAAGTGGAGCGTCGTGCTGTGCTGGATGCCACATTGTCAGCTGGAGCCAAAGTTGCGTACCTCATAGAAGAACCGCTTGCAGCAGCCATTGGTGCGAAGATCCCCATAGCCCAAGCGTCGGGTCACATGATCGTCGATATCGGCGGAGGATCCACAGAGGCTGCAGTTGTCTCATTGGGCGGTGTCGTGGTTCACAAGAGCGCTAGAGTGGCCGGAAACAAGCTCGATGAAGCGATAGCACAGTATATCAAGAAAAAATACAATCTCATTATCGGTGAGCGTATGGCTGAGCAGATCAAGATTACGCTCGGGGACGCTCTGCTGGTAAAGCCAACTGAGTCCACCGGCATGAGTTTTGATGCGCTCATGAAAAAAGATAAAAAAGGTGCTTCCGGGATTGCCCATAATTCAGCGATTCTGCAGGATCATGCACAACAGGGTAGGCAAAGTAAGCAGTTAGGACAAGATAAACCCCGTGCAGACGGAAAAAGCGATGTTATGGAAATCCGCGGCCGCGATGCCATAACCGGGCTGCCCAGGATGCTGGAGCTTTCCCGGTGGGAAGTAGCCGAATCCATCACGGGAGTCCTTCAGCACATCATAGGCGCCGTCAAAGCAGTGCTTGAGGACACCCCTCCTGAACTGGCAGCGGACATCATAGACAAAGGAATTGTGATGGCAGGTGGCACGAGCATGCTGACAAACTTAGATAAACTGATGACACAAATGACAGGAGTTGTCTGTCATGTGGCGGAAGATCCTCTCTTGTGTGTAGTGCGCGGCACAGGAGTTGCGATAGAAAATATCGAGCTATACAGAAGAAGTATAAATAGAAAATAGCCTTATAGTAGTCATTTATCGACCAAAATATGTTAAAAAATACATATTGTCGACACTATAAAAATATACCCTAGAGTAATATTTTTATACGAAGGTATAGCCGGAAAAAATATTATCACAATAATTTAATTATGAGTCTTCATGCGGTAAATATACAGGGAATAAATATTACAAATTCTTCAAAAAAAGAAATCCTAGAAGTTTTGAGAAAGTTCTTGATTGATGGCGCATGGAATGGTCAAAAATCATCCAAAAACAGCAGAAAAACCATCACAATTGTGACCCCAAATCCCGAACAACTGGTGTTGGCGAAGAACAATTTGGCATTCAGTGAAGTGCTGAATCAGGCCGATGTGGCGATCCCTGATGGTATCGGATTGGTGTGGGCTAGTCGCATACTCTCATCATTTCGAATTTCGAATTTCGAATTTCGAATTTCACACACTATTCCCGGCGTCGATTTTATGGAGGAGCTGGTGGGAATTGCTGCAAAACAGCACGTCCCAATAGCACTTATTGGCGGCAAATCAAAAGTAGCAGTCAGCGCATTTGAGTGCTTACGACAGAATCATCCTGACCTGCTTGGTGTCGCGCTGGATGCTCCTGATTTTATGATTACAGCGTCAGGACTGTCCATGAATGGCTCCATTGATGAGTATTTCAAAAAACTGTCAGAAACGCTCGGTCTGGAGAAGATTGGCGTTATTTTCGTCGCCCTCGGTGCTCCAAAACAGGAGTTTTTTATGGAAAGAATACGAGACTCGTTAACCGAAAAAGAACAAGCACGCATCGCGATTATCGATTCACGATTAGCGGTTAGCCGGATTATTCTCATGTCCGTCGGCGGCGCATTTGATGAGATATCCGGTCGGATACCCCGTGCGCCCGGATGGGTGAGTAGGGTAGGCATGAAATGGCTTTGGCGGCTTATGCTTGAACCGTGGAGAATTAAACGGCAATTTGCACTGCTTATGTTTGTCGTATCTGTGCTTAAAGAACGGCTATTTATTCGTGTGAAATAGGCTCAATCGTTCGTTCTATTCAATGCTGGCGGTATCTTTAATCGCTCGTCAGCGTGGGTGAGCAATTTTCAGGAATACTTATCTTCTTTCAAGGGAAGTTGTGCTTGCGGGTGGAGCATCAGGAGTTGGTGGTCTGAGATCTGCATGTGCCTCTCGTAAATCCCTGGCAATTTCATCTTGTACATCCGCAGGCAGTCCTTCAGGAACTCCATCGACTGCAGTTGATTCATTTCCTGGTACCGGTCCGCCTGTTGGTGTTGGCATACCAATATTGTACAAAATAGTAGAAAAATGTCCAGATAGTATATATATTTATATATATTGATATATTAATTCCCATGAAAAAGCACCGATGTCATGAAGGTTGGTTGAGAGGATAAGTCTCACTCAGCGATTCAATCGTCGGTGCGTTTCACAGTGATGTTACTCCTCCTTACTTGGGTATCGTTCCGGTGAAGGCAGGGTTTCCCTTCAGTGTTTGGATTTCATCGTCGTTCAATTCAGTAGCCTCAAATTCTGGCTCAGTGTCGAGATTGATGGTTTTTCGAGCGTGCCCACCCGAATTATCTAATACCTTTGTTGCATTCTTGCCATCGAGGTCTACCTGATACAGCGTCTCCATCGCCCCTATTTTAAAAATTTGATTGGGCTTTAACTTTGAACTTTTCATATTTGCTCCATAACTTTACTTCCTTTCACTATCGTTAAAACTTCAGGATTGCTGGTCTCAAGTGCTTTAATGAGGCCATCAATCGATGTTTCATCCGGCGCTGTAAGTTCTCCGTTGATAAAAATCGTTCCGTTGTACGGAGCAACGGTTAGGCCAGGCAATTGGGAAATGCGCTCATAACACGCTACTGATCCGTCATGAGCTGTTATAACGACGTTGAACTTCACTGTGATCACCTCCTTTCCATGAGTAATTTCGGATCACAACGCGACCTCGAACTGTTCAAAGCCATGTTGTGATCCAAAATAGGGAAGAGAGGTGTATGTTAAGGTGCTATAATCGCATGACGTGAGCGCATATGCTACGTATGCAATTAGGCTAATAGTATTTCTGAAGGATTTGAAGGTCAATAAGCAACAAAAAAGCCGGCGGGTACAATAGAGTGGTGAGGATATTCCTCGATTTCACACCTATTGCCCCTACCGGCATTCTTGACTTCTTTGCGGATTTATTCCAGTAATTCCTCCATCTTGCTCAAAATTCCAGACAGTTTTTTCTTATCGTTCTGGTTCACAAGCCACCGAACGTACTCGAGAAACGATTCAGGGCAAACGTGCTGATGTTTCGTGTCCTGAAATTGGAAGGCGTCCCCGAGGCCCCAGAGCACTTTATCGTCCCCAGACACGCCGGTCATTTCTCCGAGTTGCGTTGCTACTTTCATGTAAGCCTGTGCCCAGGTGCTATTGAGAGCGGCTTCAACATTATCTGTCTTCAACATGTTCACGGTTGATACTATCATGATGACTCCTTGATCGTTACAACAGCGTCGTTGCCAAAGCTTTTCACTTTGCCAACTTTTAAGAATGCGCGGGAGTGCCATTGCGCCTTAGTGCAGCGCACCTTAACGAAGTAATCTGTGCTGGTTGCCTCTATCACAACGAATTCATTTCCCGCGAAGGTCACGATCTTCTTTCCGACCAATCCTCCTTCTTTCCGAAGTTCCCCAATTGTTTTTGTTTTGGTTTCGGCTTTTTTTGCCATGTTTCAGTTCTCCAAGAGTAGTTCAAAATAATTCGCCTCGTTCATGCTCATTCATGCGTTAAAAGCGAAAAGGGATGAGATACTAGGCAAAAGGTCAGACCGTTTGCTCTTCACCTGAGTGCTCTATCTTACTCTCGTTGAGCAATCTCAGCTGCTTCAACTGATGGGAGTTCGTTAATCCTTTTGAGGACGCGTTTCGAAAACTCCTCCTTGACGTTGACAACGCAACCCTTTTCTCCTGATTGCTCAACGCTTACCACTCCTTCGAAAGCCAGGATAATGCCAGCCAACACTTCCGTAAATGCCAGCTTCAGGCGTACATCAATAGTAACCATCTTTCTATACCTCACAAATTTATTATATTCGCCTTCATTCGTGCTCGCATGCCCATTTGTCATGCATTGAAAGCGATAGGATGGGTTACTTGGACCAAACAACTTCTTGACTATCAACGCCGTAGTGACGAATTGCGTTGCCGTTGATGGTGGCTGTCACACTATATTCGCCTTTTTCTTCATCAACGAGTTTCACTTCATCAATCGAAGTGACTTTCGAGCCGCTTTCGGCAATGAATGCGCATACCAACTCTTCTGCCTTTTTCTCGTTCATATCGTGTGCCTCCTTTCCGATAGGATGAATTACTACACATTTTCGGTAGGCCAAAAACAGGTAGTAATTCACCGTATTGGGAAAGGATATATTCCGCAAAGTGTCAAGGTGCTATAGTTCGAGCTGTCAGGATCAGTTTCGCTTGCGAAAAGACTCAACAGTCCGAGCTCATATCCTAACATATTGTTAGGAAAATAACAACACTATAAGCCTATATGATCAAGAAGAAGAAATAGAGTATAATACCCGTATGCGTCGGGTAGTGAATTTTTCAGAAGATTATGTTCTTTTATGTGTACGTACTTGAGAGTACAATAAAATCGAGGCTATATATCGGATACACAGAAAATCTGAAACGTCGATTTAAAGAACATAATCTTGGGCTGAATCAATCAACGAAACCATACAAACCGTGGCTACTCATATACTATGAAGCATGTCGAAATATGGAGGATGCAAAACGCCGTGAGAAATATCTTAAAACTAGTCAAGGAGGGAGGTTGGTCAGGAGTCGATTGAAAGAATATTTCTTTCATGGTCGGCGTTTTGCCTGAAAAATCTACAACCCGATGCGGATAATGTTCCTCTACATGTTTCCTTTGTGGGGCAATGGGTCCGGCGCCTGGCTTCGAGCTCTGGCCGCGGAAATGGTCAAAGACGGCAATGAAGTTTGTATTGTTTCGCCTGAGCATAGAACGCTGCCCGGTGTGAAACACTATCTGGTTACCCCTCCCCAAATGGGCGTATTTGTCGGTAATCCCGAACTCCCTGAGATCAAAAAATATGAAGATATGACGGGTATTGAGCTTGGGCGTATATACACCACGTACATAAACGCTACGCTCGCAGCCGTGAAAGATTTTGAACCTGAGATTGTGCATGCGTTCCACACAGCATTTCTGCCTCCCGTCGCCCGTATCGCAAAGATTATGTACGGCATTCGGTACGTGGTCACCACACATGGGAGTGACCTGCATTACTTCAATCGGGACAAGCGCATGATTGGGCTCAATCGTGATGCATATAACGTAGCAGCGGCAATCACAGCGAACAGCACATTTACCAGACGGTGGTTTTTGGATATGTTTGGCCGCGAATTTGATCGTCGGCTTCGGACTATTCCGGGTGGAGTATATATCGATGAGTATAAACGAGACGAGGAGGCTATTAAGGAAATTGATGAAAAGTATGATCTGAAAGGGAAAAAAGTAGTCCTATTTACAGGCCGTTTGACGCCGCAAAAGGGCGTTGATTATCTTATCCGTGCGGCAAAACAGATTGATGGAGAAGTACTTATCCTTGGTGACGGACCGGAACGGGAAAATCTGCAAAAACTCATAGATACGCTCAAAATTACCAACTGCAGGATTCTCGGATACATGAGCCCCCGCAGTCATATAGGCTATAAAGCCTTTTATGCTCGTGCGGATGTCTATGTCGCTCCATCTACGTGGAAAGAGCCCCTTGGTTTGGTAGTGCTGGAGGCTATGGCAGCAAAAACTCCGGTCATATCCACGCGTGCGGGTGGTGTTATGTCCCTCATAAAAGATGGATATAATGGATTTTTGGTACATGTACGGAAAAGCCAGGAGATAGCCGATAAAGTAAATATATTATTAGCCAACGATAAACTGCGTGAAAAGATGGCAGAGAGGTCCTACGACATGGTAGTGAAGCGGTACACGTGGGGGAGAATTGCAGAGCAATTCACCGCGATTTACAAAAAGCATGCGTTTACCTCAAAAGAATACCTCCGGATGGTCAAACCATACGTTGCAAAAAAAGTCGGGTAGTGCTTCTTTTTTATCACGTCACAACCCTCCGGAAAATTTCAAAGCTAAGCTTTGAAATTAATAAATCTTTCCCGTATGTTGTTACATTGTCTGTGGAACTCCCGGTATATGCGCTAGCACCTCGTGTTCTTGTTGTTTTGGGCTCTTTATCCCTGAGTTAAGCGGATCGATTGTGCAAAAGTACAGCGCGTGAGACATATAGTCTCCGACATAATACAAGCTTGTCCACCCATCTGTCCCTAAAACAGAGAGTGTTTTCATATCATTTGAGAACGTATGGCGTCTATATGTACCGGAAATCTCCAATGTTTTGCATAAAAATGGCATTTCTTCATCCAGAATTACGCCATTAGTTGAATGTTTTTTCAGCAATATGCCTAAATACGAGGTGACATCGACAACATTTTGAGATAAAAATCTGTTATAAAACCTGAAATTTAAAATAGATTTCCTTTTGGGATCGTACGTACTGAATAAATCTACGGATTCAATTGGTTGATTATTCTGAACCATTTGTAAAATCTTATTTCTATCAGGCATTCGATACATATCGAGTGGTATCGGTATGCCAATTTCCCATGCAAAATTTCGTACTGAGTGATCAGTATAGAGTGTTATCGTATCTACGTTTGGTTGTTGATCCATGTGTCCGTTTACTACGCTAAAGACATATTTTGAAGCAGAGGTGGATTCATGTGGTGGTAATAATGGGCTATGTAGTGCGAATGTAAGCGCGTCTACTGATTGTTCCAAGGTCCTCTGGGCATCCTCTTCATGGTTTATATATTCGTGCGTATACACGTATCTTGCAGGCTGGTTTAACAGCCGTTTTGTCATACCTATGATAGGATTTTCCCCACTGTGCATACATGTATTATACTATAGGTTTAAATACTACTCAAATAGCCACCGTTAGGGTTGCAGTTTTATTCATCTAGATGTGGTTGAGTTGATCTAAATTTGACTCGCGCTTCTTATTTCCGTATGATCCCAACTAATCCAGTGTTCACTGGTACCCGCACAAGTGTCCGTCAAACACGGACGCACATTGAAAGAGGTGTACGATGCATTTCAAGATTCAGTACCGCATGCGTTGCACGTGTGGAGCATGGACGAGTGGCGAATACACAGCCGTATTCTCTAAAAGTTCAAAAATCCATCCGTACAGAGACGCACTTCAGCAAGCTGAAAAGGAGCACCCTCAAGCGACATCTATCGCGCCGCGAAAAGGGCACTACCTGCGAACCACGTGGATAACGAGTCCACAATGGGTCGATCAGCAACCTGAAGAATAGTGCTTGAATCCGTAATCTTTTCCACTCTTTGGCTTCAAGGGAAGCTCAATAGACGGAGAAGGCGACCAGCAAATATAGGCCTATGATATGTGCTATCTACCCCTATATTGTCAGAGAAGACCGCCTCTGAATGGAGTATTTCTGTATCAATTGTTCTGTGTCATGCGCAAACTCCAATTACGCGTATGCCAAAAGAACAGATTAACCAATTGAATACAGAGAAAATCTGCTGCAGCATTGATTACGAATGTACACCTTAACAGGTTGATTGTGGCTTTAGGAGCTTCCTGTCCCTACTGTTACCCTCCACAATCTGTTTTACACAGATACCATCGATAACGCGACGATACCGCATATGGTGATTGCTACACTGAGTTTCTGGAGTCCGCCAAGTTTTTCTTTAAACAATAACAGTGATAATACTGCGTACAGCGTGGAATACGAGCCTGCAATTGGCGCGACTACCGATACATGTCCGTGAATTATGCCGATATTAAACGTACTTTCCGCAATGACTGTCAGTACGGCATAAAGTATTAAAAGTCCGCTCGTCTTCGCCTTTATCGGATTTTCTGGCCAGTTTTTCTTTACGACAAGTTGATAGAGCGCGATAGCCATAAAAGGGATAACGAGTGCGTAGGTAGACCAGAACCAGCCGATTGCCTGTATGGGTATCTTTATGAAGCTTCCGCAGATACCCCACAGTAGCAGGCTCAAAAACGCATACCCGATGCCTTTGTCTCTCATGATAGAAATGCGCCATGTGCCTGTTGTAGCCTTTGATGTTTGCAGAATACCCAGCATAATGCCAATAAAAATCACAATGAGCGCTGCGGTTTGTGACTGTGTTGGCACTTCATGTAGAAATAGGAGGGAATATAACAGAGAAGATGCTCCCCACGAGCAGGAGATCGCTCCTGCGAGCGTAGGATTCGTCAGGTTTGTGGCTTTATAAAATGAGAGGTAGCCTAGGGCTGAAGCAGATCCTACAACAATAGCAATGAGTGCAATTGTTGGGGTAAGTCCTTGTAAGTCAGAGAGAAAAAAGGGAATACATGCGCTGTACAACAACAATCGGATCAAAAACCCCCAGAATGTTAGGCTCCATGATGACATACGACGGCTGATAATAGCTCCTGTCGTATCTCCAAGTCCCCATCCGAAATATGCGGTCAGTGCATAGAATATTGCGTTCATACGTGACAGTATGATTGATATATTGACGATGCACAAACAGTTGTGCAAAATATGCACAAGACAGTAGATTTTCTGATTCAGAGAAGAAAATCGTACTGTCTTGGGTGCCGCAACGCGCTTGCGATTGCGGCCACAGATAATAGAGATTTTCTGATTCAGAGAAGAAAATCGTACTGTCTTGGGTGTTCCGATGTACTTCGGGACCACAGACAATAGAGATTTTTAAAGGTTCAACCTTACAAAGTAAGTATATTTCTGGATTCCCAATCGGAGTCGGGGATGACAGACGGTACGATATATCGAATCGATCTATGAAACCAATTATCCACCACTCAGACGACATCATTTCATACCTGGAAACCCTTGGCATCGACCCTCAAGGGGCGAAGCTCTATAGAACCTTAGCTGCCAAAGGGCCACAAACCTTGCTTCAGATCTCCCGCGAAACCCGTATAGAGCGCACCAAACTGTATAGATCAATCGAAGGATGGGTGTCAGAAGGCATTATCGAGGAAGAATTGTCACACAAAACAAAGCTGTATCGTGCTTCCTCAGTAGAGCGCATGCGCCTATTGGTTATGCAAAAAAAAGCCTCGATAGATGCGTTGGCTGGTTCTTTCAACGCATTTTCTGATCAGATAGCATCGTTGCAACAAAATGTGGTCTCCACAAAAGTACTGCACTACAAAGGTCGCGAAGGTGCCCGGCAAATGCTCTGGAATTCTATGCGTGCCAAAGATGAACTCTTAAGTTATGTGTGTAGAAACTGGCAGGAAGCGGTTGGGCAGACGTTTTTCAATAATTGGGTCGGCGAATTCAGGAAAATGGGCATAAAAAACCGTGAGCTTCGGCACCCACAATTTTTATCTACCGTTGATGATTCAAGATTACGCTATGTGGATTTAGGGCCAACATATCAATGGCGCAACATTCCGGTATCCAGTGTCAATATTACGCACAGTATGGACATCTATAATGATGTGGTGGGCATCTCGTATTGGAATGGCGACGACATATTTGGCGTGGAAATGTACAACGAGCATATTGCAGTCATGCAAAAGAGTATATTTAATCATTATTGGCGATTAGCAAAAAAATAGATGCCCCATTGTATGGCATCGAACTGATAGAAGGCATCCAAATGCAGTAAGATCACCAGTATATGAGCACTGAATCTGAGAAAGCCGCACAGGAATTGAGCAAACGTATAGAGAGAGATGCTGCGACGCTCTTGGCAGAAAAATTAGCGGGTCCCAACCCTCCTCCCGGTAGAGTAAAAGAGATAGCTGCGAGCATTGGAAAACCAGCTCCCGCTCCTGCTACGCAGCCCAAGCCAAAGGCATAGCCCCTAGGGTGATATACAGAGGATTGATTTCATTAAAAAATATCACATTGCTCTGATATCGGCTATGGGGTACGATGGATATATGATTGCCGTTTCCTGTGTAATGCCTACGTATAAACGCGTAGATCAAACGCTCAAAACCATAGAATTACTTCTCGCATCTGATGGCGTGCAGTCAGTCTTTACACTTGAGCTCATCGTGTCTGACTCGACTCCAGATGATTCTGTGAAACTGGCTGTGCATGGCGCATTTGGTGACCGTGTCCGCTATGTCAGACCTGATCATGAAGGCATTTCCGCAAACAAAAATGCTGGGGCCAAAGCATCATCACACCCTATTCTCATATTTTGCGATTCTGATATGGAAGTGGAAAAAAACACACTCCTTGAAACTGTCGAGTATATGCGACTCCACCCGGCAGTTGCGATGGTGGGAGGATTCGTGATGTGGAAAGGTGGTCCCAACGACAAAATGAAAGACCGTCCTCGCAGTGAAGACCGTATGATGCGAAAGGGGAATACCGCCTATATAGAGGCGTTGTACTCTCGCTACGTTGCCACGTATCGGGATATTTTCTGGCAAGTGGGTGGCTATGACGAAGATGTCTTTAACATGCGCGGAGAGGGATCTGATTTGTCCATACGATATTGGAGAGCAGGGTATCCGCTTGCGTTTCATGAAGGAATCATTGTGCATCATGTGCATGATGTTCCTGACGCTGCTGCTGTCCGTGTGAATCACTCTGAGTGGGGTATAGCAAGGGATTTCCTGTTACTTGGATATAAGTACCGCATGTTTGACACTGATTACAAGTCATTTGCCTCCACTGTGTCTATGAATTTTTCGCCACTCGGGATGCAGGGATCATACAGGATGCTACAGGGCATTGGGCGAAACTTGGATCAGATCGCCGCATCAAAAATGAAGTTGGATGTGTTTAGATCGACAGATACGCCCGTATATGAATTTAGATTTCTGGAAATTTTTTCAAATACCGCACTGTTTGAATCATGTATTAACCAGGCTGCTTCCCGTTTCCTCGATATACACAAGCATGCATTTGGGTAATGGATCGCTACGCTATCCCCATGTACAGAGTGAAATCCGAATAGTATAATCCCATAGTTATATGGCACATGAAGTTGATCGGTATGAAAGTTTTCCGTCTGGTATTCATTATCCGGACGGACGCATGCAAACATTCCGGGATGTGTATCTGATGATTCGCGAATCTCCCGTAACTAGTCCATTATTCCACAAGACTCGTTGGCTTGGCTTTAAACCGGAAGGAGCAACAGAAGAAGAATTTCAACATCGTGTCGGCAAAGATACAAACAATGGGCAACACATGTGGCACCAATATGGTATCAGTCGGGCATCTACACAGTACAACGAAAATCCGCCTCCCGTTTGGAAAGGAAAGATATCAAAAAAAGCGTTACTCTCTCCGAAGGAAAAAGTTGTTAAGGCTACCGCAATAACCTGGCATGATTTGGGTGAATTAAAGGTTGGAGACATAGCTCAACCACTTAAAACTAAAAAATCAGAACGGAAAGAATTTAAGGCATTATTTCGTATTGCCAACGAGCTTACGAGATCAGAACATGGGAAATTTGGAGAAGTTTTCAGTAAATTCGAGCCGTATTTGCGTAGAGCACCTGATTCTTTGTATTACGCGTTTTTTCAGGGTGCATATATAGTGACGCGAGGGGACACTGAGCTGTTTGGAAAGATGTTTCAGGCTTTTTATAAAACCCTCGTTCAGTCTGAGTCGAAAATTGCGAAACAATTTAATTGCGAAGAAAAAATCGGCTATCACATAACAGGACTTCAGGTATGGAAAAAATCAAAAAAACTTGAAACAACTGATCCGTATTATGACAGTTTTCGGGGAATGGCGTTCAGTGTGCACACACATAATGTCGCTGAGTTAGTTGAGTATTCGAAAATCTATCCAGCGGCGTTTGTCCATTTAGTCGCTAATGCAGATACAATTTCAGACGTGTACAGCACAGACGCTATGGAAGCGACTACACTGCTTCACCGGTTTCAGGGGAAGAATGAAAAGCCACGCGAAATAGAGATTCAGGAGCTCGCGGCGAAATTTGAATCACAGAGAGAAGCGTGGATCGCCTGGCGAGAAAAACACGAGTCAGAGATTGAACAGTGGGAGATGAATCGGGGCGCGTCTGCACAGGAGTCGTAGGATATGAACGCTACAGAAACAGCACTTACAATCAACCCATACATGAATGCACAGGACATCTGGAGGCAGCTACCCGGATTGGACGATGTCTCAGATCATGAGATTGCACTTGGAATAGCGGATCTACTACGTTCCAGGATTGCCGGAAAAAACCCCCTGGCTGTTCCGATCGGACCCACGGATGCCGCATTGGCATTTACGCTCGGAGCATTTTCTCACGATGGTGAACCCCGGTTAGATTCAGAAAGAGATAATTCGTTGCTTGTGCGCGAACTGGAGGCATGGAAAACCCTCGGTGAGTCATTTTCGCGTGAAACTGTGAGGCAGCAGTATCCGCATCCATTGTCAGAAAAACAATGGAATATCGGATCGTTCGGGTTATGGAAGTTTGCCCATACCATACAAAAAAACGAACGGACAGTAAATGCCCTGGCACTACTGTTAACGCACGCTGAAACACTACGCGATGACGGGATATCCGTATTAGGCTCGGCGGATCAGGACTATGTGTTCAATTCAAACAGAGCGATTTTGGAATACATGATTACGTCTGCACGCCCTATATCGGGAACTATGGATGAAGATATGATGATATTTCAGACGTTTCGGGATCAGTTTGGTGAATATATATTGGCAAACACATCCGATAGTGGAAATACGTTACGGGTTGTGCTGACAGATGGGTTATTGCAGCGATATCTGATCACCGACACGCGTATGGAGCAAATATTAGAATCTCTTGCTGTGAGAATATTTGACGCTAAGGTTGATTACAACAGAATAGAAGTACACAGGGATCAGGATATATCGATGCTCACCCGTGCGCTTGATGCGTATATGAGCATGCTCAGTCACTACATTGGTTCGCGGTGGGAGCCGGAAGCTGTGAATCTCAAATATATTAGTTTGACGGAAGCGCTGCTTGCCGCAGCGGTGTCTGTGTATAATATAGGCCGTTCCAATGGGGCGAATTTTCCCGATATGCGTTTTGTAGGATTTTCGAGGGCTACGGATTTTATACAGTATGCCATATCCTCAGGTGAAATAGACTCGTTGTATCAATTTGTAGTTGATGGAGTGTTAACTCCCGATGAGATTGTTTCGACGGATGTATGGGCAAGAGGGGTAAAATTACCGATCGAAAAACAATCGGATCATGCAAAGCAGTTAATTAAGTACATACGCTCCGGTGTGGATATGGGAATGATTGCAAAACATATGTAGTGTATTTTTCGAGTAAAAACAAATACTACGAAAAAATTCAGTGGAAATTGACTTCTATAAGCCTATTTGATACGATTCTGATCTGACAAATCAACACGTGTCCCGTGTATCGCGGAACATATTGGTGGTTTGTTTTTTGTACATTAACAGGGGAGAGGAAATGAATAACACATATGAGATTGCGGGGTATGTTAGGCCGATTACTATATCGGCAGAAGATCTCCCGTAATCTCTCTCGTGTTGTGATACATACATTCCTGGGAATCACAAAGTAGTCAAAAAGAGAGTAAATCCATTAAGGAGTCAGCCATGTCCACTGTTCGCACGTTCGAAGAGATTCGCCTCAGTGAGTTACCAGGGGCAAATCCTGAAGGCCTTGCAGGCTACACGCTTGCAATGGCAAAAGTCGTGTTCAATTTAGACCTTAAGGGGTGGGATGAGGTTGACGGAGAGCCAAGCGCGGTTTTCTCGTACAATCCATCTTCCTCGGGCAAATCATTGGAAACAAATGCATTACTGTATCGCGCTGGCGAACAGGCATATTTCCTGATAACCCTTGAAGGGCATGATGAAGAAGGGGCAACGCAGGTAGTTGTGTATGTTTCGGGAATAGCTCCCTGACCATCTTGCGTAGATACTTTGTCATTCCTCCCCCCACTTGTCCGGCAGGCGTATGCACCATGTACCCTGCCGGACAACATTTTTCGTATCTTTTTCCCCTTTGAAACGACCGTTTCCTTTGTTACACTGGATACATGCGTCCTCTTCGAATTGCCCAAATCGTGTTGCCTTGGATCTCGCTTCCACCGCAGGGGTACGCAGGCACCGAACGGATCGTCTATCATCTGACCGAAGAGTTGGTCCGTCGCGGGCACCAGGTGACGTTATTTGCCTCAGGTGATTCACATACCTCCGCCAAACTGGAATCCGTTATCCCCAAGGCATTGGGACTTCAGGGAAAAGTTATTGAAACGATGCAAACATCCTTTTATCCGCTTATGCATGTTGCCCGTGCGTATGAGCTTGCTGACCAGTTCGATATTATCCATTCCCATGCTCAATTTTTATCCCTCCCGTTTTCCGCAGCCAGCAAGACACCCGTGATCCACACCTTTCACCGGCAATTTGAATTTGACACACAGGAAGAGCGGGATATCATAGCGGCATATGGGAGTAAGTTACTGTTTACCTCCATCAGCAACGCCCAACGGGTCGATGGGGTACAGTTTGTCGACACCGTCTATAACGGTGTGGATACTGGTGCGTATGTTCCGTCTCCCACTCATCCTACCCGTGATTATCTCTTTTGGGCAGGTCGGGTTACCGACAAAAAGGGACCGGAAGAGGCAATCAAAGTTGCCAAACATGTGAAAATGAATCTGGTTATGGCCGGTGAGGTCACGGACATGGAGTATTTTGAAAAAAAGATTCGTCCGCACATAGACGGAGTTCACATACAGTTGGCCCAGCATGAAAATCGGGAGCATATCATAAACCTGTACCAGAACGCGAAGGTAACCCTGGTTCCGACCAAATGGAATGAGCCGTTCGGGCTGGTTCCTGTAGAGTCCATGTCGTGTGGCACGCCAGCGGTATCGTATGACAGGGGAGGCGTGTCCGAAACCATAGCAGATGGCACAGGATTCCTCGTGAACGAAGCGGAAGGGGTAGAGGGGTTGGTGCGTCGTGTGAAACAGATACTGGATATGTCTCCGGATCAATTTGGGGACATGAGTGAGAAGGCGCGTACGCATGTCGTAGAGCATTTTTCCATTGGCGCAATGACGGACGGCTATGAACGCGTGTATGACAGAGTGGTGAACAAACAGGTATAAACAGTCAGTAGTAGTATCCCTCTTTACGGGATATCAATTATGCGTATCGGTTTGGTATTTCCTTCTATTTATGCTTCATTGCACATGTTCCCCGATAAAATTTTTGCACCGCGAGAGCTATGTATAGATCTGGTAAACGGATTGGTGAGACATGGTCATGAAGTGACAGTCTACAGCGTCCCAGATTTTCAGACTGAAGCTACGCTTATAAGTGAGCCTATTGATACTGTTTCACACCCGCGTGTATACCATAAATTCAGACACATGCAGTCTGTGGATCGTGCAAAGATTGAGCATGAATATGCCAAACATCAGTTTGAACTACGGATGTTCACCCGGGCATTTAGGGATGCTCAAAACGGGAAGTACGATGTCATCCACGTATACCATGATTCCAGTTTATTCTTCTCCCATTACCTGCAGCAATTTTTGCCGCACATGCCGGTTTGTTACACGCTGCATGATCCGCTTCCACCTCCAGATGCCTATGAATATGAAGAATTCACCAGGCATGCCAATCACAACTATGTGGCCATCAGCGATAGTTTTAGACGGAGTGCACTTCAGATTCATTTTGTCGATACGGTCTATCACGGTATTGATACGACGATCTATCCGTATAATGATCACCCATTTGAATCATTCCTGTTTCTCGGTCGACTGGTAAAAGAAAAAGGACTGCATACAGCACTTGCAGCCTCACGAATCACGAGTGATTCCCTCGTTGTAAGCACGAACTTTCCAGATGAGGGAGAAAAAAATGCGTACTATGACGAGCTGATGGAATCGCTACATCTGTCGCAGGTACATCGTATTGGTGTGGTGAGTAAGCCTGAGCGTATTGAGCTCTATAGACAGGCAAAGGCGCTACTGTTTCCGATAGAGTGGGAAGAACCTTTTGGGATTGTCCTTATAGAGGCAATGGCGTGTGGTACACCGGTTATCGCATTTAACCGCGGCAGCGTTCCTGAAATAGTGAAAGACGGCGTTACCGGGTTTATCATCGAGCCTGATGATGGGCATACAAGAAACCATTCTGGTCCATTGTCCGTACAGAAAACCGGTATCGATGGTATTGTGGAGGCAATGAGGAGAATACGCGAGATAGATAGAAAAGATTGTAGACAACACGTACAGGAAAAATTTTCAATCGATCACATGGTCCGCGGATATGAGCGCGTATACATGTCTATACGAGATAGTATCTTTCAACAATAATGAAGCTCCGATTTTTCGTACACTTCAGCGTTTTCCGCACGTAAATATAGCGATACGAGAGATTTAGTTATAGCGCATAATATAGATCTATAATAGCTATATGCGTATAGATTTTATCTCAGAAATAATTCAGATATATTTGGAAAAATTTTAGCACTCAAAAGCTTGTATGTGACAGTATCCAAAACAGGATAGTATACGACAATAACACTGATATGTGTGAACTATGTTTGGGACATATTTCTTTCACAAGAATTAAAATCTGTCCTTGACAACAGCGCACGTCTGCGACAAGATAGTATCAACCAATAACACTGTCGCTAGTAGCTGTATACGGGTTGTTATAATGGTCTATACATGAACTCAGATGCACAGGATCCATCAGAATCAATTAAATTGCCGAGCGAAGAAACGCTGATTGCCACTGCGAAGGCAATGCTCGAGAAGTTTAAAACAGCGCCTGATGACGGTTCAAAATACGCATCAGTGCAACATCTGTTGTGCTTGATATGCGTGGGACTTCCCGTCGATTCATCAACTCTGCCCCAGTATAACCCATACTATATAAAACGCACGTTAAAGCGTCTCAAAGCCCAAAAACTTGCAGAACTGGTAGACAAAACTTACGTGCTTACCGTACGGGGGAAGCGGTGGATATTGAAGTATACTCTGGAAGATCTTTCTATAGCAGTACCGGCAAAATGGGACGGCAGGTGGCGTATGATTATTTATGATGTCGCTCGTCATAAAGCAACACTTCGAAATATATTCAGATCAACTATTAAGCGACTAGGATTTTATAATGTCCAGGAAAGTGTATGGATTTTTCCATTCCCCTGTGAAAAAGAAATTTCTTTCCTGCGAGACTATTGCGGTATGGGAACTGATGTCATGTATATCATCGTCCACAAGATAGAAAACGATGCCGTGTACAAAGAGCATTTTAAACTTCAGTAGCTTTTTTCGGCGTACATACCCCCTTTTTTTGGCAGCATAGTATTTTTCCTGCTAATATCGATATGGACTGTTATAAAAGGATATTACACGGGTGTTACACAAATGCACCGACGAAAAAAATGCTAAAAGTGCCTATAATTCGCCGTATTTCCATACCGCTATACTCAATTTGGCACTATATATTATCGATTGATAGCTTGATCTTCTTAATAGGTTGAATCCGGTGCACATATTGCTGCTTGTCTCTGTCAACTGCCAGGTGAAAAACTCTATCGTTTGCCAATTTTCCCACCTGTGTAAGTATGCGAATCATACATTCATATAATTCATGGTAGTATAGGTGTATGAATATAGTATTTGTGACAAGCGAAGTGGCAGGGATATATAAAATCGGTGGACTTGCTGACGTAAGTCAATCACTTCCGAAAGCACTGGGAAAACTAGGACATACTGTTACGGTACTGTTACCAAGATACCGGGAGGTAGAATCATATGGTGGTAAACACATAGGGGATATAGTCGTTCGGTTCTCGGGGCAAACCGAGTCCGTGTCTCTCTACGAGTTGACTTGTGCTGATGCGGGTGTTCGTACCATTGTTCTGGATCATCCGCTCCTAAAGGAATATCACTCGGAGAAAATATCGGAAGTATTTACCTTCTATTCTATCGTGGCTGCGAGCCTCTGTAGTGACTCTGAACGGTATTTCGGCGTGTCGACGGATATTGTGCACTGTCATGACTGGCATACTGGGCTTGTACCCGTGTTAATGGCTCCAAAGAAATGTCTTCCCGGGTCGTCAGAACGAGGTAAAATGAAAAACATTCCAACTGTTTTTACAATCCATAATCTACTATATACCGGTAATATTTCTGCGGAATTATTGCACAGATTGATTGGCGATTTAGATCTTTGCGATGGTCCGGGTAATAATATTTTTCATGAATTTTCCCACGATAAAACATATACAAGTTTACTGCGGGAAGGTCTTGAACATGCTACTGTGGTCTCAACTGTTTCTCCAACCTACGCCGACGAAATTAGCATAACGCACCCGGCTCCTATAGAAGATGTACTCGTTAGAAGAAAATCAAAGTTTTTCGGTATACTAAATGGTATTGATATGCAGATTTGGGATCCGCAAACTGATGGTAAAATCCAAAGTAATTATGGTGTACAAACTGTTGATGCACTCAAGAAAAATAACAAAAAACACCTCCAGGAGATATTGCAATTGCCGACTGATAATACATTTATCATTGGGTTTGTCGGAAGGATAGAGCCACGTCAAAAGGGGATTGACCTAGTGCTTTCTATTTTGTCGAAGATAGTTTCAGACAGAAATATTCAGGTAATTTTTTTGGGGACAGGAGAAGATAAAACTGAAAAATCTTTACTGGAAATAGCAACCAAATTTCCGGGTCAGATCGCGTTTATGAATAGGTTCGACGACAGAATAGCACATCAGATATATGCTGGTAGTGACGCGCTTCTTGTCCCATCAAAATTCGAGCCGTGCGGGTTAACTCAGCTTATTGCAATGCGCTACGGGACTCTACCAATCGTAAGAAAAACTGGCGGATTGGCTGACACGGTGGAGGATGGTGTTACCGGGTTTGCGTTCAATGACTATGATGCCGATCAGCTTAGGGATAAAATATGCAATGCCTACGATCTGTGGTTACTGCATCGATCGACATGGTCAGGTATGATGCGAACTTCTATGCAGCGTGACTTTTCATGGGAGCAAAGTGCTGCAGCGTATGTCCATATGTATGAGACAGCTCTAGGTGCTATACAGTAACGGTCTGCTACCTAACCCCGACGGAAATATAGGAACGCGCTTCGATAATGGTTCAACCAAAAATACCGGAATTTTTGGTACTACTATGCCAAAAGTAGTGTATTATTGTGATCTATTTGTATATACTTGTAAGAACTTGTATTAAAATTACATTATCCTTTCATATCAATCCAAATCGGGATATAGATCACTTTAATTGCTCAATTTAGCCCGATCGAAGATATGCTATGGATCTGCTCTTGCCAAATGCGGTCAATACACCTTGCGATACGAGGTACGAAAGATCGCGTGATGCAGTCAGTTGAGATATCCCAAAGCGTCTGCGAAGTACGGCATTATTTATACTGCTTCCCGGTTTATCCAATAACTGAAGGATTGAACGTTGTCGTTGTGTCAACAAAATGCGTCTATTCGTCGTTATGTTCCTGTCTGTGATGCGATTTGTGAGTACTGTGATGCTATCCTCGAGTGTTTTTTTCAGTACAAGCGAATTAAACAGTATCCAGTGATTCAGATTTTTGTCTGTATCGATACTATGCAGTGCAGATTGGAGTGATTCTGATTGTATTGCCCACTCAGAGAGCGGGTTAACCCGCCCAGAACATACATACCCGTGTGACGCCAGGACTGCATACGCAATCAGCATAGCTGCCTCACGCCTCGTATCTGTTTCCAGTGGGCTTGTGTATACCAGAGCGCTCATAATAGCCGCCTGTATGACCGGATGCTCATTTCCTGAGCTTATGTATGCAATACCGCTTGAAATATGACTTTGGACGATATTCCAGGCTGAATTACCCGTCTTGCGGAACTCACGAAATAAGTCTGCATATGAGTTGGTCTGTACATAGGCATCTGTGCCTACCCATAATTCATGGATGGTGCATAGAGCGTCCCAATAGTGTCTGTACCGTATGCCTTCGGGTGTGCTGCTTCGTTTTGACCTGATGGTATGTTCTATATGCTGGTACACTGAAGGATGCTGTTCCAGCCCAAATGCAGTAGCGATAACGGCAAGCTGAGTATCAAACCGTACCCCACGATCAACGGCGGGCGGAACTACAAGTGATGATAATTGAACGCGGAGCATTTCTATCTTCCGAAGGAGGGATTCTTGCGCTATGGACTGTGTGTATGTCAGCGGAATCATATCCATATGATCGTACCGGTTATCGTATCATGTCGGTGGGTCGTGGACAAGTTGATTTTGCACGATTTCATTTCACAAATGTATATTTGAAATGATAAGCAAATGAATAGATATGTTCCAGTTCGATACCAGTCTATTGACAAGCGCTTTTTATTATTACATAGTATGTATACGGGCTTGGGTGAACTTGTAAAAACAATTGGGCTAAATTGTAATAACTGGTAAATTTCGAGCCTATGCCTGCCACATTCACCGTAAAACAAGTTGCCGATATTTTAGGGTATAGCACGAACAGCATTTATACGTTCCTCAAGGCAAAGCGCATCAAAGGTGTACGGGTGGGAAAAGGAAGATTCCGCATTCCACAGTCTGAACTCGATAGGTTACTTCTCGTAAAAACCGGATCATCAAACACTGTGCTACCTCAATCTTCAAGCATTGTATCCCAAAAACCGTATCTTGCCTCCGTAGATATGCCTACCGTTGAGTCTCGTGTGTATGCGCCCGACGTATTTGTTGATCCGATTGCATCGCACGGGCGTGTAGAAGTTCCGAGTCTATTCGATTGGTTTGTGGGAGTGGGATCCATTATTTTGGGCTTTGCGATGTTTTTATTTTCAAAATCATATGAAGAATTTGCAGCGACAACGAGTATTTCATGGATTCCAATGGTACGCAGCATATGTATAGCCGGCGGATTTGGTCTACTGCTTTCAGATATCCTAGGAAAAAAATCTGCTGCATGGGCATCTATTTTTAGGGCTATCTTACTGGTTGTATATGGTCTGTATGCAGTTGTATCCGTATACAGCGGGAATAGTGATGCTGGTGTCGTGTTTGGACTCTTAGTTCCTCTGTTGGCATTGTCTTTTAGTTCTGCGTTTGGTGGCCTAAAGCTTTTTATCGCATATGCTAGTGCTACCTCCGTCTATTTGCTTGGTTCACTGGTGCTTCAAAGCGGCGCTGTGGGTGAAGCACCCGGATTATTGGCTGGCGGTGGGATCGGTATTGTAGGACTTCTCGTGGCTTGGGCATTATTTTTGCTCGTTGAACGAGGTGTGTTTTTCAATAGTGGCATCGTGATGCTCTGTGGTTTGCTACTATATGCATCTGCGCAATATGCCGGGCACATGATGTGGGGGAGAGCGCTGTATATTTTGATGGCCTCCTTGTGTACCGTATTTATTCCGATATGGAAAACATTAGCATTTGCCCACAAACGCGATAGATCATTCGTATTTGGCGTTATCGGTTCGTTATTACTTGTATTTATCTTCGTAATCGGATTCATACGTATTATGCAATCCAACATGGTGTCAGTCGCGTCTCGTGAACTTGACAACAAAGTTGTTTATGGGAAAGTTTCTGTCGAAACATCGTTGGAATCAGCTAAAAATTCTCTCACCTCGCTTGCTACAAATCCGCTTCTTATTGATGCGCTGCAATCAAATAAAACGACCACACTTATTGATCTAAGTAAAACTGTCGTTGGGGTAAATACTACGATTCGCCGTGTGGTAACCATATCTCCACAAGGAGATGTCTATGCTGTCTACCCATATAGCGAACAGACGAAAACAAGCGCGCTGGACACAGAGTATTATAGTAGGGCTAGAGCCTCAAAACAGCTCGTTATATCAGATATTTTTGAAGTGGTGACAGATGAGTCAAAGCGTAAAGTTGTCGTTATTGCGGTCCCGGTGCTGGGCAAAGAGTCAGATGTTGTTGGTGTCATTGCCGGCTTTTTGGATATAGACAATATCGGCTTGAAACTACAGCAATTGTCATCCGAATCAATTGGAGAATTTGCAGTAGTGGTAGATAAGAGCGGCCGGCACATCATTCATCCTGATATGGCGTTATTAGGCGTGGAGGTTGATAAGAATGACCCTATTAGGATGGGGCTTACAGGAAAGCGCGGCGTGAGTGATGCATACAGAGAGCGTGGTATGTACATGTTAACTGCCGTAGAAACAGTGAATGACGGTACAGGTTGGGCGATCGCAATGAGAGTGCCTCTTGTCTCCGTGCTTCGAATGTCTGAAACATCTCTATTTGTTTTATTATTTCTTCTTGTTGTAAGTTCGTGTATTATTGCAATCTTTTTTTTCAGTCATCGAAAGAAAGTGTATCTAAGCAGACAGGACGAGTATGTCGTACAGAAAGGGAATAGTTCATGAAGATGTATCTATCAATAGATGGCACATCCCGCACCGCGGGATTTTTGGCTTTATGTGAAGCTGATTTTACCGGTTTTTACAAGTTCTTTACAGTGATTTTACAAGTATCATCGAGTGTATACATACAGTACTTATGAACCGAATAACGCATATGATGATTCGACTTGGCATGATGCCTGTGTTCGTGCTGCTATTACTCATTATCGTGGGGAGTATTGTTCACACGATTTGGGGTGGGGCATTTCAGGCTATATCACGTACAAAATCATCTTTGACATCTAAGAATCATCCCTCAAATACCTATGAAGTAACCACTGTCGACAAAACAACTCTTGAGAAAAGTTCGTTTTCCGGACCGTTTATCGTATCAATTCTCAGAAAAGATGGATCTTTTTCCTATGCTGTTGTCCTGTCTGCAGATTTAATTGGAGATGCATTCCTCGGAGATATCACGGTTCAATTCCCCAACGGAGACATGGGTGAGGTGACCGAGAGTAGTGGAAATGTCGAGCTATTTCTCACGAAAAAAGGTAACCGTGAGTCTGTTACTATAGTAGATCGGTTACTATCCGGAATTGTATTGCCTGATGATTCGATATTGCCGGTAAAGTTTAAAGATGCAACAATTCGTGATGGTAGGCTCGTTGGAAATTTTCAGTTATATGCGTTCGCAGATAAAAAGAAAGTAATCGGGAATTTCTCTTCACGGGGCGATCTGTTGAGTCTACAAGTTACACCCAGCCTCGCAACGCTTGATTCAACATCTTTATTAGTTACCCGTGAGTTATTAAAGCTGATTTATGCCCGTTCAAGCGAATCAGAGCAAAACGTATTGGGTATTACTTCGGAAAATGCCACTGTAATCGGATCGGATTCGACACAAATTAGCATAGGATCTATTTCGTCGTCAATTGTGGCGCGTAGGGATGATGAAGAAGGTACCGTACGACTTTTTCAGCAGGCGCTTCCGGGTATTTCACAATCCGTAGCAATAGAGAGCTTAACACCCGGACTTGAAGTCATTCAAAACAACGGAGTTACACAAATCCGTATCACAGCTCTTGATGCAATAACCGTAGCGGGTGGAATAGGCGCGACAGGTGCTTCCGGTATTGCCGGAGCAACCGGAGAGCGAGGGCCGGCCGGAGAGGATGGAGCAGATGGTTCTGGTTCAGGAGGAAGTTCGAGTGGCACAACAGGTGTATCCGGTCCGACAGGGGAAACTGGCGCAACAGGAGTAGCTGGCGCATCAGGTCCAACTGGTGCAAGCGGAATTCAGGGAGCTACAGGTATGACTGGTTCGACGGGAATTCAGGGAACATCCGGTCCAACCGGTGGCACAGGCACAAATGGTCCGACGGGCGCTACGGGTGCAACAGGTCTGGCTGGTATTGCGGGAGCGACTGGCGCTTCAGGAATCACCGGTCCATCTGGCTCAACTGGTGCGCAAGGTGCTACAGGAGTGTCAGGCGCAACGGGGGCTTCCGGATCGATCGGTATAACGGGACCGACAGGATCCACGGGGACAACTGGCATCACAGGTGTATCAGGTGCCACCGGATCGACAGGTGAAATTGGCAGTTCGGGGCCAACAGGCGCTACAGGAAGCACGGGTACAAATGGTGTTCAAGGCCCGACGGGAAGTACAGGATCAACGGGTGTTGAGGGGCCTACCGGATCGTCCGGCAGTACCGGAGTCTTGGGTCCTACCGGAGCGACGGGGGGCACCGGTATTGCAGGTGGCGGTGGGTATGGCCCGACGGGATCAACAGGCGCAACAGGAACTCAAGGTACTGCAGGGGCAACAGGATCAACGGGAGATGTGGGCCCGACAGGAAGCTCAGGAGCCACAGGGTCAACCGGTATACAGGGCCCGACAGGGATGACGGGAACAACGGGAATAAATGGTCCGACGGGTGCAACGGGTGGCACAGGTGTCGCCGGTGGTGGCGGTATGGGTCCGACGGGCAGTACTGGTGCATCTGGACAGGGTGGTGTGACAGGATCGACAGGAGTTATCGGAGAGACAGGGCCGACAGGATCGACCGGATCAAGTGGTGTTGCAGGTCCGACAGGGAGCACAGGATCTACCGGTTTGGCGGGTACAAGTGGTCCGACAGGCAGTACTGGTGCATCGGGACTGGGTGGCGTGACGGGAGCGACGGGAGTTATAGGAGAGACAGGGCCTACAGGATCGACCGGATCAAGCGGTGTTGCCGGGCCAACAGGAAGTACGGGATCTACAGGTTTGGCTGGTACAAGTGGTCCGACGGGTGCCACAGGGTCAACCGGTACTGTCGGCGCATCAGGGCCGACGGGAGCAACAGGTGCAACCGGCGGGATAGGAGAAACAGGCCCGACAGGCAGTACGGGCGCAACAGGAAGTATCGGGGCATCGGGTCCGACCGGTACGACGGGGACCACCGGAGCAAACGGCCCGACGGGAGCAACGGGAGGCACGGGAATAGCAGGTGGCGGCGGATACGGTCCGACAGGCGCAACGGGAGGTACAGGTACAGAAGGTGTACAAGGCGTCACGGGAGCTACCGGCTCAACAGGGTCCGTAGGTTCCAACGGTCCGACCGGAGATACAGGATCAACCGGTACTCAGGGTCCGACCGGTACCACGGGGACCACAGGGACAAACGGCCCGACGGGAGCAACGGGTGGTACAGGAATAGCAGGCGGCGGAGGAATGGGGCCCACAGGGTCTACAGGCACGACAGGAGTCGCAGGTCCTACAGGATCCACGGGAGCAACAGGTATTGATGGATCCTCAGGTCCGACGGGATCATCAGGAGCTACTGGTGGTACTGGGGCAGTCGGTATAAGTGGTCCGACAGGAAATACAGGCGCAACGGGTACAAATGGTGTTCAGGGACCGACCGGTGCAACCGGTCCGACAGGTCAGACTAACGGTCCTACAGGCTCAACAGGAGGCACCGGGTCGGCAGGAGAAACGGGACCGACTGGAGCCACGGGTGGAACGGGTGCAATTGGAACCACGGGTCCAACTGGCGCTACAGGAGCTTCAGGTGTAATTGGACAGACAGGGCCTACAGGTGCCTCCGGAGCGACAGGATCAGTCGGAGTAACAGGTCCAACGGGAGCAACGGGTGGTACAGGCTCAGTAGGAATCACGGGTCCATCGGGAGCAACAGGCTCCTCTGGGGCTATTGGACAGACAGGGCCTACGGGTGCCTCTGGAGCTACAGGATCAGTTGGGTTGACAGGTCCGACAGGAGCAACAGGCTCCACGGGTTCAATAGGAATTACCGGTCCAACGGGAGCAACGGGTGGTACAGGCTCAGTAGGAATCACGGGTCCATCGG
>CAYGFH010000005.1:98835-99894 GCA_964349125.1 uncultured Gammaproteobacteria bacterium
GAGCAACAGGCTCCACAGGTTCAATAGGAATTACCGGCCCGACAGGCGCAACGGGCGCAACAGGTAGCGTCGGTCCGACGGGTGCAACGGGAGCATCGGGTGCTCAAGGTGTCACAGGCCCGACAGGCGCATCGGGAAGTACAGGTTCAGTAGGTATAACGGGCCCAACAGGCTCAACTGGAGCAACCGGTGCGGTTGGTGACAATGGTCCTACTGGATCTACCGGGAGTACAGGCTCAATCGGTACCACAGGTCCAACGGGAGCAACAGGCGCAAGCGGAGCTGCAGGAGTAAATGGCGCAACAGGATCCACGGGAGCAACAGGCGTAGTTGGGTTGACAGGTCCGACAGGCGCAACGGGAGGCACAGGTTCAATAGGAATTACCGGCCCGACAGGCGCAACGGGATCTACGGGGGCAACAGGCGCAATCGGTATAACGGGTCCCACAGGCGCTACAGGAGCAACCGGTAGTGTCGGTCCGACGGGTGCAACGGGTGCATCGGGTGCTCAAGGTGTCACCGGCCCGACTGGAGCAACAGGCGCAAGCGGAGCTGCAGGAGTAAATGGCGCAACAGGATCCACGGGAGCAACGGGGGCAGTTGGCGTTACCGGCCCAACAGGCGCAACGGGTTCGACAGGATCTGTTGGAGTAACAGGACCGACAGGATCAACAGGTTCAACTGGAGCAGTGGGTGTCACTGGCCCAACAGGAGGCACAGGAGCCACGGGAAATCAGGGTGCTGCAGTGACAGGCCCGACGGGAGCCACTGGTGCAACCGGTATACAGGGACAAACGGGCCCGACAGGAAGTACAGGCGCAACGGGTGTAACCGGCCCAACAGGAAGTACAGGCGCAACGGGTGTAACCGGCCCAACAGGTAGCTCGGGAGCGACAGGCGTCACAGGCCCAACGGGAGCCACGGGTCCTGCCTCCAGTTTGCAGGCGTCATATAACACAGGAAACACCATCACCACCACCGACGGGCGCAACATTACCGTGACCCTTGCCAATGTCGCCACACCGACTACATTTGAAATCATCAACCAGGATACCGCAG
>CAYGFH010000006.1:0-85373 GCA_964349125.1 uncultured Gammaproteobacteria bacterium
ACTACCTCGGCCATCTCGGCAGATTTAACTGCTGTATTTCGTTATGGTGTAACGAAATTATCTTTGTTTATGAATGCGAAACACCCAATTCGATTTGGGATGTTAGCTCCTATTTGTTAAGCTCCTGTGTTATGTTGTTATGCTATCAAGACACACGCAAAAAAACAAACCCGCTATTTCAAAGACAGTCACATCCGTACTGAATACTGCAGTACAGGTCTGCGCATATCAAAACACAATACGAGTATTATACGAGAATTTTGCACGAATGTCATTATATTCGTTAGTGTTTGAATGCGTCCTAATAGGTCTTTGAAGCACTGTAACATCAATAAAAATAGAGCGTAAAGCCACATAGAACACAACGGCTTTACTAATACCAAATTGTCAATTGTATCACCTGTTGCTACGGAATCACTATTTGGTGTGTGATTCCAAGTAGGCATCAAGAATTGTGTTGGCAATCGGAAAATTTGAGAGTAGTATATTTTTTTGTTCGTTTGGGTCTTCAGCCAGATTATATAGCATGTACGGGGTATACCCACCAACAGTTGATACGAAGACTTTCCAATCTCCATAAATAATTGATTTGGTAAATTGAGATGTAAGATAGTTATCAGCCACGAGTAACCTTGTAGGAATTTGCTTATTTTGCAGTAATGGCAGGATACTAGTGCCATCAAAATTATAATTATGAGGTATCCCTACGAGATCCAATAGCGTGGGCATAATATCCACAGATTGTACAGGGTCATGTATCGTTCGTGATTCAATATTTGGGATACGCATGACTAATGGTACTCGTAAATTGAAGTCATAGAGGGTTGTATGACCATAAATTTCGTGCTCACCAAATTCTTCACCATGTTCAGCAGTAATTATAAGAATAGTATTCTTTTTTATCTCCTCATTATTAGTAAATGAGCGTGCAATTTTTGTGAGTAATCCCTGATCAAGTTTGTACAAAACCTGATCGTATAGTGCACGTAGATAATTCATATACCTTTGGTTTTTAGGGTCTATCACAATTGAATAATAATATTCCAAATATTGAGTACGATATGCTTCAATGCTAAAGATAGGATCTTTTTTAAACGCTTCGATTCTACGGGCTGCATCAGCATAACTGGTTGCCTCTGATAAGGTTTCATATAGTTTGGAATAAAAATTTTCAGACGTGCCTAAATACGCTATTGCAGAGGCACTGTTCACTTTCGACGTTTCTAATAAATTGCGATAAAATCCTTCCGTAAACGGTATGTCCGTAAGCTCAGCATCTATTGGTATTTCAGGAATACTGTCATTTGTAAACATTTTATTTTCTTTATTCAATAAATATGGGTAATGACATTGTTGCGAATAGAGTGACATGAAGGTCTTTTTTCCATCCTGAATATTTTTTTGTAAGTGGCGCAATGCCGCGTCTATATCATCATCAGGTTTATTGGTATTATCTACTAATTGAGACATTCCCCTATTGTAAATAATCGTATCCGAAAGAATTTCATTGTGCGCAGGCATATAAAATATGGTCTCATAGCCCTTGGTATGGAATATATCTGAGAGTAATGGCACACTTTTTGGGAGGGGATCTGTATACGGTTGATTTACTCCATGGTTTGATGGGAACAAACCCGTAAATAAAGAAACATGACTTGGTAGAGTCCATGGAGCGTTAGCATACGAGCGGCTAAAAAAGATATTATCTGAAGCAAATTTGCAAAAATTTGGTGTAGTATTTCTATCATATCCATAACAGGGCATATTACGGGCAGCACACGAGTCTATAGTGACGATTAACACATTACAATCCTTGCATAGGGGCTTGGTTACCCTCGATAAAAATGGATTTCGTATATGTAGCCTATCCGATAAATTGAACGTAATTATAAAAATAAATACAAGACAAAGAATAACTACAAGAAACGAAATATATTTATATAGCGCGGTACTGTTTAGACGCATAGGCTAAATATAGAGTGATAAAGATTTGTTACAAAGTCAAGGATTCAAACGTAAAATCCCTAAAAAACATAATGTATTCGATATGTTTGTTTCAGAGTATATAGCGTTATATCAATCGTTAAATGATGATATACTCCAGATTGAGGATTTGAATTAATGAAAAATAAATTTGCGAGTAAAACATGGGCAGATTCAAGGCTTAAGGTAAAGGACTCACGTATCAGTGGGAACGGCATATTTACCAACGCTCCGATCAAAGAAGGAGAACTACTCATGGTATTTGGCGGCCTGGTGGTCCATAGAAAAGATTTGGATGAGAGTAAATACCGACTCCAAACTGCATTCCCTATAGAGATCGATACCTTTATCGTTCTGCCGACATCTGACACATCGGATACGGTTGATGAGTATCTGAATCATTCATGCGATCCAAGCGCGTGGCTGACCGATGAAGTCACAGTAGTTGCCCGTAGAGATATACCGGCAGAAAATGAGATCACTTTAGATGTTGCCACATGGGATATGGATACAGAATGGTTGTATTCAGATGATGGAATCTGCTACTGCGGGCAACCAATGTGTAGAAAGAAATTAAGTCCACATGATTATCTGAACCCGGAATTGCAGGCAAAATATGCGGGGCATTTCGCTCCATTTATCCAAAGGCGTATAGACAATTTGATGAAATAAGTGTGGACGATAAGGGACTCGAACCCCTGACATCTTCAGTGTAAATGAAGCGCTCTACCAGCTGAGCTAATCGTCCTGACTAAGGTATTATATCAAACTCTTCACTCATAGCGAAGCGCGGCATATAATATGTCACTCCCTTAAATAAGGGGATCTTTGTGTATACTATTGTATTGCATTAAATACATGCAATCCCGCACAAGTTTATACCGTTTTAAGCGGGACGTGAACGACACCAGAAGATTACTCGTACCGAAGCGCCTCAATTGGATCCAGACGTGATGCACGCACCGCAGGAGCAACTCCAAAAATTATTCCAATCATAGCAGAGAAGCCAGATGCCAGAAAAATTGACCAAGGAGTGACGGATGTCTGAATAAACTGTTTGAGAGCCATGGCTCCAAGTGCACCCAGTGTAATGCCGATTATGCCCCCCACAAGACTCAGAATAACCGCTTCTATCAGAAACTGGAGAAGTATTGCATTGGGCGTTGCTCCGACCGCTTTTCGAAGGCCTATTTCGCGTGTACGCTCCGTAACAGACACAAGCATGATGTTCATAATGCCGATGCCTCCGACGAGCAGTGATATGGCTGCGATTCCGCCTAGAGCCACAGTAATTGCGCTCAGAAACTGATTAATGGTATTAAGTAAATCTGTTTGCTTCATAACAGTAAAATCATCTTCTTTGAGCCGTCGAAGCATAATCCGCTTTGCATCATTCGCCGCATCTTCAACGGCGGATTGGTCCACAGCATCAATCAGGAGCATCATTGGTTTGGTCAGATTAAATTGGCGAAGCGCCATAGTCAGCGGAATGAACCCGTGGTTATCTATATCCCCTCCCAATGCACCGCCGCTTCCTTTGGATTTAAGTACGCCCTTTACCTGATATCTAACATCACCGAGCGTTACCCATGCTCCAACGGGGTTAGCCTCTCCAAACAACTCTTCAGCCGGTTTTGATCCCAGTACGATGACTTTGCGGGAGCGTTCAACATCCGATTGCCTTATAATATCACCCTTATCTGCCTCAAAATTTTGAATACCAAAATAATTTTCCCAAATACCGATAAGCTCAGTACTTACGGTTTTTCCTTTATAGGAGATAAGTCCCATCTGAGCAACAGCAGGAGCCACAGTGCGTATGGACGGACTGCCTTTTTCCAGTGCGGTGGCGTCAGTAAGCTCAAATTTACTTTGATTCATAGTAGGTGGACCGCTTTTAAGATCAACTTTTCCCGGCATGAGGTACACAGAGTTTGATCCGAGTGATGCAAACTGGTCTGTCACGAGCTGCTGGAGTCCTGTGCCAATGGATACGAGTAGAATGACAGACGCCACTCCGATAATAATACCGAGCATGGTGAGGAGGGCTCTGAGCTTATTTGCATAAAGCGCCCGAAGCGCGAGAAGTAAAAATTCAAATATGTCCATATTATGTTTTGGAATCTTTTATAATTTTCCCATCTGCAATCCTCACAATACGTTTTGCCCGCCTAGCCACTGTCTCATCATGCGTGACGAGAATGACGGTTCGCCCATTCCTATGAAGAGAATCTATCAGAGCAAGTATTTCACCACCGGATTTACTATCTAAATTTCCTGTCGGTTCATCAGCAAGCAGTATGTTTGGATTGGTTACCAGTGCGCGAGCGATGGCAACACGCTGCTGTTGACCACCTGAAAGCTGTGAGGCGAAGTTGGTCAATTTTTCTCCCAGCCCTACCTCAGTCAACAAGTCTATGGCCCGTCGGTGCCTCTCGGATGAGGAAACGCCCGCATACAATAATGGTAATTCCACATTGGCTATCGACGATGTTTTTCGCAGTAAATTAAATTGCTGGAACACAAATCCGATTTGCTTGTTTCTGATACCCGCGAGTTCTTTCTCTTTGGCCATAGATATATCAGCTCCATCGATCCATACCGTACCGCTCGTCGGATGATCAAGGCATCCAATGATATGCATTAGCGTGGATTTCCCGCTTCCGGATGGACCCATTATAGCGACATATTCCCCGACTTTTATTGTGAGAGATACATCTTGCAATGCCCAAAATGTATCATCACCCATAGAATACTGTTTTGACACATGTGAGATTTTCAGTAGCTCTTTCTGAGTGGTCATGTTTCTTTACTTGGATATCGTGGCAAAACCTTTTGTAACGATCTCATCGCCTTCTGTGATTCCTGATTCTATGACCACACTATCTTCGTTTGATTCGCCAGTAAATACAGTGACTTTATCAAAATTTTTACCTTTTTTCACATAGACATACTTCGTCGTATCATCCTCGCGCAGTGCAACAAGTGGAATCTGCACACTGTCAGGAATACTGAGTGTATCCACTTGAACATCGCCGTTATATCCGACACGTATAGCCGATACTGAGGCCATTTGGATTTCTACAGGAAATACAGTGGCTCCGCCTGCGGATGTTTCCGCTGCAATGGAAATACGTCGTATTGCTCCTTCAAATTTCTGATCAGGATATGCATCAAGTGATACGATTGCTTTTTGCCCTTCTGTCAGCATACCAACATCGACTTCATCAATGTTTGCCTCAAATACAATATTGGAGGGATCAACAACTTTAAATACTGCCGTGGCAGGGGTAATATTTACTCCCGCAATCGGCGTATCTATATGGGTGACAACGCCTGCAATCGGGGAAACCAGACTCGCGTACTCCAGTGCCAGGTGCTTGAGTTCTACATCCAAGACTGCTTTCTCCAGATTCCACTGGTTCTTTTCCAGCAGTACCCGGAGCTCATGAGTCGGCGCATGGGATATCTGTTCATGACTCTCCGCAGCAGCCGGCCAATTGTCACGCCAGGTTTCTTCAAAATCGCTTCGTTCAAGAAGATAATCCTTCATAGTCTTTTGAAGGGATTTGGCAACATCGCGGGAATCAATCTGCGCGATAACCTGACCCTTGCGGACGGTATCCCCTTCCTTCACGCCAACCCAAACAAGTTTTCCTGACGTCTGAAACTTCAATTCCGCTTCAATTTTGGCTTTTGTTTTTCCGGATGATGAAATTGTTTTGGTGAATGTCTGTTTTTTTACTATGTACGTGCTTACCTGGGAAGAATCGTCTGAATGTACGGACTTTTTTTGCAGGAAAAACGCACCAACAAGCAACACTGTACCCACAACCATCATCAGCTTCCAATACCGCTTCATAGTATGAGTATAGCGCAGAATGTATACGTTGTCAGCGTACTCTTACCGTGCGCGAGTTATGGAATATACAGTAGGATAATACAGAAAGATTACGGGAGCCTCTTCAACAATTCTCCGCTGGAAATCCGCATAAATCTTCTTTCGCGATTCCGCATCTATGACCTGCCTTCCATCTTCCAATAGCTTATCAATTTTCACATTACCAAATCTTGTTATATTTGTTTGTGCTTGTGTGGAGTGCCAGAAAGGGTATTGATCAGGATCAGGGGGTATGTCTTGTCCGCTGAGTAGCATTTCGTACTCAGGCGTCACTGTATTGACTACCTTGACCGATGTAGGCACACCAATACTTGTCCAACTGTCAGCAATCACTTGGGCTGTGTCAGCGTAGGTGGCAAAAGTGGTCAGCGTAAGCGATGAGGATTCTGTTGCATCTTTTGTATTTCCCAATGTTTTTTTGGCAAGCACTAGGTCAGTGTCATATTTTTTTAACTTATCGGTATATGCCCATGAGGTTTTTGAAATAGGCGAAATCGCACGCTCACCTGGCATTTTCGGAACTGCAAGAGCAAGTGCATGACGAAAATCTTTGTCCTGAAATTGCGGATTACTCATATTGAAATATATAGAGACGATACGGTTATATGATGTCTTTTTTATTACTTTTGTTTCCCCCCAACCATTCAAATCATACGGGGAAGACATATCAAACAGTTGGTCCACATCGCCCATTTTGTACGCTAAAATTGCGGCTGCTTCAGTACGATAAAAACGGTATTCTTTATCTCTCAATTGTGATTTAAGATTTGCCGGAACGATTTTCAGATATGTCACTTTGTCACCATTGAGTTTTATACTCGCCACTTTGTACACACCCATTCCCTGTAGCCCACTTTTAAATAATGGTTTGGATAATAAAGAAGGCAATGGACTATACGCTGTCGGCAGCGTGATCCTCAATGTTTTCGAGTCCAGCACTGATATATTCACGCTTTTTATAGAGTAATTTACATCCACTGCTGTCACTGCTTCACCGGAATGCCATGCAACGTCGTTTCGCAAATAAAAGGTAAAAATTTTACCGCTGTCTGTGGCTACCCACGTATCAGCCAGACCCGGCAGCACTGATCCGTCTGGTGCAATTGTCGTTAGGCCCATACTGAGTTCTTTTTGTATAGACTGTGGGAGTGAATTGGGAGAAAATTCACCTACGATACCCACCCGTTCTATTTGAACAAAGTATGGCTTCACCATCACAGGGTACAACTTCCAAAACAAGAGAGATAGTATAAATCCTGCAATAAACCCGCCAACCAAGGCCTTTGTATATTTTTGAGCCAATTCAATAACGACCAAATAGAAGATTCTCCACCGTTTGAATGTTGTCATATTCTTCACAAACGGTGTGAATATATACACACCGTGCTAATGCCTAGTGGACAAGCAAATTCAGGATAGATGTTACGAAAAATACCACGCTAAACACAATTGTGGAAATAAATACTACGCGCTCTGCACCTCGTTTGGTTCTATAGTAATCGGCTCCACCCACACCACTTTGCAACCCACCCTTGCTGTTTTGAAGCAATATCAATCCGATCACAGCAACAGCTGCGATTATGTGAACAATAAGTAATGCTAATTTCATAGATTCCTTTCAAATGCGTGTCACCATTATCGAAACGCTGTCAACACAGCCGCATAATCTCTGCAGCTAATTTCATACTATCATGCCGAATGAGACTGCGCACTAGTGTATCGCTTTTTGATTTTTGCGTAAACAGGCGACTGACAACATCAGCGCGAACCACCTGACAATCGGTCGCACCTTTCATATCATCCACTACCTGTTCTTCGTGGGATTGTTTATAAAATTCGATGGCTTTTGCAGGAATTGCTGAGTTGTTGAGTATCACCACGTCAGGAAGGACACCAACATACCGTTTGATTGCCTCTACGTGATCACGTGCAGAGAAGCTGTATGTCTGCCCATACTTAGTCATGAGATTTGCAATATACACTTTTTTTGCATTTGACTCTTGAAGCGCTTTGGCAATCCCATCTACTAGAATGTTGGGCAAAATGCTGGTGAACAAGTCTCCGGGCCCGAGCACAACCATATCTGCTTTCATAATCGCGTCAATGGCTTCCGGGTTTGCCTGAGCTGTAGGCTTGAGATACACATCGGTAATTTTCATTTTGCCATCATGTGGAGGCTCGTCGATAAGGTGCTCTTCCGTCAGGATATGCCCATCCTCATACTGAGCAAACAAATTGGTATCTGTGAATGACACAGGTATCACGGTGCCCTGAATACGAAGAACTTTGCTTGTCTGGCGAATTGCCTCTTCCTGCGAACCCAAAATATCAGACAGTGCGGCCATAAATAGGTTTCCAAATGTCATACCCTGTATGCCATTACCCTTTTCAAATCGATACATAAACAGTTTTCGCAGTACTCCAATGCCACCATTCTCATCGGATAATGCCACGAGACATTGCCGTAAATCTGATGTGGGAAGAAGTCCGAATTCATCGCGTAGCCGCTTGTTGCTGCCGCCTGAATCGCTCATAGTGATAATAGCCGACAGATTGTTATGAAAATGCTTCAATCCCTTAAGCACGACAAACGTGCCGGTTCCACCTCCTATACACACTATTTTCGGCACTTTTTTTGTCATATTTGGTTACTCCTCACTTACGTAATGTAAAACATCTGTCAACGTCGAAATACACAGTGATGTCAAAATAAGAGCCCATAGGTAACTTATCGACATACTCGGAATCACGAAACCTGACCACGATCCCCCCTGAAATACAAACGGTCGAATTTGTATCTCGGGTACAAACACAGTCAGTAAATAAATAACAATTACATTTATGCACCAAGACAATAAGCCAAACGTAATAATATTTATAGGGATAAACAGTATCTTGAGTAGCGGAACGACGATAAGCATCAGTAGACTTAGCGTAAATCCGGCAAATAAAATAGTCTGCCAACCCCCCGGTGCGACCAGCGCCGGAATCCATTCACTTGTGAGCCATAAGGCAAATACATTAAACAAAAACATTCGAATGAGATGCTTCATGGCAAGAGTAATGGTACCAAATGCGTATAGGGTCGGTCAAACCGATCTCCAATGCGAAACCGCAGACGCTAATGAATAATGAAATTAGCCACCACTTATTTCTGTGGGATAAATGCTTTTTTACGCAGTGACCTGTGATACGTAATGGCGAATCGGTGCGATTCATCACGCAGCCGTTCCAACATATGTAGCGCCTTGCTGGATACGGGAAGGCGCAGGACAGTAAACCCACCCTCATGCGGGATAATTATTTCCTCAAAGCGCTTGGCCAGTCCGATAACAGGTATAGCTACCGATGCCTCTTTCATGGCTGCTACAGCCATCTTCACTTGCCCCTTCCCCCCATCTATAACCAAGAGATCAGGGAAAGGCCACTCCACATGCTTCACGCGTCTTCCCACGACTTCGGCTATCATTGCGAAATCATTTGGAGCGTCCTTTGTCCGAATCTTAAATCTGCGATACTCATCTGTATTCGGCCGACCGTCGCGAAGCACAACGAGAGAGCCAGTTGCGTGTGTACCCTGAGTATTTGAGATATCAATACACTCAATTTTATGTATGGGGGTTAGGGTAGGATAAAACGGGAGTAGATTGCGGTATAGCTCTTCCATCTCCTGTTCATACACAGATTCCACAAATGACTCAGACTGCACATACTGCGCAGGATCATAGTGGGTTCGAATGAGAGATCGCATACCTTCAATGGCCTTTTTAACAGCTGCCGCCTCTTCAAACCGTTCTTCCTCGGCAAATATGCTCATATCACGCTCTAAATCATGTAACACGTCCAACGATTTCCCGCTAAAAATCGCGGCAATTTTCCGAATATTTGCTCTGTATGTTGCCACAAGGCGGGATTTCTGTTCTGACTCTGCCAGCCCTGCTAATACAGAAGCGCATGGATCGCATAAACCAATATGGGTATAGAAACAGGGTTTTCCATTTCTTTGTTTTTGCGTGCAATACGGGATGATCATTCGGATCTGCCGGAGCAGTTTCCGTAGAGTCCGTGCTGACTGAAATGGCCCGAAATAGAGACGCTTTGGCATATCAACCACCGCTGTTTTTCGCACACAAGTGATCCTCGGCAGTGTCTCATCAAGCGAAATACTCACATAAATGGGGCTCTTATCGTCTTTGGCGATAACATTGTATTTGGGATTGTAAGAACGGATAAGTTGAGATTCCAAAAGAAGCGCATCAAATTCGCTGTGTGTGTCTATCGTGTCTATGTGTGCAATCTGGGATACCAGCGTGGCTGTTTTGGGCCCGACTGCATCATCGCGCGAGAAATATTGGCTCACACGACGTTTGAGATCCTTTGCCTTTCCCACATATATGACATTCCCATCGGAATCTTTATATATGTAGACACCGGGTGTGTGAGGGAGTTGTGAGATTATTTCCTGTGTCGGTTCCATAATATTGCCCGTGCAGTCGCAAAAACCAAAACCCCGACGATAATGGTAAGTGCGATTATCGGTACGCTGAATGAATAGATAAACGGCACGACAACAAAATCGTACCGTAGAGATTCATCTCCAACCGTTGTGACAATCATGCCAAAATTCTTCGCGAAATAATTCGGGAGGTGAAAGGAAACGGGAATCATGTGTTTGGCTAAAGGTGGCAGTGAAGGAATTTCCACAGATATTGCCACATCGACAGGTGTTGACTGTATGGTTACCTGCGATGGCGACAGCGCAACCTCCGACGTGTTTTCTATAACCACAGAGCCTGAGGCAGTAAACCCGGACGTAACAGTCTTGGGGAAAATATAGGAAATACTGACTTTCCCTTCCTTGGGAGCGCGTTTTGTATCAGAGAACTGAACACTGACATCCTTAGCGGTACTCCCAATCTTTTTGTAGAATCCCGCAGGGTACGGGTAATCACTGGATACCCCAAAATATGAGAACACAATGTGATTGAAGTCCAATTTGTCAAAATAGTTGACGCCACCGGTAGTGTCTGCCCAAGTAGGATCGACAGGTATCCATGTGCGTGTGGCAGCATCATAATATTCCGGCCACGCGTGCAGTACATCCGTCGCGAGAGATAATGGACGTAGTTTTGCGTTAGTGGTGTATGCATATCCCACTGCCTCACGGGCGGGAATGCCGGCTGCCCGGGCTATCGCTATAAACAAATCTGTAAATTCCATGCAAATAGCAGCTTGTGGGGAACCAAGCGCCTGAGATGCTCCCTTGCGGATTGGAGACTTGTTTACCCGCGCGTAATCATATGAGAGCGTTGTGACGACATAGTCATATATCTCACGAGGCGTTTTGAGTCTGGTGGCAAGTTCTCTGATTTTTTCGTCTTCCACTTCCCAATACTTCATGGGTCTCGTGTATACCGATGCATCTATATCATTGCGTGTGAATTCATCACGAGGGTGAAGCGAAATACTGATAGAGAGCACTGCCTGAATAGTGATTTTTTGTGATCCTCCGAGTTCATACTGTGCCAGCCAGTTGCCGTCATCATCAGTCAACACTGTCTTTGGTTTCGGATCCAGAGAGATAAGGGAGACTTTTTGGTATGCGGTATCAGGGGGAAGCGCAATTTCCATTGTTTTTCCCGTCACTGCTGGGTTATCCAAATAGTACGAAAGCTTCACATCGAACTGTTGTGTCTGGCCGTAGGCAGCGCTGATACCTCCTTTTACCATCTGCTCTTTTGTCCACTTGTTACCCGCAGCTGGGGGTGGAGACATATATGCGTTCGGCCCGAATGTGGGAGGAACGGACAAAGAAACCGAGTAATCGGAAAGATCAGCTCCATTTGCCACTCCCGGTATATTTATCTCCCATATCCCGCCATTTTGTTGGGCGATATCCGTATTTTCATAACGTAGGGAAAATCGTAGTGACTTACCAAGTCCTGCTACTTTTTCGTTAAATTGCAGTACGATGATTGTTTTACCATCGCTCTGGGTAATTTGTGGTTTGATAATCCCGCCATTGTCATAGGCTATTACATTTTTAATGTGCACCGAATCGATGATTATCGAATACTTTTGCGGGTATAGATTTGTGAGTTTGTTGGTCAGTGTGACAGTCTGGGTAACTATGGTTACGCCGCTGGGAGCGACCGCATACTGCACGTCATAATTCTCCATAAACTCACCGGCCGCGAGGACACGTGGAGCTAAAAAAAGCCCCGACAGCAGAGACAAGAACACGAACAATGACGTCGCTGTATGAAAGAATCTCATTGTAATACGATACGCGGATGACGTGATGCTGTTATTTTAATATGTTTTTAAGGAATTGTCCTGTCGAGGAATTAGCAATTTTAGCGATATCCACCGGTGTTCCCGTAGCAATAACTCTCCCACCGCCATCTCCACCCTCCGGTCCCATATCTATGATCCAATCAGCATTTTTGATGATATCGAGATTGTGTTCGATCACCACAACTGTGTTTCCCAACACAGTGAGTTTATGGAGGACATGAAGCAGTTTTTCCAAGTCAGCAAAATGAAGTCCCGTCGTTGGTTCATCAAGTATGTACATGGTATGTCCGGTTTGACGTCTGTGTAATTCAGTAGCAAGTTTCACACGCTGGGCTTCGCCTCCCGAAAGTGTTGTTGCCGGTTGTCCCAGATGCATATAGGATAATCCGACTTCTTTTATAACCGCTAATTTCTCTGACAAGAGCGGATGATGGCTAAAAAATGACACCGCTTCCTCGACGGTCATGTTGAGCACCTGGGCAATGTTTTTATCCCTATAGAGTACTTCAAGTGTTTCCGCATTATACCTGGATCCATGACACACTTCGCATGTCACATACACATCGGACAAAAACTGCATCTCAATTTTTCGCTGTCCTTCCCCTTCGCACGCTTCGCACCGTCCGCCTTTGACGTTAAATGAAAATCGTCCTGATTTATACCCCCGTGTGCGAGCTTCTGATGTCAGGGCGAACAAATCCCGGATCTGGGAAAATATACCGGTATAGGTGGCAGGATTGCTGCGGGGTGTTCTGCCTATAGGAGATTGATCTATAAGGATCGTCTTATCTATCTTTTCTGTGTTTTCAATGGAGTCATGAGCTCCAGGTCGTTCTTTCACCAATGGATTAACCTTTTGTGCCAGAGCGCGGTAAAATGTCTCTACTATCAGCGTGGACTTCCCTGAACCGGATACTCCGGTGATACAGATAAATTTTCCGAGCGGGAATGTGACATCAATATGCTTCAGATTGTTTTCGCTGGCTCCGCGCAGTATTACGCTCCCTTTGTCCTCATCCTGTTTTACAGTGACTGAAGGACGGTTTATCTTCTTTTTTTCCGTAATGTACGGACCGGTAATTGAGTGCTTGTTTGCCAACACTTCAGCGAGTGTTCCCTGGGCGATAATATTGCCGCCGTGCTCACCTGCGCCAGGACCAAAATCGACCAGATAATCAGATTCTTCCATCATCTCTTTATCATGCTCAACAACGATCACTGAGTTACCCAAATCTCGCAGTGCATGCAATGTTTTGATCAATTTCGTATTATCTCTCGGATGAAGCCCAATTGATGGCTCATCAAGCACGTACAGCACTCCTGACAATCCGGATCCTATTTGAGATGCCAGCCGTATGCGCTGCGCTTCCCCTCCTGCCAGTGTTGCGGCGCTGCGGCCGAGTGAGAGATATTCAAGACCGACGCGCTCTAAAAATGTAAGCCGTGAGATAATTTCTTTTATAATCGGTTTTGACACCTGCTGTTCCTGAAAATTTGTAAGTGCACGATCTCCGGACTCCAGACTTTTCACCCAGACAATGGCATCTGAGATAGACAGATCGGTGACATCAGCAATAGAGAACTTGTCTATCGTAACGGTAAGCGTATCCTTTTTCAGCCGTTTTCCATTGCAGGAGGGACATGTCTCGCGGCGCATGTACTTCTCTATCTCGCCTCGCACGAACTCAGATTCAGTCTCAGATAATCGCTTTTTGAGTTCAGGAACAATGCCGATAAATTGCTCTTCAATGGTGGTTTTTGCCCCGAACCGGTTTGTTCCTTCAACCCTATACTGTTTATCCCCTGTGCCATACAAAAGCACTTTCTTTTGTGCCTCGGTCATCTTATTGAGTGGTGCTCTCGGATTAATGCCATGATCTTCGGCAACCTTCATAACGACACGGGAGTACCAGGTGTCGTGCATGAATGTTCTGGCAAATGGCAATATACCACCCTCAGTCATGGATAATTCTGGAGAGATAATAAGCTGTGCATCCACAGTGAGTACGGTACCGATACCACTACATTCCTCGCACGCACCATGCGGAGAGTTAAACGAGAAAGAGCGTGGTTCAATTTCAGGAAGTGAGATATTACACACGGGACAGGCAAATTTTTCCGAAAATATGTGCTCGGATAACTCTTTTGGTTTTTCTGGGAATACAAATCCCGCATCATTGACGACAACTCCTGTGACCAATCCATCCGACAGTGTCAGAGCCTGCTCAACGCTGTCGGCAACACGGGATCGCAGTTGGGTATACGGATCAGATGTCTCGGCTTTTCCGGTAAGTTTTTTCAGTTGCAATGCGTCTATGGTAAACCTGTCGATCACGGCATCGACTGTGTGTTTATTTGTTTTAATAAGACCGATATCTTCATTTATGCCAAAAAAGTATCCGTCTACGCGTACCTGCCTATAGCCCTTTGTCCTAATATTATCAAACAAATGTACAAACTCTCCTTTACGGTCTCTCACAATCGGAGACAGGATAAGCATCCGTACCATCTTTTTTCCGGAAGACAGTTCTGCTCGAGCCAATTCGAGTAATTGGTCTACTATCTGCTGCGGGGAGAGTCTGCTGACTTCACGTCCACAGATTGAACAATGAGGATGACCTACCCGAGCAAATAATAACCTGAGATAATCATAGATTTCTGTAACTGTACCGACTGTCGATCTGGGGTTGTGTGATGTGGATTTCTGATCAATGGAAATACTGGGAGACAGCCCTTCGATACTGTCCACATCTGGTTTATCCATAATGCCCAAAAATTGGCGCGCATACGAGGAAAGGGATTCGACATATCTTCGTTGTCCCTCAGCATATATCGTGTCAAATGCGAGAGATGATTTTCCGGAACCTGACACACCGGTAAATACCACCAGCTTATTTTTCGGCAATTCAAGCGAAATATTCTTCAGATTATGTTGTCTGGCACCTTTGATGATTAATGTATCCATAATAAACGCGAAAAACGCCCTCGGATGGTCCCGGGGCCATGGACATTATACCATGGCTATTTTGTAATCTTTGCAATATAGTCACGAATCTGTGCTGCAAGTTCGAAATCCAAATCTCGTCCTGCAGTCTTCATTTCACGGGTAAGAGTCTCAACAAATTTCTTCTTGTCTGATGGCGTCATGCCATCGACGTGCTCCTGGTCGATTCCCAAGAGGTCAGAAACACGCGTTTCCTGCACCACTTCCCCCGGGTCGTGGTCAGTAAGCCTGTCACGAATCGGTTTTTGAATGCTCGTAGGGGTAATACCATGTTTTGCGTTGTATGCAAGCTGAAATTCTCTCCGCCTTGTCACCTCAGCTATGGCGAATTTTATGGAGTCAGTTTGCCGATCCGCATATAAAATAACTTTTCCCTCCTGATGCCTGGCAGCCCGACCCATGGTTTGTACCAAACTGGTGCGACTTCGTAAAAATCCTTCTTTATCCGCATCGAGAATCGCGACAAGAGACACCTCAGGCAGATCCAAGCCTTCACGAAGTAGGTTGACTCCAACCACAACATCGTACATACCACGCCTGAGATCGGCGAGTCTCTCCGTCCGCTCGAGTGTTTCTACATCTGAATGGAGGTACTGCACTTTGATGCTGTGCCCCATCAGATAGTCTGTCAGATCTTCCGCCATCTGTTTGGTCAATGTAGTCACGAGCACCCGCTCATGACGCGCGACACGAAGTTCAATTTCTTTATATAAATCGTCGATTTGCCCTTTGATCGGACGCACATCGACGAGAGGGTCTACCAATCCTGTGGGCCGAACAAGTTGTTCCACGACTTTACCCCGAGACAACTCGTAGTCGGCCGGTGTTGCAGATACATAAATCGTCTGAGGCTGGACGCGCTCGAATTCTTCACTGCGCATGGGGCGGTTATCCAGTGCACTTGGGAGCCTGAATCCGTAATCAATAAGTGTTTGTTTACGGCTCCTGTCTCCGTTATACATACCGCGAATCTGCGGAACACTCATATGGGATTCATCAATTACCATGAGCCAATTGTCACCGGATGCGGCTTTAAAGTAATCCATCAGGGTAAATGGCGGATCTCCTGGTTTTCTGCCATCAAAATACCGTGAATAATTTTCGATGCCGTTTACATATCCCATTTCCTGGATCATTTCCAAATCATATGTGACACGCTGTTGTATTCTCTGTGCCTCGATAAGTTTGTTTTGCTTTTTGAATTTTTTCACCTGGAGATCACGGTCTTTTTCTATTTCTTGAAATACTTCCTTGTGTTCTTTGGGATCAGTCATGAAGTGCTTTGCAGGGTAAATAACAGTACCGGGCATTTCCGAGATAGTCTTTCCGGTTAATGGGTCAATCTCAGAAAGTTCACGCACCAGGGTCCCCTCCATAACGATGCGGATAGAGGTATCTTTGTACGCTGGGAAGACGTCTATACTGTCACCACGCACACGGAATGTACTGCGATGAAACCCGAAATCATTGCGCTCATACTGCATTTGGATAAGTCTCGCAAAAATACTCTCGCGGGAAAGATGCATACCGGTTTTAAGCTCCAATACGAAATTTCCGTATTCTTTGGGTGATCCGATGTTATATATACACGAAACGGAGGCAACGACAATCGTGTCACTTCGCGTCAGAATATTTGTGGTAGCGGCTAATCGCAATTTATCTATTTCATCATTTATCTGTGTTTCCTTTTCTATAAATGTATCGGTATGAGGGATATACGCTTCCGGCTGGTAATAATCGTAGTAGGAAACGTAGTATGATACCGCATTGTTTGGAAAAAAATCACGAAATTCCTGATAGAGTTGTGCTGCGAGTGTCTTATTGTGGGAGATAATGAGTGTTGGCCTCTGGATCTTTTGGATCACATTGGCGATTGTGTATGTCTTACCGCTTCCCGTCACACCCAACAGCACCTGCTCGTGCTCTCCTTTTTCGAGGTTAGAGCATAGAGCACTGATGGCCTCCGGCTGGTCACCCGTCGGTTTAAAATCGGCTTTGAGTTCAAAAGGATGAGTTGTATGTGTCATAGGAATATAGCCTATTTTTATCTTACCTGTTCATTCGGTTTTTATCAAATTTGAACGGTTTATATCTAGTTTGATCGGATTGACTGTTCGGTTTATATTTGCGATAGTACAAATAATCATATCATAGTTTCGGGTAATATCACCCGTATATTTGGAGGATCACTATGCCAGCAGTAGTCTATAATAAAGAGCGCCAGATACTTGAGTTTATCACACAATTTGTGCAGCGTTATGGCTACGCACCTACCCTCAAGGAAATAGGCGGAGCTTTGGGCATGCACTCTGTGGCAACCGTCCATGAACATCTTGATCGCCTCAGGATAAAAGGGTTTATCAAAAAGCTGGATGGCACCGCACGCGGTATAGAAGTAGTCACAGAAAAATTCAAATCCGGTAACAGTGGTACCTCAATAGAACTGCCTGTTCTGGGTTTTATTGCTGCTGGGTCTCCACTTGAGCCGTACACGGATCCCAATTTTTATATGTCTGTAGCCCCCGGCATGATTTCATCAAATAAACCCAGCTATATTTTGCAGGTAAAGGGTACCTCCATGATCGATGATGGTATATTTGACGGTGACTTTGTCATAATCCAACACCAACAGGACGCACAAAACGGGGACATTGTTGTTGCACTCTTGCCGAACGGACTCGCGACCCTGAAGAGAATTTATTTTGAAAAGGAGCGAATCAAGCTCATGCCCGCAAACGCCACAATGTCACCGATTTTTACCACGCATGTGAAAATCCAGGGCAAATGTGTCGGTCTAATCCGCAAGTTCGTCTAATACTGGGTGAGTGTGATACAGTACACCTATGAGGAAACTCTCTCTTGTCGCTACACCTATCGGGAACTTAGAAGACATCACAATTCGCGCTATAAAAACGCTATTTTCCGCAGACAGTATCCTGTGTGAGGACACCCGGCGTGGGGGATTTCTGCTCCATGAACTGAATTCCAGGTATGGAGAACTCTTTGACCAGAATCCGAATTGGAAACCGTCGTTTATCCCCTACTACGACGAAATTGAAGAAAAGAAACTTCCGGAACTAATCGGAATGCTGCAAGAGGGAAAGCATCTGGCTTTGATTAGTGATGCAGGAACACCACTCATCAGTGATCCGGGGTATAGGCTGGTGCGTGAGTGTATGAAGCGCGATATTTTAGTGGAGAGTATACCGGGGGCATCTGCTGTAATGGCTGCGCTGACCTCGTCAGGGCTCCCAACATCATCGTTTCAATTTTTCGGGTATCCGCATGAAAAACAGGCTAAACGCATTAAACATTTTGAATCCTTGTTTCAATGTTTTAAAACATCAGAACACCCTGCGACAAATATTTATTATGTCGCTCCGCATAAATTACTTCAGACTCTCGAAGATATCAGGACTGTGTTTGGAGATATAGACATTGTGTTGGCACGCGAACTTACCAAAGTGCATGAGCAGGTTTGGAAAGGTAACTCCTCAAAAGCGATTTCCGAATTTGCAGACCCGAAGGGTGAGTTCGTGCTACTGTTCGCGCTCGGGAAACCCAAAGAGTAATTATAGGAGATAGACAAACCTGTGGATTTGCGGGAATACGTATTCATCAACATGAAAGTATCCTCTGGAAATCCCCGCAACTGTAAATTTTGTAAAAGGATTTGTATCACCCCGCTGCTTGACCAATGCATGAATTTTACCATGTCTCCCACCGTATGCACTCAAAACGCGGTACCCCATTCGTGTAAGCGTGGTATCAATCTCCGAGCGGTAGGGTGTACTGCTCGGATGGGCATAGAGCTCTGTAGAAATGTTCTCGATATCAGGTGAATTTTGTGTTTCACCACTTTTGTATATGAAGGGGGTTTGAGGGATAAGCCGCAACAGCTTCTTGTTAGCTGCGAGCCATTGATGAGTGTCCTTTGATAATTTTCGCCTGTATCCATACTCAAGTGACTCCTGATAATATCCACTTACAAATGTGGTCATAGGCAGATCTACGGAAGAGTGGCTCGTCCCGGTAAGCAATATGCCAGAAACAGGAAGCAGATCCCATGCTTGCCTGAATACTTCAAACGGATCATATATAACATCTTCCACATTAATCATTGCTATCACATCAGGTCGCTTAAAATAACCTGATTTATATAGTTCGGTCAGGTGATGCGCATCTGCCTGGATATAGGTGGTACCGGGATGTTTATTGCCGAATCCCCTGTGATATCTGTCGGACCATCTGCGGGTAAGATCCAAATCAATGACCGTTGGCCTAAATTGTAATGAATTTAAAGCGGCCATGCTCTGCAATTCTCTTCCCCATGACCCCTCCTGTCCACCAATTTCAAGAAAGTGCACATCTGGTTTTTTTGATACCTCTTTGATTATCGATACGACATCCCGATTAAGTCGCTGCGACTCATCATGTACTGAGTACTCAAACGGATAGGCAATCCCATTGGCTTTCATACCAGGAAAATCCATAGATTCTATGGCAGCAAGAGATCCCGCTAGATTAAATGCGTGCAGATAGGAGTAAGCATGCGCTGGTATAATAATTTGGGAGGATTCAGGCTGTCTGAGCGAATCGTCCTGTGACACTGAATATGTAGCACTATATTCCGGTCCTCTGGGAAACTCATACCCGAAAACACCTGGAGGACGTATCACCTGGATATTTGCAGAATTTGTAAACCGATCACCTCTCGCCGCAAATGGCTTTGCCCTCTCATGCATACCGCGGTAGTATACAGAAAATGAGCTCCGAATACAACTATAGGCTTAATTCAGGGCTAATACTCTTCAAGAGTGGATGTATCACCTATCGGTTGACCTAACTCTTTGGCCTTCAGTATCCGACGCATGATCTTACCGCTTCGGGTTTTCGGAAGTTTGTCGATAAACTCGATTTCCCGAGGATACGCATGTCCAGCCAAGTGCTTTTTGACAAAGTCGCCAAGTTCTTTTTTGAGGGCATCCTGCTCGGCTACTTCGGTATACTTTTTGGGGTTTCGAAGCACTACGAATGCTTTGATAATCTCTCCCCGAAGATCATCCGGTTTTCCGATGACGCCTGCTTCCACCACTTCCGGGTGCTCTACCAGTGCTGATTCCACTTCAAACGGGCCAACCCGCTCACCAGATGTTTTAATCACATCATCAGCACGGCCTATGAACCAATAATACCCGTCCTCATCTTTCCATGCATGGTCGCCGGAGATATACCATCCGTTCACAAAATATGATTTGTATTTTTCCTCGTTATTCCAGACCGTACGCATCATACTCGGCCACCCTGGTCGAAACGCCAGGTTTCCCTCAGTTTTATCCGGGAGCAGATTACCTGCATCGTCCACGATTCCGGCCTCCAGTCCAGGGAATGGTTTACCCATAGCACCTATTTTTATATCCAGTGATGGGAAATTGACCATCATATGACCACCGGTTTCTGTCTGCCACCATGTGTCATGGAATGCCAACCCAAACGCGCTTTGCCCCCAACGGATAGCTTCAGGATTGAGTGGTTCTCCGACGCTGCACAAATGGCGAAGTGATGACAGGTTATGCGCCTTCACCAAATCATCACCTTTGGCCATAAGCATGCGGATAGCAGTCGGCGCGGTATACCAAACCGTAACCTTGTACTTTTCCAGAATTGAATACCACACATCCGTATCAAATCGCCCTGCGTGCACAACCATGGTAACTCCGAGCATCCAGGGGGAAAGGATACCGTACACGATACCTGTCACCCAACCCGGATCCGCTGTACACCAATAGACATCATCGGGATGCAGATCTAATACCCATTTTGCCGTTATATATTCGTGTACGGCACCTCCATGGGCATGTACCACACCTTTTGGTTTGCCTGTCGTTCCTGATGTATAGAGCATAAATGAGTAATCATCTGGCATCGTGTGCACACAGCTGAATCTGTCAGATTGTTTCGCTATGCCACCCAAAAATTCGGGGCTGTCAACAATGACGATATGCTCCAATTTAGGGAGTTTATCTTTTGCCATAGAGAGCCGTGCAGCAAGTTCTTTTGTGGTAAAGAGCACCTTGGCTTCACTGTTACTCAATCTATCTACCAGTGCCTGTTCCTGGAATGCACTAAATAGGCTTCCGGCGATAGCACCTACCTTGAGTATTCCCAGAAATGCACCGTAGAGTACCGGAATGCGAGGCAAAAACAAAAATACCCGATCACCCTTTACGACACCCAATGATGTCAGATAATTCGCGTATTGATTGGAAAGTCGTGCCATGTCACCAAATGTGTAGTGCGCAGTAGCTCCACCATCACCTTCCCAGTGGAGTGCAGTTTTGCTTTCAATGGGTGTACCCAAATGTCGGTCAACTGCGTTATACGCGAGGTTAATGCCGCCATCATCAAAGTAAGTAAGTTCTGATTTTATAGCTTCCCAGGGGTTTGTTTGAGCTGCTGTAGAGTAGTCCGCCATGTTTGGCTGTACTCGAAGTGCACTGGTATCTTTTTTGATGAACTCGGCAGGTTGTACATCCATATAAATCTCCTTTATGTAAGTATATTTTTAGCGTACCATGATGACTCTTTCGCACGCAATAGGGGTAATTATACTTTTGGAAAAAGCTCTGATTCTATTTGGAGTAACCTGTTGTACTTACCTACCCGTTCTCCCCGTGCAGGCGCGCCAAATTTGACATAATCTGATTGTACGGCAACAGCCAAATCGGATATAAACGTATCGTTCGTCTCTCCGCTTCTATGTGACACGATGCATTTGATATCATTTTTCTTTGCAATATCAACGACAGCCAAAAATTCGGAGAGTGAACCGATCTGATTCGGTTTTAGTAATACTGCACTGCACGCCTTTTTCTCGATCGCTTTTTTTAGACGTGCCGGGTTGGTGGTGAGTAAATCATCCCCGATAATCAGGAGTTCTCCGCCAAATTCACGGTTCAACTCTACCCACCCATCCCAATCATCCTCTCCGAGAGGATCTTCAAGAGTCAACAACCTGTATAATTTATGCATATCGGCTATGTATTTTATAAAGTCCGAAGTCCTGTATGGTACCGGACGGTCTTTAATTTGATACCCACGCTCACTTCTAAATGAGGATGCGGCAATATCTAAACCAAAAAATATATCAACGCCAAACCTGTAGATACTCGAGCGGATCGTCTCTGTGAGAAGCTCCAATGGATCCATGTTTGTCGATAAGTTCGGTGCATATCCGCCTTCATCACCCGTAGAGTGCGCAGCTCCTCGTTTGATCAATTGTTGCTTGACCGCGTGGTATACCTCTACACCCATCTGAAGCGCATCACTGAACGATTTACTGGTAGCCGGAACTATATGATATTCCTGGAAATCTAAATTACCGCCACCATGTTTGCCACCGTTTATAACGTTAAATGTGGGTGTCGGAATTCTATTCATTGGGATCACGGTGCTCGCACTGGCAAGTTGATTCAGATATTTATACAGTGGCACTCGGGTATGTGCAGCCGCTGCAACTGCAACTGCCAGAGAAACACCCAGAATGCTGTTTGCGCCGAGTGATGCTTTGTTTGGGGTACCATCCAAATCTACCATAGCCTTATCAATTGCACCTTGGTTTAAAGCGTCCATACCCTTAATTTTGGGATTGATGATGGTGTTTACATTTGAGACAGCTTTGAGCACCCCTTTGCCATCATAGCGTTTTGTATCATGGTCGCGCAGCTCAACAGCTTCATACGTGCCAACAGAAGCCCCGGATGGGACGGCAGCTATGCCACGATACCCGCTGTTTAAGATAACCTGTACCTCTACTGTCGGGTTACCCCGGGAATCGAGTATCTCCCGCGCTATTGCACTATATATTTTTGAATCCATTCTTATTTTGGTGAAACGCTATCCGCTAAACGTAAATCGTAAGTTGAAAAACGATTAACGATTCGCGTTTAACGTATAACTACTTTCTACTCGCGTGCTTTTTTTCGGCCTGATATACGGTCTCTCTTACATGATCAATGGCATCAGGGTTTACCGATACGCTTGTGATACCCCATGATACCAGCTTTTCCACCAGTTCAGGATAATCACTTGGAGCCTGACCGCACATGGATACCGTGACGCCACGCTTTACGCAGGTTTTCACAATATGTTCAAATGCCCACAGGACACTGGGATCCATTTCTGAAAAATCATGCGCGACCTCACTGTTATCCCGGTCTGTACCCAATATAAGCATAGTCAAATCATTTGAGCCGATTGAGACTCCATCTATTCCGACATCAAGGAAATCGTTAAGCCTGATGACGTTTGTGGGAATCTCGCACATCAGCCATAGCTTGAATGATGGAGACCTGGTCATACCGTTTGCGGCAATAATCTTTTTCACATCCATGAGCTCTTTTGGCGTTCGCACAAAAGGGATCATCATATGAAGGTTTGTTAACCCCATATCATGACGTACCTTTTTAATGGCAGCCAGCTCCATTTCAAACACGCCCGCATCATGTGTGTATCTCGCAGCGCCGCGGAATCCTAACATCGGGTTTGGTTCTTCCGGCTCAAATGCTTCTCCGCCCTTCAGATTTCTGTATTCATTTGTCTTGAAATCTGTCGTACGGTACACGACCGGCCGTGGATTAAATGATTTGCAAAACACAGCAAGTTTTTCTGCCAGAGTATCGATAAATATATGCTCTTTATGATCATGGATGAGTTTTTTCGGGTGGGTCCCGATATCAGCGATCATAAACTCAGCTCGAAGCAAACCGACACCATCAGCATTCAGTTTTGCAACTGTTGGAGCGCGACTTGGCTCCGCTAGGTTCACATACACATGGGTAGCGGTTTTTTGGTGTTCTGGATTTATCACCTGCTTGGTTGCTTCCAACTTGGTAGGCATAACGGTACCTTTGTATATCTCGCCATTGGACCCGTTCACCGTCAGCACCATACCGTCTTTTAGCAACTTGCGTACGTCCTTTGCTCCTACCACAGCCGGAATACCAAGCTCGCGAGATACAATAGCCGCGTGTGATGTCCTTCCTCCGCGTTCCGTGATAATCGCTATGGCCTTTTTCATAGCTGGAACGAAATCAGGATTTGTCTGCTCGGCAACCAATATATCTCCCGCTTTCAGAGTATGTATCTCTTTTGCACTTGATAGCATTTTGACAGGACCGGATGCCATACCGGGACTGGCGGGATCGCCCTTAGCAAAGACCTGCGCATGCACTTTTGCCTGCGGTTTAGCTGCATCTTTGCCGATTGTAGTAATCGGGCGGGTTTGCACAATGTACACTTCACCGCCTTCAATTGCCCATTCGCTATCCTGCGGGAAGAAGTAATGTTTCTCCAAATTTTTACTGAGTTTGGCAAGAGCGAGGATTTCATCATCCGTAAGCTTTGGTTTGCTTCCTTCTTTTTCAGTAAGAACATGCTCGATATTGCCATCGCCTTTTCTCTCCATTACCTTTTCTTGCGTATGAGTCTCTCTGACAACCACGGTCATTGTTTTTTTATCAACTTCATAATGATCAGGTGTAACTGCTCCTTGAACGATCATCTCTCCTAATCCAAAAATTGCCTCAATGGTAACCCGATCCTTGTCGTTTGTTACAGGGTTAATGGAAAACATAATTCCTGATTTTACCGATTCGACCATTTTCTGCACAGGAACAGCAATACCGACCTGGAAGTGGTCGAATTTATTGGTCTCACGGTAAAAAATTGCCCGTGCGGTAAACAGTGATGCCCACGCCTCTTTGACCATTTCGATAAGGTTAGCTTCACCTCGAACGTTCAGAAACGTTGCCTGTTGCCCCGCAAATGATGCACCGGGAAGATCCTCGGCTGTTGCGCTCGACCTCACTGCAACCAGCGCGTGCTTTATCTCACTCCCACTCAGCGTGAAATACGCCTTAATAATGTCATTGGCAATTTCCTTTGGAAAGTCACTGCGAGTAATAATACGCTGAACTTTGAGTGCCGCTTTATCCAACGCTTGACTGTCTGAGACATCCAAGCCATAAAGAGTATCCTGTATGCTTTTTCTGATATTTGCCTCTTCTAAAAATGTTCTGTAGGCGTGTACTGTGACAACAAAACCATTTGGTACAGGAAATCCGGCGCGGGTCATTTCTCCCAAATTCGCACCCTTTCCTCCTACTGTGTTGCCGTCATGTTTGTCTATGTCTTTAAACCAGAGAACATTTTTGTTGCTCATAGCGTATCCTCCTTAGGATTAAATCGGACGGTTTTTGAATCGTGAGTGACAACGAGTAGCGTAAGAAGAATATTGGACAGCATGAATCTAGTATGCAGAATAATTCATGAATCTGCAAGTAGTATGAATATCATGTGTGTGTCACACGATCACTTTGCTGCGAGCTGCTCTTTGAAGTACGTTACCCATGGGATTGCCACAGGATCGTTATCGTACAACATGGCCATATAAAATGTCGTGAACCCTGACAGGGTAAACCCTTCCAAAACCTGCGCAAGTTTTGTCGGAGCATTAAGCTTCACCACATGTGTGGCTACCTGTTGCTTTTCCACGACTTCGCGGGTAATCTCAAATCGTTTTTGGATAGAGGAGCTATACAGATCACTGGTAAAAAAGACAAATACCCCGTTTGTATGGAGAGTATCCGGCCGTTTCAGCCCTTCCATCAGATGATGGTTTAACTCTGATATATAGCGGTAGTCAGAAATCATCTTTGCCGTCTCATTTATCTGGTTGGCAAATCCGTTACCGAAGCCTTTCATAAACTCGGCGGTGATGATAAACGGGTGCTTATCCAGTAAATAGGTTGCCAGCTGTTTCGCAGGATTCCGAGTGGTTGGCACATCTGCTGTCATCGTTCTTGCCAATTCTTTCACATATGCTATAGCCTCTGATACTTCTTCATCTGTAACTTCGATAAGTTTCAGCGCTTTCAATATGCCCAAATGCCCCATCAGGAGGTATCCGCCACCAATACGTGGCTGACCACACGGGTTAAACTTTGGATCAAATACATACGACGGAATACCACGATCCTTCATCATCTTGCCGATAGGACCGCCTTGCACAACGGCTGTCACCCGTGCCCCGCGCCTGAACGCATCTTCTGCGCACGCAATGACTTCTTCAGTCGTTCCTGAGAACGAGGATAGAATAACGAGAGTGTCACGGTCCACATAGTTCGGTAACGTGTAATCCTCCACAATTTCATATGGCTCAGCAATGCGATCACGAAACAGCTCTTTGATGGCTTTCGGTGTGAAGCGCGATCCTCCCATACCACAGACGACAATATTATAAATATTACTGTAGGAATCCGCGGGAAACTGTATAGCTGAACTTTCCTGCCATGCCTGTGTACACTGATCAGCAAACTGGGCTGTGGATCCCAATACGTCTTTCGGATCCAGCGCCTTCATGAGTGAAATATCGTCGAGTGTTTTCATTTTAGGATTCCTCCTTTTGCAGTTACAACCGATACAAGCTCATCAGTACGCGTTTTCAGTACCTCATGAGTATCTGCCTCTACATTGAGCCTGAGCAGAGGTTCAGTTTTGCTGGAGCGTACGTTGATCCAGAAATCCTTATACCAAATGCTTAGACCATCTAGTTCATCAACACGATCGGCATCTTTGAAATGATCGCGGATTGTCTGCATAGTGTCTGGGATATCTGAAACAGCATAGTTGAGTTCACCGCTTGCTGGATACACATCCAGCTCACCAACTATTTCAGAAAACTTCCGGCCGTCATGAGAAATAAGAGATAACATCATAAGTGCCGTGAGCACTCCTGATTCAGAGTTGAAGAAGCCCCTATGGTAATAGTGACCACTGTGCTCGCCGGCAAATATCGCGTGGAATTTGCGCATGAAGTTTTTCATAAAGCTGTGTCCCACCCGAACACGCTCATACTTCCCTCCATATTTTGCGATTGTCTCAGGTACAACACGACCGCAGACGGCACTGTAGAGCACGTACTCACCAGGATGCTGTTTCAGGATGTGTCGTGCCATGATGGCCGTTACCAGTGTTCCTGATACGAATCTGCCCGTATTATCCACGAAAAATACACGATCGGCATCCCCATCGAAGGTAAGTCCGACATCAGCATTTACTTCCTTCATCTTAGCCACCAGTGCCGCATTGTTTGTTTCAACTAATGGGTTTGGAGTATGGTTTGGAAATCGCCCATCCAATTCGAAAAACATGTTCGTCATCTTAAACGGAAGACCTTCGAAAATTTTCGGTACTAATTTGCCAGCCATGCCGTTACCCGCATCAATCACAATATTGAGCGGTTTGAGTGACGGGATATCAATAAAAGAAAGTACTTTTTCTTTCCACTCAGGAAACACATCAATGTGCGTTACAGTGCCGGGAATTGCAGCTGGGGCAGGAGGATCATCGTTTACCATTGCTTTAATTTCAGCCAATCCTGAATCACCGCTTACCGCAATTGGACCCTTGAGTACAATTTTCAGCCCATTGTAATTGGACGGATTATGAGATGCCGAAATCATGATAGACATATCATAGTCACGGGTTCCAGATATGAAGTAGGAAATTTCAGTTCCTGTAAGGCCGGCATCAAATACGTCGACACCACACTGTGTGAATGCCGCGATAAGCCCATCACGGATCTCTTCACCAGATAGACGCATGTCTCTGCAGATTGCCACTGTTTTTGGCTGGAATTTTTTTACAATGGCAAAACCGATTGCTTTGGCAACTGTGCCGTTTATCTGCTCCGGATAGGTACCGCGAACATCATAATCCTTGAACATAGAGAGATCTGTAATCATAGGGAAATAAAAAATTGTTCGAGATGCTGCGCCATAGTAAATGGTGAAACACCTGTTTTTATACTGACTTCCGCATCATGCAATCTCGCATAGTGCACAAGAAGCTCACCCATCGTAAATGACTTGGTTTGTGTTGTCAACCGACTGAGCTGCCACGATGCAACACCCTCCGGCTTACCACCATCAGCTATCTGTATAAGTTGTCGGATACGTTTAACCACCAAAGAAAACACAAGTTCCGGCGCTTCAGACTGTTGAATTTGGGAGAATATGGTCAAAAGCTGTTTGGCGTTACCAGCATGCATTCCGTCCAATAGTTGGAAAATAAGCACAGGCAATTTGAATAGTCGTACAGTGACGTCGCGACCAAGGTGTTTTAAAGGAGTGGCACCGATTTCTTTCTCTTCCCACAGAAGTATGTCTGTTGCGCTGTTTTTGGCAATAATCGTTGCCACCTGTTCGATCTTCTTTGGGAACTTGCCGATTTTCCCAAACAAGCGTTCAATGACTACAACCACGTCTCCGCCAAACAATGATGTTGATTCAAGGGATTGTGTGAGATCAGTGAGTTCAATTGTTCTCCCGTCCAAAACACGTACTTCTTTCCCCTGCGCCTTTTCTTTCAGACGGGTAAGTTCATTTCTGGATGCCTCAATATAGTCGCCATGTAACAGAGTAATCATACTGTCGAGAGTAGCCGTTTTGCCTCTTCTATGAGCGGGATCGCGCTATCCGGATACCCTATATCTATTGCCGCCTGATTTAGGGGAACCCATGTCGGCTCATGAATGCCTTCTTCTGCTTGACCTACTGGAGAGAGCGTTCCGTTATACTGAAAGACAAAATAGTGCACTGTTTTATCTACCTGCCCATTTCGCGTATATATATAGTGAATGGGTGTAAGTTTCCCTAAATAAAGCAAACCATGCAATCCTACCTCTTCTGCTATCTCGCGCACTGCTGTTTCTTCCAGAGATTCATCGTCTTCAATTTTTCCCTTCGGGAATGTCCATACGCCATTCATATCCCGCACTCGAAGGACTTCCCACCCATTAGGTGTTTTTCTAAAAATAAGACCCCCCGCTGAAATTTCTGTTTTCATAGTTATCTAAATTTCCACACCGATCCGAGTGTATCAGTATACACCAGCGGATACTGTTTCGTTAAGGCATTCGAATCACAAGGCCGAATATTTGGTATGGCAGAGTCTGAATAACATACGATATACGCAATGGAAGTTTCCTGTATACCGGCAGTACCTGAAAGCACTGCCTTCTGCACAACAAGAGCCGGGTCAGGGCTACCACCATATGTATATATATATTGCGTCCTGCCAGTATACGTCTTTATGCCTGCGATATTTATCGGATCGTATATTTCCCCATTCGTCAACACAATATCTCCGGGTTTCATATGTTCAGAGACTGCCTTCAGGAGTGGATGGTGTGCATAATCTACTATCCTGGCGAATACATCATTTTTTAACACAAAAAAATTTATAATACCTGAGATACACAAGAAAAAAATTAACACATATGCCAGCATAGTCCGCCATACATACTTAAGCACAAACAATACGCAAAATGTCATGCATAACTTCCAGAGTATGAAAAACTTGTGATCATCAAATACATTGCGAACACTGATATGAAAGACATTAGGAAGCGTAAAAAGGAGAAGCGAATATAACGCAAGCCATCTGAATTTTTTCCCGGAGTATAGGATCCCGAGTACAGAGATTGGTATCAGTAATCCCGTATTTCTGAACCAGAATGTAAACCATGATAGTACTGTAAGAGGGACTACAATAAAGCCTGGTGCAAATAGTATTCCGCTTTGTGAATGCATGAGAATTTCTAATACCTTTGGGGCAGACACACCAATCGCCAGCAATAGTGTGGGAACACTGAGGCGTCGTGAAAGCACGACGAGCAAACAGGCCGCTAGAAATACATGCACATGCCAGTAACAGAGAAACCCCAACACGATTCCATCAAATATTCTTCGACTTTTTGGAGTATACAAGCTGTACTTGAGATGCTCCGGTATAAACCAGAGAAATGCAGCGATCCCGAAGAGCAACTGTCGTTGATTCAGATACGTATTTAGATTCCAAAAAACCTCAAAAGAATCCGAATACCTATTCGTGTGATAGAGTGCAGAAAACCAACTGGCCGGATTGACATGTTCAGTTACAAACTGAAACCAAAGTAACGTTTGATCGGAAAAAAATATAATAACTCCGACACATGCAAATACCCAAGACCGCTTAATCGTATACGCGAACATATACACTGATGTGCCGATGCTCGCAAATGCAAGCGCGCTAATGAGATTAAGTGCCAGGTCGATCCTCAAACCTAAATATTCCAACAACCCTGCGTAGAAATGAGTCAAAAAGTAATAAGACCCACCTGATTGTGAAAAAAACGGTATAGTAGCTGGATAATTATTCCCGAGAGAGAATGATCGAATAAATGGAATATGAGCTCCGAAATCCATATACGTATTGGACGATACTAACAGGCTATTCGAGGTCGTGTCGTATGAGAATGAGTGGGCAAATATATACCAGCCAAACATCGCCATCGCCAGGTATACTGTGACTTCTCTACTCGAAAGATGGATCGGCCATCTCTGTCGGGTTGCTATCTGATACCCGTATATGAAACTTAGAACTACCATATAACACAACAGCGACACGGCAAGATCATGAGTGATATACGACGTCAGTATAAAGAGAGGAGTAAGTGATAGAATCGAACCAAGTATATAGAAATACCCCAGTCCATTTCGAACTTTGCCTAATAATCCAAGTATTAGCACACCATTGAAGCAAACACTCACCAAAAAAAGTAGCGCAAGCATACAATTATGTCTTTGGCAATAAATATCGTCTCCCCTTCAATTTGTCAGGTAGTAAACTTTCGTTTGTGTACATCTCATATCCTTTGCCGTATTCCAAGTTTTTCATCAGTTTGGTCGGAGCATTTCGAATCATAAGTGGTATGGGGAGGTTTCCAAACTGCTTAACATCGGCAAGGGCCGCAAAATATGCATCATATGCACTTCTATCTTTCTTGGCGGTACACAGATACACAACCCCGTGCGCCAAACTGATTTGTGCTTCAGGATACCCGATTTTATTGCAGGCATCAAAGACCGCATTGGCGACCACCAGTGCCGTAGGCTGTGCAACACCAATGTCTTCAGAGGCAAAAATAACCATGCGCCTCGCAATAAAGAGAGGATCCTCTCCCGCAGATGTCATACGCGCCAGATAGTAGAGGGCCGCATCAGTATTGCTTGCGCGCATTGATTTGATGAAAGCGCTAATTGTATTGTAGTGTTCCTCCCCCGACTGATCATACTGGAGCATTTTTCTCTGTGCTGCATCTTCCATGTGTTGAACTGTGATCGTGTTTTTTCCTGCAAATTGAGCGGCAATTTCCAAAATGTTATAGAGACTGCGTCCATCTCCATTGGCAGCCTCACGCAAAAATGCCTTTGCAGTGTCTTCTATCTTCATACCCAAATGCGATACGCCCCGATCAATAAGCAGATCCAACTCTTCATCAGTTAGTTGCTTGACCACTACTACACGGCAACGGGAAAGAAGTGGAGCTATGACTTCAAATGACGGATTTTCCGTCGTGGCACCTATAAATATGACTGTCCCCTTTTCCACATGCGGCAGCAGGGCATCTTGCTGCGCCTTGGTAAATCTATGTATCTCATCCAGAAAAAATACCGTTTTTTTTCCCTGCGCCAGTCGATTTTCTGATTCTTTGATAATACGGCGAACATCCGCGAGTGTCGACGTGACGGCACTGTGTGATTCAAAATGCGCAGCGGTGATTGTCGCCACCAACTCAGCAAGCGTCGTTTTTCCCACACCCGGCGGCCCCCAAAAAATCATCGACGGCAAAAATCCCGTGGATAAAAATTTACGCAGTATGCCGTCTTTTCCGACCAGATGCGACTGCCCTATCACCTCATCGAGTGTTTTTGGACGTAGCTGTTGAGCAAGTGGTTTGAGAACAGGATTATACATTTAAATCATAAAAATAATCATCGGTATTATGCTGTTGTTTTTGCACGTTTTTAATTCGCCTGATTCGTTTAAACGTTTGCTCAATCTCAGCTAATAGCATTTTATCTTCGGTTCCAAAGGGTCCAAAGTACACCTTGCCACCATGCTTTGTGATACGCAACAACTCATCAAGTGCATACATGTGTTCTGTCCACCCATTACTGTAATACCAGCTTGCATAAATGTCGAATGTCGCATCAAACGATCCATTTTTAAACGGAAGCTCAGGGCTTAAGCCGGCCAGTAAATTTTTCTTGTATTCAATCGGTCCTTTTCTAAACGTGTACATAGAAAAGGCCGGATTTATACTGCATACACGAAGGTCGCGTCGAATGTCGTGAACTTCTCGTGCAAATGCGGCGTATACACATCCAACATCACATACTATGCCATTTTGGGGAATTGGGGAAAGCATTTCCTTCATCGACTCATATCCCATAAACTCGTTGCGTGGCGTTCCATCCTGTTGTATTTGCGGTATCCTCGCTAACAGTAACTTTTCACTCGCATACCCCTGACCCACTGGCAGTATCTCGCTCATGACGTAATTATATCCCATAATACTATTATTACAAAACATTAAATTCTTCATATGCTCGCTTTTCCAAACGCGATCCTGTCCATGACTTTTTGACTGGAATCTATCATACGAGCAGGTACGATAGTATACTTCCCATATTTTTCCGATAACTGGTCAATAGTGCGTGTCACACATTCTTTTTTCACATCGTACTCCAAAAGTGATTGTTGCGTATACAAATCCCGTGTTAACTTGCCACACGTCACCCCCAGTATTCGAATGGGCAGGTCAGGTGCACTCAAAAGAAGAGACTTGCTGTATGAAAAAAAATCTGCGTCAGCGTACAGTGGTCCTGCCAATTGTTTTTGTGTATGCCAAAAATCAGAGTAACTACTATACATGGCCGAAACACCGATGCTGTGAGCCATACATCCTGCGGCTCGAAGCCTGCTGCCCATTTTTACCACCAATTGAGACAACACCTGCCAAAGTTTGGGATCAGACGGAGGCAGTGCTCTGCCTAGCGCATGGGAATGCCCGAATGATTTTTGCTCAGAGGCACTCACACCCGCACCAAATGAGGTATACCGTGATCCATCTTCGTACCCGTGAAGGCGCATCCACCAGTGACGTCCGACTATAGAATGAAGGGCACGCTCCAGTGTCTTTGCATCAGACATGAGCAAGGACATTGGCGTATAAATACCACCAATCCGCAGACGTGTGGCAACTCCGGTTTTAATGCCGCAAAAATCCTCAAGCCGCATTGTAGAAAATGTTTTTGCAATCGTCTTCCCGGTGATCATATCCAGTCCGTCCGGCTTGTGGAGCCCTGAGGCGATTTTAGATAAATATCGATTGGGAGCAATCCCTATAGACACCGTGATCCACTCTCCTATTTCGCGGCGTATGCGTTGTTTTATCTCTCTGGCTATCAGGAGCATGGCATGTTCTGTCTTTTCATGCTCAGTTGCGTCCGGAGCAGACATGATTCGCATCTGGGTGTCCAATCGTGGCGTCTGTGCAAAATCCACAACCATTTCATCTATGGATTCCACACGTACGTTGCACGAATAGGATTCAAGGATTGCCAGAAGCGCACGGTTTATGTATCTGTATTTATTTGGATCAGGAGCAAGCACCTCGACAAATGGGCACCGTGCCTTCGCCTCACTCACCCGCATACCTGTGTCTATGCCTATTGCCTTGGCTTCCCGCGAAGCGGCGAGGATACACCCATGGTCTTCCGCATAGGCAGCAACAACCGTCGGTTTCCCACGCAGTCGTGGATTCGCCTGCTGTTCAATCGTCGCGAAACAGGAATTGATATCAATATGCATGATGGTAGGAGGAGATGGATTAAAACATATATTCATGTCATTGCGAGCGATAGCGAAGCAATCTTATTTCATCGTAACCGGATTGCCACGTCGCTTACGCTCCTCGCAATGACAACCAGCATTTACCCATCAATTTCCAACAATTTCCACGAGAGTGTTTCTGTATTGAAACGCAACTTAAACTGCATAGTGCCGTCGGTCACCTGGAACATATGAAGTAATACTCGCCCCTCACGGACGGTGTGATGGAGTCCGATTTTTATCATCATGTAGCGCACTCCCCGCCAGTGTACCACCCACGGATAGGCCACTTTTTTCACATGATTAGACAATAAATCTACCGAAACTGATTCATCTATTGTTGTAACCATAATATCTTTATATAAAAATTAACCCGAATGTATCTATTGCATTCAGTTTTGCATACCGACTCTGAAAAACAAATCTAAATTAGATAGATATATACTAAGAAAACGTATGTTTCATCGAAGTTTTCTCAGTGCATATGTATCATAAAATACCCGAATAAAATTATAATAGATCGAAAATAATACGAACAATATCAAATACTGTATACTATTATTCCGTATGAAGTCGAAGGCGCTGAAATTTTCCCTTATCATCCCTGTATACAATGAATCACGATATATAAGACCGTTATTAAGATCTATACGGGCATCGTCAGAACAGCCGTCAGAGATTATATTCTGTGACAATAATTCGACAGATGACACACGCATCCAAATTCAAAAGCACAAACACCGACTACCTATTTCAATACTCACAGAAAAACAAAAAGGCATCCTCCCAACAGTCGAACGGCTATGGAAACATGCCGCTAGAGATTTGATAGGTAAAATAGATGCGGATTGTATACTTCCGAAACACTGGATCCGAAATGCAATACGACATTTTAACGGGTCGCCAAATCTGGATGCGTGTACCGGACCAATCGTGAGTTCTGATGGAAACATGTTTATACGAACAGCTGTTTCAGTGGGATATATTGTAGGAGTGCCTGTATTTTTCACACTAAAAGGAGATATGCCGGTCTATGGACCGAACGGAGTGTTTCGCAAAACAACGCTCAAAAAAATTCAGGGGTACGCATGGCATACCAATGATCTGGATGACCATATTATAAGCAGAAAATTGACACAACATCACTGTAAAGTTAGTTGGTACCCTGACATGTATATGTTTCACTCCACCCGTAGATTTCAGCAACGACCGATGGCTGCACTTGAAGCGGTTCTTTCCTTATTTCGCTCTGATTACTATAATGAGAGACAATAATATGGCACAAAAGAAAAAATCAGGATATTTGGAAGTGATTGCTGGCCCCATGTACTGCGGAAAAACGGAAGAACTCATCCGCCAGGTAAAACGTGCAAGCATTGGGAAAAAGAAAGTACAAGTGTTTAAGCATGCTATAGATACCCGATACGGCAAGGACAAAAAGGTATATTCCCACGCTGGACTTAGCTTCAAATCGCACCTGATCACGGAAGCGTCTCAAATACTGAAGAAACTCCATAAAAACACCCAGATCGTCGCTATAGATGAGGCCCAGTGGTTTGGGCAGGACCTGATTCCGATAGTGAGTGAATTGGTGGAAAAAGGGCTGCGCGTTATGGTGGCAGGACTTGCCATGACGTATGACAGACAACCATTCGCCCCGATGCCAACGCTTATGGCAATGGCTGACAATGTGACCAAACTATCTGCAGTGTGCCAAATATGTGGGGATGATGCTGTGTTTCATAAAAGAATCGTAAAAGCAGCTGGAATCAACGCGCTGGATGCAGATCCTGCACTGGTCGGAAGATCAGATGCCTATGAAGCTCGATGCAGGCGGTGTTTTAGTAAATAACTGAGAAAGAATTATTTAGAAGATATTGGAACAATTGCCTCCAACTCTTCACATAGCCGCTTAGCTTTCTCTTTATCGTGATGGCCTTGAATTTGAGATAGGACAGCTGATATTTGCCTGAATTTTTGAGTTTGCTCATCATCTGAATACAGATGAAGTAGATTAGCTCGCTGTTTTGCACCGGTGATGACTTCTGACCAACAACCCCCATCACCCCATTCTTCCCCGACCTGTTCGGCCTGAGAAATAATATCCCCCGGATTCACTGGCTGTTGTTCATTCATGCTGAGTATTATATCAAAGTTACCAGTTATATTTTCTCACGAAATTTGGTAAAATAGACCTTGTTTCCTAGCCCCCATCGTCTAGCGGCCTAGGACAACGGGTTTTCAGCCCGTGAATCGCCGGTTCGAATCCGGCTGGGGGTACAAGCGAAAAAGTCCTGCATTTGGCGGGACTTTTTTTGGTTATATCCTCACCAAAATCAAAAAGTCTAACTATTTAGTAATTTATATTAAAACTCGATCTTCCGACAATTATGTTCTATGTGAACGAGTTAAAAACAATATTACTATAATTTCCCCAATTAGCATCAGACAGGAAAAATTCGCCAGCTGAGCGCAGAATTGCGTCTGTTAATTTTGGAGCCGGGCAGCGCTTCATTACATCATATGTCGCATTAGTCAAAATGCCGGAGTGTTGAAAAGTTCCAAATTGTTCAATAAACCGGGTTCTGATTTCATTTGGGGACTCAGCGATTTCATATCGTGAAACAGCTGAAAGTATTGCAGAATAGGAATTGTATGTTTTGTCAAAACGTGTCGCTATATGTGCTAGATCCCTTCCGTATATAATGCCAGCGGCCGATAATACAAGAAACGGATTATATAAATTTTTATTTCCATATGATATTCCTTGAGCAATTTCATGTGTATCATCACGGCCAAAAGCATTCTTCAGTTCTAAAAGAATTGACTCCGGAGTTCTTGAAAGTACGAGCTCCCAGAAATGTTCACTATTTAACCCTTGAACTGATCCGACAATGTTCGGAAATCGGACAAATGTTGGACACCCATAGGGAGTGATGCCGTGTCTTTCGTCATCTGATGAATTGAAAAAAGGTTTTGCACCCGGTCTCGCCGTTCCCCCTGGTCCATCCCAATACACTCTCTCAGCATTTTTATATACTGATGGAGTGCAGAGAATTTCTGATATTGCTGGGTAAATGTACTCCTCCGCTTCAGCACTAACTCCCAAAGAGAACTCCCGTACACGCTGGTAAATACTTTCGGACATATTTCTATGATTATACCAGAAATAGGCTTATAGTTTATATATTAATCACGACAAGAACGATGAGTAAACATATATTTTTTACATTTTCCAACGATTACAATCGTATATTTGAATTTGGTAAGATTGGGGCACAAACAAGAAAGTGACACTTATCGGCGAAATTGACAATCCCAAAAAATAGTCAGATCAGAGCTTACGGGCGCTTATAGATACCGCACTGAATTGCCTAGTGCTTCGCTTCTCCGAATTTGGCGAATCGATATATGTATAACCACGCATACTTTGGTATGTAAACACCCGATTCGCGAGAACTGTCACGCGGAGGTATAGATACAAAAAACCGGCGATGGCCGGAATTTTGTACTCACTCATATCCGTGAGATTGTATGTTATGTCTTGTTTTCGATCTTGTCTTTCACCATTTCCTTTACCTTTTCGATTTTCTTTGCACTCTTTTCCACAACCGGCGATTTCTTTACAGAATCAACGGCATCCTCTATTTTTTCTTTCACACCATCTACTGCTTCACTCACTTTCTTCTGATTCTTCTTGTCACTCATAACGATGGCTGCTGCAACTGCTACACCTCCTGCAATTGCTCCCGCAATTCCTGCGACGACCGGATTCACACCACCTTCTTTCTTTGCATCTTTTTTCATTGATGTATCTGTCATATGTATTTCACCTCCCTGCTCTATGAATCAGAGACCAGCGTACTGGCTCTGGCTTACTATTATGAATGTCTCAGTAATCTCCCGAGATAGATGACGATGATAGCTCCTATCACTGCTACACCCATGCTGTTCACATTAAATCCTGTTACGCCCGCCTGACCAACTAACCCCATGAGATACCCACCAACTATTGCGCCAATGACGCCCAGTACGATATCCCGTAGAGTGCCCTGCTGTGAATTGGTTTTCATGATGACAGATGCGATCCACCCTGCAATTGCTCCAAATATAATCCAAAGTACTATACCCATATATGTATTCACCTCGTTTCTATAGTTAAAAAATTTTGTTACTATGCCTCACTGTTATTTTTCCTGTGTCACATTTACGTCAATCTTTTCTGGGATTACAATCTTTGTTTCCGGTAGAGTAATCTGCGCCGGACCTATTTGCCTTAGCATCGGCAAACCAAAAAATATAAAGACCATAACCATGCCAAGTAATAGGATGAATCCAATTAAAAAATTGGTTCCGACATGATCATTTTCCTGACTTGGATTGTTTACTACTGTTGTCATATGCATTCACCTCCTTAATAGATGCTACTGTTACTGGTTATCGACGTTCTGCTCCACTTCTCCCTGATTGGTGGGCTTCACAATCTGAAACAAAGAGACCATTCCGTATGCAACTACCGCATATACTCCCATGGCAATCAGTGTGGACCACTCAGCAACGGAACCGCCGGATACTGAAGTCCCCAGAATTCCCAGAAACGGCGTCGCAAACGGGCTACTTAGCGTATATATAAAATCGACAAAGCCACTATATGGATTTGCACTTATAAGCTTGAGAACAATTCGAAATGCTAGCAATATTTCTATGACACCAAGTATGTACCAGATAATCTGGTATGTCCGAAATATCGCTTTTTTGGTCTCGTATTCTTTCTGCGGTGAACCTGTATCTACCTGCGGCGTCATCACCCGTGTCTTTCGTATAACCTGTGCGGGAGCCTCTGACGATACTGTCGTCACTTCCTGGACTTCGGTTTGTTGTGTCATAACTGCCTCCTTTACTCGTCAGGGGATTATTCCTGAACCTTGTTTATATACAGTGGTTCATGTGTATCTGATGCATCGCGAGGCATTGCGAATACACCGTATTCTGTGGGGATTACCGGAGATTTCCTACCGGTTTTATATCTTTTATGGCTTTTCGATGTGATCGCGCATCAGACGCGACCGTACTTTTTCCAATAGTGGCGTTAGGACGAAATGAAATGTTTACGCGATTGTCAGAGTGTTTTTCTATATATGGCGCATATGCATCCAACGCTTTTTCGACTACCTCTGATATAGTCAAACCATCCAACGCACCCCGCACCTTTGCACGAGTCACAAGCTCGTGATCAACAAAAGCTGTTAATCTGTGTTTCTTAGATTTGCCTATTTGTTTCATATAGATTTTTGCTTCACTATCTACACTGTACACCTATTACATATCATTGTCAAATTGCATATTGTTGTATAAATTGCATTACTACATATATATGCACTTGTAAACGATAATGAGTATAGACTGCGGCTTTGTTCGTTGCTATAAACGTAAATTATTTACATTTGACTTCGGTGAATTTCGATGCAATAATTCGGCTGATATGTCAGATACTAAAAACACATCAAACAGCACCAAAGGGGTAATCACTTTTCTCTTATTATTATGTGTTTATCCTATCGGTATAATCGTCATGTGGTATTGGACTGCATGGGAAAAATGGGTTAAATGGATGGTGACTGTTCCATTTATATTGGTTATTCTGGGTGGAGTGTTTGTGGGACTAACTCAGTCACTTAATCTGAATGCACAGGTGAAAAAAGGCGCCTGCACAAAACAGTGCGAAAATTCACAGCTCAGAGAGACCTGTATGGATCAGTGTATGGGAAGCTTAAACGCGCCTCCGCCGGGATATGAACCACGGTAAGTTCTTGCACTATTCGGGATTGGATAGTTTACTTCTTAAATCCCTGTAATGCTTTCTTCACAAACTGTCCGAACTTGCGGTCTTTTCTTCTTTTCTCCAATTCAGTCAACTCATAAAAATCAGACTCTTTCTTTAACTTTTGATAATTAGTGTATCGTTGTTTATCTAAGGATTTACCACGCACAGCCTGCAGCACTGCGCACCCCGGCTCTCCTGTGTGCGTACAATCAGAAAATTTGCAGTTTGATGCCAACAGACGTATTTCATCGAACACGGTTTCCAACCCTGTCTCTGAGGATGGTATACCTACTTCTCTGGTACCAGGGGTATCTATCAGTAATCCGCCGTTTTTCAGAACATATATTTCCCGTGCTGTAGTCGTATGTTTACCCCTCCCCAAGGATGCACTTATTTCCCGCGTCCGTATATCATCTTGCCCAAGCAGCACATTTATGAGTGAAGATTTCCCGACACCGGATGATCCGAGAAAACAGTATGTCTTTCCTCTTTCAATATATGATGCGAGGTTATATATTCCCTGTTTTGTGACTGTGCTAGTCGAAATAACATCAACAGATACAAATCTGTTTCTGATTTGAGTAACCCTGAGATTCAGTTGCTCGTCTGATATCAAATCAACCTTATTGAGTATAATAGTAGGTGTAATCCCCCCATCTCTTGCCAGTACCAGAAACCGTTCAAATCGGTTCAGGTTATAATCCCGATCCATTGATTCTGTTATAAACGCAATATCAATATTAGCGGCAATTAACTGATTCTCCTGTTTATTGCTATATTTTTTCTTTAGTGTGGTTTTTCTGGGAAGAATGCCGCGAATAATGGCCTTGTTTTGCTCGAGTTTCGAGATAGCCACCCAATCTCCCACAGCAGGATAATCGTCTCTTGATAGCGCGGTATATTTATGTTTTCCGGTGATTGTAGCAAAGTAGTCTCCCTGTGCATTCCTGACGCTATACGCTCCTCTATGCTCCGCTATCACTCTGGCTACTTCATAATCGAAAAAACCTAGATTCTTTCGCGCTGATTCGAAAAATTCGCTATATCCTAAGTCTTCAAGAGATGATTCTATAGACATACTCATTACCCAAAGTATAGCAGGTGCTGCTCCTCCAATTATATTTGATACCAGTAATCACTGCTCCCAATGGAAAATAACTATGGAAGAGATTGACTATCTGTTATATACGTATACAACATGTCGGCAAAGAATTTGTTGCCAGTAGATGAAAGGTGTTTCCAAATTTCAGGACTAGATTCTTGCGAATCCAAATTAAACATGCTAGCAGATATTGTGGCCCCTGCATATCTATCTTGTTCCACAATTTTTTTCTCTATACCATCGATACGATTTGATATAAATATTTCGTGTACATCGATATATTCTATTCCGATATTTTCTAAGGCTGATTTCAAATTAGTATACAATTCAATAGTATCGGGATGTTTCATCAGAACGCCTTGGTTAGGAGCCATTACCAGTATTAAGCGTATATTATACTGAGCGCAGAATTCCATCATCTGTTGAATGAGGAGTCTTAATTTATCTTGTGCAAATTGCGTTTTTTTTGTTGGCGAATTATATGCAATTCGGACGAGATTTATATGCTGTATATGATTAAGCAAAAAATTTCCTGGGCGACTATTTACAATCGACACGGGCAAATATTGGAGTAATTGCCGGACTATATACATTCCATTAATCCATCCCGGTATCTGTATTAGTCTATTTTGAAAAGGTATAAACAGGGGGAAATAAACCATATCATTTATGTCATTAATGTAGAGCGTCCAAATAAGCATGTATGGCTTTATCCCGTAGGTATTTACTATTACATCCTTAAAATACAAGTATTCTTGGTCAGGACCATAGCTCCGGGTACCAGCATTTATAACTGTATAATCAGATAACCGTTGAGATAAGTGATACGGATATGTTTCATAATTATTCACGCTGTCTCCCCAGGTAGTAGAATCACCTAGCGTAAGTAAAATTTTCTTTTTCGTATCGGTTGCAATCTTTGTGTCACTAGATTGCAGACGAAAACCATATGCATCGGTAATATCTGGAACATTTGGTTTTGATCTATATATCAACCTTGCATCAGATATAAATTCATGTTTATTTGTAATGACGCTATTTGTTTCATCGCCTTCTAACCCTAACACCCATGACCATTGCAATCTCTGTTTCGCATACTGTGTGGATAGCAGATACCAATCCAGAGCAAACCACAATACCACAGAGAAAACGGCGATACTTACAACAGAGAGAAGTAATTTATATATAATCTGGAGCCTCATATATTGTGAGAATTATTTTTGTTATGTATATGTTGTTATCGTCTCGCCATAACGCCGAAACACAAGATACCCACAGTATAAGTAATATATATATATTTGAAAAGAAGCTCCCACCCTATCACAGGGCGCGAACACTTCCTGTATGCCCTGTGAGGCATGCGCCCTTATCGAATAAATTACTAGTATTCTTGCAGAAAATTTCAGTTTACTTCATGAATTGCAAAGTCAAACATCAAAGCAATATAGTTATAAGGATAAAAACATCTACAGAATTAGTTCAAATTCTTTGCGAGGAAGATTACTGTTTTTTCCCAAGCATCTTTGATTTCTTTGGTGCGTAGTTTTCGCCAGACGGGTTTGCAAAGGCAGTTCCACTCCGTATCAAATATGAATATCATGTGTGACCCTCAGTGCGGTCAATGAAGCATCAAATTCCTTTACTCTTTCATGAGTCATTACAACTTCAGAGTATTCTCAGGCTTTTTGAGGCATGACAAAATACCCGTTCGTCACAGGAAAGTAGGATACATCATCGGTCTACTCAATCCGCGTCCGGAAGCCGGTGACCATGGCATCTATTTTTTCTGTATCTGAAATTTTGGTGCCATCGAGCTAAAAAGTAGGTACACCAGGTAATAAGGATACCGATCAAATACATAATGGGAGAAAATTTTGCAATCATAGTAATCCACTAGTGTGAAACATAGATCACAAAAGTCAAATCAGGAAGTAGACGTATTTATTTGGATGCAAAAATAAGCGTCCAGGCAAACGGTGTATATACACGCTGTATAGATAACCCAGCGCTTCTTAACAAGGTAACGATTGCATATGATGACCAATGATTAATATGTTCTGGATGGTTACCAAATGTACGTGGATATTTTCCTCGCAGAAAATTTGCGATTTGAAAATACGGCTCATTTGGGACGGAAACAAGTATGTGTTTTTTAGACACACGGCGTATTTCTGCTATAGCTTTCTCCGGATGTTCCAAATGCTCCAGCACTTCAGAACAGATAACCAGATCAAACGCCGATTCCGGAAACGGGAGGGAATATATCGATGCCTTTGCAATTCGAAGTGTTGGCGCTGTTTTTTCGGCCAATGCTATGGCTTCTTCTGAATAATCTATTCCTGACATTGTCGCTTTAATACCTGCCTTGGTAAGCTGTGTCAGAGTAAATCCTTCGCCACAGCCTGCATCAAGAATTGTCTTGGGATTAGCAAGGCGGACACACTCGATTAGTCTCCTGTTAAATCGCGACAAAAGATACCGCTGTATAGGATTGCTATTGGTATGCTTCGCGTAATTTGTAGTTACTTTCATAATGAGGTCATCACCGATTCTTGTATGTCAATCGCCTCTACTTCACAGTGAATCGATCAATTATAATATACCCGTGGGAAAAACACTGACGGAATTCGTGAAACGACATTGGGATACTATTATCCTTACACTGCTGATCTCCGTGTATACCGTTGTTCTGGCAACGCTGTCTGTACGCCGACATAATGCATTCGCATCCCTCTTTGATTTGGCGAATATGGATCAGACGCTGTGGTATACGCTCAACGGACATTTTTTTCAATTCAGACTTCCCGACGATTTTGTATCCCGATTTTCCGTACACGCCGATATCCTACTCATACTGTTATCTCCCCTGTATATCATTTGGAATGATGTCCGGGCGCTTCTTGTATCCTCATCATTTTTTCTGGCTTTGGGTGCAATACCTGTATTTCTGCTGTCCCGAACGCTGTTGGGGAGGAAGATACCTGCACTTATACTTGCGCTTGCGTACCTGCTTAATCCCGGTGTGCAGTGGACAAATATATATGACTTTCATGCGGTTTCTCTCGCTATCCCACTACTGCTTGCAGCATTTTATTGTGCCCATGCGAAACGGTGGCGTTGGTACGCAGTCTGGACAATATTGGCCATTCTGACTAAAGAAGATATATCCCTGAATATCGCGATGATGGGACTTATGATAGCGCTGGTGTATAAAGAACGCGTGGTCGGGGTTATCACATTTCTCTTAGGTATCGCCTGGTTTTTTAGTATGGTGACCGTTGTCATGCCGTATTTCAGCCCAAACAACATCCACTGGGCGTTGGATAAAATGACGGGAAGTGTGGAGAACCCATTAGCACAAACCATCTCCCGGTATACTGATCCACGCGTACTCATCTCCACGTTTATCACCAACCCAAAGACGATCGAGTATTATACACTCCTCCTGAAGCAATTTGCCTATGTACCCATCTTGGGATTGCCATGGTTGCTATTGGGAGCACCCGCTTTAGCCATAAATGTAATACGTGACACCACATCCATCACATTTCATTACGACAGCGGTGTAATTCCTGCTCTAGTGATTGCAACAATATACGGTTTCTACTATCTCAAGAGGATTTTGATGTTGATTCCACTTCAAAAATCATTGCGTGTTGGTGTAATGACCGTATTTATGCTTTTGTTTATTACCGCAGTATCCAGAGTGAATTATCATTACAGCCCACTTCCTACCACGCCATCATGTTCCTGTTATATCTATAACGTCACGGATGAGGACCGTGAATTTGAAAAGAAATTGCAGTCAATCCCGAAAGACGCATCGATCACGGCATCTCTCGAGATTCGTCCGCATGTAAGCCATCGGGAGCTTGCGTTCACACTCCCTAGTGCCACAGAGTCCGCTACGTATATTGCCATGATTACGCAAAACAGAATTATCAGTGATTACGATGAAAAAACGTATGAGAAGGAATTAATCGCCGATTTAAAGTCCAAACCGGACCAGTTTGAGATACTCCATGCCAGTGAACATTTCTACTTATTTAAACGAAGACTGCAAGTTGATCTGTGAAGATAGATAACAATATAACGAAAAATATACTGGTAAAACATGAACGTATCTGCTATAACCATCATATGGCAAGTGCAATTGAGACAATCTTCTACAAGAATAAACCTGCAGCTATCATTGCCAGAGGCTCAGTTGCAGTTGACGGCATTAAATTCATAACAGACCCCGATAACGCACTCCAGGTTGGGTTTCACCAGCGACCAAAGGGTATGAAACTTGAGCCCCATGTACATACGATGGAAAAACCGATCATTATTGAGGAAATTCAGGAAGTACTTATGGTTATGTCCGGTTCAGTCCGACTTACAGTGTATGCGCATACCGGTGAGGTGTTAGGCAAGAGAATACTCAAAGCAAACGATAGCGTGCTGTTACTGCGTGAAGGACACCAGATCGAATACTTGGAAGATACACGAATGTTTGAAGTAAAACAAGGTCCATACCCGGGTGTGAAAAACGCAAAAATATATCTAAACAAAAAATCATAACACCATGATCCCGGTCAACGAACCACTCATAGCACCAAATGCTCTCCCCTACGTGAAGGATTGTATTGAGACCGGCTGGATTTCCTCATCAGGCAAATATATAGAGCAGTTTGAATCCGCATTCGCAAAGTATCTGGATGTAGCATATGCCACCACCACAACCAACGGAACGACAGCACTTCACCTGGCGCTGGCTGCGCTCGATATACAAAAGGGTGACGAAATTATCGTTCCAGACTTGACGATTATCTCCTGCGGGCTGGCTCCCCTCTACATGGGCGCTACACCAGTATTTGTTGATGTCGATCCCAGAACCGGAAATATTGATCCTACACTCATTGAGAAACATATTACGAAAAAAACAAAAGCTATTATGGTAGTACACCTCTACGGTCACGCGGCAGATATGGATCCTATCATGGAGATTGCCAGACGACATAACCTACACGTAGTGGAAGATGCCGCGGAGGCACACGGCGCACTGTACAAAGGGAAAAAAGTCGGCGGTATCGGGGATATCGGCTGTTTCAGTTTTTATGGAAATAAGATAGTGACAACAGGCGAAGGCGGCATGGTAGTGACCAACAACAAATCCCTCTATGAGCATGCCAAGGTGCTCAAAGACCTCGCGCACAGTCCCGCTAAGCGGTTTTACCACGAAGAAGTTGGATTTAATTTCCGTATGACAAACATGCAGGCAGCTCTTGGATTGGCACAATTGGAGCAGATAAATACCTATCTCAAGATAAAAATGCATATGGCTGAACAATATACAAAGCAGCTTTCAGATATCAAGTGTCTGGAACTCCCTATTCAGGAATCCTGGGCCACAAATGTCTATTGGATGTACGCACTTCTTGTTAAAAAAGACGCGAATGTTAATCGGGATACGCTGCGAAAAAAACTGAAAGAATCTGGTATTGACACCAGAGACTACTTTGTACCGCTCCATAGACAACCTGTGTTCGTGTCACTGGGGCTTAGCAAAAAGGCATCCTATCCTGTCAGTGATGATCTGTCCGATCGCGGTTTTTACCTCCCGTCGGGACTCGCCATAACAGATGAACAAATCCGGCAGGTCACAACGGTGCTGCATACTTTACTACCATGAGCGCGGTTTCCGTGATTCTCCCAACATTTAACGAAGCAGGAAATATACCTCTCCTTCTTGCATCACTGCACAGGCAAGTCAGAAACCTCAAGGAAATACTGATAGTCGATGATAACTCACCAGATAACACAGCAGTAATAGCCAAAAAATGGGCTGCTGATCATGCTAAACATGTATCAGTGCGTGTTATATTGAGGCGGTCAGATAACGGACTCACACAGAGTATCAGCGAAGGCATACGTCAGGCAAAAGGGACAATAATAGTATGGATGGACGCGGATTTTTCCCATCCACCGGAGGTGATTAACACTCTCGTTGCACAGATTGAAAATGGCTTCGATATAGCCGTCGCCTCACGCTTCATACGGGGAGGAAAGTCCAAACTCGCACGCGATGAAACCGAATCCAAAGCCGCAATCGTTCTAAGCTCACTGGCAAACCGCATAATGCAGTACGTGTTTCAGGTATCGTTTCACGATTTTACCAGCGGATTTATAGCCGTACGGAAACAGTGCGTAAGAGCTATTCCGCTTACCGGATCGTACGGCGAATATTTTATTGATTTTATTATACGTGCACTTGCCAAGGGATACACAGTCGTCGAGCTGCCGTATGTATCACCATCCAGACTCCATGGGGCCTCAAAAACAGCACCCTCATTCGGTATACTGCTTCGCAGGGTACGTCAGTACGGTGGTACTATTATCAGACTGCTATGGGAAAAATACATAACGCACACGCTATAACATACAGGGAGATTACCCATTCCGAAATCCCCACTGCTTCCAAACTGCATGAGAAGGTATTGGAAAGCACAGGTTCTCTCATTGGACAACCGTATGTACAGGCACTATATAGTGATTTGCTATCCAATACTCCGGATACTATGGTGATGGGAGCATTCAACGGAAATTCTCTTGTCGGACTGGTGAGCGCATCCCGATCTGTTACTGCAACAGACTCAGTTGTATCTGCGCATTTGTTTGAACTTCTTCCCCGGATAATCATCTCTGGACTCAAAGGTCATATTTCACCCATAGAAATTTTGACCCGTCGGTCCTTACATGCGTATGTGAAAACACTCATGAAACCTGATGATGTATATATTCACACGCTGTTCACCGATCCGGCGCACAGGAGATGTGGGATAGCATCCGCCCTGGTTGGTGAAATACAAAAACGCATGGGTGCATCGTATATCTATGTAGATACCCGAAAATCAAACAACACTGCCCTCTCGTCCTATACGCATATGGGCTTTGAGATGGTAAAAGAGATAGGCAATGCGGTGTTACTGAGGTCCGTGGTTCGTACACAGTAAACACGACCCTTGTGTTCCCTGTCACTTTGGCATTAAATACATTCATGTATTCACGACTTGTTGCCGCTATCAGGCAAAAACGCACGATCCAATTGTTCGTGCTTTTTATCCTAATACTGCAGCTGGGACAATACATGTTTCTCTACACGAGAGCAAACAGAATCACACCGACAGGTCATGTGCATACAATTGAGAATGTTGATGCCTACTACCCGGATGTTATCCGCCAAGCAAAGATGGGTGCATGGGCACATACGTATTCACTTACCACCGAGCCAACTTCCCCGATTTACACCTATTTATTTTTCATTGCTGCCGGAAAAGTAGCGGCACTCGGTGATATTGATCCCGTGATTATGTATGAAATAACTCGTGTAACGGGTGGAATTGCCGTGATACTGACCACGTATTGGCTTATATCACTGTTGTTTCCTATTTCTTTACAATTTCCTGCATTGTGCTTTGCACTTATGCTTGAAACGGGCCCAGAGTGGAGCCGCATGTTTTCGGCGGCGCCGTGGCACTGGACAGCTGCACTTCCCCCGCAGGCTGTTATCGCCCGGCATTTCGGATTACCGCATCACACGTGGAGTGAAGCATTCGGGCTCGCACTTTTAGCTGTCGTGATCATTGAAATGAAGAAACGGACCTGGTACATGCCGCTTGGTCTGCTGTTTTTTTCCATTTGCGGACCGCTTATTAATCCGACATATTTTTTGATACTAATCAGCTGCGTGTTTCCAATCTGGATACTGTACTCGTACAAAATCGGGACGATAAGCACAGCGCTCATTCCAATAGTATTTTCTACCGTAGGCGTCTTGTGTGCTGGATTGTTTACCAAATCGCAATTTCTCGTGGGACCGCCGTGGAATGCGGTTATTGCATCTGAAAAATCCTGGTGGACAACTGAATATATCCTCACTCCTTTTATACAGTCGTTTGGGTTGTATTACCCGTTTGTTGTGGTCTTGTTCATTCTGATACCTATGACATGGAGGCATTGGTCGCGGTCTATGCGCCAGATATTTTTTCTGTCACTTGGGTGGAGTTTTTTGCCAGTAGGGCTCATATACATTTCCGCGCTTCCCTGGGTACCGCTGGTTAATGGTCGCATAGCGTCTGATCTCACTCCAGTTCCTATAGCACTGCTGTCCACACTTGCCTTCTATGCTGTGACGAGAATGCAGTATGGCATGAGTGTGGCTCGCATCGTGTTGTGTGTGGTACTCGGAATCACTGTGGGTATTTCCGGAATTCTATCCGTACGATACCATGCGCTCACCATTGAAGATCAGAATGCGTCCATTCAGCATAAAGGAAATAGCTTTACACTCTATCCGACAATCGCGCTTTGGGAAGGAATGATGGAACTAAAGAAACTCCCGCCTTGGAGCCATGTCATGATATTGCCTCGTATGGGTGATATCCTCATGGCGTATATGCCTATTCATGTCTATCAGGGACAGCCGCATGATGGCGATGTGGATTGGCTGGAACGTCGCGGTGTATCTCATCGTTTTTACACTGGAGAGATGTCCAGAGAAGAATTAAAAGCGGTCTTTACCTACAATAACATTTCGTATGTGTTCGTGGGTCCCGAGGAAAAGTATCCGCGGGTAACAAAAGAATTTTACCCGGATATCCTGACAGTTATCTTTTCTAATGATGAGGTGACGATTTATAAAGTTACTGGCCTGTGAACTGAGAGACAGGTACACATCATTCTATGCCCAAATCCGTTGGGGTAAACGCCAGTGGCAGAATGCTCTTGAGTGATGTGATGCTATGAATGTGTGCATCGGGGTCCGCCAAGACGATGAGTGCATTATCTGCATGCTCCGCGATAATCTGACGGCACCTCCCGCAGGGAGCACTTGTCCCAGCATGCGAGACTGCGACGGCTTTGATAAACCGGCGCCCGGATCTGGCTATTTCCCCGCCAATGATCGCACTCGTGATAGCAGATTCTTCCGCGTGGTCTGTCTCAGAATAACTTGCTCGCTCAGCGTTGACTCCGGTATATACTTTGCCTGACGTAGTGAGGATGGCAACACCCACGTGATACTTGGAATACGGAGCATATGAATTTGTGCGGATATCACGGGCATCCATTGCAAGCTGCTCTATCATCTCGGTCCCAATGGTTGCAGCAGCTTCTTCAATCCAAACAGATTCGTGCAAAAAATCCTGTACCGTTGGCATCCAAATAGGAAGTGTTTTCATATACGCACATCATAATAGATTACACCTCAAAACGCGATAGATTACTTGTCGCCGTTATGCGATATTGTGGTCGCGCTTAAACCATTCGTAATATACGACTGGGATAAACAGCAGCATGATGGTGCTTGCAATCAGAAGTCCGGAAATGATGGCACCTCCTAATCCCTGCCAGAGGGCACTGGCGAGTGTAACAGGCAGTAATCCGAATACTGTACAGAGTTTCGTCAGAATGATCGGTTCCATGCGGCTGGTGCCGGCGTCTGTAATTGCTTCGGTGAAGGGCATACCTTCCTTGAGGTTCATATTTATCTTATCCACGATAAACATCGAGTTAGTCACAACGATACCAAAGAGGGATAATACGCCAATCAGTGCCGGGAATGACAGCGGTGTCCCGGTCAGCGCAAAAACGAAAAACACACTGGAAACCGCAAGCGGAATCACGAGTAACACGAGAACAGCTTGCCTGTACGACTGAAATTGCACAACCATAGTGACGAGAATCAGTATGAATGCCAGTACCATTGCCTGCAGGATAGACTGTACAGACTTTCGGTTTTCGTCATTTACACCGCCTGTTTTCCAGCCGTACCCATTTTCCATTTTCATATTTGTGGCGAATTTCTCAAGCTCTGCATTTTTTTGTGTCGTATTAAATCCTGCACGTACCGACGCCGATACCGTAATAGTTCGTTTCCCGCCCTCGCGGGTTATGGCCGTTGGATTTGATGCAGTGCGTATGGTTCCCAATCCGAGAATTGGCACATTTCCTTGTGTTGTCGGAATCATAATTGCTCCGATGGTATCTGGGGATTTTGTACCTCCCGCAAATGAAAACACAATGTCCTTTTTATCTTTGATACTGGTATCAAACTTAGCATCAGACAGGGTAAAACCACTGGCAAACGACCGAAGCCATAGTGCGACACTGTCAGGAGTCAGACCATATTGATTCAGCTTCTTCTGGTCGGGCACAAATACAAGCTTGCTGGTTCCCGTTTTTACGCTTTTTTGCACATCACCTACGCCCTGCTGTGTTCCCAGATATGACACAAGCGTATCTGCATACCTGTTCAGTTTTGTCAGGTCATCCCCATATAACTGCATTTGTAAATCACTCCCTGCTGGAGGACCGCCTGATACTTCTACTATCGATACTTTCCCTTTTGTGTATTGCGCATACTCTTCCCGAAGTTCTTCAGCAATCTGTATCGATGATTTCTTGCGATCTTCTTTTTCTTTCAGATGGATTGTAAACCCGGCTATAGAATCTCCGGAGCTCCCGCCACGTGCTCCCATCCCGGAGCCAACCGAAAGTGTAACAAAATCTGATTCGGGTATATGACGGAGTTCTTCAAGTAACTGAAGTGACTCTGCGGAAGTTGTCGTCACATTGGTTCCGAGCGGATATTCCACATTTAGATAGAGCGTTGTGCTGTCATCCTTCGGAAAGAATTCATTCTTCACAAACCCCATAGGAAGTAAAGCAAATGCCCACACAGCATAAAAAACAATTGCAAACAGCACAAATCGTCTGGATTTTTTGGAGTGCAATATCTTGGTGATAAGCCAGTGATACTTTTTCGCTATAACATCTATATCAATCATGCCGTGATCGATATACTGGGAAATTCTCGGCCAGTATGACTGTATTCTTTTGTGACCTCGTATTCGGGTAGCAAGCAGCACTGACAACACTCCATATGTTCTCCTGACGACAAATAGCAGTATGAGATACAGCATGGCGATGAGCGGGAACAGTGGATTTGCTTTGAATACCGAGAGAAACACTGCACTGATCAGAATAATGCCAACTACTTTGCCAAACACTTTAATGCGCTCTGCAATTTCCGGTTTTAGGATCACAATCATAAACGGCAATGTTATAAGAACCGCAATGGCAGTGGATGAGATCATAGTGACAGTCACGACGACCGGTATAGGTTTAATAAATTCGCCAATAATACCGCTTGCCAGAAGGAGTGGTACGAATGACCAGATCGTGGTAATCGTTGTTGACCAAATTGGCACAATTGTATCACGCCAGACTATGCGCCCCGTTTGCTGTGGAGTGAATTTCTTGGTCTTGAAATAACTCGTCATAGCGGACACGACAACTATGGTATCGTCCACCAGAAGTCCTAGCGCCAACAGAAATGCAAACATGGAAAGAAAGTTAATGGACATGCCGATGACCCGCATAAACACAAAGGCAGCCAAAAATGTGAGTGGAACAGTGAGCGATGCGATAATAGCCTGCCTCAGGCCCAAAAAGACAAACAGACAGGCAAACACGAGAAGGATCGTCGAACGGAATTCTCCGAGCAGTTCAAAGAATTGATCATCAATTTCTTTTGCCGCATTGGTAATCGTGGTAACCGCGTACGTTGTGCCATAGGGAGCGAGAGTTTCTGTTACAGTTTTTTCCACTACGGAAGCTGCTTCATCGATATTTGCGCTTCCTGATTTGTGAACACTAAATGTGACAACCCTACGCGGATGTGTCTCTTTGCTGGCTTCGAATGCCGACCGTTGGCTATGGGCGGACTGCTCTCTGACAATCGCGATATCCCCCAGTGACACTGTTGATTGGCCCACACGAATGGTCAGGTTTCGGATATCTGATATTGACGTGATTTGAGGATCAATCGCCAGAGAGAATGTGTTTCCCGATGTCTCTACTGTCCCTGCCGGGTAGGATACGATAGACGATCGGATCTGGGACGAAAGAAGCGCAGGGTGTATCCCGTATTGTCGTATAGCCTCGGGTCGTACTTCCACGGCAATTTCCTGCTTTTCAAATCCACTCACTATAACACGATCAACCTTTGGAGTATTCTCTATATTCTTTTTAAGAAGTTCTGCCATACGCATGAGACTCGGTACATCCGGTGCCGAAAGGGCAAACGTCCATATCGGCTCGTCTTCAAAATCCAACGCCTTTACCTGAGGTGTGAGTGCATCCTTTGGAAGGCCTGATGTGGCATCTACAGCTGACTGTACATCTGCCTTGGCTTTGTCCTGCGTGACACTGGAAAGAAATTGCAGCGTGATTGCAGATACATTATCAAGAGATGTGGACGTAAGGGTATCTATGCCTGCAATATTTTGCAGACTTTTCTCAAGCGGGATTGTCACGAGTGATTCCACATCAGAGGGAGATGCTCCAGGGAGTGCCGTAATTACTGTAACAATGGAAATTTTTATCTCGGGATTTAGTCTGCGCGGGATAGAGAGATAACTCACAAATCCCAAAAACAATATAGCAATCACCGAGAGAATGACAATGCGCATGTTGGAAATGTAGTTCCAGATTGCATCACCTGTTAGTTTGGCATCATAGGTTATGCGCTCGAAATATGATCCGTGATTGTGCGTTTTAGGTGCCTTCATAGAGATTATTCGATGTTCACAGATTCATCACTGACCACAGCTCGGCTTGTAATGATATGCGATTCTTTGGATAAGCCTGATAATACCTCGACATACTGACCAAATACCTGGCCTAGCTTCACCGGTATACTTTTTACTACATACGCTCCCGTTCCAGATGGCGTAGCCACGTAGACATAACTCTCCGTCGCGGTCTGATATAGAGCATCAATCGGCACAAACGGAACTGCACTCATGGATGCCTTGGCTCCAAGGGAAACCTGCACCGACACCGTTGAACCACTGGCAAAGAGAGATTCTTTCTCACTCGGTACACTAAAGACTACACTGTAGAGAGCGCCATCGGTCGGCTGTGTGGATATGTACCTGGGCAAAAGGTCCAGGTATTCCATTCCGACGGTAACAGTACTCGGCTCAATACGAGATATATTTTTCGCTGTAGCTTCAGGGACTAAAAGCACAATCGATGAAGTCTTTTTGACACCTGTGATGGTCGCAAGTACTGTTCCGGAGCTCACATTCATTCCGGGAGTCACGTTCACCCGTTCTACTGTTCCTGCAAACGGAGATGCAGGAAACATAAGGCTTTCAGAAATCTGGGCAACTCCCAGGTTGAGTTTTGCTAATTCCCTGTTTAGATCCAGTGATTTTTCCTGGATGGCTAACTGTGCGATGGTGAGGTCATGCTGCTTATTGGATAACTGCGTGGGAGCATTATCACTGCCTACCTGATATTCAGCATTTGCCACGGCGACGCGCAGTGAATTAATGGCTGATTGTGCACCAGATTGCCCCTGTTTTGACTGCAGGATAAGGCTGTCATTTGCGCCACCCACATTGGTGGACTCCAGATACGCGATTTGCGACACCAACGAATCGACAATTTGTTGATTGAGTGTTAACAGATTTTTGGTATCACTTATAGAGTTATTCGTGATATTCCGAGTATCCCCCGCTTGTTTCTGCACACTATCGGCAATTTCTCTTTGCCTGACTATCAAATCTTTTTGTGCATCGTACGTACTGTTGACGAATTCATAATTCTTTTGAGCAATTTGCCGTGTAACACTCGGAAGTGTTCCGCCCTGATAGTTTGTTGAAAGCCACATAAGGGCTGTGCCGCGATGCACCTGGGCTCCTTCAGTTACGTACACCTGCTGCACAACTCCTGAAGTTTGGGCGATAATTTTGACGACACCGCTCGTTTCGACCTGGGCCGTCATAGTGACACGAGGGGCTGTGCCCACATTGTACACAGACACCACTTTAGGACTTACCGATTTTTTCTCTGTTTTTGTCTTTGGCTTTGATAGCACAGATCCGACGAGTATACTGAGAAATAAAACGCCCAACACGCCAAAAAATGCGTATGCCGGATAGGTAATGATCGTCCGTGTAACACGTTTATACAGTGATCGGGTTACTGTATGCGCCTGTGCGTATGACTGTTTCAGAATTTTTTTCATAGTGTTACTCCAATCTGATCTTACCGACCAAGGTTTCTACAAGGCGCGCCTGCGCATTTGTGAGTCCGAGCGTATGACTGCCACCTCCCCCGGACATAGTTTTTTTTATACAACACAACTGATTCTTGCCATCCTCCGTGATGTCTATGACATGAGCGCGCTTATCTGCAGATTCAATACGCTGCAGATATCCCAATTTTTCCAGTTCCGATATTTTACTTGTTGCCGCGGACACTTTAATACTGAGCAATTCGGCGATATCCGATACTGACTGTCGCTTCATCGAGACAAGACGTAGAATAATGCTCTGACTCATCACATCGCTGTTATGCGTTTTTACTAAAGCCTGTAGCTTTTTCCCAAACAAATACAGCTTGACGAGCAGTGAGAACTCATAGTCTTGCATAAGAGGCTGTATACTACGATAATCGTAGTACTTTGTCAATAGAAGGGATCACTACGCTAGGGCAGTTGCTCCAGAGCGCACCCATGATGTTGTACCGCTTTCACTGCGCGTTTTATAGCCGCAACAAGTGGGTCTAACATATCGTGCCGCAAGAGCGCATCCACAATCATTGGTCCTACATATAATAGATCCTGGGTGAGTAGTACAGGACTGATATCGACGCCACGGTTTAGATATGCGATAAGTGGCCCGGCGATCGTCGGTACCAACCAAGCAAGCCTGACAAAGTACGCGCTTTTTCGCAGTTCGAATCCTAACACTGACGAGAGTATGTTGGATTCTACAGTCAAATACGGTTTTCCATGAAGTTTGCTGTCTATATCCTGCTCGGTTTTCGCGACTGCCAGAGCGAGGGTGCTAACGAGCAGTGCTGTTATCCCGGCGTCTGTAGACATCCATTCCGGCAATCCATGAGACACTGACGCCACTGCGACAAGCCCAATTAATGGCTTTGTTGCCAGCTCTCCAACAGTGAGACGAGCCACCACAGATTCCAGTATATTTTTTGCTGTATCTGGGTGTTCATGTAGTATGTATGTAAGTGAATCCACGAGGGTACGCACTTGGGGATCCTTATGCATATGCCCTAGATCTTTCCACATGGATATTGTGTGTTTTGCCCTCAGTATAGGGTTTTTTGAAACAGCCACATGTCCGTTTGTAGACTGATGGTCGCCTGTAAGCACTCCATGAAACTCACGGGCAACTGCTTGAATTTCTTTGGCAGTATCTCCAAATGCATCTGACAGTATTGTCTCATGTTCAGACAGAAACGCATCAAATGTGGGAACTGTTTCCCCGCTTTGCGATACGAATTCGTAGGCGACCAGGCAATTCAACGCGAGCTGCAAAATATCCGCATCTGAGGCGTGTGTATGAACCACGTGAACGAATTCACGTTTTGCATGGGCACTGTACACAGATTCCCGTTCCATCCCGAGATTATAGGCTATTTTTGTTAGAAGTCGCAACCTGCCATGTCTATGCAATGATCGCGTCAGCGTGCAACTGATGTAGAAGCAACACAACAGCAGGGGCAGTCTCTGGCATAGCACGATACGACTCCAGAGTAACAAATTGTACATCCGCTATCTCCCCTGAAGCGCGGATAGATCCATCATACGATCCCATAAAGCAGTGGAGCTCCACAAACACACCTTCAGGCTCGCCATATGCCTGTGCCACAAACACGCCATAGAGAGAGAGTGACGACTGGTCAAGTGAGATTGAGAGTTCCTCTGACAATTCGCGACATACCGCTTCTATATGGGACTCACCGGTCTCAATCTTTCCACCCGGCAGGTAAAACGCGCGCTTATTCCGGGACCGGACAAGCAGAAGTTTCGAATCTTTGATAATGCAAAAGGCTGCGGCGACGAACCGTTGAGTCTCTGGCATTTAGGATGTGGGATTAAACGAGCGGTACTTTGCCACTTCATCTTTGTTTCCCATGGCGATCGGTACACGCTGATCGTGTTTCACAGGCGTGAGATCAAGAGGATCATTCATACCGCTTGTAGCATCCCCACCTGCTGTTTTCATCAGAAACGACAATGGCGCTACTTCATAGAGCAAACGTAGTTTTCCACTCGTATGCTTTTGATCAGCAGGATAGATAAATATGCCGCCTTTGAGCAGTGTGCGATGAATATCACCGACCATTGACCCTACATACCGTGTAGAGTATCCGCCTTCCTGTTTGATGGCAGTCACATAATTTTTCTCCGCCTCGTGAAACAGTTCCCAGTTTCCTTCGTTTATGGCATAGTATTTCTTTTCTCCAACTCTGATGTTTTCGTACGAAAGAACAAACGTCTGTCTGTCAGGGTCAAAGGTAAACCCGTTTACCTTTCCTGCCGCCGCATAGAAAAACATCATGCTAGCGCTATAGAGGACATATCCTGATGCCACCAGTGTCGAACCCTTTTGGAGAATACTGTCAGCTTTTGGATACAAGCCGAATATAGTACCTATCGGCAAATTGGTGTCTATGTTCGATGAGCCATCCACAGGATCATGCGTGAGTGTATAGATACCCGTGCCATTTCCTGATACTTTAGGCTCGGCAAGCTCTTCAGAACCCACAGCATGGATAGCAGGACAGGCAAGTAACGCATTGGTCAGTTGGTTATTTGCGTATTCATCGAGTTTCTGTACGTTTTCACCATACGCGTTAACTCCACCGGAATCACCCTCCTGATTCAGTAGCCCGTTTCGCTGGACTTTATGATTTATATCCTTCGCGAAATTTTCAAGCACTTCAATGACCTGGAAAAACGGTTCACCCAGATCTGCATTGTTTGCTTTTACGAAATCTTTGAGAGTGATTTTATCCATATTACTTTTCTCCTTTATATAATGCGTATGCATCATCAACTGATACCAAATCGTACGTCAGAGCCGACACTGCGTTTGCAAACCGCACAGCCTCATCAATTGGTTTTTGATGAATATTGCGTCCTGTCGCATTACCTGATGTACCTGATGTGTGGAGTTGATCATGTAATGTTTGCAAGAAGTCACGCACTTCGACGCTGCCGCCACCCGCGCAGATAAGTTTTGTCCTGCCCGCTGCGACAACCGCTTCTTTGAGCGCAACTGCCCGGTCGCCTTCTGCCGGCTTTGGATAGTTTACCTTTGTGAAATCCGCACCCAAACATCCGGCAACTCCGGCTGCGCCTGCCACTAAGTGCGGATCTTTTTCATCCGCGAGCGCCTTCCCCCGTGGGTACATCCAGAGCACTGACATGAGTCCGTGCTGGTGTGCGTTAAACACAGCCTGTGCCGCTTCATGCAGCATTTCCCCCTCATACTCGCTGCCTGAATATACGGTATATCCGATTCCAACAATCTTAAGACCGCTGGAATTTTTAAACCTGAGCACATCGTCAACGGTGTACCAACTGTGACTTCTGGGATCCTGCTGGTCTTTTTTCACCAAATTTGTTTTGGAGTTAAGTTTTACCAGATACGGGACATCACGGTAATCATGTCCATATCGTGCGATAAGTCCCATTTGTGTGGCAAACACACCTATTTTTGCTCGCGACGCGATACGAAACAGGTGTTCCCCATCCGCATCATCTGAGGCGATTCCTTCCCCGTAAAAATCTTTGTTCATGTGCTCTACTTTTTGGTCACCGGCAAATAACATGAGTCGGCCTGTTCCGTGGGTAGCAAGCTCCATATTACGATCAAAATCGCCTCTTTTTTCTTCCGGAACATCTAATGGGGTCACAAATTTATCGCTCATAGGTATCTCCTTCTATAATTAAACGGTTGGTACAGAAATTCCCGTTAATATATTCAGCATACACTATTTTTAAACAGTCAACAACGTATTATTTCCCTGATTTTTTTGTTCTCTTTGAAGCTAACAATTCTTCGAGATGCACAAGCGTCTTGTCAAGGCGATGAATTTCTTTTTTTTCATCTTCAAACAAATGCTTTGCGATTGTGGTAAACAAATAAAATACAAGTCCTACTCCGAAAAGCACATAGAATATCGTAAAGACCTTAGCCCCAGTTGTTATCGGATGCATATCACCATACCCAATTGTGGTTAGTGTTATGACACTAAAGTATACAGAATCAAGTGGCGTCCATCCTTCCAAATGATGGTATACAACTGATCCAACGATAACGATACCCAAAAAAATTCCCATTGCTCTCAAAACATCGCGATCAAGCGTTCGTGCTTTTTTGATTATGCCAATAAATGCCTTCATAATAGTATGTTTAGAAAAAGTAGTGTATCACACAATCTACTTGTTGCAAGAGATATAACGTAGTTCTACACTGGATATATGAAATTAAATATTCGATTGTTGTACCTGTATTTGTTTTCGTTTATCGGATTGCTTGTTGTGGTAATTGGTGGTATCAGGCTGGTTGATTTAGGGCTCAAGGTCTACGTGTTTCAGGGAGCAGATCAGTATATGATTAGTAAGCCGATGATCGATGGACCGAAAATTGCTTCTGAGGAAGCAAAAATGCAGGCTCAATTTGAGAGGGATCAACAAATTGAAATGATCAGAAACAGACAACGCGAATTTTCCGGTGCCATCGCTATGGTGCTTGTCGGACTCCCGCTGTACCTGTACCATTGGAAAAAAATTCAATCTCAAAAAAACGGATAGCTAGACAATCGTATCGGACGCGAATTTCAATATCTCCTTTGCGCGGATGCTCCAATCGATCGAACGGGCAAATTTCAGCGCGTCTGCTTGGAGTCTTTTGTATACTGCATTGTCATCCAACAGTTGTTCAATAGCATTGACAAATCGATCCGTATCCCCGATGGGAACTTTTAGGACGCCCAGCTCTCGCCGCATCGAGGGTAAATCATAAATAACACCGGGTATCCGGCAGGCAAGTGCCTCATCCAATGCAATATTTCCCGTGTCAAAGCGTGATGCAGAGATAAACATGCTACTCGATTTAAGCACCTGGATTTTTTGTGCGCCATCCAACACTCCCAAGAACGCGACTGAGTCTCCAAGACCTAGTTCGATAACCTGTTGCCGTAGTACGTTCTCCAGTGGTCCTCCTCCGATAATCGCCAAGGTTCGCGAGGTGTCATGATCATGCACAGTTTTCCATATGCGGATGAGCTCTGGTATACACTTTTGCGGCTTGAATCTGCCGACAAATACGGCCGTGTATTTGATGTTCCCTGCAGGTATAGAGGTAAAAAAATTCATATCCACACCACCATCTACCGCATGTACGCGCGACGGCAACAGGTGAGTAAGGCTGATAAGCTCTGTAGCATCATACGTAGAAGAGGTCAGTACAAACCCGTTCGACCACTTTAAAAGTTGCACAACAATTGCCTCATGTATCCAAAAAAAGAACCCTATCACCGCACCGCCAGAATATCCTCCCCCAAAATATCGTTTAGTATACACGTACATAGACGTGAGAAATACTCGGGAGCGACTCCTCAGGTACATGATGTAAGCCGGAATACTGTCCGGCAGAAAAAACGAAGAAGCAAAATAGATATCCGCGGGGATTTTAGGAGTACATATCGCATAGAGCGATGCGAGTACGGTTTTTATGAAAATAGCGGCTTCGTATCCTAACGTGTCATATATAGCAAATGGCCAGACGCGAATATTCTCTTTGGGAAATCCATGCGACTGACAATACCTGGCACAAGATTCTGTTGTGAGTATAGTGACTATGTGTCCCTCACGACTCCAACGTTTCGCACATTCAATAAATATGGTATCTCCGCCTGTAGGGGTATTTGTGTGAAAGGCAATGTTGCAGATAACAATTTTCATGGCGTAAATACGTCGTGTTCCCTACGGAAATCATCACCCATCAGGTACCCGCTCCCACCTACACAGTGGATCGTGTTGCCCATTGCTGTTGCAGTTAATGCATACCGTGCTACCGGTAAATTTGTACACCGAGTCCACGAGTCGGTTTTTGGATTATACGCGTGTATTTCGCCGGACACCGCCCATCCCTGTTCTCCGCCTACTATATAAAGGGTATCACCTATAGTCGCTGCGGCCAATCCGCTGACTTCATACGGCAATGGCGCTCTGGATTCCCACGTATCTGTCTCGGGATCGTACACTTCGTGTGTTGTCAGATTGTCAAACCGTGTCCCGGCGTAACCGCCCACTATATGTATTTTCCCTTGCACTACTGCGCCGGCTATATGCTCTCTGGCAGTGGGCATTGGCCGTTTCGTCTCCCAGGTATTTGTCTTGGTATCATATACTTCGACGACATTTACCGGCCGTTTATTTACACCACCACCAATTGCGTAAATTTTTGAGCCAATGGAAACTGCAACATGCGCGCCACGTGCAGTCGGCATGGGCGACAATTCGCTCCACACATTCTGCGCCGGATCATATCTGTACATACAGCGCTGTGGAATAATGCGAATCCAATTCCCTCCTACCACATACACTCGACCGTCAACCGTTACAGCTGCAGTATGGTGAATTCCCTTTGGATACGGCGCAACTGTCCTCCATGTTTTCGTTTGTGCCGAATATACCTCCACGAGGTTCGTGGGAAACCAAACTGAAGGCAACCATATGCCTCCCACTATATATAGATCGCTTCCAGCTGCAGCTGCGGCGAATTCGTATCGGTAAGATGGTAGAGGACTGGCTGGTGATAAACTGCCCGCGAGCTTTGCCAGTTTCAGATTGGAGCCCTTTAGAATTCGATTGGGTTTGTATTTACGTTCGATGAACGATAGAAGTACTGCAAATGGGAATAGGAGTAATCGATGAAATGGAGACAGACTCATACGGGTAATGATAGCAAATCAAGAACGATGGTATCTTGGGTAAACCGCAGACACTGGCCCGCAAGCGCATTGCCAAACTCAATGGCACGTTTAGGATCATGAAATTTCCCATGCGAATAGATGTAACCCGCACTGAAAATATCTCCTGCACCGATACTGCTTACAATGTCGCCAGTCGCAACCGGGTTCGTGGGCACTTCAGTCACATTTGCTCCCGAAAAGAGGGTAGCCCCGCGTTCTGCCTGGGTCATAACGACATGCACCGCGTTTTGTGATGCCCATGAGGACGCTACTGTACGAGTGTCGGAGTAATCAGCATCAGATACGATTACCGTGTCTACCAACGGGATGATTTCTGTGTCTTCAACAAATTCCCGAATTTGCACGGTGTTGTCTGCATCAAACTGTCTGAAATATCCCTGAGGGAGGAGCGTAATCTCTGTGTTCCACTTTTTCAGTGATGCGATTTGCTTGATATATGACGGCGAGAAATTCGGAGCAAGCGGTGCAACACATATGGCGTCTGCTGCCCTAATTATTTGAGTGACAGCGTCGTCAATAACGATAGGCTTGGCATCAGTGTGATTCAGACATCGCTGTGTACGAATTCCCTGCACGATTGTATTTTCATATGTCATGGTTTCGCCCGGAAATGGAGATTCAGGATAAAATCTTGACATGCCCATGTATGGGATAAAGTCCCTGCCGTATGGGGCGATAATCGTCACATTACAATCAGGTAACTGTGAGAATATCCTGTGCATGAACATTGCGGGTGACCCTGCGCCAACAAATGTGCCGGACTCAGAGGTGTTGCGGTCGATACATACATGACCAAAGATCGCGATCTTCATACCCTAATGGTATCATAAACCGACTCGATTCGTGTGGCCACTGTGCTCCAGGATAAATCGGAGACACTTTTTTGTAATTTCGCGCCAACCTCAGCTCGAACACTCGGAGACAACAGGAGAAATTCTATCTGTTCGGCCAGTAGTAGCGGATTATTCACCGATGTTATCAACTTTCCATGTTCATCATCAATAAGTCCCGAAATACCAGCCGCATTGGTTGTTATCACCGGTACTGAGCAGGCCATGGCCTCAAGCGCTGCCATACCAAAGGATTCGTAATGGGAAGGCATGACGACCATTGTCGCAGCGTTATAGTAATATAATAATTCTTCCTGAGTTTTTTTCCCGGCAAACGACACGGTGGCCTGCAGATTAAGTACACTGCGAATAGTATTCAGTGACTGTAGTGTTTTTGACCAGCTGGGAAGCGGCTGAGATATATCGCCTCCCGCTATGCAAAGCGTGACCGGGATGGTCGGGTTTCGTTTTGTCACAATTTTCATAGCATACATGAGCATGTCTATTCCCTTCAGAGGCTCAATGCGACCGACAAACAGGATCATTTGCTGATTTGCGGGAACTCCTACGCGCGATTTTGACTCGAGTGGATCCATGGAATGGAATGTCAGCGGATTAACGCCAGGTGGTATAACCTGAACCTTGGTCACATCAGCATCATACAGATACTGCAGGTAATCCTTATCGCTTTGGCTGGTTGCTAGTATTGCGTGCGCTTCACGGCACAACTGTAATTCCGCAGTAATTCGAGATACATCCTCTTTTTCGGATTCATCACGCGCCACCAGATTTTTCATAAGCGCGAGGGTATGGAATGACATGACAGTAGGAATAGCTTTTCCGAATAGTGTGGTAAGATTTGACGCAATAAGACCGGACAAATAGTAATGCGCATGAATGACATCCGGTAAAGTCTTCTCTGTGTCATAGAATTCATGGACCCCACTGGAAAAATCATCAATGTACTGCATCACATCTTTTTTCGAAATATGTGACTGCGGACCTGCGACGACGTGAATCACACGAAATCCCGGGACGACGGTTACGACGGGAATGTTATCCGCTTCCTGGCTCCGGGTGAACACATCGACCTGGACACCGTTTGCCGCAAGTGCCTTCCCAATTTCCAGGACGTACACATTCATACCTCCTGATTCTTTCCCCTCCTGGCTCGCCAGCGGGCATGTGTGGTACGAAATCATGGCAACGCGTTTCATAGGTATTAGGAGGATATGGCGCCCGAGCGAGCGGAAATGAGCGATTGAACCTGTTTGACCAGCTCGGAATTTTCAACGGTACATTTTGTGATAAACCGGGTGGCGCCCCTCCTGTATGCATCTTTTTCCCGGGTTGAATCAGAAATATTGGTAAGCATTATGACAGGAATATCTTTTGTATCTGCGTGGAAATGCAGTGTATCCAACGCCTCGAGACCATTCACCTTTGGCATAAACAAATCCATCAAAATAATATCCGGGCGAAAGTACACTGCTGCTTCATGGCAATTTTCGCCGCTTTTTAGCTTAAATACTTCAAATCCTTCCTGGATAAACAACCGTTCATACATGCGGGATTCTTCTTCGTCATCTTCCACTAAGAGTAATTTAGACATAGTGTGATTGTAAGCTTTAGGCTTTTGGCACAGAATATGCAGCAATTATATCAGTAATCTGTTGCATAAGATGCGCATTCTCCACATTGCTTTTGGTTAGAAATGCTGCGGCGCCACGCTTACGTGCTTCGTTTGCGTAGTGATCATCTGAGAGGTTCGTTAATACAAGTACGGGTATCTGCCGTGTAGTAGGATCAAAACGCAATACGTCAAGCGTATCAAATCCGTTCATCTTGGGCATCATGATATCCAATACTATTATCTGCGGTTTATATTCCAACGCTTTCGCATGGCATTCAAGCCCATTGGGTAGTGCAAGTACGTCAAATCCGTGTTTGGTGAATAGGCTTACGTAGAGGCGTGATTCCAATTCATCATCTTCGACCAGCAGGATTTTATTCATACCACATAACATAATAGCACTTGTTGCAACTGAGTTGAAAGCGCTCACGCAACCTCACGAACCACACGTATTTTGTGTATCGCCACCACATGCGGCGTACTGTTGGAACAAAGATCTTGATTTATTTGGTGTTTCACTTTACAGTAGTACTCTATGGACAATACAACAGATCAAACTCAAACAGCGAATGATGCAGAAATAGTAATTGACGTACCGGGGACAGATCCGGGAGCCGCACAGGTCATGCTTGACCTTGAGCAGCTTATAAAAACCAATGTAGCAAACATTGACCGGGGTAAGGCGGAACTCAAAAAACTTCGCGAAATGGAAAATAGTGCGCTTGAAAATGACGAAACGTACAGGCTCCACAATGAGGAAGCAAAAAAAGCCGCCAAGCAAAAAAGTGCAACAAAAGCACAGATTATGCAGCTTCCTGCTAACAAGCAACTTGCCGACAAGATAAGGGGCATTGCAGAAGATATTAAAGAAGCTGACGGCGCGCTGTCTGATTATCTCAGGGAATACGGCAGGATGAGTGGAACCAATGAGATTGAGACTGAAGACGGCCAGATTCGGGAAATTGTGTACCTTGCAAAATTGATCAAGAAATCCAACCGGCAAGGGTAAATGAAACCGTTTATTCTCCTAAATAAACCACAGGGCATGACGCCACTGGCAGCTATTGAACTGTATAGGCAGCGCAATCCGGAGTATGCGTCCGTGTCGTTGGGTGTCGCAGGGCGGCTTGACCCAATGGCAGATGGTCTCCTGTTGGTCCTCATCGGTGATGAAAATAAAAAGAGACACGCCTACGAGGTTTTTCCAAAAACATATACTATGGATATCCTGTTTGGCTATTCCAGTGATTCACACGACTTACTTGGCCTGGTAAACGAGATGAAAGACACGTCAGCTCTTACTCGTCAGGCGGTAGAATCCGCTGTGACAGAACTGCCCGATTCATTTGAACAGGAATACCCTATATATAGCTCAAAACCCGTACAGGGAAAGCCACTCTATTGGTGGGCAAGAAATGGAAAAATTCACGAAATAACTTTGCCAAAAAAACGTGTACACATCCAGCAAAAAATAGTTACATCGTGGAAAATAATAGATTCTGCAGAACTACTGGCGGTACTGACTCAAAAAATACAACAAGTCACCGGAGATTTCAGACAAAAGGAAATTATAACCAAATGGGAAGAGGTGCTAAGCACTCGCACAGGACAGGTATGGCCTATTGCAACCGTATCAGTCACCTGCTCATCCGGCACTTATATGAGAGGATTAGCTCATATGATCGGCCGGACTGTGCTGACCGGAGCACTGGCATTTTCCATCACACGGACGCACATCGGACCACACAAGCTTGATGAAGCAACACAATGTATATGAAACGTGTCTTTTATATCATATTTGGAGTCACGGCAATCACCGGCATATTATCGCTTATTGGTCTGCGAGCCGTTCAAAAAGAGATAGTGACACCGGTAAATTCCCCGTCACCAACGAGTATCGAGCAGCCTCAATCACCTATGTTGACGGTGGATGACAATGGACACACGATCGCGTATGTGATTCAACTGTCGCCACCCAAAAATGTATCGCTCTACTCTAACCTCGATACGGCTACGGCATCATCACTCGCAAGGGAAAAGCATTCATGCAGATCATTGGTAAACGCCGGATTTTATACGAAAGAAATGACACATCTTGGGAGGTTTAGTGGCACAGATGGCGAGTATAGTGGAGCCATAGAAAGTACTCTTTTGGACGGATTCCTATCGATAGATAGCACATACCGCGCAAGAATTGGTTTTGATGAACCGAATGCCGGGAATCAGATTGTACTGCAAAGCGGGCCGATAATCAGACAAAACGGGTCCATACGACCGCTTAGACTTATCGAAGATAAGTTCGCAAGAAGAATCATAGCCGGTGTGACAAATTCGGGAGAACTACTATTTATGGCTCTCTATTTCCCTGACCAGGAATACTCAGGACCACTATTGGCTCGTGTGCCCTCAATTTTAGAAAAAATTGCTCAAAAGGAGCGTTTAGAGATTATTGATGCAATCAATCTTGACGGCGGCAGCGCATCGGCCTTTATACAGGATACTGTCGCTCTCACAGAGCTTAATCCTGTCGGTGGATTTTTTTGTATACGGCAATAAGAAAACGATAACTTCAGAAACCGAGTGAGTTGCATTTTTGTCTGATATCTATACAATGGATTAATACTGTTTGTGTGTAGCCTGCAATCATGGATCCATCACTTATTTTCTCAAAAGGTCTCACCAGTGTAAAAGCGCAGGAGCTTTTACACAAATATGGACCCAATGAGATAGCGGAAGTCCGAAAATTCACACTGTTAAAATCCTTCATCAGCCAGTTTGATAATGTCTTAACGTATTTGCTTATGGCGGCAGGATTGGTTGCACTGTTGATGGGCGAATCTGTGGACAGTTTTTTTATTTTCCTCATTGTCACACTGAACGCTTTTTTTGGACTCTATCAGGAATTCAAGGCGGAAAAAGCATTGTCACAGCTTAAGAAACTCACAAGCACAGTGGTGCGTGTTATTCGAGATAACAAAGAAGTACAGTTGGATAGCCGTATGCTGGTTCCAGGCGATATAATCTACCTGGACGAGGGAACAAAAGTACCGGCCGACTGTGTGATACTGGACTCTAAGCACTTGGAGGTAAATGAAGCATCACTCACCGGTGAATCACTCCCGGTCGTGAAGCAACGTTCAGATGAACTGTTTGCCGGAACAGTCATTGCCAGAGGCCGCGCGCATGCACAGGCAGTGAAAACGGGAGAATCCACTAAATTCGGCCTCATCGCAAAAACACTCTCTACCATAAAAGAGGGTAAAACACCACTCCAGAAAAAATTGGAGATATTTACTAAGCAGGTTGGGTTCATCGGCATATTGGCATCTGTTACTGTGTTCGTTTTGTCATTCATCCAGGAAAAAACGCTGCTTGAGAGCTTTTTGTTCGCCATAAGCCTTGCGGTTGCAGCTGTACCTGAAGGGCTCCCGGCTGTTATGACCATAACCCTGGCAATTGGCGTTGAGCGGATGGCAAAGAAGGGTGCAATTGTACGTAAGCTTAATTCTATAGAAGCGCTTGGTTCTGTCACCTTGGTGGCTACAGATAAAACGGGAACACTCACCACCAATCAGATGCGTGTGAAAAAGATTTATGTTGATAATGCTGTATATGATATTGATTCTCCGCCAAAACTCACGAATAGTGCGTTTGAACAACTTTCCAGAAACGGTATCCTCTGTTCAACCGCCTCACTCGTGGAAAAGACAGATAGTGACGGCTTCGATGTTATTGGCGATGCCACAGAAGGGGCGCTGCTTATCATGGCGCATGATGTTGGGATGATGCCTGTTGATACAAAAAGAGCGTGGCAAATACTGGATGAAAAATCATTTGATGCCGTAACAAAGCGGATGTCAGTCGTAGTCTCGCAGGATAAAAAAAAGTTGGTTTACACAAAGGGCGCACCTGAATCGATCCTGTCTATTTGTTCTCATGTGATGACCCGAGGGAAAAACATTGTATTGGATACAAAGAGAAAACAGGCAATTGAGAAAGAATTTGAACGATTTGCCAGACAGGGACTTCGCATGATTGCACTTTCGTACAAGGAACATCACGGAAAATCCATAGAATCTGATCAGATTTTCATAGGGTTCGTTGGTATCGCGGATCCGATTCGAAGTGGTGTCCGTGAAGCTGTTCTTAAGGCGCATGCTGCCGGAATTAACGTTGTCATGATAACCGGTGATAGCCCACTGACAGCGAAAGTAATTGCATCTGAGGCTGGCATTGCTGTAAAAGATGACGATATACTGACAGGACAACAGCTGGATGACTATTCTAACAATGAACTAATCCCATTACTGAAGAAAACAACTGTATTTGCCCGCACCTCCCCGCAGCATAAATACAGACTGGTACAGCTGTTCCAATCTCTTGGAAATGTTGTGGCAGTCACTGGCGACGGTGTGAACGATGCATTGGCACTTAAACAGGCGGATGTTGGTGTTGCCATGGGGATCACTGGCACTGATGTTGCCAAAGAAACGGCGCACATCATATTAACGGATGATAATTTCGCCACCCTCATCGGAGCTATCGAACAGGGCAGAAATATATTCAAACATATAAAGAATGCTATCAAGTACCTCCTTGCATGCAACATGGGAGAAGTCATCTACATCGTGACTGCCGTCATTTTTCATTTGCCTGTGCTTACCCCGCTGCAACTTCTGTATATAAACCTTGTCACAGACGGGCTACCCGCCATCTCACTCGCCTTCTCACCAAATGATGGGAATGTCATGAAAGAATTACCCCGCCGTGTTATGACTATTCTGGATCATCTGGATTATCGCTATATAATCATGGTTGGTATCGCAACTGCAGTGTTGTCATACGTATCTATTTTTTCATTCGATGCGATCGCAGAGCCACTGTTGGTCTCTACTATATTGTTTACAACCATAATCGTGATCCAGCAATTCATTCTTGCAGATCTATGGCTATCACATAAACCGATTTTTGGGTCGCTTCGTTATTTTGCCAGGCCAATTTTTATCATCGGATTTTTATTTCCTTTCGTGCTGCATCCATTTGTTATCTATACCCCATTTTTCCAGCACGTGTTTAATCTGACTGCGCTTAATTTTTCCCACATTGTCGTAACGATCTTTTCATCTCTGATGATCTTTGTGCCTATCGTATTGTTTCGAAAACACTACCTCCCAAGATAAGTTGCCTGTAATAGTAAACAGCCCCTTGAGATTTCCTGCATACGCGTGATACGCTAGTTGCAGTCTCAGAAAATTTGAGAAAAATACTATACCACAGTTTACTGTCCAAACATGGTAACTACAAAACGATCAAAAGAAAATCCGCTATTTTACCCAACCAAAGACAACGCATGGGAAGCCGAAGCTGCATTTAACGGCTCTGTTATCAAAGAGGGGTCCACCTACTACATGTCGTACCGCGCACTCTCGGTAGAACACCTCTACGAAGATAAACGGCTCAAGCTCTCAACAATAGGAATAGCTGAAAGCGGCGATGGCATACACTTTAAACGCAGAAGACAACTGTTGGGACCCCGTGAATCCTGGGAAAAATACGGTTGCGAAGATCCCCGCGTCACTAAGTTCGAGGGTAAATACTATATTTTCTATACAGCCCTGTCTGCCTGGCCGCCAAATAAAGACAGTATAAAAGTCGGCGTCGCCGTCACCAGTTCGCTGGATCATATTGATGAGAGACATTTGGTCACACCGTTTAACGCAAAGGCCATGTGCTTGTTCCCTGAGCGGATTAACGGAAAGATAGTGGTAGTGTTTACCGCACATACGGACAGTCCTCCAGCAAAAATTTGCATCGCATACCTCGACACTATTGAACAACTGTGGGACGACACGTATTGGCATGCATGGCACAAGGATATAGACAGTCACACTATATCGATATACCACACCAAAGATGATCATCTTGAAGTCGGAGCAGTACCTGTAAAAACTGACGCGGGATGGATATTGGTATTTAGTTATATCGAAAAATATTTTCATGGCAACGAGCGAATCTTCCGAATCGATGCAGCGCTGCTGGACAGTACAAACCCACAGAAACTGATTGGCCAGACGTTGGATCCTCTCCTGGTACCCGAAGAACAGTACGAACTGTACGGTATCGTGCCCAATGTGATTTTTCCATCAGGTGCAATCATTGAAGAGGGACAATTCCACATCTACTACAGTTCATGCGATGCAACGATTTGCCGGGCAAGCATCACGCTTAATGATTTGCTCGATGAGCTCAAACATAATCCGATCGTAAATCCGCACCATAAAAAACCGGAGATGATGGCCAGGTTTGAAGGCAACCCGATCATATCCCCCATACCGGAACATTCATGGGAATCCAAATATACGTTTAACGCCGGAGCAATTTATGTGGGTGACAAGATACATATCCTCTACCGCGCAATGGGAGATGATGATACATCCGTATTGGGGTACGCAAGTTCCACGGATGGACTGCATATAGATGAACGGCTTCTGGAACCGGTATATACACCTCGTGAAGGATTTGAAATCAAACATAATCCCGGATTTTCCGGGTGTGAAGATCCGCGTATAACCCGGATAGATGACACCATTTATATGTGCTATACAGCATATGATGGTATCAATAATCCGCGTATCGGTTTATCGTCCATTAGTGTACCCGATTTTGTAGAACGCAAGTGGAATTGGACACGACCAAAACTTATCAGTGCCCCTGGCATGGATAATAAAGACAGCTGTATCATGCCGCAAAAAATAAACGGTAATTATGTGGTACTGCACCGACTACCACCCTGTATTTGGATTGATTTTGTCACGGACCTCGAATTCGATGATAACCATTGGCTGGGTGGACATCCCCTCCTCACACCGCGCGTAAATTCCTGGGATAATCTGAAGATCGGATTAAACGGCCCGCCGGAAAAGACCGAGGACGGATGGCTGCTTCTCTACCACGGTGTTTCAAAGGAAGATGTAAAATATCGAATGGGAGCCGCGTTACTCGATTTGGATAACCCATCGAAAGTTATCGCGAGACTCCATAACCCGATTTTGGAGCCGCTTACCTGGTATGAAAATGAAGGGTATCGGGCGGGCACCGTATTTTCCAATGGACAGGTCATAAAAGATGGCATACTGTACATTTATTACGGAGGCGCCGATAAATATACCGCAGTCGCGACAACTCCTGTGGACACCATCCTCACTGCGCTCAAAAAAGGAAAGTAATAGAAATCGCTACCAGTTTATAATCCCGATTGTGGCAGCTGCTCGAAGACCTGCAACGTATCCGTCCTTTTGGGTTCGCAACTCGAGAGATGTCTGTCTAAGAAGTGCAGGAACCAGGGGTAAAAATTCAACAGTGGTCATGTCTCTGAAATACTCTGGTTTAAAATCATTAGTCCTCCACCAGAGAATACCATCAATCGATTTGGCATCCCGTGTGAGTGCGTGAATTTTATGTGTATCTTCCGGAACATGCTCTCTAATCATCCGACAAACCAGTTTACGTATGTACTTTGGTACACGGGTTATCCCGGTGTTGTCTTGTTCAATTTCTTGCGCAATTAATTCTCCATGCAGCATATCCAACTCATCATTTGATCGCCGCGCATCATGATACGACGCGAACCATCCTGCAGCCTCGATAAAGTGCGATGGGACGATGCGACCTCTCGCTTGCTCAAGTAATAATTTTGGGATCAATAATGTTCCTACATTGGCGCCATGCTCACGTTGATGATGGATTATACCCGGCTTATTGATTGGCATAATACTTTTTGCGGGAGCAAAATGCATAAAAAAACCTATATCGGGTAGCACTGGAATTTCAGTACGGATACGGTGCACTACTTCATCGACTGAAGGTAATCTCCTTAATAGTTCCCCGGGCACCTTTTCCCCAACTCGTAAGTTGAGAGCCTTTGCAATCTCTGGATTACTCATAGCTGACGTATTGTACCAAAATAGTGCGTATTGATCGATTATTTTACTATTGTGCAATTCCAAAATTCACACTACTCTTCGTACAGAGGCCTCGTCTCCGACCAATAGGATTATAGAAATATAAAAACTTTATCGTGTATACTAATATATACATATGACACGTTCGCATCCGTCTTTACTAAAAAGCATTCAGTTGGCGGCGGCAACTATCGTCCTAGCTACTCTCGGGGTAGCACTTATTGCAAATGGGAAAACTTCGACTGATGTACGATCGCGCGCTGCAAATCCAGTTATTGTGGACTCAGCCGTCTGCCCGTCGCCTCCTGCATTCACAGGGACTCAACCAATCGCTGCATATCAGTTTACCTATCCTGCAATCATACGGTCTGCAGACAATACTTCATGGCGTATGTTTACCGGTGGAATAGCATCACGTATGCCACTATCAATTCGGCAGCAAGACCAGAGAAGTCTGATTCGATTCCCCGATTCACAGGAAGAGATTTGGATGTCAACGTCCAAAGACCTCGCAAATTGGTCACTTCCGAAATTTTCATTCCGAATGCTACCAGAAACTCAGATTGCATTTCAACAGAACAAATTGTACAAGGATATATATCCGAATAGTTTTTCTGGCAAGTGTACACAGCTTGGAAATTCACTCTGTAATGTACAGATAAATGATCCATCGGTTGTCCGGTACAATGGCTCACTCTATTTATATTTCACAATGCTTGAAAATTATAGATGGTACGACGGCACTTATGGTGTACTTGGATCAAGCGGTCCGCAGAATCCCACTGAACAAAACCGTCATTCTATTGGTCTGGCTGTCAGCGGTGATGATGGGAAAAATTGGGCATTTGTCGGGAAAATTATCCCTGAACACCCGACAGATAGTGATGGGAAATCTGTTTTGGGTGCATGGGCACCATCAGCTATCGTTATTGGGGATAGAGTGGATGTTTATTTCCATGACGCCTTAGGAACACAGCAATATGTGGCACAGCTTAAGGGTGGTGTATCAATTCAGAAACTTGAACGTCTGAACAAGAGCGATTCAGTATATAGGGTGAATATGGATATCATCCGGTCCGGAAACCTCTTCGAAGCCACATTCAATGACGCCTCATTTAATATAGTGAGAACATATTTTAGTGGTCCCCAGGATTTTGGGAAGCTATGCAATACCAAAATAATTGTTCCCGCTGATGCCACGCACAAATGGCCGACACCACATCAGGTAATTGATGGGGACAAAGTTCATCTGTTCTTTTGGCAACTTGAGAATCCTTCGTCAATTCATCATTGGGTGAGAGCCAGATAAGGCTATCATCACTCTATTGAGAGTATTGTAATCAACAGACATACCATCCTATACACTCTTTAGGTACACGTGAACCGTATGCGTTCTCACATACCACCTCGGAGGTGGCGACAATTTATAAAAATATGGGAAAATTCAGATTCGTTTTTCACAACCACCTCGGAGGTGGCAATGAATTAGGTGCAAACACCATCTGCCCATAACCCTCTTTTTTGTTCGCGTGCAATTTTTTCCGCCGCCTTAAACTCCTCCTGATAGTGGTAGGGCTTACTCTGATACGTGTATTCGTGTGCGTATCCTTCACGAATCAGCAGTTCGTTAATATGGGTTCCGTCTTGCAAAAAAACATACCGTAGAGCTCTGTTATATTTGTCCACATCTCCCTGAGTAGGGTCTGATTTCAGTATCACTGTTTGACCGGCCAATAATTCGGTTGTTTTAGCCGATGCCTCTTTACCGAAGCACTGCACTGCGCGTCGGGGATCCACCGTTTCGGGTGTATCTACACCGATCATTCTAACCGTAACTTTATTTCCGTTATAGTTACCTGTTATAGTATCGCCGTCGACAACTCTCGTAACTATTAATTCTCCACTCCCTGAAGAAATCTGAGAAAATTCCAGTTTCACCGGCGACTGGGAAATTCGCGGAGAGTCACTTACCACAAGAGTTGATGAACCGGGAATAGTATCCCCGAAGAGATATCCCAGAAAAAATAACATGATGACTATCCCATATCTGACGTATTTTTTTCGAGAAGCCATACTAATCATAGCGGGTATATTGATCTACGATCCGTACTCGGGGCAGAGATCCCCCAAGGGACAATTATCACAGGTGTGTTGCCTCGCTACGCATTTGTGCCGTCCATGAAGAGTGAGCAGTTGTCCGAATTTGATCCATGCGTCTTTCGGAAGCAGTTCCATAAGTTCCGCTTCGATTTTGACCGGATCCTTCTGTGTTGAAAGACCCAGACGATTCGACATGCGGATGCCGTGTGTGTCAATAACAATTCCCGATGCAATACCAAACGCACTTCCCAATACAACATTGGCCGTTTTGCGGGCCACTCCCGGTAGTGCATCCAGTTCTTCCATGGTTTTTGGCACTTCCCCACCGTACGTATGTATAATCATGTTTGCGGAAGCGACAATATTTTTGGATTTGTTGAAATGGAAGTTTACTTTGGATACTTCACGGTCCACATCAGCAACATCAGCACGGGCTATATCCTGCATGGTTGGAAATTTTGCAAACAGTCCCGGTGTCACCGTATTGACGAGCTTATCGGTAGCCTGCGCTGATAGAATCACTGCCACCAATAATTCCCAGGGGGACGTATAATTGAGCTCTACAACGGGATTGGGATTGTCAGCCAAAAGCCGTTTATAAATTTCCAACGCTTTTTCTTTTTTTGTCATATTTTTTGTAGTATACCACACCAAAGTAATGTGCCAGATCAGCGAGACCGTTTAATTTGTTCCGTGGATGTATTCATACGATCCAGTATACGTCCGGATTCAGATGGCGATGCGAACCTGGCCACTCCATAGGAATCGATGATGATTGGGAAAAAGTTAACATCGGTAAGGGTAGTACCGGTAAATGTATACCTCCCCAATACTCCTTCACGCGTTTCCTGTGACCACATTTGATCAAATATGTAATTGCCATGTGCATAGGTAATAAATTTACCCTTGTACTGCTCCACGCCCTGCACCCAATGCGGGTGATTTCCTATCACCAGATCAGCCCCTGCATCCACGGCTGCATGAGCCAAGTCAATCTGGGCGCTATTGGGTGTAGATACATATTCCACTCCCCAATGAAACGCTACCACCAATACATCAACATTTCTACGCAGAGAACGGATTTCCCGGTCCAGAACTACGGGATCAGCCCAGGCAATTCCTTCTTCTTTATGACCGATGGTGTTGTATCCCAAGAACCCTATTCGTTTTCCCTTCACTGTCTGCACGGCGGCTTCACCATTTCCTGTAACCAGAATCCGATTTTCCCGCAGCAGTTGCACCGTTTGGCGCACTCCATCTATACCGTAATTTCCCGCGTGATTATTGGCGATGCTCGCGACTGAGACGCCAGCATACGTAAGCCCCTGAATGAATCGCTGATCGCCGCAAAATGACATACCTTCGGTTGTCGTTTTACATCCGGCCACCAGTGGCGACTCCAAATTGATAAATACGGTATCTGCCGTATGGAGAAATCCGGCTGTTTGCTTAAACGGTAGAACAAAATCATTTGCGTTCACTACGAGCGCGTTGACGCTTCTGGCAGGTATGACATCACCTGTGGCGATTATGGAGAACTGTGAAGAATCCGGTTTGATTTTTGATATACGTGTCGGATCCTCGTACGTATACATTGTCGGAATCTCTGTTTTGGCTGTTTTTTTGGTGAAGTACGCGGTCACATAGCTGGTCGTACGCTGTTCTTCTGGATGCCCCGTAATCTTTGCAGAATTTGTGTTGGCAATGAGGTCCATATGTGTTGCATCAAGTTTCTCCATGACCCGAAGAAGGATATATAAAGAGTGTGGTGAATCACTATCCGTTGTGTCATCAAATGCCCACACAGCACCGGTATCAAACACAGTTAGTGCAGCAATGGTATTCTTATCATGGGAGTCCGCCTCTTCGGAGGGCAAATAATGGGAGAAGTCAGAACTCACGAGGACGAGCGTGCTCTCATCTGACAGCGCGGCTATCTCCTCAGCTAGCGCATACGCGGTATCTTTTGTTATCCCACCCCGAACCACCAATGGCACAATTGTGGCAGTTGGGAATGCCTGTTTTATGAACGGAGTTATACCATAAATCCCGTGTTCAGTATCAAATACCTCTTCGTACACCTGTACCAGACCATTTTTCTGAAGCTGTTTGACTGTATCTTTATTAACATCCAAATTCCCGAATATGGTAGACCACCCCCTCTCGGAGGTAACTATATCGTGCGGACCGATACCATGGTGATTCGGACTGAGCAGAATGATCGTATCAACAGGCTGTGTTTGTATCCCCTGGAAAAATCCTGAAATAAGAGGGCTTGCAACCAGATGGTGAGGGATAATCCCCCCTCGTACCTTTGCTTGTGATACGCGGATGTATGGTGTGCTTTTCTCCTTCGCCTGCGAAAATAACTCAGGGTCAAATAAATGACTCGAATGTCGCGTATCAACAGACATCCGTACAGATTGAGGTTCTGGGGATTTGCCAAGGATGAACACATATGTGGTCCCTGCGCTCACAATCAGGATACAAAAAATTAGAAGTGTATAGACTAAATGCGCCGGTTTCATCCTATCTACTGTAGCTCAACTGCCCATTCGGGAACAGATGGGAGCTCTCTCGAATTTTTTCCTTCATAAATCATACCCTGCCAATCGTGATCAGTAAGCCGTCTACCCACAGGCTTTGAAAATTCATAATATGAATACGTAACTCCCCGCGTTAGTCTCGCTCCTCCTGCATCCTTTACGGCGACATAGAGAACAGCGGGAGCACCTGTCGCCTCATAGAGTATCTGCTGTTTCTTCGCATCGGAATGGACATCTGCTATGATGCCGATACGAGCGTCCTCTTCGGTCATTTCATCACCATCGGGTGTCCATACGATATTCGGAAACTTGAGCCTGATAATTGTCCGTAGTTTCTCGTACTCCTCATCAGAAATCGCACCACTTGAAAGTTCTTTTTCGGCAATGGATTTAAAAAACTGCAGTGACTCAATATAGCTATCGAACTTCTCTTTTTGGCCGGGGACAAGCAACTTCCTGGACTCTAGTCCGTCACGTGTCATGGTTGCCAGAGCTATCAGCCTCGTGATGAGCGTCATGTTTGGCTCAACATACCCTTTTGGCACAGGTGGAGGTGGCGGTGGTTCACCCCCTCCTCCAAGTTCGGCAAATGATTGCTTTGCATAGAGTAATGTGTCATGTCTCAGTTCAGTCCAGGAGCCCAGTGCAGTGATGAGACTCTTTTTTGCCCACGGAACACCACGCATAAACATAGGGTACCCGTCTGCATGATCCTGAAAGAGGGCACGGAGCGTATAGAGCCATGACCAGTACATATTTTGTGTCCAGGTTTTTTCATCGTAGGATGTAAATTCTTTTGTTAATTCCCCCTTCACTTTTGCGATCACCCTATCGGATTGTGGAGCATTTTGCGCGATCCAATCGGTAAGCAGAGTATCTGCGGTATCGGATCCCAGAATCGACATAATCATCAGAGCGGTTGGGGTGGATGGAAGCCGTTGTCCCGTGGTCGGATCAGGCAGCTCATCACCCTGAGTGAGCGACGAAAACATGTAACTGTCGGGTATAAACCGTTGTCCCATAAACCGAAACCCCTTTGTGCCCTTGAGCAATGCGTCCTTGGTGGGTGCTTTTTTCATATCAAACCGCTTTATTTCGGACAGTATTTTCGGTCCCTGTAACGCTTTGGCCTGAGACTGGAACTGCTCAAATTTAACAGCATCGGAAAGCGCACTGTAGGGAGCCGGCTTCCCGTATATCTTTCCAATCAGGTCAGCGTATTCATAAATCGTAAGGTCATCACTTTTCCCCACAAAGAATACAGTGGGAAGGTATATTTTTTGCCAATGCTCCAACGCAGGAGACTCTGAAACAGTTGTCGCGCCCAGTTGCCAGCTCAGTAGGAGTGCATCCCGTGTGAGCTCCGGGCTTACCACATCAAATCCATTTCGCCCGTACCACATCATTGCACGGAAATAACTGCGAAGTATTGAATTTCTGGTGTAATGACTTCGGGGGGTGTACTGGGTATAGTCCTCTGATGAGGTGGGTTTGTACGGACCAAACAGTGGTGAGGAGACACCAAATCCCTTTGCTTCCATGATGAGCGTCAATTCCTGTTTCGCCAACTCATAGACTTCCTTGGGCACTGTGGATTTCTGCGACTCAAGGCCTGCAAGTACCGCAGACGCGGTATCGATGTCGCTATCCTGTTTCAGATGGGCATCCTGATCATCCGGACTGTCAAAGTACGCCTTTTGTTTGGATACACTGGCGGAAAGCAGAATCCGGGGGACGAGATAATAGACTGAAAGCCGTTTCCAAGAATCTTTGAGAGTGCCGTCTGTTTCCTTTTCGTATCGTGCCAGCGCATCGGCAGAGAGCGCGTCTGTTATAGCTTTAAGTGTTGGCTGAAAATTCACTTCCTCAGTTTTTTGAAAAGATCTGTCAACCAGTACATGAAAAATATGCAGCATAAAGTCGCTGCTGACAAACACCGCATTTTCCGGTTTTCTCTTCCACATCTGAGGATCTCCGCCGATATCACGATAGAGATCAACCATATCATCAGACCTGCTCCCGGTCTGACTTAATACAGTATGTGGATCAGAGATTTTTGGCTTTGTCGGTACAGTGAAAAACCCCCGGCTCTCTAGGGCATTGTTTTGCAGTGTGGAAAACTGTATGGGTGCGGCACGTGCCACATCCTGCATATTTACCAGTTCCGATGCGGTCAGAGAGTATTTCTGTATCGAAGGCTTCACTAATGAGGGCACTTCTTTGTATTGGGCAAATGCGGCTTCACTAAATGAAAATGTTGCATTCTTCGTCTCACCTACAGGAGAGCCCGTACCGACAGTCTGCGGTTTTGGCTCCGAATTGCCTTTCTTTAATACGTTCGGTCCAGCCAAAACTGCGAAGGCACCCACTATGACGATGCCTATAAAGACTGTTACCGGAAAGTGCCATGAGTTTGGCTTCTTTTCGGGTACATTCGGCGCATGGTTGAGATGAACAGATGAATCAGCATCAATAGGTTCGGATACAGGAGGTATATCGGTCATACACTCTCTATACTACGCTCCTCACTGTGTATTTCAAGATGTATAAATTACAATATGCACACGAATCGCAGCGCTACTCGACCGGCATACCAAACTCCTTCACCAATTTCTCCAGTTGCACTAATCCGTATATCGTATCATCAACAATGTTTGGACTTATCCTGGTTTTGAACATTTCCTCCGGCTCCTGCTGTTCTTTAAGCGGCAACGCCTTGACAGAAAATGAGTCAGCGTGAAAGTACGAGGCAAGCATTCCAATGACTTTCTGCGCATCATATGCATTTTTTTAGATAGCGTATTATGTATGCTTTCCTCTGTTATATCACTGAAATGACTTTTGATTTCCTTGTAAATTTCCCTCTATTTTTTACGGCTTTCCTCGTATGTTTTTACACGAATGACGGATTCATAAATCCCATCCCAATACCCAGGTGACCATGATTCCCCTACAACTTCTTGCATGGTGGCAATTGCGTTTGATAAAACCTATACAATTCGCGCCGTTAACGACGGCGAAATTATCAATACCTGATCTAAGCGAAGTAGACCATACGGACACCATTGGCATAATCGGTCGAAAGAACAGTTCGGTATTCTCGGCCCACCCCCACCTCACCCAACCGACTGTGAAAGATCTGCGCCATTTCCCTGAGGTTGAGTCGGATTCTGAGCATCTGCAGCACCGGCTGCACCAAAAAATATCCTCGTCACAGCGTAGTGTACCCGAGGCAGACCTGTTTGTATAAATAATCCAGTATATTCCGCCATGCCGTAACAGTAATATCGTGTCGAATATAGAGTCTCTATGCACGTGTACGTATCAAATGTGTGGCTGGGGGGGGTTCCTGTGCATGAGAAAGAGAATTTGTTTTAACCTTTGGTACGTGCGAATGAAATCAGGTCTCGTCCTGCTATTTAGAAATGAACCGTCTTTTTTTACAGCATATGTATCTGCCATTTGCATCTGCAGTAAAATATCTAAATCACCGGGGTTTCTGATAAATGATGTGAGACTATTCCTAATATATTGAGAATCAGATATAGGACCTATCGAATATAGCCTTCCGCTGCTGTATTCTCTATTACGTATGGTTATGCGATCATCAGGCGCCTTACTATAAGTATTTTTTTCACCATGAATAGTGACATTGCCTATTAGTGCATGATTTTCAATTAGGGCAAGAATCCTTTGTTTTTCTTGTGTGGTACATATGCGAATTTCATCCAGTATTTTTCTAGAAATTATTGCAGATCTAAGTGGATGGTAATAATCTTCACTCCCACCCAACTTGCCAATGTCATGAAGAACAGAAGCAATCGCGCCGACAAAAATATCCTCGGATGATTGCAAGTGCTCACTCGACAATTCCAGGTACTCCCTAAACATTTGTTCTATGTGACCAGTTATAGTGAACTCATGACCTCCCAACATACCTCGATCACTCAACAGACGCCAACGATCACGCAACGTCTGACTGTTAAGTTTTTCGATAATTGCGGGTAATTGTTCTTTCATCATCAGTATAGATATTTCTCTCCTTTTTTCGACATCTATGAAGCCTGAAACACTTCTCTGAATGGTGGCAGGGAATCGTTTCACAAGATACTGTTTGGGCGATCTTGTTTCGGCTAGTTGGTGCAATCTTTGTTTTACTCTCAGCCTTTCCGTTGGAGACAAATCGTGCGTGGGAACAATCCGAGATTGCTTTATAAATGGAATATTATGCCTGAATGAGCGTAGCAAGGGATTTCTGGAACGCAAATTTTGGTGTTTCCGAATCATACGCATTTGAGAAATATACCAATGGATGTCACTACTCGCTTCTTTATATGGAGTGCTGCTGCGAACAACATATTCAGGGAGTTTGTATTGCTCACAGATCACCCTACCGGTTAGTTTTAATAAATCATTAAGACTTAAAATATACCGTTCATTTGATTCTAGATCCCTCACCGCATCCGCAAGTGTACCTGCAGTCGGATGATCTGCTAAACTCTGGCGTATATGATCAACAGCAGAAGCAGCTTTTTCGAGAGTTGCCTGCTTGATCTCACGTTGAGATTCTCCGGGGATTACAAATGTAGAGATTCCAGCACGTTCATCTGCAGTCAGAGCTGCAAGATAGGGACTTCTAAATGATACCGCTCCCTTAATGCGTAAAACACTATTGAGCATTTCATCTAGTAAATCGACTTGATTGTGCGGCAGTGATGACGACTGTATCAAATCTTCTACACCATACGTTGATAGCGAATCCATAACCGCCGTTTTATCGAACGAAAGGCCGTGCTTTCCGGGATCATCCCAATAATCTGTGCCTGGCAATGGAGCAAACCTATGCACATGGAATGATACCGGATGTTTTCTGTCTAGAATATCCGCCATTAGCTGTATAGTTTGAAGCTCATCTGAAATGGTCGATCCCGGTAAACCAAGTATAAAATTAACTCCAAGCCTAAGCTGGGGGTATAACTTCAAGTTATCCAACAACCGAAACATATCCCGGTTATAATTTCCGACATTCTTTATGTGTCGGAGCAGCTCATCAGAACCTGATTCTTTGCCTACTTCGATTTCCACACAACCCGCATCTACTGCCAATTGAAGCAAATGCGGGTGCCTGTTAATTTCGGCTATTCTCGAACTGGCAGCCCACGGTACCATTTTTCCATCACGTGCGTACCGCAGCTGTAAATCTTTCAATTTCAACAGAAAACTGCTTGCAATTTTTTCATTCAGAAATAATGTGTCGTCAGCAAAATATATTGATGACACATTATTTTGAAGTCCGAATTCTATTTCATCGAGCATGGCTTTTTCTGACTTCATTCGCACTGCCCTATGACCCGTGGTCTCTTTTGTGATGGCTTCACTTCCGCAAAATGGACACGCATACGGACAGCCAAATGCCCTGGTGACTGTCAATTCCCATCCGTTTTCTATTTGCTCTGCGGTTAGCTGAATCTTGGGAGGATCATATAAATCAGGATTTTGGAAATATACTGATTTGTTGTACCGCGTCGTTCCACCATCCGGCTCAGGAACCACCAATCCGGGCAACAACTGTAAAGGAAATTTTGAATCTTTCCATCCAGCTATAAGCAATTTCACCGGTATTGATCCTTCCCCTACCAACGCAAAGTCAGCACCTGTACGTTCGAGGCAAACATTCGGTTGAACGATGGCATCCACCCCTCCGACTACCATAAGTGGCTTGAGTTTTTCTTCCTTAATTTTGGAAATTGCTGTGCCAATTCTTCTCGTTTGCGATGTCGTGGCTGTAAACAGGATAATATCCGGTTTAAAATCACGGACTGTATCAATGAATTTCTCGTCTGTTCTCTCTGTTTGAGGCAACTGATATTCATTGTAGTATCTCAGTCCACCGTCTGGTCCGTCACGATAAAAACCGTCAGGATCCAAAGAATGAATAGCACCCATGAGGTATCCAAGACCTATAGGATGGAATCCTGATCCCGGGTTTCTGTTCACATTCAACAGATTAACTACCATTACTTTCGGCTTATTTTCATCCGGAAGATCGTGAAACGAAGCGAATACATTATTCAATTCGGACAGGATCATCTCTGGATCATCATCCAACCTGAGTGTTGCGGACGGTGCTTCCTGCAACACACTCATTGCTCTCTCAAGACCAGCATAGTGAGATACTTCTGATGTCATAGAATTGCATCCTATAATACCACATTTGCAAAAATATGTTGTAATGTACAATACAACATATATTATTGCTCTAAAGTTGGAAACTTTGCGTAAAACGGATACCATGTACGCACACAGAAGATACTCCACAGGCGTATGAGTATGGTGTATACTTTTGGCATGAACTACCAACCTTCTGGGACGATTCTGGAAAAATATGCAAAAGTTATGATCGACTTTGCACTCGGTGGTGGAAAAGGCATAAAACCTGGAGATGTCGTTCTCCTGCAGGTTCCTGAGTGTGCCAAACCAATGCTTACTCATCTATACCGAAACGTGCTCTCTTCAGGAGGATTCCCGATTGTCCAATATATTCCCGATGGACTGGACCGTGTGTTTTTCGATCACGCGAGTGATAAACAATTGGCATTTTTCCCAGAAAAATATCTCAAAGGCAAAGTAGATCAGATAGATCATTCACTGTATATGATCGCTGAAACAAATAAACATGAACTCGAAGGTGTTGATCCGTCAAAAATCATGACCACACGTAAGGCATCCAAGCAATACAAAGAGTGGCGAGATGAAAAGGAAAACGCGGGAAAGTTTACATGGACACTGGGGCTGTATGGTACACCCGCAATGGCCAAGGAAGTGGGCATGTCACTCAAAGCCTACTGGAAGCAAATTATAGATGCCTGTTTCCTCGATGACGCGGACCCGATCGCAACGTGGACCAAAACAGCCAACGAAGTTGATAGGCTGAAGAACACGCTGAACACTCTGTCTATCGATTTGCTGCATGTGGAGGCACCGGAAACGGATATTACGATAGGAATCGGCCCGGGCAGACAGTGGCTCGGTGGCACAGGCAGAAATATACCAAGCTTTGAAGTGTTTATAAGTCCCGACTGTAGGAAGACGCACGGCAAAATCGCATTCACAGAACCGCTCTATGCCTATGGAAATTTGGTGAAGGATGTAACTCTGGAATTTGAACACGGTCGCGTCGTGAGTGTGCACGCCAAACAGGGTGAAGAAGTACTGCAGGAGATGATCAAAGTGGAAAACGCTGATAGGATCGGCGAATTCAGTCTGACTGATTCCCGGCTATCCCGTATCACCAAATTTATGGGTGAAACACTGTTTGATGAAAATGTCGGAGGAGCACAGGGAAACACCCATATGGCCCTCGGATCAGCATACAAAGATTCATACACAGGAAACCCGGCTGATGTAACTGAGACGGGATGGAAAGAACTCGGGTACAACGAGTCAGTTATTCACACAGATATTGTGGCAACCAGCCGCAGAACCGTAACTGCAAAGCTCAATACGGGTGAATACAAAGTCATCTATAAGGATGGAAAGTTTACTGTCTAGAAACTTTGCATTAAGCCAATGACGAGCGTGAGTTTACTATGCAAGCGTAAGACCCCTTTTCTGTAAAGCTTCGTGAAGTAGTCGAAGCGCCTTCGGGCCAAACCCATGGAGGGCAAGTAGTTCTTTTTCTGTATACTTAGTGAGGTCTGATAATTGCGAAATCCCGGCACCATCCAGCGCACGAAACGCCGGGGCACCTATTTTGGGGAAATCATCACCAAATTTATTATTCATTTCTTTGCGGGAACAAATTGGACAGACAGGACATGAGCTTGTTTTTTCAAAGGTATGTCCATTCGGACACGTTTTTAGTGTCATAGTGAAAATATATTACGAGAAGAATAGTAAAAAGTTCAAGATAATTCTTCTTTTTCTGATTCAGATTTAGATTTCCTTTCAAGCTTCTCCCTTTTTTCTTCTGTTATCCTCATGCCTTTTGCAAAAAAATCATTCAAGCCTTCATAGACAAATTCCAATAAATGAAGAGTTTCTAACTCTTTCGATGGATTATTTCTGTACTCTCTTATTCTGTCTTGATATGCGCTGGGGTGAGAAAATATAACTCTTAATTCATTTAGCGAATATATTTTTTTTATTAATTCTGGCGCTAATACACCCGTTTCTTGGACTGACTTAACTTTCTTTGAGAAATCAGTGCTAGCAACGATTTGAGTGAATATTTGCATGAACTTTAATCGATCTCTATCCGATACAGTAGCATTATCAACACTGTTCAAAAGATGATTTGCCAATATAATTTCTAAAGATACTTCAGTTCGCGCATGGACATGAAAAACCTTATGCCGAACTTCCTTAGTTTCTTCGTCAGTGTATAGAGGATCAATATCTTCCCAATTTTGAAGTTTTTCAAGTAACTTTTGAATTTGCTCTTCTGTAGAAGTCATTTACAATACCAATTAGCTTAATGGTTAATTTGTGAGCCCACTGTACCACAGGTGGAACCCATTTTCGATAGCGTAATCAAGACGT
>CAYGFH010000007.1:0-19617 GCA_964349125.1 uncultured Gammaproteobacteria bacterium
AATGGTAACACGCCTGACTTTGGATCAGCGCGACTCTAGGTTCGAATCCTAGCTCGGCAGCATAATTTGTCTGATCATGTCAGTGATTTGGCAAATTATATTGTGACATGGTGAGAACCTAGAAAGGTTCAGGAATGAGAAGCTTTATCGAAACGACGATTTCGATAAATAACGGATCATTCATGAAGCCTAAAAGGCGAGCATCATCCTAGCTCGGCAGCCATTTTCAAGGTATAATAGGAAGTAACGCGGACGTGGCGGAATTGGTATACGCGCAGTCTTGAGGAGGCTGTGCCGCAAGGCATGGAGGTTCAAGTCCTCTCGTCCGCACCAATATTTGGTGATCTCGTGGTTTCTGACTTTTTTAGTTTGTTCACAGTACTTTATCCACTCTAAATGAGCCTGAGATTCCTTCAATATATCTGCATAGGTATCATATTGGCTTGCGGGTTCCTGTATTGGAAAGTTGCTGCAGGTACATCTATACGCCATGAGAGTGTAGATTGTATTCCCACTTTTCAGGATGGTGATGGTCCATATTACATTTCGGATGCACCGTTTAGAGATGTTCTGATGCCTGCGACAGCCTCAGGCGATGTACTGAAAGTGAGTGGCACGCTCTATAGGAATGATTGCAACACTGCAGTCGCAGGAGCAGTCATCGATATCTGGCAGGCGGATGATACCGGGACATATAAGTCGGATTGGCACAGGGGACGGATTACTACAAATAAAAATGGATCATATAACTTTAAAACCGTGATGCCAGGGGGATATGGAGAGGGAACCGGATACCGTCCACCACATATCCACTTCAAAATATGGGAACACGGGGTTCTACGTATTACCTCTGAAATGTTTTTCCCAGAAGTGAGAGGGCGGGCCGGTTTTGCTGATACCTATATTATCAAGCTGAAGTCACGCACGAAACTCGGAAAAATTGAACACGAAGGGTATCACGACATTATTCTTCCGTAACTGAGGCTGAAATCCTTGTGCCGACGGGGAGACTCGAACTCCCACGACTTGTTTAAGGTCACTAGCTCCTGAAGCTAGCGTGTATACCAGTTTCACCACGTCGGCTATATCTGTCCATTATATCATGTTTTTGGAGGCTATTCTGAAGCTGATTTTGTGCAGTATCTATATTATAGGTCTTTATTATAAGGCTTCAAAGTAGTATAATCAGAACGTATTAGCGCGATAAACCTTACATATGGGACGATCTAAAGTTAAAGTCATTACACAACACAGAGAGGAATCCTGCGGACCTGCATCCATTAAACACGCGCTGGAAATTTTTGGCCTTCGAAGGTCACTTACGTATTTGCATGATATATGCAAAACTAACAGTTACGGCACGTCTACGACAGCAATGATTCGTGCGCTCCGCAGATTGGGTTATGTGGTCTTGCAGGTCGAGCACGCTACTCTAAGACATTTGACCTGTGCACTTCGTCATACGCCGAACAAACCACGCGCCGTAATTGTCAGTTATTTATATGATCAGACTGATGATGTCCCTGAGCACGATTCCGGACACTGGGCGACTGTCGCATCATATAGGGCAAGTGACAAACGCATAGTTGTGTTAGACAGTTACACTGGAAAACGAAAATCATACATGTGGGATATTTTTCGCGGTATGTGGAAAGACTACGATCGCATAAGAAAGCCGATTTCAAAGATGGTGAAAAAAATAAGGCTCGTGCGTAAATGGCAACACAGACTGCTGCTCATAGTGGCGAAAGACAAGAGAGATTTGCCCAGATTTAAGATCTCTACCGCGAGGCTATATGCCTAAGACAGACTTACTGGAGCGTGTTACGTACAATTTGCACGATAAAATCATTTAAGGTTGATCCATGTGCGATGATTGAGGCATTCATGGCATCTGTAGGATCATTTGGTGTTATGCCAGCATTGGCATTAGCTTCTAGGAAATACCATTTCTTATTCTTTGGGTTAAAACGCAGATCGAATCTGGCATAATCATGAAATCCGAAAGCATAAAATCCTCTGATGCTATCCTGCTTAATTTGGAGATCGAGACTGGGATGCAATTTTTTAGGAGGAGATACAAAATGGGAACTCTTATAAATGGGAAGATCATCACGCCACTTCTCATCAAAGCCATATATGTTCCATTTATTCCTAATACCCCGCTTAAATGCCAACTGCGCAATCGGTAATGCTGTCGTCTGATGGCCTTCTTCGAATACAGTAACATGAAATTCTTTGCCCTCTATAAATTCTTCCGCAAGTAACGTTTGTTTATATAACTTTCGTTGCTTTGCGACTACTTTCTTGAATTGCTGGTAGGATGTCACAATTGAATTATCACCAATTCCGATGCTGCAATGTTCAAATGCAGGTTTGACTATGATGGGGAACTTGCTTGGCAGAAGCTTTTTGCTCACGCGGGTGCCAAGAGGTATGACGGTATACTTGGGAATCGGCAACCCATGCTGCTCAAACACCTTTTTGGAGCGTATTTTGTTGTTGCTTGTCTTTATAGCTTCCAGGAGTGAGCCTGAATGTCTGATTTGCAATCTATCGAGAATTCTCGCGATTTTTATCTCCATCATCTTGCTATCCACGAGATTAAACACATAGTCTGCCTGAAAGTGCTGCAGCTGAGACAGATCATCAGGGGAAATAGTCAGCATTTGCACCTTATACCGTCGTCTGGTGAGAATAGATTTTATGAACCTTGCTGTGTCTTCAGTTTGCTTGTCAGAAGTGGCAAATTCCTGCGTCAGATATTCGCCGTCTTTTTGTTCGTCAATCTTGTGATAGAGAATTGCTATTGTTGCTCTATGTTTCTTCTTGTAAGTGGTCGTTCTTTTTTTCATTCGTCTGTATTATGGGCAGTTCATAAGACAGTTTTAATATTTATCAAATGATAGTATATAATACTATAACAGAATTTGTACAAGTGTATTTGTGTACAATAATGTTGTAGCTGGGCTTGGGATTGCCTGAGCAAGGAAGAAGTGTTCAAGCCGACAGTTGGCGAGTCAACGAGTCTTACTGTCGCTTAATCCCGCTTTGCGGGAGTATACGCAGAAAGTTGATAGAATACGTTGACACAATGCCGGGGTGGCGAAATGGTATACGCGCAAGACTTAAAATCTTGTGGTGATAATACACCGTGCGGGTTCGAGTCCCGCCCTCGGCACAAGGCGCAGTCATAAACCCAACATGAGTATCTCATCACATACCAATGGCGCTGTGCAGTACTTCCAAAAAGGGACTAAGCCGTCTCTACTTATCCTCTCAGGTATGCATGGTGATGAATCTGAAATTGCAACGTGTGTAGCAACTTATATTTCTGCCCATTCCGATACATTTCCGGAATATGTCTATATACCTCAAGTTAGCCCATCGGCCATGCAACAAAGAACTAGGGTAAATGCTGGTGGGCATGACATAAATCGGAAATTCAAATCAACTACTGATGATCCTGAAGTACATGCGCTTATCAAAATACTCTCCCAGCATATTTTTTCGCTTTGTGTTGATTTTCATGAGGATCCCGATTTATCTGATGAAGTGTACATGTATGATACTGGGCGTTTAATATCATCAGAGCTTGATACGTTTAAACAGACTGTCGTATCATCCGGTTTTCAACTTCACACAGGTATAGATGACCCATTGGACACAAACCTTGGATACGATGTGGAAGACGGGTATGTCTCCATGCAAGATGAAGTGCTCGACGATACAGGCTTTGCATCAGACTGGATGATTCGCCATGGCGTAACAAAACGAGTGTTCACACTTGAGGTGCCAGGAAAAGCTTCTAACGAACGCAAAAGAGCTTTGGTAAATATATTATTTCCCTTTTTCCTCAGCTCTAAGTTCATGATACAATAGATTATTCGGGATGTAGTTCAGTTGGCTAGAATGCCTAGCCATACTGTCAGTCCCGTTTCACGCGACACGCTTTGTACGTTGAATTTTGAGTCGGGATGTAGTTCAGTTGGCTAGAATGCACGCTTTGGGAGCGTGAGGTCGCCAGTTCGAGTCTGGCCATCCCGACTCAAAATTCAAGTATAAAGGAGCGTGAGGTCGCCAGTTCGAGTCTGGCCATCCCGACAAAAGTATTTGTATTTGTCTTCAATAGCTGTGTATGCAAGCAATACTAACTGCGTATAAACCAGCCCTCGATGCATACGTTCGTGACTATCTCAAAGCGAGACGTGCAGAAAATACCCAGGTAAACAAATGGCATGACGATATATATACCCGTCTGGAACAGTTTGTGTTACATGGAAAATCAATCCGAGGTTGTCTATTTTTATGGGCGCTTGAAACGTATCAAGGTGTAGTGCATCCTACTGATTATTCTCTCGCCGCTTCATTCGAGCTTATTCATAGCGGATTTTTGATTCATGATGACATAATGGACAATGATAGAGACCGTCGGGGAAACCCCACGCTATATGCGCAGTACGAGCGTGTCGCCACAGATACGAATAAATTAAGTCCTGATTCATTCGGTAAAAACCTGGCCATTTGCGCCGGAGACTTGGCAATTTTTCTTGGTATGGATTGTTTAGTGTCAACACCAAATATTTCGCCACAACATGCGGCGATCGCACGGGAGTACGCATCCGTCTGCATTGCTCAGATGCAGGATGTCGCCTTTGGAAGCGATGTATCTCTGCCATCCGTAGATGAAGTTCTTTCACTGTATACATACAAAACAGCCCGTTATACGATCATGCTGCCCCTTCGAGAAGGCGCCCGTATTGGAAGTGCGGATACAAATGATATAGCTGCTTTAGAAGAGATAGGGCAACATATTGGTATCGTGTTTCAGCTCACTGATGATCTTCTTAATCTGTACGGTAATCCTAAAAACACTGGTAAACCGGTAGGCTCTGATATCCGTGAAGGCAAAAAGACATTTGCGTATATAACCCTTCTCAATTCACTGACTGAACGCGAAAAACAACTGATTACTGACACTCATAGTTCTGATGAGAAATTGGCGCGTATTATGGAGTATATGCGGACGTATTCGATCCGGGAGAAAGTAGAGCAGTATTGCGTTTTACTTATTTCTGAGTGCCAAAAGCGTATATCTCAATTACATATCCCTCAAAAATCTAAGAATGATCTGTCTGAACTTATAACGTTTGTAAAAGAAAGGACATCATAATTATGCGATTGCAACCTGTCATTGCTTGGATAGTTGGTATAGGTCTTTTATGTACAGCTTGGTATTATCAGAAAAATCCGCTGTCCGCCACTGCCACCATTCGCGGTGTCACGTACCGTGTGGATGTCGCAGTGACACCCAAAGAGAAGGAAATCGGCTTGGGAGGGCGTGATTCATTGCCTGACGGAACCGGCATGCTGTTTCCCTATGATCATGCGGAGCAATTTTCCTATTGGATGAAGGGTATGCGTTTTCCCATAGATATTATCTGGATTCGTGATTTTCGAATTGTGGATATTTCAAAAAACGTACCTATTCCTATTGACGGCACATTGCCAGTATATGCTCCACGCGAACCTGTAAATTTAGTGTTAGAGATTGCTTCCGGCGAATCCGATACACACGGATTTCAGATAGGGGATACTGTTTCGATCAAGAATTAAACGCCAATACGACTAGCATACTGGTACCGTAAGAAGTGGCGCTCCCAGCAGGAATCGAACCTGCATCGCATCCTTAGAAGGGACGTGTTCTATCCGTTGAACTATAGGAGCATGTGCGTATTATAATCGAATTTTATGATCTGCGCACGCACTTTTTGCAAAGTACCTCTCAGTGCTAGAGATTCCATGGGTGAGAAAATGAGGCATGCAATTGCTTTAATTATCACTATATTTACGAAAGTGAGGAATTCTGTTGATTATTACCACATATATTGTTGCCACTATCCCAATAAAATGGTAATTAAATCCGAGTGCCATACCGATGGCTGCCGCATACCAAACACTTGCAGCCGTAGTTAAATTTGAAACTTTTCCAGTCTTTTCTGACTTTAATATAATACCTGCTCCCAAAAAGCCCACCCCTGATACAATCTGAGCTGCAATACGTGTCGGATCACCCGCACTTACCGTTTTTGAAAGAAAAGAAAACAGCATAGATGCACCAATAACCAACGTTTGGGTGCTGATACCTGCAGGTTTGTTTTTCCTCTCGCGCTCAATGCCTATAACCAATCCGCACACTAGCGATAAGACCAGATCAAATAGAAATTCACCTTCTCTGGGTGTGATGGTCAGAAAATTATTCATACTTTATGTGTGGAATGAAATAACAATACATCTCACATTGTCATACTTATGCGTAAGCCAATATGGTGATCTCATATAATATATACAACTAGATTACGATATTATTTCCACGAATCAAATGTTTTAAACATATTTAAACGACCTGAATCGCCATCATATGTATTGGAAAACCACTCGTCCAGTATTAAAAACACCTGATTTTTTGTTGTTTCCCATCCCGGTATGCACAGAACATTGCATTTATCGTATATTCGAGCCCATTTTGCGATTTTGGGCTCGTTGGCCAGACAGGCACGAATTCCTTTGAATTTATTTATACCAACTTCAACTCCAACACCTGTGCCACAGGAGACTATTCCCATATTATCTGCACTGGAAAGCACGTTACTTGCAACTTTAGGGAGAAAAATTTCAAGTTTTTCATCAGATTGTGAGTCTGAGACAGCGAGATTTTCAAAAAGAATATGTTTATCAGTTAAATATTCGGATACCCACTTAACAACCGGATAGCCAAATTTATCTCCCGCAATATATATCATATATTTTATATTTGATGGAGCGGATGAAGGGAATCGAACCCTCGTCATCAGTTTGGAAAACTGACGCTCTACCATTGAGCTACACCCGCAAATATTTACTAACCAGCCAATCAATATATTTCTTACTCTTGTATGATTTTAGTTTTTTCTCTCTTGCCCTTGCTTCTTCAATTGTCTCAAATACTTCTTGATATACAAGTGTGTATGTTCCTAATACTTTTGTAGTTCTAATTTTTCCTCTTAAATGCTCTGCTAAACGTCGGTTGATATTATTTGTGGATCCAACATAATATCTATTTGTAATCTCATTTTTCAATATATAAAGAAAGCCTTTAATAGCCTGCTTTACCATTGACCCCGATTAGTCGTTGCTATCGGGGTTGAGCTACACCCGCCGAGCTGTCATAATTATAACATGAAGACTTTTCTATTGTCTTTAGTCTTTTTTGTGGCGGCGATTCTGCCAAGGCAGGTTTTGGCCATATACGATCCACTAAGCGTTCCAAACAATCCGTATGGTATACACATCGTGGAGTATAACGATATTCCCGAATTATCAGATCTGGTAAACACTTCAGGTGGGGATTGGGGATATGTCACATTTGTCATTTCTGATCGCGATCATGATATCGGGAAAATCCAGAAGCTATTTGACGAAATGCGCAGAAACCACCTGATACCGATTGTCAGGATCGCCACTCGTCCGGAAGGCCCGCTATGGGTAAAACCCAACCCAGATACATTTGATTCCATTGTATCTTTCTTGATGAAACTCCATTGGCCAATAGAAAACAAGTATGTCATCTTATACAACGAACCGAATCATGCCAACGAATGGGGCGGAACACTTGATCCAGAGGAGTACGCCAAGACCGTGGTGACGCTCGGCAAAAAACTTAAAGAGGCTTCCACCGATTTCTTTATCCTTCCTGCTGGACTGGATGTTTCGGCCGCATCGGATGGCAGATCATTGAACGCTGCCGAATACCTACGGCGTATGGTTCTATCTGAACCTGAATTTATCCACACAATAGATGGTTGGACGTCTCATTCATACCCAAACCCGGCATTTTCAGGATCTCCGTACGCGACAGGCAGGGGGTCCCTTCGTAGTTTTGAATGGGAGTTAGAATATTTGGAATCACTCGGATTATCCAAAAAACTTCCTGTATTTATAACAGAGACAGGGTGGATTCATGCTGAAGGGATTACGACACATTACGGTGCCTACAGTGCAGAAGCCATCGGAAAGCATATAACAGCAGCATCTGAAGGTGCCTGGAAAGATCCGAGAATAGTTGCCATCACGCCATTTGTATACAACTATCAGGGCGAACCTTTCGACGGATTTTCGTGGAAAGTATTGGGTAATTCTGGATTATATCCCTTTGCAGAAAGCTATAAACAAATTCCAAAGAAAGATGGTATCCCACAACAGCGTGAATCTTATGAGCTTTTGGAACCACTGATCCCGAAAACGCTTGTGTCGAACTCTTCGTATCATCTGACAACGCAATTGCAAAACCTGGGGCAAAGTATTGTTGATGAATCTGACGGATATAGCCTTGATATTCAACAAGAAGGTAATCATTTAGGATTTCTTTTTGACCCCATGCCGGTAATTGAGCCGTTCAAAAATGGCGAGTTGTCCGTACATATACGAACACCCAAAAAAATCGGCACATATAAAATCCAACTCAGATTGAGACACCATAGCAAGGAAACTATATTACAAACAGTAGATCTTTCAGTGTTACCTCCGCCCTCTATAACAATTCAGGCTCAGCTAGGTTGGAGGCAAACACAATCAGCGGGTGATGTCACTGTGCTGCTTTATGATGAACGCGATCTGCTCAATAAATTCAGCGGGCTTTCGATAGAGGATGGACTTGTAGATGTATCGCACGTGTCTGGAGTTATCCCGGGGAAAAAATATAGAATTGTTGTTTTGGTCCCATCATATTTGCCCCGCCAGTCTATCGTGACATTGGAAGCCAGGAGCAACACGGTGAAGATGAAGCGTCTATATCCGTTTGATATCAATAAAGATGGAGCGTTGACGCTTGCGGATCTAGAAGCATTGCTATATGTAAAGCCCGTATCTCTTTTTGACCTGTTTTTTGGCGTATAGATTCATGCTTCTTTCCAAAGGGATCATATGTACGATATAATAACGACGGTTTGGTGACCCCTCGCCCGCAACGCCTGAGCACTGGCTCAAGCTAGCGATGGCGGGTGGGGTAGCACAATTTATGTACTTTACATATGTTTTGCGAAGTAAAACTGATAGTAAATTGTACATCGGGTATACTACCAACCTTAAAAATCGATTATACGAACACTTGACTGGAAAAGTAGAATCTACAAAATCTAGATTGCCAGTAGAGTTGGTATATTACGAAGCTTGTTTAGATAAATATAAAGCCATGCAAAGAGAGAAATATTTTAAGACAGGCTTTGGAAGAAAGTACTTACACTCAAGAATTTAATGGTGACCGTAGCACAATGGTAGTGCACCAGCTTGTGGAGCTGGGCGTTGCGGGTTCGAATCCCGTCGGTCACCCAAAGTAAAAATGAACTATTGATATAATTCAGACCGATCCTCATAATAATTATATATGGATGAAAAAATTTTCAAACCAAACATTCTCTCTGTCGCCGGTCCTGAATCAAAATATAAACTACCAAATGCAAAACCCGCAGGTTTTTGGGGTGGTTTGTGGCACGGAATGATTGCGCCTCTTATTTTTATTATTGGCTTCTTTACTTCAAGTGTTGGAATATATGAAACACACAACAATGGAAGATGGTATGATTTTGGATTTCTTATTGGTATCGGTGGTTCTAGTAGCAGCAGTGAAGCGGTTACAAAATAACACGAAACTTTTCAAGTCTGTTTCTACAATTTCCAGCGGTTGTCACGAGTACAAATCATAAATAGCAACTCTCAATATGGCAGAGAGCTCGTATTTTGTGAGTACCAGATTTTGTAACTGATCCTCCAGAGGACCCCAAGAGCATGCCGTTACCATACAACCCAACAGGAGTTCTTTCAGACACGTATCAACTTATACCCCACTTCCAACAATTCTGCTTCATTCGAGTATGTACTATAATAGGAGTGTAGCCGATCTTATAGGGGACTCTAAAGTAAGTTTTTTTATTAATATGAGTAATGCTGTATACGTTCTGACCTCGTTAGTAACCCAGCTTATACTTTTGGTTGCATACTTCGTCCTGAGCATGGGTTTAGGTGCCTGTAGTCAATGTAAATTCCCCTTTTATTTATCTTGGTGGTTTGTTTTAATTGTGTATTTTTTGTTGTGGTGCGTGTTGCAGTTAATTTTTAACAAAAAAATTACATACAGATATTCAATAGTTACATATTTACTTGCATTACCAATGGCATTCGTTCTACTCATGATAATAGTAAGAATCTAAATAAAGAACATTATATTTCATTAGAAGTAATAGAGTCTCGTTAACATATTGGATATAATCAGCGTGTTGCTGATCCTGTATTGGATCCCAAGGGCTAAGTCCGTTACAATAGCGTCACAGCAGGTGTACTTTCATACATGTAAATACTGTAACATGAGGTTAAGCAATACAGTTTCACTCTGAGTAGCTACAAAATACTTCAGTTTGTTGGCATATAGTCACGTTGAGGCTCCAAGATGTTAAGTCGCTCCAAAACATTGAGCTAAGATACGTTATTATCTAACTTCCTTTATACTCAACAAATCAATGCTAGAATTAAGGCACCCGCACGTCATTGCCAAACAAGAGTCTTGTCTAATTTGAGCAACCACTAGAGATACCATTTTACCTTGCCACTGTGTCGGATCAATTCGAGTCAGCTTTTGATTATTTGAATTCTCGAATGAATTTGGATATCTTATAGTGTCCACCTGGTGTAAAAGAAATTTAAATCCTTGTATGTTTATTGCCGCTGAATTGTCATCACAGTGAGGTAAATTAGATCCTTTGATTATACGTCCTATTAATTCTGATTTCCCAGGTATTATAGATTTAACCAGATTATCATATTGCCTTGATCGAAAAGAGATATAATATTTTGATGCGAAATAGCCGACAACACAAATAATAACTATAGTCAAAAGGACTAATATAATTTTTTTAACAATATTCATCCTAATAAAATAATAACATATATAAAAATTCCGACACTGACATTGATACATTATATACTGTCGAATATGCTCCCGACAGCATTCCAGCAGAAGTACTCATTTTATTATTCAAATATTTAGTACTTTATATGCCCTACCAATAATTGTGTTACACACGGATTAGCTATAAAATACTTTGTTAGGTTGGCATATAGTCATATAGGGCCCAAAGTACCATTAGCCCCGATCATATGCGTAACGTAGACACAAGCATTACAAAGTTCACGCTAATATGACAATCAATTTTGAGACTAAACTAATTACGATCAATGGACAAACAATTCTCCATCTACCTGTTGATGCTAGCGCGAGACTTCCGTCACGGGGTATGACGATGGTTGCGGGATCGCTAAATGGCATACCGTTTAAGACTGTGCTCGAACCAGATGGCAGATATATGTCTGACACAAAACCGAGTCACTGGTTTGCTCCTGACAAACAATTGCTGGCGGATGCTCATGTAACAGCAGGTGACACAGTACGGGTAACACTTGAAACCTCCAAAGAATGGATTGAGCCCGATTTACCGGAAGATGTTAAAAGAGCGCTAAAAACTTCACCAAAAGCAGAGAAGTTGTGGAATACTCTTACCCCAATGGCCCGTTGGGATTGGATTCGCTGGGTACGCGCAGTCAAAACACAAGAAACCCGTCAAAAACATCTTGAGGTCATGCTTGATAAACTGAATAAAGGAATGAGACGACCCTGTTGTTTTAATCGCAGCCTCTGCAGTGATCCCACAGTGTCTCATAATTGGGCATTGTTGGCGCCTACGAAGTAAGTATTAGTGAAATATTTCACCTTTCTCCAGCATTTGAATTATGGCGTTCATCCGACGCATCCTCGTTTCCTCTTTTTTTGCGGTTTGCAGTCTATAGGCAATTGCAAACAAATTTGTTTTATTGAGCGTCTTAAACTTCGCGTGAGATTTCGCATTTTTTCGCAATTCATTTAAAAAATCTTCAGGTATCTTTGTGTTCGTCGGAGAGTCATACGCTTTATCCCATCTTCCATCCGCTTTTGCGGCTTCCACAGCTGCCATGCCTGATGGCAGCATTTTACCTTCCTGTATAAATCGTTCAATTTTTTGGGTGTTTATCCTTGACCAGACACTTTTTGGTCTTCTGGGGGTAAACCGCTGTTTATAAGACAATTCATCATGTTTGTTGACAATTCCATCGATCCAACCAAAACACAATGCTTCATCCAACGCTTCCGAATAATTCATTCCTGTTCTCCCTGATGCTTTTTTCCAGAATCCAACCCAAACTTCAGTGTCAGTGGCGTGGTGTTTCTCAAGCCAATTGCGAAAAGTGACAGCGGAATCAAAAAAAATAGGGTCCATGAGTGACGTATAACAAAAATTGTCCTGGGCTTGCCCAACATATTCAATCACAGATACAATTGATATGTTATCTATATCACTAGAATTAGGAGGGTATCTATGAATACCGAGATCGAGACGTACAATGAATCTTTACCGGATGGAGATAAAGCAATTTGCCAATCACTCTACGACATACTAAATACTGCGCTTCCTGAAGCTGAAAGCAAGTTGTGGCATGGACACCCAGTATGGTTTTTACAGGGGAATCCGGTCGTTGGGTATCATAAGCTAAAAAACAGTGTGCAACTTTTATTTTGGAGCGGCCAGTCATTTGATGAGCCGGAATTAGTTCCAGAGGGATCATTTAAAGCAGCGCAAATCCGTTATTCGTCAGTAACTGATATTGATGCAGCTGCGGTAGTGCGTTGGGTAGAGAAATCAAAAAAAATCCAGTGGGACTATAAAAACATCGTGAAACGTAAGGGTGTGCTCGAAAAACTAAACGTGTGACGGGTAGCAGTACTCAACGCGGATGTATGTTTTTTTACTGGTCAACAAACCGATCTATTAATAAATAGACATCCCGCATCACCAGTCCACCAATGCCCCAGTAGAGTGGTAACCATATAGGGAAATTCAGCACCTGTTTGTGTTGGTATACCCATGCGCCACTACTCATTGCCACTGATTCAAGTACAGTTGCCAGAAACGCCACCGAAAAAAACACGAATATATCTTTTTTTGTCGATGCATAGTTTGCCACCACAGCAGAAAGAATGGACAGTGCTGTCACGATGACAGTGTCCTTCCAGAACATAACAATGGCACCTGTGGTGGTGAGCAGGCAAATGAGTCTGATACTAGCAGTAACAGTTGTATGTGCATTCATACACTACGTATCTAACTGGACATGCTTTTTGAAATTTCGTATATAACGAAAATAATGTATACAACGAGCAGTACATATCCCTCCTTGCGAGAGATATCCTTCTTGGATTGTGAGAAAAAATAGAACAGTATCAAGCCTGAAAGGATAAACAGAAATGTCACTGCAAAACTGTTAAACGTTAAGACTTCGCCGTCATTTATGAGTGTAAATACACCAAACAACAGTGCATTTGCAGCGGCGGATCCGAGGTAATCCGCAAATGCTATATCTTTTTTTCCTGATGTGACGGCCCGTATGGCAAGAGACAATTCAGGCAGATTGGTTCCTATGGCCAGTACCAACAAGCTCAGGTAAAAGGCATGAATATTTAACAACTGAGCGTATATCATAGTCTGAGACACTATGTATTGACTGGAAACGTATACAATGCCGATGCCGCCTACAACTCTGCCGAGGTCTATAAACGAATACGCTTTTATGGTAAGCGCTTCTTCCGAAGTTTTTTCGAAAATGCCATGCTTCTTCTGAATAAAATAGAAAATGGCCAGATACGCGCCTACGAGGATAATACCCTCGAAATTAGTTACCCGATGGTCAATGATCATAAGTCCGGGTAGGGCAATAACAGCAAGAAGCCATCTCAAGCTATTGCTATCCAAATCATGACTTAGCTTGATACCCTTACCGAGAATTGCAAGAATCGGGATAATGAATAAAAACATTACGACGGTACCACCCAGAAGCGTACCAACAAATACCTCAGGGTTACGATCCAATACCGCATTTATGCTCACTGCTGCTTCAGGTATGGAGGTGAGGAGTCCCAAGACAAAAAACGAGATGGCAAACTTTGAAATACGTAATTTTCGGGCTATCTTGTCTATTGATTGAATGATAAGACCTGCGCCAAACCATATAGCGAGAAAAGAGACAATGTATACAAATACGCTTGCCGGTGATGCCATAATCTGTCCAGTGTATCAATATCTCATCTGTACGGCAATATAAGTCCGAGTACGTCTCATCCTGATACAGATGTTTGCACCGCTGGCAATTCGGATATATTATTGCAGTATGCAACCAAATGTGCTGATTCTGCATGCGTGGCACAATTACCCAGCTGATCATTGGTATCCGTGGCTCTCGGGTGAACTGACAAAAAAAGGGTATTCGGTATCGATACCGGAACTACCAACTATGAATACTAACTTGCCCGACCTGGAAGCCCAGTTGCCGGTAGCCGCAGCTTTTCTGAAAGAGAATACAATAGTGATCGGACATAGTTTGGGCTCACTTCTTGCCATGCGTCTGGCAGAAAAATACTCATTTGGCAAAATGATTTTGGTGGCTGGGTGGGATTTTAATGAATTAACCACCGAACACAGACTGTTCTGGAAAAATCCTATTGATCACGTTGCAATTAAACAACACGTGCAAGACATTTACTGTGTAACTTCAGACAACGATCCATACATCACAGCCATAACAGCTGAAGATATGTCAAAGCGTTTAGGCGGAAAGTACGTGCTTGTCAAAGGTGCCGGACATTTCACAAAGTCATACGGAGTGACAACTATACCCTCGTTACTTTCACTCGTCTCGGATCAGTACGTGTCAGTGCTTCAATTATGATTATTGAGTATTGAAAAAGTAAAACACCGGCAGTCTGTAGCTACTATGCTCCAACTCGGTATGGAAACCTAATCCTGCCGCTCTCGCCGCAAGTGCGATGCAATCGGAATCGTATGCACCCGACGTAGTTGGTGCAAAAATAAAGACCCCCCCTTTGGCCGTAAGCTCCAATAATTTAGATCCCTCCGACACGACGGTATTGCTCGTATCGATGGATCCGACCGCCAGTGTTAGAGTAAATTCACCAGGCACAAACGGAGCATCACGTATGCTGGTTTCTAATAGTTTATCATCAGGCAAACAGGCAGCATTCATAAGCGGGGGATATCGTGATAGTGTTATTCCGTATGGATCGAGTAAACCCCGGTACGCGTCTGCAAGCTCGGCAATGCCCCTGCTGGTTCCGCAGCCTGCGTCAAGGCATTTAATTCGGTCATTTCTTTTCGCTAGTAACAGTACAATCTCATCCAACCTAGGAATTAGTGCTCGGTAGAATGCGAGACCTCTATCCGCATGCGGGTAGAAACCCGAATCCACTTCTTGTATAGATAATTCTCTGGAACTTTGCAATAACAGGTGTAATCTTTCTACGTCAGGCATGCATATATTATACTATAAGCTGTTCTAACGTGCTATTTGATAGGATATACATAACAAAACCTAATCCTCAAGGCTTGCTTGTGCATGATTTCGTGACTGCATAGTCGCCATGTAGATACTTGCAAGAAGCAACCCAGAGCCGATCCATTGCGTCATGGTGAGTGACTTATGATACGCGGTGTAGTCCAATATTACTGCAGACAGCGGCCATGTCAGCTCGCATACCGCGCTAATCCACGCGGGAGTCCTTTTTAGTCCGTAATAGTAGATGGAAAGGGCGACCATGCCTGTTGTGAGGGCAATAAACACGAGTGCACCGATTTGCGTCTCATTAATTGCAAAGAGCGTGCCCGATTTTCCCGATAGCAATATCCACAAAAAGCTAACTATCGCGGCCAAACCGAATCGCAGTCCTGTGGTTAATTGTGAAGGCATCTGAAGCAGTGCATATCTGCTAAATGCAGTTGATGACCCCCATGAGAACGCCGCTCCAATAGCGAGAAGAGCTGCTATAACTGTTCCTGAGCCACTTGAAAGATTTACTGTCAGGGTTGGGAATGACACGAGATATGCGCCGGCAAGTGCCACGAGAACCCAGACAAGGAAATGTTTTGCGGGAGCTTCCTTAAGCACCAACCATGCAAAACCGATCACAAACAATGGCTGCAGTTGCTGCAAAAGTACAACAACTGAAAATTGTATGTATTGCACCTGTCCGAGCGCTGCTGTGTAGCATAGAGTTCCAATAATACTGCTTAAGACAGTTACCCAACCCATTGCTGCCCATGTTTTTGGCTTAATAGTCCTCAGAGATTTGAGGTGTCCTATAAGAAACGGAATGAGGAGCGCAAACCCTATCAGATGTTCATAGAATACTATGACGATAGGAGGAAGTACGTAGAGACTCCGACGCAACAATCCATCAAGACTCCACAAAATGGCGGCGAGTATTATGGCCAATGGCCCCACAGAAAACAGATTTATCATATATATGTGAAACAACACGCGTCCGGGGTACACTACAGAAGTCCGTGATAAACACGGTAAAGTTCAGTTTCCTTCTTTTATCCCGACTGTACGGTCGACTCTTGAATCACACAAGATCGTGTCCCGACTCATCGCCGTGGACTCGTGGGTTATACCACCGATTAGGATTATGCGACATTGGCCGCTTTCACCTGTACCCCGAAGGACTGTTTCATAAGTATGATACATCAACTGTGTTGATTTGCAACCTATATTTTCATGGTATGCACCATATAGTGATATACTATGCGTATGGATTTCTCGCCGATGGTGGAAGCATTGTTTTCTTCATTTGAAGAAGAGAAGGTGCACCGCAAAGATCACACTCATATTAGCGTTAGCAATACCGTCTCTATTCTGGCGCGCATTTATGAGAAAGCACGAAATGCGGTAGAGTTCCGAGCCGAACACTTGGTTCGAAGAGCGGCAATCGAACGCATCCTCAAGCGAAGAATCATGCTAAACGGTGGATCTTCCAGCATTGCTGAAAATCTGGTCCTTGAGCTGCTTTGGGCAAAGTATATCGACAGTGGCCTGATAGGGGATGAAAAGGTAAAAGAAATCCATGCAATTATCTCCAAATATCTGGAGCTAAAGAAAACAGTATTTGGACATGCATCCCAACACTCGGGTATTTCATGGGAAACTATCTTGGGACTCATTTCTTCTGAGATAGAAGACACATTAGTATCCGCGAAGAAACGTGAGGCTCTTATTAACTTTTACTATCAAGCAATCCGGCCGAAGATTGTGCTTCCGGATGCGGATGAACGCTATGTAAATCTGCAGACCTATATAGCCGTAGAGAGAACATTTGCCCAGTCCGATGACGCACTTATAGTATATGAAGTGCTTAAACTCATTCAACCCTCATGGTTTGAGTATCCCCTTGCCAATGCGGAAAACGAAACCAAGCAACTATTTGAAAATCTCAGGCTCATTCAGACTGCGTTTAAAGATCCAATAGGGGAATCACTCAGTCGATATGTAAAGAAGAATAATCCGCCATTTTTGTTAATCAGGGATTTCTTTAACGAATACGGTTCCAAAGGGCGAGCGATCCTCGAAAATAAAGAGGAGTTTGAGCAAAAATTCGCCGATCTTGCCCACGCGCGATACATGCTCATAGGCGCCAAAGTAAGGAGAGCAGTGGTTCGAAGTATCATATATATATTCCTTACGAAAATGATTTTCGCGTTTGCATTGGAAGCTCCTGTGGATTTGTTTATAACCAAAAAAGTTGAATACCTGGCCCTTGCGATTAATGCCATTTTCCCACCCATTCTGCTGTTTCTCGTTGCAGGATTCACAACCCCACCCGGTCATGACAACACGCACAAACTGATTGAGCGAATTAAAACTATTCTCTACAACTTCGATTCTCTCAAAGATGAATCTGATGCATTCGTGCATAAGCCACATGTGCGCCGTCCAGTACTCGTGGGTATATTTTCTGTCATATACCTCATCACCTATTTGATATCCTTCGGTGTCATCAGTTTCGTGCTGACAAAACTGCACTTTAATTTTGCCAGTCAGATTATTTTTGTTTTCTTCGTTACCCTGGTCAGCTTTTTTGCATATAGGATTAAAACCTCCGCGACTGAGTACGAAATGACCGAACGGTCAGGATTTCTTTCACCTATCATCGACTTTTTCTTTTTGCCCATACTTCGCGTGGGACATTTACTCTCACGGGAAATTGCAAAGATAAACATCTTTATCTTTTTCTTTGACTTCATTCTTGAAGCGCCACTTAAAGTAATCTTTGAGGTTGTAGAGGAATGGATCCGATTTATCCGAACCAAAAAAGAAGAAATTGTATAATCTATTGCGCATTAGGGATAGGCTTGGCTCCAATGAATTCAGGGAATATTCTTACAGGGTGCACATCTGTTTCCACTGCAGCAGGATAACCATTACCCATAATATATGGATACATCAAGGGTTGCTCTCTGATATCCACCACTTTATGCATCTTGAAGCGTGAATTGAGCGTTACTATTTTTGCAGCCTCATCAGCTGCCTTCGCGGAAGCGCCCGTTGTGTATGCATCATCCACAAAAATAAATATGCCTTTTCCTCGCCTATAAATATCCCACATGAGTTCAGCTTGGTAAAGTGATACACCGAGATATTTATATTTTTTCTCTTTTTGCGCTGTTATCGGGAGGTATTTGACTGGTTCGACCACAGATCCGGCAGTCACTAGCTCAATTTCAGTCTTTGCAACCAGTACTTCAAATGGTATTTGTCTTTTTACCGCTGCAGAAAATAATTGAGTAGCTAACTGTGCTGAGGGGGTGGACTTCCTAGATTCAATTGTAAAAACGGCTTCAATGCCATTTGGCTTTCCCATAGAAATCGCTTGAGCGTGCAGATTCAATATTAGCCGGGCCTTTTCCACACCGGTAGCGCGTGCAATCGATTCGTGTCCGCTATTTGGATCTTCATTCAGATACGCGATATGCACTCCAGCATCAACTTCAATAAGATCAAGGTCAAACTGTTGGGTGTTAAATTCTACCCGCATCAATAATCCTGGTTCACCATTCTCATGCACACCGTGGACGAGATTTTTCGAGTCGTACGCTATAGTTCCCCGTCTAGGTTGTTCTATTGCAGACAATAGATCCCTCGTAACTTCTAAGGCCATACGATGGGACAATAGTATCTTATTGCTGAAGTGTCAATATGGGAATAGCAAAATATTTGATATAATATGAGAATTGAGGCAAACCGGCGTGCCGAAAGGTGCGGGATGTTTCATTTTTGCGCCTGTAGCTCAGCGGATTAGAGCATCTGTCTTCGGAACAGAGGGTCGGGGGTTCAATTCCCTCCAGGCGCGCAATATACTGTTTTGGCAACAGCTTAAATGGTAAAGCACTCTCTACGTAACAGTAGGTTGACGGGTTTTTAATGGTTAACAATTACATAATTAGAACGCATAGCTCAACGGTAGAGCACCCCGTTAATGCGGGGCGGTTGGAGCTATGTGAATAATTTAACAATTGAATAGTTTAGGGCGCATAGCTCAACGGTAGAGCAATTCCCTCTTAAGGAATCGGTTGGAGGTTCGAATCCTCCTGCGCTCACTAAGTTGGTTTTTGAAAGTGCAAAGACCTCGTTTAGTGCGATACATTGGGC
>CAYGFH010000008.1:0-3378 GCA_964349125.1 uncultured Gammaproteobacteria bacterium
TTATTCAAAGTCACAGACGCCACCGCCACAGCCGTAGATGTCATGACAATAGCCGATGAAGGCGCAGTAACATTCAAGAATCGTACTAATTCCACCACCGCCCTCCAAATCCAAAAAGCCGGCACACAAGCAGAACAGGTCGTTAATTTCGGTACCTCCGGTATCGTTACCAACAACGTTACAAATCCCAGTTTCGAAACCAACACTTCGGGCTGGACAGCTCGAACCGGCTGTACTCTAGCCAGGATCACCTTCCAAAAATACATCGGCAACGCATCTGGCGAATGTGACAACACCGCTACCGCTAATGCTGGTATGAACTTTAACGTTACATTGACCAGTTCCACACAATACACCGTTAGTTTCTTTGCCATGAGCAATACATCAACTTTTTCAACACTACGGGTCGGCTATGCCTTCAATGGTTCCGATGAAGCTACACTCTTGAGTCCCGCAAAGACAGTTAGTGCCAATGGCTGGACCCGATACACCTATACCTTCAATAGTGGCACAGTCAGTGGTACCCCATATCTATTTATAAAACAAACTGATGCGGTGGCACGTGCCTGGGCAGTGGATGGCGTTCAACTAGAGACCGGTGCCACCGCCAGCCCGTACGGAGAGGGCAGTATTAGCCTAAACGGAGTTATCCGTTCACCAATAGCTATCCAGGCGACAGATGAAGCCACAACCGCTTTGGAAATATTTGATCCTACTGACGCGACTGTATTCAGAGTGGACAGCCTGCAAGGTAGAATAGGTATCAATACAGAAGCTCCAGCCGCCTCCCTAGAAGTAGATGCCTACGATAGTACTACGGTAGGTTTAATAGTAAACAGCGCTCCTAGCCCAACCGCCAATATAGCTATGTTCCAGCGCGATGGCGTTGACGTATTGACTATTGACAACAACGGCAACGTCGGTATAGGCGATGTCACTCCAAATGCACAACTAGATATTGACTCCACTGCCACGACTGCGAATGTATTCGGAATTTTAACATCTACTATTACCTCGGGCGATCTAATTAATCTACAGTCTACATCAGCCGTATCTTCTAGTTCAGATATGATCTTTGGTCAACACGCTGCTACTTACACAACTACGGTTACTAATTCGGGGAGTTTGCTTGCCCTTAATCGTAACTTAACCACAAATACGGGGGGAGCATTAACTTTGTCAGGTGCATTAGCCACTTTGAGCTCCAACTGTACACAGACGGCTGGTACCTGTTCCGATACATCTAGCATATTAAGTCTAACTCAAAGTTATGCTAGTGCCACTGGCGATGTGTTTAGTGTTTCTAGTGCTGGCAGTGGGAATTTGATTAAGATTACAGATTCCACAGCTACATTAGTTGATGTATTCGTTGTCGCAAATGGTGGGGCCGCTACTTTCCGCAACCAAACCGATTCCACCGCCGCGTTCTTAATAAAAAATGCTGGTGATACCGAACTGCTCAAGCTTGATTCAACCAACAATCGTTTATATGTAGGCAATAGTACCGCAGACACCATCGGAGTCCTGTTAGTACTTGATACCAAAAATAACACCGGTGACCCAACAGGCGTCAACGGTGCCATGTACTACAACAGCAACGCCGCCAGATTCCGTTGCTACGAAAACAGCGCTTGGGCTGACTGCCTAGGTTACCGCCAGTTGATAACTCTCACTTCGGACTCAGCCAGTACTGCCTCTACCGCCTGTCAAACAGTGACTGGTGCGTCATTCCCGGTAGTTTCAGGAGTGACCTACCGCTTTCACGGTACATTCATACACACAGCTTCTGCCACCTCGATCGGTATATCTTACAGTCTCTCTGGCCCGGCTGCACCGACGCTATTGTCATATATGCAAACATCGGGCGCCACTGCAAGCGCCAGTCAATCAGTAAACGGCTCCGCCTTGAGTACTTGTAGCAACGCCACCACTACTTCATCTGCAACTACCGGAACCATAGATACTTTAGATGGAATTTTTATTCCATCGGCTGACGGTACCGTACAGATACAGTTTGCTCCAGAAACAGCCACAGCTAACGGTTCGATAATCAAGGCTGGTAGCACGCTTGAGTGGTGGTAGGTCTACACTTTCTGCAGAGAGCGTACGACCGACTCGATAGTCGCGCTCGACTGTGCGGAAGTACTCGTAATCGTCACAATAGTTTGACCAGTGTCCATAATGGCAATGCTAAAACCACGGACAGTACCTAGCAGCACTTTATTGCCGTTGATCGTCAACTCATTTTTATTAGTAAGCCCCTCGCCGGTAGAGAATTTACTCAGGTCAAAGTCGGCGGGCTTTTTTTGTTGCGTAATGGTCACGCGGGCATCGCTGCTACCAGCCTGGTATTGCAGAATGCCGTTAGAGTAATTGAATGATTGTTTATCAGGCTGAAACTGGGGTTGCGAGGGCAGGTAAACAGGAAATTTAACACTTTGGCGGATGGAGGCAGGGAATTGGTTGGTCAATTGGCGGTGTTGGTAATAACCAACTCCGTACCACCCACCACTTGCTAGCAAAACTAGAACCAAGAGCAAAAGGGTAATTCTGCGCCATCTTCGCTTTTTTTGAGCTTTTTGCAGCCTATTTAACTCTTCTAACAATTCAGTACGGTCCACACGGGGCTCGGGCGCGTTAACCTTATAAACCGGTCGTTCACCACGACTAATTTGTTCAAAACTTCTCCTCTGCATGCACCTAATGTACCAAAGCTACCCAACCAAAAGCAATTACAGACTATCTGCCATAAACCTGGTTGTGCGTACCAATATCAATGAAAATGATCAAATCACCTATATCTTCGTACACCATTCGGATATCACCGGTTATGGAAAAAGCTCGTTTGCCAGCCAACTTGCCAGTGTCAGCCCATGATCGTCCAGCGGATAGCCACGCTCCCCGTCAACAAACAAAGCTAGACGTTGCGCGACCTGCGTATCAAGTTTTTCATTACGTCCTATACGTTTGGCATAGGCTTTATCATACTTTTTTGAAAAAATGTAGTTTTTCATAAACTACGAAGATTCGCCATCATTTCTTCCGCGGTTGCATAGGTCTCTAGCTTGCCGTCCTTTAGGTCACGCTTGGCTTCTTCGGCCCATCGGTTCAGGCGGGCAGCGGCTTCTGGGGTAGGCTGGCCCCAGCTATCGGTATCAAAGTCAATTTGCCGTTCGTCCGCAAAGCCCGCCAATAACACTCGCGTTAGATCTTGAAGAGAGTTAAAGCCCAAACGCTTAGCTCTTTTTAGGCTGCGCTCTCTTAGATTCTTATCGATTGGTATCTGTAGTTTAACTATGTTCATCCCGTTAGAATTCCTTTCTATTAGGTGTTTAGCTATCATGCCCGCAATTCTTGAATTTTGCTAAATTCTAACGG